>NZ_CP104172.1:0-1695000 GCF_025200885.1 Bradyrhizobium huanghuaihaiense | reverse complement strand
TCGCCACTACTAACGGAGTCTCTGTTGATGTCCTTTCCTCCAGGTACTTAGATGTTTCAGTTCCCTGGGTTTGCTTGAAACCTCCTATGTATTCAGAAGTCTCATACCTTCTCTTGATAACCGGAAATCCAAAACCTCGCGGTCATGGTCCCGATCATTTCTGGTCGAACACCAAGACACAAGGTCTTGGAGTTCCGGCTATCGAAGGTGGGTTTCCCCATTCGGAAATCCGCGGATCAAAGCTTCTTCGCAGCTCCCCACGGCTTATCGCAGCGTAGCACGTCCTTCATCGCCTCTCAGCGCCAAGGCATCCACCGAACACCCTTAAGGCACTTGATTGCTCTCATTATCAATGTCCACACACTCGGCAGAATGTTGTCCGTACGATTGCCTTGCGGCGCGCACCCTCGATGAATGCTACGTACAGCCGGACATTGACTAGAAAGACCAGCTTGCTTCGTAAGATCGTTCCGATAGCGAGGCGGTCAAGCTTCGCTAAAAGGATCATTTACAACTCGCTTGTCTCTCAAGCGCAGCCTTGTGAGCTACCTTTGAAAGACGCACGAGCGCCGAAATGATCCGGAGATAATGAAGGTTCGCGTAGCAATTGCTTGCTGCACGACCCAACTCGGATCGATCTCCTCTTTACGATGTCAGAAAACACGCAGTTCACTGTCTATCCAGACTAGTGAATGCGAAGTGATGTTTCGCGGACGACGGTGCATGACCTCGGTGATCAAACCATCTGGTGGAGCCAGACGGGATCGAACCGACGACCTCATGCTTGCAAAGCACGCGCTCTCCCAGCTGAGCTATGGCCCCGTAACCAGAAGACGAATGCTCACTCGATGTAAGTGGTGGGCCTGGGAAGACTTGAACTTCCGACCTCACGCTTATCAAGCGCGCGCTCTAACCAACTGAGCTACAAGCCCCTAACGCATATCCCGTTAAGGACCCCGGATCCTGCCATTGCAGGCCCAGCGCGTGTTCGTCCGCGAAGAAAGAGAAACGAAGACGGCGAAATCCCGCCAATGCAGCTCAACGATCTGGCGATCTGTTGGCCACTGATGTTTCTAAAACGATCCGATAGTGAGCCGAAGCTCGCTGAAGGATCATCCTTAGAAAGGAGGTGATCCAGCCGCAGGTTCCCCTACGGCTACCTTGTTACGACTTCACCCCAGTCGCTGACCCTACCGTGGCCGGCTGCCTCCCTTGCGGGTTAGCGCACCGTCTTCAGGTAAAACCAACTCCCATGGTGTGACGGGCGGTGTGTACAAGGCCCGGGAACGTATTCACCGTGGCGTGCTGATCCACGATTACTAGCGATTCCAACTTCATGGGCTCGAGTTGCAGAGCCCAATCCGAACTGAGACGGCTTTTTGAGATTTGCTAGGGGTTGCCCCTTCGCATCCCATTGTCACCGCCATTGTAGCACGTGTGTAGCCCAGCCCGTAAGGGCCATGAGGACTTGACGTCATCCCCACCTTCCTCGCGGCTTATCACCGGCAGTCTCCTTAGAGTGCTCAACTAAATGGTAGCAACTAAGGACGGGGGTTGCGCTCGTTGCGGGACTTAACCCAACATCTCACGACACGAGCTGACGACAGCCATGCAGCACCTGTGTTCCAGGCTCCGAAGAGAAGGTCACGTCTCTGCGACCGGTCCTGGACATGTCAAGGGCTGGTAAGGTTCTGCGCGTTGCGTCGAATTAAACCACATGCTCCACCGCTTGTGCGGGCCCCCGTCAATTCCTTTGAGTTTTAATCTTGCGACCGTACTCCCCAGGCGGAATGCTTAAAGCGTTAGCTGCGCCACTAGTGAGTAAACCCACTAACGGCTGGCATTCATCGTTTACGGCGTGGACTACCAGGGTATCTAATCCTGTTTGCTCCCCACGCTTTCGTGCCTCAGCGTCAGTATCGGGCCAGTGAGCCGCCTTCGCCACTGGTGTTCTTGCGAATATCTACGAATTTCACCTCTACACTCGCAGTTCCACTCACCTCTCCCGAACTCAAGATCTTCAGTATCAAAGGCAGTTCTGGAGTTGAGCTCCAGGATTTCACCCCTGACTTAAAGACCCGCCTACGCACCCTTTACGCCCAGTGATTCCGAGCAACGCTAGCCCCCTTCGTATTACCGCGGCTGCTGGCACGAAGTTAGCCGGGGCTTATTCTTGCGGTACCGTCATTATCTTCCCGCACAAAAGAGCTTTACAACCCTAGGGCCTTCATCACTCACGCGGCATGGCTGGATCAGGGTTGCCCCCATTGTCCAATATTCCCCACTGCTGCCTCCCGTAGGAGTTTGGGCCGTGTCTCAGTCCCAATGTGGCTGATCATCCTCTCAGACCAGCTACTGATCGTCGCCTTGGTAGGCCATTACCCTACCAACTAGCTAATCAGACGCGGGCCGATCTTTCGGCGATAAATCTTTCCCCGTAAGGGCTTATCCGGTATTAGCACAAGTTTCCCTGTGTTGTTCCGAACCAAAAGGTACGTTCCCACGCGTTACTCACCCGTCTGCCGCTGACGTATTGCTACGCCCGCTCGACTTGCATGTGTTAAGCCTGCCGCCAGCGTTCGCTCTGAGCCAGGATCAAACTCTCAAGTTGGACTTGAACTTTGAACCGGCTGATCACAACGTTTGACGAGGTCCCACCATTATCGACCGAAGTCGATGTGCTGCCTGCGATTCACATCGCTGGCAACGATGGTGTTTCCTTTGAAACGTGTACCGCCGAAGTCTTTCGTCCGGTCTCGATCAGAAAAGCCGAAGCCTTTCAGAAGCGAGACCCGCAAGGACTCCGCCGTCCACGTTTCTCTTTCTTCATCTTCACTTGTCAAACAGCCCGGGACCGGAGAGGCCCCAACCTTCCTGAGAGGAAGGGTTCCGACACCCTTACCGACGATGGATGAACTCCAACCGACTGGTGTCGGCTGTTGTGTCACTCAACGAGGTGAGGAGCATCAGTGGCGCGTTCGCTCGCCTTGGTCAGTGACCCGGCGGCGCCGCGCTCAGTGATTGGGGTTATAGGCCCCACCTTCCGGGCTGTCAACGCCAATCGTCAACAAATCGTCGCACAGTGGATCATCGGAAAAATTCTAGCGATTCCAGTCGATTAGAGGAGGCGCCAACGCGCGGATCGAAGCCACCCCGCAGAAAATCTCAAAAAAAGTTTGCGCGCCGGCGGGCTCCGGAGGCCGCTTTGGGGCCCCTCCAGACGCCTCCCCCTGCCCCTTCCCAACGCCACCCAGCGCCCAAGCAGGCAGAGTCCCATCCTAAGCCAGACTGAGCTCGACCTGGACCGGGCCGAGCTCCCGCGCCAGCCACACGGGCCTCTCGGGCCCGGCCGTTCATGAAACTTTTTCCGTATTAGGCGCCGTACTAGAGCCACAATCCCGCGGCGTTCTGATACAGACAAGCTTGAATCGCGGGGATGCCAGTGGGGGCTGCCGGCGGTTTGCGTGGGGTCAGAGGAGGGCGATCAGACGATGAAGCGGCCTTCTTCGGACATTCGAGAGACATCGAGAGATCTTTTTCCGCTTAGCTGTTCGTAAATTCGGCCGGCCCGTCATCGGGGCCTTCTGACCGCGGACGCCTGTGCGGCTTGCCCATTCCTGCGATGCCCCTCGAAGAGGGCGGTCAGGAAGGGGTTTGAAACCGGGCTCTTGGAAATTGGGCTCTTGGAATTGGCCTCTTGGGTCGTTGATTGGGGGACTTGGGTTGAACCACAGGACGTCACGCGGCGCTTATGGGCGTGAGACCGGGATCATCGATCTCGGCCACGAGCCGCCGCTGTCCGTCGATGGTTCGGAAGCCGCCGTCATCGACCGCCGTCGCGTCTCGGTACAATGGTTCAGCGGGACAATTTTGACCGGACTTTGCGGCGCAGCCCTGATCGGCGGCGCCGTTTTCGCTTCCCTCGACGGCGAGATGACCTTCGCCAAGGTTCCGGAACGGGTCGAAGGCGCGCTGCGTGGGGCATTCGGCGCAGCTGACCGCGCCGCCACGCTGCACAAGAGCGATCGCCTGCCGCCACCCAGTGAATCCACCGCCTCGCGCAACATCATGCGCGTCTCGACGGTCGCCCGCGTCGGCAACCGCGACGTGATGCGGGTGCGCCCCTTCGTCCGGATCGCCGGCAATCTGTCGATGACGACGAGCGATCTGTCGGCGAAGATTCCGCCGTTCAACGCCCAGCGTCTTCTCACCGACGTCGGCTCCGATCCGAAGAGTGCGTCGGAAGATCCGAACAATCCCGAAGCCGTCGAGCCCGACGCCGAGGTCTCCTTCGTGACCAAGGACCTGTCGCCGGTGCTGCCGAAAGCCAAGATCTCCGCGGTGGTGGCGCTCGACGACATCCTGATGCGGGTGCGCGATGCCGCCAACTGGCGCGGCAATGGCGGGGTGCGCTACGCCTCGCTTGCCAATGCCGCCGCCGACGTCTCCGGCGCGACCGGTCCGTCCGACATGAAGATGGCCTACGCCACCGAGGTGTCGCCGTCCGATCCCTATGCCGGCTTCGAGACGCGCGTGGTGCCGGAAAACGTCACGCTGCTGCCGAAGACCAAGGAACAGATCACCGGCGGCAATCCCAATGGCGAACGCGTCCATCTGGTCAAGAAGGGCGACAGCGTCGGCTCCGTGCTGCGCGATCTCGGCGCGACGCCTGAGGAGATCAAGGCGATCACTGCGACGCTCGGCCCGCGCGGCCGCGACGGCGGCCTGAAGGAAGGCGAAAAGCTCCGCATCCTGATGGCGCCCGCAAGCCCCGGCGCCCGGCTCCAGCCCTATCGCGTCGTGGTTGCAAACGACACCATGGTGGAAGCGATCGCGGCGCTGTCCGATCTCGGCAAATACGTCGCGGTCGACGTCTCCAGCATGAACACCGTCGCCGACGCTGCGGCCAACGCCAACAGCGACGACGATGACGACGATGACGGTACCGGCGTCCGGCTCTACCAGAGCATCTACGAGACCGCGATGCGCAACAAGGTCCCGATGCCGGTCATCGAGGACATGATCAAGATCTATTCCTACGACGTCGATTTCCAGCGCAAGGTGCAGCCGGGCGATTCCTTCGACGTGTTCTACGCCGGCGAGGACGAGGGCGTGACGTCGAGCGAAAAGAACGACGTGCTGTTCGCTTCGCTCACCGTCGGCGGCGAGACCAAGAAATATTATCGCTATCAGAGCCCCGACGACGGCGTCGTCGACTACTACGACGAGACCGGCAAGAGCGCGAAGAAGTTCCTGGTCAGGAAGCCCGTCAACAACGCCATCATGCGCTCGGGCTTCGGCGGCCGCCGCCACCCGATCCTGGGCTATGTGAAGATGCACACCGGCGTCGACTGGGCCACCGCCTACGGCACGCCGATCTTCGCCTCCGGCAACGGCGTGATCGAAAAGATCGGCACTGAGGGCGGCTACGGCAAGTATGTCCGCATCAAGCACAATAACGGCTACGAGACGGCCTACGGCCACATGTCGGCCTACGCCAAGGGCATGGAAGCCGGCAGGAAGGTCCGCCAGGGCCAGGTCATCGGCTTCGTCGGATCGACCGGCGCGTCGACCGGCCCGCACGTGCACTACGAAATCCTGGTGAACGGCCGCTTCGTCGATCCGCTGCGTGTGAAATTGCCGCGGGGGCGCTCGCTGGAAGGCCCGATGCTCGCAGGCTTCGAGAAGGAACGTGACCGGCTCGATGGCATGATGAGCGGCCGAGGCGGCGCCATCGCGCGCATGTCGGATGCAACGGGCGGACCGTTGCAGGTGACAAACCGCTAAGTCGGCGACCGCCCGACACTGTCCGGACATCTTCGAACATGATTGAACGGAACGCTGCGAAACAGCGGCCGCTTCATCGCGTCACAACGTCAAGTTTCGTTTGCCAAAGCCGTGTGACGGGCGAATACTTTCCAAAAAAACGGGAGGTCTCGCCATGAAGAACAGGCTCGCCTGCGCGGCCCTGATTGCTGCGGTTTTCTGCATCCCGCGCGCATCCGCTGAAAACTGGGAGGTTAGCAGGCTCGTTCCGGGCTCGGCGTTCCATGGCGTGCACGGGCTCGGGATCGACAACGCCGGCCATTTGTTCGCCGGCAGCGTCGCCGGCGCTGCGCTCTATGAGGTCGACATCGCCGGCGGTACCGCCAAGGTTGCAATCCCCGCCCCGGTCGGAATGGCCGACGACATTGCATTCGCGCCCGACGGCACCATGGCCTGGACCGGCTTCCTGGCCGGCGATCTCTACGCGCGCAAGGGCGACGGCCCGATCAGGAAGCTCGCCTCGGGCCTTCCCGGTATCAATTCCCTCGCCTTCCGCAAGGACGGCAGGCTCTACGCCACCACCGTCTTTCTCGGCGACACGCTCTATGAGATCGACGTCGAAGGCGTCAAACCGCCCCGCCAGATCATGGAGAAGATGGGCGGCCTCAACGGCTTCGAATTCGGCCCCGACGACAAGCTCTACGGTCCGCTCTGGTTCAAGGGACAGGTCGCAAAGGTCGACGTCGACAAGGCCGAGCTGACGGTGGTTGCCGACGGCTTCAAGGTCCCGGCGGCAGTGAATTTCGATTCCAAGGGCAATCTCTTTGTGGTCGATACCGCGCTCGGCCAGCTCGTGCGGGTCGATCCCAGGTCGGGCGCCAAGACCGTGGTCGCGCAGCTGAAGCCGTCGCTGGACAACCTCGCCATCGACGACAAGGACCGCATCTACGTCTCCAACATGGCCGACAACGGCATCCAGGAGGTCGATCCGGCGACCGGCCAGGCCAAGCAGATCATCATCGGCAAGCTCGCCCTGCCCGGCGGCATCGGTGTCACCTCGGAGAACGGCAAGGACACGATTCACGTCGCCGACGTGTTCGCCTATCGCACGGTGGACGGGGTGACCGGCGAGGTCACCGAGAAGGCGCGCATGCACGCCGCCGGCGTCACGCTCGAATATCCGATGAGTGCGACGGCGAAGGGCAACGACGTGATCCTGTCGAGCTGGTTCACCGGCACGGTGCAGGTGATCGACGGCAAGACCGGCGCAACGCGCGACATGCTGCATGGCTTCAAGGCGCCGCATGACGCCATCGTGCTCGCGGACGGCAACATCCTGGTGGCCGAGCTTGGCACCAAATCGCTGGTCCGCGTCAGCGGCGAGCACGGCAAGGATCGCACCACACTGATCGGCGACCTCGAGGGCCCGGTGGGGCTCGTCGGTGGGCCGAGCGGCGAGGTCTATGTCACCGAGGCCTTTGCCGGCACCGTCGCCAGGGTCGACAGCAACGGCGAAAAGACCGTGCTCGTCAGGGAGCTGAAAATGCCCGAAGGCATCGCGCGCGCGAGCGACGGCAGGCTGATCGTGGCCGAGGTCGGCGCGAAGCGGTTGATCGCGATCGAGCCGGAGAGCGGCAAGGCTACCGAGATCGCGGCTAACCTTCCAATCGGCCTGACCGGGGCACCTGGAGGGCTGCCGACGCATATTCCGACGGGTGTCGCGATCGGTGCGACTGGCGTCATCTACGTCTCCTCGGACGTGGAGAATGCGATCTACAAGGTAGTGAAGAAATAAGTTTTCGGCGCGTTCCAGTCAGGCGGACTTGGCGAGCCCGCCCGCGGGTTGTTCCTCTGGCCCACGCTGGGCTATGCTTTCCGCACCCGCTGCCCGCGCGTGATAATGAAGTACAGGACCGAGCAGACGCAATCGCGCGAAGCCACGCCGAGCCGCGCACCGGCGTGTCGCCTGCGCGGGTGACGCTGGTTGCGGTCGTTAGTCCCCTTAAGGTTCGCTACTACGTGGCTGTTACGGTCCATTTACCGGCGTCGCTTCTCTCGATGGTTATTTTGGATTTTCCATCGTCAATGGCTTTGGCCGCATCCGTCTTGGCCGTATCCATTGTTCCGTCTCCCACTGCCTCGGGCGCAGGCGGATCATTAAAGGTGACTGCCCCGGCAAACACGCCATTCGTCACGGTAATTTCTATTTTTGCGACTTGCTCATCTTGATCAACAAAGGTCTGCACAAGCGCTTTTGCGTCATCTTTATTCGAAATATCGACGTTCGTAGTAGTCATCGTCATCCCCCATATATACGAACGCAACTACATCGGATCGTGCGTCTTTGCGTGCTCAATCATCTGCAATCTGACGCTCCGATTGCCCGATCCAATTGCATACGCCAAAGCATTTGGAGGACCGCCCTTCGGGGAGCGTAAACCCATTTCAAACAGTCGCGCACTCATTCGTTGCAATCGCTGGGTGCGTTTCGCTCCGCTCGAGAAATACGCGACTACCCTCTTTGTAGTGGGTCCGTTAGGGTCATAGGCACCATGTTTGTGATACTGAGACATGTTCGCCTCCATCAATTGATCGAAACTACATCGGATCTTTGTTTTCACTCGCGCACTTCATCATGTTCAATCGCGCACCCCGGTTATTTGCTCCTATGGAAAAACTGAGGGCGCTCGGAGCGCCTCCCGAAGGACTACGGAATCCTACCGCGAACAAGCATTCGCTCATTCTTGCGAGCCGGTCAGCACGCTTCGGGCCTGGCGCAAAGTACGCCAGCACACGCTTGGTCGTATCTTCGCTCGGTTGGAAAGCGCCTCCCTGGAGAACCATCGCGGCTTCCTTCTGGGTGGCAGCTTCCTTGGCAGCTTCTCCCGCCTCGGCGCTCGCTTTGATCAAGCCGGCCGTCAGTGTGCCCGCACGATAGTAGTCTTCAAGATCATGTAGGGCAGCGGAGAGAGGATAGGTACGTGGAGCGAAGTTCACCTTTGAGATGATGCGGGAGGCGACGATGTCGCGCTTTGCTTCCATCTGGGCCTGCACGATTTGAATGGTCTTGTTTACAAGCAACTCTGAATCGTAAAAGCCCCTGCTTGCATTCACGCCCCCCGCGAGCGCACTCAGGGTTCGCACGGTATTAGCCGGCGTGAACACGGCCCCGGCGGTCGTCAATCCTTGCGTGACCACCGCCGTCGTAAAGCCAAACTCGCCCCGTTCCTTCGTCAGAGCGGTCTCGAACTCGGTGAATTCTGCGTCGATGATGTACATCCGGCGAGCGATGTACTCGTTGCGATAGAATATCCGATCATTGTCGGACCTGGCGAACTCGTAGCTGGTCGCGATACCAGGCAATGCTTCCCGCGCGTTCGCCACCTCTTCGGCAACAGTGTAAATTCGATCTGGCCTTCCGCGGAAGGTTTCGCACCCCGCCAATAACAGTCCAACCAGCGCAATGCCGGCAAACGACCGCCCCACGCGACGCAACTCCGCCACACCACGCATCGCACGCCCCCTTAACTCCCCGGTAAGGATTGTGGCGACGATGGGGCAGGTTGTTCAAGAGGATTCAGACATCCTCCGCGTTAAAGCGTTCTCCGTGTCGCTTTCGAACAACACCCTTTTTGCGTGCGACGCGTCAAAATTGTAGGGACGCGGCCGATTGCGGTAAGGATGCACCGTCGAGGCTGTGCGATCTCCCACCCGGCATCTGCCCCATGCGCAGATCGGCCTGCCAATTGGGGAACTGACACGATGGTCATTTGGTTGAAGTGTCCGGTGCAGCGGCAAAGGGGATGAATGCCATGCAGCCTTTGACACGAGACGACGTCATCAAGGCCGTCGGTGGAGCTGACGACCTGACCATCGCCAGCATCATTGGCACCGGCGCCACCATGGACGAGCTCGCCGAAGCCCAAGCCTGGCTCGCCAACGACGAGCCCATGATCAACGATTTGCGGCCACTGGCGCAGGGGCGGGTACGCGAGCTTGTCGATATCCTGTCGGAACTCGAAGAGGACGACGCCGAAGTTGGACCGGCCGAGCCCGACTCCGCGTTCCCAGCCGGCTAGGGCGTCAACCGGACCGACGAAAACAATTCGCCCCGGAGAAGTGAACCTCTCCGGGGCGATCTGTCGTTTCAGGCCGCGATGACGCTCAGTTCAGCTTCCGCTTCGACACCGGCGCCTCGAACTGGGCGATCTCCGCGGTCTGCGGCGCCTTGCCGTTGAAGGTCAGCACGTTGCCTTCGGAGGAGATCGCGACGGTGTCGCCGTCCCTGACGTCGCCGCCGAGGATCATCTCGGCGAGCGGATCCTGGAGGTAGCGCTGGATCACCCGCTTCAGAGGCCTTGCGCCGTAGGCGGGGTCCCAGCCCTTGGCGGCGAGCCAGTCGCGGCCGGCGGCATCGAGGCTCAGAACGATCTTGCGATCGGCCAAAAGCTTCTGCAGCCGGGCGAACTGGATCTCGACGATCCGGCCCATCTCGCTCTTCTGCAAGCGGTGGAACAGGATGATCTCGTCGACGCGGTTGAGGAATTCGGGGCGGAAATGCGCCCGCACCGTTCCCATCACCTGCTCGCGCACGGCGGCTGTGTCCTCGCCCTCCGGCTGGTTCACCAAAAATTCCGAACCGAGGTTCGAGGTCATGATGATCAGCGTGTTGCGGAAGTCGACGGTGCGGCCCTGGCCATCGGTCAGGCGGCCGTCGTCGAGCACCTGCAGCAGGACGTTGAAGACGTCGGGATGCGCCTTCTCGATCTCGTCGAACAGCACCACCTGGTAGGGCCGGCGCCGCACCGCTTCGGTGAGCGCGCCGCCCTCGTCATAGCCGACATAGCCCGGAGGCGCACCGATCAGCCGCGAGACCGAGTGCTTCTCCATGTATTCGGACATGTCGAGGCGGACCATCGCGGTCTCGTCGTTGAACAGGTACTCCGCGAGCGCCTTGGTCAGCTCGGTCTTGCCGACGCCGGTAGGCCCTAAGAACATGAACGAGCCTGTGGGGCGGTTCGGGTCCTGCAGGCCCGCACGCGAACGGCGCACGGCGGTTGCGACCGCACGCACGGCCTCAGCCTGGCCGACGACGCGGGTGCCGAGCTGCTCCTCCATCTTCAGGAGCTTCTCCTTCTCGCCCTCCAGCATCTTGTCGACGGGCACGCCGGTCCAGCGCGAGACCACCTGCGCGATGTGGTTGGCGGTGACCGCCTCCTCCATCATCTCGCCGGAGCCTTCACGCGCCTCGATCTCCGCGAGCTTCTTCTCCAGCTCCGGAATGCGGCCATAGGCCAGCTCGCCGGCCTTCTGGAATTCGCCGCGCCGCTGCGCATTGGCGAGCTCGACACGAAGTGCGTCGAGCTCGGACTTCAGCTTCTGGGCGTTGGAGAGCTTGTTCTTCTCCGCGCTCCAGCGCGACGTCAGCGCCGCAGACTTCTCCTCGAGCTCAGCCAGCTCCCTCTCCAGAGATTCGAGACGAGTCTTGGAGCCGAGGTCGCTTTCCTTCTTCAGCGCCTCCTGCTCGATCTTGAGCCGGATGATCTCACGGTCGAGCGAATCCAGCTCTTCCGGCTTGGAATCGACCTGCATCTTCAGCCGCGCCGCGGCTTCGTCCATGAGGTCGATCGCCTTGTCCGGCAGGAAGCGGTCGGTGATGTAGCGGTTGGACAGGGTCGTGGCTGCCACAAGCGCAGAATCGGTGATCCGCACGCCGTGATGCTGCTCGTACTTGTCCTTCAGGCCGCGCAGGATCGAGATGGTGTCCTCGACCGAGGGCTCGCTGACGAAGATCGGCTGGAAGCGCCGCGCCAGCGCCGCGTCCTTTTCGACGTGCTTCTGGTACTCGTCGAGCGTGGTCGCGCCGATGCAGTGCAGCTCGCCGCGGGCGAGCGCCGGCTTGAGCAGGTTGGAGGCGTCCATCGCGCCGTCGCCCTTGCCGGCCCCGATCAGCGTGTGCATCTCGTCGATGAAGAGGATGAAAGTGCCTTCGCTGCCGGTCACCTCCTGCAGCACGGCCTTCAGCCGCTCCTCGAACTCGCCGCGGTATTTGGCACCCGCGATCAGGGCGCCGAGGTCGAGCGACAGCAGCTTCTTGTCCTTCAGGCTCTCGGGCACGTCACCGTTGACGATGCGCAGCGCGAGGCCTTCCGCGATGGCGGTCTTGCCGACGCCGGGCTCGCCGATCAGGACGGGATTGTTCTTGGTCCGGCGCGAGAGCACCTGGATGGTGCGGCGGATCTCCTCGTCGCGGCCGATGACCGGATCGAGCTTGCCGTCGCGCGCAGCCTGGGTGAGGTCGCGGGCATATTTCTTCAGGGCGTCATAGGCGTTCTCGGCGGTCGCCGAATCCGCGGTGCGGCCCTTGCGCAGCGCCTCGATCGCCGCATTGAGGTTTTGCGGGGTGACGCCGCCTTTGCTGAGGATCGCGCCTGCCTCGCTGGTCTTCTCCAGCGTGAGACCGAGCAGCAGCCGCTCGACGGTGACGAAGCTGTCGCCGGCCTTCTCGCCGGCCTTCTCGGCCGCGTCGAAGGTGCGGGCGAGCTCGGGCGCGAGGTAGATCTGGCCGGCGCCGCCGCCGGAGACCTTCGGCACCTTGTTCAGGGCCTCCTCGGTCGCCTTCAGGATCGCACGGGAATTGCCGCCGGCACGGTCGATCAGACCGGCCGCGAGCCCTTCATTGTCGTCCAGGAGGACTTTCAGGACGTGAAGGGTGGAGAACTGCTGGTGCCCCTCGCGGACCGCGAGCGACTGCGCGGACTGGATGAAGCCCCTGGAGCGTTCGGTGTATTTGTCGATATTCATCTTTTCTTTCCCTCGGCCTGCCCCTGGGGCCCTCTAAGGCACCCCAAATGGCATCTTCATTGGGTTTCCGATTACCGCATTGACGTTTCTCAACCGGTAACGGTCGTCGTGGACCGGCGTGGCCGCCAGCCTGAGGCAGATGTGGGAAGCGGGTTGCGGATGCGAAAGAGGCGACTTCACAATTTCGTGCGCTGATCGGCCGGCTTGGCGGAGCTGCGTCGAATCCCCTAAGTAGCGGCATGAAAGCCAGCCAGACCGCCGAAATCACCGGCCTCTACCGCTACCCGATCAAGGGCCTGACACCGGAGGCCCTGCCCCGCGTCCCCTTGCGGCGCGGGGAGACGCTGCCCGCCGACCGCCGCTACGCCATCGAGAACGGCCCGAGCGGCTTCGACCCCGAGGCGCCCGAATGGAAGCCAAAAATCCTGTTCCTGATGCTGGCGCGCAATGAGCGCCTGGCCTCCCTCGACAGCCGCTTCGAGGATGCGACCAACCGCCTGACCATCCGCAAGGACGGCCAGATCGTCGCCAGCGGCGATCTGGAGACCGCCGCCGGGCGCGCCGCCATCGAGAGCTATTTCACCGAGAATTTTCAGCCGGAACTGAAGGGTCCGCCGAAGGTGCTCTCGGGCCGCGACCACAGCTTCTCCGACGTCGCCCGCAAGGTCGTGTCGATCATCAATCTCGACAGCGTCCGCGCCATCGAGACCATGCTCGGCGGCACCGCCGTGCACCCGCTGCGCTTCCGCGGCAATCTCTACGTCAAGGGCTGGCCGGCCTGGTCCGAGCTCGACCTCGTCGGCCAGACGCTCGCGATCGGCGAGGCCCGGCTGAAGGTGGTCAAGCGCATCGTCCGCTGCCCGGCCACCAATGTCGACCCGGTGACGGCCAAGCGCGATCTCGAGATCCCGCCGACGCTCTCGCGCCACCTCGGCCACATGGACTGCGGCATCTATGCCGAGGTGATCGAAGGTGGCGAGATCGGGGTGGGCGATGCGGTTGCGGTGGAAGCGCCGAGACTGGTGTGAGCCGACGTCGGCTCGACACACTCCGTCATTGCGAGCGCAGCGAAGCAATCCAGAGATCTGTCCGCTGAGGCAGCCTGGATTGCTTCGTCGCTTCGCTCCTCGCAATGACGACGGCGATGAGCGTCAATTCGGCATCACATACGCATAGATCCGGCCGCGCGAGACCGGCGCCTCGCGGACGCGGTTGCCGTTGTTGCCGGAGATCATGATCGGATTGCCCTGCGCGTCGATGCCGGTGATGATGCCGACATGACCGCCGCGGCGGCCGCGCGACATCACCGCGATGGCGCCGACCTGCGGGCCGGAGACGCGCGTGCCGTACCGTGCGAACGAGTTCGCCATGTCCGAGCCCGTGCCACGATGGCCGGTGTGCTCCAGCACCATGTTCATGAAGCGCGCGCACCACAGGCTGCCGCGCCCGGTCGGATTGCCGCCGAGATAGCGGCGCGCCTCGGACACGAGGCCCGATCCGCCGCCGAAGCCGCCGCTGGCAGCCATGCCGTTATTGCCCGCACCGCCGGCGCTGGCATTCGGATCATAGCTGGCCTGCGTGTCGGCGAAGCCGCCCGCCTGCAACTGCGCCGCGCTGCGCTCGAAGCGCGAGCTGCGTGCATGATGGCGATAGTGATGATGTCTGGCGTGGTGCACGTGAGTGTGCCGCTCTGCGCTATGACGATGATGCGGCCGCGCCGAGGCCGGAGAAACGAATGCGGCGACCGCCGCGAAGAAAACCGCCAGCGCGACAACACAACGCGACAGGCGGAACACAAACAACTCAAACATTCTTCATCCTTCGTTGACACCCCTCTTTCCCGCCGGCCCGTGCCGTGGCCGACATCCGCTGGGGCGTAAAGCTTCCGGATGTGGCGAGAAAAAGACGCAACGCCCGCGAATAGCTGCGATGATTTTGTGCCGGTGCTGGTGCGAAGCTGCCGCATTGCGGACATCAGCATTAACTGCAATCCTGCAAAGGCGGCCCGAAGAGAGGGAAACAGTTAATGCCCCACGCCACGACCTGGGATGACGTCCGCATCTATTTCGAAGAGGCGGGTCAGGGAACGCCGATTATTTTTCTGCACGAGTTCGCGGCCGACCACACCAATTGGGAGCCGCAGATGCGCTACTTCTCGCGCGGCCACCGTTGCATCACCTATTCGGCGCGCGGCTACACGCCGTCGGACGTGCCTGATGGCGAGGTCTACACCTACACGCATTTCTACACCGATGCGCTGGCCGTGCTCGACCATCTCAAGATCGAGCGCGCGCATCTCGTCGGGCTCTCGATGGGCGCCTACTCCTCGCTCCAGATCGGCGTGACCGCGCCGCATCGCGCGCTGTCGATGACGCTCGCCGGCGTCGGCTCCGGCTCGGAGCTCGAGAACTTAGAGGCCTGGCGCAAGCAGTGCCGCGCCAATGCCGAGCAGTTCGAGACGCTGGGCTCCGCTGAAGTGGCGAAGGTCACGCGCGAGGCGCCGAGCCGGATTCCCTTCCTGGTCAAGGATCCGCGCGGCCACGCCGATTTCTACGCCGCGCTGGCGCGCCACGATGCGAAGGGCTCGGCCAACACGATGCGCGGCTTCCAGGGCGGCCGTCCCTCGATCTACACGATGGCGGACACGATCGCGAAGGTCGCTACGCCCGCGCTGATCATCTGCGGCGACGAGGACGACCCTTGCGTCGGGCCGAGCCTGTTCCTGAAGAAGCATCTGCCGGCGGCAGGGCTCGCGATGTTTCCGAAATCGGGCCACGTGCTCAATCTCGAGGAGCCCGCGCTGTTCAACGAAAGCGTGGAGCGGTTCGTGACGCTGGTTGAGGCCGGGCGCTGGCCGGTGCGCGATCCGCGGTCGCTGGCGGCGCATTAGAGCGAGGGCGCCGCCAAGTATTCCGTCATTGCGAGCGCAGCGAAGCAATCCAGAATCCCGCCGCGGGGACAGCCTGGATTGCTTCGTCGCAAGAGCTCCTCGCAATGACGGAGAAACTACTTCCCTCCGCCCCGGCTGAGCAGAAATACGCCCTGCTCGCCGAACATGTTCCACACCCACCAGGGCAGGTTCAGCGGCACCGGGCGGCCGTAGAGATCGAGCGCCACCGAGCGCTCCATCTTGACGTTGATGGCGTCGCACAGCTCGACGAAATCCTTGATGGTGCAGAAGTGGATGTTGGCGGTGTCGTACCAGGTCGCCGGCAAATTCTCCGTGCGCGGCATGTGCCCCCCGATCAGCAGCTGCAGCCGCATCTTCCAGAAGCCGAAATTCGGGAACGAGACGATGGCGCGATGGCCGATGCGCAGCAAATTCTCCAGCACGACCTTCGGCTGCCGCGTCGCCTGCAGCGTCTGCGACAGGATCACGTAGTCGAAGGCATCATCGGGATAGTTGACGAGGTCGGTATCGGCGTCGCCCTGCACCACCGCGAGGCCCTTGGCGACGCAGCGGTTGACGCCCTCGCGCGACAGCTCGATGCCGCGGCCGTCGATGCCGCGAGCCTCGAGCAGCTGAAGCAGGTCGCCGTCGCCGCAGCCGACATCGAGCACTTTCGAGCCCGGCTTGACCATCTCGGCCACCAGCAGATGGTCGGCGCGAACCTGGCCGGACTGCCCGGCCGCAACGCCGCCCAGCGGCAGAACTTCCTGCACTGACATTGCTAGTCACCCCCACCATTCAGTCCGCGCGCCTTGCCGGCCGATTGCAGGAAGGCGCGGGAGATGTCGAAGAACTCGGGCACGTCGAGCAGGAAGGCATCGTGGCCGCGATCGGTCTCGATCTCGGCAAACGACACCCGCGCGCTCGAGGCGTTCAACGCATGCACCAGCGCGCGCGATTCCGAGGTCGGAAACAGCCAGTCGCTGGTGAAGGAGACGACGCAGAACCGCGTCTGGATGCCGGCGAAGGCCTTCGCCAGCACGCCGTCATGGTCGGCGGCGATGTCGAAATAGTCCATCGCGCGCGTCAGATAGAGATAGGCGTTGGCGTCGAAGCGCTCGACGAAGGACGAGCCCTGGTAACGCAGATAGGACTCGACCTGGAAGTCGGCGTCGAACGAGAAAGTCGGAAGCTCGCGATCCTGCATGCGCCGGCCGAACTTCCGATGCAGCGCCGCGTCCGAGAGATAGGTGATGTGCGCCGCCATGCGTGCCACCGCGAGGCCGCGATGCGGATGGATGCCGCGATCGGCATAGCCGCCGTTGTGCCAGTCGGGATCGGCCATCACGGCCTGGCGGCCGAGCTCGTGGAATGCGATGTTCTGCGCCGAGTGCCGCGTCGAGCAGGCGATCGCGAGCGCAGAGAACACGCGGCTCGGATAGGCCGCGGTCCATTGCAGCACCTGCATGCCGCCCATCGAGCCGCCGACCACGGCGAACAGCGTGTCGATGCCGAGCCGGTCGATCAGCATCGCCTGTGCGCGCACCATGTCCGGAATGGTGATGACGGGGAATTCCAGGCCCCACACCTTGCCGGTGGCGGGATTGATCGAGGCGGGCCCGGTCGAGCCCATGCAGCCGCCGATCACGTTGGAGCAGATGATGAAGTACCTGTCGGGATCGAGCGGCCGGCCCGGGCCGACCAGGGTCTCCCACCAGCCGGGCTTGCCGGTGACGGGATGCACATTGGCGACGTGCTGATCGCCGGTCAGCGCATGACAGATCAGGATCGCGTTGGAGCGATCGGCGTTGAGCTCGCCATAGGTCTGGTAGGCGATCTGGAACGGGGAGAGATCGACGCCGCAATCGAGCCGCAGCGGCTGCTCAGCGCCGAAATGCGCGACCAGCGAGCTCGGATGATCGACCTCGTGCGATCGATCGTCGGCACTGATCGCGGGACTTGGAATGGACTTGACGCCAACCATCTGACCATCGACCTCGTTTGCGATCGGACTTCAGACCGCATTGACATCAGGCCATGAAAAACCCGGCCTGAACGATAGGTTCGGCCGGGATCGGAAGCGTCCCCGGCCTGTTTAGCGAGTTTTTTAACGTGGCTGCAAGCCGGCCGGCTCAAATGACCACGGAACAGGCAAAAACCTACCGGCTTGGACGGTTTTCGTCAAGTCGCGGCCCGGATCAGCCAAATTCATCCCTGCCGCGCCGGCCGAGCAGGCCTAATTTCCCTTTGCATTTCTCTTTGCTTTCGTCGCCCTGACTGCCTAATCAGGACGTTGATCGCAGCGGATCGGACCTTACCAATCTCGTTGGCCGGCCCGCATTGGAACGCCTCTCAACAACCACTGTCAGATATGTCCCAACGTCCGCCCGCGCCACCATCATTGCAGGAATTGCGCAAGGAGATCGATGCGATCGACGAGAGCATGCATCGCCTGCTGATGCAGCGCGGCGACATCATCGACCGCCTGATCCAGGTGAAGCAGACCCAGGAGGTCGGCTCGGCCTTCCGCCCCGCGCGCGAGGCCTCCATGATGCGCGAAATCGTGCAACGTCATCGCGGCATCCTGCCGCTCGACACCGTCGAGAGCATCTGGCGCGTCATCATCTCGACCTTCACCTATGTGCAGGCGCCGTTCTCCGTGCATGCCGACATCTCGGTGAGCGAGCCCGCGATGCGCGATTCCGTCCGCTTCCATTTTGGTTTCACGGTGCCCTACGTCGCGCATTTCAGCGCGCAGGCCGCAGTCGAGGCGGTGGCGAAATCCAAGGGCGACCTGGCGCTGGTCTCGGCGACCTCCAGCCGCACACCGTGGTGGCTGGAGCTGGAGGCAGAAGGCGCGCCGAAGATCATCGCGCGGATGCCCTTCGTCGAGCGCGCCGACCATCCGGCCGCGCTGCCCGTATTCGCGATCTCGCGCGTCGCCGACAGCGCCCTGGTGACGGAGGTCGAGACCTTCAGCGTTCGCGTGTCGGGGTGGAATGCCGAGGTCGCGCGCACCCTGTCGCCGCTCGCCGACATCGTGGCGGTGCCCGATACCGCCTTCGACGGCGCGGCGCTGCTGGTCTCGGTCACGGCTGCGAGCAGCATCGACAAAATCAAGGCTGCCCTGATCGAGGCGGGGGCCTCGGTGCGCTCCACGGCCCTCGTCGGCAGCCACGCAACGCGCTATACGGTGGCCCCGACCGGGTCGAAATCGTAAATCGCGTACCGCCTAAAGCCTATCCGGAGTTGAAGATGTCCCGCCCCGTGCCGAACCCCGGCATTCTCGATATTGCGCCCTACACGCCCGGCAAGACCCCGGTGCCGGAGCCGGGCCGCAAGGTGTTCAAGCTCTCGGCCAACGAGACGCCGTTCGGGCCCTCGCCCAAGGCGATCGAAGCCTTCAAGAACGTGGCGGGTCATCTGGAAGACTATCCGGAAGGCACCTCGCGCGTGCTGCGCGAAGCGATCGGCCGCTCGTTCGGCCTCGATCCGAACCGCATCATCTGCGGCGCCGGCTCGGACGAGATCCTCAACCTGCTCGCCCACACCTATCTCGGCCAGGGCGACGAGGCGATCTCCACCACCCACGGCTTCCTGGTCTATCCGATCGCGACCATGGCGGTCGGCGCCAGGAACGTGATCGCGGAGGAGACCAACCTCACCTGCAACGTCGACGCCATCCTGAAGGCGGTGACGCCGAAGACGAAGCTGGTCTGGCTCGCCAACCCCAACAACCCGACCGGCACCTACATCCCGTTCGACGAGGTCAAGCGGCTACGCGCCGGCCTGCCCTCGCATGTGCTGCTGGTGCTGGACGCCGCCTATTGCGACTACGTCTCGCGCAACGATTACGAAATGGGGATCGAGCTCGTCGCCACCACCGAGAACACGGTGGTGACGCACACCTTCTCCAAGATCCACGGCCTTGCGGCGCTGCGCATCGGCTGGATGTTCGGCCCCGAGCACATCATCGATGCGGTCAACCGCATCCGCGGTCCCTTCAACGTGTCGACGCCGGCGATGTATGCCGCGGTCGCCGCGATCGAGGACACCGCGCATCAGGCGATGTCGAAGCAGTTCACCGAGACCTGGCGCAACTGGCTCACGGAGGAGATCACCAAGCTCGGGCTGAAGGTGACGCCGAGCGTCGCCAATTTCGTGCTGATCCACTTCCCGACCGACAAGGGCAGGACCTCGGACGACGCCGATGCCTTCCTCACCAAGCGCGGCCTCGTGCTGCGCGCGCTGAAGAACTACGGCCTGCCGCATTCCCTGCGCATGACCATCGGCACCGAAGAGGCCAACCGCCTCGTCGTCGATGCCTTGCACGACTTCATGGCCGGCAAATGAGCGCGAACCCGCATTTCCAGCGCGTCGCCCTGATCGGCTTCGGCCTGATCGGCGGCTCGATCGCGCGCGCTGCGAAGCTCCAGGGCCTGGCTTCCGAGATCGTCACCACCGCGCGCTCGGAGAAGACGCGCGCGCGGGTGATCGAGCTCGGCATCGTCGACCAGGTGGTGGCCACCAATGCGGAAGCGGTGAAGGATGCCGATCTCGTCATCCTCTGCATTCCCGTCGGCGCCTGCGGGCCGGTGGCGCAGGAGATCGCGCCGCATCTCAAGCCCGGCGCAATCATCTCCGACGTCGGCTCGGTCAAGGGCGCGATCGTCAGGGACATGGCGCCGCACCTGCCGAAGAACGTCCACTTCGTGCCGGCGCATCCGGTCGCGGGCACCGAGCATTCGGGGCCGGATTCCGGCTTCGCCGAGCTCTTCATCAACCGCTGGTGCATTCTCACGCCGCCGGAAGGCGTCGATGCCGCTGCCACCGATCGCCTGCGCGCGTTCTGGGCCGCGATGGGCGCCAAGGTCGAGATCATGACGCCGGATCATCATGATCTGGTACTCGCGATCACCAGCCATCTGCCGCATCTGATCGCCTACACCATCGTCGGCACCGCCGACGAGCTGGCGCAGGTGACAGAGTCCGAGGTGATCAAATTCTCCGCCGGCGGCTTCCGCGATTTCACCCGCATCGCGGCCTCCGATCCGACGATGTGGCGCGACGTATTCCTTGCCAACAAGGAGGCGGTGCTAGAGATGCTCGGCACCTTCACCGAGGATCTCGCCAAGCTGACCCGCGCGATCCGGCGCGGCGATGGCGAGGCACTGTTCGATCACTTCACCCGCACCCGCGCGATCCGCCGCGGCATCGTCGAGATCGGCCAGGATTCGGCCGCAGCCGATTTCGGCCGCCAGCACGGGCAGCTCGCGAAGAAGCCTTAGCCACCCCTCTCTCCTCCGTCATTGCGAGGAGCATAGCGACGAAGCAATCCAGACTGTTTCCGAGGAGAAAGTCTGGATTGCTTCGCTTCGCTCGCAATGACGAGGGCATCAATACAGCTGCGTAGCCCGGATGGAGCGCAAGCGTAATCCGGGACAGTGCCAGCCGTATCGAAGAACCCGGATTGCGCTTCGCTCCATCCGGGCTACGGGAGCCAATCAATACAACGGCGGGATCTGGCCAACCTTGACCGGGCCGAGCAGCACGGCACCGTCGACGAATTTCAGCGGAAAGCTTCTCGCCTTCTTGCCTTCGAGCGTGCTCTCGGTGCCGATCGAGTTGATGCCGGCGGCAACGCCGGCGTTGGCGTTCTGCTTGATGACCTTGCCGAGGCCGGGAACGGCACGGTCGAGCGCGCCAAAGAGATTGTTGAGGTCCTGCGACTTCACACCGGGCGCGACGCGATCCAGCGTTGCCTGCGGCACGCCCTCTTCCAGCATCTTCTCGATCCCGAGCGCGGGGATCACGCGCTCTAGGCCGGTCACCGTCATCTGCAGCTCGCCGTCGAGTCGGCCATTGGCCGACAGGCCGAGCGTGCCGGCCGCGACCGCGATCATCTCACCCTGCTGGATGCGCGACTGCACGATCTCGATATGACCGCCGGCAGCCTGGATCTCGCGGAAGCGCTGCGGCCATGGCTTTGGCGTGAGGTCGGAGAGGCCCGTGATCTTGGCGCGCGTGTCGGCCTCGAACGGCTCGGCGAGCAGGGGGTGAACGCCCTGGATGCTGCCCTGCGCGACATGGAGCACGGTCTCGATCACGGGATGATCGGCCGGCGAGCCATCCGCAAGGCGGCCATGCAGCTCGATCTGCTTGGCGCGCGCGAGCGGCACCTGCACGCTGCCGTCCAGCCGGTTGATGTTGGGATCGTCGAACACGAGGGAGGCGCGCTCCGGCACGGCCGGCAGGCCGACGACGCTGCTGCGGCCCTTGCTCCAGTTCACCACGAAGGTGTTTTGCGTGACGCCGTCGGTGAGCGTCGCCGGTGCCGAAAACTCGGCGATCACGAGCTTGGGATCGTAGACCTGCGCAACGACCAGGATGTTGTCGAGCTTGGCCGTGAACGGCGTCTTGCTGGCGTTCTGCGAGACCAGGGCGACGCTGGCGCCGGAGCACTGGACCTCAAAGCGGAACGGGAAGCCTGCGATCGAGCGCTTGGCGCAATCATAGATGCGGCCGGACTTGGCCTCCTGCGCGCGCCAGGCGTCCGCGGCGACCTCGGCCTGCGACGCGGCATAGAACCAGAAGCAGGTCCACGCGACGGCGAGGATCAGCAGGAGAACGGGTGCGATGAAAAGGCCCCAACGGGAGCGGCGGCCTGTGGCAACGGTCATATCGGACATGCGGCGACCCTTTGGCCCCAGATTCAGGCAAATGTAAGCGGAGCCGGCCCCCGACGAAAGACGGAGAATTCGCTTCGCTTGGGGCCGGGGTTCTGGTAGCCGTGCCCGAAATGTCGGAAATCACCCTCCCCTCCGTCACCACAGCCAAGGGCGACCTCTGGGTGTTCGGCTACGGCTCGCTGATGTGGCGGCCGGGCTTCGAATTCGAGGAGCGCGTCCCGGCGCGGCTGGTCGGCGAGCATCGCGCGCTCTGCGTCTATTCCTTCGTGCATCGCGGCACGCCGGAGAAGCCCGGCCTGGTGCTCGGGCTCGATCGCGGCGGCGCCTGCCGCGGCATCGCCTTCCGCATCGCCGAGAAGAACCGTGTCGACGTCGTCGCCTATTTGCGCGAACGCGAGCAGGTCACGTCGGTCTATCGCGAGGTGATGCGCTCGGTGTGGCTGGAGAATGATGCGCGCCAGCGCGTCTCGGCGCTCGCCTATGTCGTCGACCGCGGCCATGTGCAATATGCCGGACGCCTGTCGCTTGCCGATCAGCACCGCCACGTCGTCCAGGGCCACGGCCAGTCCGGCGCCAACCGCGACTATGTGACGGCAACGGTGAAAGCCATCGAGGCCGAAGGTTTTCGCGACACGCAATTGCATCAGCTCGCGACGATGCTGCATGGTGATGCGCATCCCCTGCACGCGCCAGCTCCCGAAGATCGAGAGAGCCGCTAACTCTCCGACGGCGCGTAGCTCGGCGCGCTGCCGATCATCTGCTCCTGCTCTTTCCGCCCCGCTTCGACGAGGCGGCCAGTCGCGTCCTCGATGACCGTCTGCACGCGGGAAAGAAACTCGTCCTTCGGCAAGCCCGGCGGCAGCGGATCGAGGAACTCGACCACCAGCGTGCCGGGATAGCGCATGAAGGTACGGCGCGGCCAGAACAGGCCGGAGTTGAGCGCGATCGGCAGGCATTGCACGCCGCAGGACGAATAGATCTGCGCAAAACCTGTCTTGTAGTCGGGCGGCGCGCCCGGCGCGCGGCGCGTGCCTTCCGGAAAGATCACGAGCTGCTTTCCGCTGCGGACCGCATCGCGCGCCCGCCGCGTCATGTCGAGCAGCGCCTTCACGCCGGCATTGCGATCGATCGCGATCATCCCGGTCTTGACCAGGAACTGGCCGAACACCGGGATCTGCATGAGCTGGCGCTTGAGGATGAAGATCGGACGATTGAAGAAGCCTGGCAAAACGAACGTTTCCCAGAACGACTGGTGCTTCGCTGCGATCACCAGCGGTCCCTGCGGGATCTTCTCAGTCCCCCGGAATTCCACCTTGATGTTGCAGATCACGCGCATCAGGAAAAGCGTCGCCTTCGCCCACCATTGCGCGACCGTGAGCATGGCACGCGGCGGCAATGCGAAGGTCGGCAGCGCCACGATCGCGAGGCAGACCAATACGGCGTAGAACAGCACGTTGAACACGAGCGAGCGCAGGAAAATCAGAAACATCGACGATCCGATTAATTTGCCGGTCAATTGGCTTGGGCGGTGGCGGGCCGCTTCGGCTGGTGACCTGCAGGCTGCTCCGACATCTCGGGCGAAAGGTCAATCCCGAAATCCTCCAGCCGCACCCTGAGCTCGGCGGCGATGTACTTGACATATTCGGACAAGAGCAGCCGCAGGGTGGACGCCGAGGTCCACCACGGCTCCTCGCGCCATTTGTCGCCGACCACCACGAACGGAATCAGCGTGATCTCCGGCATCGCGTGCGAGAATTCCACCAGCGCGCGCGGCATGTGATAATTCGAGGTGACCACGATCAGCGACTTGAATCGTCGCCCCTCGGCCCAGCGCCGCGCCTCCGCAGCATTGCCGCGGGTCGTCAGCGCGGTGCGATCGAGGTCGACGCAGCAGGTCATGAAGGCCTGGTTCTCCGGCAAGGTCCGCGAGATGTCGTTTGCCGTCGAGGTCGGATGCACGCCGGAGATCAGCAGCCGCTTGCCGTAGCCGGCGGCCAACAGCTCCATCGCGTCCGACACCCGCGAGGAACCGCCGGTCAGGACGACGATGCCATCGGCCTTGCGGTCCGGCGCAATTTCGGCGCCGCGCATCTGCGACAGGAACGCGACGAAGCCCGCCGCCGCAGCGACGAAAGCGAGCGCAATCGTCGACACGATTGTCGCGCGCAGCCAGCCGCGCGGCAGTTTCGGCGATCGATCGTCGGTCGGCGAGGTCATGCGATGTCGGTGATCCCTTCCCTGGATGATTTTAGGACGTTTTGAGGCGAAGTGGAGTCCGGTTTCTTCACCCTCTCCCCTTGTTGTGGGAGAGGGTGGCTCGCCGCAAAGCGGCGAGACGGGTGAGGGGTCTGTCTCCGCAAACACGATGTGCGCGCGCGGATACAGACCCCTCATCCGGCGCCGTAGCCGAAGCTTCGCTTCGGCGTTCTTTAAGAACGGCGGCCGAAGGCCGCCTATGCCACCTTCTCCCACAAGGGGAGGAGGAAGAAAGCAACTCAATCGATATCATTCAACGTCGCGAACAGCGTCTGGCGCGAGGCTACCGCCGTGATGGCGCCGATCAGGACCGCCTGCACTGCGAGCACGACATAGCCGGACGGCCGCAGCGAGAAGGTGCCCAGCAAGGCCGCGAACTGATCCCCGACCGGGGTGCCCGAGAACCAGCCGGCGACCGACTCGGAGAAGCCGAACACCAGCATGGCGGCGCCGCCGCCGATCACGCCGCCTTCGAGGCCGAGTCTGAGGAAATGCCGCAGGAAGCGGTTGGCGATGTAGCGGTCGCCGGCGCCGACAAAATGCAGCACCTCGACGATCGGACGGTTCGCCGCCATGGCGCCGCGGGTCGCGAACGACACCGAGATGATGGTCGCGATGATGACGAGCGCGAGGATGCCGAGGCCGGCGAGCACGGTGGCATTGGTCATCGAGCGCATGCGCTCGATCCAGGCGCGGTGATCGTCGACGCTGGCGCCCGGCGCCACTTGCGTCACGCGGGCGCGCAGGGCGCCGAGATCGAGCGGCGTTCCCGGCTGCACCCGCGCGATGATCATGCGCGGCACCGGCAGATCGTCCATCGACAGCCCCGTGCCGAGCCACGGCTCGAGCAGCTTGCCGCTCTCGTCCTTGCTGAACGGCTTGACCTCGACGATGCCGGGCTGCGCGCGCATCGCCTCGGTCACGGCCGCGCTGTCGCGGTCGAGATCACGCCCCGATTGCGGGCGGACCTGGATGGTGATCTCGCTTGCGACCTCCGACTGCCATTCCGCGGCGGAGGCGCTGACCAGCAGCACGGTGCCAGTGGTCATCGACGCCAGGAAGGTCATGATGGCGACGACGGCGACCAGCGCGCGGCCCTGGATCGAGGCGCGCGGCACGATCGGCGACATGTTGCGCGCCTTGGCCGGAAGCTGCGGACGCTCCTGTCCGAGGTCGACCAGCACGCCGCGCTCGTCGGTCTTACTCATAGACGTGCAGCCGTCCCTGATGCAGCACCAGCCGCCGCGCCTCGTACTGGTCCATCAGGCCGATGTCGTGGGTTGCGATGATGACGGCGGTGCCGGATTTGTTGAGCTCGATGAAAAGCCGCAGCAGGCGGCGGCCGAGCGTCGGATCGACGCTGCCGGTCGGCTCGTCCGCGAGCAGCAGCTGCGGCCGCGAGATCACCGCGCGCGCGATCGCGGCGCGCTGCTTCTCGCCGCCGGAGAGAATGGGCGGCAGTGCATCCATGCGGTCGCCGAGGCCGACCCAGCGCAAGAGATCGATGACCTCCTTGCGATAGCTCGACTCGCTGCGGCCCATGACGCGGAACGGCAGCGCGACATTCTCGTAGGTCGTCATGTGGTCGAGCAGGCGGAAATCCTGGAGCACGATGCCGATACGCTTGCGCAAGTCCGCGATCTCGTCCTTGCCGAGCTGCGAGATGTCGTGGCCGAACAGATTGACGAGGCCGCGCGTCGGCCGATGCGACAGGAACAACAGGCGCAGCAGCGAGGTCTTGCCGGCGCCGGACGGGCCGGTGAGGAACTGGAAGGAATGCGCCGGGATCTGGAAACTGAGGTCGCGCAGGATCTCCGGCCCCAGACCGTAACGCAATCCGACATTTTCGAACCGAACCAAGCTCAGCTCCGTTCGAGAGGGGGCGATAGACGCGACGCGGCGCGCTGCCTTACGCGATCAACGGTTTTTGCGACCGTTATGGTTTCCGGTTCGTTAACGGTCGCCTTGTAGCATCCAGTGCAACCGGCGCTCCGGCTCATCAAGACCAGTCCATGCATCAAGGCTCGTCCATGCATATCGTCTGCCCCCATTGTACGACATCCTACGCCATCAAGCCCGCGAGCCTGGGGGCGAACGGACGGACGGTCCGCTGCTCCCGCTGCAAGGAGACCTGGGTCGCCTATGCCGAGGATGCCATCGAGGAGGCGTCCGTCCCGGCCATGGCCGCGGCCAGCCGGGCCGACGACCAGTCCGACCTCGCCGAGCAGTGGAACTCCTACGCCAAGGACGACGGCGCCACCGATGCGCCCGTGGTCGACAGCCCGTCGATTGCCTGCGACTGGCCCGACGAAGGCGCCAGGGAGATTGAGGACGAGTGGTCAGCGGCGGCCCGGGCCGCCGAGGAAGAAGCCGCGGGCGCACAGCACCAATCCTGGTTCCGCAGCCTGTTCAGCCGGCGCGGCGCGCGGGTCCAGCGTCCGGTCCCGACTGGGGCGCCGCGAAAATCCTATTTCGGCCTGCCGACCGCCTGCGCCGCCATGGCCGCGCTGGTGCTGGCCCTGATCATGTGGCGCGGCGACGTGGTGCGGCTGCTGCCGCAGACGGCGGCCTTCTACAAGATGGTCGGGCTCGAGGTGAATTTGCGCGGGCTGGCCTTCAAGGACGTCAAGCTCTCCAGCGAGACCGTCGACGGTAAGCAGGTGCTGGTAATCGAGGGCGTGATCGTCGGCCAGGGCAAGAAGCCGCTCGATATCCCGCGGCTGCGCTTTGCCGTGCGCGACGCCCAGGGCGCGGAGATCTACGCCTGGAATACCGTGCTGGAACAGACCGTGCTGCAGCCCGGCGAGCGCGCCTTCTTCCGTTCGCGCCTGGCCTCGCCGCCGCCGGAGGGCCGCAATATCGACGTTCGCTTCTTCAACCGGCGCGACATCGCCGGCGGCAGCGTATAGTCGCCGCGCGGGAGGTTGATCCCAAGGTTGGTCTCATGTCGAAAATCCTGATCGCCGACGACGAGGATTCGATGCGCACGCTGGTGGCGCGCGCCATCGCCATGGATGGCCACGAGACCGTGACCGCACAGGACGGCGCCGAGGCGCTGGAGATCCTGACCCGCGAGGACGGGGCGTTCGACCTGCTGCTGACCGACATTCAGATGCCCGTCATGGACGGCATCGCACTGGCGCTGTCCGCCGCGCGCGATTTCCCCGACCTCACCATCCTGCTGATGACCGGCTTTGCCGACCAGCGCGAGCGCGCCTCGAACCTCAATGCGCTGGTGCATGACGTCGTGACAAAACCGTTCTCGGTCGCGGATATCCGTACGGCGGTAGCGGACGCACTGGCGGCGAAGAAGGGGTAGCGGTCGACGGTATCGCCACATCGTCATTGCGAGGGTTGTGGCACGGTCGTAGCCCGCATGAGCGCAGCGACATGCGGGACCGGCGGCCCCGGATATCGCTTCGCTCATCCGGGCTACAAGAAGGCTATCGCCTCAAAAATCCTTCAGCAGCCGCTCGATGTAGTCGAGCTCGATCTGCGGGCGCGAGGGATCGCCTAGGCGGCGGCGGAGCTCTTCGAGGATGCGGCGGACACGTTGGGCGTCGATCTCGCCGGGGATCTTGACGGTGTAATCGTCGCCGAACTCACGGCCATGAAGCGGCCGGCCGAGCGGGTCGGTCTGATTGCCGCCGCTCTGCTGGCGGCCGGCCCGGTTGCCGGGACCATCGCCCTGCCCGTCGCCATCGCCCTGCTGCATCGCCTCGGCCATCTTCTGCGCGCCCTTGCGCAGCGCATCGAGCGCCTTGCCCTGCGAATCCACGGCACCGTCCGCGTTGCCCTCGCCGAGCTTCGATCCGGCATCGCCCATGGCGCCGTCGGCGGCGTCGAGGCTGCCGTCATCGTCGCCCTGGTCGCCGTCCTGATCGCCATCCTGGCCGGACTGTCCCGGATCGCCCTGCTGGCCCTTCTGCCCCGGCTGACCCTTCTGGCTCTTTTGTCCCTTCTGCGTGAGGCCGCGTTTGGCGAGCTCGTCCTGCAGCTTCTTCAGGCGGTCGCGCAGCGCCTGCTGGTCCTGCTGCAGGTCCGACATCGACTGGTCGCCCTGCTTGCCGCGCGAGCGGTCACGCCGGGAATCCTGGCCCTGCTTGAACGTCTTGTCGCGCAATTGCTGCTGCTTGCGGATCATGTCGCTGAGCTCGTTCAGCGCCTGCTCCATGTCGCTGTCGCCGGACTGCCCGGGCTGCGCCATCTGGAGATTTTCCATGATCTGCGCGAGCTGCTCGAGCATGCGCTGGGCCGCCTCGCGATTGCCCTCGCGCGCCGCCTTCTCGATCTGCTTCAGCAGCTCGTCGAGATCGCGCTGCGTGATGACGTTGCGATCACGGCTGGAGGATTGGCTCCGTTCCGTCGCCCGCTTGTATTCCTCGAGCTTCTGGATGGAGTCGGACTGATTGCTCAGGCTCTTGCCGGATTCCTTCTGCCTGAGGCTGTCGCCGGAATCCTGCATCGCCTTCTCGGCGCTGTCGAGCAGCGCATCGGGATCCTGATCCAGCTGGGCAGCGGCCGGCGAGACGCCGCCCAACAGGACGGCGAGGCAGGCGATCGAGATCGCCTTGAAGACTGGCACGCGCGCTAGCTTCCGCATTTCCGGTCCCGCGTAAACTGGTTGGCCCCGTCATTGCCCGCCTTGGCCCGGTTGCTCGCCGACTTCCGATAGGCCTGGAGCTGCTGGCGAAGCGCGTCCTGCTGCTGCGCCAGCTCCTCGAGCTGCTCCGCCGTCGCCTTCTGGGTCTTCTGTCGCAGCTCGATCGCCTTGTCGAGGATGAGCTGAACCTCCGCCGGGAACGGCTGCCGGGGGCCGAGCGGATTCTGCTCGGCGCGCCGGGCGAGATCGCGCACCTTGCCGGCCATGGCCTCGCGGAGCTTCTGCGTCAGCACCTTGATCTCGTCCTCGCTGGCGCCGCGCTCCAGCGCCCGCTTCAGCGCGTCCTGCGCCGAGCGCAGCGCGGCGTTGACGCTGCCGGCGACACCGTCATCCTCGATGGTGACCGCGAACGCCCACATGCTCGCCACCACCTCGCGCAGCGCATCGTCGGTGCGGGCCGCCTCGAGCTGGGCAGCGAGGCTACGCAGGCCGAGATAGCAGCCGGCATCCGGCGTGAACAATTCGGGCGCGATCATCAGCGCGTCGAGCGCGGCGTAGACGTCGGAATTCTTGTTGGCGTCGAGCGCGAGGATGCGGCGCTGCTCGATCAGCGCGCGCGCGAGCGAGTTGGTGAACAGGCGCTCGGGCAGGCGCATGTTGAACGGCTCGCTCCTCGCCTCGTTGCCGGCCTCGTCCTTGGCCGTGAGCGTCAGCGTCACGTCGGCGCCGGCATAGGGATCCTCGCTGAGGTCCTTCACCGTCTGGCCGACGCCGTTGCGGGTGCGCGCGTTCGGCAGCACCAGCGGGAATTGCGGCGGCTGGAACAGCGGCCGCGCCGCGGCCTTGCTGTCGTCCTTGCCATCGCGCAAACCGATTTGCGCCTCGGCGCCGGTGACGCCGTAATCGTCCTCGATCTTGTAGGAGAGCTGGAGTCCGCCGCGGGCCTGGCGCTCGGGATCCTTGGCGAGCGCGATCGTCGGCGCACGATCGGGCGTCGCGGCAAACGCCCATTGCGGCTGGCCGGAGGGCGCACGGACATGCGCGGTGCCGTCGGCGGTGATGGCGAAATGCTTCTCGTTGGTGCCCTTGGGCGTGGCTTCGGTGGGGGCGACCTCCTTGAGGCCGCCGGAGACGACGACATCGAGGCTGCCGCCGGACGAGCGCACGATCAGCGTCGAGCCGGCGGGCACGGCGAGCGGACCGCTCGCCGGCAGCGCTGCAGCTTCCTTGTTGGCGGCCGACAGGATCACCGGCGGCTTGCCGGTGTAGAGCGGCGGCGTGACCCAGGCATCGACGCGAACATTGGTCGGCGCCAGCACACCGTTCCAGTCGAAGGCGGCCCCGACGCGCATCGCGCGTTCGTCGCCGGCCGCGAAGAAGGTTGCAACCAGCATCACCATGACCAGCGCCCGTAGCGCCCAGGGATCGTGAAGCGCGAGCCGCGGGCGCGGCAGACCGGCCCGGATGCGCTTCAGCGAAGCCAGCGTACGCTCGCGCTGCGCCTGCCACAGCGCCTTCGCGATCGGATCCTGCGAGGTCAGGGTGTCTGTTAGCGTGGTCGCCGGGCGGTGACGGATGCCGGAGCCGCGGTCAAGCCGGCTCAGCGCTTCCTCGCGGCTCGGCCAGCGGAACCGAAGCAGGGGGAACAGCGCGGCGATCGCAATGCCGGCAAAAATGACGAGACCGACGGCGCGGGCCAGGAACGGCAGCGCCAGCCAGAGACCGGCCCAGGACACCACCAGGAACAGGCCGATGACGGTCAGCAGCCGCGCGAGATTTGGCCAGGCACGCTCCCACGCGATGGCATAGATGGCCCTGTCGAGGGCCTGCGCCAGCTTCAGCCGCGACAGAGCGTCGCCATCGCGGTTCGGGTCTGACGGGTCGGGGGTGACGCCGTTCAATCAGCTCTCCAGGTTGCCCGGTAGAGAGAAGCGTACCACAACGGCAGCACTGAGGCATCCGTTCCTGTACGGGAGACACCCCTTTTCCCGCATAACACGAGGACGTGACTGGTCCGCCGCAACCCCGTAATTTCCGCGGCGCCACCTGAGGGAGACGAGAGGAAACGCCATGGATAAGAAAATGCACGACAAGGGCCTCGAGGTCCGCAAAGCGGTACTGGGAGAAGCCTATGTCAACAACGCCCTGAAGAACGTCGACGATTTCAACCGTCCGTTCCAGGAGATGCTGAACGAATATTGCTGGGGCACGGTGTGGGGCCGCGAGGAGCTGCCGCGCAAGACCCGCAGCATGCTCAACATCGCGATGATCGCGATCCTCAACCGCCAGCACGAGTTTCGCGCGCATCTGAAGGGCGCGCTGACCAACGGCGTCACCCGCGACGAGATCCGCGAGATCCTGATGCAGGTCGCCATCTACGGCGGCATGCCGGCCGCCGTCGACAGCTTTCGCATCGCGCGCGAGGTGTTCGCGGAGATTGATGGGAAGGCGTGAGGCAGGCGTGTGAGTGAGGGACGCAACGTTCCTCCTCATCGTCGTCCCGGACAAGCGAAGCGCAGCGTGGCGCTGATCCGGGACCCATAACCACAGGGAGATGTGGTTACGGGGACTCGGAGTGACCGCTTACGCGCAACGACTTCTCCCTGGGGTTATGGGTCCCGGGCTCATCGCTTCGCGATGCCCCGGGACGACGAACGGAAAATGTGACTCCGCTCTCACGCGCAACAACAAACAAAGGGAAACACCATGGACATCGGATTCATCGGGCTCGGAAACATGGGTTTCCCGATGGCGCGGCGGCTGATCGAGGCGGGACACAGGCTCGTTGTGTTCGATGCGCGCAAGGAGGTCACGGACAAGCTGGTGGCGCGCGGCGCCATCGCTGCGACCTCGCCGAAGGACGTCGCCGATCAGGTCGAGACCGTGATGGCGAGCCTGCCGTCGCTGCAGGCTTCGCTTGACGTTGCAACCGGCGCGAACGGCGTGATCGAGGGGAGCCGCGCAAAGCGCTTCATCGATCTCTCCACCGTCGGCTCGGCGATGGCTTCGAAGATTCACGGCCTGCTCGCCAAGCGCGGCATCGTGCAGATCGACTCTCCCGTCTCCGGCGGCGTCGGCGGCGCCGAGAAAGGCACGCTGGCGGTGATGGTCTCAGGGCCGAAGGCGGAGTTCGCGCTGCTCAAGCCCGCGCTCGACGTGATCGGAAAAGTGTTCTTCATCGGCGAGAAGCCGGGCGCGGCGCAGACCATGAAGCTCGCCAACAATTTCCTGTCGGCCACGGCGATCGTGGCGACCTCGGAAGCCGTGGTGATGGGCGTGAAGGCCGGGCTCGATCCCGCCGTCATGATCGACGTCATCAATGCCGGCTCCGGCATGAACACCGCGAGCCGCGACAAGTTTCCGCGCTCGGTGCTGCCGCGCACGTTCGATTTCGGCTTCGCCACGGGATTGATGGTGAAGGACGTGCGGCTGGCGCTGGAAGAGATGAAGCAGCTCGGCCTGTCGATGGAGGTCGCCGACGCCGTAGGGCGGCTGTGGGAGACCGTGATCAGCGCGGAAGGCGCGGAGTCGGATTTCACCGCGGCGATCAAGCCGATCGAAAAGAAGGCGGGGGTCGTGGTAGGCGGGAAAACGGGCGGATTGGCGGGGAAGTAGCGCCTCAAATTCTCCTCGTCGTCCCGGGGCGCGCGCAGCGCGAGCCCGGGACCCATAACCACAGGGAGACGTTTGGCGAAGACTCGAAGTTACCGGCTTCGCGCGACAACCGCTCCCTGTGGTTATGGGTCCCGGCCTTCGCCGGGAGCGGCCTTATCGCCCCTCACCGCCTCACAGCCACGGCGCGGGCGTATCCATCGCGATCAGCTGCTCGACCTCGATGCGCGGGCGCACCACGGCGTACTGGTCGCCCTTCACCAAGACCTCGGGCACCAGCGGGCGCGTGTTGTAGGTGCCGGCCTGCACGGCGCCGTAGGCGCCGGCGGTCATGATGGCGAGGAGATCGCCCGCCTTCGGCGTCGGCAGCGTGCGGTCGAGCGCGAGATAGTCGCCGGTCTCGCAGACCGGCCCGACCACGTCAGCCGTGATCGTGGCCGCATCCTTCGCCGGTTGCGTCACCGGCAGGATGTCGTGATGGGCCTCATACAGCGTGGGGCGGATCAGATCGTTCATCGCGGCGTCGATGATGACGAAATTCTTGCCGTCGCCGTGCTTCACATAGATCACCTTGGCGACCAGGATGCCCGCATTGCCGACGATCATGCGGCCCGGCTCGAACATCAGCGTGCAGCCGAGATTGTGGCTGACGCGCTTGACCATGGCGGCATAGGCGGCGGGCGCCGGCGGCGCCTCGCGGTCCATGTAATAGGGAATGCCGAGACCGCCGCCGAAATCGACGTGGCTGATGTCGTGGCCATCGCTACGCAGCGTCTGCACGAATTCGGAGAGAATGCGGAACGCCGTCTCCATGCCGGAGAGATCGGTGATCTGGCTGCCGATATGCACGTCGGTGCCGGTCACCTGGATTCCAGGCAGCTTTGCCGCGCGCGCATAGACCTCGCGGGCATGCACGATCGGGATGCCGAACTTGTTCTCGGACTTGCCGGTGGAAATCTTGGCATGCGTGCCGGCATCGACATCGGGATTGACGCGCAACGAGATCCGCGCGGTCTTGCCCGTCTCGGTCGCAAGGCGCGAGAGCAGTTCGAGCTCCGGCTCGGATTCGACGTTGAGACAGAGGATGTCGGCGGCCAGTGCGGCCCTCAGTTCGTCTTCCGTCTTGCCGACGCCGGAGAACACGATCTTGCTGGCGGGAATGCCGGCGGCCAGCGCGCGCTTCAATTCACCGCCCGAGACCACGTCGGCGCCGGCGCCGAGCTTTGCCAGCGTGCGCAGCACCGACTGGTTGGAGTTCGCCTTCATGGCGTAGCAGACCAGCACCTTCTCGCCGGCGAAAGCCTCGGTGAAGACGCGGTAATGCCGCTCCAGCGTCGCGGTCGAATAGCAATAGAACGGCGTGCCGACCGTTGCGGCCAGCTCGGACAGATTCACCGCCTCGGCGTGCAGCACGCCGTTGCGATAGTCGAAATGGTTCATGGCGTTGGCTCAGTTACCCCAGCCTACCGGCCGGGCTTGTCGTCCAGGAGCGGGTCGAGAATAAACGATTTCTTGCTGCCCTTGGGAGCCGCAGGCGCGGCGTCCGCACCATAGGTGGGATTGAACAGGCTCGGCGTCCTCTGGGCTTCGGTCTCGGTGTCGGTGGGCGCGGCGACATTGGCCGTGGACGCGCTGGACGCGGTCGGCGGCAGGTCGAGCGGCCCTTTGCGGCCGCAGCCGGCAAGCGCGAGCGCCGTCAGGCTCAAGACAATGATGGCCCACCCCGAGCCGGCCGGGCGAAACTTTGACGTCACGACGAAATCCCCACTACGCGGGCCGCACCATACAGAGATTGGCGCGCTCTGGCGAGAGCCGGATGACCATGAAACATAAGCGAAATTTTGCCCTCAGCCCAATTTTCGCTCTTTTTCCAGCCGCTTCGCCCAGGCCTTCGCCTGAGAGGCCACGTTCTTCGGCGCGGTGCCGCCGAAGCTGGTGCGGCTCTTCACGGACGATTCGACCGAGAGCACACCGAGCACGTCCTTGGTGATCTTCGGCTCGATTGCCTGCATCTCCTTCAGCGGCAGCTCGTGCAGCGCCATGCCGCCCTCGGCGGCCTTGGCCACGATGCGGCCGGTGACGTGGTGGGCCTCGCGGAACGGCATCTTCAGCGTCCGCACCAGCCAGTCGGCCAGATCGGTCGCCGTGGCATAGCCCTCGCCGGCGGCCGCCTTCATCTTGGCCTCATCGGGCACGAGGTCGCGGACCATGCCGGTCATGGCCCGGACTGCCAGCGACAGTGCGGCAAAGCCCTCCATGGCGCCCTGCTTGTCTTCCTGCATGTCCTTTTGATAGGCGAGCGGCAGGCCCTTCATCACGATCAGGAGGCCGTTGAGCGCGCCGATGACGCGGCCGGTCTTGGCGCGCACGAGCTCGGCGGCATCCGGATTGCGCTTCTGCGGCATGATCGAGGAACCGGTGGTGAACTTGTCGCTCAGCCGGATCAGACCGACCAAGGGCGAGGTCCAGATCACGACCTCCTCGGCAAAGCGCGACATGTGCACGGCGCAGATCGACGCAGCCGACAGCGTCTCCAGCACGAAATCGCGATCGGAGACCGCGTCGAGCGAGTTCGCCATCGGGCGGTCAAAGCCGAGCGCCTTCGCGGTGGCATGGCGATCGATCGGGAACGAGGTGCCGGCCAGCGCGGCGGCGCCGAGCGGCGATTCATTGAGCCGCTTGCGCGCGTCCTGGAAACGGCCGCGGTCGCGCGCGGCCATCTCGACATAGGCGAGCAGATGATGGCCGAAGGTCACGGGCTGCGCGGTCTGCAGATGGGTGAAGCCGGGCATCACGGTGCCGGCATGCTCCAGCGCGCGCTGGACCAGTGCCTGCTGGAATGCGGCGAGCGCCGCGTCGGTCTCGTCGAGGACGTCGCGGACATAGAGACGGAAGTCGGTCGCGACCTGGTCGTTGCGCGAGCGTGCGGTGTGCAGGCGGCCGGCCGCGGGACCGATCAGCTCCGACAGGCGGCTCTCGACATTCATATGGATGTCCTCGAGCGCGCGCTTGAATTCGAAGCCGCCCTTGCCGATCTCTGACAAAATCGTGTCTAGACCCTTGCCGATATTTTTCGCATCAGAGGCCGTGATGATGCCCTTCGCGGCGAGCATCGCGGCGTGGGCCTTGGACGCGGCAATGTCCTGGGCAAAGAGGTGACGATCGACGTCGATGGAGACGTTGATCTCTTCCATGATCTCATCGGGACGCTCCGAGAACCGGCCGCCCCACATCTTGTTGCTCATGATCCCCTGCTCACGCCTTGCTTTGCCGCACGTTTGCTGGCCGAGGCCAGCCGTATTAAGAGGCCCCTGATAGCCATATCTGCGACCGGATGACAAACGATATGCTCGACAAAAAGCCCTCCGCCACGCGCCGGATACCCCTCGTCATCGCCACCGTGGCGATCGGCGGGCTGGCCGGCTTCGCCGCGCTGTACGGGCTGGGCCTGAGCCGGGCTCCTGGCGGCGATCCGACCTGCAAGCCGGCGGTGGCGATGGCGCAAAAAATCGCCCCGCTCGCCCATGGCGAGGTGGCGGCGCTGACCATGGCGACCGCGCCCCTGAAGCTGCCCGACCTGGCCTTCGAGGACGCCGACGGCAAGCCGAAGAAACTGTCCGATTTCCGCGGCAAGACGCTGCTGGTGAACCTCTGGGCCACCTGGTGCGTGCCGTGCCGGAAGGAGATGCCGGCGCTGGACGAGTTGCAGGGCAAGCTGTCAGGCCCGAATTTCGAGGTGGTGGCGATCAACATCGACACCCGCGACCCCGAAAAGCCGAAAACCTTCCTGAAAGAGGCCAATCTAACCCGGCTCGGTTATTTCAACGACCAGAAAGCCAAGGTTTTCCAGGATCTTAAGGCGATAGGCCGGGCGCTGGGCATGCCGACCTCGGTGCTGGTCGACCCCCAAGGCTGCGAGATCGCGACGATCGCGGGGCCGGCGGAATGGGCGAGCGAGGATGCGCTGAAGCTGATCCGCGCCGCGACCGGCAAGGCCGCTGCGTCGCTTTAAGCCGTCACGTTGAGATTGCCGCCAACGCCGGGGCCGACATTGGCCAGGGAAGGCTGACCCGCGCCGAGCAGGGTCAGGACGGTGGATTTCTCCATGTCCATGTTCTGCTTGGTCAGCGTCGCCGCAATATTCGACTGCAGCGCGCCTTGCTGAGCGGCCAGCATGGTGCTGACCATCGCCATCATGTCCATTACGCGAACCCTCGTACCGGCTGTAACCTAGACGCGAGGGGTTAATGGGACATGAATTGTCACGAAGCGGATGCGCGGCCGCAGGGCGACGGTGCCGTAGGGTGGGCAAAGGCGCATTTGCGCCGTGCCCACCACCTCACCATGGTCGCAAAAAATGCGTGGGCACGCTTCGCTTTGCCCACCCTACGGCACCAGGAAATGGGTCAGCGCGTCGGAACCGGCTTGGCGCCGCGGTAGTCGTAGAAGCCACGCTGGGTCTTGCGACCGAGCCAGCCGGCCTCGACGTATTTCACCAGCAGCGGGCACGGGCGGTACTTGGAATCGGCGAGGCCCTCGTGCAGCACCTGCATGATCGACAGGCAGGTATCGAGACCGATGAAATCGGCAAGCTCGAGCGGGCCCATCGGATGGTGCGCGCCGAGCTTCATCGCAGCGTCGATCGCCTCGACATTGCCGACGCCTTCATACAGCGTGTAGATCGCCTCGTTGATCATCGGCAGCAGGATGCGGTTGACGATGAAGGCCGGGAAATCCTCGGAGACCGCGACCTGCTTGCCGAGCTTGGCGACGAATTCCTTGGCCGCCTCGAAGGTCGCATCATCCGTGGCGATGCCGCGGATCAGCTCGACCAGCTCCATCAGCGGCACCGGATTCATGAAATGAATGCCGATGAAGCGCTCGGGCCGGTCGGTGGCGGCAGCAAGACGGGTGATCGAGATCGAGGACGTGTCGGAGGCGACGATCGCCTCGGGCTTCAAGATGGCGCAGAGCTCGTGGAAGATCTTGCGCTTGACCTCCTCCTTCTCGACCGCGGTCTCGATCACGAGATCGCAATCGGCGAGGTCGTCGAACTTCTCGGCGGCCACGATGCGCGAGAGCGCCTGGGTCTTGGCCTCCTCGGTGACGACCTTCTTGGAGACCTGGCGGGCCAGATTGCCGTTGATGGTGGCCATGCCCGACTTGAGGCGGTCGGCCGAAACGTCGTTGAGCACCACGTCGAAGCCGGCGAGCGCCGCAACATGCGCGATGCCATTGCCCATCTGACCCGCGCCGATCACGCCGACCTTCTTGATCACTGCCGCCATAATGTCATCCACCGGAACGGCGCGCAGATCGCGCCCTGCCTATCCCCTGAGCCGGGAGGTCTGATTTGACCAGTAGCCTGATTTAATCAGAACCTTGGCTCGAAACCTAGATTGGATCGCTTCGAAGGCGTGCCCCACGCCAAAGAAAACGCTCAAAAATGAAACACCGGCCGGAGTTTATACCTCCGGCCGGTGTTTTGAACGCGGTTTACTTGCCGAGCTTGCCGAGTTCGGCGGTCAGCTCCGGAACCGCCTGGTAGAGGTCGGCGACCAGGCCGTAATCGGCGACCTGGAAGATCGGCGCGTCCTCGTCCTTGTTGATCGCGACGATCACCTTGGAGTCCTTCATGCCGGCCAGATGCTGGATTGCGCCGGAAATGCCCACGGCGACATAGAGCTCGGGGGCCACGACCTTGCCGGTCTGGCCGACCTGCCAGTCGTTCGGGGCATAGCCGGCGTCCACCGCCGCACGCGAGGCACCGACACCGGCGCCCAGCTTGTCGGCGAGCGGCTCGATGTACTTTGCGAAGTTTTCCCGGCTCTGCATGGCGCGGCCACCGGAAACGATGATCTTGGCCGAGGTCAGCTCGGGACGGTCGCTCTTGGCCACTTCCTCACCGACGAAGGACGACAGGCCGGGATCGGCCGCCGCCGCCACGGTCTCGACCGGAGCACTGCCGCCTTCGCCTGCCGCGGCGAAGGTGGAGGTGCGGACCGTGATGACCTTCTTGGCGTCCTTCGACTTCACCGTCTGGATGGCGTTGCCGGCATAGATCGGACGCTCATAGGTGTCGGGGGCGACCACCTTGATGATCTCCGAGACTTGCATGACGTCGAGCAGGGCGGCGACACGCGGCATCACGTTCTTGAAGCGCGAGGTCGCGGGCGCGACGATCGCGTCATAGGACGGGGCCAGCGAGACGATCAGCGCGGCCAGCGGCTCGGCGAGATCATGCGCGTAGAGCTCGCCGTCGGCGAGCAGCACCTTCTTCACGCCGGCGAGCTTGGCAGCGGCATCCGCCGCGGCCTTGGCGTTCTGGCCGGCCACCAGCACCTCGACGTCCGCGCCGAGCGCAGCAGCCGCGGTGAGGGTCTTGTTGGTCGCATCCTTGAGCGACGCATTGTCGTGTTCGGCAATCAGAAGCGTCGTCATCAGAGCACCCCGGCTTCGTTCTTGAGTTTCGACACCAGCTCGGCGACGTCCTTGACCTTGACGCCCGCCTTGCGGCCCGCCGGTTCAGTCGTCTTCAGAACCTCGAGGCGCGCGGCGACATCGACGCCGTAATCGGCAACGGTCTTCTCCGCGATCGGCTTCTTCTTGGCCTTCATGATGTTCGGCAGCGAGGCGTAGCGCGGCTCGTTGAGACGAAGATCGGTGGTGACGATCGCCGGTCCCTTCAGCTTGACGGTCTGCAAGCCCCCGTCGACTTCGCGCGTGACCTTGAAGTCAGAACCTTCAACCTCGAGCTTCGAGGCGAAGGTCGCCTGCGACCAGCCGAGCAGCGCGGCCAGCATCTGGCCGGTCTGGTTGCTGTCGTCGTCGATCGCCTGCTTGCCGAGGATGATGAGGCCAGGCTGCTCTTCGTCCGCAACCTTCTTCAGGATCTTGGCGACGGCGAGCGGCTCGACGGTGCCTTCGGCCTTCACCAGGATGCCGCGGTCGGCGCCCATGGCAAGACCGGTGCGGATCGTCTCCGACGCCTGCGCCGGTCCAATGGAGACCACCACGACTTCGGTCGCCTTGCCGGCTTCCTTCAGACGCAGCGCTTCCTCGACCGCGATTTCGTCGAACGGATTCATCGACATCTTGACGTTGGCGAGTTCAACGCCCGATCCATCGCCCTTGACGCGGACCTTGACGTTGTAATCGACCACCCGCTTTACCGGCACTAAGACCTTCATCGATCCTCTTTCACTCAATTTGGGAGGGGGATTATCAACTGGCGCGGAACCTAAAGGCCTGATCCGGCCCGGTCAACGCGCGAAGCGGCCAATTTTTAGACCTTAGAAATGCACCGCTCAAATGGGTCAGCGGTTCTGGCCCGGAACCCAGAGCACGTCCCCGGCGCCGTTGTGGTTAGCGGCTCGGCTCGCCACGAACAGGAAATCCGACAGGCGGTTCATATACTGGATGCCAGCCGCGCTGACCGGCTCGCCCGGTCGGGCTGCCAGTTCCACGATGACGCGTTCCGCCCTGCGGCATATCGTGCGCGCGACATGGAGATAGGCTGCGGCCGGAGTGCCGCCGGGGAGCACGAAGGAGGTCAGCGGCGCGAGCTTGTCGTTGAGCGCGTCGATGTCGCGCTCGAGGCGCTCGACCTGGCTCGCGACCACCCGCAGCCGCTCCGCTTTGCCCTCACGCTCGGGCACGGCGAGATCGGCGCCGAGGTCGAACAGGTCGTTCTGGATGCGGCCGAGCATCGCATCGAACTCGGGCATGTCATGGGTGTGAAGCCTGACCACGCCGATTGCGGCATTGGTCTCGTCGACGGTGCCATAGGCCTCGATGCGCAGATCGTATTTCGGCCGGCGCTCGCCCGAGCCGAGCGCCGTCGTGCCGTCGTCACCGGTCTTGGTATAGATGCGGTTCAATACCACCATGTTCAGCGTCCCATCGCCCAGACTGCGGCCATGGCGATGACGATCGCCACGAACTGCAGCAGAACCCGCCAGCGCATCAGCTTCTGCGAGGTGTTCGGCGAGCCGCCGCGCATCATATTGACGAGACCGAGCAGCAGCACCAGTGCCACGGCGCCGACCGCGATCGGCAGGATGAAAGTACTCAGGATAGATGCCATCTGAGGGTAGATAACACCGTGGGCGGCGGTTCGCCATGGCGTTCCCGATCTGGCTTTTAAGCCAATAATATCAGAAGCTGGCTGGATGAATATCGATCCGATGCAGCCGTCCTTCACCTCTCCCCGCCTGCGGGGAGAGGTCGAATTCGATCGCAGATCGAATTCGGGTGAGGAGGGCTCTCCGCGGATCCGGCTCTCACCGTCCACGCGGAGACTCCCCCTCACCCGCCGCGCTCAGGCGCGCAAGTGCGCTGCCGAGCGCGTCGGCCTCTCCCCGCAAGCGGGGCGAGGCGAACCGCGCTGCAAGCAGGGTACGATTACATCGGCCGCCACTGCGGGTGCCACGTGAAAGCGATCCGCTACATCTACTGCGTGCTGGAGGATGCGTTCTATACGTTCCTGGCCGACGACGGCTGGGCGATCGCGAGCCATATCGCGCTGTCGACGCTGATGGCGCTATTTCCGTTCCTGATCGTGCTGACCTCGCTCGCCGGCTTCTTCGGCTCCAAGGAGCTCGCCGATCAGGCCGCCAGCCTGATGCTCGAGGTCTGGCCCAAGCAGGTCGCCGATTCGATCTCGGGCGAAATCCACGACGTGCTGACCACCACCCGCACCGGCGTGCTGACCATCGGCGCGGCGCTGTCGGTCTACTTCGCCTCGAACGGCGTCGAGGCGCTCCGCGTCGCGCTCAACCGCGCCTATGCCGTGGTGGAGATGCGGCGCTGGTACTGGCTGCGGCTGGAATCGATCGGCTACACGCTGGTCGCGGCCTTCACCGCGCTCGCCATGGCATTCCTGATCGTGCTCGGTCCGCTCTTCATCGAGGCGGCGCGGCGCCATATCCCGCTGTTCGTCGAATCCAACGAAAGCATCCTCACCTGGCTGCGCTACGGCATCACCATCGGCGCATTGGTGGTGGCGCTGGTGATCCTGCATGCCTGGCTGCCCGCGGGCCGGAGGAGGTTCTTCCAGATCCTGCCCGGCATCTTCTTCACCATCGTGGCGTCGCTGATCTCAGGCATCGTCTTCGGACAATATCTGGCGCGCTTCGCCAACAATTACGTGACGATGTATGCGGGGCTCGCCTCGGTGATCATCGCGCTGGTGTTCCTGTATTTCATCGCAGCGATCTTCGTTTACGGCGGCGAGCTCAATGCCGCGATCATCAAGTCGCAGCTTCCTCACGGCGTGTCGCTTCAAGCAGCGCAGTCGCTAGAGCCCGCGGAGACACAGGCTTGACCAGGAAAGCGTCGGCGCCGGCTTCACGCGAGGCCGCCTCGTCCTCGCCGCGCCCGGAGACCCCGATGATGGGGATTTGAGCCAGCGGCGCCGGCATGGTGCGGATCCGCCTGATCGCCTCGACGCCGTCGATCCCAGGCAGCACCATGTCCATCAGCACCGCATCGAAGGCGCCCTGCTCCAGCCGGTTCACGGCATCCTCGCCACGGCCGATGAACTCGGCATGATGGCCGAGCTCGGTGAGGATGGTGTTGAGTACGACGCGGCCGAACGGATTGTCCTCGACGCTGAGCACGCGCAGCGCAGACAACGCGTCCTCCCCGGCTTCGCCTTTCGATTTGCGCGACCTGGCCGGCCCTGCCGCATCCAGCGACACCGTCAATGTGAAGGTGGCGCCGCCGCCACTGCGCGGCGCAACCGAGATGTCGCCGCCCATCGCGCGCGCCAGTTGCTTCACCGAGGACAGCCCGAGGCCGGCGCCGCCGAAACGCGAGGCGATGGTGACATTGGCCTGGGTGAAGGGGCGGAACAGCCGCTTGATCTCGGCCATGGTGAGGCCGATGCCGCTGTCGGACACCGCGAAGGCCACGCCGACCTTGCCCTTGCTCTTCTTGGCAGGACGCCAGGGCGCCACCGCCAGCGCCACGCCGCCCTGCTCGGTGAACTTCACCGCATTGTCGATCAGGTTCTCGAGCGCGGCGCGCAGGCGGACGGGATCGCCGACCACCAGCCCCGGCAGCTTGTCGGCAATATCGACCTGGGCCTGCAGCCCCTTGGCCGCGGCGCGCCCGGCGAGCGAATCGCCGGTGCTGCGTGCGAGCGCCCGCAAGTCGAACAGATCGTGCCGCAGCGTGCTGCCGGCCTTCCCGGCGCCCTTGCCCGTCTTGGCAGCGTCCACGAACAGCGTGGCAAGGCTCGCCAGATGCTCGGCGCCGGCCTTGATGGTGTCAGCCCAGCGCCGCTCCCGCTCCCCGAGATCAGAGGTCGCGAGCAGATCGCTGATCGCGAGAATGCCGGTCAGGGGGGTGCGGACCTCGTGGGCAAAGGCGGCGAGCGCCGCCTGGACCACATCTGGCGCGGCGGCCTTGGTGGCGCGCTTGCGCGACCGCCCCGCCGCCCCGGACCGTTTCCGAGGCGGTCGCGTGGACGTCCGCGTAGTGCGCACCGCGCGCGTTTTCGCCGCCATAATTCCCCTTCGAAGTATCCCCTTCGAACCCGGGCTATGCGGCGAGCATGGCACGACGGAACCCTCGGAGTCACGGCAGCGTTTGGCTAACCCCCAGAGAAACTTAACCTAATCCCACCAGCTGGCGAATGCCGGCAGGTGTGATGCCCGCGCTGCGCAACTCCCGCAGCCCCGTCGAGCGGCTGGATTTCGACAGCTTCCGTCCCTCCTCATCACGAATCAGCGCGTGGTGGCGGTAGGCGGGTTCCGGCAGGCCAAGCAGGACCTGGAGGAGGCGGTGGACCGACGTCGCATGAAACAGGTCCTGGCCCCGCACGATCTCGCTGACGCCCTGAAGCGCGTCGTCAACGACCACCGACAGATGGTAGCTGGTCGGCGTCTCCTTGCGGGCCAGGATCACGTCGCCCCAGGCCTCCGGTCGCGCCGGGACGGTGCCGTTCTCGCCGTCGGCTCCCTCGCCGAGCTCGTTCCAGCTCAGGCCATCGACGCGGCGGCCGGCGGCCGCCATGTCGAGCCGGAGCGCGTAGGGCGCGCCCGAGGCGATCAGTCGTGCCCGCTCGCCTGAGGACAGCGATTTGGCGTCACCGGGATAAAGCGGTGCGCCGTCGGGATCGCGCGGCCACGGCCCGTCGGCCTCTCGCGCGGTCACCAGCCTTGCGATCTCGGCGCGGCTTTCAAAGGCGGGATAGACGAGGTCCAGCGCGGAGAGTCTTTCGAGCGCAGCGCGATAGTCGGACAGATGCTCCGACTGCCGCCGCACCGGCGTCTCCCAGGCGATCCCGAGCCAGGCGAGGTCCTCGTAGATCGCGGCTTCATATTCCGGCCGGCAGCGCGTCGCATCGATGTCCTCGATCCGCAGCAACAGCCGCCCGCCGGTCTCGCGCGCCCGATCGAAGTTGAGCAGCGCGGAATAGGCGTGGCCGAGATGCAGGAGGCCGTTCGGGCTCGGGGCAAATCGGAAAACGGGTGGCATGAATTCTCTCAAGACTCGTCATTGCGGGCTTGACCCGGCAATCCATCTTCCATGACTCTGTTACGATAGGAGATGGATGGCCGGGTCAAGCCCGGCCATGACGCCGGAGAGAGCTTACCGAGCCACATGACCATCCATCTCGAATCCCAGTCCGACCTCGAAGAAGCCGTCCACGCGCTGATCAAGCGCGATCCACGGCTCAAGCCCGTGCTCGAGACCGCGGGCATGCCGGCGTTGCGGCGGCGCGAGCCGGGCTTTACCGGGCTCGCGCACATCGTCTGCGGCCAGCAGCTTTCAACCGCCAGCGCATCGGCGATCTGGGGGCGGTTGTCCGCCGCCTTTGATCCGTTCGACCATGATGCCGTGCGCCGTGCCCGCACCGACCGGCTGGGGCGGCTCGGCCTATCCGCCGCCAAGATCAAGACGCTGAAGCATCTGGCACGCGAGATCGGTGCGCAGCGGCTGAACCTCGACGTGCTGGCGGAGGAAGATGCCGACGCCGCGCACCACACGCTGATCTCGCTACCCGGCATCGGGCCGTGGACGGCGGATGTCTATCTGTTGTTCTGCCTCGGCCATGGCGATGCCTGGCCGGCCGGCGACCTCGCCGTCCAGGAGGGCATCAAGATTGGCCTCGGCCTCAAGGCGCGGCCGACGGAGAAGCAGATGGCGCCACTCGCCGAGCCCTGGCGTCCCCTGCGCGGCGCGGCGGCGCATCTGTGGTGGAGCTATTATCGCGCGGTGAAGAAGCGCGAGGGCGTGCTCGCCGGCCAAGCCTGATCATCACAAGTTTATCGTGTCCCGGACGCGGTGCGGCACGAAGTGACGCGCCGCAGAGCCGGGACCCCTGAGCTTCGCGAGATGGATGCATGGGCCCCGGATCAGCAGCGCATCACTGCGTGCTGCGCTGCGTCCGGGGCACGAGACCCTACCCTCGCAGCCGCTCGCGGTCGGCGCGGGCACACTCGGCCACGAAGTCGACGACGGCGCGCACCGCGGACAGCTCGACCAGATCGGGATGAGCGAGCAGCCAGAGGTCGGCGACGCTGACGAGCTTCTGCGGCGCGACGCGCACGAGGTCCGGATAGCTTTCCGCGACGAAGCAGGACAGCGCGGAGATTCCGATCCCCGCGCGCACCGCCGCCAGCATGTCGCCTTGCGACGAGCAGCGCATCACCATGGTGCCCTGGCGCGTGATCGCATCGCTCCAGCGCGCCAGCTGCGCGTTGGAATCCTGGTCGGCAAAGCCGATCACGCGGTGCCCCTTCCACTCGCCGCTGCGCTCCGGCAGGGAGCGGCCGGCGGCATAGTCGCGCGAGGCATAGAAGCCGGTGCCGAGCCGGCCGATCTTGCGGCCGACCAGGTTTTCCTCGCCGCTGTCGACCGGGCGCAGCACCACGTCGGCCTCCCGGCGGCGCACGCTGGCCGGAAACGGATGGGTGATGATCTCGAGCCGGATATGGTCATGCGCGCCCAGAAAGGACGGCAGCCGCGGCATCAGCCAATGCGAGGCCAGCGTCGCGCCGATCGACAGCTTGACCGTGCCGCGCGCCTTGCGCCCGCCGGCGCCAACGGCCGCCTCGGCCCGGAGCGCGGCAGCCGCCATGGCTTCCGCGTGCTCGCGCAGCGTACGTCCGTCGGCGGTGAGCACGAAGCCATCCGCGGCACGCGCCAGCAGCTTGGTGCCGAGCTGCGCCTCCAGCGCCGCGACCTTGCGGCTGACGGTCGGATGGCTGGCGTGCAGACGCTTTGCCGCAGCCGTGAAGCTGCCGGTATCGGCAACCGCGACGAAGGTCTTGCAGAGATCCCAGTCCACCGGCGGCTCCGTTCAAATCTGAATATGCGCATGTTCAATATTGAACGATCCCGCGCCCGCCGTTCAACCCTATAGTGCGGTCAAACCGCCAGGCAGGACACTCTGCCGGCGCGACAAATCGACATGGAAGCGCTCACCATCGGCCGCAAGGACCGGCGATGCGCGTTATCAGGAGGATCGGATGGCACTGCCCGCCCTGCTCAAGAACAATCTGGAGCTGCCCGTCGTCGGCTCGCCGCTCTTCATCGTCTCCGGACCGGAGCTGGTGATCGCCCAGTGCAAGGCGGGAATCGTCGGCTCGTTTCCCGCGCTCAATGCCCGGCCGGTCGAGAAGCTCGACGAATGGTTGAGCCGGATCGAGGACGAGCTCGGCGAATACAAGTCGCGCAATCCCGGCAAGAAGGTCGCGCCCTACGCCGTCAACCAGATCTGCCATGCCTCCAACGACCGGCTGATGAAGGACATGGAGACCTGTGTGAAGCACAAGGCGCCCATCATCATCACCTCGCTGCGGCCGCCGGCGGAGATCGTCGAGGCCGCGCACTCCTATGGCGGTCTCGTGTTCCACGACGTCATCAACGTCAAGCACGCGCGCAAGGCCGCCGAGCAGGGCGTCGACGGCCTGATCCTGGTCTGCGCCGGCGCCGGCGGACATGCTGGCACGCTGTCGCCCTTCGCCCTGGTGCGCGAGGTCAAGCAATGGTTTGGCGGCGCGATCCTGCTGTCGGGCGCGATCAGCGACGGCTTTGGCATCGCCTCCGCGCTGACGCTGGGCGCCGACCTCGCCTATATGGGCACGCGCTTCATCGCCACGCAGGAAGCCAACGCCGACGAAGCCTACAAGTCGGCGCTGACGCAGCATGCCGCGCACGACATCATCTACACCAACCTGTTCACCGGCGTGCACGGCAATTACCTCGGGCCCTCGATCGCCGCCGCCGGCCTCGATCCGGACAATCTTCCCGCCGCCGATAAGTCGAAGATGAATTTCGGCTCCGGCGGCAACATGAAATCCAAGGCGTGGCGCGACATCTGGGGATCGGGCCAGGGCATCGGCCAGATCATGGACGCACCGCCGGTCGCAGAGCTCGTCGGCCGGATGAAGGGCGAATTCGATCAGGCCCGGCAGGACTTCCTGATGCGCGCCAGCGCCTGACGGCTGAGACTGACAGAAAGAAAAACGGGAGGACATCATGAAGCTGGCAGCCGCGCTGATCGGCCTGTCGTTGCTGACGCTCGCAACCGGGACCGCCCGTGCCGAAGGCGGCGACGAGATCCGCATCGGACAGACCCTGCCCTATAGCGGCCCGGCCTCCGGCTTCGGCGCGATCGGACGGACGCAGGAGGCGTTCTTCGAGAAGGTCAATGCCGAAGGCGGCATCAACGGCCGCAAGGTCAAGTTCATCACGCTGGACGATGCCTATTCGCCGCCGAAGACGGTGGAGCAGACCCGCAAGCTGGTGGAGCAGGACGAGGTGCTGATGATGTTCGGCTCGCTCGGCACCGCCACCAACAGCGCCGTGCAGCGCTACCTCAACGGCAAGAAGGTGCCGCAGCTGTTCGTGCTCTCAGGCGCGACGAAATGGGCCGATCCGCAGAAATATACATGGACCATGCCCGGCATGGCCGCCTACGAATCCGAAGGCGTGGTCTATGCCAAGCACGTGCTGCGCACCAAGCCCGGCGCGAAGATCGCGATCCTGTCCCAGAACGACGATTTCGGCCGCGACTATGTCGCCGGCTTCAAGCGCGCGCTCGGCGAGAAAGGCGCCAGCATGATCGTGGCGGAGCAGACCTACGAGACCAGCGCGCCGACGATCAGCTCGCAGCTCTCGACGCTGAAGGCATCGGGCGCCGACGTGCTGTTCGGCGTCGTGCTCGGCAAGTTCACCTCGCAGATGATCAAGGGCGTGGCCGAGATCGGCTGGAAGCCCGAGCTGTTCTTCGTGCCGACCTCGGCCTCGTCGATCTCGTTCCTCGAGCCGGCCGGGCTCGACAACGCGGTCGGTCTGATCTCGTCGAGCAACCAGAAGGACACGATGGACCCGCAATGGGCCAGCGATCCCGGCGTGAAGGAGTACTTCGCCTTCATGAAGCAGTACATGCCGACCGCGGACCTCTCCAATTCCAACTACGCTGCCGGCTACCACTATGCGACGCTGCTGATGACGGTGCTGAAGGCATGCAAGGATGATTTCAGCCGCGACAACATCATGCGTCAGGCCGCATCGCTCAAAGAGGTGAAGCTGCCGCTGCTGCTACCGGGCATGTCTGTCACCACCGGCCCCGATGACTATCTGCCGTTCCAGCAGCTGCAGCTCCGCCGCTTCAACGGCAAGAGCTGGGTCGGGTTCGGCGACGTGCTGGACGATCGCTAGACTGGAACAAGGTAAGGACACGCCATGATCATCAGCGGCGAACGGCGAATCGGCTACGACGAGATCCAGATCCGCATCAGACTGGCGGCGAGCGGGCTCCGCGCTCTCGGCCTTGCCGAGGGCGTTCCGGTCGCCATGATGCTGCGCAACGATTTCGCGCTGTTCGAGGTGGTCGCGGCCTCTGCCGCGCTGGGCAGCCCGGTGGTGCCGATCAACTGGCATCTCAAGGCCGAGGAGGTCCGCTACATCCTGACCGACAGCGGGGCGAAGATCCTGGTCTGCCATGCCGATCTGCTGCCGCAGATCCGCGCCGGCCTGCCCGAGGATGTCCACCTGCTCGTCGTCGCGACGCCGCCCGAGCTCGCGGCGACTTTCGCCGTTCCGCCCGAGCTGACCGAAGTCCCGGCGGGCCTGACCGATTGGGACCGCTGGCGCGGCGGTCATCCGGAAAATCAGGAGCCGCCGCGCCGGGCCGCGGCGATGATCTACACGTCGGGGACCACGGGCATGCCGAAGGGCGTGCGGCGGATGCCGATGCAGCCCGAACAGGCGGCCGCCTCCGAGCGCGTCGGCGCGATCGCCTATGGCATCAAGCCGCGGGACAACCAGGTCGTGCTGATCAACGGCCCGATGTATCACTCGGCGCCGCACTCCTACGGCATGCTGGCGTTCCGCAGCGGCTGCACCATCGTCCTTCAGGCGCGGTTCGACGCCGAGGAGCTGCTGGCGCTTATCGAGCGCCACCGGGTCACGCACATCCACATGGTGCCGACCATGTTCGTCCGGCTGCTGCGGCTGCCCGAGGCTGTAAGACGGCGCTACGATCTCTCCTCGCTGCGCTTCGTGGTGCACGGTGCCGCGCCCTGCCCGCCCGAGGTGAAGCGCGCCATGATCGAGTGGTGGGGACCCGTGATCAACGAATATTTCGGCTCGACCGAGACCGGCATCCCGGTGTGGCACTCGGCCGAAGAGGCGCTGAAGAAGCCGGGCACGGTCGGCCGCGCGATCGAAGGCGGCATCGTCAAGATTTTTCGCGATGACGGCAGTCTCTGCGGTGTCAATGAGGTCGGCGAGATCTACATGCGCCAGACGGCGGTGCCCGATTTCGACTATCACGGCAAGGCGCAGGCGCGGGCAGAGGCCGGGCGCGACGGTCTCGTCAGCGTCGGCGACGTCGGCTATCTCGACGAAGACGGCTATCTGTTCCTGTGCGACCGCAAGCGCGACATGGTGATATCAGGCGGCGTCAACATCTATCCCGCCGAGATCGAGAACGTTCTGATCGCAATGCCCGGCGTGCGCGACTGCGCCGTGTTCGGTATCCCCGACGCCGAATTTGGCGAGCGACTGTGCGCCTGCATCGAGCCGGAGACGGGCGCGCAGCTCTCCACCGCCGCGGTGCAGGCCTTTCTGCGCGAGCGATTGGCCAACTTCAAGGTGCCGAAGGAGGTCCAGTTCCTGGATGCGCTGCCCCGCGAGGCGACCGGGAAGATCTTCAAGCGCAAGCTGCGCGATCCCTATTGGGCGGCGTGATCAGGTCCGCGTCCCGGCTCGGTGATCGATGCCGCGGCAAGCATGCCGCCGGCGATCAGCGAGCGTCGCCTAAAGGGCACGCGAAGGGGCGACGCGTACCGAGTTGCAAAGATGCGTCAACGGGACGTATCGGCCATGGTTCCTGCGCATCGTCACGTCACGTGATGTTCGTAACGGCGCCCATTGCCGCACCCACTGCGCGTTGCTTAGGCGCGCTTTGATCGCCATCGCGGAGCAACCAATCGGAATCTCGTCTGTTGTCGCCCGGCACAATCAACCGTCGGAGGACAACAATGTCACGTCTACCCATTCTCGCCGCAACGCTCCTGCTGCTCGGGTCAGTGCCCGTCAGCGCACAGTCGCAGCCCGCGCAAAGCGGGCCGGGCAACAACGCGATCAACAGTTCCGATCATAACAATTCGAACGCCCCGGTCGCGGGCCGCAACAGCTTCACCGAAGGCCAGGCGAAATCGAAGATCGAGGCCGCCGGTTATTCCAACGTATCCGTCCTGCAGAAGGACAACGACGGCGTCTGGCGCGGCAAGGCCGACAAGGCCGGGACCAAGACCGACGTGAGCGTCGACTTCCAGGGCAACGTGAACCCCATTAAGTAAGCGGAGGATGCAACATGACCACCACCATTTCCCGACTCTATGACAACTATTCGGATGCGGAACGTGCAGTCACCCGTCTCGAGGCCGCGGGGGTGCCGCACTCCGACATCAGTATCGTCGCCAACAATTCCGACAACTGGTACGGCACCTCGACCCGCAAGGTCGATCGCGATCGCGACGGCGTCGACGACCGCGCCGAAGGTGCGGGCACGGGTGCCGGCGTCGGCGCGGGTCTCGGAGGCGCGGCGGGCCTGCTGGCGGGACTGGGATTGATGGCTATTCCTGGACTCGGACCCGTCGTCGCTGCCGGCTGGCTGGCATCGACCGCGGTAGGCGCGGCGGCCGGCGCTGCCACTGGCGGCATCGTCGGTGCGCTGACTGAGGCCGGCGTGTCCAGGGACGATGCGTCTCGCTACGCCGAGGGCGTCCGCAGGGGCGGAACGCTGGTTTCGGTGAAGGTCCCCGATCAGGACCGCTCGCGTCTCGATGCCCTTCTGCACGAGAGGTCGGTGAACCTGCAGGACCGGAGCGCTGCCTGGAAAAAGTCCGGCTGGACCAGCTTCGATGCCGCCAGCCCGCCGCTGTCCCCCGATGATGTCGGGCGCGAACGCGAGTTGTATGGCGCGGGCACCCGAAGATAGTTGGCTTGCCACCTGTAGAGTGACAGGCAATTCCACTCGCAAAGAAAGGCTCCGCTGAAGTGGAGCCTTTCCCTTGTGCATGCCCCGCAGCAGCAAACAGCGTTTAAAACTATGTTGAGGTTGCAAACGGGGCGCGCATAGCCGATGAGATGCCGGTGCGGATCAGAGCCGGGATCGACATCATGACAGCCACCGACTTCATCGTTGCACGGGACAATCTCGAAACCTGCAAGACGATCGCAACCGGGCTTCCCGCGGCAGACGCGCTCCCGCAGGACGCACTGCTCGTCAAAGTCGAGCGCTTTGCGTTCACCGCCAACAACATCACCTATGCGGTGATGGGCGACGAACTGAAATACTGGCAGATCTTTCCCGCGCCGCAGGGTTTTGGCAACATTCCGGTATGGGGCTTTTGCGAGGTGATCGCCTCGAAACATCCGAACGTGCCGGTTGGCGAACGCCTGTTCGGCTATTTCCCGATGGCGACGCATCTCGTGATCGAGGCGACCGACGTCAGCAAGCGGGGCTTGCGCGACGGCGCCGCGCACCGGCAGGGCGTTGCGCCCGTCTACAATGCCTATGCGCGCGTCGGCGGCGACCCCGCTTACGCGGGGCGGCAGGGCGATTACCAGGCGCTGCTGCGGCCGCTGTTCATGCTGTCGTTCCTGGTCGACGACTTCCTCGCCGAGAACGACGATTTCGGCGCACGCGCCGTGCTGCTGTCGAGTGCCTCGAGCAAGACCGCATTCGGCCTTGCACATCTGCTTCACACGCGCGGCCGCAAGGCGATCGGCCTGACCTCGTCAAGCAATACCGGCTTTGTCACCTCGCTCGGCTGCTATGACGAGGTCGTCACCTATGACCGCGTGACGTCGCTGCCGTCGGACGCACCGGTTGCCTTCGTCGACATGGCCGGCAACAGCGCGCTGCGCACCACGCTGCACCGACATTTCGGCGACCAGATGAAATGCTCGGTACGCGTCGGATTGACGCATCGCGCGACCGATGCCGACGAAGGCGTCCTGCCCGGCGCAAAGCCGCGCTTGTTCTTCGCGCCCGACCACATCCGCAAGCGCGCCAAGGAATGGGGTCCGGGCGGCATCGAGCAGCGCCTTGGTGCGGCCTGGGCCGGCTTCGCGCCGATGTTGGAGCGATGCTTGACCGTGATCGAGAGCCGTGGGCCCGAGGCAGTGCGGCAGGTCTATCTCGACACGCTGCAGGGCCGCATTCCGCCGGAGCAGGGCCATATGCTCTCGCTGCTCGGGTAAAGCGCTTTTGACATGGATTGATCCGGTATAGCGTTCGATCTCAGAGGAAACGCCGCGAAGACGGCCACGAGGTCGCCAATGCTGGACAGGACGAAGGATATTTCCGTCGCCGCACAGGCCTGGCTCGACGATTTCGAGCGGACGCTGGGCAAACCCGATCGCGAAGCACTCACCCGCCTATTCGTCGCCGAATGTTTCTGGCGCGATGTGCTGGCACTGAGCTGGAACCTGCAAACGATCGCCGGCCACGATGCAGTCGCTCGGGCGCTGACAGCACTCGCACCAAAGGCCGCGCCGGCCAATTTCAAGATCGCACCGAACCGCGCGCCGCCGCGCTGGGTGACGCGCGCCGGCACGAACAACATCGAAGCCATCTTCAGTTTCGAGACCGCGATAGGCCGCGGCAGCGGCATCGTGCGGCTCATCCCTGATGCCGCCGACGGCGACCGCCTGAAGGCATGGACGCTGCTCACCGCGCTCGACGAATTGAAGAGCTTCGAGGAGCAGCTCGGCACCTTGCGGCCGCGCGGTCAGGCCTATTCGCGCGATTTCCGCGGACCGAACTGGCTCGACCTGCGCAACGCCTCGCGCGACTATTCCGATCGCGATCCGGCCGTGCTGGTGGTCGGCGGCGGCCAGGCCGGGCTCGCGATTGCGGCGCGGCTGAAGCAGTTGAAGGTCGACACCCTGATCGTCGATCGCGGGATGCGGATCGGCGACAATTGGCGCAAGCGCTATCACGCGCTCACCCTGCACAATCAGGTGCAGGTCAATCACCTCCCCTACATGCCGTTTCCGCCGAACTGGCCGGTCTATATCCCCAAGGACAAGCTCGCCAACTGGTTCGAAGCCTATGTCGATGCCATGGAGCTGAACTTCTGGACCGGCACAGAGTTCGAGGGCGGCTCTTACGAAGAGACCAAGGGCCACTGGACCGTCACCCTGCGCCGCGCCGACGGCAGCAGACGCACCATGCATCCGCACCATGTGATCATGGCGACCGGGGTCAGCGGCATCGCCAATATCCCCGACATTCCGACCCTAGACAATTTCAAGGGCACGCTGGTGCATTCCAGCCGCTACGAGGACGGCGAGAACTGGACAGGCAAGCGCGCCATCGTCATCGGCACCGGCAACAGCGGCCACGACATCGCACAGGATCTGCATTCCAGTGGCGCCGAGGTGACGCTGGTGCAGCGTTCGCCGACGCTGGTCACCAATATCGAGCCGTCGGCGCAGCTGGCCTACGCGACCTACAATGAGGGTACGCTCGAGGACAACGATCTGATCGCGGCCTCGATGCCGACGCCGCTCGCCAGGAAGACGCATGTGATGCTGACCGAGCAGTCGAAGCAGCTCGACAAGGAGCTGCTCGACGGCCTCTCGCGCGTCGGCTTCAAGCTCGACTTCGGCGAGGCCGGCACCGGCTGGCAGTTCAAATACCTCACCCGCGGCGGCGGCTATTATTTCAACGTCGGCTGCTCCAACCTGATCGTCGAGGGCGCGGTCAAGCTCAGGCAGTTTTCCGACATCGAGCGCTTCCTCGCCGAGGGCGCGCGGATGACGGACGGCTCGACCATTGCCGCCGATCTGATCGTGCTCTCCACCGGCTACAAGCCGCAGGAATATCTGGTGCGGAAATTGTTCGGCGACGCAATCGCCGACCGCGTCGGCCCGATCTGGGGCTTTGGCGACGGCTTCGAGCTGCGCAACATGTATGCGCGCACGAAGCTGCCCGGCCTCTGGTTCATCGCCGGCAGCCTCGCGCAATGCCGCATCAACTCGAAATACCTCGCGCTCCAGATCAAGGCGATCGAGGAAGGGATGCTGGGGCGCGAGGTGAGTGCAACTTGAGCCCCCGTCATTGCGAACCACCGGGTCCGCGCACAGCGCGGCCCGATGACAGGCTCCGCGAAGCAATCCAGACCGTCTCCGCGGAAGGATTCTGGATTGCTTCGCTGCGCTCGCAATGACGACGCGGATGCAGGCGAGCACGACAGAGACAGCGAGAGGAAGGGACACCCATGCCAGCCATTCTCGGCAGCGGCGAGCACCGCTACCGCGTCGTCGAAAATTTCGCCAAGCTTCCCGACGGCTGGACGCTGACCGACGTCGCCTCGGTCGCGGTCGACAGCAAGGACCGAATCTACGTGTTCAACCGCGGCGCCCATCCAATGGTGGTGCTGGACCGCGAGGGCAATTTCCTCCGCAGTTGGGGCGAAGGCCTGTTCTCCCGTGCGCACGGCCTGCATATCGATGCGGACGACAATCTCTACTGCACCGACGACGGCGACCACATGGTGCGCAAATGCACCACCGACGGCAAGGTACTGCTGACGATCGGCATCCCCGCAAAGCCGGCGCCGTTCATGAGCGGCGAGCCATTCCACCGCTGCACCCACACCGCATTGTCGCCGAAGGGCGAGATCTACGTCTCCGACGGCTATGGCAATGCGCGCGTGCACAAGTTCACGCCCGACGGCAAGCTGATCAAGAGCTGGGGCGAGCCGGGCACCGATCCCGGCCAGTTCAACATCGTGCACAATATCGCGACCGATGCCGACGGTTGGGTCTATGTCGCAGACCGCGAGAACCATCGCGTGCAGGTGTTCGACGGCGAGGGCAGATACGAGACGCAGTGGAACAATTTGCACCGGCCCTGCGCGCTGTGCTGCTGCGGCGGGGCCAAGCGCCCAACCTTCGTCATTGGCGAGCTCGGCCCCGGCCTCGACATCAACCGCAACGTGCCCAATCTCGGCCCGCGGCTGTCGATCGTCGATGCGCAGGGCAAACGCATCGCGCGGCTCGGTGGCGAGGAAGGTCCGGGTGTTGCCAGCGGCAGGTTCCTGGCGCCGCACGGCATCGCGCTGGATTCGAAGGGCGACATCTATGTCGGCGAGGTCGGCGTGACCAACTGGAAGGCGAGCTTTCCGGACGAGGAAATGCCCGCCGTGGTGCGTGCGACGCGGTGCCTGCAGAAGCTGGAGCGGGTGCCGGAATGAGGTATCAGCGACCGCCCGGCGGTTCCGGCCGGCCTCGCCGGCCCCTCGCCGAATCACGGCGTTTTTGGGCGCTTCGCCACCCCGCCGCCGCATTGGCTGAGGCTGAATAAGTCTCTCGGCGGGCTTCACAATCCCGTCACGCTGCATGTAGTATGTCAGTACATGCTGCTTCGCAGCGTACATTGGAGGCCGGGAGCGTTACTTGAACGCACATGTCTCGCAAGGCAGTTGGCCGGTGTTGGTGCTGAATGCGGACTTCCGGCCGCTGAGTTACTACCCACTGTCTCTGTGGTCGTGGCAGGACGCGATCAAGGCGGTGTTTCTCGACCGCGTCAACATCGTTGCACATTACGATCAGGCGGTTCGAAGTCCGACGTTAGAGATGCAGTTACCGAGCGTCGTCTCGCTCAAATCCTTCGTCAAGCCGACCACCCATCCCGCCTTCACCCGTTTCAACGTCTTCCTCCGCGACCGCTTCAATTGCCAATATTGCGGCTCGCCCGAAGACCTCACCTTCGATCACATCATCCCGCGCAGTAAAGGCGGCCAGACCACCTGGGAGAACGTGGTCGCGGCATGCTCGCCGTGTAACCTGCGCAAGGGCAACCTCACTCCGGCGCAAGCCAAGATGTTTCCGCGCCAGAGCGCGTTCGCGCCGACCGTGCACCAGCTCCACCGCAACGGCCGGCTGTTCCCGCCGAACTATCTGCACGACAGCTGGCTGGATTATCTGTACTGGGATACGGAGCTGGATCCGTAGGGTCTGGTCTCACACCCCAATCGCATTCCGCGCCACCACGTCGCGATAGAACGCCGCGCTCAGCTTCGGCACCCTCGCCTGTGTCTCGAAGTCGACCCGATACAGGCCGAACCGCTTCCCGTAGCCGAAGATCCATTCAAAATTGTCCATCAGGCTCCAGAGGAAATAGCCGCGGATCGGCACACCCTCGCTGATCGCGCGCTGCATCTGGGTCAGGTAGTTGCGCAGGAACATGATGCGGTCGAGGTCGTAGACCTGGCCGTCGGCGGCGATCCTGTCCTCGGACGAGGTGCCGTTCTCGCTGATGTAGATCGTCTCGATGTTCCAGATTTTCGCGGCAAGGCGCGGGGCCCAGTAGATCACCTCGGGGCCGACCCGCAGCCATTCCGAATTCATGTGCGGGAACGAGGTCGGGAACGGCAGCACGTGGAAGCCCGGCGCGCGGTCGGTGGCGGTGACGTAGAATTGCGGCGCGTAGATGTTGAGGCCGACGAAGTCGTTCGGCGTGCCGATGATCTTCAATTCCTCGGGCGTGAACTTCGGCGCGTTCGCGCCGGCATAGGCGAGGAAGCCGTCGGTATACTTTCCCTCCAGCACCACGCCGAGAAAGCCGGCATTGAGCTCGCGCGTCGCGATCTCGGCGGCGCGGATGTTGTCCGGCGTCGCGATCGCCGGCACGCAGGCGGCGATGTTCTCGGCCGCGCCAACGCGCGTGCCGGCCCGCCCGGAGGCGCGGATCGCCTGCACGGCAAGCCCGTGCGCCAGCGCGACGTGATGGCGGGCCTGGTTGAGCTGCGCGGTCGGCAGCTTCAGGCCAGGCGCATCGATGCCCCAGCCATAACCGAAATTCACGAAGCGCCCAACCTCGTTCACGGTGAAGACGGTCTTGACGCGATCGGTCAGGCGTGCGGCGACGTAGGCGGCATAGTCGGCAAAGGCTTTTGACGTGTCGCTCGACTGCCAGCCGCCGACGCGGTCCTGCAGCGCCTGCGGCAGGTCCCAGTGATACAGCGTGGCGTAGGGCTCGATGCCGTTTGCGAGCAGCTCGTCGACGAGGCGGTTGTAGAAATCGAGCCCTTTTGGATTGGGCTGGCCCGATCCCTCCGGGAATACGCGTGGCCATGCGATGGAGAAACGATAGGCCTTGACGCCGAGCGCCTTGATCAGCGCGACGTCCTGCTTGTAGCGATGATAATGCTCGTTGGCGCGATCGCCGGTCGAGCCGTCCTCGATCTTGCCGGGCGTATGGCTGAAGATGTCCCAGATCGACTTGCCGCGGCCGTCCTCGTTGACGGCGCCTTCGATCTGGTAGGACGAGGTCGCCGTGCCCCACAGGAAATCCTTGGGGAAAGGCGCGGGCCCGTGACGGTCAGTGGTCTCGGCAGCCCTTGCACCCATTGCCGCGCCAAGCGCGGCGAGACCCGCAAGCCCTGCAAATTCGCGCCGCGAGACTTTTCCGGACATCGCTATCTCCGCGCCTGCTCCATATCGATCTGATAGACGGATATCCGGTCGATCTCGAAGGCCACGCTCGGCGGCGATTCCGCGTCGACCGGTCCCACGCCAATAAAGAACTTCGATCCGATCGCCAGGTTGACGATCATGTACATGGGATCGTCGAAGCCGATCGGCACCTTGATGTCGGACACCGGCCGACGGTCGATGAAATAGACCAGGCGATCCTCCTCCCACAGCACACCGTAATTGTGGAAGGTGTTCGAAGCATCGCCGACTGCGAAATCGAAGCCGCAGGACTGGATCTTCTGGGTCGACGGGACCCGCCAGTGCGTGGTCATCACGAGGTCCCCAGGCCGCTCGCCGCGGCCTTCCAGCACGTCGACTTCCGGCGGCCAGCCGCCGTCGTCCGCCAGCATCCAGAAGGCAGGCCACACCGCATGGCCGACCGGGACTTTTGCGCGGATTTCGAAATAGCCGTGCTTCTGCGCGAACGATCCCTGCGTCGTCAGGATCCCCGAGATGTACTCGTTGTTGAACAGAACGGATTTCAATTCCGGCGGCGTGCGGCTGGCGACGATGGAGAGCACGCCGTCCTCGACCTTGAACGGATCGAGCCCGAGCGGCGCCGCCCCGCGGCCGGCGTAACGCGGATCGACATAGATCTGCTGCTCGCCATTGGCGCTGGTCTTGCGCTTGAAGTCGGAGCCGTCGCCGCCCCAGTAGCGCGCCTCCGGCCACGCCGCACCGCCGGCATAATGCGGCACCCAGCGACCTGTCGCGAGCGGATGCTCGTTGAAATCGTCGTTGAACGTCCGGCGCAGCGTCAGGAACGCGAGCGACGAGGGATTGACCCTCTCCAGCCTGCGGCACTCGATCGTGGAAGGATCGGTCGTCACCTGCAGCGATACCGTGCCGGGCGCGTCACCGAGATCGTCCTGCGCCACGACAGGCGCAGGCACGACCGACAGACCGATCGCGACCAGAGCACCCTTCGTCCAACGGTCGATCATCACCGCACATCGAACATGCCAGGAAACCACACTGAAATTACCTTGCCTGTCCCTGAACGGGCAAGCGCACCGATCCGACGCCCCCGGGCGATTTCGCAAAGACATCTTGACCGCTCACGCCGATAGGCCCGGAAGCGCATCATCAGCACAAGCCTGATGACGAATCCGGGCAGATTCTCGCGCCAGGGACCGCTCCGCCGCCGAAATCCTTCCGGATTCCTTACCGTCCCTTAAGCCTCCAATGGCAGCCTTGCAGGGATCTGCGGACCTGCCCGGCCGGTCGCCAGTCCGTCAGGTATGAGGTTGCCGCCGCCATGCTCGCCGAAACACTGGAAGGAGTTCGGCTCTCGCCGTCGAAGCGGGCGACCTATGTGCGTCTCGTGCTGGCCGCGCTGACGGCGATCGTCGCTTTCAAGACCTTCTGGTTCGCCCGCTGGGGCGGCTGGACCGACCGCAAGCTCGCCGATTTCGACGCCTTCCACATCGTCGCGCAGCGCGCCTGGCGCGGCGACCTCGACCAGGTCTATCACTTCGAGGCCCTGCTGAAGATGCAGATGGAGGCCGCCGGCGGCGCGACCGGCTTCATGCCCTGGACCTATCCGCCGCAATACGATCTCCTGCTTGCGCCGTTCGCGTTGCTGCCGGTCGGCCTCGCCTATCTGCTGTTCACGGCCGCAACACTCGCGCTTTACCTCGCGGTGCTGCGCAAGATCGCGGACGTAAATTTCGCGCCGGTGCTGGTGATCCTGTTTCCGGCGCTGGCGATCACCATCGGCGCCGGGCAGAACGGCTTTCTCACCGGCGCGCTGATCGCGCTGGTCTGCCTCAGCGTCGAACGGCGGCCGCTTCTCGCGGGCCTTGCCCTCGGCGCCATGGTGATCAAGCCGCACCTTGCCATCGCCGTCGGCGTCTATCTGCTGGCGACGCGGCGCTGGGTCGCGCTTGCGACCGCGGCAGCCGTTGTGCTGGCGAGCTCGCTGCTCTGCACGCTCCTGTTCGGCTGGCAGATCTGGACGGCCTGGCTGGGCGCGATCAGGGAATCGGCGAGCTATCTCGAGCAGGGTTCCTATCCGCTCTATCGCATGATCTCGGCCTATGCCGCGCTCTACGAAGCCGGCCTTCCGGCAAATATCGCCTTTTGGGGCCAGGTGACCGTTGCAGGGCTGGCCTTGCTCGCCGTCCTCATCGGCACCGCACGGGGCACGTCGTCCAGATTCGCGCTTGGCATTGCGGTGATGGTGTCGGTGATGATCAGCCCTTACGCGTATGATTACGACTTGCCGATGCTGGGGATCGGTCTTGCTTTGATCCTGCCCGATCTCGCCACGCTGGCGAGCCCGCGCGAGCGCAGCTGGATGTACGGGTTGATCCTGCTCGCCGGCGCCTATGGGCTACTGCAATCGGCACGGCTGGCCGTGCAAGTCGAGCAGACAGCCGATCCCAGTCGGCATTTCACACCCGCCATTGGCGGCTTCGCGTTGATGGCACTACTGCTTTTCCTGCTCGGACTGCTGTGGAGACGGACACAGCCTGCACCGGCCTCGCCGCAGGCCGCACAACACCACGTCTAGGCGCGCTGCAATGCCAGCGTCACGCCGCCGAGCGTGAGCGCCATCGCCGCCCATTCGCGCAGGCCCAGCGGCTCGCCGAGGATGATTGCAGCGGAGATCACGCCGATCACGGGGACAATCAGCATGCCGGTCGACGCCGCGGTCGGCGGCAGGCGGCGCAGCGTCTCGAACCAGGTGACGTAGCAGAGGCCCATCGGCACCAGCGTCATGTAGACGAAGCAGCCGAGGCCCAGCGGGGTGATCGCCGAGACGTCCGGGTGCTCGAACAGCACGCCGAGAATCAGCATGGTGGCGCAGCCGAGCCCGACCTGCCAGGCGACGACGACCAGCGGCGGCATCGGCAGCGGCTTGCGATTAAGCACGTTGCCCAGCGCGAACAGGATGGCGCAGAGCAGCGCCAGGACGATGCCCAAGAGCTTGTCGGCGCCGAAGGCGAAGCCGTGGCCGCTCAGCAGCAGCGCAACGCCGGCAACGCCGAGGGCGAGCCCGAAACCATCCCGCAACGTGGGCCGGGTGTGCAGCACCGGCCAGGCGAACAGCATGGCCCAGATCGGCATGGTATAGGCGAGCAGCGCCCCTTCGCTCACGGTCACGTATTTCATTGCGACCGTGCCGAGCCCCATCCAGGCAAAGACATTGGTTAGGGTCGCAAACAGCAGCCGCGGGATCGCCTCCCGCGGCACGGCAAACGCCTCCTTCCGGCTCAGCGCCAGGATCCCGAGAATGACCGCGGCGCAGACACCGGCGAGCCCGCGGGCGAACAAGGGCGGCCATTGCTGGAGCAACAGCTTCATCAGCGGCCAGTTCAGCGCCCAGCCGAACGCCGTCACGCAGAGGCAGAGAGAGCCGATCGTCCTGTCGCGCCGCGCCGAATCCATGGCTAGCGCTTAGCAGGCGGACGCTGGCCGCTCCACCTCGGCTGGCGCATCCAGGCCATCGCAGAGCAGGGAACCCGAAGCCAGGCCGCCCGTTCACAGGGGAGGCCCGACGCTTTCGGATACACCGCGGGAGCGGTATCCGGGCCCGCCACAGCACAAGGGGAGACGCCTCATGCCCACCGCCGAGAAGGACCACGTCTACAAGATCCTGGAGCTGGTCGGATCATCCGAGACCTCGATCGAGGATGCGATCAAGAACGCGATCGGCCGCGCCGCCAAGACCGTCCGCGAGATGAAATGGTTCGAGGTGGTGCAGACGCGCGGTCACATCGAGAACAATTCCGTGCGCCACTACCAGGTGACGCTGCGGGTCGGATTTACGCTGGAGGGATGACGCGGCCGATGCCGGGCAAAACCGCCACGCCGCGGCAGCGTGGTTAACATCTGCCGACGACAGTCGATCAAGATCTATCGACCCGCCCCGGTTGAATACGGACCGCGCACAATCATCGCGGATATTGCAACAGGCCGTTAAGTCCAAAGTGAGAGGTTTGCTCCGATTTGGAGCAAGCCCGATGGTCACGAGCCGCGAACTCGGCAAGACGCGCCTTCCGCTCTGGGCGGCGGGTTTCGTCGTGCTCATCTGCGTGACGATCCTCGGCTTGAGCGCCTGGCGCGAATGGGAGACGCGAAATGCCGATCTCAGGAACGCCGAGATCGACATGGCAAATCTCGCGCATTCGCTGATTCAGCACGCGGACGACACGTTCGAGCTCGCCGATACGATCCTGGTCGGGCTGGTTCATCGTCTCGAACTCGACGGGATGGGTCCCGACACGATCGAGAAGCTCCAGACCTATCTGCCGACCCGCAAATCATCGGACCGCATCCGCGGCATCTTCGTCTATGACGAGACCGGCCGCTGGCTCGCCACGACCGAGCAGATCGATTTCTCCAGACTCAACAACAGCGACCGCGAATATTTCCAGCGGCACCGCGACTCTCCGGAAAAGGGCACGCTGATCGGGCGGCCCATCAAGAGCCGCGCCGGCGGTCAGTGGATCATCACTGCGTCGCGCCGGATCGACCGCCCCGACGGCAGCTTCGCCGGCGTCGCCCTGCTCACGATCGACGTCGCCTATTTCGTCAAATTCTACGAGCGCTTCGACGTCGGGCCGAACGGCTCGGCGTCGCTGCTGAACAATGACGGCATCATGCTGGCGCGCAGCCGCGACGAGAGCGGCGTCTTCGTCGGGCGCGACCTGTCGAAGGCGCCGTTGTTCAGGGAGTGGAAAAAGCGGCCGGTCGCGGCCGTCTACTATTTCAAGTCGCCGCTCGATGGCGTGCAGCGGCTGAGCTACTACCAGCGCAGCAGCCGCTATCCGCTGATGGTGCTGGCGAGCAAGTCGCAAGACGATGTGCTGACGCCCTGGCGACGCGCGGCCGTCACGCGCGTAACCTTCGTCCTCGGACTCGTCCTGTTGATCGCGGTGATCGGCTACTATCTGGTCCGACAGCTGTCGCAGCGCCAGCGCATGGCACAGGCGCTGGCCGCCAACGAAGCCCATTTCCGCCTGCTTGCCGAGCAATCCAGCGATATGGTGACCCGGATCGGGCTGGATAACCGCCTGCTCTACGTCTCTCCATCATGCCAGCGCATGATCGGCTGGTCGCCCGACGAGCTTCTCGGCAAGTCGGCCGTGGCCGGCATCCACGAGGAGGACATGGAACGGGTCGAGCAGGCCATCACCGCGCTGAAGAACGGCGAGGCCGAGGAGGCGAGGTTCGTCTACCGCCAACGCCATCGCGAGAACGGCGATATCTGGGTCGAAGCGGCCCTGCACGTGACACGGGCTTCCGACAGCGGCGAGATCGACGGCGTTGTTGCGGTCGTGCGCGACATGACCGAGCAGAAGGACCTTCAGGACAAGCTCGCCGCGCTTGCAACGACCGACGGCCTCACCGGCCTTGCCAACCGGCGCACGTTCGACGAACGCCTCACTGATGAATGGGCGCGCGCGCGGCGCGACGGCACGCAGCTTTCCCTCCTGCTGATCGATGTCGATCATTTCAAGAAGTTCAACGACCACTACGGACACCTGGCGGGCGACGGGTGCCTTCGCGCGCTGAGCCGGATCCTATCCGCTCACGCCAGGCGCCCCGCCGATCTCGCCGCCCGCTACGGCGGCGAGGAGTTCGCCGTGCTGTTGCCGGACACCGGCCCGGACGGCTGCGCCGAGGTCGGCGAAGCGATTCGCCAGGCGCTGCGCGATCTCGCAATGCTGCATGCGCAAAACCCGCCCTCTCGCCTGGTGACCGTCAGCGTAGGCGCCGCGGCAAGCCTCCCATCGGAAACCACTGCGGACGCCAGCACGCTGGTCGCGGCTGCCGACCGCGCGCTCTACGCCGCCAAGGACAACGGCCGTGACCGGCTGGTGATGTCGGGACAGGTCGTCCCCTGGCCGGCGAAGACCGCGTGACGGGATCGACCTCTCACCAGGCGCAACGAACGCTGCGGCGTGCACCACAACCGTAGAGACAGTCCCGGGTTTGTCCTCAGTCCGCCGGCGCGATATGACTGCAGTCACGGCCGGATGTTCGGCCACTCCAAGAGTGCTGTTGTGACCGACGGAATCAAGCTCGTCCTGTTCGACATGGACAACGTGCTTTGCGACTATGACAGGGCCAAGCGCGTCGCCTGTCTGGCGGAGCTGGCGGGGACGACCAGCGAATTCATCCACGAGGCGATCTGGGACAGCGGCTTCGAGGCGCTCGGCGATTCCGGCGCGCTCGATGCTGCGGATTACCTGCGAGGCTTCGGCGAACGCATGCGCTATCCGCTGTCGCTCGACGAGTGGGTGCAGGCGCGACGCCGTTCGATGCAGGCGAATGCCGAGATGCTGGAGATCGTCCGCTGCCTGCGCAAGACCGTCGATGTTGCGGTCCTGACCAACAACACCACGCTAGTCGCCGACCATATCGACGCGCTGCTGCCCGATCTGCGTCCGCTGTTCGGCTCGAGGATCTACGCCTCGGCCCGGTTCAAGACCGCGAAACCGGACCCGCGCTGCTATCGCCGCTGTCTGTCCGAGCTCAACCTGATGCCGCAGACCGTGCTGTTCGTCGACGATCTCATGGCCAATGTTACTGGCGCGCGCGAGGCGGGGCTGCTCGCGCATCACCATACGTCGGTAGAGGTTTTCAGGCAGGCTCTCTCGGATTATGGCCTGCTTCATGGATGAATATGCGTAACAGCGTAACGCCGATGAAGGCGTCCAGGCAGGCTCGGTCCCGGCGCGTCACCTGTCGCGATTGGGGACCCATTCCTCCGCGGTCGAGTCCCAATGGTGGGTATCGTCGAAGTGCCGCCATGGGGGCTGCTGTGGTTTGGGCTCGGCGGGCTTGTTCCGCGGTTGGGGCATGAGCGCGCCAAGCCTCATCGTCCAGTCACGAGCGCTCTGTTCCCAGTACGGCCTGTTGAAGGGCGTCAGCATCGGGGCCTCCTAAGAAGCGTCGCCATTCTAGCACCATCGGAGGCATGTGGTGTAAGATGCTTCACAGTCCGAAATGTTTTTTTCCGCTTACTCCTTCGCCCAAGAAGCTGCCGGGGATCCATGCCGCCCATGGAAGCGTCGAACGCGGGGGCGCCGGCCTTCGTTTCGAGGGGCCGGATTCCAGGCCGGCGAGCACTGGGACGTCCGATGCTCAACTTCCGTACAGATAGTTCGGCAGCCACAGCGTCAGGCCGGGCCAGATGTACATGAATACCATGCAGACGATCACGATCAGCATGTAGGGCATCATGCCGGAGAAGATCTGGTTGAGCGTGACGTGCTTTGGCGCCACGCCCTTCAGATAGAACGCCGACATCGCCACGGGCGGCGACAGGAATGCGGCCTGGAGGTTGACGAAGACCAGCACGCCCCACAGGACCGGATCGATGTTGAAGTGTTTCAGCATCGGCAGGAAGATCGGCACGAAGATCACGATGATCTCGGTCCATTCCAGCGGCCAGCCGAGCAGGAAGATGATCGCCTGCGACAGGATCATGAACTGGACCGGCGACATGTTGAGCGAGAGCACCCAGCTTTCGAGGAGCGCCTGGCCGCCGAGGATCGCGAACACCGCCGAGAACAGCGCCGAGCCCACGAAAAGCCAGCACACCATCGAGGTGGTCTTGGCGGTCAGGAACACCGCTTCCTTGGTGCGCTTCCAGTCCAGCGTCCGGGCCTGGAACGCGAGCAGGAAGGCGCCGGCCGCGCCCACTGCCGCCGATTCCGTCGCGGTGGTGATGCCGAACAGGATCACGGCGAGCACGACCACGGTCAGGATGCCGAGGGGCATCACGGACATGACCAGGAGCCGCAACACCTCGAACTGCTCGGCCTCCATGGTCCAGTAATAATAGAGCAGCATGAGCGCGAAGATGCCGGCGACGACGGCAAAATAAGTATAGAACTCGGGCGGCGGTCCGGACTCCACGGGCGCGGCCGTGGTCTTGCCCCGCAATTCGGCACTGCCCATCTGCTGGAGCACCTCGGGCTCGTTCGTCGTGGACCTCTCCGACCGGCTGGCGGCGCCGCCGAGCTCCTCGAGCTTGTCTTCGGCGCTCTCCTGCTGCTGGGCGCCCGCGCCGAGCGGCTGGAGCGTCTCCTCCGCGCGAGGCTGTTGCTGCGTCGCGGCCGCGACCGGCGTTTGAATGTCGGCCTGCTGGTGGATCACGACGTACCACCAGGTGACCCAGAGCGTTGCGAGCGTGAGGACCAGCGGCACCAGCGCGTAGCCGAGGCTCTTCACGAGCGTTGAATAGGTGACGCGGGCGCCATCGACGCCGGCGCTGACGATCCTGGCGGGCGCCAGCAGCGCCGCAACGAGTGCCGGCAGCACTTTGCGCGAATAGGCTTGCTGCAGCGTGACGAGCCACGGACGGACCGGAACCTTGATTTCGCTTTCGGGAAGCTTCGGCGCAATCTTCGGATTGAGCAGCGCCCAGCCGACGATGTAGACGAGATAGAGGAAGGCCAGGAAGAAGCCCGGAAACATCGCCGCCGCGTAGAGCTTCACCACCGACTGTCCGGCCACGGCCGCGTAGACGATGATCATCACCGAGGGCGGAATCAGGATGCCGAGCGTGCCGCCGGCGGTGATGACGCCGGAGGCGAGCTTGACGTCATAGCCGGCCTTCAGCATCGGATTGAAGGCGATGACGCCCATCAATACCACGACCGCGCCGACGAGCCCGCTTGCGATGCCCCAGAACGTGCAGACGATCAGCGTCGCCACCGCGAGCGAGGCAGGCACGCGGCGGAAGGCGAGCTGGATCGAGTAGAACATCTTGTCGACCAGCGCGCCGCGCTCCATGACGTAGCCCATCAGCACGAACAGCGGGATCGAGATCAGGACGTCGTTGGTCATCGCACCATAGGTGCGCTGAACCATCAGATCGAAGATGTGATTGTCTCCCCAGGCTTCGCCCGCCCGGTGATAGGCGAAGAAGCCGAAGAACATGCCGAGCCCCATCAGGGTGAAGGCGGTCGGAAAGCCCATCATGATCACGACCACGATGAGGCCGAGCATCAAGAGTCCGAGTGCCGGATCGCTGATCATCCCTGCAGGTCTCCGCCCATGCCGCGCTGCCGCGCGCTTTCCTCGATGTCCTGCGCGCGTGCGATCGCTGCCGTCCGCGCCTCTTCGTCGACATGCTCGCTGTGCGCAAGCTGCTCCTCGATGACGTCGATTTCGGAGACATCGGCGAGCCGGCTCGGCCAGGCCCCCGTCTTGAGACAGAGCACGCAGCGGGCGATTTCGGCTATGCCCTGCAGCAGCACCAGAGCGCCTGCGAGCGGAATCATGAACTTGAAGTGGTAGACCGGCGGACCCTCGGCGGTGACGTTGGAATGCTCGTTGATGCGCCAGGAATCCAGCGCATAGTCCCATCCCGCATAGACCAGCGCGGCGATGCCGGGCAGGAAGAATGCGAAGTACAGCACGAGGTCGAGGCTCGCCTGGGTGCGCGGCCGCATCGAGGAGTAGAGGAAGTCGCCGCGAACATGCGCGTTCTGGGCCAGCGTATAGGCGCCCGCGATCATGAACAGGGTGCCATACAGCATGTTCGAGGCGTCGAAGATCCAGGCGGTCGGCATGTTGAGGATGTAACGCTTGAAGACCTCGGCGCAGACCAGCGCCATCAGCCCCACGACCAGCCAGGCCGCGAACTTGCCGGTCCACGTGCTGATCGCGTCGATGGTGTACAGAAAGCGCTGCGGATTCATGTGCGTTGCCACCGCCAATCCTGGCGTTACTGCTGCCTAGAGACAAGACAAGCGCCATCCGGGTTGCGGTCCCGGATGACGCTTCGACCGTGCGATGAGCCGGCTAGCTCTTCTTCTTGGCGTTGGGACCAAAATAGTGGGCGTAGGCCATGCGGCGGCTGACCACCGTATCCTGCTCCCACTGCGTCGCCCGCTTGGCGAAGGCCAATTGCGATTCCACGATCTCCTTGAACAGCGGGTTCTCTGCCGACTTCTTCTCGGCCACCTGGTCGAACACCTCCAACTGCTTCTGGAGGATCGAGTCCGGTGTCTTGTAGAACTTGACCTTGTCCTTGGTCTGCAGCTCCTCGTAGTCCCTGGAATAGCGGTCGATCGCCTTCCAGGCCATGTCCTGGCCGGCCGAGTCGACAGCATTGGCGATGATCGCCCTCATCTTCTCCGGCAGCGCGTCGAACTTGGTCTTGTTGAACAAGATCTCGAACTGCTCCGCGTTCTGGTGGTAGCTCTGGAGCATGCAGATCTTGGAAACATCCGGGAAGCCGAGGACGCGATCGGATGTGGCGTTGTTGAATTCGGCCGCATCCAAGAGGCCACGGTCCATCGCCGAGACGATCTCACCACCCGGCAGCGCGTTGACTGCTGCGCCGAGGCCAGTGAACACGTCGATGGAGATGCCGACGGTGCGGAATTTCAGGCCCTGGAAATCCTCCACCTTGGTCATCGGCTTCTTGTACCAGCCGAGCGGCTGGGTCGGCATCGGCCCGTACGGGAACGAGACGACGTTGGCGCCGATCGAGGCGTAGAGCTTCTCGAGGAGCTCCTTGCCGCCGCCATAGCGGTGCCAGGCGAGCAGCATGTTGGCATCCATGGCATAGCCCGGACCCGAGCCCCACAGCGCCAGCGCGTTCTGCTTGCCATAGTGATAGGCGAGCACGCCGTGCCCGCCGTCGAGCGTGCCCTTCGACACTGCATCCAGCAGGCCGAAGGCCGGCACCACAGCGCCGGCGGGAAGCACCTCGATCTTGAGGTCGCCGCCGGTCATGTCGTTGACCTTCTTCGCATAGTCGAGCGCGTATTCGTGGAAGATGTCCTTGGCCGGCCAGGTGCTCTGCCAGCGCATGCTGATCGGCCCCTGCGCCAGGACGATGGTTGGTGCGGCGACAGTGGCGGCCGCCCCAGTTGCGGCCGCCTTCAGAAAACGGCGGCGCGTCGACGCGCCGTCCTTGCTCGTCTTCGTCATGATGTCCTCCCTCAGCGCGATCCGTGACGGATCGCCCCTTTTTTGTAAGGAGAAGACAAGGACTTGCGCCGGACTTTGGCAAGAAAGTTCCCGACGATGCGACGCTACGACGCGGAGGGCGTGCGGGACGACACCAACTCGCCCGTTCGAATTATTCCCCGCCCGTCGGATCAAATTAAGCGGCGGTGTAAGGGCGCCCGCTGCGCATGGCGCACTGCACCATTACGCCAGATGACACGCCACGAAATGCCCGCCCGCTCCCTCCTTCAGCTCCGGCGCGCTTTCGGCGCAGCGCGGCTGAGCGATCGGACACCGGGTGTGGAAGTGGCAGCCCGACGGCGGCTTCATCGGGCTCGGCACGTCGCCCTTGAGGCGGATGCGCTCGCGCTTGAGCTTTGGATCGGGCACCGGCACCGCCGATAGCAGCGCCTTGGTGTAGGGGTGCTGCGGATTGCGGTAGAGGTCGCTGGCCTTGGCGAGCTCGACGATGCGGCCGAGATACATCACCGCGACGCGGTCGGAGATGTGCTCGACCACCGAGAGGTCGTGGGCGACGAAGAGATAGGTCAGATTCAGCTCGGCCTGGAGATCTTCCAGCAGGTTGATGACCTGCGCCTGGATCGACACGTCGAGCGCCGAGACCGGCTCGTCGCAGACGATCAGCTTCGGCTCGACCGCAAGCGCGCGCGCGATCACGATGCGCTGGCGCTGGCCGCCGGAGAATTCGTGCGGATAGCGCCGCATGTGCTCGGCCTTGAGCCCGACCTTCACGAGCAGGCCCGCGACGCGCTCCTCGCGCTCCTTGGCGGACGAGGCCAGATTGTGGATGGTGAAGGCCTCGCCGAGAATGGCGCCGATCGTCATGCGCGGATTGAGCGAGGCGAACGGGTCCTGGAACACCAGCTGCATGTTCCGCCGCATCGCGCGCAGATCTGTACCGCCGAGCTTGCGCACGTCCTGGCCGTCGAAGGTGACCTCGCCGTCGGTCGGCTCGATCAGGCGCAGCACGCAGCGCCCCGTGGTCGACTTGCCGCAGCCGGACTCGCCAACGAGGCCGAGCGTCTCGCCGCGATTGACCGAGAACGACACGCCGTCGACCGCATAGACGCTGCCGACCTGGCGCGACAGCAGGCCGCCGAGCACGGGGAAATGTTTCTTCAGGCCGCTGACGCGGAGCAAGGGCTCGCTCATGCCGCGCCTCCCAACTGTGTATCGCCGAGGTGACAGGCCATGCGATGGCCGGGTGAGACCTCGCGCAGCAGCGGCTCCTTCTCGATGCAGACGTTCATGGCGAACTTGCAGCGCGGCGCGAAGCGGCAGCCGACCGGCGGATTGATCAGGATCGGCACCGAGCCGCCGATCGCCTCGAGCCGTGTCTTGTGCTCGCTGTCGAGGTCGATACGCGGGATCGAGCGGATCAGGCCTTGCGTATAGGGGTGACGGGGATCGCCGAAGAGATCGTCGACGGGCGCCTCCTCGACCACCTTGCCGGCATACATCACGACGACGCGCTGCGCGGTCTCGGCGACGACGCCCATGGCATGGGTGATCAGCATCACCGCCATGCCGAAGCGCTCCTTCATGTCCTGCAGGAGGTCGAGGATCTGCGCCTGGATGGTGACGTCGAGCGCCGTGGTGGGCTCGTCGGCGATGATCAGCTTCGGCTTGCAGGCGAGCGCCATCGCGATCATCACGCGCTGGCGCATGCCGCCGGAGAACTGGTGCGGATAATTGTGCACGCGGCCTTCGGCATTGGGGATCTGCACCAGCTTCAGCATCTCGATGGTGCGCTCGAGCGCCTGCTTCTTGGTCACCGCTTCGTGCCGGCGCAGGCTCTCGGCGATCTGCTCGCCGATCGTGAGCACCGGATTGAGCGAGGTCATCGGCTCCTGGAAAATGAAGCCGATCTCCTTGGCCCTGATCTCGTCGAGCTGATTGCTGGTCAGCGGTACGAGATCGCGGCCTTCGAAGATGATCTGGCCGGCCGCGATGCGGCCCGGCGGCATCGCGATCAGCTTCAGGATCGACATCGCGGTCACGGTCTTGCCGCAGCCGGATTCGCCGACGACGCAGAGCGTCTCGCCTTTGTTGATGGAGATGTCGACGCCGTCGACGGCCTGGAGGATGCCGTCGTCGGTGGAGAAGTGGGTTTTCAGGCCCTTGATCTCGAGCAGCGGCGCCATCAGATCACCCGTCGCGCATCGAGCGCGTCCCGCAGGCCGTCGCCGATGAAGTTGATGGCGACCACCGCGATGAAGATCGCGCCGCCCGGGAACAGCGCCCAGTGCGGGCCGATGTCGAGGAAGTCCTTGGCGTCATACAGCAGTCGTCCCCAGGTCGGAGTATCGGGCGGAAAGCCGAGACCGAGGAAGGACAGCGTCGATTCCGCGATGATGGCGGCGGCGACGTCGATGGTGCCGGCAATGATCACCGGGCCGACCGCATTGGGCAGGATGTGGCGCACCACCTGCCGCACCGGGCTGGCGCCGAGCGCGCGGGCCGCCTCGACGAACTCCTTCTCGCGGATCGACAGGAACTGCGCGCGCACGAGCCGCGCCACCGGCATCCAGCGCAAGCCCCCGATCACCAGTACGATCAGGATGAAGATGCCGCCTTCGGGACCAAACACCTGCTTCAGCCCGTCGCGGAAGAGATAGATGAGCAGGAGCAGCAGCGGCAGTTGCGGCAACGACAGGAAAAGGTCGGTGAGCCACATCAATCCGTGCCCGAGCGCACCACGCGACATGCCGGCGAGCGCGCCGATCAGCGTGCCGATGAAGACCGAGACCAGCATCGCGGCGAGTCCCACAGCGAGCGAGATGCGGCCGCCATAGATCATGCGCGCCAGGATGTCCTGGCCGAGATCGTCGGTGCCGAAGGGATGGGCGAACGACGGCCCCTGCATGCCCGCGACGATGTCGATCTCATTGATCTTCACGCGCCACACGAAGGGCCCGAGCACGACGGCGAGCACCAGGATGAGGAGCAGGAAGGCGCTGACGACAGCGAGCCGGTGGCGGCTGTAGCGCCGCCACGTCTCGCGCCAGGGCGAGTAGACGCCCCGCTCAGCGGAGGGAGATGCGAGGGTCAAGCCAGCCATAAAGGACGTCCGCGATGAGGTTGAACAGCACCACGAGGCACGCGAAGACGAAGGTGACGGCCATCACCACCGGCGTGTCGTTGGAAAGGATGGAGGAGATCAGCAGCGAGCCGATGCCGGGGATACGGAAGATCTGCTCGGTGACGATGGCGCCGCCGAACACCGCAGGCATCTGCAACGCGATCAGCGTGACCACGGGGATCATGGCGTTGCGCATCACGTGCTTGACGATCACCGTGGCCTGGCCGAGGCCCTTGGCCCGCGCCGTGGTGACGTAGTCGAGCCTAATGACGTCGAGCATCGCCGAGCGCACGAAGCGCGTCATCGACGCCGCCTGGAACAGGCCGAGCACGGCCACCGGCATGATAGCCTGACGGATCATCTCCAGCACCCAGTGGATGCCGGTGGCCTTGAGGTCGGTGGTGTAGACGAAGGGCAGCCAGTCCAGCGTGACCGAGAAGATCAGGATGAACAGGATGCCGGTGAAGAAGGTCGGCAGCGAGAAGCCGACGAAGGCGAGCGTGTTGGCAATCTGGTCGAACAACGAATAGGGCTTCGTCGCGGCATAGACCCCGACCGGAATCGCGATCAACAGCGCCAGGATCTGCGCCGAGCCGATCACGTAGAGCGTGGCCGGCAGGCGCTGGAGGATCAGCGTGTCGACGTTCATCCGGCTGACGAAGGAAAAGCCCCAGTCGCCGTGCAGCATGGCGTTGAGCCAGTGCAGGTAACGGAGGTGGATCGGATCGTCGAGGCCGAACTTGGCCCGAAGCGCGGCTTGCACTTCGGGCGGCACGTTCGGGTTCGTCGCCAGTTCAGAGAACGGATCGCCGGGGGCGAGCGCAAGCACGACGAACAGCACGACCGAGATTCCGAGCAGGCTCGGAATCGCGATCAGCAGGCGACGCAGGACGTATTGACTCATGAGGGAAGGGCCCCGTCTAGAGTTGGGGGATCATTCCTCGCGATACCAATCGTGCAGATTGTCGGTTTCGTTGGCCCAGCCGCTGATGATCGGCCGCAGATTGTTGGCCGCCGCTTCCACCTTCAACCGATGCTGCACCGGGATGAACACGGTGTCCTGATACATGAGGTCGTTGGCCTTGATGTAGTGCTCCGCGCGCTTGATCGGATCCATCTCGCTTTCGGCGGCTTCGATCGCTGCGTCGTAGTCCTTGTTGATCCAGCGCGGGAAATTCGTGCCCTGCCACTTGTTCTCCTTGGTGGCGACGTTGGTCGACAGAAAGCGGCGCATATGCTGCGACGGATCGGGCTGGCTCAGCGGGATCTGGAACATCTCGATGTCGGCATAGAATTTCGCATAGGTGTCGGGATTGGCGACGTCCGACGAGAAGAACACCGAGGCCACGACCGACTTCAATTCGACGTCGATGCCGGCCTTCTGACAGGCCTGCTTGACGATAGCCTGCGTCTTCTGGCGCGGACCGTTGATCGAGGTCTGGTACAAGAGCTTCAGCTTCTTGCCGTCCTTCTCGCGGATGCCGTCCGCGCCCGGCTTCCAGCCGGCATCGTCCAGGATCTTCGAAGCCTTCTCGATGCTGAATTCCCACGAAGTGTTCTTGGAGACGAATTTTTCCGGGCCGTTGAGGAAATTGGCCGTGGTGCGGCCGGCACGGCCGTAGATCGCCTTCTTCACCGACTCGCGATCGATCAGCAGCGATAGCGCCTTGCGGACCGCGGGGTCGGAGAACAGCGGATGCTTGGTCTTCATCGACGACTTCTCGCCGTCGACCTCGGTGTTGGGGTCGGTGAAGTTGAGCGCGATGAACTCGGTGTCGCCGCCGACGGCATAGATCGTCTTGCCCTTGCCGCCCTTCTCCAGGCGCAGGAGGACGTCGTCCTCGACCTGGATGTTCCAGCCGAAATCATATTCGCCGGTCTGGATCACGGCGCGCGCAGCCGAAACCGCGTCACCACCGCCCTTCATCTCGACCGTGTCGAAATAAGGCCGGTTCGGCATGTGGTAATCGGGATTGAGCTGGCCGCGGACGAGATCGCCGGGCTTGAATTCGACGAACTTGTACGGGCCGGTTCCGACCGGCGACAGGTTGGTCGGCGCTTCCCGCGATTTGGACCCCTTGTAGTCGGCGAACAGATGCTTGGGGATGATGGTGTTGGGCGCGCCAACAAAGGCGTCCGCCCAGAACGGCGTTGGCTTCTTGAAGGTGATGCGAACCGTCAGGTCGTCCACTTTCTCGACCGTGATGTCGCGGTAGGTGGCCACGGTAATGGCCGCTGTCGCGGGATCGATGATGTATTCCCAGGTGAAGACAATGTCGTCGGCGGTGAACGGCTTGCCGTCATGCCACTTCACGCCGGGCTTCAGCTTCCACGTCACCGACTTGCCGTCAGCCGCGAGCAGACCGTTCTGGATCGACGGAATTTCGGATGCCAGAACCAGCTTCATGTTGCCGTCCGGATCCCAGCAGGCGAGCGGCTCGTAGAACAGGCGCGAGCCGTCCTGGTCCTTGGTGCCGGTGGCGAAGTGCGGGTTGAGCAGGGTCGGACCCTGCCACCACAGCAGCTTCAGCGCGCCACCGCCGCCACGCTTGGTCGGCTTGTAGGTCGAGGGGCCCTCCGCCATGGCGACACCGCCAAGCGCGAGGATCTGGTTGGCCAGGGGGGCGGTGAGACCGACAGCGGCCATGCGCTTGATGAAGGCGCGGCGATCCATCCGCCCGTCCTTCACCTGACCGATCATCGAACGCAGTTCTTTATCCAGCATGGTTGTCCCCCGTCTGGTTCCCGTATGGATGCAGGCGGCCGCAAGACGCGACCGCCGGGTTTGGCTGGCGGTAGATGGCACACCGATTAGGGGGCACGTCAACTAGGACCGTGTGTATGCAAACGGTCTTCTGGCTGTCCGTTGGGCAAAACCCTGTTCCGCAGCCCAAGCGTTCGGCAATCCGGCGCCAAAATGCGCCGGAAACCGCGCTGCACTGCGGAAAATTTGTTCGCCGGATCAGACGAAGTATCGAGACGGAATTCTACGCCACGGACATATCGAGCGGGGGCGCGACATGGTCCGGCAGCGGACAAACGTAAGGCGTTTTCGCCGTGCGCTTCTGAAGGTCGGCCTTGGCGGCCTTGATCAGCTCCGGATCCGTCAGCGCCTTGATGCCGAGCCCGGCCATCGCCTTGGCCGCCTGCACCATGGCCTTGTGCGCGTGCGGGCTCTTGCCTTGCGCTACCACCTGCCAGGTGTGGAAGGGCGTGCCGATTGCAACCGTGGGTGCGTGAACCTGCACGGTCGGCACCACCCAGCTGACGTCGCCGACGTCGGTCGAGCCGACAAGCGGATTGCGCTTGGCATCGAGCGGCACCAGGAAATCGGCCAGCGGCCGATCGGTCGGCTCCATGCCGATCGCGTAGTAGACCGAGGAGATGTCCTTGTCGCTCAGCGTCGCGCGGATCTCTGTGGCAAAGCTCTTGTCCGCATCGTCGAAATGCGGCGGTCCGAGCTCTTCCATGACCCGATGCAGCGCCTGCTCCAGCGGCGCGTTCGGCAGGATGTTCGAGACCGCGGAGATGATCTTCATCTCGACCTTGGTCTCGGTCATCAGCGCAGCACCCTGCGCGATCTTGGACACGCGTTCGACCAGCTCGTTCATGCCGGGAAGATCGCGGGCGCGGATCGAGTAGCGCACGCGCGCATGCGCCTGCACCACGTTGGGCGCGATGCCGCCGGTGTCGAGCAGCGCATAATGCACGCGGGCATCGCTCGGCATGTGCTCGCGCATGTAGTTCACGCCGACATTCATCAGTTCCACGGCATCGAGCGCGGAACGGCCGAGATGCGGCGAGGCCGCCGCATGCGAGGTGCGGCCGGTGAAGATGAAGTCGGCGCGGGTGTTCGCGAGCGACGGCGTCACCGCCACTTCCCAGAAGCTGTGCGGATGCCAGGTGATGGCGATGTCGGCGTCCTCGAACGCGCCGAAGCGCACCATGAAGGCCTTTGCCGCGCCGCCTTCTTCGGCCGGGCAGCCGTAATAGCGCACGCGGCCGGGCACCTTGTTCTCGGCAAGCCAGTCCTTCACGGCGGTCGCAGCGAGCAGCGCGGCAGAGCCGAGCAGGTTGTGGCCGCAGCCATGGCCATGGCCGCCGGTCTCGACCGGACGGTGTTCCGCAACGCCCGCCTCCTGGCTGAGGCCCGGCAGCGCATCATATTCACCCATAAAGGCGATGACCGGTCCGCCCTCGCCCCATTCGCCCACCAGCGCGGTCGGGATGCCGGCGACGTTCTCGGTGATGCGGAAGCCCTGATGACGCAGCTCGGCGAGATGTTCGGCGGCGGACCGCGCCTCGGTGTAGCACACCTCGGGCGTGCCCCAGACCTTGTCGCTGAGGTCGATGAAACGCGCCTTGATCGTGTCGACGCCACGCCAGATGTCGCTGCGGTTATCCATGCTTCGGTCCGTGATCCCTTGGTCAAACGAAGCGGCAATGGTTAGCAGCTTCATTGCAGCCCGCCTAGCACCTCGCCGGACAGCAGCCATGCGGCCGGTGCCGGATCGCGCCGTTGCCCGCCCGCTGTGCACGAGGTGTTTCCGTGCGTTTCGAAGATTTCATGCGGCGTTCTCCGGAATTGTTGAGCAACGAGGCTTTCAAGACGGCCCTCTCCGGCCTAAATTATACGTGCTTCGCGCGTCGTCCGGCATGAATGGCGGCGCGATGCACTCAGCCAGGAGAACTCCATGCCCGCCCTGACCGAATGGAGAGTGCCGCCGGCCAATCAGCCGCGTGCGAGCGATTACGGATTCGATCTCGACCGCGCGCTCGCTTCCGTCGTCGGCCTGCACGCCATCGTCCCGCCGGACGCATTCAGCGCCGAAACGCTGGGCACCGAACGCGCCGGCAACGGAGTCGTGATCGACGACGGGCTGGTGCTCACCATCGGCTATCTCATCACCGAGGCGGAATCGGTCTGGCTGCACCTCGCCGACGGACGTGTCGTCGAGGGGCATGCCCTCGGTTTCGATTCCGTCACCGGCTTCGGCCTCGTGCAGGCACTCGGTCAGCTCGACGTCGAACCCTTGCCGCTTGGCAACTCGGCCGATACTCGCATCGGCGACCGCGTCGTGGTCGGCGGCGCCGGCGGCCGCACGCGGTCGGTTGCAAGCCAGATCGTGGCCAAGCAGGAATTCGCCGGCTACTGGGAATATCTACTGGATGAAGCCGTCTTCACCTATCCCGCGCATCCGAACTGGGGCGGCACCGGCCTGCTCAATGAGCGCGGCGAGTTGATCGGCATCGGCTCGCTCCAGCTCGAGCGAGAACGCGACGGCAAGGCCGAGCACGTCAACATGATCGTGCCGATCGACCTCTTGAAGCCGATCCTGGAGGACTTGCGCAAATTCGGCCGCGTCAACAAGCCGTCGCGGCCCTGGCTCGGGCTCTACTCGACCGAGATCGACAACCGCGTGGTGGTGATCGGGATCTCCGCCAACGGCCCGGCCGCACGCGCCGAACTCAAGACCGGCGACGTCATCCTCGCCGTGGACGGCGACAAGGTCACGAGCCAGACCGCCTTCTACAGGAAGATGTGGGCTCTCGGCGCCGCCGGCGTCGACGTGCCGCTGACCATCCATCACGAGGGCGTCACCTTCGACGTCACGGTGACCTCCACCGATCGCTTCAGGCTGTTGAAGGCGCCGAAGCTGCACTGACCCCAAGCCAGGAACGCCGCGATGAGCGAGGCCGTGATCGACGACATCGTGGCCGTTCTGCCGCCACTCCTCAATGCCCTTGAAGCGCTCGGCTTCTTCCAGCGGCATTTGCACCCGCCGGCCTTCGCCACGGTGATGAACGCGATCGGCGCGCCGGACGAGGCGCTGCAGGCATCGCACGCCGCGATTGGAGAATGGCCGGAGCAATTCGCCGGACTGCGCGAACGACTTGATCGCGCCTGCAGCGAGACGCTCGCCGCCTTTGTCGGCATCCGCGAGGTCGAGCGCGGCAATGGCGATCTCGTCGCCGTGTTTCGCGCACTGCGCCACGCGCCGCGCGCGCTGGAGGCGCTCTATCCGCTGGCGGCCCAGTTTCCGCCCGTGAGCAGCTTCTTTCTCAATGCCGCCAATCGCGAGAATGGCGATCTGCTCTCACGGCTGGAAGTCGGCGCAGGCGAACACACCGGCATCTTCCATGACCACAACGAGCCCGGCAGCCGCGGTGGCTTCTCGGTCTATGTCCCCGAATACTACACGCCCGATCGCGCCATGCCGCTGGTGATGGCGCTGCATGGCGGCAGCGGCAACGGCCGCGGCTTCCTGTGGAGCTGGCTGCGCGACGCACGCAGTCTCGGCGCGATCCTGCTGGCACCGACTGCAACCGGACCAACCTGGGCACTGATGGGCGACGATTCCGACACGCCGAACCTGATGCGCATCCTCGAGACCGTCCGCAGCCGCTGGACCATCGACGCCTCGCGCATGCTGCTGACCGGCATGAGCGACGGCGGCACCTTCTGCTACGTCACCGGCCTCGACGGCGCCTCGCCCTTCACGCATCTCGCGCCGGTCTCGGCGACCTTCCATCCGCTGATGGCGGAGATGGCGGACGCCGAGCGCATGCGGGGCCTGCCCATCTTCATCACCCACGGCAAGCTGGACTGGATGTTTCCGGTGCAGACCGCGCGGCAGACTCAGGCCACGCTCTCCGCCGCCGGCGCCGACGTCAGCTACCGCGAGATCGACGACCTCAGCCACACCTATCCGCGCGAGATCAACGCGGAGCTGCTGGCGTGGCTGAACGGAGAATGAACAACCTCTCCTTAGATGCGCCGCATGGCCGCGGAACCATCGTGGCCGTGCCGACGTTATCGGCGCGACACCGGAGGCTCGCTATGAGGACTTTTTTCGGAATGATTTTGGGCGCGCTGCTGCTTGCGGGCGGCGTCTATGTCTATGACTCCATGCAGACCTCGTCGGTCGCCAATGGCGAGGTCGCAACCACCAATCGCACCATCGTGAACTGGGATGTCGCGAAGGCCGATTGGGATGCGCTGCGCGATCGCGCGCACAAGGACTGGGTCCGCATCTCGTCGAAGTAACGTCGCGGTATCATGAACAAGGCGCCGTCGCGGGTCCGCGGCGGCGCCTTTGTGTTGGGCGACGATCAACGTTGCGCGCGTCAGTTCATCTTGGCTTTGCGGGCGTCGGCGATCACCTGCTCGAACTCGGTCATGCTGAGCACGCCGGGCACGCGGTACTTGCCGACGATGAAGGACGGGGTGCCGCGGAAACCAAAAGCCTCAGCCTGCTCGTTGTTGCGCTTGAGGATGGCGTCGATGTCCTTGGCGTGATCGGTGAGATCGCGCTTCAACCGGTCCATGTCGACGCCGGCGGTCGCGAGCAGCTCGTTGATGCGCGGCTCGGTCAGGCGCGAAGAGACGCCCATCATGGCGTCGTGGGCCTGGTGGTACTTGTCCTGGAATTTGGCCGCGAGCGCGATCCGTGCCGCCGTGACCGAGACCGGCCCCAGGATCGGCCAGTCCTTCATCACCAGCCTCACCTTGCCGTCATCCTGAACGACCTGGCGCAGCTCGGGCTCGAGCTTGCGACAATAGGGACAATTGTAGTCGGACCATTCGACGATGGTGATGTTGCCATCGGGATTGCCGGCGACCGGCGTGTCGGGATCGCGCAGCACCTTGGTTTCTGTCAGCACCTCGTCATCGTCGGTGGCTGCCAGCGCAGAGGTGATGCCGCCCGCCGCAAGCGCGCCCGCCCCGATCAGCGTCAGCGCCGCGCGCCGGGTCGGCACCAGGCGGCTCTTATTTCCAGATCCAGTCATATCTCGTCCCGTTTCGGTCCCATCTTCGGCAAATACGGCTTGGGACCGGGAATTGTTACCGACCATATAGAGTGTCGCGGCAGCGATGTCATCGCACCAGCAGCGTGACCGCCAAGGGTACCAGGAACGAGGTCACCAAAGCGTTCAGGCTCATGGCGATGCCGGAGAAGACGCCGGCGATCTCGTCGACCTGGAACGCGCGCGCCGTCCCGATGCCGTGCGCGGCAAGGCCCACGGCAAAGCCGCGAGCCCGATAATCGGTGATGCCGGTGCGGTTCATCAGCGGCGTCACGATGATCGCGCCCATGATGCCGGTGAGGATCACCGCGACCGCCGCCAGCGAAGGATCGGCGTGCAGGGATTCGGCGATGCCCATGGCGACGCCGGCGGTGACGGATTTCGGCGCCAGCGACAGCACGACATCGCGCGGCAGTCCAGCGACTTCGGCCAGCAGCACCACCGACACCACCGCCGTGACCGAGCCTGAGATCAGCGCCACCAGCATCGGCACGATGGATGAAACCACGCGCTTGCGGTTCTCGTAGAGCGGCACGGCCAGCGCGACGGTCGCGGGTCCAAGCAGGAAATGCACGAACTGCGCGCCGGCGAAATAGGTCGTGTAGGAGGTGCCGGTCAGGAGCAGGAACGCGCCGATGATCCACGTCGCATGCAGCACGGGATTGGCGAGCGGATGGCGCCGCGTCGCCAGCGACACCGCATCCGTGCTCGCATAGACCAGCAGGGTCACGGTCAGCCATAGCAGCGGGGACTGCGAGAGATAGACCCAGAGCGAGAACGGGTTGTCCTTCATCGCGCGTCCTGTTGCCGCAACAATCGGCTGACGAGGCGGAAGGTCAGCACAGTCGCGAGCAGCGTGACGACCACGGACAGCGCGAGCACGACGACGATGGCGATACCGTGAGACGCGAGGAGATCGAGCTCCTGCACGACACCGACGCCGGCCGGCACGAAGAGCAGCGAGAGATGGACCAGAAGGCCCTTGCTCGCCGTCTCGATGCCGCCATCGCGCAGCGGCCCGCGCGCAAGCAGCGCAAAGCGGTCGCGGGCGAGCAGCACGATCAGGAGCAGAAGAAGTCCGAGCACGGGCCCCGGCAATGGCAGGCCGAGGCCGCGCACGACGGCTTCGCCGATCAACTGGCAGAGCAGGATGAGGCCGAGACTTGCAAGCATGGCGTTCGCATCAAGGGATGCGCCGCCAGGCTTGTCAATCGCCGCTATGCGCGCGACGCGCGCACCTCATGCGAACTCGCAGGGCGAGGCAGCATCGCCATCAGCGTCCCGGTCATCGTGGCGATCAGCGTGGTCTTGCCGTCATGCTCGGCGAAGGCCTTTGCCTCGCAGAAGGTGAGTGTCCGGCCGGGCTTGACCACCTCGGCCTTGAAGACGAAACGCTCGCCCCGGGCGGGTGCGAGCAGCGTGGTCTTGAATTCGACGGTGAGGATGTCGGCCTCCGGTGGCATCAAGCTGTAGGCGGCAACGCCGCAGGCGTTGTCGAGCCCGGCCGTGATGATGCCGGCATGGATGAAACCGTTCTGCTGTGTGAAGGCCGGCGCATGCAGCATCGCCAGCTCGACCTCGCCCGGCGCGAGACGGACGATCACGATGCCGAGCGTGCGCATGGCCGGCTGGCCGTCGAACATGGCGATGGCCGCAGCACGATAGCCCGGGTTTTTCGGCTCGAATGCGGTCATGGCTCATACCTCGGCCGGTTCGACGAGATGCCGCGAGGCAGCTTCGCGGATGGCATCGGCGAACGGCGCGGACTTGCGGAGCTGACGGTCCATATGCACGCCCGTGATCTCGCACGTCGCGGCGATCTCCCCGGTCTCGGCATTCCGCATGTCGTGCCGGAAGCGGATCGACTTGTCGCGGACCTCGAGCAGGTGGCTGTGAATCTCGACGATGTCGCCGGCGAGCAGCTCGCGCTTGTAGGCGATGTTCTGCTGCACCGCGGCCATGCCGCGCCCGGAGCTGCGCAGGTAACTCGGCGTCAGCCCGAGACGGGCGAACAGATTCCAGTTGGCCTCGTCGAACTTGCCGACATACCACATGATGTTCATGTGGCCGACATGGTCGCATTGCCACGGATAAACCGTGCCGCGATAGGTCGCCTCCCGCTCCATCGCAATTTTCTCCCTGCCCGTTCCGTTCTTTGTTGTTGATACGGTAGCGTATCAGGGCTCCGGCGCGTTAGCAATACGGCACCGTATCAAGAACCGGTGAGGCTTCCTTCATGAGTGACGGCAAGGGCGATGTCTGGGTCGAGGCGGGGTTCGCCGAGCTCGCCCGCACGGGGGTCGAGGGTGTCAGGGTCGAGGTGCTCGCCAAGAATCTCGGCGTCACCAAGGGTGGCTTCTACCGCCGTTTCGCCGACCGCGCCGCGCTGCTCGAGACCATGCTGGAACGCTGGCGCGAGGGGCGCGCGGCGTCGATCGCGCAGCAGACGAGCCTCGACGGCGAGGCGCCCCGCGAACGGCTGAAGGCGATGATCCAGCTCTATTCCGAGCGGCTCAATCCGGAAGGCATGGCGATCGAGCTCGCGATCCGGCAATGGGCCCGCTCGGACGAGAACGCCGCGGCCGCGGTCGCGAGCGTGGATGCAGCGCGGCTCAAGCACGTTGCCGAGCTCTATCGCGCGATCGGCTTAGAGGCCGAGGCGGCCGAGGCGCAGGCCTTCCTGTTCTATTGCTTCATCTTCGGCCAGAGCCTGCTGTTCGTCGAGCGCGGCCCGCGCAAGCGTTCGCAGCTCGTGGCGAAATCGGCCGAGAAGCTGTTGGACTAGACGATCGGGTCAAACGAAAATGGCCGGAGCTTTGCTCCGGCCATCGCATCCCGTTCCGTTGAAGCTCAGGCGGCGCCCTTCAGCTTCTTGGTGCATTCGCTGTAATAGCCGCCGCCTTTCTGGATCCACTTCAAGCCGCCATTGCCGTTGGTGGTCTTGTTGGCATTGTACTGGTCGACGCAGGTGTGCAGGCGCGCCTTGCCGGCGGGCTCCTTGGCGTATTTCGGATCGACCGCGTTCGGATAGATCGCGGGGCCGGCCGGCAGCGCCGGCATGGCAGCGGGAGCCGCCTCCTTCTTGGCCTGCTTCGGTTCGGCCGGAGCGGCAGGCGCGGCAGGAGCAGCTGCGGTCGGCGCAGCGGCCGGCGTCGCATCGGCCCCGCACTGGGCCTTGCGGAAGTCGTTCCACTTCATGGTGCCGAGCGAGCCGTCCTTCTTGGCGGCCTGATATTTCGCGCTGCACTCCTGCGAGGTCAGCGCCTGCGCCGGCGCGGCGGCCATCAATGCCACGACACCTGACGCCACAATCGCACACAGCAATTTTGTCTGATTGGTCATCCCTGATCTCCTCCTTGGTCTTCCCTTGATCTTCCCTTGGGGGAAGTGAAACGAGGATTGCTATCCTAGCGTGCCGCCGGCTCGCGACAAGGAAGCGATGGCTTTCGCCGCAAAAATATAGTGATCGCACCGTTGAAATCATTCATGTCGCGTTCAGCATCGCGAGCCGACGTTCCAGCCCTCCGCAATTCTCGCAAGAAGAGTGCAACATCATGACCCTCGCCTCTCGCCTCGCCGCCGCCGCCCTCGTCTCCCTGCTCGCCTCGGGCGCCGCCTTCGCGCAGGCCACCGCGCCGGCCGCCAAGACCGATACCGCTGCCACCGCCGACAAGAAGGCGGCGCCGAAGGAGCGTTCGGCCGAGTCGCTCGAATGCTCCAAGCAGGCGGATGCCAAGGCCCTGAAGGGCAAGGAGCGCAAGAAATTCCGCCGCGAGTGCATGAAGGAAGCCAAAGCCGGCACTGGCGCCCCTGCCGCCGACAAGAAGTAACTCGGTCACAATACGGTTCGCGAGCATCAAGGAGAGGCGTCGCGCATTGCGGCATGACGTAGCCGCAATTGTGCGCCTCTCGCTGATTTGCGATAAGGTGGCGTGAAGCAAATCACCGCCTCCCTGCCGTTCGAATGGCCGAGCCGTGCCAAGATCCTGAGCACGGCGGAAACGCTTGTCATCGGCACAGCCGGCGGCCTGGTGTTTCTCTTCGCCAACCTTCCCGGCGGGTTGATCTCGGGCTCGATGATCGCGGTCGGGATCGCCGCGATCGCCGGCCGCCAGCTGACGCTGCCGCCGATCCTGACCCAGACCGTGCTCGTGCTGCTCGGCATCTCGCTGGGCTCGGTCGTCTCCCGCCATCTGATCCAGCAGGTCAGCGCCTATCCCCTCACGATCGGGCTGCTCGCGCTCGCCACCTTCTGCTCGACCTTCGGCTCGAGCTATTACCTCCAGCGCATCCATGGCTGGGACCGCACCTCGGCCTTCCTCGCCGGCAGTCCCGGCGCGCTGTCGCAGATCACGATCTTGGCCGTCGAGCGGGGCGCCGACCTGCCGGGCATCGCGGTGGTGCAGACCATGCGCGTCATCATCCTCACCGCCGCCCTGCCGATGGTACTGGCACTCGCGGGCGTGGCGCCTTCGGCCGCGCCGTCGCTGGCGACGACGATCGCCTCGCCGCTCGGCCTCCTGGCGCTGGTCGCGGCCTCCCTGGCTGCGGCGCTCCTGCTGCGGCTGGTCAAGTTTCCGGCGAGCTGGATGTTCGGCGCGATGATCGGCTCCAGCGTGCTGCATGGCGCGGGCTGGGTCGAGGGCGGCCTGCCGGATTGGGGGCGCGGCGTGGCGCTGGTCGGCATCGGCGCGCTGATCGGCAGCCGCTTTGCGCGGATGCGGATCAAGACGCTGGCCGGCCACATCAATGCGGCGCTGGGCTCGTTTGCCGTGGCCATCGCCGTCTCCGCGATCTTCGTCGGCATCGTCGCGCTCACCACGCAGGTGAAGTTCTCCGACGTGGTCGTCGCCTTCGCGCCGGGGGCCATGGACGCGATGCTGGCGCTGGCGCTGACACTGCATATCGACCCGATCTTCGTCGGCGCCCATCACCTGTCGCGTTTCGTGTTCGTGACGATCGCAACACCGGGCATCGTGCACCTGTTCGGGCGCACGCAGGACGATGTGGACGACTAGCTAGCTCTTCTCATCCCGAGCTCTCGTAGGATGGGCAAAGCGAAGCGTGCCCACCAGCTATGCCCGCTTCGCCGTCCGCACAAACCCCCACGCGGCGATCGCGGCCATCAGGAGCGAGATCAGCACGTTGTAGCCGGCGAGCGAGAGGCCGAGGAAGCGCCACTGCACCTCGTCGCAGCGGACCACCTTGACCGTGTCGAGCTTCGACAGCAGATCAGCAGCGCTGCCAAGATTGACGACGGGACCGGAGCAATCGGTCGGCCCCTTCCAGAAGCCCCATTCGACGCCGGAGTGGTAGGTGCCGAGGCCGGCATTGGCGAGGGTCGCCAGCGCGAGGATCGCAAGCCCTGCAAGCAGCAGCGGCCGCGGCGCGCCGGCGCGTGCCGCAAGCGCCGTGAGAGCGCCGACCGGGATCGCCAGATAGTAAGCGTAGCGCTGCTCCAGGCACAGCGGACAGGGCACGATTTCCAGCACGAGCTGGAAGAACCAGGCGCCTGCGATCGTGGCCGCCGCGATCAGGGTGACCGCAAGCGAGGCGGCCAGCGCGGAGCTCGTGGCCGCCGGCTTGAACGCGGGTATTGCGGCACTCTGGGTCGTCACGGCAGCCTCTTTCCGATCGGTCGCGCTCCCATGCCTCTAGCCCCGGCCCAAGCGGCTGTCGAGAACGGCCGGGATCACTTTGGCGCGGGTTGACCCCGCCTTGCCCATGGCTATAGTCCGCCGGCTTCGTGACGCCCTCCTTGGAGGGGCCGACCGAGGGCCCCTGTGGCGGAACTGGTAGACGCGCTCGACTCAAAATCGAGTTCCGCAAGGAGTGCTGGTTCGATTCCGGCCAGGGGCACCAACTAGGCGGTTCAGGCCCGTTCCAAATCGTTCGCAGCCGTCCGCGCAGTGCTCGGAAACCCTTGAAAAATAGGCACTTCCGCGTACATTTTCGTTCGTCACCGTTTGTTCTCGTCCGATCCCAGCCGCCCGATTTGCTGGTATTTTTGCTGGTATCGTGCTGGTATCAGGAGAACAAACGTTCACGGCGACTTTCGCTTTTCCGAATGAAGGAATTGAGCAGATGGCCGGCAAGAACGACCGCGCGTGCGCCAATCCCACGCAGATCAGGACCGACGTCGACTGCCGCGCCGCCCGACCGAAATTCGACAATGGCGCGTGGAGCCCCGCCAAGATTTCCGACGTGACCGGCGGCTGGCTATATCTCTTCGTCACGCCGGACGTGAGCAGGCCCGGCGACGCTGCCTCCAAGCTCTGGCGGATGGACTACCGCTTCCACGGCCGCCAGAAAACCTACTCCATTGGGCCTTACGGCAACGGCAAGGATGGCACCTTCTCGCTCGCCGACGCGCGGCGCGAGCGCGACAAGGCCAAAGACCTGCTCAAGGACGGCAAGGACCCGAGCACCGAGAAGCAGCTCGACAAGCACAGGCAGGCGGCCGCCCGGCCTTTCGGGCAATGGGCCGACGAGTGGCTCGCGAAGAAGAAGGTAGAGAAAGTCAAACGCGGCAGGATCGTCGCGGTGCGCGACCCCAAGACCATCGAGGTTCTTGAGCTGCGCGTCGGCTATATCAAGAAGCGCTTCGGCAAGCTGTGCAGGCCGGATATCAAGCGTCCGGACGTGCTCGCCTTCATGCGTTCGTATGAAAACGAGGGAAAGCTGGAAACCCGCGACCGCGTGCGCAGCATCGGTGAGCAAATCTGCGACTATGCCGACGTCGAAGGCGACGGCTATAATCCATTCCGCAATCTGCGTGGGCAAATGATTGCCAACATTTCGACGCCGCGTCCTGGCGTCACCGAGCCACGTGACGTGACGCGCGTCTTCAAGCTCATCAGCGTACCGTGGGCGGCAGCGCGGTTTGGTGACGTTGTTGGCCTTGCCTTGCGCTTCGATGCGCTGACCATTCCCCGCCCCGGCATGGTCAATGAGATGGAGTGGAGCGAGGTCGATTGGGACGCCGCTCGGTGGACTATTCCGGCCGTTAAAATGAAAACCGGTTGGGATCATGTCGTGCCTTTGTCGCGACAGGCGCTCGCAATCCTGCGCAGCGTTCAGAAGTTGACCGGCCATCGCCGGTACGCGTTTTCCTGCTCGAAGGACGCGCCGCTATCAAACAACACGCTCAACAAGCGCTTGCGGCTGCTTGGCATTGACACCAAAACTGATCATTGTGCCCACGGATTTCGGACTACCTTCTCGACCCTGTCTCACCACGAAGAGATCAAAGACGCCAAGGCCTGGGATGGTGATGTCGTCGAGTTGCAGCTTGCGCATCTCGATAACTCTACTGTGGAAGGTCTGTACAAAAGGCATGGACCGCTCGCGCTGATCGGCTCGCGCACCAAGCTGATGCAGCATTGGGCTGATCGAATCGACCACTGGCTAGATCCCAAGAAGGTGATCCCGATCAACGAAGGCGCGCCTGCTTGAAGTCACCTCAAGGCGTTCCCGGTCGCCTGGGCGGACATCGTGATATCGGCGCGCGCCGCTGATCAGACGCAGGCACAAAACTCCGCAAAGCAGTGCTTCATAATCTTTTGGAAGCTTATCCAGATTTCACGCGCCTTCACTCCTGCCGCGTTTCGCTGTTTCGGAGCATGCTTCTCCGAGCATCTTTGCCAAACTACTTTTCGGCGAGCGGGTGCTAGGTGGCCCAGGGGACTTGTGGTCTGGTCTCGAAGGTACGGCATGGCTATACCTCCGCGGCCGATGAGCTGAGCGTCGAGCTTATCGCTGCGCGGACGTGGCCATGCTGGTCAACGCGTATGTCTTCGTGCGGGCGTGATAGCATCAGCGGGGGCACAATCGGCTCGCGTCACGGAAATCATTGGACGTCCTTGTTTCCAACACACCGTGAAGCGCTTGAGGAATGGGATGGCCTGCGCTTCCTCACCGTTTTCGATCGCGCGCCGCTGTTCGTCGACTGGTACAAAGCGGTCGGCATAGACAACAGTAGTTCCTCGCTCGCCCTTGCGGACGTGACTGACCTGCCACTGCGTATTTCCTCCAGAAGGAGTTAGAGTCCGGCCCGAAGAAGGACGGACAGATGAAGCGAGCAAGGTTCACGGAAGAGCAGATTATCGCGGTATTGAAGGAGCATGAGGCTGGGGCGAAGACAGCCGACCTGGCTCGCAAGCACGGTGTTTCCGAGGCGACGATCTACAATTGGAAGGCCAAATTCGGCGGTATGGACGTTTCCGAAGCGAAGCGGCTGAGGGCCTTGGAAGAGGAGAACGCGAAGCTGAAGAAGCTTCTGGCCGAGCAGATGCTCGATGCGGCCGCACTTCGCGAGCTCCTTTCAAAAAAATGGTAGGGCCCGCCGCCAAGCGCGCTGCGATCGCGCATCTGCAGGCCGTCATGAGCCTGTCGGAACGGCGGGCCTGCTCGATTGTGGGGGCGGATCGGAAGATGATCCGCTATCGCTCCAGCCGCCCGCCGGACGCAGTTCTGCGTGGCCGATTGCGCGATCTCGCCAACGAGCGGCGGCGTTTCGGCTATCGCCGGTTGTTCGTCTTGCTGCGGCGGGAGGGCGAGCCATCGGGGATCAACCGGATCTACCGGCTTTACCGCGAGGAAGGGCTCACCGTCCGCAAACGGCGGGCTCGCCGCAAGGCCGTGGGGACCCGTGCCCCGATCCTGGTCGAGGCGAGGCCGAACGCGCGCTGGTCGCTGGACTTCGTCCACGACCAGTTCGCCAATGGCCGACGCTTCCGCATCCTCAACATCGTCGACGACGTCACCAAGGAATGCCTGGGCGCCATTCCGGAGACGTCGATCTCGGGGCGGCGCGTGGCCCGCGAACTGACGGCAATCGTCCAGCGACGCGGCAAGCCAGGAATGATCGTGTCCGACCATGGCACCGAATTCACCTGCAACGCCATGCTCGCTTGGTGCAAGGACGCAGCCATCGATTGGCACTTCATTGCGCCGGGAAAGCCGATGCAGAACGGCTTCGTCGAGAGTTTCAATGGCCGGATGCGCGATGAGCTACTCAACGAGACCCTGTTCTTCGATCTCGATGACGCCCGCGCCAAGATCGCCAACTGGGTCGCCGACTACAATCTCCAGCGTCCCCACTCGTCGCTGAAATACCTGACCCCCGCGGCCTACGCCGCCCACCTCACCGCAACGGACGATCGGCTGCGCAACCCCGACCAGCTCCGCCGATCGTCCGTTGCTCCATCCGCGCCACTTGGCGTACAAAACCGCGAGACTCTAACTGCCGCTGGATGAAAATGCAGTGGCAGGTCAAAATTGAAGAGAAGGCGTGCCGGTGCGCCTGACGCTACGGCAGCGCTGTCGCTATCAATTTTAGCTCACGCAATTGCGACGATCTCGGAGCAATCGGCTTAGATCGGCTTTCGTGCGGCATGCTTCTCTCCCGAACGACCGTCGCTGAGATGATCAATGCGTGGAACGTCTGCCGCTTCTCTCACGGCGATCGAATATCTTGTTTGGCTTCACGACGAGAGCTGCGGGCCTCGCTAATAGCCTCTGGCCCGCGCTAGGGAAAGACCGGAATTTCGTCCATCGCTCCTTTCAATTGGCATTGCCAGGATATTAGTCACCTTGTAAACGAGCCCCATACCATTTCGAGTCGGTTTCAACGACCGCCCGCAGCGGGGGCCTGTAGCTCAATGGTTAGAGCCGGCCGCTCATAACGGTCTGGTTCCTGGTTCGAGTCCAGGCGGGCCCACTACGCTGCAAATAATAATAATTAATACTACTGCAGCAGAAACGGTCCTCTCCACCTCAGGAACGCGGGAAAGCTGCGCTGATTTCGATCTACGTGTTTCCGTTCAGCGCGACCAACCGCATTTTGGTGAAATGATGCGCAGCTGTCGAGTAATTTCACGAGCTCGGCTAAACCCATGCTGCGATCGACGCATAACGCGAGAAGCGAACGCGCAGGCATTCTCGAGTTGACGTGACGATTGCTGTCGCTTGCGGCGGGCGCCTCCAACCTTGGTGTTGTCCATAACAAGCAAGGCTTGTAGATAATCCTGAACTACTTTTGATTGTAAGAGATTTTGGAGGTCGACTCTTGAAGATAAAGTCTATCGCTATCAAGAATTTTCGCTCTTTCAAGAACATGGTGGTTGACCTGGATGATTATACCGCTTTCGTTGGCCCTAACGGTGCCGGAAAGTCCACCGTTCTGTGCGCGCTGAATATCTTCTTCCGTCAGACAGAAGAAGCTCCGACGAATCTCATCGAGCTGGATATTGAGGATTTTCACAACGGAAACGTCAAAGAGCCTGTCGAGATTACGTTGACCTTCCACGATCTTGAACCGGAGGCTCAGGCCGATTTCTCCGAATATTATCGATCAGGCATCTTGGTCGTATCAGCCCTGGCGGAGTTCAGTGAGGCCACCCGCAAGGCACCGGTCCGCCAGTTTGCTAAGCGAAGCGCAATGAAAGAGTTCAGCGAATTCTTCCGCAGGTACAACGATGCGGCGTCGGCGGGGGAATTGGCAGGAATTTATGAGGAGGTTCGAGAGACTCACCCTGAATTTGGCCTTCCCAAGAAGGGCAGCAAAGAAGCAAATCGACAAGCCCTTCGATCCTATGAAGAGGATCATCCTGAGCGGTGTGTTCTGATCGACAGCGAAGATCAGTTCTACGGCTTCAGCAAAGGCGGCGATCGCCTATCCCGCTATATCCAGTGGGTTTACGTCCCAGCCGTAAAGGACGCGACGAAGGAAAATGTTGAAGGCCGCAATACTGCCCTCGGCAAACTCCTCTCCCGGACGGTGCGCTCAAAAGTAAATTTTGAGGGAGAGATGGCCTCGCTAAGGGACTCCACACTCGAGTCTTACAAGAAAATAATCCAGAAGCAGCAAACTGCGCTAGACGATCTCTCGCAGGCGTTGACAGCCAAGCTCGGTGAATGGGCACATCCCGAGGCGGTTGCGAGGCTAGAATGGACCGAGGATCCGATCAAGTCTGTACAAATAGCCGATCCAATTGCGCGGCTCTTCGCCAGCGAGGGAACGTTTTCCGGCGATCTTGCCAGATTTGGGCACGGCCTTCAGCGTTCCTATCTTTTGGCCCTCCTTCAGGAGCTTGCCGCGACGAACGAAGCAGCCCAACCTCGGCTGATCCTTGGGTGTGAAGAACCAGAGCTTTATCAGCATCCGCCCCAGGCACGGCATCTGGCCTCTGTCTTTAAGAAACTGAGCCAGAAAAACGCACAAATCCTGGTTTCGACCCACAGCCCTCATTTCGTGTCGGGGCGGCATTTCGAACATGTACGCCTGGTTCGCAGGGATGAAAGAAAAAAGGAATCCGGCATACGTGGGACCACCTGTGAAAAGGTTGCCCGTAGATTATCCGAAATCTCCGGAGATAAGGTAGCGCCCATTGAAGCCGAGCGCGCCCAGCTCCACCAAGCCCTGCAACCCCATATAAACGAGATGTTTTTCACGCAGAAGCTGGTGCTCGTGGAGGGGCTGGAAGATACGGCTTACATCACGGCGTGGCTCGCATATTCGAACCTGTGGGATGACTATCGTAAGTCCGGATGCAACATCTTCGTCGCGAACGGAAAGAGCTCGCTCATAGAGCCGCTTCTCATAGCGAAGGAACTTGGGATTCCGACATTCGTCGTCTTCGATGCCGATGGGGATGTGCAGGACCCGGGGCGACGAAACCTTCATAAACTGGACAATCTGAAAATTCTTACCCTGTTGGACGGTGATGTAAACACGCCTTTTCCAGACAATCCGGTGTGGACCAGCAGCTATGCCGTCTGGCCGGAGAATCTCGGCTCTATTCTCAAGCAAGAGGCTGGCGCAACGTTGTGGGACAGCTCCTATTCGGCGGCAACGAGGGGATTGGGCAATCCGTCGGGCAGCTTCACCAAGAATACGGTCCATATCGGCGACCATCTGGCGATCTTGAGAAGCAAAGGCGCAAAGATTCCCACGCTCGACCGGCTTTGTGCAGCGATCCTAGCGCTGACATAGGAGACTTTGAAAATGATGGATTACGTGAAAGTGAGGTCCAGCACCGTGGCAGCGGTCGGCTACGACGACTCGGCAGGGGCTCTCGGCGTGCAATTCGTCAACGGCAGTGAGTACCACTACTTTGCCGTGCCTAAGTCCCTGTTTGATGGCCTTAGAAATGCGTCCTCGGTCGGGAGCTACCTGAACAAATTTGTCAAGAATGCCGGTTACCAGTTCAAGCAAGTCAGATAGAGGAACGGCACGGAAGGACAGAGACACAATATGATCGAGCCAACCATCACCTGCCCGAAGTGCAGCAGCGAGATAAAGCTGAGCCAGGCAGGTTGGTGGCGATCCGCAAAGAAGAAGAACAGCCGCTTGACCTTCACGCTGCGGCATTCGGTCAGTAATTTCTGCAAACGTCGAGGGCTGAGATTGGCAAGGCGCTGCATCAGCATATCGGCCTGATGGAAGCTCTCGTGCTTCGGGCGCTCGTCGAGTATTCGAGAATGGCCCGCTCCGGCGTCGATACTGCAAGGGGCCAATCCCACTGACCCCATGATTGGACTATCCAGTTTTCACTGGGGCCGCTTTCGGGTTCGCTTTTGGCCTGGCCGAGATTCGTAAGAGGTTCGAGCGGTAAACCGTGGCGAAAGAGCTTGCGATCGTTGTGGTAGAGAAATTGAACATCGAGACTAAGCTTGTTCAGCCACTGCGGCGGTCGTTTGGGGCCGTAGAGATGAACCTGTCTGATGTTCTGAACCAGATAATGGGCGTATCCTTGTCCTTCGAGCGCCGTAAACAAGCAGCGGATAAGAGAGTATTGTCTGAAGTGAGATGACCCCTTGCTGCCAGGAAAGAGCACCACGAGGCCGACGGTACACTCCACGCGTCGGCTGCTTAAGCCAGCCCGCACTCACATAATGATTGAGCAATTGCCGGAAATAGCCGCGGATCCTGAGCCATGCAGCATCGACAAGGACTCCCTCGCAAGCTCTCTTTCGAGGCGGTTCAAAAATCGCTGATTTTGTCCAGCCATTACTTTAGCACATCTTTAAACCAAGTTCCTAGTTTGAAAAACACCCCTTAAGACAAGCCAAACTAGACAAAGGGTTGATATTGTAAACCACTAGGAGGGGCCTTCCAAAGGCGATCCGACGTTCGGAGTGGTTGCGGGAGCTGGATTTGAATCAGCGAATCGGCAAAAGGACCCCGGGCACAGCCCAGATCAATCGAAACGGTTCTTCCTTTTTGTACGCCACAGTAACCCAGCAGCCATATCTGCCCACTTGATTTCTTTCTTGCTAGAGCAGCCTACGATCTTATCGCCTCAGACTGACCGTGGTTCGGGACCGAGGGATGAGCGGCAAGCGCGAAAAGACTCCGATCGAGCCCTTGGAGTCGCTGCCGTCTGCCACGAAGCGCCGTCGTAAGAACCGTGGCATGCCGCCGCCGGCGACATTCGATATCGATACGCTGCCGGGTAGCTCTAACCTGACCGCACTAGAGGCAGCCGCGGTCATCCGTCGCACGCCCGGCGCATTGGAGCAGTGGCGGCGCGATCCGAACCACCCCCTGAAATGGCGTTACGTCGACGGCCGGCCACTCTATCGTGTTGATGCGGTGCGTGACTATCTGGCCAAGTGCGACAAAACCCCTAAGACGCCTCAGCCGCATAGTGCTCACGGAGACGCCCGAGGAGCTCGGCCTTGATCGGGTCAAGCGGATTCGTCCGCTGAAGGCGCACGACTTTGCCGACCCGTTTTGCGCCGACCAACTCCGCAATGTAGTCGTGAGCCGCTTCGAACGCCATCTTGCGGATGATCCATTGTTCGTCGTGATTGTAGACCTGATCGATTCCGCTAGGTTTTTGCCCGACACACAGCCGCTGGATTTCGTTGTCATAGCCACAGCGTGACATGACGGTGCGCAAGCTGCGCCTTAAGTCATGCATGGTGAACTTGGCGACGCTCGCTTCCTTGACCAGTCGGTTGACCATCTTGGTGAAGCCGGACATCTGGCCGCCGGTCTTCGGTGACGGGAAGACATAGTCGGAGGTTGCCCGCTGGAAATGTTTCGCGGCCGCGAGCACCTCGTTAACCAGGTGAGTGCGCGGTACATCGTGGTGCAACCCCATCTTGGTCCACGCCGCATCGAAGGTGATACGGTCGTCCATGATGTCCTTTCGCCACTCGATCATGGTAGGCTCGCTGCGGCGCGGGCCACCAAGCAGGCACATGCGTGCCAGGAGACCGAAAGCCCCGAGCTTGCCGCATGCATCCCAGACCTTGATGATTTCTTCATCGGTCAGCGCGCGACCCTTCGTTCGGCGTCCGACCCTTTGCGCGCGGGTTTCCTTGGGCGCGCGATAACCGGCGAGCACGTTGTGCTCGACGTAACCTTCGCCGACGCACCATTCGAGGAAGGTATGCACGTGCTTGCGCAAGTCCCTAGCTGCACCGCGCTTGCCAGTCTTGGCAATCTTGTCGACCGCAGCCATGATCTGCCGTCGCGTTAGGTCCCCCACACCGCTTTCGGCGTGATCCTTGAGCCCGCGCCGCAGCGCCGACATTGCTGGCTTCCAGTTGACGACTTGACGTTCGGTCAGGGAGGTTTGGTAGGGACCATCTTCAACAATGAGGGTCGCGAGCGTGGTGCGCTGCTTCTCGGCTACCTGTTGCCGCCTCGCCTCGCGCTTCGCGTCGTTCGGGTCCAAGCCCTTGACGACCTCGCCTGCGGCGATGGTGGCGGCCTTGCGCGCGGCCTTCTCATTATATTTGGGCCACGCGCCAAGGGTCTTGCGCTGGGTCCCCCTAACCCCCGGCTTGGTGAAGAGGTAGACCCAGGTCCGGCCGCCGGTGTCGCGCATGCGCAAGGCGAGGCCCGGCAGCTTGTCGTCGTGGAGATAATGCTGCGCCTTACCCGGCGGCAGCGTTGCGTTGCGGATCACCGCATCGGTGAGTGTCAGCTGGTTGGCCGGCTCTGTCATGATTTCTCCCCTCTCTCTGTGGGCCGGTATGCCCCGCAAGAAGGGCGTCAGCCCTCGAACAGAACCGGGCCTCAGACCTTCCCCTTGCCGTGTGCCCGCGCAGGGAGGATCCACACACCCAAAAAGAACCGGGTCTCAGACCTCCCGCCGGTTTTGTGCCCCAAGGGAAAATCCGCGGCGGGCACAACGGGGGCATACAAAATGTAGCAAGGTCACCTGTGGCCCTTTATGGCCGACAAGGCCATAACCCTACTTACTCAAAGGGATTTTTACATTTCAACTATGGCCGGATTTGGCTGGCTCAGGTCTACGGATTGTGGTTCACACGGGAGAGGTCCAAGGTTCGATCCCTTGTGCGCCCACCATCCATCCCCCTGACCCCATGCTGGTTGCGGACGATCATCCACGCTTGGAGGCGTTCGGCGCCGTCCAAATCAAAAATGTCGAAAACAACCCCATGCACAGTAGCCGACGTCAGTCGGATCAATGTGTTACGCCTTTTCCGAATCCCGCTTGCTCCGTCGGGCAAAACAGGGGCATGATGGCATGATCCCGCGACAGGCCGGCGCGCGGCTCTAATGAGCCATCAGGACAGGCAAATCCGCGTGTTCCATGATATAGCTGGTCGCCCCACCGAAGATCATTTGCCGCAGGCGAGTGCGGGTGAAGGCTCCCTTGATCAAGAGATCGCAGCCGTGAGCCCTGGCGGCATCGAGGACCGCCTCTCCGGTGTCACGATTTTCCAGTTCAACCCTTATCACATGGGCTGCAACGTCATTGTACCGCAGCTGTTGGACGATCCGATCGGCAGATGGTCCCGGTACCCCTTGGCCGCCAATAACGGTTAGGACCGATACCCTTTCGGCCGAACGAAGCAACGGCATGGCAAACGCATTTGCCCGAGCTTGCTCGGTACTACCGTTCCAGTGGATCATGATGTTCGTCGCGATGCTTCTTGATGCGTTCAACGGCGCCAGCAGGACCGGCCTGCCGCTCTCGAACAACGCGGATTCGATCGCGCGACGGTGAGGGCCCGCAGCATCAGCGTCAGACCGTGCCATCACGATCAGATCGAAAGCGCGTCCATAACTCCCGACGAAGTCTTCGCCCTCAGGCGCGTTTTCCAACCAGCCGCAGCATGCTCCGCTCGATCCCGCAGCCGCTCGAGGAATATCGTGCCTCATCATGAATGCCTCGAAAAAGGTGCGCATGTCGTTCAATTCGACTTCGCTCTTCTCCTGGTACGAATCCACAGGAATGCCGGTGGCCAATTCTGCGGTTAGATATCGGGGGATGCCGAACCGGAGTGGAAAAGCTTCGACGTAGGCGCCGAAACGTTGCGCGAGGCCCACGACGACATCGAGCGTGGACGGCATCATCGAAATATTCTGGAGCGGGACCAAGAGCGTCTTCATTCGTACCTCCCGGTGTTTTCGGTGAACATAGACGTAAGATGCCTAATCTCACTTGGGATAGCGGCGACCATGGTTTCACCTTGCGAGCCGTTCCGGTTTGTCATCGACCACGGCAAGGCTTCCGGTCATGCGGCCTGCTCGAGCCTCGTATCGATCTCCTGGCGCAGCGCGGCGAAGTCGATTGGTTTGGTCAACAGATCGGCTGCGCCGCTCGCCAGCGCTTTACGCTTGGTCTCCGCGTCACCGTAGGCCGTGATCATGATGACCGGCACATCGGGGTGGGCCGAGCGCACGATAGGTAGCATCTCCAGCCCGCTCATTCCGGGCATGTTGATGTCGGACAGGATCAGAATCAGGGTGGCATCCTCTATCTCGACCGCACGCGCCAGGGCTGCGGGTGCGGACGATGCGAACTCCATGAGAAAGCGGCCGGCGCGCAAATCACGCCGAAACTGCTGGCGGAACAACGCCTCGACGTCCGGCTCGTCGTCGACGACCAATATGTAGACGCTCAACTTCTGCCTCCGGTCTGCAATGGTGCCGCCAGCGTACGCGGCAGCGTAATGATGAACTCGGTATAATCGCCAGGCGCGGTATCGACTTCGATGCGGCCGCCGTGCTGCTTCACAACGATATCGTGACAGATTGACAGGCCGAGTCCGGTTCCTTCGCCCGCGGGCTTGGTTGTGAAGAATGGGTTGAATATCTTCTCTCTCACGTCGGCTGGGATGCCGGCGCCATTGTCCCGGATCCGGATTTCGACGGCGCCGCCGAGACTTGCGGTCGTTGCGCGCAGCTTCGGCTCGAAGCCGTCGCCGACGGCGTCCTTTTGTTTGCTCGCCGCGTAGAATCCATTCGAAATGAGATTGAGGAACACCCGCGTGATCTCCTGCGGATACAGCTCGAGCGCCCCTGCAGACGGATCGAGGCTCCTTTCAAGCGTGATATTGAAACCTGCTTTTTCAGCGCGCGCCCCGTGATAAGCAAGATTGAGACTCTCCTCGATGATAGCGTTGATATCGGCCGAGCGGCGTTCGCCGGACCCCTCGCGAGAGTGCAGAAGCATATTCTTGACGATGGAATCGGCGCGCTTTCCGTGCTGCACGATCTTTTCCAAATTGCCTTGCAGCGTTTCTATCAGCGCGTCGATGTCCCGCCTTGCTGCCTCGCCAAGTGCGACTGCGCGCAGCCCGTCGCCGAGCTCGTCGATCAGTTCGGAGGAAAGCGCCGCGAAGTTATTGATGAAATTGAGCGGGTTCTTGATTTCATGTGCGATGCCGGCGGTAAGTTGCCCGAGCGAGGCAAGCTTCTCGGTCTGGATCAACCGATCCTGCGCATTTCGTAATTCCTCGAGCGATTGCGACAACTCCATGGTGCGCTCGCGCAGTTCATTCAGGAGGCGCGCATTCTCGATCGCGATCACGCCCTGGTGCGCGAAATTGGACACGAGCTCGATCTGCTTGTCTGTGAAGGGTTTAACTTCCTGGCGAAAGATCGTGATGGTGCCGATCAGTTCATCTTCCTTGAGCATCGGCACGATGACGAGGGTCCTTGCGCCGGCAAGGTCGGCAAGCGCGCGAACGTCCAGGTTGCCTTCGACGTAGGGCGGCTGAGTCCTGATATCGTCGATATGAACCGTCTGATGATTTTTCTCGACGGTGCCGAGCCCGCTCGCCGGATGTGGACGAATGCTCTGGTATAGCCGGGTATCGACATAGGCCTGCGGCGCGTTGTGAAGTGCGACCGTGCGAAAGCCGCCGTCCTCGTAGAGATTCATGGTGCCGAAGCCGGCGCCGCAAATTCGCGTCGCATTCTCCAGCATCTTATGGAAAACCGGAGTCAAGGCGCCCGACGAAGCGCTTATGATCTCCAGCACCTCCGACGTCGCCGTCTGTCGCTCCAACGATTCGTTCAGTTGCTCGAACAGACGCACGTTGCCGATGGCGATGACAGCCTGATCCGCAAAGGTCTGCAAGAGGTTGATCTGCTTCTCGCCGAATGGGCGCACCTCCGTGCGACGCAGCACGATCGCACCCATGCTCTCGCCTTCGCGCAAAAGCGGCACACTCAGAACGGTGCGAACGTTGGAGCGAAGCGCAAATTCCCGTCCTGTCGGGAATTCCTCCCCTTCGGGCCCGAGCAGGTCGTGCACATGAACGGTACGGCGGTCGATAATGGCCCGGCCACTGGGCGATTTGACATTGATCAATCGCCGGCTCCACACCACGGGGACTTGTCCATGGTGCGCCTGGACAACGATCTCGTTGCCATCCCTCAGAACGACCAGCGCATCATATGCCTCGCAAAGTCCGCAAGCGCTTTCCACGATGGCCTTGAGCACCGGACCGACCTCGGTCGGCGAGGACGCGATAACCCGCAGGATATTGGCGCTGCCGGTCTGGTACGTCAGCGCCTCAGACAGGTCTCGCGTCCTGGTCTGCAATTGTTCGAAGAGCCGTACATTCTCGATGGCGATCACGGCCTGGTCGGCAAAGGTCGCGACGAGTTCGATCTGCTTTTCCGTGAAAGGCTGCACACGCCTGCGGGCGATCACGATCGCGCCGATGGGCTCGTTCTCGCGCAGGAGGGGAACCCCGAGCGCCGTGCGCTGACCAGCCATGGTAATGGACTCGCGCAGGCCGTATTCGGGATCGGCCGCGACATCGAGGACTTGCACCGGACGGCGCTCGATCACGGCCCGACCCGTGACCGTGCTCTGTCCGGGGGCGATCGGGTGCCCCCGCAGAAACTCGATGTAGTCCTCGGAGAACCCTACCGCTGCGCCGGCCAGATATTCATCGCCCTCGCGGCGCATGATGAATGCCATCTCCGCTTCGCACAGCCGCGCCGCCGAATCGACCAGCGTGTTGAGCACGGTTTGCAGGTCGAAGGTCGAGCGGCTGATCACCTTCAGCACATCGGCAGTCGCAGTTTGCTGCTGAAGCGATTCGGCGAGATCGCGCGTCTTCGCCTGGACCTCATCGAACAGCCGCGCATTCTCGATGGCGATAACGGCCTGATCGGCGAAGGTCTGCAGAAGTTGCACATGATGTGGCGCGAAGGTACCGGGCTCGACCCGCGTGACGCTGATCATGCCGATCACCGCGCCGTCGGTCGTGAGCGGAACGAACAACATGCTGCGAAAGCCGCGGGCGCGCGCGATGAATTTAATCTCGTTCGTCAGCGCTTCGGTGTCGGGGGTCGGTACCACGTTACCCGCCTGGGTTCTTGCGAAACCCTCAAAATCGGTGATCGCCCTCGGAAACATATTCTTCAGAGCCTCGTCGGCGGCAGAATTCGTCGGCGTGAATGCACTCAAGTGGGCAGTGCCGTCGATGAAGCGGAATACGGCCGTCGAAAAGCCGCCGAGCAAGGCATTGGCCCGCTTCGCGATTGCATCGAAGACCGGCTTCACCTCTGATGGCGAGCTGGCGATGATCTTGAGAATGTCCGCGGTGGCGCTCTCGCGATCTTGTGCGGCGCGCAATTCGGCCAGGAGCCGCGCGTTCTCTTGCTGCAAATCCGCCACCACGTCCTGAGGAAGCGCGGCCATGATGAAAATCCACATCGCCAGCCGGTTCGGGCCGACTTAAAATCCGATCAAGGAAAGCGTCAGGAATTATTCCACTCTCGGGTCCTTCCGACCAGACGTATCTTGAGTTGATTTTCCATCAGCTACGCGTCGGCCCGATCCTCGGAAATACCTCGGCTTCCTCCCGGCGGTGGTCTTGATCGCGCCGGATCTCGGGAGCTCAAGGTTTGATCCCTTGCGCGCCCCCCAATCCTCCTCCTGAACCATGCCGATTGTGGAGATCATCGACGCGTACGGCGGACAAGCCGCGCGCGATGACGGAGCAAGCTTCAAGCAGCCCGCTGCGGCCTTAAGACTGCGTAGAGACCGACGAGGGTCCCGATGGCGACCAGTGCCGCCGCCAGCAGCACCTGCAATTGCCCGTCATCGGTGGGGCCGACGGACGACACGAGCCTGGTCACGACGACGAACAGAATGCCTACGGACGCCGCTGCGCCCACGCACAGATGCGCGAGCTCCCGCGTCAGGTTGCCGCCGAGAAGTCCGAGTGCCGTAAAGTACATCGCGCAAGCGTTGGGGTGAACGAACAAGGCAACGCGCGCGTAAGGACCGTAGGTGTCGAGGAGGGACTCGCATCGACTCAGTGCCGCTTTTGAGGCGACCCGCTGCAGGAGCGGTCTGAAGAAACGCGCCTGTCCGTAACTCAAGACGGCGCCCACGATGATGGCCAGCCACGCCATGATGAAAACGGGCATGTCCGCGGACTTCGGACTGAGCGCCACCGACATCAGGATGAGCGCGGTCCCGGGAAAATAGCCAAAGTAAGGGAAGACCGACTCCAGCAGCACGCAGACGAACATGAAGACCGGAAACCATGCTGAACCGGCCGCCCCTTGGACGACGGCGTTCAAGTCGAAGAAGTTTGTCTTGTACAGGACGAGGTACATGCACATGGCGAGGCCCGCCAGTGCGTAGAACGGCAACGCTCCCGACAGAAACCGTTTCATTCAACTATCGGGCTTCGTTTCACGGACACGGCGGGAGCCATCTTACGCAATCGATACAATCTCGATCTCCTGCGTGCCCGTCCCCACGACGTCCCCCACCGCCTTCCCCATCAGCGACCTCGCGACCGGCGAGACGAACGAGATCGATCCGGCCTTCGGATCGGCCTCATCCTCGCCGACGATGCGATAGGTCTGCACGCGGCCGTCGGGGCGGCTGAAGGTCACCGTGCTGCCGAAGGCGACGATGTCGGTCGAGGTCGGGGTGGGCATGACCTGCGCCGTGCGCAGCCGCTCCGTCAGATAGCGGGCGTCGCGCAACGGCACGGCCGACTGCCGGCGCTTCTCGTTGACTTCGTCGATGGCTTGTGCGGCCTCATAGGCCTCGCGCGCTTGCTGGAGCTGCATCTGCAAGGCCTGCAGGCCGGCCTCTGTCACGAGGTTCGGATGCGGCGAGATCGGGCGATCCGGCAACAGCGTCTCGGACGCGGTCTCGGCGCTTTCTTCCTTGGTAAAGGCGACGCTCAATTCAAGAATCCTGTCGAACTGTCTGGTCGCGGCGCCACGCGCCGCCGTTAGCCCGGATTATATCTCAAGTGCGACGAAACGACGGAGCTTGACGACGAGATCCGGCATCGCCTGGCGGAACCGGGTCGCGTTCTGGAAGCTGGTGGAGAACGGCGCGAAGGTGATCATCGCGTTCCAGTGCCGGTAACCATAGACCGTCACGGACGCGCCGGTCGTCGGGAAATCCTCGATCTTGCGGAGCTCGCCGAGCACGAGATCGGCAATCGCTTCCGCCGGCAGCAACTGCCTGCCGTCCGGCGTCGTGGCGATCTTTACGGGCGGTTCGGCCGGCTTGGTTGCCGCGGGCGCGGCATTGGTCGCATGGTCGGGCTTGGGCGATTCGGCATCGGGACTCGACGCCGCGACCGGCTCGAATGCATGCGTCGGGGCCGTCGGTGGAACCTCGGTGAGCGGCGGCGGAGCAACGATGTCTGCGCGCTTGTTGCCTCCGAGGATGCTGCTGATCATGGCCACGAGGCCAGCATCCTTCACGTCGTCGCTCATTACGTCCCCCGGCACGCCCTTCGGCTTTGACGTACTTTAGCACCGCTCCGGCAGACCGCCACAATGGTTATGCAGTCCGCCTTTGCTTGACCCAGGCCAGCTCGCCAGCGGTCCATCCTTCGAGACGCCCGCCTGCGGCGGGCCGTCAGGATGAGGTTACGTCTTGCGGCGAGATGTCAGGCCCTCATGGTGAGGAGCCCGCCCGCGGGCGTCTCGAACCATGAAGGTCATGCAATCCGTCACTGCTTCTCGAACGGAATATATTGCCGGTACTGCTTCGGGACCGAGCTGCGGTAGCGCGCGGGCACGGTGCCGCTGTCGATCGAATGATCGATCTCCTGTTGCCGGGTCATCTTCTTCTTTGCCGGCTTCTTCGATGCGCTCTTCTTGGAGTCGGATGGCTGGCTGGTATCGGTGGTCGCGCCCGGCGCCGTCGTCGCGGCTGGCGCAGTGGTTGTCGCCGCAGGCGCCGCGGTGCCGCCGGCGGCCGGTGCGCTCTGCGCCAGCGCGAGCGATGATTGCGCGAGAAGCGCCAGCGCTGCTGTCGCAGCCAGCAAATATGAACTTTGCATCAGAACCTCCAAAAATTGACCTGACCCGAATGAGGAAAAGCGTAAGCTTTCGGGAGAGGCGCGTGCAAGTCCGCCGACGGTAAGTTGAAAGCAGGTGGCGAACTGTGGCCGAGATCACATTACTCGCCGCGGCTTGCCTCATCATAGGCGTATGTTGAACGCGGTGCCCACTGCGGACACCAAGACGAGCACGACTAAGTGTCGGACAAGTCGCGGAACACGCAAGTTGAGCTGGTGTTCCTCATCCCACCGTTCTCGAAGGAGACTGAAATGCGTCGCACCATCCTCACCCTCGCATCGTTCGCGGCCCTGATGGCCGCGATGGCCCCGACGGCCCAGGCCCAGCCCGCACCCGACAGATATTGCCTGCAGGGCCGCATCTGGGGCTATCCCGGCAACTGCCAGTTCGCGACCTATCAGCAGTGTCAGGCCTCCGCCTCCGGCACGTCGGCCTATTGCGGCGTCAATCCGCGCTACGCGTTCGCGCGGCAGCGCTACTACTGATGTGGTTGCGGCGTGCGCGCGATCACGCGCGCCGCCACAATTTTCACGTGAAGACGATCGCCGCGCCGACGGCCCGGCGAGTCGACATCGCACCCGCGGCTCGCGCGCACCGATGACGAGAATGTTATCCGTCATCGCTTCGGGAAAAATTTGCAAAGCGCGACCGCAGCTTGCCCGCACCCCTTCGCTTCGGAACAGCATCGACACCGCGCACAGTGTGAAGCCGCGGCTTGTGGCGCGCCAAAATCCCTGATCTAGCTTCGCCTGCATATTCTGCTGCAAACAACTTTAGCTTTATTCGTTCCGTCGTGACTTTTTCAGGGAGGTGTTTTCAATGAGCAGCCGCCACGCAATTGCTCCGCGCGGATTGAACGCAACCCGTTCGCCGCTTTCGCAAGGCCGCTTCGGCCGCATGTTTCGCAAGCTCACTCCGGCAAAATTCGGCGCCAGCGACTCCGCCAACATCGCCAACCTTTCGGCGCTGGCCGACAAGATGGTCGGCAAGTTCGATGAGCCCAAGGACGGACCGGACGCGGAGGAGAGCGGCATTCCCTCGCTCTACACCTATTTCGGCCAGTTCATCGACCACGACATCACCTTCGATCCGGTCAGCTCGCTGACCAGGCAGCAGGATCCCGACGGGCTCGTCGACTTCCGCACGCCGTCATTCGACCTGGACAACGTCTACGGCCGCGGGCCGAACGACCAGCCCTACATGTATGACGGCAACAAGTTCCGCCTCGGCGAGAAGCTGAGCGGCACGGGCGTGGCCGACACCCACGACCTGCCGCGCTTCAAGGGCCGCGCGCTGATCGGCGATCCCCGCAACGACGAGAACAGCATCGTCTCGCAGTTCCAGGCGTTGATGCTGCGCTTCCACAACCGCATGGTCGACGACAATGACAGCCTGTCGTTCGAGGAGGTGCAGCAGCGCGTCCGCTTCCATTATCAATACGTCGTGCTGAACGATTTCCTGCCGCGCATCGTCCACGCCAGCGTGCTGGACGAATTGAAGACCTCAGGGCACTACGACCGCAGCAAGCTCGCCAACTACCACTGGAAGACCTATCCGTTCATGCCGGTCGAGTTCTCGGTCGCGGCCTATAGGCTCGGCCACTCCATGATCCGCCCCGGCTACCGGCTGAACGATGCGGACAACTTGCTGCTGCAGATCTTCCCCGATCCGAACAATCCCGATCACAACGCACTGACGGGCTTCCGGGCCATGGGCCCGGGACGCGCCATCGACTGGGGCCGCTTCATCGATCTCGACACGCGGCCTTACGGCGTCGAGGACGACGACACCAATCCCGACAACAAGCGCCGGCTGCAGTTCGCCTATCGCATCGACGCATCGCTGGTCGATCCGCTGCGCAAGCTGCCGCCGGAGGTCGCATCCAATCCGGCATCGCTGGCGCTGCGCAATCTCGAGCGCGGCTGGCGGCTCGGCCTGCCCTCGGGCCAGGCTGTCGCCAGGGCGATGAACCTGACGCCGCTGACCGACGATCAGATCATCATCGGCAAGGCCGTCGACGAGCCCGGCCCTGACGATCCGCAAGCGCCCATCGCGACCATTGCGAACGGCGTGTTCGCCGGCAATTGCCCTCTCTGGACCTATATCCTGGCCGAGGCGCGGCAATTCCAGATCGCCGTGACGATTCCGGCTACCGGCGCGCCGGCGGCGGGAATCAACACGCCTCAGCTCGGCCCCGTCGGCGGCCGCATCGTGGCCGAGGTCTTCCTCGGCATGCTGTTCGGCGACAATTCCTCCGTGCTGTCGCTCGACCCGCAATGGACGCCGGTGACGGGCCCAAGCTTTGCGCTGAAGGACCTCGTCGCCTACGCGCTCGGCCAGGGCGATCCGCTGCATTGAGCGCGGGACGGAAGACGATGCAAGGGCCGCTCGCGTCACGCGGGCGGCCTTGTACCCGCCAGTCGCGTCCGGTTTGCTCTTTGAAAGCGACATTGAAAACGACATGCATCACGTCGGCCTTGGGCCAGAAGCTGACCTCGCGATTGGCTTATGGGCCCGGCATCATCATGGTCGGCTTTTCCAGCAGGGAAAAGTCATAGCCCTCGCAGCTAACATTCGGGTTGGTGGGCGCAAACATGCCGAGCGGGTTGTCCTTGAACAACCAGGCATGCAGATCATAATGCACAAACTCCTTTGGAATGAGCGGCTCATGTCCTTCCATCGGGCCCATAAAGGGTTGGTCGAAGAGAGAGGGACGCTGCGTGGTATCCGCCATTAGAGGCACCAGCCACTCAACAGCTACGAGCTTCAATTCCTTGCCCACGGGCTCGTAGATCAGGACGTTGGGCTTCATCGGATCAGGAGCGCCTCGCACCGTGAGATTGACAAAGTGCACTCCCATAGCGCCTTTGGCATACTCCATGTGGTGCGGTATTTTCTCGCCAGAATAATGCACGCAGCCCACCGTCGAGAGGTAGCGGTCGCGCACGGCTGCCTTGTAGTCCTGGTATTTCTCCAGCGATTTGCGCAACGTGTCGAGTTGAGCCTTGTAAGGCTCTTCTGCCGCAATTGGTCCGAGTGCTGCACCGAGAAAGGCAAGACCCAACGCGGCGACGAAGGTACCACGGACAGATTTGCGCATGTTCCCTCCTGGCTTTTCATCAATGCGGTGTCGGAATGAGCTGACCTAACCGAGGGTGAGCGTTTTTGCCATTTCCAACAAGGCGGTAACAACCTCGTGGCCCGCCAATCGCGATGGAAAAATGGTGGTACTCCGTCTTGGGCGGACATGGGCCTTGGATCGCTCAGCCGACGGACCGCGTTCTTCATCGCTCGACTGCCAAGAGGATGTCTCAATCGGGTCATCAGCAGTCGTTGTTGGTCGGGCGGGGCGACTTCCGCCTTGTCCTCGATATCCGACGCTTGAAAGCACACGCCCTAATGCGCGGCCCCTAATCCATTCTCCTCCAGCCGCGCTGCGAACCAGCGCGACATCGAGTCGTCGACGAGGCCGCTGACATAGACTTCCGACAGCGTCACATGCTGCTTGTCCAGCACCAGCAGCACGCCGATCCAGTAGGGAAACCAGACATGCACGTCGGTCAGCGCCCGCAGCTTGTGCTGGTCGTGCGCCAGCGGCGTGTGATTGCTCGCCTTGCGGATCTCCACAGTGAGCAGGTTGTTCGGAATCTCGCGCTGGTGCACGGCGACGTCGGGGTAGATCGACTTGCCCAGATGGTCGTCCGTCGAGATGATGGTGCCGTGCGGCAGATGCAGTGTGCGCTCGCCGAGCCGGTCGTAATTACAGTCGACGGCCCAGCCTGAAAACTGGCGTTCGAGATAGACGGCGAAGCGATGCGTGATCGCGCGCTCGCCGATGTCCTTCTCGAACAAAAATCCTTCGTGGGCGTAGAAGTCCCGGAGCGCCGCGATCACCTTGTTCAGCTCGGTCTGCATCGTGCCTCCGCCGCAGCGCGCGCCTCACTTTCAGTGTCGTCCCGGCGAAAGCCGGGACCCATACCGCGAGGTCTATCGAGTGCGCGCGGTGCGCGTACCGGCCCCCGAATCTTCGCCAAACCTCTCCCTGGGGTTATGGGTCCCGGCTTTCGCCGGGACGACAGCAGGAGAGCTTGGCCAAACAAACTACATCTGGACTTCGATCAGCCGCGGCCCGGGCTCGGCGACGGCTTCAGCCAGCGCCTTGTTGAACTCGTCGGCATTGGTGACGGCACGGCCAGGGACGCCCATGCCCTTGGCCAGTGCCACGAAGTCCAGCGTCGGCCGGTCGAGGCGGAGCATGTCGTTGGCGCGCTGTCCGGGTTCGCCGGCGCCGACATTGTCGAACTCGCCGCGCAGGATCTGGTAGATGCGGTTGGCGAACACGATGGTGACGATGTTGAGATTCTCGCGCGCCTGGGTCCACAGCGACTGGATCGTGTACATCGCGCTGCCGTCACCGACCATGGTGATGACCTTGCGGTCCGGGCAGGCGATCGCAGCACCAATCGAGAGCGGCGTCGAGAAGCCGATCGAGCCGCCCATGTTCTGCAGCCAGTCGTGCGGAGCCGCCGCCGCGGTCGGCGGGAAGAAGCCGCGGCCGGTCGTCAGCGACTCGTCGACCATGATCGCGTTCTCGGGGATCGCACAGGCGATCGCCTGCGCGATCGAGGCGAAATTCAGCGCGCCGGTCGGCTTGACCAGTTCAGCCAAGGCCTGCGGCTTGACGTCCTTCGCACTCGCCTTCACGGCACCGGCCAGCGCCTCGAGCGCGGCGACGGAATTCTCGCCCCAGGAGGTCATGCGATGCACCTCGCAGCCCTCGGGCTTGAGCATGCTCGGCTTGTTCGGATAGGCGAAGAAGGCCACGGGATCGTCGGACTCGACCAGCACGATGTGACGGAACTTCGCCAGCATCGGCAGCGCGTTCTCGATCACGTAGTGGATGCGGTCGATCGAGTAGCGGCCGCGGCCGCGCGCCATCTTCGGGCGGAAGGTCGGGCCCATCACCGTGCAGCCGGTCTTGCCCGCGATGCGCTCGGCCAGCGCCAGGCCCTGCTCGCTCAGCGCGCTGCCGGTCATCAGGAGCAGCGTACCCTCGCCGTCACCGTGCAGGATCTTGGCGGCCCGCTCGACCGCCTGCGGCGAATAGCTGGCGCGCTGCTGCTCGGCCGGCACCTCGGCGATGCCGTCGGCCTCGTTCCAGGCGGTGTCGGCAGGCAGGATCAGGGTCGCGATCTGCCCCGGGGCGCTTTTGGCGGCGGCAATCGCCGCGGCGCCGTCGGCGGCGACGGATTTGGAATTCGGCGAGGTCCGGACCCAGGACGACATCGGCCGGGCCAGGCCCTCGATGTCGGAGGTCAGCGGCGCGTTGTAGTCGATGTGGTAGACGGCATGCTGGCCGACGATGTTGACGATGCCGGAATTGGCCTTCTTGGCGTTGTGCAGGTTGGCAAGGCCGTTGGCGAGGCCGGGACCGAGATGCAGCAGGGTCGAGGCAGGCAGGCCCTTCATGCGGTAATAGCCGTCGGCCGCGCCCGTCACCACGCCTTCGAACAGGCCGAGCACGCAGCGCATGCCGGGAACGCGGTCGAGCGCCGCGACAAAATGCATCTCGGAGGTGCCGGGGTTGGTGAAGCAGACGTCGACCCCACCCTTGACCATCGTCCGCACCAGGCTTTCCGCACCATTCATTCTTTTTGCTCCCGCTACCGGCGATTTCCAGTGATCCGTCCGATCAATCATTGTTCGCAGGCCTCGTCAAAGCAATAGCGGCCGTTGCGGCCCTGCCCCGCGCGGCGACGCGCCGGCTTGGCTAACGCCCCGTTCCGATGGGATCGGAACGGGGCATTAGATTCTTGTTTTGACGCGTTTTCTTTATGCGAACCGGTATCCACTTCGCTTGAAAACGCTCTGACGCTTTGCTGCAAATTGGCCCGGTTGCCGATTTGGTAACGCCAATCGTTAAGCATGGCCTGCCTCACGGGGCCGTGGCTTGCGAAACCCTCGCAAATATGGCCTCTGACGTTCGTTGAATCGATTTTTTTCCGGGGGAGACAATGATCCGGTTTTTTGCCGCGCCGATTGCCGCCATCGCACTTTTGACCGCCACGGCCGGCGGCGCACTCGCCGAGGAGTTCGACTCCCGCGACATCATGGGCGGCGGCCCGAACTTCTTCCGCGGCGGCGCGAGCCCGATCCCCCGCTCCACCGTCATGTATAACGGCAATTACGCCCCCGGCACGATCGTGGTGAATACGTCCGAGCGGCGGCTGTATCTGGTGCTCCAGAACGGCCAGGCGCTGCGCTACGGTATCGGCGTCGGCCGCGACGGCTTCCGCTGGGGCGGGGTGCACAGGATCACCGCCAAGAAGGAATGGCCGGCCTGGACGCCGCCCTCGCAGATGCTGGCCCGCCGCCCGGACCTGCCGCGCCACATGAAGGGCGGCATCGAGAACCCGCTCGGCGCCCGCGCGATGTATCTCGGATCGACGCTTTACCGCATCCACGGCTCCAACGAGCCGGAGACGATCGGCCAGGCGGTGTCTTCGGGCTGCTTCCGCATGACCAATGACGACGTCACCGACCTCTACAGCCGGGTCTCGGTCGGCACCACCGTGGTGGTGCTGAACAACTGACCGAACAGCCACAGCAGGAACCTGCAGGCGCGTGAATTTGCGGTCTTGTGCGCGCGACGCGAATACGGCAGCGTCGCACAACGATGAGCGCATTGGACCTGTCCTCGGCTGCCCTTCGCATCGCCCTGCTGGCGCTCGCCACGCTCACCTGCGTGCCTGACACCGCTACCATGGCCGCCGCGGGCGAACTGCCCGCGATCGCGTCGCGCCAGCGCGCCGAGAAGAAGAGCTTTACCGACAACGAGATCGTCGAGGGTTTTCTCAAGACCGCGTTCGGTGCCGAATATCACCTCGCCGGCCGCGTCGACCGCATCCGCAAGTTCGACGGGCCGGTGCGCGTGTTCGCCGAGAGCGATCGCGCCGACCGCAAGACACAGCTGGCAAAAGTCGTCGCCGACATCGGCAAGCGCGTGCAGCATCTCGACATCGCCATGATCGACAGCAGCGAGGCGGCGAATGTGCGGGTGAAGCTGGTGCGCGACCGCGACCTGTTCCGCACCCTCACCAGCTTCTACGGCGTCGAGAAGGCGCGCGAGATCCGCTCCTCGCTCGATCCGCAGTGCCTGTCCGGCTTCCGCAAGAACGACAATTTCGAGATCGAGCATTCCGACGTCATCCTCACCGTCGACAATGGCGATTTCACCTTCCTCGACTGCGCCTATGAGGAGCTCCTGCAATCGCTCGGGCCCATCAACGACACCGCGAGCGTGCCGTGGACGATGTTCAACGACAACGTCTCGATGGGCTATTTCGACGTCTACGACCAGTACATCCTCAATCTGCTCTACGACCCCCGGATCAAGCCCGGCATGACCGTGCCGGAGGTCAAGGCCGTGCTGCCCGCTGTGCTCGCGGACGTCAGGGCGTGGGTGAAGCGGGTGAATGACCTGAGGGAGTGAGCGCTTGCCCTTCCCTGGAGGGTAAGCGCAGCGTCTCCTCCAGACGTCAGGCCCGTCCTACCAGCCATTGATCCGCGGCCAGACCGCGCTCACTCCGCCTTCCCGGTCCAGCACCTGATAGCGATCATATTGCGCGCCGGTCGCGCAGGCGTGGTTGGTGAGGATGCGGACGCGGGAGCCGATGGGCAGGTCGGGCAGCGCGGCATGCGAGCCTTTGCGCAAGCCGACGATGCCGTGCTCCTGGTTGGCATCGGTGACGATGAGGTCCGGGTACGGTTTCCCAGCGAGATCGCAGACCACGCCATAGCCCTGGTCGAGCGCCTGTTTCGCCGTGCTGCGATCGCGCGACAGCGCCATCCAGCCGGCGTCGACGATGATCCAGCCTTTTGCCTTCTGATGTCCGATCACGGTGGCAAGCACGGAGAGCGCGAGATCGTCCATCGCCACGGAGCCGACGCCGGCCTGATAGAGATCACCGAACATGAAGACACCGGCGCGCACTTCGGTGACGCCGGTGAGATCGCGTACATAACGCGCGGTCGGCGTCGCGCCGACGCTGACGACGGGACAGGGCAGACCCGCGCTGCGCAAGGCGCTCGCGGCAGTCACGGCGGCGATGCGTTCCGCTTCCGCCGCCTCCGCGATGGCTGCGGGATCGTTCAATGCGTAGCTGTCGCCGGCGTGCAGCAGCACGCCGCGCAAGGTCGCGCCGCCCGAGGCCAGGCGCTCGCCGATGGCGACCAGCGCTGCCGCGTCGGTCGGCGCAACGCCGGAGCGATGGCCGTCCGCGTCGACCTCGATCAGGACCGGGATGGCATCGCCGCTGCTCGCGGCATGCGCGGCGACGGCCTCGGCCTGTTCGATGCTGTCGAGGATCACGGCGAGATCGGCGCCGGTAGCCCGGATGGCAGAGACGCGCGCGAGCTTCGCAGGTGCGATGCCGACGGCGTAGATCATGTCGCGGACGCCGCCGGCCGCGAAATATTCGGCCTCGCGCAGCGTCGAGACCGTTGCCGGCCCCGCAGCAGAGGTCATCGCGATGCGCGCGACCTCCAGTGATTTTGCAGTCTTCAGATGCGGGCGGAAGGCCACGCCGAGACCGGCGAGGTGCGCCTTCATCCGCGCGACATTGGCGCGGAGCCGCTGCTCGTCGAGCAGCAGACAGGGTGTTTCCAGATCCAGCAAGCCTTGCACTATCGGGCATCGGCATATACCGTGGCACGCGACACTCCGAGATGAGCCGCAATGATGTCCGAGGATCGACGTACCTGCATGCAGCCGGCGTCGCGCAACTCGCGCAGCAGCGCGCGGCGATCCTCGGTGTTGAGCGCGCGGGGCGTGGTGGCACGGCGCGCGGCGAACTGGTCGATATGGGCGCGGATGGCGTCCGCACCCACGGGGCTCAGCGACTCGCGCGGGCCGTTCTGCGCATCGACGCTGACAAACTGGCCGATTGCGCTCTGCAAGCCCTGGAACAGCGTCAGGTCGACGTTGAGGCAGAGCGCAGCGACATAAGAACCATCCGCACCCTTGATACCGATGGACGTGCTCTTGGCCTGCCGTCCGTCGGCAAAGCTGTTGGCATAGTTCGAAATCACCTGCGCATAATCGGGGTCGGCGATGCGGGCAAGGCCGAGCTCGGTTGCGGGCTGGCCGACCTTGCGTCCCGACAGATTGTTATGAATGGCGACGATCGCCTGTTTGGGGTCGGTGAGATCGTGCAGCACGACTTCGCAGAACGGGGCCAGAGTCTCTCCCAACCCCTGCGCAATCTGCTGCAACTGATCGAACAGCAGTTTTCGCTCGGCTGCGGACTTGCCCGGGGCTGCTGATTTGCTGCGGCTCATCACCCGGTCCTACTGCACGAGATCGGCAACGGTGGTCGCGGCCTTGAGGCCCGTGCCGGTGAGCACCGCGACCGTAGTCTCGTTTGCCTTGATGGCACCGGCGGCCGAGAGTTTTTCAAGTGCTGCAGCCGCGCTGGCGCTGGTCGGCTCGGCAAACAGGCCCTGCCGCGCGAGACGCCGCAAGGCGGCGACGATCTCATCCTCGGTGAGCGCGACGGTGCCGCCGCCGCTCTCGCGCAAGGCGCCGATGATCTCGCGCAGGCGCAGGGGATTCTTGATCGCGGTGCCCTCGGCGATGGTCTTGCTGACCTCGCGCCCGACCGGCGTGTCGACACCGGCCTTGAAGCTTGCGTCGATCGGCGAGCAGTTTTGCGGCTGTGCCGCGAACAGACGCGGCAGCTTCGCGATCTGCCCGGCTTTCAGGAGCTCGCGGAAGCCGAAGGCGCAACCAAGGAGACTGCTGCCGGCACCGACGGGGACGATGACGTTGTCGGGGGCGCGGAAGCCGAGGTCTTCCCAGATTTCATAGGCGAGCGATTTGGTGCCTTCGAGGAAGAACGGCTGCCAATTGTGGCTGGCGTAGAAGGTCTGGGTGGACTGGCGGATGGCCTCGGCCTCGGACTCCTCGCGCGGCCCCTCGACCAGTTGCACCGTCGCGCCATAGGCGCGCACCTGCGCGATCTTGGCCGGCGACGTCGAGGCAGGCGCCAGAATCTTCACCCGCATCTCGCCGGCGGCGCCCAACCCCGCCATCGACGAGCCGCCATTGCCGGACGAGTCCTCCAGAATGGCGTCCACGCCGATCTGGCGCAGGAAGGACAGCATCACGGAGGAGCCACGGTCCTTGAAGCTGCCGGTCGGGTTGAACCATTCGAGCTTGAAGAACGGGCGCAGCTCGCCCCAAACCTGCTGGACCAGCGGCGTGCAGCCTTCGCCGAGTGTGATCGGGTTCGCGATCTCGACCGGCAGCGCCGCCCGGTAGCGCCAGAGCGAGCGCGTCCGGCTGTCGATATCCTCGCGCGATATCCCCGCGCCCGGCGTCACCAGCAGCGGCGTGCGCTCGTCCGAACACCAGCGCGGCTGGTCAAGGGAATAGAGCTTTCCGTTGCGGGGATCGATGTAGCTGGCGGCGGGCATGGCGAGCTCCGGGGCAGAGGCAATCTATACGATTTGTCTGATTATATACGTTTCGTCTAGCCTCGGCAATCGTCACGGCAGCCCCTTGAAACCAGAAAAAGTAAAACTATTTCAAATCCTTAGATCTATCCTCAGGTCGAACGGCAGAATTCTGCCGGAGCGACGAGGTGGCCGTCGGGCGAGCCGGACCTGCCGGTCGATGACGGGAATTTGGCCGCGAGCGGCCCTGCCCGCGCAGCACGATTAACTTGTCTGTCGTGCCTCGCCGCTACAATATGTTGGATTGAGCTTGCGCCGCCGGTGGTCTGCACCCGTAACGCAAGCGAGCCAGGCCCGTCCAAGCGGCGGGCCGTTGGCTTTTTGGGAGCCTGGACATGAGCCGCGCGAACCGTACCGACCACATCCGCCTGACCTCCCATCCGGAGCCGGGCCGGAAGGCCGCCTTCCCGATCCATTGGGGGGCAGCCGACGCCCGCGCCCGCGGGCCGATCATTGGCACGGTGTCGCGCGCCGGGGATCGCAACGTGATCGGCAGCCATGGCGGGTCCTACGCGATGTACCGCGCGCTCGCCGTCTCCGCCGGCGCGCTCGACCCGATCCGGCGCCCGGATCTCACCAACACCTTTCCGGCCGCGACCATCGGTCCGTTCGAGCAGTGGCGCGATCCCGCAAAGATCGTAGCGCTCGATCCCTGGGGGCACCTCGTCGCGGAGAATTTCGGCAAGGACATCGCCGAGGGCGTCGACATCCGCCCGAGCATCGCGGTGACGCGCGCGCGGCTCGACCTCCCGGAGATCCGCGAGGCGCTGGCGGCAAAACGCCTGCGCGCCGACGGCGAGGTGGTGCACGCCAATGGCAGCGTCTCGGTGGTGAAGATCGCGATCGATCCGGTCTGGTACCTGCCGGGCCTTGCGACGCGTTTCGGCACCGGCGAGACCGAGCTGCGCCGCACGCTGTTCGAGCAGACCGCCGGCATGTTCCCCGAACTCGTGACCCGGCCGGACCTGAAGGTGTTCCTGCCGCCGATCGGCGGCACCACCGTCTACATGTTCGGCGATGTGACAAAACTGCCGGACCATCGCACAAAAATCACCTGCCGCGTGCATGACGAATGCAACGGCTCCGACGTGTTCGGCTCCGACATCTGCACCTGCCGGCCCTACCTCATCCACGGCATCGAGGAATCCGCGCGCGGTGCGCAGGAGGGCGGGCTCGGGCTCGTCGTCTACAACCGGAAAGAGGGCCGCGCGCTCGGCGAGGTCACCAAATTCCTGGTCTACAATGCGCGCAAGCGCCAGGAGGACGGCGATGCCGCCGCGGCCTATTTCGAGCGCACCGAATGTGTCGCCGGCGTCCAGGACGCGCGCTTCCAGCAGCTCATGCCCGACACCATCCACTGGCTCGGCCTGAAGCGCATCGACCGCTTCCTGTCGATGAGCGACATGAAATACGACGCGCTGACCTCGCAAGGCATCGACATCGTCGAACGCGTGCCGATCCCGCCGGAGCTGATCCCGGCCGACGCCTATGTCGAGATCGCCGCGAAAAAGGCCGCCGGCTATTACTCGACCGACATCGCGCCGGAGAAGGACGTCGACGGCGTGGTCGGGCGCTCGCTGGAAAAATACTGATCGCGATGACGGAGAGTTTGGAACTGCAGGCGCGCACGCTGCTCACCGCAAAAGCGGTGCGTACGCGCGCCGGGCAGATGCTCGAGCTCGGCCTTGCCGGCGGGCTCACACATTTCACCATCGATCTCGATCGCATGGATGGCGTTGCCGAGGCCGTTCTCGCGGTCACGCGAAAAGCCTATCCGACGCTGGATGTCCCCTTTCATGCGCGGTGGCGGCACTTTGTGCTTAGCGGCGTCGACCGCTGGGCCCGGCTTGCGAACGCCCCATCATGGCCGGATCGTGCCGCGCGGGCGCGCGCCGAGTTCGACCTTGCGATCGTCAGCGTGCTGCTCGACGCCGGCGCAGGCGCTGCGTGGCGCTACCGCGATGCCGTGACCGGCGAAGCCATTGGGCGATCCGAAGGGCTTGCGATTGCGAGCCTCGACATGTTCGCGAGCGGGCTCTTTTCACGCGATGCCCGCGCGCCGTTCAGGGCCGATGCGGACGTGCTGGCAAAGCTGCCCCTCGCCGCCCTCACCTCCGCCTTTCAGGTCAGCGATGGCAATCCGCTGCTCGGGCTTGAAGGACGCACCGATCTGCTGCGGCGCCTCGGCAAGCAGGTCTCGGAGCGTGCGGACGTGTTCGGACTGCACGATACGCCGCGGCCGGGCGGGCTGTTCGATCATATCGCGGCGCAAGCCGTGGGCGGCGCGATCGCCGCGCCCGCCATTCTGTCGGCGGTGCTGAACCAGCTCGGACCAATCTGGCCGTCGCGGCTCGAGCTCGCGGGCGTCCCGCTCGGCGATTGCTGGCGGCATCCGGCGATCAAGGCCGACGATGCGACAGGAGGCCTCGTGCCGCTACACAAGCTGTCGCAATGGCTGAGCTACTCGCTGATCGAGCCGCTGCAGCGCGCCGGCTTCGCGGTTACCGACATCGACGGGCTGACCGGGCTTGCGGAATACCGCAATGGCGGCCTGTTCGTCGATCACGAGGTGCTGCGCCTGCGCGATGCCACGGATGCCGAGCGCGCGCATGCGGTGGATTCCCTGCTCGTCGTGGAGTGGCGCGCGCTGACGGTCGCACTGCTTGACAGGCTCGCCGAACTGGTTCGCGCCAAGCTCGGCCGCACACCCGAGACATTACCGCTCGCCAGCATTTTGGAAGGCGGCACCTGGGCCGCCGGCCGCGCCATTGCGTTTGCGCGCCGCCCCGATGGTTCGCCGCCGCTCAAGGTGATCAGCGACGGCACGGTTTTCTAGGTCATGGACAAAGATTTTCGGCCACGCGCGTCATTGCGAGCGCAGCGAAGCAATCCAGAATCTTTCCGCGGTGGGACTCTGGATTGCTTCGCTGCGCTCGCAATGACGATCCGGTGAATTTCAGGAGCAACCGATCATGGAAGGCGTCACGATCGTCGATCACCCGCTGGTGCAGCACAAGCTGACGCTGGTGCGGGACAAATCCATCTCGACAAAGTCGTTCCGCGAGCTGATCAAGGAGATCGGCATGCTGCTCTGCTACGAGGTGACGCGCGACCTGCCGCTCGCCGACACCGTCATCGAGACGCCGCTGGCGACGATGCACTCGGCCAAGATCGCCGGCAAGAAGCTGGTGTTCGTGCCGATGCTGCGCGCCGGCACCACCTTCGTCGACGGCATGATGGATTTGGTGCCGACCGCGCGCGTCGCGCATATCGGCCTCTACCGCGAGCCGCTCAGCTTTGCCGCGGTCGAGTATTTCTTCAAGTCGCCGTCGGACCTCGGCGAGCGCCTCGCCATCGTGGTGACCCCGGTGGTCGCGACCGCCAACACGGCCGTCGCCGCCATCGACCGGCTGAAGGAGCGCGGCGCCAGGGACATCCGCCTCGCCTGCCTGATCGCGGCCCCCGAAGGCCTCGAGCGGCTGCGCGGGCTGCATCCTGATGTACCGATCTGGACCGCCGCCGTCGACGAAGGTCTCGACGAGAACGGCTTCATTCTCCCGGGCCTCGGCGATGCCGGCGACCGCGCCTACGGGACGCGATAAGCAGCGAAGCCTAGATCTTCCCGCTGCCGCAAATCAATTTCAACGACTGCCACTCCTTGTCGGTCAGCAGCGGCGGGCCGTTGGCGGGACGATCTTCCTTCGTCATGCGGGCGAGCCGGTCCTCGGTCAGCGGATGGCTGGCGAGGATATTCGTCAGACCGGAGCCGCCTTCCTTGCCGGTGATGCGGAACATCAGCTCGGCCGCGGGCTTGGGCGAACGTCCGAGCGCGTGCATGATCTCGATCGCGAACGTATCCGCCGCAGTCTCCGCCTCGCGCGAATAGGAGGCCTCGACCACGCTGCGCGAGGCGAAGATCACGGCGGACGAGCCGGTGACGTCGCCGAACAACAGGCCGATCAGGAACGACGTGCCGCCGTTGTAGATGAGGCCGCGCATGTTGTCGTGATGCTTGAGATGGCCGAGCTCGTGGGCGAGGATGCCGGCGATCTCGTCGGGGCTATCGGCCTTGTCGAGCAGCCCCTTCAGCAGGAACACCTTGCCGCCGGGCAGCGCGAACGCATTCGGGATCGGGGTCGGCAGCACGCCCGCGGTCATGGAATCGTCGTCGAGGCCGGCGGCATCGCGCAGGCGGTTGACGAGCTTGGTGAACGCAGCCTTGCCCGCGGGGTCTTCGCAGACGCTGCGGCCGAAGATGGTCTTCACCTGCACTTCGGCGGCATCTCCGATCCGCCGTTCGACCGGCTTCGGCACCAGCGGTGCAAGCCGGTCGGCGGCGAGCGGCACGCCGAACAGCACGACGCAGACGATGGAGGCGGCAGCCGCCACCGACCAGCCGACGATCTTGGCGATGCCGCGGCGCGAGGTCTGGTGCTCGTCGAGACGGGTGCAGCGGGCGATCAATTCGGCCGCGAGCGCGGCGTCGCGGATCTCGAGCCGCGCCAAAGGCGGCGCAGCGGTGCAGGCCAGACGCAGGACGCCCGTCGGACTGTCGGCACGGCGAATATCGGCATAGGTCCAGCGGACGGGCGTTCCGCCCTCCTCGACGATCTCGAGCGCATCGCCGAGCGCAAGCGTCACCTGCCGCCTGCGGCTCGACACACCGTCGAAGAAGATGGTCGGCTTGGCGGACTGCGCCGGAGCCTCGGTAGACAACTCACTCACAGCTCAGAATCCTGCAACGTCAAGCCCATCGGCAAAGCCTTCGCCGAGCGCGCTGGCAAGTTCGCCGCTGCCGCGCACGTCCGACGCGGCGGCAATGTTGTGCACCTCGACCGTTTCCAGCACCTTGGCCCAGAGATCGCGCTGAAGATAGACGCGCATCACGATGTTGATGGCAAGGGCGACCGCGAAGTAGCCGATGACCATGATCACCAGCATCGGGATGCTCTTGGCGGGATCGCCGGACCCGAACAGCTGCTCGGCCGAGAGACCGCTCAGCTGGACGATGAGCGCGGTGGCGCCGCCGAGATAGGCGCCGAAAATCATCGAGAGCAGCACCCACCAGCCGATCACCTTCCAGTACAGGCCATAGAACGCGTTGTGCGGCAATTCGGAGGAGAGGCTGACGCCGCCGATACGGATGCCGTCCAGCCACCAGCGCCACTCACGCGCCTTGAACTCGGCATAGAAGAACGGCGCGAGCGGAAAGATGATCAGCGCGATCGGGCTGAGCAGCCACAGCCACCAGCCGCGCTTGAAGAAGGTCCAGCCATTGCCCTCGAACTCCCCGCGCAGATCGCCGTAATGGGTGTGCCGCATCTTGTAACGTTCGAGTGAAGCCGCGCGCCACGGCAGCGCCAGGCCGAGGGTCAGGAACACCAGGAGGCCCCACGCCATGGCGCGGAACGAATAGGCCCAGCCCGAGCCGTCCATCCAGAACCGCACGCCGCGCCAGACCGTGCGGGTCAGGCGATAGCGCCGCGCGCGAAAGATCGCGAACTGGCCGAAAGCGTAGAAGCTGATGAACAGCGGCGTCGAGGCAAAGCCCTGCCAGCGCTCGAACTCGATGCCGATGAGGAAGTAGGCGAGATAGATCGGCACCAGGATCGCGAGTGCGAACAGGAAGCCGACCAGCAGCTCCTTGCCGCGACCGGTATATTCGGCCGCATCGCCGTCGATCGCGGTGTGCGTCCATAAATGACGGCGAATGTCGGTGACCAGCCAGAACCGGTAGAAGCCGAAGGTGACGAGCTCCAGCATGGCACCCTTGGTGACCATGTTGAAGAACCCGGACCGATTGCCGCTGAAATCCACCCGCGTCGGCGGCAATGGTGGCGGGACCGGTTCGGAGCCGATGGGCGTCCACTGCATGTCGTTCACGGCGGCAACCTCGGGATGCGCATCTGCTGCGGTCAAACTATAGATCAGAGATTAGTCGATCCCCAAGATGGGCGGGTTCGATTTACCCCGATTCCAGTCGATTTCTGACGGGAATTCATGACGAACGGCGTGCGGCAGGTCACGCTGCGGATGTCCCGCAGCCCGGATTTCGCTCCGCGCCATCCGGGCTACGCGCCCGGCCACGCCCAAAGGTTGGATGTGGCAAAAGTCTCCCTTGCTCCGGCGCAGACAACGGGTTGTAATTGCAAATCAAATACCGCAGCGCAGAATTCAAAAAAGACGCGCGGAGGAACGCCAGGGAGAACGGTCATGCATGGGACCATTGAGAGCGCGTCCAAACTCGACGCACTTCGCGAGCGCGCGTCGACATTGCCGCTGGAGCAATTCGATCCCGGCGATCCGGAACTGTTCAGGACCGATACGTTTTGGCCCTATTTCGATCGTCTGCGCCGGGAAGATCCCGTGCACTACTGCAAGGACTCGATGTTCGGCCCGTACTGGTCGGTGACGCGGTACAACGACATCATGGAGATCGAGACCAACCATGCGGTGTTCTCCTCGGCTTCCGCGCTCGGCGGCATCACCATCCGCGACATCGATCCGGATCTGCGCCGCGAGAGTTTCATCTCGATGGATCCGCCGCGCCACGCCGCCCAGCGCAAGACCGTGGCGCCGATGTTCACACCGACGCATCTGGACAATCTCGCGCTCAACATCCGCAAGCGCTCGGCCGAGTGCCTGGACAATCTTCCCCGCGGCGAGGTGTTCGATTGGGTCGACCAGGTCTCGATCGAGCTGACCACGCAGATGCTCGCTGTGCTGTTCGACTTCCCGTGGGAAGACCGCCGCAAGCTGACGCGCTGGTCTGATATCGCCACCACCATTCCCGGACCTGACGGCCTCGTTGCCACCGAGGACGAACGGCAGGCCGAGCTGACGGAATGCGCGGGCTATTTCTCGAGGCTGTGGAAGGAACGCATCGAACAGCCGCCGAAGAGCGACCTGTTGTCGATGATGGCCCATGGCGCCGCGACGCGCGACATGGACGCGAAGAACTTCCTCGGCAATCTCGTCCTCTTGATCGTCGGTGGCAACGACACCACCCGCAACACCATGTCGGGTTCGCTTCTCGCGCTGAGCCAGCATCCGGAGCAGTATCGCAAGCTGCGCGAGAATCCTGCTCTGCTCGACAGTTTCGTACCGGAGGTGATCCGCTGGCAGACGCCGCTGGCGCATATGCGACGCACCGCGCTCGCCGATTTCGAGTTCCGCGGCAAGCAGATCAAGAAAGGTGACAAGGTCGTGATGTGGTACGTCTCCGGCAACCGGGACGAAGAGGCGATTGAAAAGCCATACGATTTCATCATCGACCGCGCCCGCCCGCGCACGCATCTCTCCTTCGGCTTCGGCATCCACCGCTGCGTCGGCCTCAGGCTTGCTGAACTCCAGCTCAAGATTATTTGGGAAGAGATCCTCAAGCGCTACGACCATATTGATGTGGTCGGCGAACCGAAGCGGGTCTATTCGAGTTTTGTGAAGGGACTTGAGACGTTGCCGGTGAAGATTGCGGCGTGAGTTAACTCCTCTCCCCGTTCTTACGGGGAGAGGGTCGGGGTGAGGGGCTCTCTCCGCGAACACGCTGAGACGGATTCGCGGAGAGTCCCCCTCACCCGGAATTCAAGCTTCGCTCGAATTCCGGCCTCTCCCCGCCCGCGGGGGGAGGCGAAGGAAGAACCAACTGGAGCCACGACGATGAATATCCAAGCGCCGGTTAAAGTGGACAGGGCCGAACGCATGCGCAGGGCGCGGGAAGAGGCCTATGCGACGCCGCTGGCGCAATTCCACCCCGGCGCGCCACGGCTGTTCCAGGACGACACGCTGTGGCCGTGGTTCGAGCGGCTGCGCAAGGAGGAGCCGGTGCATTACTGCACCAACGCGCCGATCGAGCCGTACTGGTCGGTGGTGAAATACAACGACATCATGCATGTTGACACCAACCACGGCATCTTCTCGTCGGACTCCACGCTCGGCGGCATCTCGATCCGCGACGTGCCGGAAGGCTACGACTATCCGAGCTTCATCGCGATGGACCAGCCCCGGCATTCGGCGCAGCGCAAGACGGTGTCGCCGATGTTCACGCCGACACACCTGGACGAGCTGGCAAAGCTGATCCGCCAGCGCTCGCAGACCGTGCTCGACAATCTGCCGCGCAACGAGACCTTCAATTTCGTCGAGCGCGTCTCGATCGAGCTGACCACGCAGATGCTGGCGACGCTGTTCGACTTCCCCTGGGAGGAGCGGCGCAAGCTGACGCGCTGGTCCGACGTCTCCACCGCGCTGCCCAAGAGCGGCATCGTCGCCTCCGCCGAGGAGCGCCGCCGCGAGATGGACGAGTGCTATGCCTACATGTCCAGGCTCTGGAACGAGCGCGTCAACTCGGCGCCGCGGAACGACCTGCTGTCGCTGATGGCGCATAACGACGCCACCCGCCACATGGACCCCGACAACCTCATGGGCAACATCATCCTGCTCATCGTCGGCGGCAACGACACCACGCGCAACACCATGACCGGCTCGGTGCTGGCGCTGAACGAGAACCCGGAGCAATACGAGATGCTGCGGAAGAATCCGGCGCTGATCGATTCCATGGTGCCGGAGGTGATCCGCTGGCAGACGCCGCTGGCGCATATGCGGCGCACCGCGCTGCAGGATACGGAGATCGGCGGCAAGCATATCAAGAAGGGCGACCGCGTCGTGATGTGGTACGTCTCCGGCAACCGCGACGAGGAGATGTTCGAGAGACCGAACGATTTCATCATCGACCGCCCGCGCCCGCGCACGCACCTCTCCTTCGGCTTCGGCATCCACCGCTGCGTCGGCATGCGCCTCGCCGAGCTGCAGCTGCGCATCGTCTGGGAGGAGATGCTGAAGCGGTTCGACCGGATCGAGGTGGTCGGCGAGCCCAAGCGGATCTATTCGAGCTTCATCAAGGGATATGAGTCGCTGCCGGTGCGGATTCCGGGGTAGGCGCCATCCTCCGTCATTGCGAGCGCAGCGAAGCAATCCAGACTGTCACCGCGGAGGGACTCTGGATTGCTTCGCTGCGCTCGCAATGACGAGTTCCGGGATGCAGATGCGCATCAAACCCGCAGCGCCCCCGCCCCAGCTATAAAATTTCGGCATGACAGCTCGCACCAGATGCGAAGGCCATACGGCGCGCGACTGTTCTACGACACGGCATCTAACTCAATTTGATGTCCCACACGCCTTCCTTGCGGCAGGCGGCGACCTCCTCGCGCAGGAGCGCCGTGATGGCGAGCGAGGCCGTCGAGGCCGGGCGGTCGATCGGAGAGGCGAAAATGAGCTCGCGCGTCATCGGCTTGGACACGGCGGTGATTTCCAGCCGCCCCTCCGCGACCTCGCCATGGACCGACGAGGGCGGCAAGAGCGCAAAGCCGAGCCCTTCCTCGACGAGGCTGGTCAGCACACGGAACGAATCCGCTTCCAGCTGGACGTCGAGCTTGATCTTGCGCTGGGCCGCGGCGTGCTCGATCAGCGCGCGGAGGCCGTGGGAATGACTGGGCAGCACCAGGCGCTGCCGCAGCAGCCAGCCGATATCGACGCTCTTCTTGCGCGCGAGGCCGCAGCCGCCCGGGCCGACCGCGACGATGTTGTCGCGGCCGAGGCTCTGCACGTTGAGATGCAGATCGGCGGAGCGGCCATAGAGGATGGCGAGGTCCATCTCGCCGCGATGCAGCCATTCGACCAGATGGCCGCTGTAGCTCTCGACGATGCGCAGCGAGATGCCGGGAAATTTTTCGACGCAGCGCCGCGCAAAGCGCGCCGACAGCACGCAGCTCACGGTCGGAACCAGGCCAAGCACGACCTGGCCGGACGGCGGGCCCTTGGCGGACTGGATGTCGTCGCGGATCTGGTCGATCTGCCTGACGATGCCGGAGGTGCGCGCAAGCAGAAGGCGCCCTGCTTCCGTCAGCACCATGCCGCGGCCGTTGCGCGTGAACAGCTCGGTGCGCAGCTCGTGTTCCAGCAGCTTGATCTGCCTGGAGAGCGCCGGCTGCGCCACGCGCAGCGTGTCGGAGGCCTTGGAGAGGCTGCCGAGCTCCGCCACGCAACTGAAGGTCCTGAGCTGTCGGAAATCCATGCTTGCCAATCCTGGAAGGCTACTCCATACGCTATAACAAATGAGCATAGGGGGCTGGCGTTGTTTTCACAACGCCTGAGGATTGGCCGGCGTTATCTTAACTGCCGCTACCAACGGGAAACGCCATGAGTGAACAACACCACACCGAAGATCACGCCGACATCCGCGAAGCCGTCGCAAAGCTGTGCGCGCAGTTTCCCGGCGAATACTGGCGCAAGCTCGATCGCGAGATGGCCTATCCGAAGGCCTTCGTCGATGCGCTGACGCAGGCGGGTTACCTCTCGGTGCTGATCCCGGAAGAGTATGGCGGCGCGGGGCTGAAGCTGTCCGCCGCCGCGGCGATCCTCGAGGAGATCCAGCGTGCCGGCTGCAACGGCGGCGGCTGCCACGCCCAGATGTACACGATGGGCACGGTGCTGCGGCACGGCAATGCCGAGCAGAAGGCAAAATACCTGCCGAAGATCGCGAGCGGCGAATTGCGCCTGCAGGCCTTCGGCGTCACCGAGCCGACCAGCGGCACCGACACCTCCTCGCTGAAGACCTTTGCGCGCAAGGAGGGCAACGACAGCTACATCGTCAACGGCCAGAAGATCTGGACCAGCCGCGCCGAGCATTCCGACCTGATGGTGCTCTTGGCGCGCACCACGCCGAAGGAGCAGGCCAAGAAGCGCACCGATGGTCTGTCGGTGTTCATCGTCGACATGCGCGAGGCCAAGAACAACGGCCTCGAGATCCGCCCGATCCGCACCATGATGAACCACGCCACCACCGAAGTGTTCTTTACCGACATGAAGGTGCCGGCGGAGAATCTGATCGGCGAGGAAGGCAAGGGTTTCCGCTACATCCTCTCCGGCATGAATGCCGAGCGTATCCTGATCGCGGCCGAATGCATCGGCGACGCCAAATGGTTCATCGCGAAGGCCACCAACTACGCCAAGGACCGCGCAGTGTTCGGCCGTCCGATCGGCCAAAATCAAGGCATCCAGTTCCCGATCGCCAAGGCCTACGCCTCGATGCGCGCGGCCGAGCTGATGGTGAAGGAGGCGACGCGCAAATACGAGGCCGGGCTCGACTGCGGCGCAGAGGCCAACATGGCCAAGATGCTGGCGGCGGATGCGTCCTGGGAAGCGGCGAACGCCTGCATCCAGACCCATGGCGGCTTCGGCTTTGCCGAGGAATACGACGTCGAGCGCAAATTCCGCGAGACGCGGCTCTACCAGGTGGCGCCGATCTCGACCAACCTCGTGCTGTCCTATGTCGCCGAGCATGTGCTCGGCATGCCGCGCTCGTACTGAGGCAACAATCATGGGCGCACTTGACGGGATCAGGGTGATTGCGGTCGAGCAGGCGGTGGCGGCGCCGTTCTGCTCCTCGCGACTGGCGGATGCCGGCGCGGAGGTGATCAAGATCGAGCGGCCCGAGGGCGATTTCGCCCGCGGCTATGACGCGGCGGCCAAGGGCCAGAGCAGCTACTTCGTCTGGCTCAACCGTGGCAAGCAATCGGCGGTGGTCGATCTCGCAACGAACGAAGGCTGCGCCGAGCTGGAGAAGCTGATCGCCAGCGCCGACGTGCTCATTCAAAACCTCAAGCCCGGTTCGATGGACAAGCTCGGCTTCTCACGCGAGCGGCTTTTAAAGGACTATCCAAAGCTGATCTCCTGCACGATCACCGGCTATGGCGACGAGGGCCCGTATGCGCATCGCAAGGCCTATGACCTGCTGATCCAGGCCGAGAGCGGGCTTGCCTCGATCACGGGCAATCCCGACGGCGCCTCGCGCGTCGGCATGTCGATCGTGGATGTTGCGACCGGCGCCACCGCGCACGCAGCGATCCTGGAGGCGCTGATCGGGCGTGGGCGCACCGGCAAAGGCGCCGACATCCGCATCTCCATGTTCGACGTGATGGCGGACTGGTGCACCGTGCCGCTGCTCAATGCGGAGGCCGGCAATCCGCCCAGGCGCATGGGCCTGCGCCATCCCTCGATCGCGCCCTATGGCGTGTTCACCTCGAAGGACGGCAAGGACATCCTGATCTCGATCCAGAGCGAGCGGGAGTGGAAGACGCTGTGCGCGAAGGTGCTGGATCAGCCCGATCTGCCCAGCGATCCCCGCGTCGCCAACATGGTCGAGCGCGTGCGCAACCGCGACTTCACCGACAAGACCGTCGCCGACATCTTCGGCAAGATGACGCGCGACGAGCTGCTCAAGCGGCTCTCGGACGCGGACATCGCCTTTGCCGAGGTCAACACCATGGCCGACCTCACCAACCATCCGCATCTGCGCCGGATCGAGGTCGACACGCCGAACGGCCGCGTCAGCTATCCCGCTCCGGCACCGATCATCGTCGGCGAGTCGCGCGCTTACGGCGCGGTGCCCGCGATCGGCGAAAAACCCAAGAAGTAACAGAGCGAGGCGTCATGACCGAGAAGCTCGACATTGATCATTTGCGGCAATGGATCGGCCGCAGCACGGAAGCCACCGACATCGTCACCGCGCAGCTCGTGATGGGCCTGCGCGCGACGCTGTTCCAGGAGGTCGGCGAGCCCAAGAAGGGCGATGCGGCGCCGTTCACGGTGCACTGGTGCCTGGCGCAGCCGGTGTTTCCGATGTCGATGCTCGGACCCGACGGGCACCCGACCCGCGGCGGCTTCCTGCCGCCGGTGCCGCTGCCGCGCCGGATGTGGGCCGGCGGCGAGATCGAATTTTTGCAGCCCTTGCGCGTCGGCGATGAATCGACGCGGACTTCGCGCATCGCCGACGTGCAGGTGAAGACGGGATCGACCGGCACGCTGTGCTTCGTCTCGGTCGAGCACAGCATCTCCTCCCCGCGCGGCACCGCCATCCGCGAGCGGCAGGACATCGTCTATCGCGAGATGACGAGCAGCGCGCCCGCTGGCGGCAAGGCGCCGCCTCCGCCGCCCAAGGCGCAGCACCGCGACACCCATGTCTCCGATCCCGTGCTGCTGTTTCGTTATTCCGCGCTGACCTTCAACGGCCACCGCATCCATTACGACCGCGACTATGTGACCAAGGTCGAGGGCTATCCGGGCCTGATCTTTCACGGCCCGTTGCAGGCGGCGCTGATCATCGAGATGGCCGCGAAGCTGCACGGCGGCAAGGCGCCGAAGAAGTTCACCTATCGCGGGCTTCAGCCGCTGTTCGAGGGCACGGAGTTCTCCGTCAACGCCAATGACAGCGGCGAGAGCATGGAGCTGTGGACCGCGAACGCGGAAGGGCAGCCGACGATGAAGGGCACGGCGGTGTGGTGAGCCACCGCTGTTTCCTCCTCGTCATTGCGAGCGCAGCGAAGCAATCCAGAATCCCTCCAGTGAGACAGTCTGGATTGCTTCGTCGCAAGGGCTCCTCGCAATGACGGGGTGAGGCTGCTACCTTTCATAAGCAACAAGGGACGGAAACCATGGCCAAGAACGGCAAGACCGGCAGCAAGTCCGTCACTGTCAAGCAGGCGACGCTCGACCTGCTGCGATCGTTCGGCATCGACCGTGTCTTCGGCAATCCCGGCTCGACCGAGCTGCCGTTCCTGAGCGACTGGCCCGACGACATCGACTACGTGCTGGCGCTGCAGGAGGCCAGCGCAGTCGGCATGGCCGATGGTTACGCGCAGGCGACGCGCAATGCCGGCTTCGTCAATCTGCATTCGGCCGCCGGCGTCGGCAACGCGCTCGGCAACATCTACACCGCACACCGTAACCAGACGCCGCTGGTGATCACCGCGGGCCAGCAGGCGCGCTCGATCCTCCCCTTGCAGGCGTTCCTCTATGCCGAGCGCGCGTCGGAGTTTCCGCGGCCTTACGTCAAATACAGCGTCGAGCCGGCGCGGGCCGAGGACGTGCCGGCTGCAATCGCACGCGCCTATTACACCGCGATGCAGCCGCCCTGCGGGCCGACCTTCGTGTCGATCCCGATCGACGACTGGGCGCATGCCTGTGCACCGGTTGAGGCGCGCAAGGTCAGCCGGGAGATCGGGCCCGAGCTTGACCCGATGAAGGCGCTGGTTGCCGCGCTCGGTTCGGCAAAGCACCCTGCCCTCGTCGTCGGCCCCGGCATCGACCGCGCCGGTGCGGTCGACCTGATGGTGCGCGTCGCCGAGAAGGCCAAGGCCAGCGTCTGGGTCAGCCCGTTCTCGGCGCGCTGCTCGTTTCCCGAACGGCATCCGCAGTTCGCGGGCTTCCTGCATGCTTCGCCCGCCCAACTCTCGGACGCGCTGCGCGAGCACGATCTCGTCGTCGTCATCGGCGCGCCGGTGTTCACTTTCCACGTCGAGGGCCACGCCGCGATCTTCGATGGCGGCGCGACGATCTTCCAGATCACGGATGATGCGGATGCGGCGGCCGTGACGCCGGTCGGCACCAGCATTGTCGCGACGATGAAGCCGGCACTCAGCATGCTGCTTGACCTCCTGCCGGAGAGCAAGCGCGCCACGCCAAAGGGCCGTACGCTGCCGCCGGCACCGAAGGCCGCCGACCCGCTGCCGGTCGAATTCCTGCTGCACTCGCTGTCTCAGGCGATGCCTGACGACGCATCGCTGGTCGAGGAAGTGCCCTCGCACCGGCCGGCGATGCAAAAATTCCTGCCGATGCGCGGCCAGGACAGTTTTTACACCATGGCGAGCGGCGGCCTCGGCTATAGCCTGCCCGCCGCCGTCGGCATGGCGCTGGGCAAGCCGAAGCAGCGCACCGTCTGCCTGATCGGCGACGGCTCGGCGATGTATTCGATCCAGGCGCTGTGGACCGCAGCGCAGCGCAAGCTGCCGCTGACCGTCGTCGTCATCAACAATTCCGGCTACGGCGCGATGCGCTCGTTCAGCCAGGTGATGCAGGTCAGGAACGTGCCGGGGCTGGAGCTGCCGGGCATCGACTTCGTGCGGCTCGCGGAGGGTATGGGGTGCCATGCCGTGCGGGTGAGCGAGGCGGCGGAGCTTGGCGAGGCGCTGAAGCGCGGCATGGCGTTCGCGGGCACGAGCCTGGTTGAGGTCGTCGTGGATTCGGCGGTGCCGGTGCTGTACGGGCAGAAGCATTGACGCCGTCGTCCCGGCGAAGGCCGGGACCCATACCCACAAGCAGGAGTTTGGCGAGGACTCGTAGTGGGCAGTCTCGCGCTACAACTCCTCCCTGGGGTTATGGGTCCCGGCCTTCGCCGGGACGACATCGAGTTTGCCGCACCACCACCCGCAACTACGACGCCAAAAATCCCCCGTCCGCCGCGAGCACGTGGCCGACCACGTAGGACGACGCGTCCGACGACAGCCATACCACCGCCTCGGCAACTTCCTCCGGGCTGCCCATTCGGCGCAGCGGCAGGCCGGCGCTCACCGTCGCGACATCGCCGACGCCGGCGCGCAGCATCATGTCGGTGACGACGCGGCCGGGCGCAATCGCATTGATGCGGATGCCGCGCGGGGCGTTCTCCATCGCCGCCGAGCGCGTCAGCGAGATCGCGGCGGCCTTCGAGGCCGAATAGAGCGAGAAGCCGGGATTGGGATTGCGCAGGCCGCTGACGGAGGCGTTGACGACGATGCTGCCGCGCCTCTGCGCCAGCATCGCCGGCAATTGATGGCGCAGACAGAGAAACAGCGCGCGGACATTGGTGTCGAACACGCTGTCGTAGATGTCGGTGCCCTGCTCTTCCAGCGGCGCACGGCGCTCCTGGAAGCCGGCATTGTTGAAGGCGACGTCGAGCCGGCCGCAACGCTCAACGGCGGTACCGACGAGACGCGCAACCTCATCCTCGCGCGTGATGTCGGTCTTGAGCGCGATCGCTTCCACGCCATGCTCGCGGCACGAAGCGGCGGCCGCCTCGATCTCGGCTTCGCGCCGTCCGGCAATGACGATCGCTTCCGCCCCTTCAGCCGCCATCCTCAGGGCCGTGGCGCGGCCGATGCCGCTGCCGCCGCCGGTGACCAGGCAGACCTTGCCCTTCATCCGCATCCCGGTTGGCAAAGTTCCGGTCATGGTCCCACTCCAAAACGCTTGCATGCGCCACGTTGCGCATATAGTTGTATGATACAACTATATGCGGAGAGTCAAGAGATGGCCGAGCTTGCGCTGATCGACGACATCCGCGCCGCCTCGCGGCTGATGGTGCGCGAGCTCGGCTTCATGGATGCGACGGTGGCGGCGTCGGACTATCCGCCCTCGGCGGTGCACACAATCCTGGAGATCGGCATCCGCGGCCCGATGACGTCGGGCGAGCTCGGCGACTTCCTGCGGCTGGAGAAATCCAGCGTCAGCCGCCTGGTGCGCAAGCTGATCGATTGCGGTGAGCTCAGGGAGACGCCGGACGAGCTTGATGCGCGCAGCAAGCTGCTGTCGCTGACGGCGAAGGGCCGGCGCACACTCGAGGCGCTGCACGCGTTCGGCCGGCAGCAGGTACGCGGCGCGCTGGCGGCGCTGACGGAGGCCGAGCAGCGCACGGTGCGCGAGGGGATGATGCTCTATGCGCGGGCGCTCAGGCAGAGCCGGGTGGAGGAGGAGGTCGTGGCGTGAGGCTGCCGTAGCCCGGATGGAGCGTAGCGCAATCCGGGGCCTTTCACGTCGCGGAGGGACTGTCCCGGATTTCGCTACGCTCCATCCGGGCTACGCCATCGTCGTCCTGGCGAAAGCCAGGACCCATTACCCCAGGGAGGAGTTTGGCGAAGACTTGTCGTTCGGTACTGCTACGCGGCAAGATCGATGGACCTCGCGGTATGGGTCCCGGCCTTCGCCGGGACGACACCGATTATTTGGCGCGAGCGTGGCTCGAAATACTTAGCCCGGAATCTCGAGATCCCGGGTTCGGTCCTGCGGACCGCCCCGGGATGACCTCAAGGTCACTTCCCGAACTCCTCCCGCATCTTGGCCTGGATCTTGGCCATGCCGCCGATCCAGCGGTCGTAATTCTCCGTCTTCTTGCGCATGTAGCCGAGCACCTGGGGATGCGGCAGGATCAAAAACGTCTCCTGCTCGAGGCCGGCGAGCACGTCTTTTGCGACCTGCTCGGGCGTGAGGTCGCCGTCGCCGGATTGCGGGCCCTTCGGGATCGAGCGCAGCATGTTGGTGTCGACGCCCTGCGGACAGAGAATCGAGACCTTGATATTGTCAGCCTTGTGCGAGATCGCGAGGTTCTCGGCAAAGCCGACCGCCGCGTGCTTGGTCGTCGAATAAGCGGGGCTGCCGACCTGCGACAACAGGCCCGCGGCCGAGATGGTGTTGAGGAAATAGCCGCGGCCACGCGCCTTCATCCGGGGGATCAGATGCCTGGCCGCGTAGACGTGCGCCATGACGTGGATCGCCCAGCTCCGCTGCCACGGCTCATCGGAGGCGCCGCCGGCATTGACCGACATCGGATCGAAGCCGCCGCCGATGCCGGCATTGGAGCAGAACAATTCGATCGGGCCGAACTGCCGCTCGGTCTCCTCGATGACGTGGGCGATGTCCTTTTCCTGCGCGACATCGCATTTGAACGCGGCGCCATCGACCATGGCGGCGACGGCCCTTGCATTGGCGGCGTCCATGTCCGCGACGACGACCTTGGCGGCGCCCGCCTTGTGAAAGGCCTCGCACAGCGCCTTGCCGATGCCGTTGGCGCCGCCCGTGACGACCACGACCTTGCCGGTCACCTGCATGCGACGTCTCCTCTTGTCTTGTATTGTCTTTTTGTCTTGTACCGCTTTATACCGCGCCGCTTATTCCGCGTCGCGGGTCCTGCTCAGCTCAACACGAGGTCGAGCACTGCGGTATAATGGCATGCCGCGCCGGCCAAGACAAAGCCGTGCCAGATCGCATTCTGGAAGCGCAACCGCCGCCAGGCATGGAAGATCACGCCAAAGCTGTAGAGCAGCCCGCCGGCAAGGATGAAGCCCAGCACCAGCGCGGGCAGCGCCTTGACCACGGGGCCGTAGAGCATGACGCCGCTCCAGCCCATCGCGAGATAGATGCCGACCGAGACGCGGTCGAACCGGCCCGGGAAGAACAGCTTCAGCACGATGCCGAGAATGGCGACGCACCAAACGCCGGCGAGCAGCACCAGCGCGAACACGCTGTCCTTCACTTCCAGGATGAACGGCGTGTAGGTCGCCGCGATCAGCAGATAGATCGCCGAATGGTCGAAGCGCCGCAGCAGCCATTTCGCCGGTGACACCGGCCAGAGATTGTAGGTCGCCGACAGCACCAGCATCGACAGCAGGCCGGCGACATAGATCGAGACGCCGACGATGTCCGTCGCGTCGGAATAGACCGTCGTCAGCACCACCAGCACGGTCGCGGCGATGAGGCCGGAGAGCACGCCGATCGCGTGGACGACGCCATCTGCGATCAGCTCGGCGCGGTCGTAATCCCAGCCGATCACGTCGGCGGCGGCGTGGACGGAGGAAGACGCAAACTGTTTCAGCTGGAAGACGGTCATGGCAATCCGCAAGGCTAGGGCAATGCCCTCTTCTATGGGTGTTTCGGGACCGGCGCGTCGTTCAAACGGCTGATTTGCCGACAAAGGCGGTGGAAGTATGAAAGCTTGATTTTCCTCAACCAGTTGCCACTTTTGTGATTAGTCCGTTTTGCGTACCCCTCGCCCGAGCCCCCTCACGTTCATATGGCATTCAGTTTCCAGGATATGGTCGAGGAGGCGCGGCTGTCGGCCCGGGCGCTGATCGACTATGGCGAGCATTTCTTCAACCCGACCGTGCGGCTTGGTGTCACCGGCCTGTCGCGCGCCGGTAAGACCGTATTCATCACCGCGCTGATCCATGGGCTGACGCGTGGCGGCCGGTTTCCGGTGTTCGAGGCCTATGCCTCGGGCCGGATCGCGCGGGCGCATCTGGCGCCGCAGCCTGATGATGCCGTGCCGCGGTTTGCCTATGAGAACCATCTTCGCGCGCTGGTCGAGGAACGGCGCTGGCCGAACTCCACCGTCGACATCAGCGAGCTCCGCCTCGTCATCGACTACCAGCGCCCGAACGGCGCCGACCGCACGCTGACGCTCGACATCGTCGATTATCCCGGCGAATGGCTGCTCGACCTGCCGCTGCTGCAGAAGAGCTACGAGCAATGGTCGGCGGAGAGCCTGGCGCTGTCGCGCGAGGCGCCGCGCGCGCATCTTGCGAGCGAATGGCACGCGCATCTCGCGACGCTCAAACCCGAGGCGCGCGAGGACGAGCAGGCGACGCTCACGGCCGCAAAACTCTTCACGGATTATCTGCGCGCCTGCCGCGACGAGCGCTTTGCAATGAGCCTGCTGCCGCCCGGCCGTTTCCTGATGCCGGGCAATCTTGCAGGCTCGCCGGCGCTGACCTTTGCGCCGCTCGACGTGCCCGCAGGCGGACAGGCGCCCGAGGGTTCGCTGTGGGCGATGATGGTGCGGCGCTTCGAGGCCTACAAGGACGTCGTGGTGCGACCGTTCTTCAGGGATCATTTCGCGAGGCTCGATCGCCAAATCGTGCTGGCCGACGCGCTCGCCGCGTTCAACTCCGGCCCCGAGGCGCTGCACGATCTCGAAGCGGCACTGGCCGGCATTCTCGACTGCTTCAACATCGGCCGCAGCACGATCCTCTCCAGCCTGTTCCGGCCGCGCATTGACCGCATCCTGTTCGCGGCGACCAAGGCGGATCATCTGCATCATTCCAGCCACGACCGGCTCGAGGCCGTGCTCCGCCGCGCCGTCTCGCGTGCCGTTGCGCGTGCGGAAGATACCGGCGCGGCGATCGATGTCGTGGCGCTCGCCGCCGTCCGCGCCACAAGAGAAGCTCAAGTCGCGCATGGCCGCGACAAATTGCCGTCGATCCTGGGAACGCCCGCCGCGGGCGAGAGCGCCGGCGGCGAATTCTTCGACGGCAACACGGAGGTTGCGACCTTTCCGGGCGATTTGCCGCTGGATCCCGAGCCGCTGTTCAATGGCAGGAACGCGTTCCAAGGGTTGTCGACACATGCCGCCGAAAAGAGCGATTTCCGCTTCCTGCGCTTCCGCCCGCCCAAGCTCGAACGCGAGGGTGCTGACGAGCCTACGCTGCCACATATCCGCCTCGACCGTGCCTTGCAGTTCCTGATCGGAGACAAGCTCGCATGAACGACCGATCGAAGCCACGGCGGCCGGCGACGTTCCGGCTCGACGATCCCGGCGTCGTCGTCACCGAAGCCGACGAGACCAGCCGGCTCGGTCGCGCGACCATCCAGATCACGCCGGAGCCCGATCCAATGACGCTGCCGGTGCCGGTGCAAGCCGCTCTGCCGGCACGGCGCGGCTTTCCCTGGGGCACGCTGTTCTGGTCGGGGCTCGCGGGATTGACGCTGCTCGGCACCGGGCTTGGCGTCGTGCACCTGATCGAGGACCTGTTTGCGCGCAGCGAAACGCTCGGCATCATTGGCGTTTCCTTCGCCTTCGTCACCGCGCTTGCACTCGCAGTGGTGATCGGACGCGAGGCGTTTGGCCTGGCGCGCCTTGCGACCATCGAGAAGCTGCATCAGCGCGCAGCCGCGGTCCTTGCCAGCGACGACCGCAAGGAGAGCCGCGTCATCGTGCAGGACCTGCTCAAGATCGCGCACCAGAACCCGCAGCTCGCCCGCGCCCGCGCCACGCTGGAGAGCCACACCGGCGAGATCATCGACGGCGCCGACATGATCCGCCTCGCCGAGCGCGAATTGATGTCACCGCTGGATATCGAGGCGCGGCGGCTGGTGTCGTCAGCGGCGCAAAAGGTCTCGATCGTCACCGCGGTCTCGCCCCGCGCCGCGATCGACGTGCTGTTCGTGTTCGTCGCCGCGCTGCGGCTGATCCGCCAGCTTGCCTATCTCTATGGCGGACGTCCCGGCGCACTCGGCATGATCCGCCTGCTCCGCCACGTCATCGCCCATCTCGCGATCACCGGCGGCATGGCCGCCAGCGACAGCCTGGTGCAGCAGATGCTCGGCCACGGCATCGCAGCGAAGCTGTCGCAGCGGCTGGGCGAAGGCGTGCTGAACGGGCTGCTGACGGCGCGACTGGGCCTCGCCGCGATCGACGTGACGCGGCCGCTGCCGTTCGCGGCGCTGCCGCCGCCGAAGCTGTCGGATCTGGCGACGGATCTGCTGCGGAAGAAGGAGGATGAGGAGTAGTTGGCTCTTGCTTACCCTCCCCTGGAGGGGGAGGGTCGCTACGCATGAAGCGCAGCGCAATGCGCAGCGGGGTGGGGTGACAGTCTCTCCGTCCTGCACACTGCCCGCGGGGAGAGATCACCCCACCCCGCTCGCGCTGCGCGCGATCGACCCTCCCCCTCCAGGGGAGGGTAAGAGAAGGCGCTCTATCCGCGCTCCCGCTTTTCAAATTCCCCTGCCAGCACCCGCCACTGAAACAGCGGCGAATCCTTTGGCGGCGAGAGCTCCGGGGTCCAGCCGGAGAGCTTTTCGATCACATAGGTATCCGTCACAACGCCGCGCCAGCGGCGCTCGACTTCGCCGAGCGGCTCGCGTTTCGCCGGGATATTCTCCCACTGCGCCGAACGGTTGTCCGGCACACGGCCGACATAGACGCCCGCATGTCCCCTGATCTTGTCCATGCCGGGATCGCGGAAATCCTGGAAACGGCCGCGCTCGTTGATCTCGATGACGGGCACGCGGCCCCGGAACAGCCAGCGCATCATGGCGTAAGTGCGGTAGTCCGTGGTCGCGATCCAGGTCGCGCCTGTTTCGTCGAGGGCAGCCTGGGCGCGCGCCGCGACCTGCTCGTAGCCCGCTTCGGCGCCGATCGGATCGATCTTGCCGAGCAGATTCCAGGGGGCCGCGACGTAATAGAGGAACACGATGACGACGAAGACGATGCCCGAGACGATCGCCGTCTTCACCCAGAACAGGCTCGACCGGATCATCCGCGCCGACCATTTTTCACCCGGCAGCATGACGAGGTTCACCGCCGCAGCCGCAAAGCCCACCGGCCACATGAACATCGGCCAGGTGTCGCCGACCCGCAGCGTCAGCGATTTCACCAGGAAATAGAGAAACGGCACCAGCACTGCGGTCGACAGCAGGATCGCAACCGGCTCGCGCGTGCGATAGCCGCGCCATGCGGTCAGTACGAGGCCTGTCAGCACCACCGGCAGCATGACGAAGCCGACGAGGCCGAATTGCAGGCCGATGTAGTCGCCGACCGTGCGCAGCGAGATGCCGTAATTGGTGGTGGCGCGCACGCCCTGGAAGCGGATCGAAGCCCAGTCGTGCTGCACGTTCCAGATCAGCACCGGCGAGAACACCGCGAGCGCGACCAGCACCGCGAGATAGGGATAAGGGCTGCGCAACCAGCGCCAGCGCCAGTCCGGCACCAGCAGAAAAGCGGCAACCGCGGGCGCGAATAGGATCACGGTGAACTTCGACAGCATCGCGAGGCCAGCGAACAGTCCGGCCGCGAGCCACCAGCGGCCGTCGCCGCTCTGCGCCAGCCGCACCAGGGACCATATCATCGCCACCGCGAACGGGATCATGGCGACATCAGGCGCGACCTTGGCCATCAGGAGGCCGTAATAGAGCGCGGCCTCCGGCATCAGCACGGCGAATACGACCGCGCGAATGTCGTGCGTGAGGCGGCGGACGATGTCGGCGAGCAGCAGCTGCGTCACCAGCATCGCGACGATGCCGCCGAAGCGGACGCCGAGCGTGGTGTCGCCGAAGATCGCGGTTCCGAAACGGATCAGCCAGGCGATGCCGGGGGGATGATCGAGGAAGCTGAGCGCGGCCTCCTTCGACCAGGTCCAGTAATAGGCCTCGTCCGTGCGCAGCTCGATTGCGGAGGCATAGACGATACGAAGCAGCGTCATCGCCGCGATGATCGCCGCGGCCATGACGAGGGGCCGGCGCGCGGCGCCACGGGGGAACACGGTGATATCAGGGGATGTCGTCACGGCCGCGCTTTTCGCCAACCTGGGAGGGGGAGTCAATGTCGGCAGTCCAGACATAGGTGTCGTCCCGGGCAAGCAAAGCGCAGACCCGGGACCCATAACCACAGGGAGGGGTTATGGCACGAGCTGGTAACCACGAGTCCTCGCCAAACCCGACCCCGTGGCTATGGGTCCCGGATCGGCGCGCGCTTAGGGCGCGCTTGTCCGGGACGACGGCGGAGTGTGAGGCGCCTTCCCGGGCATGTGATCCCCGAACCTGTCCACCCCCGGAATTAAACGCTACGCTGGCTGTTCTCCTTGATGAACTGATACAACCGAATCATGGCCACCGCTCCCGTCCACATGCCCGAACTCGTCCGCGCCACCAGCGTGCGGCAGGTGCGGCTGGTCTGCGGCATCATCCTGTTCGCTTATGTGGTCAGCCATTTCCTCAACCATGCGCTCGGCAACATCTCGGTCGATGCCATGGAGGCCGGGGTCTATTACCACGTCCTGTTCTGGCAGTTCCTGCCCGTGACGATCGTGTTCTACGCGGCCGCGTTGATCCACGCCGGGCTCGGTGTGTTCGCGCTGTACCAGCGCCGCGAGTTTCGCTGGAAGACGGTCGAGCCGCTTCAGCTCGCGCTGGGCCTGAGCATCCCCCTGCTCGTCATGGCGCATGTGATCGGGATACGGCTCGGCCTGACGCTCTACGGGCACGAGAAGCTTTACCCGCAGGAGCTCTATCTGTTCTTCGTCCTGGCGCCCGCCCGGCTCTGGCAGATGACGATTTTGCTCGTGGTCGCCTGGGTGCACGGCTGCGTCGGCATATACTTCTGGCTGCGGATGAAGACCTTCTTCACGCGCGCCGCGCCCTATCTGCTCGCAGCCGCCGTACTGATCCCGACGCTGGCGCTGCTCGGCATCTACCAGGGCGGGCGCAGCGTTGCCGCCGACAGCGACGACGCGGACTGGCGCAAGACGAATTATACGAGGCAACAGGTCGGCACGGTCGCGGAAAACAAAGTGCTCGACCGCATCAGCGGCGGCCTCGTCATGGGCTATTTCGGCCTGCTCGGCGTGGTGCTGCTCGCAAGAGGCGCGCGGGCCTGGCGTGAGCGGCGCGGCGGCATGATCGCGCTGTCCTATGGCAACGGCAAGACGGTGCGCGTGCCAAAGGGCCTCTCCGTGCTGGAAGCGAGCCTGCGCCACAACGTCCCGCATGCCAGCGTCTGCGGCGGCCGCGCCCGCTGCTCGACCTGCCGCATCCGCGTCATCGGCGACCATGGTGCCCTGCCCCAGCCGTCGCAGCGCGAGGCCTTCGTGCTGGCCCGTGTCGGCACCGCCGATCCCTCGATCCGGCTTGCGTGCCAGCTGCGTCCGGAATGCGACCTCTCCTTCTTCCAGCTCTTCACGCCGCATACGCAGGCGGCGGACGGGCAGGCCACGACGCCGGCGCGCATCGGCCAGGAGCGCTATCTCGTCAGCCTATTCGTGGACATGCGCGGCTCGACGCAGCTCGCCGAGAAGCGGCTGCCGTTCGACACCGTCTTCATCGTCAACCGTTTCCTCGGCGCGGTCTCGCAGGCCGTGATCGCGAATGGCGGCCAGCCCAACCAGTTCGTCGGCGACGGCATGCTGGCGCTGTTCGGGCTGTCGGCGGATCCGCAAGAGGCCTGCCGCCAGGCGCTGAAGGCCGCCAGCAGCCTCGCTGCAAACATCGACGAGTTGAATCAGCTCCTCAGCCACGATCTGCGCGAGCCGATCCGCTTCGGCATCGGCATTCACGGCGGCGAGGTCATCATCGGCGACATCGGCTACCGCGATCACATCGTCTTCACCGCCCTCGGCGACGCCGTCAATGTCGCCGCACGCCTGCAGGACATGACCAAGACCCTCGCCTGCGAGGCGATCGTCTCGGAGGAAGTGCGCCGCACCGCCGGCCTTGCCGACGACGCCCTGCCGCAGCAGGAGGTCGCGATCCGCGGCCGCGACGAGCCGATGGCGGTGCGCGTGGTCGCGGATGCGAGGGAGCTCGCGATGCTGGTCGATCGGGGCGCGCTGGTGGCGGCGTAGAGCGCAAACCACGCGCGAGGTGCGCTCCCTCTCCCGCTTGCGGGAGAGGGTTGGGGAGAGGGTGTCTCCACAACGGGACAATCCCCTAGAGGAAAGAACCCTCACCCGGCGCGCGGGACGATGCTTCGCATCGCCCGGGACGCGCCGACCTCTCCCGCAAGCGGGAGAGGTGCACCGCCTTCGCCGCTAGCTCAGGTCGTCAACCTCATTACATGCGTAACACCGGCTTGCTGCAACGCAGCGGCATGGGCTTGCTGCGAAAGCACGAATTGACTTCGTCCGAGTCGTTGCGACAGATGAGCGCGGGATCGCGGTGATGACCGCTGTCCAACGATAAGCTCCGGGAGGAGACCACATGTTCGATCGACGCGACCTGCTCAGAGGAGCGGGGCTTGCCGCCATGGCGGCCACACTGAATTCCACCAAGGCGCTGGCCCTGGACACCGTCACCCTGCCCTTCGTCAATGGCGAACGGCCGTTGGTGAAATATCCGCAGAAGCGGCCGATGATCGGCCTCACCAGCCGGCCGCCGCAGCTCGAGACGCCATTTGCGGTGTTCAACGACGGGCCGCTGACGCCGAACAACGCCTTCTTCGTGCGCTACCACCTCTCCGACCTGCCCTACAATCTCGACCCCGACAAGTTCACGCTGGAGGTCAAGGGCAAGGTCGACAAACCGCTGAGACTTTCGCTGAAAGACATCAGGAAGATGAAGGCGACCGAGATCGTCGCCGTCAACCAGTGCTCCGGCAACAGCCGCGGCTTCTTCGAGCCGCGCGTCGCCGGCGGCCAGCTCGCCAATGGCGCGATGGGCTGCGCACGCTGGCGCGGCGTGCCGCTCAAGGCCGTGCTGGAGATGGCGGGCGTGCAGGCCGGCGCCAAGCAGGTGACGTTCAACGGCATGGACGGCCCAGTCAGCGACAAGACGCCCGACTTCATCAAGGCGCTCGATCTCGATCACGCCACCGACGGCGAGGTGATGCTGGCCTATGGCATGAACGGCGAGGACCTGCCGTTCCTCAACGGCTTTCCGCTGCGCCTGGTCGTGCCCGGCTATTACGGCACCTACTGGGTCAAACACCTCAACGAGATCACCGTCATCGACAACGTCTATGACGGCTTCTGGATGAAGTCGGCCTATCGCATTCCCGATACGCCGAACAATGCGATCGAGCCCGGCACCGCGCCGAAGGCGACGATCCCGATCAACCGCTTCACCATCCGCTCCTTCATCACGAGCGTGCCTGATGGCGCCAAGCTGAAGGCGGGGACTGTGACCCTGCGCGGCATCGCCTTCGACGGCGGCAAGGGCATCAAGGATGTTCAGGTCTCCACCGACGGCGGCAAGACCTGGGCGAGCGCGAAGCTCGGCAAGGACCTCGGCAAATACGCCTTCCGCGAATGGAAGCTGCCGGTGAAGCTCGCGGCCGGCGCCGTCGAGCTCAAGGTCCGCGCCACCGGCAATGGCGGCGAGATCCAGCCGGATACGCCGCGCTGGAACCCGGCGGGTTATTTGCGCAACGTCGTCGAAACCGTCCGCGTCAGCGTGGCCTGAGAGGGAGAATGATCATGCAGCGCACCGTTCTCCTCGCCGCCTCGCTCGCCCTCGCCGCCGCGGTGGGTTCGGCGCTTGCAGCGCCGGTCAACTACAAGACCCCCGACGAGGTCGCCGCGTTCAAGCCCGGGCCCAATCTCGAGGTGGTGCAGGGCAATTGCACCGCCTGCCACTCGTCCGACTACATCAACACCCAGCCGCCGATGAAGGACAAGAAGGGCTTCTGGCAGGCCGAGGTGACCAAGATGATCAAGGTCTATGGCGCACCGATCGACGATGCCGATGTCGGCAAGATCGTCGATTATCTGACCGCGACTTATTGACGGACGCCACGCGGCGCGCGGGCCGATTGACCGCGAAACGGGCAAAACCGGCAAAAACGCCGCGAAGTTGAGCGGAATTCGGCGAAAGGCGGATGTGGTTTGAGCTACCAAGCCCGCCACATTCCGCGTATCCTGTTAGGACCGAACCGGCCGGTTGGCGGGGACTGGCGGTTCGAGATCTCGGAGGAAGACCCGCGGAGAAGTCGTGATGGCTAAAGGTACGGTCAAGTGGTTCAACCCGACGAAGGGTTATGGATTTATCCAGCCTGCGTCGGGAGGCAAGGATGTGTTCGTGCATATCTCGGCAGTGCAGAAGGCCGGTCTGTCGACCCTGAACGAGGGACAGACGGTTGAATACGAAGAGATCGCAAACCGGGGCAAGACCTCCGCAGAGAACCTCAAAGTATAAGCCCGCCAGCGTTTCGCTGCCTCCCGGACCGCTTCCGGGAGCGAGGCCAAAAAAATTTAGAAGACGGCCAGTGCATTCGACGACAGGCGTTGCGACTGCACACGGAGGGCTATTTTCCCGCGAAGACCGCTCATTCAACGCCACGGCAATGACAATCGCGACGACACTTCGCTAACCCACCGGCAACGGTGCGTCGCGCTTGATCTCCTCCATCACCGCGTAGGTCCGCGTCTCGCGCACGCCCGGCATCGACAGCAGGGTCTCGCCGAGGAAGCGTCGATAGGCGGTCATGTCAGCAAGCCGCGCCTTCACAAGATAGTCGAAGCCGCCGGCAACCATGTGACACTCCAGCACTTCAGGCGCGAGCTTCACCGCGCGCGCAAAGCGCTCGAAATTGTCGGGCGTGGTCTTGTCGAGCAGCACCTCGACGAACACGAGCAAGCCGAGACCGAGCCGGTGCGGATTGAGCCGCGCGCCGTAGCCCTCGACAAAGCCCTCACGCTGCAGGCGCTTCAGCCGCTCGCCGATCGAGGTCGGCGACAGGCCGATGCGTTCGGCGAGCTCGACATTGGCGATGCGTCCATCTTCCTGCAAAATCGAGAGGATCTTCCGGTCGATTCGATCCAGTTCCATATTTTATCTTGTAAATGTTATATCTGGCTTCATTTTCTAAGGCAAAATCGCTAATTTGTCTATCGAACTACGGTAACGCGGGCCTTATCCTGGATTTGAGCCACAGGACACGCCATGCCGAACATTCCGCCGCCCTTCACCGCCCCCTACGCCCCCGACGATGCCGAGATCGCCGCACGGCTGCTGCCGGCCGCGCATCTGGCCCCGCCACAGGAGGCGCGGATCGACCGCACCGCGACGCGGCTGATCGAGGCGATCCGCAAGCGGGACGACCGCCTCGGCGGAGTCGAGGACATGCTGCGGGAGTTCGCGCTCTCGACCAAGGAGGGCCTCGCGCTGATGGTGCTGGCCGAGGCGCTGCTGCGCGTGCCTGATGCACGCACCGCCGACCAGTTCATCGAGGACAAGCTCGGCGAGGGCGACTTCATCCATCACGAGACCAAGTCCACGGCGTTCCTTGTCAACGCCTCGGCCTGGGCGCTTGGCCTGTCGGCGCGGGTGATCCAGCCCGGCGAGACACCCGACGGCACCATCGGCCGGCTGGTGAAGCGGCTCGGCGCGCCGGCGGTGCGCACCGCCACGCGCCAGGCGATGCGGCTGATGGGTAATCATTTCGTGCTGGGCGAGACCATCGAGCAGGCGCTGGAGCGGGGCAAGCCGCGTTCCGGACAGAAACCGCGCTATTCCTTCGACATGCTCGGCGAAGGCGCGCGCACGGCGGCTGACGCCAAGCGCTATTTCGACGCCTATGCCAGCGCGATCGAGACCATCGGCAAGGCGGCAGGCCCCCATCCCCTGCCCGACCGGCCCGGCATCTCGGTCAAACTCTCGGCGCTGCATCCTCGCTTCGAGGCGATCAGCCGCGACCGTGTGATGCGCGAATTGGTGCCGCTGCTGCTGGACCTCGCGCAGCGCGCCAAGGCGCATGATCTGAACTTCACCGTCGATGCCGAGGAGGCCGACCGGCTGGAGCTGTCGCTCGACGTGATCGCGGCGACGCTCGCTGATCCCTCGCTCAAGGGCTGGGACGGCTTTGGCCTCGCCATCCAGGCCTATCAGAAGCGCGCCAGCGCGGTGATCGACTATGTCGATGCGCTCGCCCGCGCGCATGACCGCAAGCTGATGGTACGGCTGGTCAAGGGCGCCTATTGGGACACCGAGATCAAGCGCGCGCAGGAGCGCGGGCTCGGCGGCTATCCCGTGTTCACGCGCAAGGCGATGACGGATCTGAATTACGTCGCCTGCGCGACGAAGCTTTTGGCCTTGCGGCCGCGCATCTTCCCGCAATTCGCCACCCACAACGCGCTGACGGTCGCGACCGTGCTGGAGATGGCCGGCGGCAGCGGCGGCTTCGAATTCCAGCGCCTGCACGGCATGGGCGAAGCGCTCTACGAGCAGCTCGCCAAGGATCACCCCGATATCGCCTACCGCACCTATGCGCCGGTCGGCAGCCATCGCGATCTGCTGGCCTATCTGGTGCGGCGGCTGCTGGAGAACGGCGCGAACTCATCCTTCGTGGCGCAGGCCGCCGACTATCGCGTACCCATGTCGGCGCTGCTGCAGCGTCCGGCGGATGCCATCGTCCGGCCGCAAGCGGCGGCGCATCCCAGGATTCCGTTGCCGGGCGACCTGTTCGCGCCGGAGCGGCGCAATTCGCGCGGCGTCGAGTTCGGCGCGCGCGCCGCGCTCGAGCAATTGCTGACGGAGGTCAAGGCTGGGGCGATCGATCTCAAACCGATCGCTGACGCAGCGCCGGAGCAGGCCAATGCAGCGGTCGCAGCAAGCCGCGCCGGTTTTGCCGCCTGGAGCCGGACGCCTGCGGGCACACGTGCGGCGGCCCTGGAGCAGGCCGCGCATCTCCTGGAGAGCCGCAGCGCGCATTTCATCGCACTGCTGCAAGCCGAGGGTGGCAAGACCCTCGACGACGCGCTGTCGGAGCTGCGCGAAGCCGCCGACTTCTGCCGCTACTACGCCGCGCAGGGTCGCAAGCTGTTCGGCGTTGATGCCGCTATGCCGGGCCCGACCGGCGAGAGCAATGCGCTTGGCCTGCGCGGCCGCGGCGTGTTCGTCGCGATCTCGCCCTGGAATTTTCCGCTGGCCATTTTCCTCGGTCAGGTCACGGCCGCGCTGATGGCCGGCAACAGCGTCGTGGCAAAACCCGCCGAGCAGACGCCGCGCATCGCGCGCGAGGCGGTCGCCCTGCTGCACGAGGCCGGCATTCCCAGGAGCGCGCTGCATCTCGTCACCGGGGACGGCCGCATCGGCGCGCTGCTCACCGCGCACCAGGATATCGCCGGCGTCGTCTTCACCGGCTCGACCGAGGTCGCGCGCAGCATCAACCGGACGCTCGCGGGCAAGGACGGGCCGATCGTGCCGCTGATCGCGGAGACAGGCGGCATCAACGCCATGATTGCCGATGCGACCGCGCTGCCCGAGCAGGTCGCCGACGATGTCGTGACCTCAGCCTTCCGCTCCGCCGGCCAGCGCTGCTCGGCGCTGCGGCTGCTGTTCGTGCAGGAGGACGTCGCAGACCGCATGATCGAGATGATCGCGGGCGCGGCGCGCGAACTGAAGATCGGCGATCCCGCAGATGTCGCAACCCACGTCGGTCCGGTGATCGACATTGAGGCCAAGCAGCGGCTCGATGCGCATATCGCGCGGATGAAGCGAGAGGCGCGGCTGCATTTTGCCGGCACCGCGCCGGAGGGCTGCTTCGTCGCCCCGCACATCTTCGAGCTCAGGGATGCCGGTCAGCTCACCGAGGAGGTGTTCGGCCCGATCCTGCACGTGGTGCGTTATCGCGCCGAGAACCTCGGCCACGTGCTGCAGTCGATCGAGCGCACCGGCTACGGGCTGACGCTCGGCGTCCACTCCCGCATCGACGACACCATCGAAGCCATCATCGACCGTGTGCAGGTCGGCAACATCTACGTCAACCGCAACATGATCGGCGCCGTCGTCGGCGTGCAGCCGTTCGGCGGCAACGGCCTGTCCGGAACCGGCCCCAAGGCCGGCGGCCCGCATTACCTCGCACGCTTTGCGACCGAGCAGACCGTGACAATCAACACCGCGGCAGCGGGCGGCAATGCGGCGCTGCTGGCGGGGGAGGAGTGAGGGGCGCTCCTGGAGGCGCCTTCACAGCACGCGCAATATCAGTTCCGTCATCCTGAGGTGCGAGTGGCGCGATGCAAGGCATCGCGCCGGGAGCCTCGAAGGATGGACGGCCCGGATACAGCCGGGCCCTCGCTCTTCGAGGCTCGTCCTGCGGTACACCGCAGGACGAGCACCTCAGGGTGACGGGAGATGGTTTTAGATCCCTGGCTGACGTGCTGGATGTCGCGCAACGAGCCCTGCGCCCGGCGCCGTTGCATCCCGGCGAAACATCGGTCTAATGCTGCCAGACTTGGCCCGCGCCAATTCCAGCGCGCGGGAAACAACAAGAACGAGGGAGCAACGCCGCGATGGAAAAAGGCATTTTTGCGGGGCTGAAGGTTCTGGACTGCGCGAGCTTCATCGCAGCGCCCGCGGCCGCGACCGTGCTGTCCGATTTCGGCGCCGACGTCATCAAGATCGAGCCGCCCGGCGCTGGCGACCCCTACCGCAATCTGCCCAACCTGCCCGGCTATCCCACGGGCGAGCACAATTTCGCTTGGCTGCTGGAGGCGCGCAACAAGAAGAGCATCGCGCTCGACCTCGCAAAGCCGGAGGCGCAGGCGGTGCTCTACAAGCTGGTGGAGGAGGCCGACGTCTTCATCACCAACATGCCGCCGCCGGTGCGTACCAAGCTCGGCATCACCTATGACCATCTCGCCCATCTCAACGACCGGCTGATCTACGCCTCCTTCACCGGCTATGGCGAGAAGGGCGAGGAAGCCAACAAGCCCGGCTTCGACAGCAACGCCTATTGGGCGCGCTCCGGCCTGATGGACCTCGTCCGCGCCGACATCGACACCACGCCGGCGCGCTCGGTCGCCGGCATGGGCGACCACCCCTGCGCCATGGCGTTCTACGGCGCCATCGTCACGGCGCTGTATCAGCGCGAGAAGACCGGCAAGGGCTCGCATGTCGCCTCCAATCTGATGGCGAACGGGCTGTGGGCGGCGAGCGTGCTGGCGCAGGCAAAGCTCTGCGGCGCAAAGTTCGGCGAGCGGCGCCCGCGCGAGCGCGCGCTGAACGCGGTCGCCAACCATTACCAGTGCAAGGACGGCCGCTGGCTGATCCTGTCGCTGCTGAACGAGGAGAAGCAGTTTCCGACGCTGGCCAAATGCCTCGGACGCGAAGACCTGATCAATGATCCCCGTTTCGCCACCAAGGCCGACCGTCACGCTCGCTCGGTCGAGCTGATCAAGATATTGGACGAGACCTTCGCCACCAGGGATCTCTCCGAATGGCGAAAAATCCTCGACGGCAATGGCCTCGTGTTCGGCGTCGTCGCCATTCTGGACGACATCCCGAACGACAAGCAGATGCTCGACAACGAGGTGCTGGTGCCATTCGAGAACGACACCATGCTCACCATCTCCAGCCCGATCTGGATCGACGGCGCCAAGAAGGTCCAGCCGCGCAAGCCGCCTGCCGTCGGCGAGCACAGTGACGAGATTTTGCGCGCGGCGGGATACGACGAGGCGACGATCAAGCAGCTGCGCGGCTCGGGGGCGGTGGGGTAAGGCGGTCGCCTTAAAACTCCGCTGTCGTCCCGGGGCGCGCAAAGCGCGAGCCCGGGACCCATAACCACAGGGAACGGTTATCGCGCGGACTGATCACTCCGAGTCTTCGCCAAACGCCTTCCTGTGGTTATGAGTCCCGGATCTGCGCTCCGCTTCGCTGCGCTTGTCCGGGACGACGATGGCGAGGCGGACCGCGCAACAAAGCCCCGTCATTGCGAGCGCAGCGAAGCAATCCAGAATCCCACCGCGGATGCATTGCTGGATTGCTTCGCTGCGCTCGCAATGACGGCGCGGGACCATCTCGGTATAACAATCGGCAGAACATCAATACCGCGAGGTCCCATGCCCAGTTATCGCCTGCACTACTTCCCCGAATCCGGCAACAGCTACAAGCTGGCGCTGATGCTGACGCTTTGCGGCGAGACGTTCGAGCCGGTGTGGACCGACTTTGGCGGCGGCGTCACGCGCACCGCAGAATGGCGCAAGGCCGTCAACGAGATGGGCGAGATTCCCGTGCTCGAAGTGGACGGCGTGAAGATGACGCAGACCGCGCCGCTCCTCTTGAAGCTCGCCGAGCAGTACGGCCGCTTCGGTGCCGACACGGAGGAGGAAAAGTTCGAGCTGTTGCGCTGGCTGTTCTGGGACAACCACAAGCTCACCGGCTACATGGCGACCTATCGCTTCATGCGCGCCTTCACCGAGAAGAACGATCCGCAGGTGCTGAAGCATTTTCGCAGGCGGCTCGATGATTTCCTCGGCATTCTCGACGGACATCTCCAGCACAATGCCTTTGCGATCGGTACGAAGCCAACGGTCGCCGATATCTCGATGATGGCGTACCTGCACTATCCCAGCGACGAGCACGGCTTCGACTTCGCCACGAGCCATCCCGCGATCCACGCCTGGCTCGGCCGCATGGCCGCGCTACCCGGCTGGAAGCCGGCCTATGAGCTGCTGCCGGGAAAGCGGATGACGAATTACGCGAAGTGAGGGCTCTCTCTTTCCCCTCTCTCCGCACGCGGGGAGAGGCAAAAAGAAAACTACCTCAACGCCAGCCAGCCGAGCGTGAACAGGATGCCGCCGATGATGACGGCCACCGCGACGGCCCAGATGCTGACGCGCACGCTGCCGGTGATCTGCTTGGCTTCCTCGTTGCGCGCGATCTCGCGATTGCGCATCTTGTTGGCTTCGCTCGTGTCCGTCATGGGTCATCCAAACCAGGTTGGAGGCGGCCTAACGCGTCTTGATGAAGCACATGCCGATGCGGCGCGAGGCCGCGGCAGCCTGACAGGTCAAGCCTCTAGCACAGCTCCATGACGTAAAACTCTCGTCCCGCCTTCCCGATCCCGCATCTTGCAAGGAACAATGCGCGCCCCAGCCGTCCTGATATTCGGTGCCGGCCAGCTCCGCGCTGCCGCGGGTCTGCGGCCGGCTGGCAAATCCGCGTGAGAAATCAGGGCGTTTGCCCGCGGCGAACGCGGTCAGGATGTCGCGGCGGCGCACCTGGTCGCCGATAAAATGCGGCGAGGCCGGCACGATGGTGGAATTGGACGGCTTGTCGGCGAGCCAGTCGACGCCCGGGAAATGGAAGCCGCCGATCCCTCGGGTCTGGTGGCAGCCGGCGCAGGTGACATCGTTGAGGCGGCGCTGGAAGCCCGCGACCGAGCGGATGTTCTGCAAGTCACCGCGCGCGGCCGCCTGCTTCAGCGCGCCGACCACGTCGTCGTCGGTGAAGACCGGATTGTCCTTGCCCTCCCCTTTTCCTTCCCCTTGCATCATGCCGAACTCCGGCTGCAACGGCGAAGCATCGAGGCCGGTCGGCGTCGGCACGACCGCGGCCTTGGCCAGGAACTTCTCGGGGATCAGCACTGTGCCGCGATCGAACTCGCGGAGATTTTCCGGCGCGAGCAGCCAGGACTTGAAATCGCGCCGGAGATCGTTGTCGGCAATGATCCGGTCGCGGTCGATCTGGTTCTCCAGCGTCGATTCCTCGAACGTCTTCGTCGTGGCGTTGTACTTGAAGACCTTGAGCAGATAGTCGGAGCGGAAATCGTGCAGTGCCGATTTCGGCGCGATCGAGACCTGGATGTTGGTCTCGATGCGGTCGAGCATCGCGTCGTGAGGATAGAAGCGGCCGCCGATCAGCCCCTGCCAGTCGCCATTGTCGAGCCAGCGCCGCGCGACCTCGGCGCAGCTGACCGGCTTGCCGCTCGCATCCGTCTGGCGCGCGTCACGGGCCTTCAGCACCAGATTGAACGTCATCGGCAGCCGCGTCGCCGTCTTGGCCCCATCAGGCCCGGCATCGAAACGCGCCAGCCGGTAGATCAAGCGGATCTCGCCGCAGGACTCCTCCGCCACATAGGCGCGGTCCATGCGGTTGACGATACCGGCCAGCACGAAACGCGTGTTCGGAGATTTCAGCACGGCCCGATCGAACAGCTGCACGTCAACGCCTTCGCCGACGCCGATGGTCTCGCTTGGAAAGGCGACTTTCTGCTGCGCGATGTAGCGGTCGAACTCCGCATCGATCGCGGGCGGAATGTCCTTGAGCTGCGGCAGCCAGGCGAACAGCAGATCCGTCGTCAGCGAAAAATTCGCGTTGCGCTCCGGCCATATCAGGCGAGAGATCGTCAGCTGGTCGTCCTGGTCGAGCTTGCGCAGCAGGTCGGGATCGGTGATCGCGGTTCCGCGCGTGAGCTGTGCGTTCTCAGCCGCCGATGGCGACGTGACGCCGCCGAACAACACGACGACAGCAAGGATAATTCGCAAGGCGCGGCTCATGCCTCAAGTAACACCGCGCGAGCGCGCCTATTCAAGCAAAAAGGCGCTTCACATGGTGGTGAAGCGCCTCTTCCAAAGTCGAATATCGAACGCTCAGCGTGCGACGATCAGGCCCTTGCTGGTGACGACCACCCAGCGGCCGTCCTGGCGGCGGATCGCGTCGACGCGGCCGACGCCGGGGATGGGATCGCCGGCATAGACCTCGTAGAGGCCGTCGCGGCCCTCGATCAGCGCGCCGCCATTGGCGACGTCGCGCAGCCTCCAGCCTTCGAGCGTCGGCAGGCGGCCGACCTCGATCTTGGGTGCGGCGGGGACGGGCGCCGGAACGGCAGCCGCGGTCGCAACCTGCGCCGGGGCGATCGAGCCGGTCGTCTCCTTGGGCGCCACGGCAGCGGCCTGCGCGGGAGGGGCAGGCGGCGTGGCACGGAGCTTGTCGACGGTCTCGGACAGCTTTGCGAGCTTCGCCATCGGCTCGGCCTGCGCCTTCTCGAGCTTGTCGAGACGGTCGTTGGCGCGGTTGAACTGGGTGAGGCCGGTCTTGGAGCTGTGCTCGACATTCGCCTTGAGCGCGACGAGGTCGGCATCGATCCGCGCGACGGACGCATCCAGCGCGCTGGTGTCGGCGACCTGCACCGGCGCGGCGGCCGGGGCGGCAAAATGCATCATGCCGGCCGTTGCCAGCGCGCCGCTGATCGCACCAACGCTGGCCGCGATCGCCACCACGGCGGCCATGGCCGAGAGGCGACGCTTGCTGCCGGTCTCACGCGGCTCATCCGCCTTCACATGCGGGGCGAACTCCTCGCGTTCCCAGGCGCGGTCGGCGGGCGGCATGACGATGAGCTTGCCGAGCTTCGGCTCGGGCTTGGATTCAGCCTTGACCTCGGTCTTGACCTCGCTCTTGGCTTCCAATTTCGGCACCTCGATCCGCGGCGGCTCAACCTTCGCGGCGTCTGCCTTCACCGGATCAGGCTTGGGCGGCGCTTCGTGGTCGGGGGCGATCGAGGGGGCGTCGATACCGGCGGCAGCCTCGACGGTCTGCGGCGCTGCGACGTCGACAGCACCGGAATCCTGGGCAGCCTGCTCAGCCATTGGTTCGCTCACGGCTCAAATACTCCAGTCTGGATTGACCTTTTGGTAACTTTCATTGCTTGCGAAATCCTTACCTTCGGACCCGCTTACCGAAATTTTAGGAACTCATCCGGGGCTGAATTGGGCCGGGAACGTGGAACCGGTGTGGCGGGCGTGAAACAATTTGTAAGCGAGGCGAGATGAACGGCGGCGGAATGGACGCTGGGCGCCCTTTGAGGGCCGCTCCGCTCGCACCTCGGAGTGTCGGCGAGAGGGTCGGCCCCGCAGCTTCCACATCGTCATTGCGAGCGCAGCGAAGCAATCCAGAGTCTTTCCGCGGAGACGGTCTGGATTGCTTCGTCGCAAGGGCTCCTCGCAATGACGGAGTGAGTGGCGCCCGCTCCGTCCACATCACTCCCCGTCACATCACCACCGGTGCATCCGGCAGCTCGTTCGCATGCGGGCCTTGCGGCGGGAAATGCCGTGCCAGCTCACGCGACACCGCCGCGATGCCGCTGATCACGCCGCGCTCGAACTGGCCGGACCTGAACTCGGTCTCCATCGCGCGGCAGATGGTCTCCCACCCCGCCGCGCCCACCTTCGCGTCGATGCCGCGGTCGGCGATGATCTCGACGTCGCGGTCGGCGAGCAGGAGATAGATCAGGACGCCATTGTTGTGCGCGGTGTCCCAGATGCGCAAATGCGAGAACAGGTCGAGCGCGCGCTCGCGTGCCGGCTGGTTGCGGAACAGCGGGCGGCCGTCGAGCGCGCCTTCGACCACGAAGCGGACCTGGCCGGAATGGGTGGTCTCGCCCTGCCGGATGGCCTGTTGGATGCGGTCGAGCGCGGCCTGCGGGAAGATCTGCCTTGCCCGCCAATGATGCTGCACCAGGTGTCTGGCAATGCGCTTGATGCTCATGACCGCTACCAGCTCCCCGAGGCGCCGCCGCCACCAAAGCTGCCGCCGCCGCCGCTGAAGCTGCCGCTGTCACTTGACGACGAACCGCCGCTCCAGCCGCCGGACGAGGAGCCGCTCGACCAGGAGCCGCCGCGCGAGCGGCCTGTGCCCGGCGTGATCGCCGAAAACAGATCAGCGACGAATCCGATGATGAAGCCGAGACCACCGAGCGCGAGAGCAAGTGCGAAAGACCCGAGGATGATCCAGGTCAGCGCGGCGATGATGCCGCCGGTGACGAAAGATCCGAGCAATCGTCCCAGCGTGGCACGGAAGAACCCGCCCACCCCGATGGAGGCGAACAGCGTCACGATGAAGAGCGGCGCGAGGTCGTCCAGGCTGCCGAAGTTCACGGTGGGCGAAGGAACCGGCAACGGCTCGCCATCGATCACCCGCATCATGCGCTCGACGCCATCGCTGATGCCGCCGCCAAAATCGCCCGTCCTGAATTTCGGCGTGATGATCTCGTCGATGATGCGCCGCGAGGTGACGTCGGTCAGCGCGCCTTCGAGGCCGTAGCCGACCTCGATGCGCAAATGCCGGTCGTTCTTGGCGACGACGAGGATCGCGCCGTCGTCGATCTTCTTGCGGCCGAGCTTCCAGGCCTCCGCAACGCGGATCGAGTACTGCTCGATCGTCTCCGGCTGCGTGGTCGGCACGATCAGCACGGCGACCTGGCTGCCCTTGCGCGTCTCGAAGTCGCGCAGCTTTTGGGAGAGCGCGGCGATGTCGCCGCTGGAGAGCGTGCCGGTCTGATCGACCACGCGACCGGTGAGCTGGGGAACGGCGACGTCGGCGGAAGCTGGGACGGCGAAGGCGAGGAGGAGTGCGACGATGAACCACACACTCGCTGTCATCGCCCGGCTTGCCGTCTTCGCTGACGCTTCGCCGGCCCAATACCGAGGTGCCCGGCGAAGCCCTAGGCGGAGCCGGGACCGGGCGATCCAGTATTGCAGAGCCGCCGACGGACTACGGAGAAGCCGCGACGTACTGGATTCCCCGCTTGCCGCCTGCGCTAAAGCTTCGGCGCGCCCTAGACCGAAACCTCGGCGAAGCCTTGGCGTAGCCGGGTCGCGGGGAATGACAGTGGTGGGTGGGACGAAGCGCATTCGCAAAATCGAACGCGCTTACTTCGACGGCGCAGGCGCCGGGTTGAAATCCACCTTCGGCGCAGTCGAGATCTCCTTCTCGTTCTCGACCGAGAAGTTCGGCTTCTCCTTGTAGCCGAACGTCATCGCGGTGAGGTTGGTCGGGAACGAGCGGATGGTGACGTTGTAGTCCTGCACCGCCTTGATGTAGCGGTTGCGTGCCACCGTGATGCGGTTCTCGGTGCCCTCCAGCTGCGACATCAGATCCTTGAACAGGGCGTCCGACTTCAGCTGCGGATAATTCTCGGTGACGACCAGCAGGCGCGACAGCGCGCTGGAGAGCTCGCTTTGGGCGGCCTGGAATTTCTGAAAGGCAGCGGGGTCGTTCAGCACCTCCGGCGTCGCCTGGATGCTGCCGACCTTGGCGCGGGCATTGGTGACCCCGAGCAGCACGTCCTTCTCCTGCTGGGCAAAGCCCTTCACCGAGTTGACGAGATTTGGCACGAGGTCAGCGCGGCGCTGATACTGGTTCACGACCTCGGACCAGTTGGCCTTGATCTGCTCGTCCTCGCTCTGGATCGCGTTGTAGCCGCAATTGGTCAGGCTCAGCGAAGCCAGCGCCGCCAGCACGGTGAGGATCTTGCGCATTAAATTTCTCCCGGTGGAATCTCGTGCAAACTACCAGATTGAGCGCGCGAGACGCCAGACCTCTTGGAGACGCGGAAAGCAGCCGACTGACGCAAGCCCCTTGCCTATCCCTGGCCGACATTGTCAACTCGGGCACAACAAGAACATCAACGCCAGGGAACGCCAAGGGGAACGCGATGAGCTCGTTCGAGACCATCCTCGTGGAGCGGCCGGAGCCGGCGATCACGCGGGTCGTGATGAACCGGCCCGAGGCGCGCAACGCACAGAACCTGCAGATGACCTACGAGCTCAACGCCGCCTTCGATGCGGCGGTGCAGGACGATGCGGTCAAGGTCATCATTCTCGCCGGCAGCGGCCCGCACTTCTCGTCCGGCCACGATCTGCGTCCCGGCGGCAAGAACGCCGCCGGCGTCGATTTCCCGCCGATCGGAAATTGGGGCGGCTTCGCTGAACCGAACGCACATGGCCGCTTCGCGCGCGAGCAGGAAATATATCTCCAGATCACACGGCGCTGGCGGAACCTGGCCAAACCGACCATTGCCGAGGTGCATGGCAAGTGCATCGCGGGCGGCTTGATGCTGGCCTGGGCCTGTGACCTCATCGTCGCCAGCGACGATGCGCAGTTCTGTGACCCCGTGGTCACCATGGGCGTCTGCGGCGTCGAATGGTTCGTGCATCCCTGGGAGCTCGGGCCGCGCAAGGCCAAGGAATTCCTGTTCACCGCCGACAGCTGGAGCGCCGAGGAGGCGCACCAGCTCGGCATGGTCAATCAGGTGGTGCCGCGTGCCGAACTGTCATCGCGAGTGCTGGAGCTGGCGCGCCGGATCGCATCGAAACCGTCCTTCGCGCTGAAGCTGACCAAGGAAGCCGTGAACCGCTCGGTCGACGTGATGGGCCAGCCCGCCGCGATCGACCAGGCCTTTGCGCTGCATCAGCTCTGTCACGCCCACAATCTCCAGGAGTTCGGCATGATCGTCGATCCATCCGGCTTGCATCCCTCCGTGCGCAAACCGCCCGCGGCTGCGGAGTAGATGCGATGGACCTGAACCTCAGTGACGAGCAGCGGCTGCTGCGCGAGAGCGCGGACCGCTTCGTGGCCGAAAGCTACGATGCGGACCATCGCCGCAAGATGGCGAATGATCCGCTTGGCTACAGCCCTGCAGTTTGGAAGCAGTTTGCCGAGCTCGGCTGGTTGGCGCTGCCGATTCCCGAAGAGTTCGGCGGGCTCGGCGCCGGCGCGGTCGAGATCAGCATCTTGATGGAAGCCTTCGGCCGCGGGCTGGTGTCGGAGCCCTATGTGGCAACGGTCGTGCTGGGCGCGGCGCTCATCGAGCGATGCGGCAGTGCAGCCCAGAAACAGGGAATCCTGCCCAAGGTCGCCGACGGCTCACTGAAGCTCGCCTTTGCGCATTCCGAACGCGCGGCACGGTTCGATCTCGCCAAGGTCGCGACCACCGCGAACAAAACAGAGCAAGGCTGGCGCCTTGCCGGAAACAAGATCACCGTGCTCGACGGGCACGCCGCCGATGAGATCATCGTCTCCGCGCATCTCCATGATCATCGCGGCCCGTCGGGGCGGATCGGTCTGTTCCTGGTCCCGGCGACGGCATCTGGCCTTATCATCAGCGACTATCCTCGTCTTGGCGGCGGGCGCGCCTGCAACATCGAACTATCAGACGTGCACCTGCCTGAAGACGCCTTGCTCGGCAACGGGAGCGATGCGCTGCCCGCGATCGAATGGGCGGTCGACCGCGCCATGGCCGCGTTAGGCGCGGAAGCCGTCGGCATCATGCAGACGCTGCTGGACATCACGCTCGAATACACCAAGATCCGCAAGCAATTCGGCCGACCGCTCTCGGCCAACCAGGTGATCCGCCATCGCCTCGCCGACATGGCGATGCAGGTCGACGAGGCGCGTTCGATGGCGCTGCGGGCTGCGTTGAAGGCAGATAGCCCGCCGGTCGAACGCGCTCGCGCCGCCTCCGGTGCGAAGGCGAAAATCGGCAAATGCGCGCGCTTCGTCGGCGAGCAGTCGATCCAGCTTCACGGCGGCATGGGCGTTACCGAAGAGCTCGAGGTCGGCGCCTATTTCAAGCGGCTGGTCGCTTTCGACACGCTGTTCGGCGGCAGCGCGCATCACTATGCCCGCCACGCGCAGCTCGGCCGTACGGCCTGACACTGGGAGAGCCTCATGGACCTCACGTTCAATGCCGAGGAGCGCGCCTTCCAGAGCGAGGTGCGCGGGTTCATCGCCAAAAACCTCACCGAAGAGATGAAGCGCGCGACCGCGCTGACGCCGTCGGTGTTCTCTGATCCTGATATCGGCATGGCCTGGCAGCGTGCGCTGCACAGGCAGGGATGGGGCGCGCCGGGCTGGCCGGTCGAATATGGCGGCCCGGACTGGACGCCGGCGCAGCGCTGGATTTTTGAGACCGAATCCGCGCGCGCGGGCGTGCCGAATGTCAACGTGATGGGCGTGAAGATGGTCGGGCCGGTCATCATCGGCTTCGGCAGCCCTGAGCAGAAGAATTTTTACCTGCCACGAATTCTTTCAGGTGAAGACTATTGGTGCCAGGGCTACTCAGAGCCGGGCTCCGGCTCCGACCTCTCCTCGCTGAAGACGCGCGCGGTGCGCGACGGCGATGACTACATCATCAACGGCACCAAGATCTGGACCACGCATGCCCACCACGCCAACCGCATGTTCGCGCTGGTGCGTACCAGCGACGGCGAGCGGCAGCAGGACGGCATCAGCTTCATCCTGATCGACATGAAGACGCCGGGTATCACGACGCGCCCCATCCTCACCATCGGCGGCGACCACGAGGTCAACCAGGTGTTCTTCGACGACGTCCGCGTGCCCGTGGTCAACCGCGTCGGCGAGGAAGGCAAAGGCTGGACCTACGGCAAATATCTGCTGGAGTTCGAGCGCGGCTCCGGCATTGCGTCAGCCAAGCTCCGCGAGGGGCTGAAGGCGATCGCGGATCTTGCTGCATCCGATTTGACCGGGCGCGCGATCGACACCCCGGACATCGCAACGCGCATCTCCGAGGTCGAGGTCGACATCGACGCGCTGGAGATGACGGAGCTGCGCGTGCTCTCGGCGCTGCAGACCGGACAGAACCCCGGCGCGGTGTCGTCGATCCTGAAGCTGCGCAACAGCGAGATCCGCCAGGCCGTGACGCGGCTGGGCGTCGACGTGATCGGCCACGACGCCCTCGCCGTCGAGCCGATGCGCCCGCTCTACAGGCTCAACCACGAGCCGGCGATCCCGGAGGACATGCTGACGGTGGTGCCGGAATATCTCAACGGCCGGGCGTACACGATCTTCGGCGGCACCTCGGAGATCCAGCGCGATATTATTGCGAAGATGATGCTGGGGATTTAGCTGGGCTGGCGCGACACCCTCCGCCGTCGTCCCGGCGCAGGCCGGGACCCATACGCCGGAGAGAGTGTGTGGCGCGAGCTGGTCATGACCAATCTTCGCCAAACTGGATTCGGTGGTTATGGGTCCCGGCCTGCGCCGGGACGACACCGAATTTGAGGCTTCAGCTAAGCCCCTAACCCACCTTCGCATCCCGGATCGCCTGCCAGATCTTCTGCGGCGTCAACGGCGTATTGAGCTGGGTGATGCCGAGCTCGGCGAGCGCGTCCATCACGCCATTGGTGACGCAGGGCGGGCCGCCGATGGCGCCGGATTCGCCGCAGCCCTTGGCGCCGAGCGGATTGGTGCGGCAGGGCGCGGTATCGTCGAGCGTCACCACGATCGGCGGCACGTCGTCGGCGCGCGGGATGCAGTAATCCTGGTAGCTGGCGGTGAGGAGCTGGCCGTCCGGATCGTAGGAGACGCCCTCATAGAGCGCCTGGCCGATACCTTGCGCGACGCCCCCGTGGATCTGGCCGGTGACCAGCATCGGGTTCACGGCGACGCCGACGTCGTCAACGGTGGTGTAGCGCACGACCTTGGAGACACCGGTCTCCGGGTCGATCTCGACCTCGCAGATATGCGTGCCGTTCGGCCAGCTCGGTCCATCCACCTCGCCTTCCGAATCGACGCTGAGCTTGGCCCCGCTCTCCTTCTCGGCGAGATCGAACAGGCTGATGCGGCGATCGGTGCCGACCACGGTGAGCATGCCGCCCTGATATTCGATGTCCTCGACCGAGGTCTCCAGCACGTTGGCCGCCTTCTCGCGTGCCTTCCGGATCAGGTCGCTGGAGGAGACCGCGACCGCCGTGCCGCCGACGAACAGCGAGCGCGAGCCGACGCTCCCAAAGCCCATGGCAAGATCAGTGTCGCCCTGGACCACGTCGATCTTGTCGAGGGGAATGCCGAGCGAGTCGGAAATCATCTGGGTGTAGGTGGTCTGCAGCCCCTGCCCCATCGCCATGGTGCCGGAATGCAGCACCACGCGCCCTTGCGAGGTCGCGTGCAGGCTGACCTTCTCGGTGTGGGCGCGGCCGCCGGTCCATTCGATGTAGGAGGTGAGCCCGCGGCCGTAGAGCATGCCCTTCTTCTTGGCGGCCTTCTTGCGCGCGGCAAAGCCGTCCCAGTCGGCGAGCTTCACGGCGCGGTCGAGCATGTGCGCGAAGGCGCCGGAATCGTAGACTTGGCCGGCCGCATTGGTGTAGGGCAGCTGCGCCGGCTTGATGTAGTTGGCTTTCCGGATCGCGCGCGGATCCATGCCGATTTTTCGCGCGGCAGCGTCGAACAGGCGCTCGACGATGAAGACCGCTTCGGGACGGCCGGCGCCGCGATAGGCGCCGACAGGCGCGGTGTGGGTCATCACCGATTGCACCTCGAAATGCACCAGCGGCAGATCGTAGACGCCGGTCTGCACGAACGGCCCGAGCACCAGCGGAATGATGTTGGCCGCGCCCGAGGAATAGGCGCCGGTGCAGCCGATCGACTTGACGCGATAGGCCAGCACCTTGCCCTTCTCGTCGAGCGCGAACGACGCCGTCGAGGTGAGATCGCGGCCATGGGTGCCGCCGACGAACTCGTCGGTGCGGTCGCCGCGCCAGCGGATCTTCTTGTTCAGCTTGGTCGCGGCGTAGGCGACGATGCCGTCCTCGGGATAGAGGTTGGTCTTCTGGCCAAAGCCACCGCCGATGTCGCCGACCAGCACGCGGACGCTGTCCTTGGGACGCTTCAGCACGGCTTCCGCCAGCACGTCGCGGGTCGAGGCCGGCGTCTGCGACTGCACGTGCAGCAGGAGACGGCCGGTCTTCTTGTCGATCTCGGCAATAGTCGAGCGCGGCTCCATCGCGGAAGGCACCAGGCGCTGGCTGACGAGATCGAGCTCGACTGTGTGCGCGGCCCTGGCAAAGGCCTCGTCGACCTTGGCGGCATCGCCGTAAGCCATCGCGCCGACGATGTTGTCGGGCGCCTCGGGCCACACCACGGGCGCGCCGGGCTTTACGGCCTCGACGGGATCCACCACTGCTGACTGCACGTCGTATTCGACGACGATTGCCTCGGCCGCGCTCTGCGCTTCGGTGCGCGAGGCGGCCACCACCGCCGCCACCGCTTCGCCGGCGTAGCGCACGATCTCATGGGCGAGCAGCCGGCGCGGCGGCACCGTCATCGGCTTGCCGTCGGGGCGCTTGAAGATGCTCAAGGTCGGGATGACGCCGATGTCGTCCTTGACGAGGTCGGCACCGGTGTAGACCGCGGTGACGCCGGGCATCGCGACCGCCGCGCTGGTGTCGATCGAGACGATCTTCGCATGCGCATGCGGCGAGCGCAGCACGTACAACCACAGCGCGCCGTCTTCCGGCTTGTCGTCGATGAATTGCCCCTTCCCGGTCAGCAGCCGCTGGTCTTCCAAACGCTTGACGGGCTGGCCCGCTCCGAAACGCAAATTGCCGGGAAGAATGTTCATTCCGTGGGGTCCTCAGGGTCTTTTCGAAACTGCGGGCAGCCTTTTAGCGGATCGATCAGGGGCATGCCAGCCGCGGTTTTGGGCGGGATATCCACGATTTCGGCATGTCGTTGGGGATCGTCATTCCGGGATGGTCCGAAGGACCAGACCCGGAATCTCGAGATTCCGGGTTCGTCCTGCGGACGCCCCGGAATGACAGCTAGGCCAGCTCCCGGAGCGCCGCGTCCACCACCTTGCGCGCATCGGCCGTCAGCGGGGCCTGTGGCGGGACGGGATCGCCGACGTCGTAGCCCTGGATCGAGAGGCCGGCCTTGATGCAGGCGGCGAGGTTGAAGCGAGCGAAGGCCTCATTGATACGCCACTGCCGACGCTGGAGCGCCATGGCCTCGTCCCAGCGGCCGGCCTTGCAGAGGTCGTAGAGCTTAACGCTCTGGCGCGGGATGATGCAGGCCGGCCCGGCCATCCAGCCGAGGCCGCCGATCAGCATGACCGCCGCCGGGATATGGGCGGAGGCCGAGAACACCCGCAAGCCATCGCCGCAGCGGTTCATGATCGAGAGCAGCCGGCCGGTGTTGGTCGAGGCGTCCTTGATGTAGCCGATGCGCGGATGCTCCGCGAGCCGCGCGATCACGTCGAGGGTCAGATCGGAGCGCTGGAATTGCGGATTGGTGTAGATGACGACGGGAATGTCCACGGCATCCGCGATGGCGCGGAAGTAGGATTCGACCTGGGCATCGGCGAGCGGGAAATAGGCTTCCAGGATCGCCAGGATGCCGTCGGCGCCGAGCTTCTGATAAGCCCGTGCCTGCGCTACCGCATCCGCGGTCGAGGTGGAGGCGACGCCGGCCACGACCGGCACGCGGCCCTTTGCGGCTTCGATCGTGGTCTGCACGATCGCGCTCCGCTGCGCGGCATTGAGATAGGCGAACTCGCCGGTCGAACCGAGCGGCGTCAGTCCGTGCACGCCGGCAGCGATCAGGTCGTCGCAGAGCTTCGCGAGCACGTTCGTCCGCACCGTGCCGTCCGCATCGACGGGGGAGACGAGGTAGGGAAAGACGCCGTGGAATTCGGACATGTCGGGGGCTCCGGAGGCTGGCACCCCTGAGGTATTAGCAATGCCCGTCCCGGCGATCAAACCTTGAGCAAGCGTACCCGCGTGCCCCAGGGATCGATCGCCTCAACGCCATCCGCAAGCGCCGTGACCTTCACGCCGCTCTTGCGCAGGCGATCTTCCTGAGCGGCGAGCAGCTCCTGCTTCGCCATCACCAGCGAGAACCAGGCGAGACCAGTCGTGGAATCGTCGCGCTGGCCGGCGCCCTGGCTCTGCCAGACATTCATGCCGAGGTGATGGTGGTAGCGACCCGACGACAGGAACGCCGCGCCGTTGCGCTTGCGGGTCGGGTCGAGGCCAACCGTGCCGTGATAGAAGCGCTCGGCCTCGGCGAGATCGCCGACGCGCAGATGCATGTGGCCGACGCGCATTCCGTCCGGCGCCTTGGCATAATCAGGAACGCGTGTGTTGGTCAGCGACAGCAAGTCGGGAATGTTGAGCTCGTCCGTCGCCATCTTCACGCTGCCCTCGCTCCACTGCCATTGCGAGGGATCGCGATCGGCATAGACCTCGATGCCGTTGCCTTCGGGGTCGTCGAGATAGACGGATTCGCTGACGAGGTGATCGGCAAAGCCCGACAGCTTCACGCGGTGCGAGGCGGCGTGGACCAGCCAGCGCGCGAGGTCCTTGCGGGTCGGCATCAGGAAGGCGGTGTGGTAGAGGCCGGCCGCGCTGCGCGATTCAATCGCGGCATCGGGACGGGCTTCGAGCACCAGCAGCGTGATGCCGCCAGTGCCGAGCTTCGCGCCCGCCGCCGAGCGTTCCATCACGGTGAGCCCGATCACGTCGCGGTAGTAGTCGGCAACCGTATCGAGATTCTTGACCCGGAGCGTCACCATGCCGACCCGCATCGGCGTGCGGCTGGCATAGGTCGGGCCGCCGCCCTGCGGGTTGCCCTCGGCACGCGCCGCGGCTGCGGCCGCCATCGCAAGCGAGGTGGCACCGGCGAGGTGAAGCAGGGTGCGGCGGGTGAAATCGATGGTCATCAGTCGGGGCTCGCTGAAATCCTTGAGGCCATAGGGCGCAATTTCGGGATTGCTACACGTTCCCGTGAGGCGCTCCCAATCACATGTTCGTCGGCCGTGGTCCTACGGAGGCCTGCCACTTTCCTGGCCACCCGGCCAGTTTCGCAATCGCCCGCGGCATCCCAGATTGAGGACAACTTACAGGAGCCCGCCATGACCGATTCCAGCCCCCTGTCCTCACTGTCGTCCGCGCTCTCGGACGTGGTGGCGCGCATCGCGCCGTCCGTCGTCTCCGTGCATTCGCACCGCTCCCGCTCGACCGGCTTCGTCTGGAAGAGCGGCCTCATTATCACCGCCGACGAGGCACTTGCCGACGAGGGCGAGGTCGAGATCGGCCTCGCCGACGGCAGCCGGGTCGCCGCCACGATTGTCGGCCGCGACCACACGACCGACATCGCATTGCTGCGCGCCGACATCGCCGTTGCGCCTGTGAAGCTGGCCACCACAGTCCCACCGCTCGGTGCCTTGTCGATCGTGGTCGCCACCCATCGCGAGACGCCGAGCGCGGCGCTCGGGATCGTCTCGGCGTCCGGCAAGAGCTGGCGCTCCCTGCGCGGCGGCGACATCGATGCCCGGATCGAGCTCGACGTCCGTCTGCGCGAAAGCCAGCAGGGCGGCCTGGCGCTCGACGCATCGGGCGACGCCTTCGGCATGGCCGTGCTCGGGCCGCGGCGAGTGCTCGTCATTCCGACCGCGACGATCGAGCGTATCGCTCCGCAGCTCGAGACGCGCGGCCGCATCGCCCGCGGATATCTCGGCCTCGGGCTGCAGCCGGTGCGGCTCGACGACGGCATCGGCGCGATGGTGATGAATGTCGACAAGGCCGGACCTTCGGCCGCGGCCGGCATCCGCCAGGGCGACGTGATCGTGGCGGTCAACGACCAGAAACTGTCAGGCGTGCGCGCGCTGTCGCGGACGCTCGGTCCTGCCAGCGTCGGCGCCGTGGTCGATGTCGCGGTGCGCCGCGGCGGCGAGCCGGTCAGCTTCAAGGTCACTGTCGGCGAGAGGCCGGAGGCGTGAGCGCGGACAAGACGGCCGAGATCGTGCTCGCGCTGGAGATCGACGATCCTGCGCTGGCCGATCGCTTGACGGCGCTGCTCGACAATGTCAGCGGGATTCGCCTCGCCGGGCCCGGTGAGCAGGCCGCGGCGACGGTGGTCGCCCGCGATCCGCGCAGCATGCCTGAGGACATCGCGCTGACGCAGCGCGAGCTCGACGTGCTGGCGCTGATGGCCGAGGGCTCGTCCAACAAGATGATCGCGCGTCAGCTCGGCATCTCCGTGCATACCGTGAAATTCCACGTCGGCTCGCTGCTCGACAAGCTGGACGCCACCGGCCGCACCGATGCGGTCGCGCATGCGGCTCGCCGCGGCGTGATCGAGCTCTGAGCGGCGTGGATCAATCGCCGACGGCCATCTGCGCCAGCGCGCGCATGCGGTCGGTGTTGACGACGCGCCCGTGGCTGATGACGACACGCGGGGGGTTGTGGAAACGCAGCGCCTCGGTGACGTCGCCCTGATCGAGCACGACCAGATTGGCCGTGCAGCCGAGCCCGAGGCCGTAGCGTTCCAGATTCATCGCCGTGGCTGCGCGCGTGGTGATCATGTCGTAAAGCGTTTCGAACTCGCTCTTCGCGGTCATCCAGAGCAGATGCGAGGCGAGGAACGCCACTTCCAGCATGTTGTTGCGGCCGAGCGGATAGTAGGCGTCGGAGATATCGTCCTGGCCGAGGCAGACATTGATGTCGGCGGCCAGCAGGTCCTTCACGCGCGCATGCAGCGGCCCGTTGTGGGGATTGCTCACGACGCTGACGCGGGCCTCTCCGAGCAGCGCCATCAATCCACGGAAATAATTGTCGGGATAGAGGGCCATCGCCCGGCAGTGATGCGCGAGCGCCCGGCCTTCGACGCCACGAGCGATCACCGCGCGCGCCATCATGTCGAGCGTGCGCATATTGGCGTCACCGACGTCATCCAGCAGCATCGAGACGTCCGCCCCGTGCTGGGCCGCGAGGTCGAAGCAGAAATCGATGTGGCGGCGCCGGGCCTCTTCATCGGCTTCGATCCAGGGAATGCCGCCGACGATATCGGCCCCGAGCGTCATCGCCTTGCGCATCAGGTCGTCCGCGCCCGGCTCGCGAAACAGGCCGTCCTGCGGGAACGCCACGACCTGGATATCGACGATGCCGCGAAATTCCTCGCGAATGGCAAGCAGTGCCTTGATACCCTCGAGCCGGGCCTTGGTGTCGACATCGGCGAAGGCGCGGATGTGGAGATTGCCGTGGAGCGCGGCGAGCGCCACCGCACGCCGCGCGTTCGGGACGATCCAGGACGCGTCATAGTTGTTCTTCACCACCGCGGCGAGCTCGACCGCCTTCGCCGCCTCGCTCATGCCGCCGCCCTGATAGGCCGCGAGCGCCGCCTCGGACATCATCGGCAGGGTCCAGACCTTGCAGAGATGCAGATGCGGATTGACGAACGCGGGCGTGACCAGACCGCCTCTGGCATCGACGAAGGATTGGGCGCCGGTCTGCAGCCGGCTGCCGATCGCGGTGATCACACCATCGGTGATCCCTATGTCCACGATCTCGCGGCTGCGCGTGCGGGCGTTGGTGATGACGAGGTCTGGCAGGCGGGACATTGCAGGACTTCCACTCGATACCAGGGCGATCATGCAAGTTGGGGGCCGGTATGCGGAAACCGGAGCCGGACGGTCAGACCCGGCGCATTCTCATGCAGTGCAATCTCGGCGCCATGAAGGCGCGCGACGGCGGCGACGAGGCTGAGACCGAGGCCGTTGCCCGGCGTGTAGCGGCTCTGCTCGAGCCGGTAGAAGCGCTTGAAGACGTGATCGCGCGCCTCGGTGGGAATGCCCGGTCCGTCGTCGGCGATCGCGATCGCCGCGCCGCCATCTGCATTGCGGCAGGTCACCGTCACCTGCCCACCCTTGCGCCCGTGCTTGATGGCGTTGTCGACGAGATTGGCGACGGCGTCGAACAGCAGGTCGCGGTCGCCCGTGATCGGCACTTCGCGGTCGCCATCGAGACTGAGGCGGGTTGCGACCTGTTCGGCGGCGGCGTCGTAGAGCTCGACGACCTCGCCTGCGATCTCGGTCAGGTTCAGCGCGCGAAAGGCGCTCCGGCGCGCGCGGGTCTCGATCTCCGAGATCCGCGTGATGGAGGCGAACATGCCGAGCACGGCATCGAGATCGGCGATGGTGTCGCCGATCAGCGCCGCGTCGGCCTCGCTGTTGCGCGGCGTATGATAGGCCTTCTCGAGCCGGCCGCGCATGCGCGTCAGCGGCGTGCGCAGATCGTGGGCGACGTTGTCGCTGACCTGCTTGACCTCGCCCATCAGCGTCTCGATGCGGTCCAGCATCTGGTTGAGGTTTTCGGCGACGCGGTCCCACTCGTCGTGACTGCCGCGCAACGGGATGCGGCGGTCGAGGCCCGACAGCATGATGGCACGGCTGGTCGCGTTGATCTCCTCGATCCGGCCCACCGTGCGGCGCGTCACCAGCACCGCCGCAAGGCCGGCGAGGACGAGGAGCAGCACGGCGACCGCGACCATCGCGAGCTCGATCATGCCGGTGAAGCCGTCGTGATCGGCGGCAGCTCCGAGACGGCGCTCCACATAGGCGAGCGTTCCGACATAGACGTAGGCCATGATCGCCGCGACGATCAGCCCGAACGCCGCGATCGCCATCAGCGCCAGACGGAAGGTCGAGGAGCGGAGCGTCTTAGCCAGGAGCACGGAGGCAATATCCGATGCCGCGGATGGTATGGATCAGCGGATAGGCCTGGGCATCGTCGACCTTGCGGCGGACGCGGCCGACATAGACGTCGATGATGTTGGTGGAAGGATCGAAATGCAGGTCCCAGACGTGCTGGAGCAGCATCGCGCGGGAGACGACGCGGCCCTCGTTACGGACGAGATATTCGAGCAGCTGGAATTCCCGCGGCAGCAGCGGAATCTTGCGGCCGCGGCGGCTGGCGCTGCGTGCGATCAGGTCGATGGCAAGGTCGCCGACGCGCAGCAGCGTCTCCTTGGCGATGGTGTCGCTGCGCCGGCCCAGGGCCTCCAGCCGCGCCAGCAGCTCGACGAAGGAGAACGGCTTGACCAGATAGTCGTCGCCGCCGGCGCGCAAGCCCCGGACGCGGTCGTCGACCTCGCCGAGCGCGGAGATGATCAGGAAGGGCGCGGCAATGCCGTCGTCGCGCAACTGGCGCATCACGGTGATGCCGTCGATGTCGGGCAGCATGCGGTCGATGGTGATCACGGCATAGTCGCGCGCGACGCCGTGGCTGAGGGCCTCGCGCCCGGTGGCGGCGAGATCGACGTCATAGCCAGAGGTCGTCAGCTCCTCGACGAGCTGGCCTGCGGTTTCCGGATCGTCCTCGACGACCAGGATGCGGCGGTGACCTCCGGTCATGCGAAACTCCGCGCGACGATCGCCACCAGACTATCCCGTTCCGGGGCTGAGCGGAACTGCCCGATGGCGATCGCGACAATGGTGCGGTACGGCGATACGACTACCAATAGTCTCCGCACACATTGACCCATTGCCATCCATACGGCGTCCAGCTCCTGCGCCAGCAGCCGTCGTCGTAGTAGTTGGCATAGATGAACGGCGCGCCGACGAAGGCGAACCGGCGGAAGTGATGACGGTGGAAGAAGGCATGGCGGCCGATGAAGGGCCTGCCGTGCCAGCCCGTGCCGGCAAACCGCGGTCCAAAGGCGGCGCGGGTCGCCAGCGGAGCTCCGGCAAAGCGGGGTCCGATGGCGGCGCGCGCGGCCATCGGCGAACCGACGAAGCGGGCGCCGCCGAAATGGGCGCCGCCCATCCCGCCAAATCGCATGCCCCCGCCACCCATGCCGCCACCGCCGACATGCATGCCGCCACCACCGAAGTGGCCACCGCCGCCAAAGCCGCCATGGCCACCACCGCCGAAGCCGCCGTGACCTCCACCACCCATGCCGCCACGGGCGAGCACTGGTGAACCGAGCGCCATCACTGCGGCGACCGTCACCGCAGTGAGGCCTTTGAGAAGCCTGTTGTCCATCGAAGCATCCTCCGTGCTGCGCGGCGATATTTCTGCCGCGTCAGAAGGATCAGATGAGAGGAAGGGACAGAGACCTTCAACTTACAAACGCGCCAGATTCTGACGCGGAAGTTAGGGAAGCGGAGCTCCGCTCTCTCCTCGTCATTGCGAGGAGCCCTTGCGACGAAGCAATCCAGACTGTTTCCGCGGCGGCAGTCTGGATTGCTTCGCTGCGCTCGCAATGACGTGGAGATAGCTCTCCCTGTATCCACAGCTAACCTCTCCCCGCAAAGAGCGGGGAGAGGTAAGAGACGTCTCACGCCCGCTTGCCGTTGTTCTTCTCGGCCGCGCGGCGCATGGCCTCGGCAAGCGCGCCGCCGCCGGAGGATTCCTGCTTGCGCGGCGCGGACGAGGTCATGCGGCTCGCGTTGCGCTGGCCGTTGTCGCGCTGCATGCCGGGGGGGTCCTTCTTGGCGCCGACCTCGTCGTCGAGCCGCAGCGTCAGCGAGATGCGCTTGCGGGCGACCTCGAAGTCCAGCACCTTCACCTTGACGATGTCGCCGGGCTTCACCACCTCGCGCGGATCCTTGATGAAGTTCTTCGACATCGCCGAGATATGGACGAGGCCATCCTGGTGCACGCCGATGTCGACGAAGGCGCCGAAGGCGGCGACGTTGGTCACGGTGCCCTCGAGGATCATGCCCTTCTTGAGATCCTTGATCTCCTCGACGCCTTCCTTGAACACGGCGGCCTTGAATGCCGGACGCGGGTCGCGGCCGGGCTTTTCCAGCTCGCGCAGGATGTCGGTGACGGTCGGCAGACCGAAGGTCTCGTCGACAAAATCCTTCGGCTTCAGCGTGCGCACGATCTCGCTGCTGCCGATCAGCGCCTTGATGTCGCTCTTGGTCGCCTCGAGAATCCGCCGCACCACGGGATAGGCTTCAGGATGCACGCCGGAGGCATCGAGCGGGTCCTCGCCGCCGAGGATGCGCAAGAAGCCCGCGCACTGCTCGAACGCCTTCGGCCCCAGCCGCGGCACGTCCTTGAGCGCCTTGCGCGACTTGAACGGGCCGTTGGCGTCGCGATGCGCCACGATGCTCTGGGCAAGGCCCGAGCCGACGCCCGACACGCGCGCGAGCAGCGGGGCGGAGGCGGTGTTGACGTCGACGCCGACGGCGTTCACGCAATCTTCCACCACGGCATCGAGCGATTTGGCCAGCTTGGCCTGGCCTAGGTCATGCTGATACTGGCCGACGCCGATCGCCTTCGGCTCGATCTTGACCAGCTCGGCGAGCGGGTCCTGCAGGCGCCGCGCGATCGAGACCGCGCCGCGCAGGGTGACGTCGAGGCCGGGCAATTCTTCCGACGCAAAGGCCGAGGCCGAATAGACCGACGCGCCGGCTTCCGACACCACGATCTTGTTCATCTTCAGCTCGGCGAGGCCCTTGACGAGATCACCCGCGAGCTTGTCGGTCTCGCGCGAGGCGGTGCCGTTGCCGATCGCGATCAGCTCGACGCGGTGCTTCATCGCGAGCCGGCCGAGCGTCGCCAGCGACTCGTTCCACTGCCGCTGCGGCTCGTGCGGATAGATCACGGCCGTATCGACCACCTTGCCGGTGGCGTCGGTGACGGCGACCTTGACGCCGGTGCGGTAACCGGGATCAAGCCCCATGGTGGCGCGGGTGCCGGCGGGCGCGGCCAGCAGCAGGTCGCGCAGATTGGAGGCGAACACGCGCACCGCCTCGGTTTCGGCCGCATTCCACAGCCGCATGCGCAGGTCGATGTTGAGATGCACCTGGATCTTGGTGCGCCAGGCCCAGCGCACGGTGTCGACCAGCCAGCGGTCGCCGGCACGCTTGAGGTCGGCGATAGCGAAGCGCTTCATGATCTTCAATTCATAGGCGCTGGGCACACCGGGCGGCGGTGCTTCGGCCTCGGGCTGGATCTGGAGATCGAGGATCTCCTCCTTCTCGCCGCGGAACATCGCGAGGATGCGGTGCGACGGCAGCCTGGTCAGCGGCTCCGAGAAATCGAAATAGTCGGCGAACTTTTCGCCCTCGGTCTTCTTGCCGTCGCGCACCTTGGAGGCCATGCGCGCGTTGGTCCACATCTCCTCACGCAGCGCGCCGATCAGGTCGGCGTCCTCGTCGAAGCGTTCGACCAGGATGGCGCGGGCGCCGTCGAGCGCGGCGGCAGCATCCGCAACACCCTTCTCGGCGTTGATGAAGCCTTCCGCCACGACCTTCGGATCGTTGCCGGGCTCGGCGATGAGCTGGTTGGCGAGCGGCTCGAGGCCGGCTTCCTTGGCGATCTCGGCCTTGGTGCGGCGCTTGGGCTTGAACGGCAGATAGATGTCTTCCAGGCGCGCCTTGCTGTCGGCGGCCATGATGGTGGCTTCCAGCGCGGCATCGAGCTTGCCCTGCTCGCGGACCGATTCGAGGATGGCCTTGCGGCGGTCCTCGAGCTCGCGCAGGTAGACCAGGCGCTCCTCCAGGGTGCGCAATTGCGCGTCGTCGAGCGCACCGGTCGCTTCCTTGCGGTAGCGGGCGATGAAGGGAACCGTGGCGCCGCCGTCGAGCAGCGTCACCGCCGCCTCGACCTGCTCCGCCCGAACCCCAAGCTCCTGCGCAATTTTCTGGTTGATATTTGCCACGCGAGAATCCCTCTATCCAAGCACGCGACGCAGGGGCGAACCACTGGCCGCGGGACGCCGCTTATGGACCAACCAAGGTTGATTCATCAAGGTGCGGCGCGCAACCGTCGACAGAGGATTTTTTTGCTGGATCGATGCGATCTCGCCACATTCATGGGGATGGCGCGCGTTCTCTCTTGCGTCGCGACAAACCCAAATAGCCGACCCGTCATCCCTGCGTAACGGCGAAGCCGTTATCGCTGGAGGTGCGAGGCATGGGACGCAACGCGTCCCATGGAGAGCTCGAAGGATGAGCGGCCGGGATGCAGCCGGGCCGTCGCCCTTCGTGGGCCGCTGAAGAAGCGGCCACCTCCAGCGACAACGGCTTCGCCGTTGCGCGGGGGTGACGGTGAGAAATGGCCGCTTGTGGCTTGACAGGTCCAGCGCTTCCACGGCTGGTGAACCTGCCGGACCACCGAACTCCATGTGAGAACTAGAATGCGCACCACATCGGTCGGCGTCTTCAAAATCGCCACCACGGGCCCCGGCGACGTCTCCGGCCTGATGGCCATGATCGGCTCCGGCGCGATCGATCCGAAGTCGATCCTCGCCATTCTCGGCAAGACCGAGGGCAACGGCGGCGTCAACGATTTTACCCGGGAGTACGCCGTCGCCGCGCTGTGCACGGGGCTGGCACCAAAGCTTGGCCTGTCGCCGGAGGCGGTCGAGCAGCGCATCGCCTTCGTCATGTCCGGCGGCACCGAAGGCGTGCTGAGCCCGCATATCACGGTGTTCACGCGGCATGAGGCCGATCGCCCGGCTGGCCTGTCCGGCAAGCGCCTGAGCATCGGCATGGCGCATACTCGGGATTTCCTGCCCGAAGAGCTTGGGCGCTCCGCACAGATCGCGGAGACGGCCAAGGCTGTGAAGGCCGCGATGGCGGATGCCGGCATCCTCGAGCCCGCCGACGTGCATTTCGTGCAGATCAAGTGCCCGCTGCTGACCAGCGAGCGTGTCGCGACGGCAAACGCGCGCGGCAACAAGACGGCGACGACGAGCTCTTACAGCTCGATGGCCTATTCACGCGGCGCCTCCGCGCTGGGGGTTGCGGTCGCGCTCGGCGAGATCGGCCCCGACGTCCGCGACGAGGACGTGCTGCGACGCTACGACCTGTTCTCGAACGTCGCATCCACCTCGTCCGGGATCGAGCTGATGCACAACGTCGTCATCGTGCTCGGCAACTCGCAGTCGTCAGCGAGCGAGTTCGAGATCGGGCATGCCGTGATGAAGGACGCGATCGACGCGCCGGCTGTGGTATCGGCATTGAACAGCGTCGGGCTTGGCGTCGCACCGCAAACCGGCGCGGGCCGCGCGCTCGTCAACATCTTCGCCAAGGCGGAAGCCTCGCCTGACGGCAGCGTGCGCGGCTTTCGCCACACCATGCTCGAAGACACCGATATCAGCTCGACGCGCCACGCCCGCGCTGCAGTCGGCGGACTGATCGCAGGCCTTGCCGGCACCGGCGCGGTCTACGTGTCCGGCGGCGCCGAGCATCAGGGGCCGGCCGGCGGCGGTCCGGTTGCGGCGATCGCGCGACTGTCGGATTGATAGAGCGAGCATCCCCGATCGTCCGACCTCTCCGCCCGGCGCAACCCTGCCCCTCGCGCCGGCTCAGTTGATTCACGCGGGCCATTGCGAAAAAGGTGGCGCCGCACCTTAAGGGGATTTTGACTGCATGACTTTGCCGATGAGCTGGAATGAATGGGCGCAGCACGATGGCGTGGCGCTGGCGGCACGCGTCCGCAAGGGCGAGCTGACGGCGAAGGAATTGGCGCGCCAGGCCGCCGCCGGCGTCGCCAAGGTCAATCCGGCACTGTCGGGCGTGGTCGAGCTGTTCGAGGACGTGATCGCCGATCCTGCCAAGGACGGCGCCAATCTCGCAGGTCCGTTCGCCGGCCTGCCCTTCCTGATGAAGGATCTGGGACCGACCATGAAGGGCCGGCTCCAGGAAATGGGCTCGCTGCTGATGCGCGGCAATCGTGCCGCGGCCGACACGTTCCTCACCGGTAAATTCCGCCAGGCGGGGCTCAACCTGATCGGACGCACCACGACGCCGGAATTCGGCGTATGCAGCTCGGCCGACAATCCCGCCGTCTATGTCACCCGCAATCCCTGGAACACCGACTACACCACCTGCGGCTCGTCGGCGGGCAGCGCCGCGATGGTCGCCGCGGGCGTCGTACCGATCGCGCATGCGACCGACGGTGGCGGCTCGATCCGCATTCCCGCCGGCGTCAACGGCAATATCGGCCTGAAGGTCTCGCGCGGCGTGTTCTCGCTGGCCCCGCACATGTCCGACCTCACCGGCCTCGTCTCGATCCAGGGCTGCCAGTCGCGCTCGGTGCGCGACACCGCCGCCTTCGTCGATCATGCGCGCGGGCCCGCGCCCGGCGAGTTCATGCCGTTCTGGACCACGGCACAGCCGTATTCCGAGATGATCAAGCGCGATCCGACAAAACTTCGCATCGCGCTGTCGCACACCTGGGGCGATTACACCGCGACGCCTGAGATTGCTGCCGAGTTGGAGAAGACCGGCCGCTTCCTCGAAGGCCTCGGCCATCACGTCGACTACGCGCTACCCGAGCTCGACTTCCGCGCCGCCTTTGCGGCGCAAACGACCTGCTACATCTCGAACTTTTCCGTGGTGATCTCGAACATGCTGGCCGCGCGCGGGCTGGAGCGCCCGCCGGAGAATCTGATCGAGCCGATGAACATCAGGATCTGGGAAGCCGGACTTCACACCAGCTTTGCCGATCGGGCGAAGATGCAGGCCGCGTTCAACACGACATCGCGCGGCTTCGGCAGCTTCTTCGAGCAGTGGGACGTGATCTTGACGCCGATCACCGCGCTGCCGACGCCGAAGGTCGGCACAAGGGAATATCTCACCATCTCCGACAATCCTGACGTGCTCGACTGGTTCGGCAATCTCTGGCGCTTCTTCGCCTTCACGCCGCTCGCCAACCTCTGCGGCATGCCCGCAATCTCGATGCCGATGGCAGCGCAGGACCACGGCCTGCCGCTCGGCATCCAGGCCATCGCCAAGCAGGCCAATGACGGCCTGCTCTTGCAGCTCGCCGCCCAGATCGAGCGCGCGCTCGACGGCAAGTGGAACGGCGGCAAGAAGCCCAAGGTGCATGTCGGCTGAAGCGGGACTATTTGTTTCGTAGTCCCCACGCTTGCGGCCATCCTTCGAGACGCCCGCCGTTGGCGGGCCCTCAGGATGAGGTCTCGTTTCGTGGCGAGAATGTCAGACCCTCATGGTGAGGAGCGCCGCCTCGCGGCGCGTCTACGGACGACGCTTCGCGTCGCCGCGAGAACCATGCAGGCCCGCGCGACGGCCTTCAGTTCTTCACCGCCGGAATGTCCTCCGCGGGCTGCTGCTGGCCCTGCTTGTACATCGCGAGCGCCTTGTCGAGCGCTTCGCGTAGCGCGAGCGCTGCAGGGACACTGCAGCGCAGATGCGCGGTCTGGACCACGTCGACCCTGACGGCGGCGCCGACCGGCATCAACAGGTTCGCGGCGAGCTCGATCTGGATCGCACCATTGTGATGGCCGAAGCACGATGCACCGTCGAAATAGATGATCGGCGCCCGCTCCGAGCTCGAGGTCGAAATGGTGGCGAGCCCCTGGGTGGTGCCGGGTGTCTCGGGATCGGTCATGGGCGCTCCTTGCGGGCATTGGACGAACGAAGCGCCCACCATCGTTGCTTTGGCCTGCCCTGTCGAGGCCAAACCGCCCCCCGGGGCCGGCGTCCCGGGCGAGGCGTATCGGGTTTTGCGCGGCGGCGGGCACTGGTCTAGAACAGCGCCATGTCCACTGCACCTGCCACGCTCCCGTTCGAGGAACTCGCCGAGGCCATCAAGGGCCGCCGCTCCGACTACGGCCATATCAGCGGGCTCCAGCTCGACCGCTTCGCACCTGGCGAGGCCTGGTCCAGCCTGCCCTACCGTCCCGTCTTCGTCGGCGACGCCGAGACCGGCGTTCTGCATGGCGGCGTCGTCACCGCGATGCTGGACGAGAGCTGCGGCATGGCTGTGCAACTCTCGCTCGACGGCACGCGCGCCATCGCAACCCTCGACCTGCGGATCGACTACCAGAAGCCGGCGACGCCCGGCCTCGACATCAAGGCGCATTCGGTCTGCTACCGCACCACGCGCTCGATCGCCTTCGTGCGCTCCACCGCCTATCAGGAGTCCGAGGACGATCCGGTCGCGACCGCGACCGCCTGCTTCATGATCGGCGCCAACCGCACCAACATGCTCGCCGACCGCCGGATGGATGCGCGCAGCATTCCGACGCTCGAGGCGCCTGAGGATCCCGATGGTCCGTTCGCGCGCAGCCCGTTCGCGCGCGCTCTCGGCATCCGCATCAACGACGACGGCACGCTGACCATGCCGTTCTCACCAAAGATCATCGGCAATCCGATCCTGCCCGCGATCCATGGCGGCATGACCGGCGCCTTCCTCGAGACCACGGCCATCATCGGGGTCGCGCGCGAGCTCGGCGCCGCCGCGCCGCCCAAGCCGATCGGACTCACTGTCAACTATCTCCGTTCCGGCCGCGCGCTCGATACCTTTGCCAACGTCTCGATCGTGAAGCAGGGCCGTCGCATCGTCGCCTTCGAGGCGCGTGCCTGGCAGGACGATGCGGACAAGCCGATCGCCACCGCCTTCGGTCATTTCATGCTGCGGCCGACGCCCGGAAGTGACGAGGAATAGACGTATTTTCCCTTGACGGAGGGGAACCGGGCCACAACGATAGCGCAGTTCCTGCGAGAGGTATTGGGTTGCGGCATCCGATCGACATCATCGCCATGTTCGCTGCGATCTGGCTGCTCGCCTCGATGGTGCTCGACGCGCTGACTCCGAAGGAGCTGACGGCGATCATGATCGCCATCGCCATCGGGCCCGCCATCGTCATCACCGCCGTGTTTTACTATCTGCGCTGCCCGCGCACGGATTTCGCAGTGATCTTCGCGGCACTCTGGCTGATCTCGGATATCGCCATCGCCTTCATCTCGCAGAAGGAGCTGCCGCATTTCCTGATCGTGCTCGGCTTCGCCCCGGCCCTGCTGATCGGCATCGTGCTGCACTGGCAGCGCTTCCAGCGCCGCCACGAGCAACTGCCCGCGCCGTCGGTGAAGCGCAGTTAGCGCGGCAGCAGATTCGTCTTCGCGAGATCGAGCACCTCGTCGCCGCGGCCGTTCATCACGGCACGCAGCACCCAGAGGCTGAAGCCTTTGATCTGCTCGGGCGTGATGGTCGGGGGCATCGACAGCTCCTGCTTCGCGGTGACGACGTCGAGCAGTGCCGGTCCGTTGTGGGCCAGCATCTCCTTCATCGCGCCCGGAAGCTCGCCGGGATCCTCGACGCGCTTGGCAAAGATGCCCATCGCGCGGGCCATGGCGGCGAAGTCGGGGTTGTCCAGATCGACATTGGTGTCGACAAAGCCGGCCGCCTTCATCTCCAGCGCGACGAAGCCGAGCACGCCGTTGTTGAAGACGACCACCTTCACCGGCAGCTTCATCTGCGTCAGCGTGATGAGGTCGCCCATCAGCATGGTGAAGCCGCCGTCGCCCGAGAGCGAGATCACCTGACGGCCGAGCTGGGCGGCCTGCGCGCCGATCGCCTGCGGCATCGCATTGGCCATCGAGCCGTGCACGAAGGAGCCGATCAGCCGGCGCCGGCCGTTCATGTCGAGATAGCGCGCGGCCCACACCGTCGGCGTGCCGACATCGGCGGTGAACACGGCGTCGTCGGAGGCGTGGTCGCTGATGACCTTTGCGAGATATTGCGGATGGATCGGCTTGCTGCCCGGCGTGCCCTTGGCGAGCGAGTCCAGGCCTTCGCGCGCCTTCTTGTAGTGGGCGATGGCATCGTCGAGATGCCGGCGCTGAGTCTTGGTGTTGAGCAGCGGCAGCAGCGCCTCGATGGTCAGCTTGACGTCACCGACGAGGCCGAGATCGATCCTGCACCGCCGTCCTAGATTTTCCGGGCGGATGTCGATCTGCGCGACCTTCGCATCGGACGGAAAGAACTGCTTGTAGGGAAAATCGGTGCCGAGCATCACCAGCGCGTCGCAGGCATGCATCGCGGCGTAGCCCGAGGAGAATCCGATGAAGCCGGTCATGCCGACGTCGTACGGGTTGTCGTATTCGACATGCTCCTTACCGCCGAGCGCATGCACGATCGGGCTCTTCAGAGCTTCCGCAAGCTGCATCAGCGGCGCATGCGCGCCGGCGCAACCGCGGCCGCAGAACAGAGTGATGCGCTCGGCGCCGTTGAGGAGGTCCGCCAGCGCTTTCAGCTCATCCGTCTGCGGCACGACCTTCGGTGCCGCCAGCGAAAGCCCGCGCGCCGTCGACAGCGCGCGCTTGGGCGGCGCGCGGAACGCGATATCGCCGGGCATGGCGACGACGGCGACGCCGCGCAGGCCCACCGCCGCGCGGATGGCGTTTTCCAGCACGTAAGGCAGCTGGCTCGGGTCCGACACCAGCTCGCAATAATGGCTGCATTCGCGAAACAGATTCTGCGGGTGGGTCTCCTGGAAATAGCCGCCGCCGATCTCGGCGGTCGGAATTTGCGCCGCGATCGCCAGCACGGGGACGCGGCTGCGATGCGCATCGAACAGGCCGTTGATGAGATGCAGATTGCCCGGACCGCAGGAGCCGGCGCACACCGCAAGGCTTCCCGTCATCTCGGCTTCACCGGCGGCCGCGAAGGCTGCGACCTCCTCGTGGCGGACATGGATCCACTCGATTGTGCCGCGGCGGCGTAGCGCTTCAGTGAGAGCGTTCAGGCTATCGCCGACGATGCCGTAGATGCGCTTGACGCCGGCCTGCTCGAGCGTCGCCACGAACAGATCGGCCACATTGTTGATCGCCATGTCGGTCTCCTGCTGCGCCGGTCGCATGTCTACGATGCTCGAATCTCAGCATCGCGACACAATGCGGCACAATAAGCTACGAGAGGATCACGGCTAGTTTATTGCCGGTTCAGTCTTTCACAATCGCCCGATCATAGGCTGCGATCGTCGCCTTTGCGCGCGCTGCGACATCCGCGGCTGTCATGCCGGGCTTGTAGAGGCTGGAGCCGAGCCCGAACGCCGTCACACCACCCTTGATGTACTCGGCAAAGTTCTGGTCGGAGACGCCGCCGACGGCGGCGATCATCGCGCCTGCCGGCAGCACGGCGCGGATCGCGGCGATGCCGGATGCACCGAGCACACTCGCCGGAAAGAATTTCAGGCCCGATGCGCCGGAGCGCGCCGCGAGCAGCGCCTCGGTCGGCGAGAACACGCCCGGCAACGTCACCATGCCGTGCTGGTGCGCGCGCGCCAGCACCTCGGTGTCGACATTGGGCGAGACCATCAGCCTGCCGCCGACATCGTCGAGACGATCGACGTCTGCGGCGGTCAGCACCGTGCCGGCGCCGATCAGCACGCCGGCGGGCGCGAGCTTCACGGCAAGCCCGATCGAGCGGAACGGATCGGGCGAGTTCAGGGGAATCTCGATCGCGGTCATGCCGGCCTCGATCAGCACGCCAACGATGGACTCGGTCTCATCGGGCTTGACGCCACGGAGGATCGCGACCAACGGGCGCTGCATCGGCGGAAAGGGAACGCTCATCTCAAAAGTCCTTCTATTTCGTCCAGATCGCCGCTGCCGCCATCGACAGGCCACGGCGGACCGCTTCATCCGCATCGATCGGCTGCACGGTGACCGACAGGGCGTCGAAGGCGTGCCGGTACAGCGTTGCCAGGCGACCCGAGGCAACCAGCGTGATGCCGGCTTTCGGTACCGTGCCAGTAAGCCCTGCCGCCAGCTCGGCACCGATCAAGGTGCCCGACAGCGTTTCGCGCGCCGCAGCCGGCGTGCCGCCGAACAGCAGCTGCCGTGCGCGCGCGCCGAACAGCAGGTTCGCCGCAAAGGCCGGTGCTTCATACGCAGCTTTCACCGCCGTCTTGAAGCTCGCAACGTCCTCGGCATCATCGGCGCCGGCAACCGCGAGTGACAGGATGGTCTCGCGCGAGACCACGCTGAAGAGTTCTCCGGTCATGAAGGTGGAAAACCGCATGACCGTGCCATCAGTCACCCGCACCCATTTCGAATGCGTTCCGGGCATGCAGACCAGCGCCTCGCCGGCGGCCTGAAGACCGAGCGCGCCAAGCAACTGCGTCTCCTCGCCGCGCATCACGTCCGGCGCCTTGGCATCGCGCTGCGCGATGCCCGGCAGGATGCGGATGTCGCGGGCTTCGCCCGGCACGCGCGCGGCGTGCTTCAGGATGGCGGCGAGCGACGCCGGCGTGTCGACATAACCGGCCTCGACCCAGCCGGTCTTCGCGCCAGCCATGCCGCAGACGAGAACCGGCAGATGCGCGGGTGCCTCGACTGCAGCAAGATGCGATTGCAGCACACCGGCAAAGCCAGCCTTCGCCGCGGTCAGCATGCCCTCGCCGCTGCGGCGCTCGGCCAGCACCTGGCCGGCGCGATCGACCAGCCACAGGCGAAAACTGCTGGTGCCCCAATCCACAGCGACATAGGCGGGTTCGGTCATCCTATCCTCGTCTCACCGGCAAGACGCCGTCTCGCGACAATGAGACGGTCCCTTGGAAATCTGCCCCGGGATATCGGCTATTGCCCCGGCAAACCAGCCTTTTCTCGCAGGTCTGAGGCGCGAGGCGCGCTGGCACACCGCTTGCTCAAGCCTCTCCACTCACATCCGTGAACCGCGCAGCAAGACGCGTCAATTATGGAGAGGAAACCCATGGAGATCGGCTATTTCACGATGCCTTCGCATCCGCCGGAGTGCGGCCTGAAGGAAGGAAACGACTGGGACCTGCAGGTGATGCGCTGGCTCGACGAGCTCGGCTATCAGGAGGCCTGGGTCGGCGAGCACCACACTGCGCCCTGGGAACCCAATCCCACACCGGACCTGCTGATCGCGCAGGCCTTGATGCAGACCAAGAAGCTTCGCATCGGGCCGGGCGGCTTCCTGCTGCCCTATCACCACCCGGCCGAGCTCGCCAACCGCGTCGCGATGCTCGACCACATGTCCGAGGGCCGGCTCAATTTCGGCGTCGCGGCCTCGGGGCTGCCAAGCGACTGGGCGATGTTCAACGTCGACGGCATGAGCGGACAGAACCGCGACATGACCCGCGAGGCGCTGGAGATCATCCTGAAGCTGTGGTCCGATCCCGCGCCCTTCACCTACAAGGGCAAGTTCTGGACGGTGACCAAGCCGGACACGATGTTCGACTTCCTGAAACCCCACATCAAGCCGCTGCAGGCGCCGCATCCGCCGATCGGCGTCGCCGGTCTGTCGAAGAACTCGGACACGCTGAAGCTCGCGGGCGAGCGCGGCTTCATCCCGATGAGCCTCAACCTCAACCCGGCCTATGTCGGCAGCCACTGGGACTCCGTGGAAATCGGCGCGGCCAAGACGGGGCGCAAGCCGAACCGGCAGGACTGGCGGCTGGTGCGCGAGGTGTTCGTTGCCGATACCGATGAGGAGGCCTGGAAGCTCTCGACCGGCGACATGATGGGCCGGATGATGCACGAGTACTTCCTGCCATTGCTCGGCCATTTCGGCTTCAAGGATTATCTCAAGCACGCGCCTGATGTGCCCGACAGTGATGTGACGGTCGAATATTGCGCCAAGCGGAACTGGATCGTCGGCTCGCCCGCGACTGTCGCCGAGAAGATCGAGAAGATCTACGACGAGGTCGGCGGCTTCGGCGTGCTGCTGGTGTTCGGCTTCGACTACAAGCACAAGGCCGAAGCCTGGCACCACTCGCTCTCGCTGCTGAAGAACGAGGTGATGCCGCGCCTGGCGCATCTCGGCTCCGCGAAGAAGGCGGCTTGACCCGATACGGGTGCGGCGCGATCGTGCCGCACCCGCATTCATTTGGGAGATTTCCGCGTGTCGGTGGACGCCAAGGATTTCAAGCAGGCGATGCGCCAATGCGCCGGTGCCGTGGCGCTGGTCACGGTCGGCGCCGAGCATGGCAGGCGCACGGGACTGACGGTGACGTCGGCCTGCTCGTTGTCGGACTCGCCGCCCTCGCTGATCGTCTGCGTCAACCGCAATGCCAGTGCACACGCGCGCATCCGCGAGGAAGGCGCGTTTGCGATCAACTTTTTGCATGAGGATCACGCGATGCTGGCGCTGACCTTCAGCGGCCAGAAGGGCGTCAACGGCGACGACCGCTTTGCGTTCGGGCAGTGGACGCGCGGCGTGACCGGCGCGCCGCTGCTGACGGATGCGGCGGCGGCATTCGACTGCGTGCTGGCGCAGGAGTTCGAAACGAAGACGCATTCGATCTTTGTCGGCGAGGTCCGTGGCGTCTCGCATGCGGATACGGCCAAGCCCCTGGTCTACCTGCGCGGCCATTTTCACACGCCGCACGAGATGCGCGAGACGGTCGCACTCGGCGATCTCGATGCACGGCATCTGAGCTGGACGGATTTTTCGTGAGGCGCGGCGCAAGCTATCCACGACCACAGATATCGTAGGGTGGGCAAAGCGAAGCGTGCCCACCATTTGCGTGTGATTGGTGAGAATTCGTGGGCACGGCGCAAGTGCGCCTTTGCCCACCCTACGATTTCGGACTCGCGGATAGAGGAACGCTCGCGGCGCGCAATTAAACCCTACTGCGCCGTCTCGATCTTCATCGCTTTGATCTTGCGATACAGCGTCGCGCGACTGAGCTTCAGCGCCCGCGCTGCTTCCGTCACGCGGCCGCCATGCTTGCGCAAGGCCTCGACGATCGTCGCGCGCTCGGCCGCCGCGAGATCCGGCTCCGCCCTCCCGCCGAACGGCGGCAGATCAAGATCGGCATTCGTGATGACGCCGTTCTCCGCCGTGCAGCCGGCAAGCCGCAACACATGACGGAGCTGGCGCATGTTGCCGGGATAGGGATAGGCCGAAAGCAACGCCCAGGCTTCGTCCGAGAGCCGGCAATTCGGCGCCTCCTCGCGCGCGATCTGGCGGATGATGTCGTCGCGGTCGGTGCGCTCGCGCAACGCCGGGAGGCGCACCTCCATGCCGCGGAGGCGGAAATAGAGGTCGGCGCGGAAGGCGCCTTCCTCTGCCATGCGGCCGAGATCGCGGTGGGTGGCGCTGACCAGGCGGATGTCGACAGGTACGGGCTTGAGCGCGCCGAGGGGCCAGACCTCGCGGTTTTCCAGAACACGCAAGAGGCGCGTCTGCAGTGCGATCGGCATGTCGCCGATCTCGTCGAGGAACAGCGTGCCGCCATCGGCCTGCACGATCAGCCCCTTGGAGCCCTCGCGCCGCGCGCCGGTGAAGGCGCCGGCCTCGTAGCCGAACAGCTCGGCATCGATCAGGCTTTCCGGCATCGCCGCGCAGTTCAGCGCGACGTAGTTGTTGCGCGCGCGGTTGCTGGCCGCGTGGATGGCGCGCGCGAACACGTCCTTGCCGACACCGGTCTCGCCATGCAGCAGCACCGGCAGGTTGTGATCGCCGATGCTCATGAGCCGCTTCACGCTTCTGATCAGGCCGGGATCGCGTCCTGCAAGACGGTGCAGGGCCTCGGGGCGGCTGGCGGGCGCATCGCGGCGCGGCACATGCGATTTCGCACGCATCGGCGGCGCGACATGCCCCTGCCCCAGCGGAGTACCGTCGGCGCGGCGCAGCTCGACGATCTCGTCCGTGCCACGCGCGGCATGATGATCGAACCTGATGTAGCGCGACAGATCGATGCCGGAGGCAATGAGGCCATCGGTGAGGCCGAGCAGCGCGCGCGCAGAACGACAGGCGCCGACGATGCGGCGGTCGTCGTCATAGGCGATGAGCCCGCTGCCGCCGTCACCGGGCACGGTCGCAATCCAGGCGTTGCGGAAATGGCCGCGGAAGATCGCGCCCTCCATCCGCCGCGTCGCCTCCATCGTCACCGCCAGCGCAAGCTGATGCGCAGCGCGCTCGAGATCCTTGCGGCAGGAGGTGATGTTCACCGCACCGGCAAGACGCCCGGCCTGATCGAACAGCGGCGCCACCGCGCAGGAGAACATGTGCCATTGCGCGCGAAAATGCTCGTCGCGGTGCACCAGGATCGGCTTCTGCTCGGTGAGCGCGGTGCCGAGCCCATTGGTGCCCTCAAAGGTCTCGGCGAAGTTCGAGCCGGTGTAGATCTTCCAGTCCAGAAACATCTTTGCGTCGGCTTCGCCCGGCAGGCGGCTGAACAACATGGTCGCGTTCGCATCCGCGAGATTGACGCAATAGCCGGCGTCGCGCAGCACACGGGCGAGATCGTCGAGCTCGGGCGTGGCGAGCCTGATCGTCTCCTCCATGGGCTCGGCGACGTGGCGAATCTCGGCTTCCGTCAGCGTCTGCGGCGGGCCCTGGCGGGCGGGATCGAGCTTGTGGCTGATCAGGCAGCGCCGCCAGGAATTGGCAATCCGCGAAGAGGCATCGACGTCGGCCAAGCGGTCAGTAACCTGATTGGCGACGGACAAGACACGGGCGACATGGTTCGAGGCCGAAAGGCTGGCCATCGCGGACGTCTCCACCCTGTATTATTGTGCAAAGTCTGGCACTACGGATGGGGATGTCAATCGGGAAACGGGAACTGGGGCGCCGCGCGCTGTCTCTAGTTGTCATTCCGGGGCGATGCGCAGCATCGAACTATGGTGCGCAATCGCGCACCTGAGAATCTCGAGGTTCCGGGTTCGGCTCATCGAGCCGCCCCGGGAATGACGGCATCATCAAAATTGCTGCACCGCCCTCACCACGTGTCGATACACGGCCGCTTCTTCTCCGTCCTCGCCGGCGGCTTCGGCACTGACCGCAGACCCGCCATGATCCAGCGCCGCGTCTCGGCGGGGTCGATGACGTTGTCGATCTCGAACACCGAGGCGATCGAGACCGCCTTGCCGTTGGCATAGAGCTCGGCGACCTTGTTGCGGTAATAGGTCTCGCGCTCCTCGGGATCGGCGATCGCCTCCATCTCCTTGCGGAAGCCGAGGCGCACATAGCCTTCCAGGCCCATGCCGCCGAACTCGCCGGTCGGCCAGGCCGCGGTGAAGAACGAGGCGTGGAAGCCGCCGCCGATCATCGACTGTGCGCCAAGTCCATAGCCCTTGCGCAGCACGATGCCGAAGAGGGGCACGGTGAGGCTCGCACCCGTCACGAACATGCGCGAGACGTGGCGCACGATCGCGGTCTTCTCGGCCTCCGGGCCGACCATGAAGCCGGGCGTGTCGCACAGTGAGATGACGGGTAAGTCGAACGCATCGCAGAGCTGGAGGAAACGCGCCGCCTTGTCGCCGGCATCGGCATCGATCGCGCCGCCGAGATGGCGCGGATTGTTGGCGATCAGGCCGAACGGTTTTCCTTCGATGCGGATCAGCGCGGTGATCATGCCGACGCCGTAGTCGCGGCGGAGCTCCAGCACGGAATCCTTGTCGGCGACGAGGTCGATCACGCTGCGGATGTCGTAGACGCGCAACCGGTTCTCGGGGATGGCGCGGCGGAGCAGGCGCTGGTCGGCGGCTTCCCAATCCGTCACCGCGCCCTGGAAGTAGGAGAGGTATTTTTGCGCGACGCGCGTCGCTTCCTCCTCGTCCTCGACGAGGATGTCGATGACGCCGTTCGGGGACTGGAACGTAACAGGGCCGACCTCGGCCGGATGATAGACGCCAAGTCCGCCGCCCTCGATCATGGCCGGGCCGCCCATGCCGATCGAGGCATTCTTGGTCGCAATGATCACGTCGCAGCAGCCGAGCATCGCGGCATTGCCGGCAAAGCAATAGCCGGAGACGACGCCGACGACAGGCACGAGGCCCGAGAGCCTTGCGAACTGCACGAAGGACGGGCCGTCGAGGCCGGTCATGCCGAGCCGGTCGGTGTCGCCGGGCCGGCCGCCGCCGCCCTCGGCGTAAAACACCAGCGGCACGCGCCAGTCTTCCGCCAGCGTCAGCATGCGGTCGATCTTCTTGTGGTTCATGTGGCCCTGCGTGCCCGCAAGCACGGTGTAGTCGTAGGCCACGACGATGCAGCGCGCGCCTTCCGGCCCGAACTTCTCGCCATTCACCGTGGCGACGCCCATGACGAGGCCGTCGGCCGGCGTGTTCTTGATGAGATCGTCGAGCTTGCGGCGACGGCGCTGCGCCGCAATCGCGAGGCTCCCGTATTCCATGAACGAGCCGTCGTCGACGAGCTGCGCGACATTCTTGCGCGCGGTGCGCTGGTTGGTGTTGCGGCGGCGCTCGACCGAGGCCGGGCGGTTTTCATCGAGCGTATTGGCCTGTCGCTCAATCAGTTCGGCGAGGTCAGGGCGGATGTGGTCGAGATCGACATCGGCTTCCGCCGCCGTGCTGTCGGCCGCGACGTCGAGCGGCTCCAGATACATGATCGGCTCGCCATGCAGCAGCGTGACGCCGTCGCCGGCGACGAGTTTTGTCACCCGCCCGCCCTGCTCGGCCATCACGAGATGCTCCATCTTCATGGACTCGATCACGGCGAGTTGCTGGCCGGGGCGCACGATCTCGCCTTCCTTGACCCGGATGGTGACGATCGTCCCTTGCAGGGGCGCTGCGATCATGACCGCGCCTTCGGGCACGACTGGCGCGATATGCGCTTCCGCGCCGTGAGCGGCACGCTCCGCCGCCGCAAAGTAGAGCGGCTTGGCCGCTCCTTCCTCTGCCTCGACCAACTTTGCGATGTTGCGATCGATGAAATCGGTCGCGATGCGGTTCGTCCTGAAGTCGGGATGCGCCAGCACGGCCTGGAGGAAAGCGATGTTGGTGACGACGCCGTCGATCCGGAACTCGCGCAGAGCGCGCGACGCCTTGGCGACCACGTCATGCCAGGCCTCGCCCGGCGTATGCACGATGACTTTCGCCAGCAGCGAGTCGAAAGCGGCGCTGGTCTTGTAGCCGGCATAGCCAAAACTATCGACGCGGACGCCCGGCCCCGACGGCGGCTCGAACACCGCGAGTACGCCGCCGGTCGGATGGGTGGCGCCAGTCTCGTCCAGCGTTTCCATGTTGACGCGAAGCTGCATGGCATAGCCGCGCGGCTTCGGGATCGAGCCTTGCGCGAGGTCGAGGGACGCCAGCGAAGCTCCCGCGGCGACCGCGAGCTGGGCGCGGACGAGGTCGAGGCCGAGCACCTCTTCCGTGACGGTGTGCTCGACCTGGAGCCGCGGATTGGCTTCGATGAAGGCAAAGCTGTCCTCGGCGGTGCCGTCGACCAGGAATTCGAAGGTGCCGAGATTGTCGTAAGAGGCCGCCGTCGCCAGCTGCTTTGCAGCCTCGATGATGCGGCCGCGCAGGGCATCGCTCAGCGACGGGCTCGGCGCCACCTCAACCAGCTTCTGGTGCCGGCGCTGGATCGTGCATTCGCGTTCCCAGAGATGGGAGATCGCGCCATGGCGGTCGCCGATGATCTGGACCTCGATGTGGCGCGCCTGCCGGATCAGCCGCTCGGCATAGACGCCGTCGAAGCCGAACGCAGCCTTGGCCTCGGACTGGCAGCGTGCATAGGCCTCGGCCAAATCCGCAGCGTTCTCGACGACACGCATGCCGCGGCCGCCACCGCCGGCCATGGCCTTGATCACGATCGCCGCATTGCTGCCGAGCGAGGTGAAGAATGCCAAAATCTCCTCCAGCGACGAGGGGCCGCTGGTGCCGGCAATGATCGGCACGCCGCAGCGCTTGGCCAGTTGCCGCGCCGCAACCTTGTCGCCGAACAGTTCGAGCGCCGTCACCTTGGGCCCGACGAAAGTGATGCCTGCGTCCGCGCAGGCCTTTGCAAACGCCGCGTTCTCGCTGAGGAAGCCATAGCCGGGATGCACGGCATCGCAGCCGGCCGTCTTCGCCGCCTTCACCACGGCGTCGATGTCGAGATAGGCCCGCGCACCGCGGCCGGGGATGTCGACCGCCTCGTCGGCAACGCGCACATGCAGCGACAGCGCGTCGTCGGCGGGATGGATCGCGACCGTCGCGATTCCGGCGTCAGCCGCTGCGCGCGCGATGCGGATGGCGATCTCGCCGCGGTTGGCGATCAGGAGTTTTTTGAACGACATCGTCTCTCTCGCTCAGACAGCAGCAGGAAGATTTGGATTGAGGTCCTGCTTCTTCACCTTGCCCGTCGCCGTCAGCGGCAGGGCATCGATAATACGCACTTCCGGGACCTTGTAGACGGCCATGCGCTCGGCACACCAGGCGCGCAGGTCTTCCGCGGAGATGGTGCCGACAGCCTCCGGCTTGAGCTGGATATAGGCGACCGGCACCTGACCCTTGTCGGGATCGTCGCGCCCAACCACGCCCGAGCCCAGCACCTTCGGATGCTGGCCGAGCAGCGCCTCGATCTCCGGCGGGAATACGCTCATGCCCTTGACCTTGAGCATCTCCTTGCGGCGGCCGAGGAAGTGCAGAAAACCGTCCTTGTCGATGGTGCCGATGTCGCCGGTGCGCAGCCAGCCGTCGACGAGCGACTCCGCAGTCGCCTCCGGCTTGTTCCAGTAGCTCTTGAGCAGCGACGGCGTGCGCACGCGGATCTCGCCTTCGGCGCCGAGCGGCAGCAACGCGCCGGTCTCGAAATCGGTGATCTTGAACTCGGCGCCGGGGACCGGCAGGCCGACGAAGATCGGCTGGTTGTTGAGATCGAAATCGTTCTCCTGGAAGCCCGCCGTGAAAGTGTTGGAGGTGTGGGTCTCGGTCATGCCCCACGCCGCCTCCATCAGGATCGTGCCGGTGAGGTCCTTCCAGCGCTTGCGGTAGTCGGCGTTGAGCTTCTTGACGAAGGAGACGACGCGCACCTGCTCCAACGACGAGAGGTCGAACTCGCGCCAGCGCGGATGGTCCATCAGTTCGACCGCGCCGTCCACCGGCATTGCGGTGATGGTGACCTTGTATTTGTCGATCGCGGCCATCGCGCCGACGGCATCCCAGCGCGCGAGCAGGACCAAGGTCGCGCCGGAGAACAGCGGGAAGATCAGACCGAAGTTTTCACCTGCAATCCAGAATTCCGGAAAGAACGACAGGAACACGCTACTCTCGTCCGACAACACCGAGATGCCGTAATTGGCGGCCGCCGTGTAGACCATGTCGCGATGAGTATGGACGCATCCCTTGGGCATGCCGGTGGTGCCGCCGGTGTAGTTCAGCGCGGCGACATCATCGAGGCCGGGCGGCGGCAGCGGCGTGGGCGCCGGCATCGCGGCCAGTGCCGGCAGCAGATCGGTCGCGCTTGCGACCGCGACGCGCGGCGAGCGGATCGAATCCGGCGCAGGAAATGCTGGCGCAGCCGGCACGACATCGGCAAAGCTCGTGACGATGATCTCGCGGAGCCGCACCTCGCCCCTCACCTGCTCGACGACGGGGATGAGCTGGTCCAGCGCCACGATCACTTCGGCCTGGGTGTCGTTGAGCTCGTAGGACAATTCGAAGGCGCGCGACAGCGGGCTGACGGGGACGTGGACCGCGCCGAGCTTCAAGATGCCGAAGAAGACGATGTGGAATTGCGGGCAGTTCGGCAGGAAGACGGCGACGCGGTCGCCCTTGCGCACGCCCTTCGACTGCAACAGCGCCGCAAAGCGATCGCTCTGCCGATCGAGATCGGCATAGGTGGTGACATGCCCGTAGAAGATCACGGCGGGGCGCTCCGGGCTCCGCTTCGCCCAGGCGCGCAGATATTCCGTCAGGGGAACTTCGCCGTGCAGATAGTTCGGCGAGCGCGGCATGCCCTTCGGCCAGGCCTTGTCCCACAGGCCGCGCAATGTGGCGAGATAGTCCTTCTCGTTGAGGCCTGCGCTCATGGCGTCTTTTCCCGTTCTGCTTTTCTTATCGCGAGGGACGCAATCTGCCGTCACTCGACCTCGTTACACGTCGAGCACGGCAGAGTTCATGTCAAGGAAAACAGTTTTCCGTGGCACGGCCGATGCCGCGGTGCGGAAAAACCAGACGTTACGCGGTGACGAGACGAATGATCCGCCGCACGGCAGACGGGATCGGCGCGATGACCGGAACGGTGAACATCGGCTGAAGCTCGCGCGCCGCTTCGCCCAGCGGCCCGCCGCCGATGATCACAGCTTCCGCTGCGTCCTGCGCAATGCAGGCCTCGACCGCGCCGGCGAGCGCTGCCCGAAGCCGCGCCGGATCGCTCATCAGCACCTCGGGATCGCCGTCGGCAAAGCGCGTGCCGGTGTAGAGCGATTGCAGCCCCAGCGTATCAGGCAATGCATCGATCTTCGCTTTCAGCAATGGCGTCGTGGTCGCCACGCCGAACCGGCGACCGCTCTCAGCGGCTTCCAGCATCGCGGATTCGCCGATGCCCACGGCAGGCAGCTTCATCGCCGCCTTGATCCCGGCGAGGCCGGGATCGCCGAATGCCGACACGATGATGCCATCGCACTCGCCGCCACGGACACGCGCAATCTCCTCGACCTCTGAAGCAGCCGCCGAGAGCGCATCCGCCGAGACGATCATCGCGGGCGCACGCGTTGCCGTGGCGCCGGCAATGTCGAAGCCATCGGCGGTTGCGGACCTGGCGATCGCCACCATCATCGCGGTGGTCGCCTCATAGCTGTTCGGATTGATCAGGAGGATGCGGCGGCGCCGATCGGAGTTTTGGCCCATCCCCCCGCTATACTAGGCCGCGCGCACGCCCGCAACGAAGGTGCTGACCTCGTCCTGGAGCGATTGCAGCTTCTGCGACAGCCGGCCGCTCGATTGCAGCACGAGGCCGGCGGCTTGGCCGGTCTCGGCGGTCGCGTCGGTGACGCCGGAGATGTTTTGGGAGACCTGGTCGGTGCCGGAGGCCGCCTCCTGCACGCTGTGCGCGATCGCCTGCGTCGCAGCGCCCTGCTCCTCGACCGCGGCCGCGATCGACGAGGAGATCTCGTTGACCTCCATGATGGTCTTGCGGATGCTCTCGATGTTGCCGACGACCTGGTTGGTCTCGGCCTGGATCGCCGTGATCTGCGCGCCGATCTCGTCGGTCGCCTTCGCGGTCTGGCTCGCCAGCGACTTCACCTCGCTCGCGACCACCGCAAAGCCCTTGCCGGCCTCGCCCGCACGCGCCGCCTCGATGGTGGCGTTGAGCGCGAGCAAATTGGTCTGCGAGGCGATCTGGTTGATGAGGTCGATGACCTCGCCGATCTTGTGCGCGGCGGCGGCGAGCCCCTGCACGGTGTCGTTGGTACGCTGGCCGTCGGCGGCGGCCTTGTCGGCCACCGATGCGGCCTGCGCGACACGCTGGCTGATCTCGGTGATCGAGGACGACAGCTGGCCCGCGGCGGACGCTACCGTCTGCACGTTGGCCGAGGCCTGCTGGCAGGCGGTCGCGACGAAGCTCGCGCGGTCGGTCGCCTTGTTCGCCGTCTCCGACATGCCTTGCGCGGCCTGCTGCATCTCGCGCGCTTCGTTGAAGACGTCGCGGACGACGGCCTGGACGCTCGCCTCGAACTTGCCGGCGAGATCGGCCATCGCCCTGCGCTTCTCGCCATCCGCCTTGCGCTTCAGCTCGTCCTGCTCGGCATGCATTTGCTGCACCGCCGACGCATTGTTCTTGAACACCGCGAGCGCCTTGGCGAGCCCGCCGACCTCGTCGCGACGATCCGTATAGGGCACCTCGAACGCGCTGTCGCCGGCGGCGAGGCGCTCGGTCAGCGCGGTGATCTTCGCGAGCGGTTTCGTGACACTGCGGCCGATCACGAACGAGGCGCCGAGGACCACGACCAGCACCGCCAGACAGATGTAGGCGAACGTCATTGCGTTCTGACGGAACACGGCGTCGACGTCGTCGAGATAGATGCCGGTACCGATGATCCAGCCCCAGGGCGTAAAGCCCTTCACATAGGAGATCTTTCCGACCGGCTGGTCGAAGCCGGGCTTCGGCCAGAGATAGCTATAGAAGCCCGCGCCCTGCTTGTTGACGACGTCAACGAAGCCCACGAACAGCGCATTGCCGGACGGATCCTTCATTCCGGAGAGATCCTTGCCGTCGAGCTCGGGCTTGATCGGGTGCATGACCATTTTGGGGGTCATGTCGTTGATCCAGAAATACTCGACCTTGTCGTAGCGCAGGCTCTTGATCTCCGCCATCGCGGCGGCCTGCGCCTGCTCGCGCGGCAGTTTGCCTTCGCTCTCGAGCTTCTGGAAATGGGCCAGGATGCCGTAGCCGACATCGACCATGTGCTGCGTCTTGGCCTGACGATCGGCGATCATCTGCGCGCGCAAGGTCGAAAGCGCGATCGGCGCCAGCACGATCATGCCGAGCAGGCTGATGCCGACAATGAGGACCAGCTTGAAACTGATGCGGGAGAAAATCATCGGGGCTCGCAAGAATTGGAAGGCTGATATGCCAATTTATCCCGCGCCCCTTAGCAAAGCTTTAAGCATTCGGGTTCCCGAAGGCCCGCTGAAACACGGCTTCGCCGGCCGGCCCAAAGCCCGGCTCTTTAGATCTAGAAGACCTCGATATCGGCCCTCGAAGCGTTGACTTGGCGGACCCTCTGGCCGAACGATCGGTGCAGATCATCGGCCCAGCCGAAGTGCTGCGCGCCGCCAAAGGCCAGAGGCTCAATGTATCAATCGACATACGCCAAGCCCCTCGAGCTGCCCGCACTGACCGCAGCGGAGCGGCTCTTCGTCTGGGGATTTCGTGCGAAGGCGCGAAGCGGCGGCGCCGTTCCGACGGCGGCAGACATCCAGCAGGTGTACGACCATTTTCGCGTCGGCGACGCCGTGCCGTCGCTGGAATCCATCATCGAGATCTTCGCCTGCACCGCGCACACGGCGATCGAGGTGCACTGTCCCACCTGTCCGCGCATGTCGGAGAGCGAATGCGGAATCTTGCGGGCAATCGCCGCAGCGCAGAAGGAGCGCGACGATGTCGCGCGCGAGCAGTTCGAGTGCTGGCTGCCGCCGGTGGGCGCGGATTGGGCGCTGGCGCCGGTGCGGGGCCTCGCGACGATCTTCCGCATGGCCGGCCTCATCCTGCCTGACCGGCACGTCTCCTCACGCGGCCATGACCGGACGATGGCAATGAAGAGCTGGTTCGTGGGCAGCCCCACATTGCACTGACGAGATCGTTCATGATGCAGGCCATTTGTGATTCTGCGCTGAATCCGGAAGCCGGTCCGTCGCGGCTCTGTCCGCTGCAGGCCGCGCTTTCGACCCCTCGAAGCGTCGAAGGCTATGATGATTTCTGCCGCGTCGCGCTGTCGCTGCTCCGCTTCATTGGAGCTGCCTATGCGACCGGCGCGTCGGATTGCTGGGAGGCGGCCTATCGCTTTGCCGACGAAGCGCCCGGCATTGCCGACAGCCCGCTGCTGGTCGCGCGCGCGGCCGCGCTGGTCAGGATCCTGCGCAGCGGCCGGCCGTGCGAGCTGTGCTTCATGCCGCCGTCCTGCAAGCGGCTGTCGAAGGACGAGGCGGAGTTGATGCGTTTGCTGACGATCGCACGTCGCAAGCAGCCTGGCGAACTCGAATCGGTCGTCAGCCAGTTCGTCGGCAACGAGAGCGAGCTTGCGACAACCCGGGCAGTCAACGCGCTCGCGGTCTGCTGAGACCTAACCTCCTTTCTTGTCGAGCACGAGATCGATCGTGTGGCTTGCGATCTTGCGCAGCTGGGCTTCGTCGCCATAGGCGCGTTCGAGCACGGCGAGGCCGCGCGTCACCGTGACGATGTGCAGCGCTGCTACTGCGGGATTGCCGTTGAACTCGCCGCGCCTGGCACCCGCCGACAAGGTGTCCTGGACGAGCGTGGTGATGCGGGAGACGAGGCTCGCGAAGGCCTGGCGCGCCTCTTCATCCAGTCCTTCGCCCTCCGCCGCGCCGAGCTCCATCAGGCCGCGCGTGGTCGGACATCCCCGCGGCGGCGCGCCGGAGCGGAAATTGCTGATGGTGAGGTCGAAGAACGCGGTGAGACGTTTGCGCAAGGACCCCATCCCGAGCGCCTTTTGCAGGGCGAGCAGATAGTCGCCCGCGTAGCGTTCGTAGGCCTGCAGGAACAGCGCTTCCTTGCTGCCGAAGGCATTGTAGAGGCTGCCGCGCTGGACACCGGCGTCGCGCGCGATGTCCGACAGCGAGGTGCCGCGAACGCCCTTGCGCCAGAACTGGTCGAACGCGATGCGCAGGACGTCGTCGTGATCGAATTCGCGCGGCCTCAAGCTCTGCTCCTCAAAGTATTTGACACAGCGTCAAGAACATGCTTTCTCGACATCGTGTCAAAAATAAAACGGGATTATCCCGTTTCGTCAATAAGCCGACGGCCGGCGCGGATGATGCGCCTGGCCGATCGGGTCCGCATGCAGAGGGACGTACGATGCCTCTCCTCCACATCTCGATGCGCGCCGGAAAGCCGGAAGCCTACCGCCAGGCCATCCTCGACAGTCTCTACTGCGCCATGCGCGAGGCGCTGAACGTCCCTGATGGCGACGAGTTCATGAGCATCAGCGAGCTTTCGCCCGCAAACTTCCGCTGCGGCAATGCCTACGGCGTCAGCCGCAGCGAGGACGCCGCGCTGATCCAGATCACGGTGTTCGCCTCGCGCACCCCCGAGCAGAAGAAGGCGCTGTACCGGCGGATCGCCGAGCTGCTCGGCGAGAGCCCGGGCATCCGGCCCGAGGACGTGTTCGTGAACGTGCTCGACTCCCCGGCGGAGAACTGGTCGGTGGGGCACGGCATCGCGCAATTCGCGTGAACTTGCCGGGCGCCGCGGAAGCTGCCTGTGCGGCGCCGTGGTCTTCGAGGTCGAAGGTCCGTTCGACCGGTTCCTGAACTGCCACTGCTCGCGCTGCCGCAAGGCGACCGGGACCGCGCATGCCTGCGAGGTGATCGTGAAGGCAGAGGCTGAACTGCAGATGGAGGACTGAGCTTCAGCTTCCCGCATGCGCCCCGTGGTGACGGTGATAAGCACTCGGCGAGGGCCAGGTCCAACCCTTCAATGCCGTTCGATCCGGCTCGAAGATTTCGATCTTGAGCGGATGGCACGCCGCGGCATCGCTGGAATGAGTTGCGCTGCAGTCTCCACCGGGACAGGCCGACAACGCTCCGAGCAGGTCGATCTCCGCGAAAAACTCGATGAAGTCGCCGGGGCGGACCGGACTTGCCTTCATGAAATACTGGTGTGTGTCCTTGGTGAAGCCGGTGCACATGAAGACGTTGAGCACGTCGTGGACATGATGCTCCACCGCGTGCGGCTCCATCTGCAGTTCGGTCGCCAGCGCACGCGACAGGTTGGAGTGACAGCAAAAATCGTAAGCCGTGCCGTTCAACAGGAGGTTGGTATAAGGGTCGCAGCGCGTGCCGATCACATCGTGAATGCCGGCGCCGTCCGCGTCGAAGCCGTACCAGCCGAGCGTATCGTGACTGATGGTCGCCATCGGCCGAAGATAGGGCATATTGCTCCAGAGCCGGTCACCGGTGCCGACATGCGTGCCATGGAGCGCCCGGGTCTTGCCGCTGAAGAAGCGCTCGGCGAGATCGTCCGCGTTCCAGAGATTGAGGTCGCCGACCTGAGGGCCTTCGATGCTGACGATGCGGAAGAACTGGCCGCGCGCCACGCGAAAGGCACGGGCATCGCGTGGCGGCACGATGAGCTCGTGCGTCTTGACCGCCGCACGGCGGGCTGCTTCGAGCGCGGCCATATCCGGCCCGGGCATCGTCCCGGCCGGATAGACGATAGCCGGCTTGGCAGCGCGGCGCGAGGCGGCATCAGCGGGAGCTGGTGGGATATTTGGAGGCATTGTTCGGTCTCGGATCGACTCGGCAAGAGGAGAGGCGCTGGCTGACGGCGGAAGCGGTTGACCCTACCGCCTCACCTCAACCGCCGGCAACGCACGCTTCCATGATCCCGTCGAGCTCGGCCTGCGAGAGCACCCCGAGCTCGGCGATGAAGACGATCCGCGTTCGCGGCACACCTGTCGGCGGTGCCTCGCCTGGCGCGAGTGTGGCGCGGCCGCCGGCGAACTGGAACACCATCTGGCGTCCCGGTTGCTCGACGGTCTCGAACAAGCCCTTGGCACGCGCGAGCTTTGGTGCAAGCCGGCCGATGGCCTGCTGCAGGCGCGGCAGCGAGATCGGGTAATCGGAGGTCCAGCTCAGCGTCTCGAAACGTTCCTCGGCCGGCCGTTTCGGTCCCGGCTCGCGCCGGGTTGGCGCGCGATCGACGGCTGCGGGAAACAATAGCGCAGACGGAATCTCGCCGTGGTTCGCATCGACCACTACGGCGGGGACTCGCTGGGCGCGGATGGCTTCGCGCATCCGCGCAGCTGCGCCCTCGTCCGCCAGATCGAGCTTGCTGAGCGCCACGATATCGGCGACGCGCAACTGCGACCGCACAAGCGCGTCATTCAGAGCTGACGGCGGCGTCCCCGCATCGATCACGCAGAGCACGGTCTCCAGCGGCGCCTCGCGCAGGATCACCGGGTCCATCAGGTTGCGCACGATGTCGGCGGGATCGGCGATGCCGCTGGTCTCGATGACGATGTACTCAGGCCTGGGATCGCGCCGCAGCAGCGTCGAGAGCGTGCGGAGCAGATCGCCTTCGAGCGAGCAGCAGATGCAGCCATTGGCAAGGCTGACCACGCCGTCGCTCGCGCCCGCGATCAGCTCCGCATCGATGTTGATGGCGCCGAAATCGTTGACGACGGCAGCGATCCGTCGCCCATCCGCATGCGCGAGCAGATGGTTCACGACCGTGGTCTTGCCGGCCCCGAGAAAACCCGTCACCAGGAGAACGGGGACCGGCATGGGTCAGCCCTCGACAACGGGGCGGCGCACGGGTTTTCCCGGCCGCGCGTTCACGTCCAGAATGCCGTCGCTGATCAGCGGCTGACCGCTGACGATGAGATGGCGCACGCCTTCCGACGGGCGGTTCATCGCCGTGAAGGTCGCGCGGTCCGAGAGTTTTTCGTAATCGAACACGACGATGTCGGCATCCGCGTCCTTGGTGAGCCGGCCCTTGGCGCGCATCGCAGGCGTGCTCTGCGACAGGATCTCCGCCGGGATCAGCGCGCATTTGCGTACGCCTTCCAGCAGCGACACCGCTTTGCGCTCGCGCACCCATTCGCGAATGAATTTGGTGAAGCAGCCGGCCGAGCGCGGATGCGAGGTGGCGTCGTCGGGCAGCGGCCAGGCATCGCCGGTGTAGGTCTTGCCGTCCGACGTCGTCCACGGCATCGCGTCGGAGGCGATGGCGCCGCCGGGATAGAGCACCGACATGTCGAGCAGGTCGCGGTGATGCGCATTGTGCTCGGTGTCGAGGATGTGCCAGAGCACCAGCGAGGACGGCTCCTCGGCCTGTGCCTTGAGCAGCTCCTCGCGGTCGTGGAAGCGGTAGCCGTCGGTCACGCGCTGCACGGAATCGTAGCCGGTGCCGTTGCGCTCGACGAATTGGGGATCGCTGAAGAAGGCGGCGGCGAGCACGGTCGAGCCGGTGCCGTAAGGATAGGCCTCGACCGTAATGGGGAGGCCCTGCGCCTGCGCCTTCTCGACCAGCACGCGGCAGCGCTCGATGTCGGTCTTGCTCGACGAGTTGAAATGGCAGATGTGCATGTGCGCGCCGGTGGCGCCGGCATAGCCGATCAGGCGGATATAGGCTTCCACCGCGCTCTCGGGGTCGATGCGCGACATGAAGGCGACGTGGGTAAAGGTCAGTACGTCCTGCTTCGCGGCGAGCTGGCACACCGCGGTCAGCTCCTGCACGCCCGCGCCCGGGGCATAAGCGTTCAAGATGCCGATGCCGATGCCGCCTTCGTTGAGGCCGCGCGCGAGGCGCTCGAGGATGCCGGCGACTTCCGCATCGGTTGCGACATTGTCCATCCAGCGGCGATCGCGCATGGCATTGCCGAACGCCTCCAGCGAACTCTCGGCATTGGAGCCCGTCATCGCGCCGATACGGGCGAAGGCCCAGTTGGTGGCGGCGCCATAGTTCAGCACGCGCCCCTTCCGCGCCTGGCGCTCATACCAGGACCCGACCGGCAGCACGCCGGCTTCGAGATCAAGCGTCGTCGTGACGCCGTCAAAAGCCTGCATGCGGTCGGCCGGGATCGACTGGCCATGGGCATGGAGATCGATGAAGCCGGGCGCGACCACGAGGCCGGTGGCGTCGACCACCCGCTCGGCGCCGCCGAGACCCGTGCCGACAGCCGCGATCTTGCCGTCCGCCACCGCCACATCGCCGATGGCATCCATCCCGCTCGCGGGATCCACCACCCGGCCGCCGCTGATCACCAAACCGCTCATCTCGTCACTCCGAAAAGCCATTGCAAAAACCTCCAAAGGCCCGGCAGCAGCTCCGGAGGCACGTCGGCGCGCATAGTGCAGATTCTGGGGAGAACGACCACCACCACTGATGCCGATGCTGCATGCTTGCAAGTGAGGCCCATGAACGCAGGGCGTGTATCGGGACCGGAGCGCAACAACGCCGCTGCGTCAATTCGCCAATCCGCATACGCCCGCATCCTCGCGGCTTATTTGGCCCGAGCTGTGCTTCGCTTCACACCCTCTCTTGAGAAAGGGCGCAGGGAAGACCGGGCGCCAGCTGGCACCCATAAGACCCCTGCGCTGAACGAATGCACGCGCAATGCACAGGGGAGACACAGGGCAGCCGAAACCAGGCCTTCCCTGCGCGATGGTCTGACGGCCTATGCCGCGCTCTCCCGGGAGCCGAGTTCCTTCTGGCCTCCCTCGCCTCCGCGAAAGTCGCGGCACCGCGCCGGTTGACGCGATGACGCCTTCGCCAGGGCTTGACCGTAGCTACGACGACCAGGACCACACGGTTTCGCCGTACGCGGACACTCCCGCTTCGCCAGAGGCGTCACGGGACTTGAGCGCCGTCCGTCTTTGCGGCCCGCACCATGCTCACGAGGTTCATCTCGCCCTGCACGCGCAAGGTCCGCCTTTAACGCCGCCCGCGTCCACCGCAATCCCAGCCCGCGCTCGAAACGACGTACGACCGCCCCTTTGGTGGGCTGGGATGCGCGACACATACGACAAATCCGAATTTCGGTAAAGTGGAATATTTTTGTGAAGAGGGGTTGATGCCAATTGGAGCTGTTTTGCCCGACGCCCGGTGGGCGATCCGCACGTCGGCCGGTAACGGTGCGACATGCTGATCCGCCTCGGGACAGCTAGTTGACAGCTCTTCGCAAAAAAAACTAGGGTGGCCGCGACGGTTCTCCTTCGGGAGATCAATAGGGAATACGGTGCGGGGATTCCCCCAACTCCGTGGCTGCCCCCGCAACTGTAAGCGGTGAGCCTTCGCCAAACGCCACTGGGCCTGCGGGCCTGGGAAGGCGGCGACAGGCAACGACCCGCGAGCCAGGAGACCTGCCGTCAGTCGTGGTCACACGCGAGCACATTGGGCGGGGTGTCCTGGTGGGTGTTGGACTGCCGTCTTCTTGAGACAGCGGCCAAACTGCGTTCGCGGTGACGTGCCACGTTACCGCGAGTCTATTGATGACCTCCCGTACGATCTTCGCGCCGCGGCTCCGCCGCGCATTTCTAACTTCAGCTGCATTCTCCTGCCTGGTTTTGTCGACCGATGGCTGGGCACAAGCCGAAAGACCAACCGAGACGCTCGACCCCGTGGTCGTGCAACAGTCGGCAAGGCCGAGCTCCCGCAGCCCCCGACGCAGCGCAGCCACGCGCTCCGCGCGTTCGCTCCAGCAACGCAACGTGGCTGCCAACACCGGCGCACCGCCTACCGCCTCGACAGGCCCTGCCTTCGCCGCACCGACGCTCAATCTCACCGGCACCAGCACGGCCGGCAGCCGCCTCGGACTGACGCGGCTGCAGACGCCGGCCAGCGTGGAGGTGATCTCCGCTGAAACCATCTCCGAACGCGGCCAGCAGAACATCCTCGACGCTGTGACGCAAAACGCCACGGGCTTCACGGCAAGCCCGGCACCGGGCAATGGCGGCGTCTCGTTCAATACCCGCGGCTTCACGGGCCTCGGGTCCGTCATGACGCTGTACGACGGCACCCAACTCTATATCGGTGCCGGGACGGTGACGTTTCCGTACGACACCTGGTCAACGGAGCGCATCGAGGTGCTGCGCGGCCCTGCGTCGGTGTTGTACGGCGCGGGCGCGGTCGGCGGCGCCATCAACGTGGTTTCGAAACTACCATTGTGGGTCCCCCGCAATCAGGCCGAGGTGTCGCTGGACAGCAACATGACGCGGCGAATTGCGGTGGACAGCGGCGGTCCGATCAACAAGGACGTCGCCTACCGGATCACCGCAACAGGCAATATGTCCGACGGCTGGGTCGATCGCGACAACACCTCGAACGTCGCGCTTCATGCCGTAGTCCAGATCAAGCAGAACGAAGACGTCACCTGGACGCTGTCGACGGACTACGGTGACCGCAACCCGTCGCGCTATTTCGGCACGCCGCTGATCAACGGCAGGCTCGATGAATCGCTACGCTTCAAAAATTACAACGTCAGCGACAGCCACATCCGCTACCAGGATAGCTGGAACCAGGTGAGGACCGAATGGCAGATCGCCGATGGAATCTCGGTTCAAAACACGCTTTACTATTTGAACTCCCAGCGACACTGGAAGGACGTGGAAAGCTACGCCTATAACCTCGCCACCGGCCTGATCAACCGAAGCAGCTATATCGAGATTTTTCACGATCAGCAGCAGGTCGGCAATCGCATGGATGCGAAATTCCGCGGGCATGTCTTCGGCATGGCCAATGAGTTCGTCGCAGGCTTCGACGTCAACAGCATCAATTTTACCCACACCAACAATTCCCCCTACGGCGGCTCGTCGTCCGTCAATCCGGTCAACTTCGTTCCAGGCATATTCAGCAGTCCGAACCCCACGGTTCCCGGCTTTGGCAGCGTAACCAATCAATACGCGCTATTCGCCGAGAACAGGTTGTCGGTCACCGAGCAACTATCCCTGATCGCCGGCATCCGTCAGGATGAGCCCACAGTCACGCGCACCGACTATGTCACACCTGCCAACAGCTTCGAAAAGTCGTTCTCCTCGACGACCTGGCGCGCGGGTGCGGTCTATACGCCCGTCAAGGATCTCGCTTTCTATGGCCAATATTCCACCGCGGTCGATCCGGTCGGAGGGATTATCTCGCTGTCGTCCGCAAACAAGAATTTCGATCTCGCCACCGGCAAGCAGATCGAGGTCGGCGTCAAGCAATCGTTCTGGAACGGCCGCGGAGAATGGACTCTGGCCGGCTACGAGATCGTGAAGAACAACCTGCTCGCACGCGATCCCAACATTCCCTCGCTGACCGTCCAGGTCGGCCAGCAATCATCGCGCGGTGTCGAAGCATCGGTCGGCTTCCTGCTCGACTACGGTTGGCGAATCGATGCCAATACTGCCTTCCTGCGCGCAAAGTATGATGACTTCGTGCAGGCAGTCGGCGGCGGAAGCGTGAACTATGCCGGCAATGTCCCCGTCAATGTACCGCAGCACGTCTCCAATATCTGGGCAACCTGGGCCTTTGCACCGAACTGGTCGGCCAATGCGGGCGTGCAGATCGTCGGCAAAACCTATGCAGACAATGCCAACACGGTGACACGCCCGGCCTACAACATTGTCAATACCAGCGTGCTGTGGAAGCCCGATCTCAACACCACCGTGTCGTTCCGGATCTACAATCTTTTCGATGAGGTCTACACGACGTCGGGCGGCACCACGCAGTGGCTGCTCGGCATGCCACGCACGGCGCAGCTCGCCGTCAACGTGAAGTTCTGAGCGTGGCACGCACGCTGAAACGCGCGCTCCGGCGGTGGCTGTACATCGGCCACCGCTGGGTCGGCATCGTCATCTGCCTGTTCTTCGCCATGTGGTTCATTTCCGGCGTGGTGATGATGTATGTCGCTTTTCCCGGCCTTTCCGACAAGGAAAGGCTGGCAGCGCTTCCCGACATTCGATGGGACAAGGTGGCGTTTTCGCCGGACGATGCGATGAGGGCCGCAGGCGCCACGCGCTATCCGCGCGATCTACGGCTTTCCATGCTGGCCGACGAGCCGGTGTATCGGATAACCGGCTGGGACGGCGGACGGCTGGCGATCTCGGCAGCCGATGGCCGCATCATCACCGGCGTTTCCGAACGGCAGGCGCTCGCGGTCGCGCAACATCATCCCGCGAGCAGATCTCCGCAGCTCGAAGAAATCATCGATCGCGACCAATGGAGCGTCACTGCCCGCTACGATCCGCTGCGACCGCTTTACCTCATTCGGCTCGGCGACGATGCCGGCACCAAGCTCTATGTCTCCTCGCGCTCCGGCGAAATCGCGCTCGACACCAACCACACCGAACGCGTCTGGAACTGGCTCGGCTCGATCCCGCACTGGATCTATCCGACCGTGCTGCGCAAAGACGGGCCGTTGTGGCGGCTGGTGGTGCTCTGGATCTCCGGCATCTGCCTGATCATCGGCGTTACCGGCATCTGGATCGGCATCCTTCGCGTCCGGCTGAAGCGGCGCTATGCGAGCGGCAGGATCACGCCATATCGTGGCTGGATGGCGTGGCACCACGTCACTGGCCTGCTCGCGGGCATCTTCGTGCTGACCTGGACCTTCTCAGGTTGGCTTTCGCTCAATCCCGGCGAATATTTCGCAAGCCGCAACACGACGCGCGAGGTGCTGCAGCGCTATGCCGGCCACGATGCGCCGACCATCGCTGCGAAGCTGCCAACGCCGCAATCCGCCGCGGTCGAAGCGCGCTTTGTCTGGCTCGATGGCAGTCCGATGATGATCGCCGCATCGCGTGATGGCACGCAGCGGCCGCTGGATGTGACGTCCGGCCAATTGGCAACGCTTCCGCAGGATCGCCTCTGGATTGCCGCAACAAAGCTGCTGCCGCAAGCCCGCGTCGCGGAGCGACAGGTCCTCGGAGAATATGACGCTTATTGGTATGCGCACCATCACGACCGCGAATTGCCGGTGTTGCGTGCGGTGTTTGATGATGACGCGAAAACATGGTTTCACATCAGCCCTGTCACGGGCGACATCCTTGGCCGCGTGGACAGCAGTCGTCGCACATATCGCTGGCTGTTCAACGCGCTGCACAGTTTCGATTTCCGGTTGCTGCTGATGTATCGCCCGGCCTGGGACATTGTGGTGTGGCTGCTGTCGATCCTTGGGACCATCGTCTCGGTGAGCGGTGTCGTCGTCGGCTGGCGCTATCTGCGCCGTTAGAGCAAACCCGCTTCGGCTAAATATGAGAGCGATGCAGATCAGTTCCTCGCGGCGCCTCAGGTTCCGGTAACGAACGCGGACGCCATGTCCACGCAACCGCGACACTGCTCCGCCGTCTTCTCGCCCCCATTGTCATTCAGGGAGAAAGGCGGGGCGGCTTACGGTGGGCATAGTTCCCTGGGGTTCCGTGTGATCGTCCGACGTCTTCTGCAACCCGACTCCCGTCATTCTGTTTCGCGCCGCGCGCTCCTCGGCGGCTTTGTGTCGGCAGGAAGTGCCCTCGCGCTCGGCGGATGCGCCGGCCTCGGTGCGACCGGCGCGCGCTTCGACGCGTCGTCCCTCTCCGTTGACCCCACGGTGCTCGTCACCACCACGCGCAAGCCCGTGGGCGGCGGCCGCACCAAACCCTGGTTCGGGCCGGAGCGCGCGACGAGCATGACGGTCGCGCGGGCCAGGCTGGTGGCCCCGGACGAGAGCCGTCTTTCTCTCGCCTCGGTTGGACTCGGCGATTGGCGTCTTGATCGGATCGAACCGGTGTCGGCCGACGCCGGCGACCTCGCTGCGCAGGCCGGCGGAGGGGACGTGCTGATCTACGTGCACGGCTTCAAGCAGACATTCGAGACGGCGGTGCTGGATGCCGCCCATCTCTCCGATGGGATCAAGTTCCGCGGCCGGACCATGGCATTCTCCTGGCCCTCCAAGGCAGGACTGTTCGACTATGCCTATGACCGCGACAGCGCGATGTGGTCTCGCGACGATTTCGAGCGCGTGCTCTCTGCGCTCGTGTCGGCGCCGAGCGGCGGCCGCGTGCACATCGTTGCGCACAGCATGGGAACCATGCTGACTCTCGAAAGCCTGCGTCAGCTCTATGCGCGATACGGCGACACGGTGACGAGCAAGATCGGCGCGGTCGTGTTTGCCGCGCCCGACATCGACATGGACGTGTTCTCGTCGGCCATCCAGCGCATCGGCCCGCTCGCCGGCAAGATCACCGTGATCGCCGCGACGAACGATCGCGCACTCGCGCTGTCGGGCCAGATCGCAGGTGGAATGACCCGGGTCGGCGCCGCAGAGAAGGCCGCCATCGCGCGCCTCGGTGTGCGTGTGGTCGATGCCTCGCAGGAAGGCTGGGGCATCATCAACCACGATCTGTTTCTGTCGAATGCGGACGTGCAGCGGGTGATCCGCCGCTCGATTGACGGCACGACGGCGTAAGAGGGCACCCGCGCCGAGCCATGCGAAAGCCTGCTCCTGCGCACGCTCGCTGCGGCTCCGAGGGGAAATGAATTGCAGCTTGCGGATGGAAGACCTATGTTGGGTCTCTAGTCAGGCAGCCGCCCATCGTATGGCGAGAGTCTGCAGGGTCGACCTCACGGTGGATGGTTTCCATTCAGCATCGGAGGTGATGCCATGGCCATTGCTCCCACGCTCCAGAAATACCTCGCCGCTGAGAACATCCAGTACGAGGTGATCCCGCACGAACTCAGCATGACGTCCGCTCGAACGGCCGAGGCATGCCATATCTCGGGCGACCGCCTCGCCAAGGGCATCGTGTTGCGGCGCGACGGCGGATACATGCTGGCAGTCCTGCCCGCATCGCACCACCTCCGCCTGTCGGACCTGAGGACAAGCCTCGGCGACAATGTCCACATGGCCGATGAAACCGAGATCAATCGGCTGTTCAGCGACTGCGCACACGGTGCAGTTCCTGCCGTCGGCAAATGCTACGGATTGGATATCATCGTCGACGACAGCATCGAGGCACAGCCGGACATCTATATGGAAGCCGGCGATCATGAGACGCTGCTTCATATGGGTCACACCCAGTTTGCGCGCCTGACGGCCAACGCACCGCACGGGCGCTTCAGCGCGCATGACTGAGGATTATGTACACCGCCCATTGCCCTTGCGATCCTGGGCGGGAACTCTGGCCGCGAAGCGCCGTCATACTGTTGAGCAGGTGGCGGCGAGAATGTCTTCGCTTGTCTGGTCGGAGTTCGGAAGATGGGGGGGCCGCTGCATTGCATCAACGCACTTGAAACCCACGAACGGAGGCTCGCCATGAAAGTCAAAGACGTGATGCACAAGGGTGTCGACTGGGTCAGCCCCGACACCCCAATCACCGAGCTTGCCAAACTGATGCGGGCGCATGACATCGGCTGCATTCCGATTGGCGAGGATGACAAGCTGGTCGGAATGGTGACCGACCGCGACATCGTCTGCAAAGGACTCGCGAGCCACAGCTTCGATGCCGGCCGCGCGAAGGCCCGCGACGTGATGACCGAGGGCATCCATTGCTGCCGCGAGGACGATGACCTCGCCAAGGCGATGCATCATATGGAGAAGCTGCAGGTCCGCAGGCTGCCGGTGATCAACAAGAGCAAGCGGATGGTCGGCATCATCAGCCTGGGTGACGTCAGCCATTCCACGTCGGGTGATATGCTGACCGAGACCGTCAGGAGCGTTTCGGCGCATCACTGAACTTGCGGCCAGGACATAGGGCCAGGATCTACGGCCAAGGCTCCTCTCGCGACCGCCGCTCGAACAGGCGTTGAGGGGAGCCCGCCCCATGCGCTCATACGGCGTGAGAGAGCGCCCGCGCGGCCGGCCTACGCGATCAAACGCTGCACCAATTCCGACTCACTCGAGTACGTCAGGAGCGCCTCGTGAGTCGCTCGAGTAATCCCAACATAGGTCAGCCGGACACACTCCTCGACGGTCTCGCCGTGGCGACCGAGCAAGCCCAAGCCGGCAATGGCGACGCAGGGAAACTCCAGCCCCTTCGCGGTGTGCATGCTCAAGAACCGCACGGCCACCCGCTTGACCGAAACTCTGTTGCGATTGTCCTTGGCCATATCGATCGGCACATCATGCCTGGCGAGTATCTGCTCGACCCGCCCGCCGATCCAGTGCTCGGGGTAGAGACACGCCATCTGCGACCACTCGTACCCGGCCTTTTTCCTATCGAGAAACCACTCGGCGACGCAGTGAGCCTCTGCGTCGATGCTCACGCACCGCCGTACGGCCGGCTCCACTCCCTTCCGGCCCGCATCTTCGGGCAACAGGATGGCGTGCTCATCGTCGGCCGTGATGCCCGGGGCGCCAATGACGTCTGCAGCGAAGCGTTTCGCGAAGGCAACGATTTGCGCGGTGTTGCGGTAGTTGACTTTCAATACGCTCGTTCTGCCCTTGGCCTCAATTCCGAGTTGGCTCCATACCGGGCGTTCGCGCCCTTTGTAGATGGCCTGGATGTCGTCGTAGACGACCATCAGCGCCTTCGTGCGCGGGTTCACCATCCTGGCCGCGAGCGCGAGCCATTGCGGCTCGAAGTCGTGTGCCTCGTCGATCAGGACAGCGTCGTACTGCTCCGTTGGGATATGGCCTTGATCTACCGCCTTCATGACCTCTGAAACGCTCGCAGCCAGCCGCTTGGCGTAGTCCGGATAATCTCGCTCGGATGGGGCTGGAACCCCGTAGGTCCGCAGCATCCGGTAACACCAGGAATGAAAGGTGCGGACCTGAACACGGTTCTCCACGCCTCTGCTCTGCATGGCATCCTCAAGTCGCCCGGCGATGCCATTGGCGTAACACAGGATGAGCACCGGCTTTGCCGCCGCACGTGCCAGATACTCGGCTCGAAAGGCAAGGATCAGGGTCTTGCCCGATCCGGCGACGCCTCGAATAATTCGATGCCCCTCTCCCAGACTGCGCGCGAACTGCTCCTGATGCAGGTCCATGACTGCAAGCGTCCGGTCCGAAGGATCGGCCCGAGGCGCGTCGTCCAGAGGCAGGGCAATCTGCCGTATGCGGATTTCCGGAAATAGCAGCGCCCGCAGGCGGTCGAACTGCGGCATGGACAGCGGCTGTTCGGGACGCGGATGAACCATGCGCCACAATCTGGTCCGGAATTCTTCGGGATCCACGGTCTCCGTCATTTCATCCTTGAAAAGACACAGATGCTCGGCCAGCACCTCCTTGAGATTAGTCTGATCGAACTGCTTGCGCGTGATATTCGTGAATACGGCCCCGAAGCCGAACGGAACAATGGACCGGCCCACGAAGCGATGGCCGGGCGGAAACAACAATTGCCCGTCGCGCTCCAGCGTGCGCACGACCTCGAACGTGTACCTGCGAGCCTGCTCGAGGGGATTGCTCTCCCGTACAACACCACGACTGGTCAGCAACTCGACCTTGGTCTTGTCCGCCGAAACAATCGTCTCCAGGCGCCAGTCTTTCACCTCGAGCACGAGCAGGCCGTTCGCGGGGTGAACAATGATAAAATCCGGATGCCGGTTGAGAGGGCCGACAGGGAGATTGTGCCAAACGACAGCGTTCTCTTCGAGGAAGTCCTTGAGTCGTTCCGCCAGTCGTAGCTCCCCACGACTGTCGAAGCGTGCGAAGCCGAGACTGGGGATCAGGATGGCCATGTTACGACCGCGAGCGCCATTGCGGACCACCTTGTGAGGCTACTTGCGTAGCATGGCGGTCTCTCCAGGCTCACATGGTTGCCTAGAGTGTGCAGGTTTTCAATGGCTTAGGATTTGTCTGGCGCTCCCTAGGGGAATCGAACCCCTGTTTCAGCCTTGAGAGGGCCGCGTCCTAACCGCTAGACGAAGGGAGCGTGAGGGACAGGACATAGCCGCGAATTTTGCCGGCGGCAAGCCTCGATCGGGGGTTTTCAAACCTCCCCCGCAGCGTCGTCCTGGCGAAAGCCAGGACCCATTACCCGAATGTTCGTGGTTAAGGCACATCGGAGTGCCGATCTCGTCCGCGCAACCGGACTCGGTGGTTATGGGTCCTGGCTTTCGCCAGGACGACGATGGAGGGGTCCGGGCCCCCTAAGGCTCATTGGCAAATTTGAGCTTTCCGGCCGGCCTCAAGGTGTGCGCATCAAAAGTGCGGATCTCGGTGACCCCGCCGATATCGAGCGTGATCACCAGGCGGTCGCCGGCGACCCCGGTCGCGACGATCCTGGCGCCCTTGGGCAGGGTGGCGGTGACGTCGCCGGCGGCTTCGACCGCCCTTCCCTCCGACTTGAAAAGGCGGTAGCCCACCGCGATCAGCACGGCGCAGATCGCCAGCGCCGTGGTCAACCCCGCGATCAGCATCATCCGCCGCACCCGCGCGAACAGCGCGGCCTGCTCGGGGGTCGGTTCGGGAATAGCGGTTTCGGTCGTCATGGAAAGTCTTGGCCCTAAAAGTCTTGGCTCTGCGCAGAGGTTGGAGGTTGTCGTCGCCGGCGACGAGGGGTCGCCCCGGCTCGACCGCGTGCTGGCGGCGCACCTCACCGACCTGTCGCGATCGCGGCTGAAAGCCCTGATCCTGGCGGGCGCGGTGAGCCTGAAGGCTTCCGCCATCCGCGACCCCGCTTATCACGTCGCATCCGGCGATACGATCATAATCGACGTGCCGGAGGCGGCGCCCGCCGAGCCGAAAGGCGAGGATATCGCCCTCGATATCGTATTCGAGGACGACGACATCATCGTCATCAACAAGCCCAAGGGCCTGGTCGTCCACCCCGCGGCCGGCCACGAGACCGGCACGCTGGTCAACGCGCTCATCGCCCATTGCGGCGCCTCACTGTCGGGCATCGGCGGGGTGCGCCGGCCCGGCATCGTGCACCGGCTGGACAAGGACACCACAGGGCTGATGGTGGTCGCCAAGAACGACCTCGCCCATGCCTCGCTGTCGGCGCAGTTCGCCGACCACGGCCGCACCGGCGAGATGCGGCGCGGCTACATGGCCTTTGCCTGGGGCGTGCCGAACCGGCATCGCGGCACAGTTGATGCGCCGATCGACCGCCACCCGCACGCCCGCGAGAAGATGGCGGTGCGCCAGGGCGGCCGCGAGGCGGTCACCCATTGGGAAATCCTGGAGAGTTTTGCCGGGCGCGACGGCAAGCCGATCGCCGCCCTGCTGTCCTGCGAGCTCGAGACCGGGCGCACCCACCAGATCCGCGTCCACCTCGCCCATATCGGCCACCCCCTGATGGGGGACGCCGTCTATGGCCCGCATTTCAAGACCAAGGCGAACCACCTCGGGCCGGAATCGCAGGGCGCCTTGACCGCGCTCGGGCGGCAGGCCTTGCATGCTTATCTGCTGGTATTGGAGCACCCGAGGACGGGAGAATTACTCCACTGGGAGGCGCCTCTGCCGGAGGATTTGCTTCTCCTGGAGAGCACTCTCAAAGCGGCGCTATGACGCAGGCCGTTTAAGAAAGGCGTTACATTACAAAAAGTTATAGCTGCCACACGGGGACGTGACGTCAGCAATCCTTCCCTTTTCGACCCCCCTTGGGGTATATTGCGCCTGCGTTGGAAATGACCAGCGCGGAACATCGCAGCCCGGCCGGCTTTGACACAGCGGTCGTCTGCCTGGCCCGCCGCTATCGGGGGCCTGAACCTTTGGAGGGCGCACTATGGCCCGTACCGCTGCTTTGCCGGTCCTCAATGGAGAATCCGGCCTTTCTCGCTACCTCGCCGAGATCCGCAAGTTCCCGATGCTGGAGCCCCAGCAGGAATACATGCTCGCCAAGCGTTGGCGCGAGCATGACGATCGCGACGCGGCGCACCAACTCGTCACCAGCCATCTCCGCCTCGTGGCCAAGATCGCCATGGGCTATCGCGGCTACGGCCTGCCGATCTCCGAGGTCGTCTCGGAAGGCAATGTCGGCCTCATGCAGGCGGTGAAGCGTTTCGAACCCGAGAAGGGGTTCCGTCTCGCCACCTACGCCATGTGGTGGATCAAGGCGTCGATTCAAGAGTACATCCTGCGTTCCTGGTCGCTCGTGAAGATGGGCACCACCGCGAACCAGAAGAAGCTGTTCTTCAACCTGCGCAAGGCGAAGAGCAAGATCAACGCGCTGGACGAGGGCGATCTCCGCCCCGACCAGGTCGCGACCATTGCCAAGCGCCTCGGCGTGACGGACCAGGACGTGATCGACATGAACCGCCGCCTCGGTGGCGACGCGTCGCTCAACGCCCCGATCCGTGACGACGGCGAAGCCGGCGAATGGCAGGACTGGCTGGTCGACAACACGCCCAACCAGGAAGCCCTGATGGCGGAGCACGAGGAGTACGATCACCGCCGTGACGCGCTGAACGGCGCCATGGGCGTGCTCAACCCGCGCGAACGCCGCATCTTCGAGGCCCGTCGCCTCGCCGATGAGCCGATGACGCTGGAAGACCTTGCCGCCGAGTTCGGCGTCTCGCGCGAGCGCGTCCGCCAGATCGAGGTCCGCGCCTTCGAGAAGGTGCAGTCTGCGGTCAAGGGCACGATCGCAAGGCAGGAACAGGCCGCGCTGGAAGCCGCGCACTAAGCGGGGCTTGCGCGACAAGAGATTGGCGGATCGAAAGAGACGAAAAGCCGGCGGCAACGCCGGCTTTTTTGTTTGGGTGTGAGCTGCGGCATGTTTCGCGGCGATGCCCGCGGGGCACCTTGAACGCCTGTGACGGGTCGCCCGACAAACTCTTGTCGGGCCACATCCAGAGAACGGACACGCACCGTGTCGATCATCCTGCAATCCACCGTCGGCGGCTTCGAAGCCCAGTTCATGCGCAAGCTGCCGCTGGTCGAGCAGGCGATGCGCGAGCACGGGCTGGAGCCGTCCGAGTTCGTGATATCGAAGGATTATGCGGGCACAGCGACCATCCCGCTCATGGGTCCGTTCTTCTTCAGTTACAGCGTGTTCTTCGGCGACGAGACGTTCACCGTCACCGAGCCGAACGACATGGTGTTCCTGGACTACTTCTTCAAACGCGTGCTCGCCGCCGACGGGCCGCCCGAATTGCCGCAGCGGCCGGGCTTGATCCGGCGACTGTTCGGCTGGATGGCGCAACCGGTGTAGTCATTCCGGGGCGCGCGTAGCGCGAGCCCGGAATCCATCGGGTCGCAGAGTTGGTGGACGAATGGATTCCGGGTTCGCGCCAAGAGGCGCGCCCCGGAATGACGGGGGCCTACTCCCCCCAAATCCTCGCCAGCGTCGCGAGCCAGCAGCCTTCGCAATAGCGCGCGTCCTTGTAGTCGATCCAGTTGTGCGCATAGACGTGGTCGAGCGGGATGTCGTAGCGCGCGCGCAGCACCTTCACGAGGATCTTCCATGCCGCGACCTGCGCCTCGGTCGGTCCCGTCGTGACATCCGGATAGTTGCCGGCGAACTCGACGCCGATCGAATTGTCGCGCACGACCTGGCGATAGGTCGGCCTGTTATCGATATACTTGTTGTCGTTGCGGTTGGCGCCGTCGCCATGGGTCGGCACCAGGGTCTCGGCGACCGCCCAATAGACCGTGCCGTCGGTCTCGACCCACACCGTGACGCCGCGGCGCGTCGGATTCCTCGATTGCTCCGCGGCGCCGCCGCGGGCCGAGCCCGCCGGCCCCTCGGTCTGGTGCACGATGATGTTGCGCCACGAATGGGCGCTGCGGACATCGCCCCAGGGCGCGAGCCAGACCATCTTCAGGCCGGGAATGTCGGGCGTGCCGGCGGCGCGCGCGATCTTCGCGAGCTCGGCGTCGGTTGCGGCGGCAGGTGCGGTCAGGAAGAGTGCGGCGAGAATGGCCGCGAGCAGGCGAGACATCATCATGCGGGTCCAATGACGGACCAGATCGTAGCAGGCTTTACGCGAATGTGCGCTTGCCCTCGGCCGGGCTGATCGGCTCCGGCGCGAGCGGCGGGGCCGGATCGTAGACCGCAAAATCGTTCTTGCCGTTCTTCTTGGCGGCATAGAGGGCGTGGTCGGCATGCGCGATGAGGCGATCCGGGAATTGGCCGATGCCGCGGTCCCACTCGGCGACGCCGATCGAGATCGCGATCGGGATCTCCTTGGCCGTGCATGCGGCGGCATCCTGACGGCAGACCTCGAGCACGCGGCGGGCGATCGCGGCCGCCTCGCGCAGGGACGACGATGGCAGCACGATGCAAAACTCGTCGCCGCCGGTGCGGGCGAGCATGTCGCCGGGCCGCAACCGCGTCTGCGCCATCAGGGTGAAGTGCCGCAGGCATTCGTCGCCCGCGGCATGGCCGTGGGTGTCGTTGATGGTCTTGAAGCCGTCGAGGTCGATCACCAGCAGCGAGAACGGCTCGCCGCTGCGCTCCGAACGGGCGCATTCCTCGGACAGGCGCTGCAGCAGATGGCGCCGGTTGGCGACGCCGGTGAGATCGTCGAGCAGCGCGAGGTCGGCGACCTCGCCCCGCAGCCGGTCCATCGCCATCAGCAGGAAGCCGAAGTTGAGCGTCATCGACAGGAACAGCAGCCCCAGCACCATGACGGCATGGTTCTGACCGGCCGCGACGGCCGAGAAATCATAGCCGAGCAGATTGCCCACCGTACGCACCAGCAATAGCCCGATGATGCTGAGAATGACGATGCCGGACAGCCGCGCGCCCGGGCTGACGCGGCCCTCCGGCGGCAGCAGCAGCAGATGCAGCGCCAGCACCAGCGGCAATCCCTGCCCCATCGTGTAGCTGAGCATGCGCAGTTGCATGTGCTCGAAGCCGATCATGAAGAACACGACGCCGGCAAGGCTCAGGCATTGCGCTGCGATCATGATGCGCCAGGAGACCGGCCGGTCATAGAAGCGCTGAATGCCCATGGCCGCGAAGCAGCTCGCCGCCATGACGCCGGCAGCGCCAAGCAGGAGCGGCACAGGGGATGTGACGAACAGACGGATCAGGGCCGTCATCGCCCCGGCCGCGCCGACGAAGGACGATGCCATCCAGAACCGCGCGGCGGCGAATTTCGGATAGGAGCGCGTCACGTAGGCCCAGATCAGGCCGAGCGCGAGGAAGTTGACGACGAAGACCGTCCAGAGTGTCGGTACGTTCAGCATGGCGAGCGCAGCGCGCACAGCGTCGCGTCCCCCATTCCTGGCAGCCGTCCGTCCATGACCCATCCCCGTCTTCTTGCGGGGAACAATGCGCGGGTTGCACTTAACGGAGTCTCACTGCGATCCTTCAAAGCGCGCCTTTGGTTTTGGATTCATGAACGGCGCGGCCGCGTTGTCGGATCGTTAGGCATGTCGCCGCCGTCCCGCGCGACGCGTTCGATGCGGATTCGCGGGCAAAAATCACCCGAAAATGCATCTGAGCTGTGGATAACGCGATGACACGGATGTGACAGCACAGGGCAGAGCCCTGCGAATCTGCTGAGTTTATGGTCGAGGATATTGCGAGGCTGGCCCTCCGCCGAGCATCCCTCGTGTCGCGTTCCACCATTAAACCCTAAGAGGATACTATGGCTAAGAAAGCGAAGAAGGCGGCGAAGAAGAAGGCGAAAAAGGCCAAGAAGGCGAAGAAGAAGTAACGAGGCTTCTTTTTCTTTGCCCGGGTGGAGCTCGCTCCGCCCGGGCGTCGGGACAGATTGGTTCGAAGGTGGCGGGCGCAAGGCCCGCTTTTTTATGGGTTACTTTGCGACGAGCTCCGCTCTCTCACTCCCTCTCCCCGCCCTTCGCGGGGAGAGGGTGGGCTGAGGGGTTTCTCTCCACGCGCGCGATTGTCGATGGACCTGTACCCCCTCCCCGCATCCCATCTGCGATGGGATGCGACCTCTCCCCGCAAGCGGGGAGAGGTGAAGAAGGCAGACGGGCAGAAGCAAGTTACCGCTCCGCAAACGCCAGCTTGGCGCCGAGTGCGGCAAAGCCCGCCGCAAAGCTGCGGCGCAGCCAGGCCATCACGGCGGGGCGGGAGATGACGCGCTCGCGCACCGAGGCCGCGCACAGGCCATAAATGGCAAACACCACAAAGGTCATCGCCATGAAGGCACCGCTCAACTCGAGCATCCGCGCCAGCACATGGGCCTCGTCCGCCGCGACGAACTGCGGCAGGAAGGCGAGGAAGAAGATCGACAGTTTTGGATTGAGAATGTTGATCAGAAAGCCGGTGACGACGACCCGGCCGCTCGACCTCTCCTTGATCTCGCTCTCCACCGCCAGCGTCCCGGTTTCGCGCAGCGCCTGCCAGGACATGTAGAGAAGATAGAGCACGCCACCCCATTTCAGCGCGGCGAAGGCGAGCGCGCTGGTATGGAGCACGGCGGCAAGCCCGAGCATGGCAGCACACATGTGCGGCACGATCCCGAGCGTGCAGCCGAAGGCGGCAGCGAGGCTGGCGCGCGAGCCGCGCGTCAGTGCCGCCGCCAGCGTGTAGAGCACGCCGGTGCCGGGCGAGGCGACGACGATGAGCGAGGTGAGCAGGAAGGACCAGGACATGGGCCAAGGCTATCACCCCGCCTCGCGGCAGGAAAGTCGGCCCATGCGATCGGCCGTCAGGACAGTTGCGCGATCTCGGCCTCGCGCAGCACGTCGAGCGGCGCCCAGGGCTTGGCCCAGAATTTCGCGCCATCGGGCAAGGGCTGCCTCAAGGGACGGCCAGAGGTGACGACGACGTCGAGCCGGGGATTGCGGTCCTTGGCGACATGCGCAAGCTCGACCCCGTTCATGCGCCCCGCAAGCTGCACGTCCGTCATCATCAGGCAGAGCGCGCCGGCGTTCTTCTCCAGCACGCGCTCGGCCGCCTCGGCGCTCTCGCACTGGATGACGTCGTAGCCGCTCTCTTCCAGCAGGAGGCACAACATTTCCCGCTGCATGATGTCGTCTTCAACGATGAGCGCTGTCGCGCGAAATGGCTTTGCTTGTCCCATCGACGGCTCCAATGCTTGCGTCGGTAACGTATGTTAAAAGCCCGGAGCGGCTACGGTTCGGTTTCATTTCAAAAAAATGTAAATCGTGGTTCCATCATCGGGGACTTGACGGGGGAGATCATGACTGCGATTCGCGGCGCCGCCGCCATTACGGGAGCCGCGAGCGGCATCGGCCGCGCGCTGGCCATCGAGTTCGCCCAGCGCGGCTGCGACCTCGCACTTGCCGACCGCGACGAGGCCGGGCTGAGATCGCTCGCCGCCGAGCTCGGCACGAGCCGCAAGGTCAGCGTGCATCGCGTCGATGTCGGCGAGGCGAGCGACATCGCGCGCTTCGCCAGCGAGGCGACGGCAGCGCATCCATCGCTCGGCATCGTCGTCAACAATGCCGGCGTCGCGCTGCTGGGGACGTTCGAGGAGATCGACCAGGTGCAGATGGCGTGGCTGTTCGACATCAATTTCTGGGGCGTGGTGCACGGCACGCGCGCCTTCCTGCCGCATCTGAAGACGCTGCCCGAGGCGCATGTCGTCAACATCTCCTCGATCTTCGGCATCATCGCGCCGCCGGGACAATCGGCCTATGCCGCGGCGAAGTTCGCGGTGCGCGGCTTCTCCGAGAGCGTGCGCCACGAGCTTGCGGTGGCGGGCAGCCCGGTGAAGGTCTCGGTGGTGCATCCCGGCGGCATCGCCACCGCGATCGCGCGCAATTCCCGTACCGGGGTCGGCGTCACCGACAATGCGCGCCGCTCGCAGATGATCGAGCGGTTCGAGACCGCGGCGAAGACCACGCCGAAGGACGCTGCGCTGCGCATCATCAAGGGCATCGAGCGGAACGAGCCCCGCATCCTGATCGGCAACGACGCAAGGTTCATGGACCTGCTGCAGCGCTTACGCCCGGGAACGTACTGGGCGCCGCTGCAGCGCAGACTGGAGAAGATGGCGAAGGGGGCGAAGTGAGTGTGATGGTGTTATGGGTGAGGGAGTGAAGCGACAGCGCCGCTATAATCTCCGCCGTCGTCCCGGCGAAGGCCGGGACCCATAACCACCGAATTCAGTTTGGCGATGACTGGTCATTCGGTACTGCTGACGTCCACAATCGATAGATTCCGCGGTATGGGTCCCGGCCTTCGCCGGGACGACGCTGAGGGGATATCGCGCCCCCTTCACTGCCCCGCCAGCCGGTCCGCGAAATACCCGATCGTCTTGCGGTAGACCACTGCCCTGTTCCACTCGCGCATCGCCTCGAAATTCGCGGTGCCTTCGCCGTAGGGCTGGCCCATCTTGAAGCCGCTCGTGTGCAAGAGGTTCGCGGTCGAGGCGAGCACATCGGGGACGCTGTGGCGGAGATCGACATGGCCGTCGCCGTCGAAATCGACGCCGTACTTGATGTAGGACGACGGCAGGAACTGGGTCTGGCCGATCTCGCCGGCACAGGCGCCGATGAGGTCGCGCAGCGGCAGGTCGCCGCGCTGCACGATCTTGAGCGCGGCAAGCAGCTCGCCCTGGAACAGGTCGGTGCGGCGGCAGTCATGCGCGAGGGTTGCCAGCGTGCGGATCACCGGCAGCTTGCCGATGTCGCCCTTGCCGAAATCGCTCTCCAGTCCCCAGATCGCGACCAGGATGTAGCGGGGCACGCCGAACTGCTGCTCGATGCGCGAGAGCAGCGCGGCGTGACGCTGCAGCAGCGCCCTGCCGCCATTGATGCGCCCCGGACCGACGCGGGTCGACACATACTGCTCAAAGCTCTTGTTGAAGGTGTAGCGCTGGCGCCGGTCGAAGGCGAGCACGGCGCCGTCCTGGGTGATGCCGCTGAACGCCGCGCTGGTCACGTTTCCCGAGACGCCGGCGCCTTGCGCTTCCGAGGCCATGGTGGCGATGAAGCTGTTGAAGTCGCCACCGCAGCGCGCGGCCTGCGCCGAGCCGCCGGCCAGCGAAAGGACGACGGCGGTGGCGAGAAGCGATCTCAACATGCGGGGAAATCCTCTGAAAATAGGCGTAGGGAACGCGGATCATGCCCGGGAACAGGATTCGCGTCAAAGCGGCAAAACCTCGCCAGAACCAACCATGCGCCGGGTGCGACTAAAGGGAGCGCTCACCCCGTCCCCAACGAATCGAGATGACCATGCCCATTCCGTACCGGATGCTCGCTGTCCTCGCCTTGGTCTCGTTCCACGCCGTCACCACCGCCGCCGCGCAAACCCGCGATGTGGCGGGCGGGCGCGACTATCCCGGCATCGGCCGGTTCATCGGCAGTGTCATCACCGGCTATGTGGTGAAGGATTTTGACGCGGCGCGGATGCAGGCGGCTCCCTTCAAGGACGGCCAGCCCACCGATGCCCGCCGGCTCGAAGGCCGCATCGTCCGCATCGCCTATCGCACCAATCCCGGCCCCTCGATCCTGGAAGTGTCACGCAATTTCGAGACGCAGCTCGCAAAGGCCGGGTTCGAGACTCTGCTCGCGTGCGACACCGAAGCCTGCGGCGCCATTCCCTTTACCGAGAGCGTCGACACGCTGCCGATCCCGCAGATGTGGATCGACGGCTTCAACTACCGCTATTTTGCCGGCCGCAAGAACGAGGGCGGGCGCGAGACCTATGCCAGCGTCCTCGTCAGCCAGAACAACCAGGAGATCTACGCGCAGGTCACCGTCGCCGAGTTGGGCGCGATCGCGAACAAGATGGTCGATGCCGCCGCGATGGCGAAGGGTCTTGGTGAGACCGGCCACATCGCGCTCTACGGCATCTATTTCGACACCGACAAGGCGGTGCTGAAACCGGAAAGCCGCCCGACGCTGGAGCAGATCGCAAAGCTCTTGACCAGCCAGCCGCAGCTCAGCGTCTTCATCGTCGGCCACACCGACAGCCAGGGCGCCTATGAATACAATCTCGACCTCTCCAAGCGCCGCGCCGAGGCGGTTGCCGCCGAGCTGGTGAAGAGCTTTCGCATCGCGCAAGGACGGCTGCGCACCGCCGGCGTCGGATTGCTGGCACCGGTCGGCTCGAATGCAACGGATGCCGGCCGCGCGCTGAACCGGCGGGTGGAGCTGGTGGCGCCGTGATGGGGATGCACTCGCGAATTTGATGCGCATCAACATCGCTAGGCGGGCAACATGCGAGGGGGAGCCTACGCCCTCTCCTCTCGTCATTCCGGGGCGCGCGTAGCGCGAACCCGGAATCCATTGAGCAGCAGAGCTGGTGGATGAATGGATTCCGGGTTCGCGACTTCGTCGCGCCCCGGAATGACGGATGAGAGGATGACCTCTATAATGTGGATGCTTGCGCTGCGCCGTCGGTTGACGCAGCCAAGGCGAGCGCGAAGCCACCAACCATGCCCAGCGACAGCCCTCCGTCACCCCGCCCCCGCCTCCTCCGCATCCCGCTGTTCCGCCTGCTCGCCATCAACCTCGCGATCGGTGCCTGCGCAGCAGTGCTGCTCGTCGGCGGGCTGCTCTGGCTCAACCCCGGGCATCTGCGCGAGCTGATCTTCGCCGACCGCATGCCCGGCATCGCGCTTGTTCTGCTGCTCGCCTCCTTCCTCATCACCTTCGGTTCCGCCGCAATGGGCAGCGCGATCATGGCGCAGGGACGCAAAGAGGATGATGATGGGCACAGCGGCGGGGACAGATCGCGGCTCGCCGTTCAGGAAGTGGCGCAGCGCCCGCGCACACCTTGAAAATACCCGCACCGCGATGGAACTCGGCTGCGCCCAAGGGAACCCCATGTCTGCAGCAGACGGGAAGACGTGCAGCGGGGCGCAATTCTCTACAAGGCGTGCAACGCCCGCTGCATTGCGAGAACGGTCAATATGAACAAAGCGCTTTGATGATCCAAACAATTGCTTCGACGTGCATCGGAACTTAACTTTACGATCACCGCATATCTGCTGCGCTCGCTGCGACACCAACGCTCCGACGATTTGGCTTGCCACGGCATGACGCAATCTATAATCTTCTATTTTAGGTTGTTGCCCTGCCAGCCCCGGGCGACGCTGAAGACCAAAAATAGACGGCGGGCTTTGCGGCCCGCCGTTTATTGAGGGTTCGCACCGGACCTTCGAAAAGCGCATGGCGCTTCCCTCCTGCAAGCAGATGTCGCCGATCGACGGCGCGGAGCCCTCCGCAAGACCACGGCTGCATGCTGACAATCGCGAAAGCCATTTGACTGCGGCGTCCTGATCGACGACAAGCCGCCATGGCCAAGAAACCCGGAACCAACCCCAAAGGCGAATTCGCCTTCTTCAACGTCGTCTATGAAGACGGCTCCCAGCGATCCAACCGCCGCGTGCCCGCCGAGCTGCTCGGCGGCCTCGACGGCGACGAACCCGCCCGCAGCTTCATCATGGAGCAGGACCGCGAGATCGCGGAGAAGTCGGGACGGCCGGCGCTGGAGATCAAGAGTCTCGATCGTGTCGGCGCGAAGAAGAAATAGGATTTCCAGCGCGACACGCGGAGCGTCAGCACAAACAAAAACGGCGGGCCTTGGCCCGCCGTTTTCGTCTGGATGGATGCCCGCGTCGAGCCCGGGCACGACGATCCGAATTAGTTGTCGAGGAACGACCGCAGCTTCCGGCTCCGCGACGGATGCTTCAGCTTACGCAGCGCCTTGGCTTCGATCTGGCGGATGCGCTCGCGCGTCACCGAGAACTGCTGGCCGACTTCTTCCAGCGTGTGGTCGGTGTTCATGCCGATGCCGAAGCGCATGCGCAGGACGCGTTCTTCGCGCGGGGTGAGCGAGGCTAGCACGCGCGTGGTGGTCTCGCGCAGGTTCGACTGGATCGCGGCGTCGATCGGCAGGATCGCGTTCTTGTCCTCGATGAAATCGCCGAGATGTGAATCCTCTTCGTCACCGACCGGCGTCTCCAGCGACAACGGCTCCTTGGCGATCTTGAGAACCTTGCGGACCTTCTCCAGCGGCATGCCGAGCTTTTCGGCCAACTCCTCGGGAGTGGGCTCGCGGCCGATCTCGTTGAGCATCTGGCGGCTCGTGCGCACGATCTTGTTGATCGTCTCGATCATGTGCACGGGGATGCGGATGGTGCGCGCCTGGTCGGCGATCGAGCGGGTGATCGCCTGCCGGATCCACCACGTGGCGTAGGTCGAGAACTTGTAGCCGCGGCGGTATTCGAACTTATCAACGGCCTTCATCAGGCCGATGTTGCCTTCCTGGATCAGGTCGAGGAACTGCAGGCCGCGGTTGGTGTACTTCTTGGCGATCGAGATCACGAGACGGAGGTTGGCTTCCACCATCTCCTTCTTGGCCTGACGGGCCTCGCGCTCGCCCTTCTGCACGGAGTGCACGATCTTGCGGAACTCGACGATCTCGAGGCCGGTCAGGGCCGCGAGCTGATGCACCTCATGGCGAAGGTCCTTGATGCGGTCCTTCTCGTGATGGACGAAGTTCTTCCAGCCTTTTGCAGAGAGCTTCGAGACGCGGTTGAGCCAGCGCGGATCGAGCTCCGAGCCGGTGTAGTTGCGCAAGAAGTCTTCGCGCGCGACGCCGTGGCTGTCGGCAAGGCGCATCAGGCGGCCCTCGTGCGAGACGAGGCGCTTGTTGATGTCGTAGAGCTGCTCGACGAGCGAGTCGATACGCGCCTGGTTGAGGCGCAGCGACTTCACCTCGACGATGATCTCGTCCTTGAGCTTGCGGTACTTGCGCTCCTGGTGCGGCGACAGCGAGGGCCCGTGCGAGGTGCTCTCGAGCTGGTTCTGGATGTCCTGCTCCTGGAGCTTGCGCAGCTTCTTGTAGCTCTCGGCGATCTTGTCGAAGATCTCGACGACCTTGGGCTTGAGCTCGGCCTCGATCGCCGCGAGCGACATCTGGTTCTCGAACTCGTCGTCCTCGTCCATGTCGGCTTCGGCGGCGGCCTCGCCCGGATCCTTCTCGGCTTCGCCGTTACCGGCGGGGGGCGCGGCGCGGAACGGGGTCGGCGACGGCGGAGCTGCGGGCGGGGCGACATGCGCGGGCGCAGCACCGGTCGCGGCTGCGGCCTCGCCGCCCTCGGCCGAGGCTTCGCCGCCCTCGCCGGCGGGGCCGCCGATCATCGCGGTGTTCATGCCGCCCTTCGCGTCCGGACCGGCATAGGTCGCTTCGAGATCGATGATGTCGCGAAGGAAGATTTTTCCTTCGTTGAGCTCGTCGCGCCAGATGATGATGGCCTGGAAGGTCAGCGGGCTTTCGCACAGCCCTGCGATCATCGCCTCGCGGCCGGCCTCGATGCGCTTGGCGATCGCGATTTCGCCTTCGCGGGAGAGCAGCTCGACCGTGCCCATCTCGCGCAGATACATGCGCACGGGATCGTCGGTGCGCTCGCCCGGCTCGCTCTTCTTGACCTCGGTGACGGCCTTCTGGGTGACCTCGACGAGCTCGTTGTCGGTCTCGTCCTCGCCGCCCTCGTCCTTGTCCTCCTCGCCTTCGCTGTCGTCGGCTTCGGTGACGTTGATGCCCATGTCCGAGAGCATCGACATGATGTCCTCGATCTGTTCGGGCGAGGTCTGGTCGGACGGCAAGACTTCATTGAGCTGATCGAAGGTCACGAAGCCGCGCTTCTTGGCCTGCTTGATCATCTTCTTCACTGCCGCATCGGACAGATCGAGCAAGGGAGACGGCGCGTCCTGGGAATCCTTCTCGGGAGCATCCGCTGCCTTGTCGTCTTTTTCCTTGTCCTTCGCCTGCAGCGTCTTTGCCTTGGTGGCCATCCATTGCTCCTAAACGCGCTTCATGCGAGACGTTCGCCGCGCCCGCGTGAATTCACTTGAACCTGTTGCTCGACGCTCTCGCTTCGGCAGCTCTCGACACGGAAAGGGCGGCGCACATGTCTCTCGCCACCCCCAACTCTCTCTCGCCGGAATTGCCTAACGCTTCGTGAGCCTCTTTGTCGCAGCGGATGCAGGTGTAGTGCCAACAGCTATTGCGCGGATTCATTCCTGACGCGTCTGTTCTGCCTGCGGCCGCCTCTGGGCCAAAGTGCTACAAGACCGTTAAGCCTCGATTAACCCTGTTTTTGCCGCCAAACCTTGGATTTGGCGAGTCTTTTAGCGGTTCCGGCCCCGGCCGTCCGCATGATTCTTTCATCACACGCTCTTCTGGAACCGACCCGACAGTTCGCCAAAACCCTCGATCAGGGCCTCGGTACCGTCGACTTCGGCCATCCGGGCCTTGACGTCACGCAGCCATGCCAAATTGGCCTCGCTGGGGTCCTCCCCCAAGGCCAGCTCGGCGTCCTTCAGCTCTCTAAGTAGTGAATGCCATTGCCGATGCAAGGCAACCAGCTGATGCCAGGTCGCAAGAACGTCATCCCGAGCCGCCCCCTCGCGGGCACCCCACACCGCCGCGGTGGTGATGGCACCCTCAACCCTTTGAAGAACTTGAGAAAACCCACCCTTCGCGAGGTCGCCGCGCATCTTCTCGGCCTGCTCCTCCGGGTCCGGCGAGTGGTAATGGTCGTTGACGAAGGCGCTGATAATGGCGGCCCGGAGCTTGTGGGCCTCGGGATGGGCGATCTCCAGGGCGGCCACCTCCTCGAGATGGTCGTGCAGCAGCCAGGGGTGATTGATCAGGCATTGCAGGATCAGGGCCTCTCGGCGGGAGATGGCGCTCCGCTGTCCACGCATGATCGGGCTGGCCGCGAGCTGGGGGCTCGCCGCCTGGTAGGGGCCGGAGGGCAGCAGGGTCGGCCCCGGCGGGCCGCGGCGGCCGCCGCCAAATCCTCCGCCAAATCCCTGGCCTCCGAATCGATTCGCACCGCCCCCGCCTCGCGGCTGGAATGACCGGCCGCCCTGACCAGGGCGGAAATTGCCGCGGCCGCCAAAGCCGCCGCGCCCGCCGTCGGGCGCAAACGTGCGCTGCAGCCGCTCGACGAAGTCATCGCGATAATAGCGCCGCACCACCTCGTCGCGGATACCGTTCGTGAGCTCCTTGATGCGCGCCTCCAGCGCAGCGCGGCGCTCGGGCGTGGCAAAGTTGCCGCCTTCGAGCTCGCGCGACCAGATCATGTCGGCGAGCGGACGCGCCGCCGCGATCACCTCCTCGATCGCGCCGCGGCCACCGGAGCGCACGAGATCGTCGGGGTCCTGCCCTTCCGGCAGCAGCGCAAAACGAAGACTCTTGCCGGGAGCAAGGAAAGGCAGCGCGAGATCGGCGGCACGATACGCCGCCTTCTGCCCGGCGCGGTCGCCGTCGAAGCAGAGGATCGGCTCGTCCGCCATCTTCCAGAGCAGCGCGAGCTGGCTTTCGGTCAGCGCAGTGCCGAGCGGGGCAACGCTGCCTGCAAAGCCCGCGGTGACCATGGCGATGACGTCGACATAGCCTTCGACCACGATCAGCGATGCGCCGTCATGGGTCGCTTTGCGCGCGGTCTGGTGGTTGTAGAGATTGTCGCCCTTGTGGAAGAGCGGCGTCTCCGGCGAATTCAGGTATTTTGCCGGAACGTCCTTCTCCAGCGCGCGCCCGCCGAAGGCGATGACGCGGCCGCGCAAATCCGTGATCGGAAACATCACGCGATCGCGGAAGCGGTCGTAAGGAACGGGAATGTCGTTGCCGGCCACGAGCAGCCCGGTCTCGACCATGTCGTCGACGGAGATTCCGAGCTTGCCGAGATGCTCCTTCAGCGCGAAGCGATCGGGCGAGGCGTAGCCGAGGCGGAACTGCAATTGCGTCGCCGGCGAGATGGCGCGGTCGGCGAGATAGCCCCGCGCTTTCGCCCCGACGCGCGAGGCCAGCGTTTCCGCAAAATATTTTGCAGCGAGATCCATGACGTCATGCAGCGAGCGCCGCCGCTGCTCCTCGCGCGCCGCGTTGGGCGTCACCGCCGGCAGCGGCAGGCCCGCCATGTTCGCGAGCCGCTCCACGGCCTCGGCGAACGGCAGGCCGTCGGTCTCCATCACGAAATTGATGATGTCGCCGTGCTTGCCGGAGGAGAAGTCGTGGTAAAAACCCTTCTGGTCGTTGACGTAGAAGGACGGCGTCTTCTCCTGCTGGAACGGCGACAGCCCCTTCCACTCCCTTCCTGCCTTCTTCAGCTTGACGCGCTTGCCCACGACTTCGGAGACCGAAAGCCGGGCACGAAGCTCGTCGAGGAACTGGGGCGTGAAGCGCATGGGGTGAGTTTAGCGGACCGTTTGAGTCGGGCGAAGGATCAGGGATATAGGCGTGGCTTGCCTAAAAGTCAGCTTTAGGCGGGTTATCCGGGTTATTCGACCTATTCACAGGCCCTCTCACCGTCACCCTGAGGTGGCCGCTTCTTCAGCGGCCCTCGAAGGGCGACGGCCCGGCTGCATCCGGGCCGATTCATCCTTCGAGGCTCCCATGCGGCGCGGCGCGCCGCATGGGAGCGCCTCAGGATCACGGGACGAGTGACGGCAACGACGGAAACGCTTGAACCCCGCCCGGTTCCACGCTTCCATATCCCCATGTTCAGGACCTTTCGAGGCGGCCACAGCGGGGGCTGGCGCGTCACCTCGATTTCATCGGTGACGGGCGAGCCCCTGCCCTTCATGCCGGCGCTGTCGGTGACCGACAGCGACGCGGTGTCGTTGCCGCTGGTGCCCTCGCGCAATGCCTGGCGGCTGGTCGGCGTCGCAAGCACTTTGCGCTACACTGAGCGGCCCGAGAAGGAGCAGCTCGTGGCCGTGCAGGCCGCGCTTGGCCGCCCTGAGGCCACCAGCGCGGCGCTGATCCCGATCCGCAAGTCGCAGGCCTGGTGGGATCTGACGCAGGAGGAGCGTCGCAAGATCTTCGAGGACAAGTCGCACCATATCGCCAGCAGTCTTCGTTTCCTGCCCGCCATCGCGCGCCAGCTCTATCACTGCCGCGACCTCGGCGAGCCCTTCGATTTCCTGACCTGGTTCGAATTCGCCCCCGCGGATGCCTCGTTGTTCGAGGAGTTGGTGGCGATGCTGAGGCAGACCGAGGAATGGAGCTATGTCGAGCGCGAGGTCGACGTGCGCGTGGTGAAGGAAGTGCTGTCGGCGTAGAGCGTGATCCGGAAAAGTGCGCAGCGGTTTTCCGACAAGATCACGCTCAGAAAGCAAACTAGTGGTCGAGAAAACGGCCCGACGCGATGCGGGGCAGATCAGCGACGGGCCAGTTGTAGATGTAGGTCCAGGCCTTCTCAGATGTGCCGTCCGGCAGCGTCACGTCGATCAGCTCGCGCAGATATTCGGTCGGCTCCGGAAAACCTTCGCCGCAGGCTTCATACATATCGAGCTCACCCAGCAGCTCGTTGGGCACGCGCAGCTGGAAGAGCTCGCCGTGCACGAGGTCGGATGCGGCGTCCGATAGCAGCAATCCCGGATAGTGCTTGATGAGGAACAGCCGGCCGCGGCAGGTTGCTTCGCCGACAAAATCCGCGTGCTGCGCAAGCAGCCGCGCCATCGGATGGTCGAAGCCGCGCATCAGGGTGCCGTAGACGAAGAGACGGTTGGAGGTCATGGGGGGTCTATAGCTGCGATTGATGCGGAACGACAGCGCCGCGTCCTCGGTGTCGTCCCGGCGAAGGCCGGGACCCATAGCCACAGGGAGCAGTTTGACGAGGACTGGGAGTGAAGATGTCTTCCTGGGGTACTGACACCACATGTCACCGAAAGATCACGCGGTATGGGTCCCGGCCTTCGCCGGGACGACGTAAGGGAGCAACGTGCCCAATCCCCTCACCCCGCCTTCACCACGTCGGCGCCGCCCACCTCCTCGCTCACCACCACGAATTTCTTCAATTCCATCCGGCCAAAGCTAGTTGAGAGCGCGACGTCGGCGGCGTCGCGGCCCGTCGCCATCAGGATGCGGCCGATGCGGGGGGTGTTGTGGCGGGCGTCGAAGGTGAACCATTGGCCTGAGAGCCAGGCCTGAAACCAGCCGGAAAAATCCATCGGGAACGGTTCGGCCGGGATGCCGATGTCGCCCATGTAGCCGGTGCAGTAGCGCGCGGGGATGCCCATGCAGCGGCAGAGCGCGACGGCAAGATGGGCGAAGTCGCGGCAGACGCCGGTCTTCTGCTCGTAGACGTCGTGCGCCGACTTCATGTGATGGGCGTGCTCATAGCCGAAGATGACATGCTGATGCACGAATGCGGTGATCGCCGCGACTCGATTCCAACCGGGCTCCGTCTTAGCGAACAGCGACCAGGCGATGTCCGTGAGCTTGTCGGTCTCGCAATAGCGGCTCGGCATCAGATAGAGCAGCACTTCGTTCGGCAATTGCTCGATCGGGATCTGCCGCGCATCCGGCATCACCTCGTCGGGCAGGCCGCTGTCGCGCACCAGCGCGCTGCCCTTCAGCGTCACGCCGCCGGCCGGCGCCATGAGGCGGCCGCACACATTGCCGAAACCATCGTGATAGAAGCGGATCGGAACGTCGGGCTCGGCAACCACCGTCTCCCGGCCGATGATGTCGGCCTGCCGCGAGGGGTGGATGTTCAGCATGATCACCATCGGCGTCGGCTGCACCGCCGCGTAGGTGATCTCGAAGCCGACCCTGATCTCCATCTACGAAACCTCTGTCTCCATCTCTGCGTCGCTGTCCTGGTCGTCCGAGACCACCTTGATGTTCACTTCCATCTCGTCGAAGGCGTCCTCGGAGCCGATATAGACGCCGTGCAGCGGGATCGCCTGACGCGGATCGCGGGCGACCGCGACGCGGATGAGGTCGCGGGTCCCGACGATGCCGTTGGTCGGATCGAACTCGATCCAGCCCGCGCTCGGCAAATAGGCCTGCACCCAGGCATGGGTCGAGCCACCGCCGACATGGCGCTGCGCGATGTCCTCGGGCACGAAGATGTAGCCCGAGACGAAACGCGCGGCGATGCCGAGCTGGCGAAGCGCCTCGATCATGAACAGCGCATAGTCCCGGCAGGTTCCAGTGCCCGACTGCAAGGTATGAAGCGGATGCTGCGTGCCGGGCTCGTGACGCTTGCGGTATTTGAACCGCTTGCGGATGGCGTGCGTCATGCCGCTCAGGATCTTGAAGGTCGGCGTCGGCGCCTCCTCGTCGAGGAAGCCGCGCGCCCATTCTCCGATCTCGCCGTCGGGATCGGCATATTGCGGCGTGATGTACTGGACGAGATCGGCAAACTCCTCGTCGTCATAGACGAACGGATAGAAATAGGCGGCATCGTCCGCGGTCAGCGCGAACTCGTCGACCGGATTGTGCTCGACCGTGACGTGCCAGTCGAAGGTCAGATGATCCGCGCGCTCGTCGAAACTGGCGATCGCGACCGAGTTGCCGAACACGTCGTGGATCCAGCGCAGCGACATCGGCTCGGGCGAGATCTCGAGCCTGGAGTCGAGCACGCGCAGATCATGCCCGTCGCGCGGACGCAGCATGATGCGGTGTTCGCCGAACGCCACGGGGCGGTTGTAGCGATATTCGGTCTTGTGATGAATCGTCAGCAGCGGCATCGTCCGGCAATCATGGTGATTTTGGGCGGGCCAATCTATACCGATTCCTGCCCAATTTTCGGGGTGACTGCATTTTCCATAGGCAATCAGGATGGCTTTAGACACAGCCGGCGCGGCCGATCAACTGCTCGGCGAGGGTGACATTCCGCCAGTGCATGAGGTGAATGCGGAAGGCACATCGCCCTTCCTGCTCACCTCGGATCACTACGGACGGGCGCTGCCGCGCGCGCTCGGCGATCTCGGCATTCCCGAGAGCGAGCTCGTCAGGCATATCGGCTGGGACATCGGCATCGCCGGCGTCGCCGAGCGCCTCGCCCGCATGCTCGATTCGCATCTGATCGCGCAGCGCTATTCGCGGCTGGTGATCGACTGCAACCGTCCTCCCGGCGCGGCCAGCTCGATCCCCGTGATATCAGAGGCAACCACGATCCCCCGCAACGAGGCGATCTCCGACGCCGAGCGCGCCGCGCGGCGGCGCGAGATCTTCGAGCCCTATCATCATCGTATCGACACGACGATCGGCCGGCGCCTGCACGACAGGCGGCCGACCGTGCTGGTGTCGCTGCACAGCTTCACGCCGGTTTATGCCGGCGTCGCGCGGCCCTGGCACATCGGCGCGCTGTACAATCGCGACCCCGTGCTGCCGCGGCTATTGCTGAAACATCTGCGCAGCGAGAGCGATCTCGTCGTCGGCGACAACGAGCCCTATGCGGTGAGCGACCTCACCGACTACACCATCCCCGTGCACGGCGAAGCCCGCGGCCTCGTCAACACCGGCATCGAGATCCGCCAGGACCTGATCGCGGACCAGTCCGGCCAGCAGCAATGGGCGGAGCGGCTGGCAAGGGTCTTTGCGGAGATCGAGGTGGAGCTGCGGGCGGAAAGGTTGATCGACTAGCCACCCCGCGTTGCCACGAACAGCGCCAGCGCGGCGAAGATCGCGGCGATGCCCCACAGCACATAGGCCATGCGGCCGTCGCCGCGGGCATCTAACGTGGCTTCGGCGGGATTGTCGGGATTGACGCGGACCTCGACGGTCGCGCCGTCCTGGTAGCGCGACATCAGCTTCTTCAGCATCTCCTCCGAGGCCGATGGCGATTGCGCCGCGACGCGCGCGCATTCATTGGTGTAGGCGACGTTCTGATAGCGATAGGTGTAGGTCACGCGCTTGCCGAACATCTCGATGCCGCGCGCCGCGCCGGGCTCGCTGGCCTCGTGATACTCCTCGATGCCCGACAGCTTGATCGTGCCCGGCACGACCGGCCAGCGCGTCGCCATCGACGCCTGCCGCTGTACGGCCCACGCCATCAGCGCGATGACGAGGCCGAACGCACCGAAGGCGACGACGAGGCCCGCAAGATCGGGCCGGCCGATGTGATGGGCGAGATATTGGTAGCTCTGGTTGAGGCCGAAGACCGAGCCGAAGATGATGGCGAGCACGATCGCCGAGCCGATGCCGAGGCAGCCCCACAGCCCCTTGGGCAGGTCCCGCTCCAGCACCGCCTGATCCGGATGCCGCGGATTGTAGTAGACGGTGACGATGCTGCCGGCCGGGTATTTCGCCAGCTTCTCGGCCACCTGGAAGTTGCCGAGGTCCTCGCCGATCGAGATGCGATTGCAGCGCAGCTTGCGGCCGCCAACCGAATATTCGTACGTGACGTTGGCGAAGTTGCGGCTCTCGGTGCGATAGCCGTCCTCGCGCTCGTCATCGGACACCTTGACCTCGCGCACCTCGGCGACCGAGGTAATGACCTTGCCCGCGACCTGCGGCCAGCTTCGCGCCTCGCGCGCCTGCCAGGTCTTGACGATGGCGGCAATCAGGATGAGCGCGAGCGGCGCAAGCAGCATCGCGTAAACGAGCGGCGGCAAATTCGGCACGGTCAAAATCCCAGGTCAGCGGCAATGCTTCCTTGGACGCACCGCCACTGCCAGAGGTTCAACCGATGTCAGCTCATTTGGCCCGGGTCAGCGCCAGCCAGATACCGCCGCCGATCATGAAGCCGCCGGAGATGCGCGACATCATCCGGGTACGGCGGGCCGAGAAGAATTTCCGCGCGCGCCCGGCTGCGATGGCATATAGCGCGTCCGTCATCACGGCCGTGACCATGAAGGTGGCGCCCAGCAGCGCGACTTGCGGAAAGTGCGGCTGGCCCATGTCCATGAACTGCGGGATGAAGGCGCCGAAGAACACCAGCACTTTCGGGTTCGACAGCAGCACCAGGAAGCCTTGCAGGAAGAACCCGCCGCGCGGCGGCGGAGGCGGCGCGTCGACATCGACGCCCTCGACCGGCGCCCAGATCAGCCTGATGCCGAGCCAGACCAGATAGGCCGCGCCGGCAAAGCGCACCCAGTCGAACCAGTAGCCCATCGTCGCCATCAGCGAGGTCAGGCCGATCGCGACGATGCCGATGACGATGGCAAGACCCGCTTGCGCGCCGGCAACGTTGGTCAGCGCCGCACGCGTGCCATGGCGCAGGCCATTGGCGATGACCAGGGTGACGATCGGACCCGGCAGCAGCGCCAGCGCAATGCAGGCGGCGACGAAGGCGAGATAGGCTTGCATGGACATCATGGGGAGGACTCGGCTGAGGGCGGATTGGGGGTATTAATGCATGACGGAGGCGGGAACGGAAGCGAGATAAGGGTCCAAGCCGCGGTGTCATACCCCGCGAAAGCGGGGTATCCAGTACGCCGCAGCTTCTCCGTATCCCACCGGCGTCTCTGGAATACTGGATCCCCCGCCTTCGCGAGGGATGGCAGCGGAGAATGTGGAATCGGGCGTGCCTCCATCACCTGCCATCGAGCGTGGCAGCCATCCATTGCTTCATCTCCTCCGTTTCCAGGAACACCAGCGCTGCACGCTGCACGGCATTCGCCTCGCCCGCGCCTTGCGCCACCGCAACCAGCAGATCGCAGCGGCGCGACAGCGCGAGGCCGGCGGCGGCGTGGCGGGTGCCGTCGGGCATGTCGAGGTCGTAGTGCCTGATGCGGCCCTGCATGGCGGCGAAGCCCACGGCGTGACCCGGTGCGACGGGGGCAAAGCGCGGACTGATCAGGTCGATGTCGGTGACGCGGTCGACCTCGTCGTCATCGGCGACGCCGGTGTCGCAATTACAGAAGCCGCGCTTGGCGCGGATGTAGAGCTCGGCACCATCGCAGCCGCCTGCGACACAGCGGAACGCGCGGCCCGCGGGCCAGCCATCGCGGGGAAACGGCCACGCCATCTCCCTCCATCGCCCGCCGCGCTCCGTCCCACCGGCATGCATGCCCGCAACCGCGCCGAGCGCGATCACCGCGGCCGCGATGATCATCGCGCGCCGCATCGTCAGTTCTTCGGCAGGCCGGCCGCGGCGCGCGCTGGTCCGGTCAACTCGAGGATATGCAGGCCGGTATTGGCGCGGTCGACGATGTAAATGTAGCCGCGATCATCGGTCTCGACGTTGTTGGTCTGGATCGCGACCTTGCAGCGCTCGCCGCCCTCGACGGGAATGCAGCGCTTGTCGGTCGCCGCCGTGATTGCCGGGATGAAATAGCCGACTTCCTTCGGGTGATAGGGATCGCGGATATCGAGCGCCCGCACGCCGGCATTGAAGAAGGCGATGAAGGCCATCTTCTTGTAATAGACCGGCGCCATGCTCTCGTTCGACGAATGCGAGCCGAACCGGCCGCCGCGCTGGCAAAACTGCCCGCTCCCCTCCGGCACGGTATAGCTCGAGATCATCATCGGCCGCGTCTCGGTGGTGACATCGGCGAACCACACCATCTGCCGCGCCTCGCCGCACTCGTTGAGGATCGCCTCGTCCACGATCATGACGATGTCGCGCGTCTTGCCGTCCTTGTCCTCGGCAAACTCCGCGACCGGCATGTCGAGCATCGGGAACGTGGTGTGGGCGCCGTTGAAGGCGGACATCGGCATTCGTGCTATCTCGGGAAAGCGCAGATTGTCCGGTGTCGGCTCCTTCGGCCCGCTCAACAGCTTCTCGCGATCGACGATCTGCAATATGCCGCCCTTGTTGGTGCCGTAGCCGAAATAGACGCGGTTGCCGCTCGGCCCGGTCGAGATCGGCCCGTGCAATTCGGTCGGCACCGCGCCGGTCGAACCCGGCTCCTGACCCGGCAGGCCGAAGTCGCGGATCTTCTGCGGATGCGCGGGATCTGAGAGGTCATAGACCTGCGTCATGCGGCGCGTGCGCCAGTCCGGCGCACCCGAGACGAGAAAGGCGATGCCGGTGTCGCATTCCCACCAGCTCTTGTGCGTGTCCTTCAGGCCGGCGATGCGCGTGATGAGCACGGGGCTGGCGGGATCAGTGACGTTCCAGATCTCATGCGCCTCGCTGCCGAAGGTGCGCAGCATATAGACTGCGGCGGGATCGCCCTTCGGCAAGGCCTTGCCGTCGCAGACCCGCACCATCTGTGCGCCACCGGACTCATACTTGCCCTCCTGCCCCGGCAGATGCCGCAGATACTTTGGACGCGCGGGATCGGTGACGTCGACGATCGAGGTTCCGTTCGGCTCCGCCTGCCCCGTCATCGGATTGACGGGCGCGGGTACATCGTCGGTGCCGCCGTGATGGCCGATATAGGCGATCCAGCGATCGCCCTGATGGTGGATGGTTGGCTGATAGGCGCTGCGCGCCTGGAGGTCGTTGGTGCCGACCAGCTTCATGTTGGAAGCCTCCGGCGGCGCGCCGATCGTCTGCTTCTGCGCGTAGGCCGCGGTGCTGCAGGCGAAAAGAACGAGGCCTGCGGCAGTCAAGACACAACGGAACATCAATGTCCTCCCGGAACCAATCTGCGTTGGCTGAAATGAAAGGCTAACACGCTCGATCCTGCGGCCCAAAGACACGATCGCTTGGGCGTCATTCCGGAAACCGCGCAGCGGTTATCCGGAATCTCGAGATTCTCAGGTGCGCAATTGCGCACCGTAGCTCGACGCTAACGCGTCGCCCCGGAACGACGTCGTGCTTGACATGCAACCATTTGGTTGCCTATTATCGCCGCCATGGATGAGGTCTTCAAAGCGCTCGCGGACGCGTCACGACGCTCGCTCTTGGACAGGCTTCACGCCAGGAACGGCCAGACGCTGAACGAACTCTGCGAGGGCCTCGCGATGACGCGGCAGGCCGTCACCAAGCACCTTGCCATTCTCGAAGAGGCCAATCTGGTCACGACCATCAGGCACGGCCGCGAGAAGCTGCACTACCTCAACCCTGTGCCGATCCATCAGATCGGCGAACGCTGGATCAGGAAGTTCGAGCGCGGCAAGCTCGCCGCGCTCGGCGAGTTGAAACGCCAGTTGGAGAAGCGCGATGAGTAAGCCGCAATTCGTCTATGTGAGCTATATCGAGACCACGCCGGAAAAACTGTGGGAGGCGCTGACGTCGAGCGCGTTCACCAGGCAATACTGGTTCGGCGCCGAGGTGAAGTCGGACTGGAAGGTCGGCTCGCCCTTCGCGCTTCTGCTCGACGGCGAGGTCACCGATTCCGGCGAAATCCTCGAAGCCGATCCGCCGCGGCGCCTCTCCTACAGCTTCAAGCACCACAAGTTCGAGGAACTGCGCGGCGAGCCGATCTCACGCGTCCTCTTCACCATCGAACCGTTCGGCCCGCTCGTGCGTTTGACCGTGCTACATGACGGCTTCGTCGAGGGCGGCAAATATCTCGGCGCCGTCTCCAACGGCTGGCCGGCGATCCTGTCCCAGCTCAAGAGCCTGCTCGAGACCGGCAAGCTGCTCGGCATTCCGCGCGCAGCCCTGAACAAGGGATTCGATGCAAAATGAACCTCGATCAATTCAAGCCGCTCACGGTCTACACCATCTACATCGCCGCGACGCCGGAGAAGGTGTGGGAAGCGCTGACCTCGGCCGAGTTCAGCAAGCAGTATTTCTTCGGCAACGCCGTGGAGGTCGAGCCGCGCCTTGGCGGCGCGTTCATCGTGCGCACGCCTGATGGCGCGCTGCACATCAGTGGCGAGGTTCTCGCCTATGACCCGCCGCGAAAGCTCTCCGTCACCTTCAACGTCAACTGGCCGGAGCTGATCGAAAAGCTCGGCCCGACGCTCGTGACCTATGAGATCGAACAGGTCGGCGATGCGGTTCGTCTCACCATGAGCGAAGGCCATGACCGGCCGCTCAGTGACGATGTCCTCGAAGGCGGACGGCAGGGTTGGCCGGCGATCCTCTCCAGCCTCAAGAGCGTGCTCGAGACCGGCAAGCCGCTGGTGGTGAAAATGGGCCCGCCGCAGCGGATGCTGGATGCTCTGAAGGCGATGGGGATCAAGACGCCGTAAGTCTCCGCGAACTCGATATCGTAGGGTGGGCAAAGGCGCGCTTGCGCCGTGCCCACCACTGACTCAATACAGCACAGACGCGGTGGGCACGCTTCGCTTTGCCCACCCTACGGCACTGATCGAGGGCGAAGGAAAAGCGACAAATTTACACCGGCACCACCAGCCGCCGGTACAGATGCCACGTCGCGTGCCCGAGCACGGGCAGCGTCACGATCAGGCCGAGAAAATACGGCAGCGCCGAGACGATCAGCAGCATCACGATCACGGCCGCCCAGCCGATCATCGGCAGCGGGCTGGTCACCACCGCACGCACGCTCGTCACCATGGCCGTGACGAAATCGACCTCGCGATCGAGCAGCAGCGGAAACGACACCACGGTCAGCGAGAACAGGATCAGCGACAGCGCGGCGCCGACCGCGTTGCCGAGGGCCAGGAACAGCAGGCCCTCATTGGTCGTCAGCACCACCGTCATGAATTCCTGCAGGCTCGAGAACGAGGCATGCAGGCCGAGCAGCAGCGCGATCAGGAGCCGCACCTGGTACATCCAGATCACGAACACGAACAGCGTGACGAACGCCATCCAGCCGATCTCGCTGCGCGAGCGCACCGCCGACCAGATCGCGCCGAACGACACCGGCTCGCCGCGCTCGCGGCGGCGGCTGACTTCGTAGAGGCCGATCGCCACGAACGGGCCGATCAGCGCGAAACCGGCGGCCAGGGGATAGACCAGATAGACCATGCCGAAGGCGGTGAGGCAGAGCATGATCGCGATGCCGCCGGCGGCATAGAGCGCGCCAAAGGAAAGTCCGTAAAGCGGCAGCGCCTGGAAGTCGCGCAGACCCTCGACCAGCGCCTCGGCGATGTCGGTCGCCACGACGGGGCGCACGACCGGATCGACCTTGCCCGAGATGGACATCAGCTTCCTCCTGATTTGCCGGCGCGATCTCCGTCGCACGCGACCTCGATATTAGCGCCCTCCCGCACCACGCGCACGCGCAAGTTGACCGCGGAACGACGGTATCGCGGTGAGCCCGCAGCGCCTCCTCGCCCACCCGCCAAGCGTGTGCGTCAAAATCTTTCCTCGCTTTTCGGCACGATGCCTATGGACGGAGCGGAGGGCGGTGCCGCAAATTGTACCTCCGCCCCCACATCCGATGACCCGAGCGGACCATTCGACCGATGAGCTTGCGTACCCGGCTACTGATCCTCGTCATCGCGGCCATGCTGGTGCCCGCGGGCCTCGTCGGCTTGCGCTTCATGCAGAACCGCAGCAGCGACATCAACGCCGCCCTGACCAATCTGGCGGCGGCGGCCGACGAGATTGCAAGCGACCTGAACGAGAAGATCCAGGGTACCGCGCAGCTTCACTATGGTCTCGCGCGCGCCCGCGACCTCGACACCCGCGACAAGGCGGCGTGCTCGGCGTTCCTGTCGGAAGTGCGCGAGGAATACCCGCAGTTCACCGGAATATTGACCATCGATCCCGACGGCAGCCTGTTCTGCGACTCGCTGCGGACCAACCGCAGCCTCGATCTCCGGGATCGCGCCTATTTCAAGCAGGCCCTGGCCTCGAACCGCGTCGTGCTCGAACCGGTGTTTGGCCGTCTGACCGGAATATCGGTGCTCCAGATCGCTTATCCGGTGCGGACGGAAGCGGGCGCATTGAAGCTGATCCTGCTGGCTTCGTTCAACCTGCGCAAATTCGCGGAGTTTCACCACAGGCGCCTGCTCGCCGAGAAGGATGTCCTGCTGGTCGACGGCAAGGGCACGGTTCTGGTCGCTCCCTCGGGAGCAGGCTGGTCCGTGCCCGTCGGCGGGTCGATTGCGGGATCCGAACTGTTCCGCTTCGCGGCGGCGCCCGAGCGGGAGTCCTTTCATGAGGTGACCGATGACGAGGGCCGCACCCATGTCTGGAGCCTCGCCGCCCGCTCGCCGTCGACCCAGGATGCCGGTCTCTACATCCTGGTCGGACGGTCCAAGGATGGGCTGGTCGCGGCGGCGAACCGCCGGCTCTTCGAGGACCTGGCGATCCTCACCGTGGCCTCGCTGCTGCTGCTGGCGGCGGTCTTGATCCTCGCGACCGTGAGCGTCGGGCGCCAGGTCGGACGGCTCGCCGCGATGGCGAAGAAGCTCGGGCGCGGCGATCTCAGCGCGCGCATTCCACCGCCGCATCCGGGCGGCGAGCTCGGCGGGCTGATGACCCTGCTCAACGACACCGCCGAGTCGCTGCAGCAGCAACGCGCCGCCATCGCCGACCTCAACCAGAAGCTCAGCCAGTCGCAGAAGATGGAAGCCATGGGCCAGCTCACCGGCGGCGTGGCGCACGATTTCAACAATCTCCTGACCGTCATTCTCGGCAATTCGGAGCATCTGGCCGACCAGCTGGCGGGCAACAAGGAATTGCACCGGATCGCCGGCGACATCGCGACCGCCGCCGAGCGCGGCTCCGACCTGACGCGGAGCCTGCTCGCCTTCGCGCGCAAGCAGCCCTTAAGGCCGCGCGACATCGACATCGCCGGCAAGCTGCTCGAAATGGAGCCGTTGCTGCGCAGATCGCTGGGCGAGCACGTCGAGTGCACCTTCGCGCTCGATGCGGATCTGTGGATGACCAGCGTCGATCCCGGCCAGCTGGCGACCGCGCTGCTCAACCTCGTGCTCAACGCGCGCGACGCCTTGCCCGACGGCGGCAAGCTGACGGTCGAGGCGCGCAACATCTCGCTCGGCGACTCCGACCTCGACGTCAACGGCGAGCCGCGGCCGGGCGACTACGTCATGGTGGCCGTGACCGACACCGGCACCGGCATGACCGCCGAGGTGGCGAGCCGCGCCTTCGAGCCGTTCTTCACCACCAAGGAGGTCGGCAAGGGCACCGGGCTCGGCCTCAGCATGGTCTACGGATTCGTGCGACAGTCCGGCGGACTGGTGCAGATGCAGTCCGAGCCGGGACACGGCAGCGTCGTCAGGCTGTTCTTTCCCCGTCTTGCGACGCCGCCGGCCGAGGATCCATTGCCGGCGGAGCGGATCGCGGCCCCCGATGGCAGCGAGACCATTCTCGTCGTCGAGGACGACGACATGGTGCGGGCCTATGTCGAGAACGAGCTGAAGGCGCTCGGCTACCGCGTCATCGCGCGCTCGAACGGCCCCGCGGCGCTGGACCTGTTGCGCCAGCGTGGGGACATCCATTTGCTGTTCACCGACGTCGTGATGCCCGGCGGCATGTTCGGGCCGGAGCTTGCGCGGCAAGCAACGGCGCTGCGGCCCGGGCTCAAGGTGCTCTTCACCTCAGGCTACACGCAGGATCCGGTCAAGACGCCCGACGGCGTCGGCGACGCCCGCATCCTGACAAAGCCGTTCCGGCGCAAGGATCTTGCCGCGATGTTGCGGGCCGCCCTCTCGGCACCGTCGCGATAATCAGGACGAGAACGCGAGCTGGAGCGCCACGCCGAGATTGGCAGCGAACAGCGCCGCGTCGATGACGAAGATCCGGAGCATCGGGCCCTTCAACACGGGCCAGTAAGCGACGCCGACACGTCCGCCGCGCATCAGCACGGGAACGTTGTAGACGAATTGGCTGAAGTGGCAGGCAGAGAAGAACAGGAACAGCACGAGCTGCGCCTGCACCGGCTGGAAGAAGAGCGGCCGGGCGGCCAGAAGATAGAACGACAACAGCCCGATCGGCAGGTTCATGCCGCCGAGGAATGCGACGCTGGCCGCCAGGGTCGGCGCGATCGGATTGCTGCGCTCTTCGCGCGGCAGCAATATCTTCAGCGTATTGCGCTGGGCGATACTGAACTGGATGAAGGCACCGACGAACCAGAGCGTGTTGAGAAGCAGAACGATATCCAAAAGGCGCATGGCTATTTTCCGTAAAAGGCCTCGCTGCGGACTACGCGGCCCGCAGCGTCGAAGTCCATGAATTCGCCGGCGCGCGTGCCGCCCAATTGCCACCACACCGTCAGCCGCGCGATCACCTCGTCCCAGCTCCAGCTGAGGATCTTCAGGTCGGCGCTTTCGATGTGGCCATAGGCTTGCCGCCAATAAGCGCGGATGTTCTCCGCGCCCGTGACCACGGGGGAGCCTGTCAGTTCGAGCGCCAGCGGGCTGCGCATCTGCGCATCGTCGGCGAAATGCGCGACGACCGCGTCGATGTCGACCTTGCACCAGCTCGCGCACCATGCCGCGACGAAACGTTCGGCCGCCGAGCGGTCCATCTTCCCTGCGCTCATGGCAGAGCCCTCCCTGACCCGTTGGCCGGAAAGTGGCAAAGCCGCGCCCTCATGTCAACTATGTTGACTTGAGAAGTCGTCAGTTGTTGTCAGCGATCGCCTCCATGACCGCCATCCAGGCCGCCGTACCAGACGCCCCGGCGCGCTCGAATGCCTGGCGCATGACCTTGCGCTCGTGGTCCGATGCCCTTTGCTCGATGCGTTGCCCCGCGGCCGTCAGGCGCAACAATTTCGAGCGATGCTGCTCGGGCGAGCGCTTCGACGTCAGGAGCTTGCGCTCCAGCAGCAGGTTGAGCGGCCGGTTCAGGGCCTGCTTGGAAATGCCGAGAGTCTCGACCAGCGCGCCGATCGCGATATCGGGCCGGCGCGCCACGACATAGAGGATACGATGGTGCGGGCGCGACAGCCCCTGCCTGGCGAGATAGTCGTCGGCCTCCAGCGTCATCCCGCGCCAGCCGTAATACATGAGCTCCAGCGCCGCATCGAGATCGTGCAGCTTCGCAAGCGAGGCGCGGTGAAGCCCCGCGGCCTGAGACGTCTTCGGCATGAAAAACTAACCCCTCGCCCGCAGCTCGCGCCGCAGCACCTTGCCCGTGGCCGTCATCGGCAGCGTCTCGGCGAATTCCACATAGCGCGGATATTCGTGCGCGGCGAGCTGCACCTTCACGAACTCCTGGATCTCGCGCGCAAGCGCGTCGCTGCCGGTAAAGCCCGGACGCAGCACGATCCACGCCTTGATCGACTCGGTACGGATCGGATCGGGGATGCCGACCACGGCGGCCATCGCCACCGACGGATGCTTCATCAGCGTGTGCTCGATCTCGGAGGGGCCGACGCGATAGCCGGCGGTGGTGATGACGTCGTCCTCGCGGCTGACATACCAGAAATAGCCGTCCTCGTCCTGCACGCCGAGATCGCCGGTGAGCAGAAACTCGCCGGCATATTTCTTCGCCGTCGCCTCCGGATTGCGCCAATATTCGAGCATGGTGACGGGGCACGGCTGACGCACGCCGATGATGCCGCGCTGGCCGCGCGGCAATTCCTCGCCCTTGTCGTTGACGATGCGGACATCGAAGCCCGGCGTCGCCTTGCCCATGGCACCGGGGCGGATCGGAAAGAGATTTGAGTTGCTGCCGATCACGAGGTTGCACTCGGTCTGGCCGAATACCTCATGCGCGTCGATGCCAAAGGTCTCGCGCACCCATCCCAGCAATTCGCCGCCGAGGGATTCGCCGCCCGTAAAGATGCTGCGCAGCCTGACGCCGGGATGCTTCACGCCGGCCTGCCGCATCAGCTTCAGCGCGGTCGGCGGCAGGAAGACGTTGCGCACCGACAGATCGGCCATCATCTGCATCGCCGCCTGCGGCTCGAATTTTCGTGCGCGATGGCCGACCAGCGGGATGCCGTGATACCAGAATGCGAGCAGGCCGTTGACGAGGCCGCCGATCCAGGCCCAGTCGGCCGGCGTCCACATCAGATCGCCGGGCCGCGGCAGGAAGTTGTGACACATCTCCACATTCGGCAGATGGCCGAGCACGACGCGATGCGCATGCAGCGCGCCCTTCGGATTGCCCGTGGTGCCCGAGGTGTAGATGATCAGCGCGGGATCGTCGGCCGAGGTGTCGACGTTTGCAAAATCCTCGGACGCGGTTTCGATCGCTGGCCAGAACGGCTTTGCGCCGGCGTGGACGGCGCCGCTCGTGACATAGATATCCTGCAAATAGGGCAGCCGATCGCGGATCTTCGTGAGCTTCTCCCAGCCGGCCTCATCGGTGATGATGGCTCTTGCCTGCGAATTCGACAGGCGGAATTCCAGCGCGTCCTCGCCGAACAGCGCAAACAGCGGGATCGAGATCAGCCCGGAGCGGAACGCGGCCATATGCGCGATCGGCAGTTCCAGCGACTGCGACAGGAACACTGCGACGCGATCGCCGCGGACCAGCCCATCCGCCTTCAATACATTGGCGAAGCGGCGCGACATGTCCGCGACCTCGTCGAAGGAGGTGCGCGTGGTGACGCCGTTCTCGTCGACATAGATCAGCGCGAGACGCCCGGTACCGTCGGCATGGCGATCGCAGCACGCCTCCGCCATGTTGAAGCGCGCAGGGATGTCCCAGCGGAAGTTGCGATAGAGCTCGTCGTAGGTTGCGGCTTCGGTCAGCATCGGCTTGGTCGTCTTCCCGGTGTCTTGTTGTTATGGCCCAGTGTAGAGCCGTGGGTGCTCGGGACAAGAGCCCCGCGGCGTCATTCGGGGCGATGCGCCAGCGTCGAACCCGGAATCTCGAGATTCCGGGTTCGCCCTTCGGGCGCCCCGGAATGACGACGCACTAGGACCGCACCGTCGCGAAGAACTTCCTGACATCGCGCACGAACAGCTCCGGTTGCTCGAAGGCGGCGAAATGGCCACCCTTCTCCATCTCGCTCCAATGCGTGATGTTGTGAAAGTTCGGTTCCATCCAGCGCCGCACCGGCGTGATGATTTCCTTGGGGAACACCGCAACGCCCGTCGGCACCTTGACCACCGGCGTCGTGCGTCGCTTGCCGAAGCTCTCCCAATAGAGCCGCGCCGACGAGGTCGCCGTCTCCGTTGCCCAGTACAGCATGACGTTGTCGAGCAGCTCGTCCTTGCTGAAGATGTTCTCGGGGTCCCCGTTGCAATCGGTCCAGGCCCAGAATTTTTCCAGGATCCAGGCCGCCTGCCCGCTCGGCGAATCCGTCAGGCCATAGCCGAGCGTCTGCGGCCGCGTCGACTGCTGTTTGGAATAGCCGGAGTCGAGATCGACATAGTGCTTGAGGCCGGCGAGCGCGCGCTTCTCCTCCGCCGTCGGCTCGCCCTCGACCTTCGGCGCCGCGTTGAAGGCGAGCGTGATGTGGATGCCGGCACAGTGCTCGGCATCCTGCGCGCCGAGCGAGGTCGTCACCGCCGAGCCCCAGTCACCGCCTTGCGCGCCGTAACGCGCATAGCCGAGCACGTCCATCAGCTTCACCCAGGTCGCCGCGATGCGGTCGACACCCCAACCGGTACTCTTCGGCTTGGCGGAGAAGCCGAAGCCCGGCAGCGACGGACAGATCACGTGAAAGGCATCCGCAGGATTGCCGCCATGCGCGACGGGATCGACCAGCGGCGCGATCACCTTGTGGAATTCGACGATCGAGCCGGGCCAGCCATGGGTGATGATCAGCGGCAGCGCGTTTGGCTCTTTCGAACGCACATGCAGAAAGTGGATGTCGAGCCCGTCGATCTCGGTGGTGAATTGCTCGAAGCGATTGAGCTTTGCCTCGCGGGCGCGCCAGTCGTAACCGCTCGCCCAGTAGGTACAAATCTCCTGGATCCATTTCAGCGGCGCGCCCTGGCTCCAGTCGTCAACCAGCTCCGCCTCCGGCCAGCGGGTTCGGGCGAGGCGCGATTTGAGATCAGCGAGGATGTCGTCGCTGATGGCGATGCGAAACGGATTGATGGCGGCGGTCATCGGTTGCCTCCCCGATTTTCTTGGACAGAGAGTAGACCGAACTGATGCCGCATCAAAGGTGCCCATCCTCCCCTGGAGGGGGAGGATCGGTTCGCATAGAGCGAAGCGGCATGCGGACCGAGGTGGGGTGACAGTCTCTCCACGGAAGCGCTGCCCGAGTGGAGAGATCACCCCACCCCGCTCGCGCTACGCGCGATCGACCCTCCCCCTCCAGGGGAGGGTAAGGACGGCCTAGCCCGACAGCGCGGCCTTCACCAAACCGGACGCCTTGCCGAAATCCATCTGTCCCGCGTATTTCGCGCGCAGCACGGCGATCACCTTGCCCATGTCCTTCATGCCGGCGGCGCCGGTTTCAGCGATCGCGTCCGCGATCGCCTTCTTCACCTCGTCCTCGGACATCTGCTTCGGCAAATACGCCGAGATCACCTCGATCTCCTCGCGCTCCTGCTTGGCGAGCTCGGCGCGGCCGCCCTTGTCGTAGAGCTCGACCGCTTCCTGGCGCTGCTTGATCATCTTCTGCAGCACCGCGAGCAAATCGGCGTCCGACAGAGGCGGCTTGCCCTGCCCGCGCGCGTCGATGTCGGCGTTCTTGATGGTCGAGTTGACCATGCGCAGCGTGGACAGCTTGCGCTCGTCCTTGGCCTTCATGGCCTCCTTGACCGCATTGTTGATGTCGTCGCGCAGCATGATCGTGATCCCTTCGAATATATGACGCCTGATCTAGGCCGTTTGCGGCCTCCACACAACCTAACTCGCGAGCCATTCGGTGAGCGCCCGCGCTGTCGCATCCGGCTGTTCCGGCTGCGGCAGGTGCCCGCAGCGATCGAGGATCACGAGCCGTGCGCCGGCGATGCTATCGGCCATCTCCTTCGAAAACGCGTTGGGGATGGTGTTGTCCTGATCGCCCGTCAGCACCAACGTTGGGCACGTGATCCTCGCCAGCGTCGGACGTGAGTCCACCCGCGCGATGATCGCGGTCTGCTGCCGCAGATAGCCCTCGACGCCGACGTCCTCGCCCTGCTCGTGCACGAGCTGGCGGATGCTTGCATCGTCACGGCGCGAAGGGTGCACCAGTTCTGGAAACATCTCCTCGCGCGCCGCGCGAAGCTCGCCGCGCCTGGCGCGCTCCATCAGGCCGCGCCGGCGCGCGGTCGCCTCCGGCGTGTCGGGCCGGGCCTGGGTGTTGATCAGCGCAAGCTTCAAAACCCGCTCGGGCGCCTGGCGCATGATCTCGAGCGCGATGTAGCCGCCCATGGAATGTCCGGCGAGCGCGAAGCGCGGCGGGGCCTCGCCCAGGACCCGGGCGGCGATCGCCGCCATGCTGTTGTCGCGGATATGGTTGGCAATCATCACCGGACCGAGCCGCCACAAGGCAGGGAGTACCGGGGCGTAGATCCGGGCCGAGGAGGCCAACCCCGGAACCAGCAGAAGCGGGGTGGTCTGGTCCATTATTGCCTCGCAAGCCCCTCAAATTGCCGGAAATTGTGCGGCCGAGCTTAAGTGGCCGAGACCGGCTGTCAAATATGCAAAAACGCATGTGAATCGGCCCCCTCCCGCTTTGACGGGCGCGCGCGGGGGGCTTATGAAGCGGGCTCATGACACAACATGACAACGATCCCGCTTGGCCGGACCATGAACCGACCGCGCTCCTCGTGCTTGCCGATGGCACGGTGCTCGAAGGCTTTGGTCTCGGCGCCGAGGGCCACGCCGTTGGCGAGGTCTGCTTCAACACCGCGATGACCGGCTATGAGGAGATCCTCACCGATCCCTCCTATGCCGGCCAGCTCATCACCTTCACCTTCCCGCATATCGGCAATGTCGGTACCAACGAGGAAGACATCGAGACGGTGAACATGGCCGCGACGCCCGGCGCGCGCGGCGTGATCCTGCGCACCGCGATCACCGATCCCTCGAACTACCGCGCCACCAAGCATCTCGATGCCTGGCTGAAGGCGCGCGGCATCATCGGCCTCTCCGGCATCGACACCCGCGCCCTGACCGCGCTGATCCGCAGCAAGGGCATGCCCAATGCCGTGATCGCGCATTCCAAGACCGGCGAGTTCGACCTGCATGGCCTCAAGGAGGAAGCGCGCGAATGGCCCGGCCTCGAAGGCATGGACCTCGTGCCGATGGTCACGAGCGGCCAGCGCTTCACCTGGGACGAGACGCCGTGGCTGTGGGACAAGGGCTTTGGCCGGCAGGAGAAGCCCGAGTTCAACGTCGTCGCCATCGACTACGGCATCAAGCGCAACATCTTGCGCCTGCTCGCCGGCGTCGGCTGCAAGGTGACCGTGGTGCCGGCGACGACCTCGTCCGAAGACATTCTGGCGATGAAGCCGGACGGCGTGTTCCTGTCCAACGGCCCGGGCGATCCGGCCTCGACCGGCAAGTACGCGGTGCCCGTCATCCAGGACGTGATCAAGTCGGGCACACCGACCTTCGGGATCTGCCTTGGCCACCAGATGCTCGGCCTCGCGGTCGGCGCTAGAACCAAGAAGATGCATCAGGGCCATCACGGCGCCAATCACCCGGTGAAGGACGAGACCACCGGCAAGGTCGAGATCACCTCGATGAACCACGGCTTTGCCGTGGACGAGAAGACGTTGCCGAAGGGCGCGACGCAGACCCACATCTCGCTGTTCGACGGCTCCAACTGCGGCATCCAGCTCGACGGCAAGCCGGTGTTCTCGGTGCAGTATCACCCCGAGGCCTCACCGGGCCCGCGCGACTCGCACTATCTGTTCCAGCGTTTTGCCGATCTGATGCGGCAGAAGAAGAGCGCGTAAGACTCACTCCGGCTCTCGTGCCCCGGGCGCAGTGCAGTGCGCCGCGCTTCGCGGCGTGATGCGCTGCTGAACCGGGGCCCACGCCAGCCTCTGGGTCCCGGCTCTGCGACGCAGCGTTGCACGCTGCATCGCGTCCGGGACACGAGAGGAACGCGCTGCGGCAACGCCAGTTGATCTCTGCTAGTCTTGCGCAGGAGCACAGCCATGCCCGTCGTCCGCGACAAGGCCGAGCCGCTCGCCATCGTTTTCGAGGATGACGGGCTCGTGCCGAACAACATCCTTCCGTTCCTGCTCTACCAGGGCGCGGTGAAGCTCGATCCGAAGCAGCCGGAAGAGACCGTCGAAAACCTGTTTGAAGAGAACGGATGGGGTGGGACGTGGCGCAACGGCGTCTACGACTATCTGCACTATCACGCGACGGTGCATGAGGTGCTCGGCGTTGCGCGCGGCAGCGCCCGCGTCCGCTTCGGCGGCGACCATGGCCAGGAGCTGGATATCAAGGCCGGCGATGTCGCGATCCTGCCGGCCGGCACCGGGCATCAGTGCATCAAGGCGAGCGATGATTTCTGCATCATCGGCGCCTACCCGCCAGGCAGCAAGATGGAGGTCACGCGCGCGACGCCGGAGAACCACGCGAAAGCGCTGAAGACGATTCCAGAGGTCGCGCTGCCGCCCGCTGATCCCGTGACGGGGAAGGATGGCGCGCTGATGCGGTTGTGGGGGAGTTAGCGGCGCTCATTCAACAAACTCCACCGTCGTCCCGGCGCAGGCCGGGACCCATACTCCTCAGACGGGGTTATGGCGCGAGATGGTCATGACCTATCTTCGCCAAACTGGCTTTTGTGGTTATGGGTCCCGGCCTGCGCCGGGACGACAATGTTGATGGCCCTTACGCCGCGTTGCTGCCTTCCTGCCGGGTTGCCTCGAACAGAAACCACGTCCGACGCTCGGTCTCGTCGATGAAGATCTCAAGGATGCTGGCGCTGGCGACGTCGCCGGCCTCGTCGCAGACGTCGTGCGCCTTGCGCATCGCTGCCGCGACGTGCTTGTTGTCCTGCATCAGCTCGCGCAGCATCTCGCGCGGCGGGACGTAGTCCTCGTTGTTGTCCTTGATGGTCTGGAGCTTTGCGACCTGGCCGATCGACTTCAGCGTGGTGCCGCCGATCTTGCGGACGCGCTCGGCGAGCTGGTCGGTGGTGGCGAAGATCTGGTCCGACTGCTCGTCGAGCAGCAGATGGTAGTCCCGGAAGTGCCGGCCGCTGACGTGCCAGTGGAAATTCTTGGTCTTCAGATACAGTGCGAACGCGTCGGCCAGAAGCACGTTCAGTTGCTCCGAGACCTTCTTGACGCCGTCTGGCGACAGATCGGTGGGGGTGTCGAGATCGGGCGAGACCTTGTTGTTGGTTTTGCTCACGGGAAACCTTCCTGTTAGGACGCGGACATTGACGGCGCGCCGTCGCACCCCTAACGCAAGGCGGGCAGCCCCAGTTCCTTGGCAGGAACCCTTTGGCCGGGACCCTCGGATACCATGGACGATTGGATCGATTATTACGACTCGACGCATACGATCTATGTCAGCAAGCTGCATCGCGACTTGCACTTCCAGATCATTGCGCGGGACATCATCGGCTACATCACCTCGCCCGAGGCGACCGTGCTCGATTACGCCTGCGGCGAGGCGCTGTCGGCGAACCAGGTGGCGGTCGCCTGCGGCAAGCTGATCCTGGCCGAACCGGCGCCGGGCGTGCGCGGCCGGCTGATCGCGCGGTTTGCTCCCAACACCAAGATCCGCGTCCGCTCGCTCGACGATGTCCGCAAGATGCAGGACCAGTCCGTCGATCTCGTGGTGATGAACTCGGTCGCGCAATACATGACGGGCGAGGAGCTCGATGCCGCGCTGCTCAATATCCGGCGATTGCTGACGCCGTCCGGGAAGCTGGTGCTCGGCGACATCCTTCAGCCCCACGTCGGCATGTTCAGGGACGTGATTGCGCTGCTCGGCTTCGGCCTGCGTCACGGCTTCCTGAAGGACGCGCTGATCGGGCTGATCAGCACCGCGCTGTCGGATTACCGTCAGCTGCGCTCGAAGATCGGGCTGCAGCGCTACAGCGAGGACGAGATCACTGCGAAGCTGAAGGCGGCCGGCTTCGCGGTCCAGCGCGCCCATACCAATATCGGCCACAATCGCTGGCGCATGACCTTCATCGCACGGCCGCCACTGGTTCGTTAAGCATAACAATTAGCCGTTGTAGCTTGTCGCAGTGCAATCGGTAATGTCCGCGCCGGCCCGGTGGCGGAAGCGTCTACGCGAGGGCGGTGCAACGCTCTTCATCCTGGTTCAAATCCAGGCCGGGTCTCCACGCTTCGCCCCTGCGGGGCTATGCGTGGCGCAGCCACGCTAGACCAGCAGGGGCGAAGCGTGTCCGGCGTAGCTGAAGCGAAGCGAAAGCGAAGACGGACTGAGGCTGACACGCCCGTCTCATTTTCGGTCAACCTCGACCAATTCGCAGCCGGACACGAGCGGCAGCCGGTCGGCATCCTTGGCTGCGGAGCTGAGCACGGCGTCGAGCAGGCCCGGGAAGCGCGCCTCCAGATCCTCACGGCGCAACCGCATGAAGCGGTTTGTGCCCGCCACGCGGGTCCGCATCAGGCCGCAGTCGCGCAGCTTGGCGAAGTGATAGGCGAGGTTCGACTTGCCGCTGAGCGCGCTGAAGTCGCTGCAGCGGAGTTCGCTGCTGACACGTTCCTGTTGGGCGAGTTGGTAGACGATCGCCAAACGGATCGGATCGCTCAGGCAATCCAGGACCATCGGCAGCTCGATCTGCTCGCGGGTGGGATGGTGGGGTGTGCGGCTCATGGTCCGAAAATCATAGCGATGCGGCCACAATGTTCAATAGTTCTTGAACCAATTGACAGCGAAACCACTTCGTTTGATAGTTCAATAAACATTGAACATAGGGATGACTATCAATGAGCGTGTTCTGGCTGGCCCTCGGGGCCTTTGCGATCGGCACCGAAGGCTTTGTGATTGCTGGGCTTTTGCCTGCGATTGCGGGCGACCTTTCGATTTCGGTCTCGGCCGCCGGCCAATTGGTCACCGCTTACGCCCTCACCTATGCCGTGGGCTCGCCGGTCCTCGCAGTGGCGCTGAACAATGTCGACCGCCGCACCGTGCTGGCCCTGGCACTGACGACCTTCATTGCCGGAAACCTCGCGGCGATGGTGGCCTCCAACTACGCCCTGCTGCTGGCCTCGCGGATGCTGATGGCGCTGGGGTCCGGGCTGTGCATGCCGACGGCGCTCGCCGTATCGGTCGCCGTCGCCTCGCCCGAACGGCGTGGCCGCGCGGTGGCATTGGTGACCTCGGGCCTCACCGTTGCGACCGTGATCGGCGTTCCCCTCGGCAATCTCGTCGGGAGCTTGTTCGGGTGGCGCGCGACCTTTGCCATGGTCGCGCTGATCGGCGCTGTCGCACTCGCCGGCCTGCTGCTCGGCCTGCCCCGCGGCCTGCCGCGCAACACCGCTTCGCTCAGCGAGCGGCTGGCGGTCGCCCGTCACAGCAACGTCCTGATCGCGCTTCTGATCACCATTCTCTGGGCGCTCGGCGGCTTCACGGTGTTCACCTATTTCGCGATCCCGTTGCGCGGCCTCGGCTTCGATGCCTCGCAGATCAGCCTGGCACTGCTGGTGTTCGGCGGCGCTGCCGCGATCGGGAACATGCTCGGCGGCGCGCTGGCCGACCGGCTCGGCACGCTGACCACCGCAGCCCTCGGGCTCGCCGGCATGGCGAGCGCCCTGATCCTGCATTCGCTGGTCCTCAAATTGATGCCGGGGCAGGCGCATTACGCCGTGCTGGGTGCGATCTTCCTGTGGGGCATCTCGGGCTGGGCGTTCTATCCGGCCCAGATCGCCAGCATCATCCGGATCGAGCCGCAGGCCTCGATGATCGCGCTCTCGCTCAACGCCTCCTCGATGTATCTCGGCTTCGCCATCGGCGGGGCCCTGGGCGGCGCGGTGCTGGCCACCCTGTCGCCGACCGACCTCGGCTGGATCGGCGGATCGAGCGTCGCGGCCTCGCTTCTGGTGCATCTCGCCCGTGGCTGGCAGGCCCGGCCAAAACCCGTCAAAATTGCCGGTTGATGGGCGTTTTTCGGGGTTTCGCCGCCCCGAAAACTGGTCTAAGACCCACCCGCGCGCGAGGGAGACCCCCGCGCTCTCGCTCAAGGGACGCGCGGCAAGCGCGCCCTTTTTTTGTGCCCAAAATCCAGCCCGCGAGCGGTGATGCCTAAACGAACCGACATCTCGACCATCCTGATCATCGGCGCCGGCCCCATCGTGATCGGCCAGGCCTGCGAGTTCGACTATTCGGGCACGCAAGCGGTGAAGACGCTGAAGGAAGAGGGCTATCGCATCGTCCTCGTCAATTCCAACCCAGCCACGATTATGACCGACCCGGAACTGGCCGATGCGACCTATATCGAGCCGATCACGCCGGAGATCGTCGCCAAGATCATCGAGAAGGAGCGTCACGTCATTCCGGGCGGCTTCGCGCTGCTGCCGACCATGGGCGGCCAGACCGCGCTGAACTGCGCGCTGTCGCTGCGCCGGCAGGGCACGCTCGAGAAATTCGACGTCGAGATGATCGGCGCGACGGCCGACGCCATCGACAAGGCCGAGGATCGCCAGCTCTTCCGCGAGGCCATGACCAAGATCGGGCTCGAGACGCCGAAGTCGCGGCTCGCCAATGCGTCCGAGCTGAAGAAGTCCTTCCGCGACAAGTACCACGCCGAACGCGAGAAGCTGTCGGGCGCCGCGCTCGAAGAGCTCGACCGGCAATGGACCCTCGGCGAGAGCGACCGTCGCAAGCGCTACCAGGAATACGCCTTCGGCCAGGCCATGATGGCGCTGTCCGAGATCGGGCTGCCCGCGATCATTCGTCCCTCCTTCACCATGGGCGGCACCGGCGGCGGCATCGCCTACAACAAGGAAGAATTCCTCGACATCATCGAGCGCGGCCTCGACGCGTCCCCCACCAACGAAGTCCTGATCGAGGAATCCGTGCTCGGCTGGAAAGAGTTCGAGATGGAGGTGGTGCGCGACAAGAAGGACAATTGCATCATCGTCTGCTCGATCGAGAATTTCGATCCGATGGGCGTGCACACCGGCGACTCCATCACGGTCGCGCCGGCGCTGACGCTGACGGACAAGGAATACCAGATCATGCGCGACGCCTCGCTGGCGGTGCTGCGCGAGATCGGCGTCGAGACCGGCGGCTCCAACGTGCAGTTCGGCGTCAATCCGGAAGACGGCCGCATGGTCGTGATCGAGATGAATCCGCGCGTGTCGCGCTCCTCCGCGCTGGCCTCGAAGGCCACGGGCTTCCCGATCGCCAAGGTCGCAGCCAAGCTCGCGATCGGTTACACGCTGGACGAGATCGCCAACGACATCACCGGCGGCGCGACGCCGGCCTCGTTCGAGCCGACCATCGACTACGTGGTCACCAAGATCCCCCGTTTCGCCTTCGAGAAATTCCCCGGCGCCTCCTCGACGCTGACGACCTCGATGAAGTCGGTCGGCGAAGTCATGGCGATCGGCCGCACCTTCCAGGAGAGCCTGCAGAAGGCGCTGCGCGGGCTCGAGACCGGCCTCACCGGCCTCGACGAGATCGAGATCGAAGGTCTCGGCCGCGACGACGACAAGAACGCGATCCGCGCCGCATTGGGCACGCCGACGCCGAACCGCATCCTTCAGGTCGCCCAGGCGATGCGGCTCGGCTGGTCGAACGAGGACATCTTCAATTCCTGCAAGATCGATCCGTGGTTCCTCGGCGAGATGCGCGGCATCGTCGACATGGAGGAGAAGATCAGGAAGCACGGCCTGCCCGGCAATGCTTTCGGCATGCGCTCGCTCAAGACCATGGGTTTCTCGGACGCACGACTTGCGGTGCTCGCGCAGACGACGGAGGCCGAGGTCACCGCGAAGCGCCACGCGCTCGGTGTCCGTCCGGTCTACAAGCGCATCGACACTTGCGCGGCTGAATTCGCTTCACCCACCGCCTACATGTACTCGACCTACGAGTCGCCGTTTGCAGGCAGCACCGCCGACGAGAGCACGCCGTCGGACAAGAAGAAGGTCATCATCCTCGGCGGCGGCCCGAACCGCATCGGCCAGGGCATCGAGTTCGACTATTGCTGCTGTCACGCCTGCTTCGCGCTGCATGACGCCGGCTACGAATCGATCATGGTCAACTGCAACCCGGAGACGGTGTCGACCGACTACGACACCGCGGACCGGCTCTATTTCGAACCGCTCACCGCCGAAGACGTGCTGGAGATCATCGCGAAGGAGCGCTCGAACGGCACGCTGAACGGCGTGATCGTGCAGTTCGGCGGCCAGACCCCGCTGAAGCTCGCGCGTGCGTTGGAAGCCGCCGAAGTGCCGATCCTCGGCACCTCGCCCGATGCGATCGACCTCGCGGAAGACCGCGATCGCTTCAAGCGCGTCCTCGACAAGCTTCGCCTCAAGCAGCCGAAGAACGGCATCGCCTATTCGGTCGAGCAGGCGCGGCTCGTCTCCGCCGATCTCGGCCTGCCGCTGGTGGTGCGTCCGTCCTACGTGCTCGGCGGCCGCGCGATGCAGATCATCCGCGAGGAGAACCAGCTCAACGACTACCTGCTCGGCACGCTGCCGGAGCTGGTGCCCGCCGACGTCAAGGCGCGCTACCCGAACGACAAGACCGGGCAGATCAACACTGTGCTCGGCAAGAACCCGCTGCTGTTCGACCGCTACCTGTCGGATGCGACCGAGATCGACGTCGACTGCCTCTGCGACGGCAAGGACACCTTCATCGTCGGCATCATGGAGCACATCGAGGAAGCCGGCATCCATTCCGGCGACTCTGCCTGCTCCCTGCCGCCGCACTCGCTCGACGGTAAGATGATCGAAGAGCTGGAGCGGCAGACGCGCGAGCTCGCGCTCGGCCTCGACGTCGTCGGCCTGATGAACGTGCAATACGCGATCAAGGACGGCGAGATCTACGTGCTCGAAGTCAATCCGCGCGCCTCGCGCACGGTGCCGTTCGTCGCCAAGGTGATCGGCACCCCGGTCGCCAAGATCGCGGCGCGCATCATGGCCGGCGAGAAGCTCGCCGACTTCAAATTGAAGAAGGCCGATCTCAAGCATGTCGGCGTCAAGGAATCGGTGTTTCCGTTCGCCCGCTTCCCCGGCGTCGACACGGTGCTCGGCCCCGAGATGCGCTCGACCGGCGAGGTCATGGGCATCGACCGCTCCTTCGCGGTGGCGTTCGCCAAGAGCCAGCTCGGTGGCGGCACGCGGGTGCCGCGCAAGGGCACGGTGTTCGTCTCGGTGCGCGAGAGCGACAAGGTCCGTATTGCCGACGCGGTGCGCGAGCTGCATACGCTCGGCTTCAAGGTGCTGGCGACATCGGGTACGGCGCGTTTCCTGACCGACCAGGGCATCCCGGCGGAGAAGGTGAACAAGGTGCTGGAGGGACGGCCGCACATCGTCGACGCCATCACCAACGGCGACGTCCAGCTCGTCCTCAACACCACCGAAGGCCCGCAGGCGCTCGCCGACAGCCGTTCGCTGCGGCGCGCGGCCCTCTTGCATAAAGTGCCGTATTACACCACTCTTTCCGGGGCCGTGGCGGCCGCGCAGGGCATCCGCGCCTATTTGGGCGGGGACCTTGAGGTTCGTACCCTGCAGAGCTACTTTTCGGAAACCTGATCGCGAGCGGCGGCGAACCCGCCGCTAAGTGATTGGCAATGAAGCTACAATGGCCGGAGGAACTGTCCCGGCCATGTGGTTGTTCTGTTCCGGCGCCAGACCCACATAACGTTCCGGTGGCGGCGTGTTCAGCCCCGGACATATCGACGAATCAAGGTTGCCGCGCCCCTCTGTGGGGCGCGCCGGCCGAAGGACGAGAGAAGAGATGGAAAAGGTTCCGATGACCCAGGCCGGCTTTGTCGCGCTCGGGGAAGAATTGAAGAAGCGCCAGTCGGAGGACCGTCCGCGGATCATCGAGCACATCGCCGAGGCGCGCTCGCACGGAGACCTGTCGGAAAACGCGGAATACCATGCCGCGAAGGAAGAGCAGTCCCACAATGAGGGCCGCATCGCCGAGCTCGAGGACAAGCTCGCGCGCGCCGACATCATCGACATCTCGAAGCTGTCCGGCGACACCATCAAGTTCGGCGCCACCGTGACGCTGGTCGACGAGGACACCGAGAAGAAGACGGTGTGGCAGATCGTCGGCGAGGTCGAGGCCGACGCCAAGAAGGGCCGCATCTCCATCACCTCGCCGCTCGCCCGCGCGCTGATCGGCAAGAAGAAGGGCTCGACCGTCGAGGTCAATGCCCCCGGCGGCGCCAAGGCGTATGAGATCACCAAGGTGGAGTGGCGGTAAGCATTTGCCGCTGCGGGTAAGATGACGTTTCGAAAAGGCCGCGCAACGCGCGGCCTTTTTGTTTCTGGGTGTTGCCCACCACACGTCATTGCGAGCGCAGCGAAGCAATCCGACTGCCGCCGCGGAAAGACTCTGGATTGCTTCGCTACGCTCGCAATGACGATGTTGATGCAGCGAGCACCACTCCACCACCGTCACCCTGAGGTGGCCGCGCGCTACATGCGGGCCGTGCATCCTTCGAGGCTCCCCATGGGACGCGTTGCGTCCCATGCCTCGCGCCTCAGCGACTGTGTTCTTCGTCAAGCGGTTTGCCATGGTTTTCGGTCCCTGAGCATGGCGTTGAGGGTGGTCAGGAGCTTGCGGGCAACGGCGATGAGGGCGACCATTTTCGGCTTACCGGCGCTGACCAGGCGGCGATAGAAGACCTTGAGCTGCGGATGGCACCGGATCGCCGAAAGAGCGGCCATGTAGAGGGCCGCCCGCAGGGCGGATCGGCCTCCGCCGATCTTGCTCCTGCCCTTCCATCGGCCGGACTGGCGGACGAACGGGGCAAGTCCGGCGAGGCTTGCGATCTGGCGCCGATTGAGCGCGCCAAGCTCGGGGACTTCGGCAAGGAGGGTGCGCGCGAGTGTGTTGCCAACACCGGGAAAGCTGATCAGCAAATCCTCCTTGTCCCGCCAGACCGGCGAACCGCGCACCAGTGTGTCGATGTCGTTGTCGATATCCGGCAGTTCCTTCTCGAGCAGCTTGATGTGGCGAGCAAGGCCCTTGCGGATGCGGACGTTCTCAACCCGTTGCTCGCGCTGGCGTTCGGCGACGATCATCTCAATGATCTGCCGTCGGCGAGCGACCAACTCGGCCAGCAGCCGCGCCTGCTGATCCGGGACGGGGCGCAAGGCCGGCTTCACCGCCTCGACGAACCTTGCGATCACTGCCGCATCGATCGGATCCGATTTGGCGCGCTGACCGATGGCCTGTGCGAAATGCCGGATCTGGGCCGGATTGATCACCACCAGCGGCAGCTGGGCGCCGGCCAGTGCCGCGGCGACGACGGTCTCGAAGCCTCCCGTCGCCTCCACCCCAACCAGCGTCGGCGAACAGCTCAGAAGGCGCGCAACAAGTTCTTCCAGGCCCTTGCCATCGCGCGCTACGGCAAACACTTCTCCGATCGGACGGACATGCACGTCCAGCCGGTCCTTCGACACATCAATGCCAACATAGATCGCGTCCATCTGCACCCATCCTTGCGCAACCGGGCTCGCCAGGCGGCCCCCGCGACTGTTCGGGTTCAATGGAACAACGGACGGGGCGCCGCGCTGAGGAACGGGCTTCAAGGCCCTTGGATGAAGCGGTCTCCCGTCCGTTACCGCATCGGACACTCTATCCGATCCAGTGAGTCGTGACTTACAAGGATGACGGAATTGGCAGGGCGTGGGGGGCGCCTACCGTCGTCCCTTCACCTCGAGCGGCACCGCCGCCTCGTATTTCGAATTATGCAGCACCAGTGACGTCCGCACGTTGCGCACGTGGGGCGCGGCGGTCAGGTGCGTCACGAAATCCTGGAACGTCGCCATGTCTGGCGCGACGCATTTCAGGATGAAATCGACCTCGCCCGACAGCATCCAGCATTCCCGCACCAGCGGCTCGGCGCGGACGAACTCCTCGAAGGCGCGCAAGTCAGCCTCGGCCTGGCTGGACAGGTGCACGGCGGCGAACACCGTGACGTCGAAACCCAGCTTTCGCGCATCCAGCAGCCCGCGATAGCCGTGGATGTAGCCCTCCTCCTCCAGCGCCCGGACCCGGCGCAGGCAGGGCGGCGGCGAGATGCCGACGCGCTTGGCCAGCTCGACATTGGTGATTCGACCGTCGGCCTGAATCTCGGTGAGAATTTTCAGGTCGATCTCGTCTAGGCTCCGCGACACGTGATTGGAACTCCTGGCCTTTGCGGCGGTATTGGGTGGGTCTGTCGCAATCCTCATAGCCTAGTCCGCGCGGTTAGCGCAATTTTATTGCGCGTGCAGCGCAATCGACTTTTGTTCCCTGTTGGAAAAATCCGCCGACAGGGAATGCAATTCTTGCATAGCTCACCAGAAGGCTTAGATTAGCTCTGATATTTCAGCGCCTCCGCGAGGCCTCCCGGCACGTTCCGCGCCCGCGCTGCAAATCCCCCGTGAAAGGCGTCCATCGAAATGTCCGCTCCTGTTCATGCAAAGGTCGTCATTATTGGCTCCGGCCCCGCCGGTTACACCGCCGCGATCTACGCCGCGCGCGCGATGCTCGAGCCGATCCTGATCCAGGGCATCCAGCCGGGCGGCCAGCTCACGATCACCACCGACGTCGAGAACTATCCGGGCTTCGCCGACGTGATCCAGGGCCCGTGGCTGATGGAGCAGATGGAGAAGCAGGCGGTCCACGTCGGCACCACGATCGTCACCGATCTGGTCATCAAGCTCGACACGACGCAGCGGCCGTTCCGCCTCACCTGCGACAGCGGCGACGTCTATCTCGCCGACGCCGTCATCCTCGCCACCGGCGCGCAGGCGCGCTGGCTCGGGCTGCCGTCCGAAGCGAAGTTCCAAGGCGGCGGCGTCTCGGCCTGCGCCACCTGCGACGGCTTCTTCTACCGCAACAAGGAGGTCGTGGTGGTCGGCGGCGGCAATACCGCGGTCGAGGAGGCCCTGTACCTCACCAACCATGCCTCGCAGGTCACCATCGTGCATCGTCGCGATCACTTCCGCGCCGAGCGCATCCTGCAGGAACGCCTGTTCAAGCACCCGAAGATCAAGGTGATCTGGGACTCCGCCGTCGACGAGATCTGCGGCACCGAGAACCCGAACAAGGTCACCCATGTCCGCCTGAAGAACGTCAAGACCGGCGCGCTCACGCACGTGAAGACCGACGGCATCTTCATCGCCATCGGCCATGCCCCGGCGACCGAGCTGGTCAAGGGTCAGGTGAAGCTCAAACCGTCGGGCTATGTCGAGGTTGCCCCGAACTCGACCGCGACCTCGGTGCCCGGCCTGTTCGCCGCCGGCGACGTCGCCGACGAGACCTATCGCCAGGCCGTAACGGCCGCCGGCCTCGGCTGCATGGCAGCACTCGAAGCCGAACGTTTTCTGGCCCTGCGCGCCAGCGAGCGCGCCGCAGCGGAATGAAGATCATGCCCCGAACACGCGACGGATTTACGGATATGGACTGGGACAAGCTGAAGGTGTTTCACGCGGCGGCGGAAGCGGGCAGCTTCACGCATGCGGGCGAGCAGCTCGGCCTGTCGCAATCGGCGGTCTCCCGCCAGGTCTCGGCGCTGGAGCAGGAGCTCTCGGTCTCGCTGTTCCACCGCCACGCCCGCGGCCTGATCCTCACCGAGCAGGGCGACCTGTTGTTCCGCACCGCGCATGACGTGTTCATGCAGCTCCAGGCGGCGCGCGCGAAACTGACCGACAGCCGCGAGCGGCCGAGCGGCGATCTCAAGATCACCACCACGCCCGGCGTCGGCATCAACTGGCTGATCCCGCGGCTCGGCGAGTTCACTGCGCTCTATCCGGAGATCCGGATCTCGCTGATCGTCACCGACGAGGAGCTCGACCTGTCGATGCGCGAGGCTGACGTTGCCATCCGCACCCGCAAGCCGACGCAGCCGGATCTGATCCAGCGCAAGCTGTTCGCGATGGGATTCCACGCCTATTGCTCGCCGGAATACATCAAGCGCTTCGGCACGCCGCGCACGCTCGAGGAACTCGACTCCCACCGCATCATCACGCTCTCCGACGGCAACTTCGCGCCGCATCTGCAGAACCGCAACTGGCTGGTCGAAGCCGCGCGCAACGGCTCGGGTCCGCGCGAGGCGTACTTCAAGGTCAACAACATCCTTGGCCTCGTGCGCGCCTGTCAGCAGGGCCTCGGCATCGCCGCGCTGCCCGACTATCTGGTCGAAGAGCAGAGCAAGCTTGTGCAACTGTTCGGCGAATCGGATTCGATCCAGCTCGACACCTATTTCGTCTATCCCGAGGAGTTGAAGACAGTCGCGCGCGTGCAGGTGTTCCGCGACTTCGTGGTGAGCAAGGCGCAGCGCTGGCCGTCCTGATTTCCGCATGTCTGACATGCGGCCTCGGCTGTTGCTGCATGGCGCTCGTCAAGCCCATACTGTTTGCACGCTGAGCCTTCGCGTTGCGCATTTGTCCCCCTCCTCCAGTGGCGCGGGAGTTCAGTAATCCCTCTTGGAAGGTGATTGTGTCGGCCTCACGTGGCCAATACCTAAGCCGGGCCCTTCGGGTCCGGCTTTTTTTCTGCCGAAAACGGCTTTCGCCCTCCGCGTGTATTGACAGTTTTGGGTGCCCCCCGCATCATTTGCCAATGATCACGAAGTCGTGCGCACGCGTTTCGAAAAAAGGCCCCCATCCGGGGACCTCGGAGTTTTGCGCGCGCTTGTAACGGCTTCGTCATCGCGAGCTAAATCCCGAAAACCCCGCCGCCTGGACGGGGTTTTTTCATGTCCTCCGTCTCAGGTTTTTCCCGAGAAGGAGATGGAACATGACCGGACTACGCGAACATTTGCACGGGCTGTGGCTGCCGCTGGTGACGCCGTTCCGTGACGGCAAGCTGGACGAGACCTCGCTGCGACGGCTGACCCGGCATTACAGCGGACAGGCCGTCGACGGCTTCATCCTGGGGGCGACCTCCGGCGAAGGCATGACGCTGCGCGAGGCTGAGCTCGAGCGTCTCGTTGCCGTCGTGCGCGACGAGATGGCATCCGGCCGCCGCACCTTGCCGATCTGCCTCGGGCTGTCGGGCGCCGACACCGCGCGGCTGAAGGATCGCCTCGATGAAACCGCGGACTGGCCGATCGAGGGTTATCTGATCGCGAGCCCGTATTACGTGCGGCCGTCGCAGCGCGGGCTGCTGGCGCATTTCGAGGCGCTCGCCGACCACGCGGCGTGGCCGATCGCGCTCTACAACATTCCCTATCGCTGCGCGGTCAACATCACCAACCAGACCATGCTGCGGCTCGCCGAGCATCCCAACATCGTCGGCCTCAAGGATTGCGGCGCCAGCCGCGAGCAGTCGATCGCGCTGCTGCGCGACCGCCCCAAGAATTTCCGCATGCTCACCGGCGAGGATGCGAACTATCTCGAGGCGCTCACCGACGGCGCCGATGGCGGCATCGTGCTGTCCGCTCATGTCGAGACCGCGACGTTCGCCGCGGTGTACGCCGAGGCGAAGCGCGGTAACCATGACGCTGCGCAGGCGCGCTGGAATGAGGTCGCCGAGCTGACGAAGCTGCTGTTCACCGAGCCGAGCCCCGCGCCGGCGAAGTATTGGCTGTGGCGCAGCGGTTTGATCGACAGCCCGGAGGTGCGCCTGCCGATGGTGGAAGTGAGCAGCGAACTCGCGGCCACGATCGATCGCGAGATCGAACGGCGGATCAAGGTCGCGGCGTAGCGCTCTTACCCTCCCCTGGAGGGGGAGGGTAAGAGAGGCGCCGTGGTTAACTGCGCGCCAACACCCTTCGCAGCTGCCGCATGGTGCATCCACGGCTCGTTTACGAGACCGCGCCTATCGTTCCTCCCAAAGTCTGCCAAAAGGGGGAATGACCATGGGGTATCGCACCCGGCCTACGGCCGCGCAGCAATTCGCGCCCGCCGATCTCATGCGGGGAATTCTCGTCGTCTCGTCGTTCGGGTTCTGGGCGGTGGTGCTCGGCCTGATGCCGGTACTGCTGTTTCGGATCTGGCTGGCCTGAGGCGGTGACGCGCGCGGATGGTTAAGCGGCGGTCACAAATGCGCTCAAAATGTGAGCGGGCCTCTAAGCCGGAATTTTAAAACATCCCGCGTAGCGTGACGCCCATAAGCGAAGAAATCGCGGGGGCGTTTGTGAATAGTCATAATGAAATGGCGTCGCATTTCGGCGCCGGACGGCAGACGCTGTCCACTGAAGAGAGCTTCACCACCGGGGACATCCTCTGGGCCGTCGGCATCTGGTCGGTGATCCTGACGCTGTCGCCGGTCATCGTGTTCTACATGCTGATGGTGGCGTAGGCCTGATCTGGTCATTCCGGAGCGCCCGAAGGGCGAGTTACGGTGCGCAATTGCGCACCTGAGAATCTCGAGATTCTCAGGTGCGCAAGTGCGCACCGGAGTTCTCGCTTCGCGAGCCCCGGAATGACAAGTGGACCCTAAAACGCAAAACGCGCGGACCTGCCCGCGCGTTTTCCGTCCGGGGAATGATTTATGAAAATTATGCCGCCTGCTTGTGCATTGCGCCGGACGCCGACGCCGAGCCGCGAATGGCCTTGACCGAACGCTCGATCGCCGCCCACAGCCTTGCGATTTCCTGAGCCGCACGGCTCTCGGCCTGATACTCGCGCGCGCCTTCGCCGTGGCTGAGCGCCATCAACAAATCCGAACGATTGGTGATCTGACCGCCCCACACCGGAGCACGGAATTTCGCCAGCGCCTCGCGGGCGATGGTGACGATCGGGCTCTCGGCTTCGTCGCGCTTGGCCGGAGCACCGTTGAGCACGACCGCGTAGGGCTTGCGCGCCGCACGGCACATCTGGATGGTTTCCTGCACCGCGTTGACGTCGAACACGCCGGGACGGGCGGGGATGACCACCATGGTGGCATTCTTGATGGCGTCGTCGACGACGGCCGAGAGGTTCGGCGGCGTGTCGATCAACACCCATTCATAACCGTCGCGCTTGGCAGCGGAGACGATGCCGCTGACGGAGTTCACGGCGGCCTTGATCGGCGGCTCGTTGGTGCCGCGCAGCTTGTGCCACAGCGTCAGCGAGCCCTGCGGATCCGCGTCCACGAGCATCACCTGCTTGCTCGCCTTGATCTGCGCGGCGAGATGTGCGGCCAGGGTACTCTTGCCCGAGCCGCCTTTACGCGATGCAAAAACAATAACGTTCATACCCTTGGCCTCCAGATTGACCCCAGGCCGCGAAAATGAATCAGCGCGCTGATTCGTGAAAGAAAAATTTACCGGGAGTTGCGTCGCCGCCACGAAATAACAGGTCGTGTTGGCTTTTGAGTCACACTGCTGCACGCGACGCGACACAAACCGCAATGAATCGCGCTTGAAGCGAGCATATGTGCGTTTCCTGGGCAGCGCGGCGGCAAAACCGAATGCAACCTTGCCGCGCAAACCGTTTAGCGGCCCTTTTCCATCGCATGTGCCGGTAATCGCCGCATGTCTGCGCGCGACAACCGCGAACAAAACGAGTCCGGCGCTGTCGCAGGGCTGACGCCGCAATCATCTGGTTCGAGGATCGAAGAAACCGCTTCACGCCTCCCGCGATCGGAGGACATCGCGGGACATGCAAATGCCCGGGTGAAGACGCGCCCGGGCATCAGCAGGTTTCAAACAAGGAACGCGCGTGGCGCGCTCAGCTCTCGTCGGTTTTCTTCTTCCTGCTCGCCTTCGCCGCCGGCTTGCTGCTCTTCTTCGCCGAGCTCTTTGACGCCGCCTTGGTCGCAGCCTTGGGCGCGATGTTGGTCGGCCGGCCGGCGCGGGCCTCGCCGGGCTCGGGGCCCTGGCGGAAGAACGCCTTGCACTGCGGCGACAGCTGCGCCTTCTTCTGGATCATGCAGGCGGTGATGGCATCGACGTTCGGAACGAACTCGCCGCACAGCCGCATCGCATCCGGCGTGCAGGCCTGCTGCTGCTCCGGCGTGTAGGCAAAGCCGGCGCCTGGCTGGACCAGCACGGCCAGGGCGACCCCGGCGATGGCAGCAAGAATGGATTTCCCAGAGTGAAGCGCCGGCATCGATCCCCCCAATGTCTGACCGGGGCGGAGTGTGGGTGAACCGCGGTTCGTTGGCAACGTGGGGGAGTGCGAAAGGCGGAAGTTGTGCGGTCTCGGCAACAGGGTGGCGTGGCTGGGCGAACCGACGGCGCTGCGGGCTTGCTCCGCCTCTCCCGCTTGCGGGAGAGGCCGACGCACCCCGGGCGATGCGAAGCATCGTCCCGAGCGCGGCGGGTGAGGGCTCTCCCCACTCAGGGACGTCCTCCGCAATCCCTGACAATCCCGACGCGGAAACACCCCCACCCCAACCCTCCCCCGCAAGCGGGAGAGGGAGCGCACCTGCCCCGTGGCGTCACCTGCACAGCTAACCCCCTGGCAGAACTGGCAAGATCGGTTTCCGGCCCCCTCAAAACAAAAACTGCGAAAACAACCCCATGCACAGTAGCCGGGCCTTGACGCTCCTACGGATTTTACGAATCCGTTTTGACTCGTCGGGCAAAACAGGGGCATAATGCCAGCATCGAAATTTGCGTGGGGTGGTCGGCCGATCCCCGTGAGGTCAAAGGGGCGCATGGCCACCATCCTGATCGTCGCACCGGTGTTCGCCCTGATCGCGGCGGGCTATGCCGCGGTGCTGTTTCGCTTCGTCTCGGAGACCGCGCACAAGGGCATCTCCGAATTCGCCTTCAGCATCGCGATCCCTGCCCTCTTGTTCCGCACCATCGTCGTGTCGGAATTCCCCGACGTCAGCCCCTGGCGGATGTGGGGCGCCTATTACGGCGCGCTCGCGCTGACCTGGATCGCGGCGCTGATGCTCTCGGCGCTTCTGCGCGCGCGGCGCGAGGACCGCGAAGACGGCGTCGTGTTCGCGATCGGCTCGGTCTACGGCAACATCGTGATGCTCGGCATTCCGCTCGTGCTCTCCGCGCTCGGCAACGAGGGCGCAGGCCCCATGGCGCTGATCCTGTCGGTGAACACGCCGCTGCTCTGGCTCTGCGGCATCCTGCAGATGGAGTTCGTCAGCCAAAAGCGGACCGGCTCGCCGCTGTCGATCATCTGGCCGGTGCTCGCCGATCTCTCGCGCAATCCGCTGATGCTGGGCATAGGCTTTGGCGTGCTCTGGCGCTTCACCGGCCTCGGCCTCAACCCCGTCGTCGACCGGACGATCGAGCTGCTGGCGCAGGCGGGTTCGCCAGCCGCGCTGATCGCGCTCGGCATCAACCTGTTCCGCTTCGAGGTGAAGGGCGAGAAGCTGAGCATTTTGGTGCTGTGCGCGCTCAAGCTGGTGGCGATGCCGGCCGCAGCGTTCGTGCTGGCAAGACTGCTCGGCCTTCCCCCGGTCGCCGCCGGCGTCATCGTGCTGTTCGCGGCGATGCCGACCGGCGCCAACGCCTACATCTTCGCGGTCCAATATCAGCGGCTGGTGAACCCGGTGTCGGGCGCGGTCGCGCTGGGGACGCTGCTGGCGGCGGTGACGTTGCCGGTCGTGGTGATGATGGTGGCGGGGGTGAGGTAGGGCGCCTGACGATTGCCGAAACCGCTATTCCACACCCTGGCCCGCGCGCCAGGCCATCTCCCAAAAGTCTGCCTCGAGCCGGGTGGCTTCCTTGAAGATCGCAGTCAGCTCTACCTCGCGGGCCGGCGTGGCGTAGAGATCGGCGAGATGCTCCAGGTGCGCCCGCGCCTTGGCAGCGACCTCCTGGTACGGCACGCCGGCGTATTCGGCGATCCAGACGCGATAGGCGTTGGTCGCAGCGTCCGCATGGGGGCGCGAGGCGAGCCGCGTTGCGATCTCAGCGTACCCGATCACGCAAGGCGCAAGCGCCACCTTGAGGGCCAGCAGATCGCCGCGCATGCCCGCGTCGAGCACGTAGCGCGTATAGGCCAGCATCTCGGCCGCCGGAGGGGCCCGTTCGAGGTCGGCCGGAGATAAACCCCAATCGGCACAAAGCTTCACATGCAGGTTCATCTCGACATCGAGGATCGCCGAAAGGCCGGCCGCGGCTTCACGCATGTCGGCAAGCCTGGGCGACTTGTAGACCGCGAGCGCGTAGGCGCGGGCAAACTCGATGAGGAACAGGTAGTCTTGAACGAGGTAGTGACGAAACGCGGCTTCGGGGAGCGAGCCGTCCGCCAATCCGTTCGTGAAGGGATGTTCGGTGTAGGCCCGCCACTCAACGGATGCTTCAGTCTTGAGGCGCTCGAAGAAACTCACGATCTTTTTCGCCTGGCTTGCTTGTCCATGAACGTCTTTGGCTCGCTACCGATATCGCATTGCGATCCGAGGAGCTACGGTGACAGCGGACAAAATTGGCTTTGAGCGTTGCGGATAGAGCCCTCCCCGCGTCGAAAGTTTGGTGCACTGTCACCGTAATTCCGGCGCCCTTGTTCGACGGCTGTTCGAATTTCTTCTACACCAATCAAGTGAGATCTGTGTGCCCTACCGATTCCGTCCGCCTCAAGTCCGAGAAGAACTTTATTAGCTCGGGCAACTCTGCATCGCCGTGGGTCAGGTAGAAGCGCCGAGCGATCTCTTGCCGACTCAATTCCACCTGGACCAAATAGGAGCCATTCAAATTGAGCTCTGCGTGGCCTGAAATTCGCGCCGTACTGTAGACACGCCTCCTGCCGCGCGGCAGTTGCTGCACCTCGCGATGAATTTCTAGGTACGTTTTGCCCCTTTCAAAGCGATCTATCTCTTCTGATACGTCCTCGGTAGTAACGCTAGCACTGAGAACAGGCTTCGGTCCGTGATCGCGAGACCAGCCGCGCGTGGTAAGCACTCGTCAAGGAGACCCTAAATAAGAAATTGATATGAGTTCGATTCCATGTTCTTGTTGTGTTCTTCTGCTCGCCATGGGCTAGGATCGGATGGCGGCGAGATGGCGGATGTGATGCGATCTGGAAGAATGTCGGCTCGCGCTTGCTCGACCAGACCTGCACCAATCGCACCGGCCGCCACGAGGAAGATGGGTGTTGGCCGAATTGGTCGATTGGCTAGGCGAGTTTTACACTGCCGGGGTTCGTGCCGTGAGGGCAGAATAACTGCGGAGTGTCCGCTTCCGTTATTGATACATTTTCGACCGCAACCGCACCTTGTCTGAACGCCGCCTGCACTGATTGACCTCCAGCAAGAGCAGCGTAGAAGCGCGGCGCGAAAGCAACAGCTCCGATGTCGGATATCGAAGTCTTCATTGAAATAACAATGATGCCCAGCTTGAGCAGCGGCTTGCGAGCTCCCGAGCTGTGACAAGAATTCAAAACAACGACACGCGGCGGGTGGTCCGTCGCTGCTAGAGCTTTCGCAAGCAATCCAAACGAGACCGACTCGTCGGCGCGCTTCCCCACCTTTCCGCTGTCCATAGCCAGCCCGTAGGCGCTGCCGTGTCCGGAAAAATGAACGATCTGCGGAGCAATATCATTCAAGCCGTCAAGCAGTGTTCCGACATTCGCTGCGGGCCTATATTCGACCCCGAGATTGTCGCGGTATTGGGAGCCTCGAATGGCCTCTTGGACCCGACGCACCTCAGCATCAACGCGAAGCGCATGAGCCTTATCGGGGTCAGCGGTAAGGTACAGAATCGCTAGGTGGGCCCTCTTCTTTAATTCCTGGCGAGTGACGGTTCGCACCGACCGAACTATAACCGTTGCTGCAGGCCGTCGCTTGGTCGGCAGTTTGTCTCGAGCCTTTGTGTTGTCAGCAAACTTGATGAGTTCCTTTCGGATCGCGCGGATGTTCGGATCCTTGCGGTAGAGATTCCTGCTCCCATCCTTCACCGAACCATCATTGTCTTCACGAACGATGAGGTGGTGTGTTGCCAAGTGATCGATTTGGTTTTGAGCTTGCTGAGCATCTTGGGCGCGGATACCCGCGGCCTTCATAATCTGCTTCTTCGATCTCGGCAGGCTTCCCGGACCGTAAATCACATTAAAGAGCTTGCGCCGCAGCTTATTCCTACCAAGATGCTTCGATAGCCGCTCGACTGTTTCCTCGTGATCGCCAGCGAGATTGATGATGGACTGCCGGGTGACCATCTAAGTCATCCCTTCCGCGGTGAGATTTTTGGTACCATTCGGCTGATCGTCGGCTGGCTGACACCAAGCACCTGCGCAAGCTGAGCTTGCGAATACCCTTTGTCGAAAAGCTCCATGATGCGGAGCTTTCGAAGCATCTCGAGTTCCTTGATTATCCTGTCGGCCTGCTCTTCGGTCACACTAAGCCTCCGCCGCAGGTTTCGGCGTTGGAATGCCTTTAGGCATCATCCGGCTCATGGTTGCTTCACTTACGCCCAAGGCAGACGCGATATGCTTTTGCTTATATCCGGCCGCCAGCACCTGGAGCATCAGCAGCTTGCGCACCCACTGGGTCTCTTGAACCAAAGTTTTAAGAACGTCGTCATCCATGGGATTATTCCTCGCTAATCTGTGCTACGGCCTCGCTTACGGCCAGCGGCCTTGCGTGCCGTGGAAAGGGTTACGTTCACGTGGTTCGATGTCGTGCCGAGGATCTCGGCAATCAAGCTAGGTCTCAGCCCGGCCTGCGACAGGAACACAATCTTTTCCTTCGACGACTCCATGCTGGCCGTCAGAGCGGCTGCTTGCAGCCGGATCAAGATGTCGAGCTTCTCGGAAACGTCGTCAGACATGCTTCTGTCTTGCTTCCTTTAGATTTTGCTTGCTGATCGGGAATACGTGGAGCGGCAAATCGTCATCGCCGACACGCACGACGACGCCCGCTTCGATCCAACGGGATAGCGCGCGGCTAAAATTCCCCTTGTCTAATTTTGCACGCTTCACGATCTCCGCTTGAGAAGTTCGCCCATCGCAGAGATTGTAGGCCGTCATCTGCTTCTCGCTGCCCTTAAAAGGACAGACGACACGAATCACCTGATCGGCAGAGAAAACACTTCTTGCAGACATCGAAAATATAGTACCACTGCGGGCTCTCTGCTCGGTTGAAGTGATCGCCAATGTTGCCGACTCGAATCTGGAGATTGACTGACGCCAGCGATTCGCGAAGACCTCGTTGAATTCCGCGCCACGCCCTCGTCGGGCACGGGCTCTCTCTTGTGACAGTGCACTAAATTGATGCCGCCTGATGTCGCGGGGTTCGTGCACCGTCACCGCAATTCTGCTTCAACTAAGGAAGCGAGGGAAAGCCATGCTTTCCAAACAAACTCAGCATAATGACGAACTCAGCCCCAATAAAAAGGGTAAGGCCAATCCCTGCCCACCTCAATCCAGCGGCCATGCACTCCTGAGCGCCTTTGAGATTGAAAGTGTTCTCTGAGATGCTTTGCGCGTACAGCGCAACCTGTTCGGCACGCGCTGTGTCGAATTCCTTGGCGGTAGAGATGTCCTCGATCCAAAGGAAAGGGTTCGTCCCAGCATAGAAGAACCTGTCCGGCGTGGTCGCCTTCGCCACGCGCGAGAGCGCACCGATAAGACAGACAAGCAGTGGGACTAACGCAACGTAATGTATTCCAAGGCCGATATCTTTGCCGGCAAGAGTGCCCAGCAATCCGACAATAGAGGCCGTGATAGCGCCGATGATAGCTGCTAACGTCACGGCGCGCTGGCTAATCGCCAAAGCAGCCTTCAACTGCTCTTGAAGGAAGGTCTCGGCTTGCTTTTCGAGCTTGTCGAGATAATCCTTTCGCTTCGTAGCATCCAGCCCTTCGATCGCTACAATTAACTCTTGCTTCTTTTGTTTCAGAACGTCGACTTGTTGTATGGGGGAAATAGACATGGCACCAAAGGATCGAGAAGAGGGATTCCGGAAGCCACAGGAGAACACGCGCATCATCAAAGAGGAGCGCGAACGACCCGGTCACGGGTTGGAAGAACGCAAAGAGCAAAAAGAACACGAAAGAGGACGCCGCGGACGAGATGATAGCAGCAACGACAAGTAGTTCTAGTTCGATCTTGCTCTCATATCCGGCGTGAACGGCCTCTTAGCCCCACGTCGTAGCCAAATTGGCGCTTAATCGCTGGTACAGTTGGGTGGGTACTGCCAACCGTCAGCCTAAGCATTGAAAGACCTAGCGAATTTGCGCTCGCTCTACACCCTTTTGTAGCAGGATTTTGTATTTTGCAACACAGCGTCGGCAAGCTTCAGTCTCGCTGCAACGACCAATGAGCCCGCGCATTCTGAAGCGGCTATCGCTTTTAGTTCTTTTCGGGCAGCACGCGAAGGTTCGCGTTGGCGCTGAAGACTGCGCGTCTGTCCATGAAATCTGCGGCGATGAACTCGTCGTAGGAGACGGCCTCGTAGTGGCGGCTGAAGGGAGGGAAGCCGACGAACTCAATATCCACCGCCGCTTTGAACCGATTGGCCCTAACGAACTTTAGCATGTCGAGCCAGGTAGCCACGGACTGCTCACAAAGCACAACGGTAAGGCCAAACATCTGCGGGTCCGCGTCGTAGTAGGAGACCATCGCTGAGTTTGTGTCGAGGTTGCTCTCGACGATGCGTTCAAATCCTCTCCCGGCGGGATCGTAAGCAGCGGCTGGCCTTCCTGTCGGCATGATTGAAACGAAACCGCCTGAGATGCTCTGAAGTGCATCTGCCAACCGCTGCTCGGCTGGGGCGCGGCATTGATGACGGGCGTCTCCGTAGGCAGACCAGCCTCCCGTGGAGTCAGCTTCGAGGTTTAACGCGGCGCCGTCGATCAAAAAGGTCCAATTATACATGGGTCAGCTCGTTCTCGGTGTTTGCCCGTTAGGAGGCGTCGGCTTTTCTCCACCTTCAACTCTGGGCGTTGCACGCGGTCGAAAGGACACTCCTCAGCGGCTTTCCTTAACTACTGCGGCTGTTCGTGTACGGCTTCCACCACGGGACCTTCAGCTCTCGCGACTTGGCGGTCTTGCCACGCAGCATAGGTCTCGTTCGTCGCGGTGTTTATCCAATCGGTGCGCCCGTTGCGGCTCGTCCCCATCACCGCTTGAGCGGCAGCGCTCGGCGATGTAAAGGCCACGTCCTCGGTGAAGCGGAGGTTACCTGTGCCCTCGGCGGGATGGAGTTTCCCTGTGCGGCGCAGCTGCTCTCTGTAGGTCCGAACGTTGGAAGCGAGGGAGGGCGCCTCCTCGGATCGCGCGTCGGATCCAGCCAAGATTATCATTTGTCCGTCCACTTCAACCGCTCTCGCCTGAAGGCCCCCAGCGCTCATGCGGAACTCCGGATGTGTGGCAGCGTCTACGGAGTACTTCTGAACCTGCGCTCCATCGATCCCCGCCTCCGACGAAGGAATGATCGTTGGCTTTACCGCTTTAGAGGAACGGACCTGAGGGGTTGGCCGGACAAAATCGGCTCCCAACACTGGGAGCAATATCTGGAGGCGGGCGATGAAATCATCCATGTCTGCTAAGTCGCTTTCGGGAAGCAGATCAAAATCCGGGTCGCTCTTGTTCGCGAGCGAAGCACGCCCCTCGCGATCAATAATCTTGATTAATCTGCTCTCCAAATAACGAACATGGGCTTTCGTCAGATTGAGGTCCTTGCTCGTTATTACGCAAACGTGCTCCCAGAACTGCTTGTCCGAGTCTTTGTTGTGGCTTGAGATGCGCACACCAACGTTATCGCCTTCTCCAACATAGACCATCGTTTGGTCAGCATCCTGAGGGTCAGGGCCTATCAGCAAATATGCGCCGGTCTTTCTAACCTCAGGTCGCGCAAGGAGAGCCGCTACGCTAGCACGCGGGGCGAACAGCACGTGTCCGGTCCAGCTCATAATTTCCGCGGTCCGCATTCCATCAGGAACACCGTCCACCAGAAACAGTTTGATAGTTCTTCCAGCTAAATTGCTCATCGCAATTCCCATTCTATTGCAAGCGTATTTTGGCTCAAGGCTGAAGCAGCTCCGGGGGCGCGGGTAATCAAAGCACCACGGCGCGGCCTCTGCGCGAACGACCCAAACGGATCAGACCTTTGTTCTGAGTGGACTAGGAAATTGCTTTACTGGAGCAGCTGCACGCCCGCACCGAAGTACATGCTTAGCAAGAAGTCTCTCTACCGCCGACGGCTCGGTCTACCGGTCACACTTGGCCCCCACGTAGCGGCGCAGCGTCGTCAATCGTTCCTACCCCTCTGCATGCTTGGCAAACACCATTGTCCGAGACGTTTTTGTTTTGGCTGCTGCATACGGGACAATCGATCCACTCCTTCCTGCCTTCGTGAAAAATTTCCATCCGTCCATCGCATGCCACGCACAGGCACTTTCCTTTGCAAACTGGACACAAAATAATTGTCATGCTTCCTACCTGACCGGACCTTAGCGGCTCCGTGCTCCGCCGGTGACGAGAGCCTACGAAAGGAGGCCCATCTCTGTCAGAAACCGTGATGGCTTCTTTGACCAATTCCGATACTGGTCGGAGTAGCTGAGCACGAGATGATCTTCAGTTCGCGTGATCGCGACAAAGCAGGCACGCCGCTCCTCTTCCAGCTCAGCCGTCGCACCGGGCTTCAAGCTCTGCCACGATGGCAACTCTCCCTCGGCGAGGCCAAGCAGATAAACTGTCTTGAACTCTTTCCCTTTGGCTCCATGAATGGTCATAAGCCGAACGCAGGAAGGCCCCGGATTTGGCTCTTTTGAACTTATGTCTAACCGATGCAAGAATTCATCGAGAGAGGCGGTCTTGCCGATAGCTTGATTGATTTCCTTCGACAGCTCCTTCCAAGCATCTCTATCCTCCAAAACGTCGCTAGGAAGTTGGTCTCCCTCGTACACAGCCGGCCAAAGGGCCGCGCATCGCTGGACGAACGTTCGCCAATTTTTCGGATCATTGACCAGTTCATCCGCGGCCTCAATGAGGGGTGCAAGTTTGGGAGGGCAAAGCGCTTGAGTTTCGACCCAAGTCTTCAGCAGAGATTTCCCGCTCTCGACCTGAGCATCGTCCAGCACCTCCACCGCCACCTCTCGGCCACCCAGCTCACCGAAGCTGCTGGCGAGGACCTCCAGGTTGGACGTATCCTGCGGTCTGACGAGCTGTCGCAACACTGCTTGCATCCAGACGTAGGCAGCGGAGACAAAATCATCTCTTCTTGAAACGACTTTCGCCTCGACGTTTAAAGTCACCAACGCCTTCAGAACTCCGTCCAGTAGATACTTGCTTCGCGCCAGCACCACTATGTTCGAGCGCTCGCTCAACGGGGACGCGCTGATTGCCTCGGCAATACCTAAGCGCTCCTCATCGTCCGTGGGGAAGTGGTTCAGCTTTATAGTTGGGTCAACATTGGTTTTGACCTTACCAGGAACCAAGTCCGCCTTGCTCGGAGTACGTTCGCTGTTGTGGCGGATCAAGTTGTTCGCAGCTTCTACAACTTGCGGAGAACAGCGATAATTTGTGGGAAGCTGGATTTGCACTGGCAAGAAGTCGCTACGAAAGCGCTCTAGTTGCTGGTAGCTCGCGCCATTCCAGCGATAGATAATCTGGTCATCATCTGCGACGACGAAAAGATTGCGAAACTGATCCCCCGCAAGCTCTCGAAGCAAGCCATACTGAGCACGGTTGGTGTCCTGAAACTCGTCTACGAGCCAATACCGAAAAGTCTTTCGATAACGAGCAGCGACAGCAGGCACCTCGTGGAACAGCCTCCAAGCCTCCATCAAGAGGCCGGGAAAATCGAGAGCCTGAGCCTCAGTGAGCGCATTCTCGTAACCCTCATAAGCGCGAGCCACAAACGCACCATTATCCGGGTCTTTGAAGTAGCGCGCAGCATCTCTCGAAGGCACAAGTCGCCCTCGCAACCTATCAATAGCTGCAAGAATGCGTTTATTTTCATAGAGACCGTCTTGCCCAAGCTTGCGAAGTGCTGCTGCCAGCACCGTCTCTCGATCTGCCTCCAAATTGAAGATCCGAAAACTTGAATTCACACCGATGTGCGCACCGTGACTTTGGAGCACGCTGATGCAGAACGCGTGAAACGTACCTATAAACGCCCGATCATCCTCCGCTCCCAGAAGGGCTTTAACTCGATCACCCATTTCGGCGGCGGCCGCGTTGGTAAAAGTCAGAGCTAGAACTCTAAAACGTTCTTTTGGAGACCCTTTGAGGAGGGACGCTATCCGTGTTGTAAGAACGGCGGTCTTTCCCGACCCGGGTCCTGCGAGAACCAACGCCGCACCGTCACCCCACGCAACCGCCTCGCGTTGGGCAGCATTCAGATGCAGACCTGCATCCCGACTATAGGAAATATCTTCGGTCAAGCGTGTTCTCGCAGCTTCAACATCATCAACATTATGGAACGGGGGATGACGACAGCCATCTGGGGCGCATCTCTCATTCTTGCCACCAACGCCTTAGCCACTTCAATCTTGTTACCTTCGAGCGAAATGCACAAGTCGGCCCGTGACGCGCCCTGAGCCGCCTGAACCGCACACTCCGTGGCTAAGATGTCCCGCAAGAGGGCCTCGTTTTTCGCCTCCAGGATCGTGACCTCGAGGTTACTATGCTCAAGTGAGACTACCATCTCGTTGAGCTGGTGGGCCGAAAATCCCAGCTGAGCTACCTCAGCTTTCGATCTTTGTCCCTGTAGATCATTATCAACTAAGGCCAGCCAAGGAATTCCAAACGCTCTTGCGAGAGCCACAAAAGGCCCCAAGCTACCGTTGTTTCGGTAATCGATAACGGTCACGCCGTGCCGGTCTAAAGGATAGTCCATTTCGCGTGCTAGGCCTTGCAGTAAGATGTGCTCACTCTGGCCTTCGACCAATAGCCACTTTCTCGCAAAGAAGATTTCACCGCGTATACGACGCGCCCATTCGTCAAGGTCGGACAGAGTTGCATCACTGACAAACTTTTCGCTGCGTTTGGCACAGTCAACAATCGCACTGCAAATTTGGACCCGATCATTGTGGGCACCAAAAGCGGTCATCAAATCCCGCTTGGCCTGTTCTTCCATCTTTCCGACTACTTCGAGCTGCCCGCTCACAGCATCGTAGGTCAGCGCCGGATATTTCTGAAGGACAGGATTGAGCGTTGCCAAATTTGGTATTTTGACTGAGTAGTTTTCGTCAAGCGTACTCACTTCTGTGCCATTTGCGGTACATCGAACCAATCGTATGCTCCTGAAAGGAGCGTGTTGCACAAAATATGGCGAGTGGGTCGTTATGATCTTCTGACCGGGCAGCTCATTGATGTGACCCCACATTGTCCGAGCAGCCTGCGGATGCAGGTGCGCCTCCGGCTCCTCAATGGCTAACACCGGCGCAGAGCCTACACCGTAGATATCGTTCAACAGTTGGCGGACAAACGTTTCAAATAGGAACACCACCGAAAGGCTTTGCACGCCTTGACCATGACGCCGCAAAGGAAGCCACGGGCTGCTCGTCTGGTTTCGGAGTATGATTTCAGAGCGGGACACCAAATCCCACGCCTTTAGCGGAACTGCTCGCAACTGAAGATCACCGGCCGTGTCTTGAGCCGCTACTGCAGTTAGTACTTTTAGCTCTTCTGTTATTTGGGCGAGGCGCGGGTCACTCCCCATCAGCCTCTGATTGACTAAGTCCAAGACTTTCATCACCCGTGCTTCAAGAGCAGGTGGGATTGTAATGGCCTTTAGAAGTCGTCCCCAGAACTGGGATTGCGCGGAAAACTCGTCAGCCGGGTCTCTCAGAGCGCCCATGTAGAAAATAGGGATGTACTGAAAAAAGGGATGCGTGTTGGTAACGCGGCGTCCTCCACGTAGGGGAGCCCCAGCCGCATCCAAGAATTCCCAAAGCGGCTCATAGCCTTGAGATTGCGCATCCCAGCCGCATGTCACCCTCAGACGAATGTAGGCGCGACCATGTGGATCATTCTGTATCTGATCCAACAAGTCATCCTGAAGTTCTTGTGGCCACTCCCCCGCTACCCGCTCGGACATTCTTAGTTCTATGACAGCCGGACCGCAGAGTTTTGGGTCGGCCCGATCATCGGGAAGGTGGATGTCGTACTCGGTAAATCCCGTTCCGCGCTGGCCCCACCGTCTACCGAGCGCGATCCGAACTGCATCTAGGATGGCTGTCTTGCCTGAGTTGTTTGGCCCGACAAGCAGCGTCGTGCTTCGCAGTGGCAGCTCTAGAGATTTGATCGACCTGAAATTCCGAATGCTTATGTGGGTTATTTCCAACGTGGCCCCCGAACACTTCTCCCCTACTTCAACCATAGTTCGTCAAGGGAGAGCCAGACAACAAAAGGTTGGAGTACCGCGTGTGGCGAAACGGATGACAATCGCCCTTGTATAAAATCTAAATGGACGTATAGGTTCTTTACAGACCAGCTCTGGAGGACCTCCGACGTGCCCGCAGCTCCCCTTGTCACCTACATCCGGGTCAGCACCTCCGGCCAAGGCCGCTCAGGTTTAGGCATTGAAGCCCAACGGCACACCCTTGCCCACTTCGCAGCCGCTGAGGGATACGAGGTGGTCTGCGAGTTCGTTGAGGTGGAGACGGGCAAGGGCTCGGATGCCCTCGACCGCAGGCCTCAGCTCAAGGCGGCTCTGGCAGCCGCACGGAAGCTCAAGTGCCACGTGGGGGTCGCGAAGCTCGACCGCTTGAGCCGCGATGTTCACTTCATTTCCGGCCTCATGGCTCACAAGGTGCCCTTCGTGGTTGCTGAGCTTGGGCCTGACGTAGACCCGTTCGTGCTGCACCTGTTCGCCGCGCTGGCCGAAAAGGAACGCGCGCTGATCTCCACCCGCACCCGGCAAGCCCTATCGGCCGCTAAAGCTCGCGGGGTCACCCTGGGTAACCCAAAGCTCCACATGGCTCGCAGAGGCGCGGTGGAAGCCGTAAAGGCTGAGGCTGAGCGCTACGCCGCGAATGTGCTGCCGATTATCCGTGAGGCCCAGAGGGCTGGTGCGAGCACGTTGCGGCAGATTGCTGAGGCCCTGAATGCCCGAGGCATCCCTACGGCGCGCGGTGGGCAGTGGTATGCCCAGAGCGTTGCGAATATCCTAGAGCGGAGATAGGAGGCGTCCGCAGCCACATGAATTGGGAAGAGTTGTACCAACATCCTCTCGCCAGCGCGCTGCGTGCGGTCTTTTTCCAAACCGAATACACGGAGTACCCGCATGCAACCCATGGCGGGACCTTGTTCATCGTTAAGTATGGACGGCGGCCCTATGGGGTGACCTGTAAGCATGTCTTGGGTGACTTCGACCCCAATATGCTCCACGTGAGCGCGCGGACAGAGTTGAGACCAGGGCAGCTCTCGGCACGGATCAAGAATTTGGGTTTCGCCAACAACCTGGGCGGCGCTGCGGTGGGCTCCGACTTAGGTGACCTGTGCATCATAGAATTTGCTGATGATCTGGCCCCCGACTTTTTCGGAGGCACTGCATATCCCATCGAAAACAAAACTGTCGGTAGTAGCGCGGCTGAGCACGACCTTTTCGCTATTGGGATTTCCAAGGACAGGTCTCGGCTGTTGCCTGATGGCAATTTCGCCCTCTGTATGTTGCCTTTGCGCGATAGAGGCCCAACCAGCGATACGCTCCTGAGACGGGCGAGCGCCAGATATGGCGAAGCAGACTTCGAGACGATTACTGGGATGAGCGGGGCACCGGTCTTCAACCTCACGAAACAGGTCCTATGCGGAATGGTGATGCGCGGAGGCTTCCGAGATGGCCTCTGCGAGGTGCGTTACCTGGATGTCTGGCACATCATCCAGCTGATCCACGCAATTCACGTTCGCGCACTCGGAGCATTTTATTATTCTTAGGCAATGCATCAGCCTCGGCGGGCATAGGGCGCACGCAGGCCTTCGGCGCTGAGTGCCCCCCGCAAACAGGAAAGCGCGCTTCGGAACGGGTCCCATATTCGCCCATGGGACCCTTTTTGGCCGCGAGCTCTGACCGGTTTCGAGTTCCTCGGCTTTAAGCTGCTCGGCGCTGCTCGGCTCACGGCTGCACTGCGCGTGTTTTGGCGGCGGGCACATATGAAAACACCACCTTCTCAGCACAATTCGCCAGTGGATCAGACCGTTAGTTGGCGAACCCACCCCCGCAAACACGAAAGCGCATGCCCCCTCACTCACCGTAGAGGCGCCTTAGTCACCCGAGGAGCGCGCAGGTCCCCGATGGACACCACAGGCAGCTCCTCGCTCTTTTTTTGCCCCCCCGTCAATCACCACCACCACAGAACAAGCTTCCACGAAATCAGTCAGTTGCCGCCTGCCCACCCTCCCTTCTACACGAAAGCGGCTTCTCGAAAGGACCAGCCCCAGATGGACACCAATGGACACGAAGACTCCTCACTGCCGGTGACGGCCCCAGAGCCTCAATCCTCGGAGCCTCATGAGCCTCAAGAGTGGAAGCCACTGCTCGCTAACGCCGTGCGCGTGTTCGAAGACGCAGTTGCAAGGCACCAGCGTGTCGCCCTGCTATACTCTGGCGGCTTGGAAAGCTCTCTGTTGTTGCATCTAGCGGAGCCGCATCGCGACAACGTCACAATCTACAATGTAAGAACGGGCGCCGAGTTTCCTCACATGATTGCCTTCATGGACCGCAAGCTTTCCGGGTGGGACCACAAGGTAGTTACATCTGATCTCACGGACTTCTTTCTCAGCGAAGGCATACCTTCCAAGGTGGTGCCGATAGAGCACATCTCGTTTATTGGGCTCGCGGCAAAGCGACCTCACATCGCGCCTTGGACAAGATGCTGCGGACGCCATAGGGGAGATGTAGGTTGGGAAGCGATCAGAGCGGACGGCATCGGCTGCGCGATAGGCGGGCGCTGCGCGAGCGATGGCAACAACCTGGCTCCCCTGGAGCAGCCGGGGATCGAGTGTGTGGAGCCTCTTTGGCACCTATCGCGTGAGAACGTGATGGATGCGGTCCACGCGCTCGGTGTGGAAGTCGCAGATCATTACTGGAATGAAATCTCCTCCTCGCTGGATTGCTCTATTTGCCCAGCACGGCTCACACCGCATCGTCGTGCATGGATGGCGCAACGCTATCCTGACCACCTCGCCGTTGCTGAGGCTTTGCACTCTGCGGTGCGGCAAGCGGTCATCGCTGCGCTCGATGGCGGCTAACCAGAAACGTGCGCGTCCCGAACTGGCGCACCTGAGTTGGTAGAACGGCGCAGAGTTGTTGAAACTACCTGCCCCTTGGCTGGCCATCGGCCTCCCTCTCCCAGACATGTGCTTCATTCCTGGCCCTTAGGAAGCCGAAAGGAAGCAGATGTCCGACGACGATAGCCAAGGGCTCTCACCACAAGCACGCTGGGCGGCCAGAACATTGCTCAATGTCCTACTGCCGATGCGTCGCACGCGTAAGCGGTTGACCTTCTCGCTTGTGAATACGTTTCTTAATGTCGCTGCACAGGAAGGTCTCACCGTGTCGGAGCTGGCGGCACGCTGCGGCGTAAGCGGCGAGGTGATGTCCAAGCACCTCCGCGACCTCGGGGCCGTCAACAGGCGACACGGGACCGGCTTAGGACTTGTCGCCGTGGTTCAGCAAATCCATGGAGACCGTAGGGAGCGCCATGTAGTCATCACGCCCCAAGGGCTCGACCTTGTTCGCCAGATGATGGCCGTGCTGAAGGGAGAAACGCCTCCAGGCACGCGGATACGGAAATCTCTGCCGACAGAAGCAGGGACCTATATCCCCGCAGAAACCGAAGGTGTCCCCAGCGATACCTAAGGCAGACGCCGCCACCCCTCAGGACACTAATGGCCTCTTAGGTTCGCTGCGGGAGTCACTGTCTCCTTTCGGGCGGTGGCGACAGAAAGAAGCCCATGGTGTCTGAAATGAGTCCCTGGGCTTCCCTGTCAACCTACGGGCACCTTACCGACCGCCCGGTGTACAGATCAGCCGGTGAAGCCGCGCAAGGGAGGGCGCTTCCACCCGCGATATGATTTTAACCTAGCCCGGGGCTCCACAGCACCCCTCCAAGCCCACGAAGCTCCTCATGAGAGGAGAACACCAAGAGCGAACACCCAGAAAGGGTCCCCCTGAGAGTTCTAATGGTCTTGTTCTATTAGAGCTTTCGGGGGGTGTTTGCCGACAACTCCGCGCCTTAGGTGCCCTCAGAGCACTACGGTGCCTCCTATAGAGCCTTCAGGGGCTCCTTTCCGGCTGGTCATGTCAGACAACCACCTTCACCCCACCACCATTCACAAGCCGTCCGGTGCTCCTCCCAAGGAGTCCTTCCGGTGACTTGTCGTGTCCCATAGAGAACACCACAAACTATCATGCAAGAAACAACATCACCGAACTCTAGCTACGCCCTCGTGTCCCCGCAGTCTTTCTGTCAGCGGATGACCGAGCATTGGACCAAACACCGCTCTGAAGGAGGCCTTGGGCAACACTGCTCGACTGACCTGCAGATCCTTTGGAGGATCATGGGGGAGAACTTTGAGGTCTCCATAGTTGAAGCCGCAAATGGTATTCAATCTCCGTGGCGCATCCTGCAGCCGCCTACAGGTACCGGGAAGACCCAAGGCACGTGCGTATATGCAGCGATGCAAGCTGATCTCAATCGAGAGACCGAAGGCACACGCAGGCCGGTAGGCATCCTCATCGTTACCCGACTGAAGGAAGACGCTAACAACATCGCCGCTACCGTGAACACTCTGGCAGGCCGACCAGTGGCCGTTGTCCATCACTCGGATAGCTACGCGACGCCCGAGGAGCTGCACGAGAGCGACGTGGTGATTATCACCCACCAAGCGTTCCTGAATGCCAAGAGGAAGCTCAAGGGCCAAGACTGGCGCCCCTGGGACCGTCTGGTGTCTTGGCGGGGTGGTCAACGGCTTCTCACCATCATCGACGAAGCTCTCGCCAACGTGGTCGACGAAAGCAGCGCGACCACCGAGAACCTAGCCTTTGTCATTAGCCTCATCCCGCCTGCGGTGCGCGCGGCGTTGCCTGAGCAAGTGACCCTTCTGGAGCAGGTGCACCATGTGCTCCTCTCCTATGTGGACCTTGATAACCTTGACGGGGCCATGTCGCTCATCTGGGAAAATAATAGCGCCCCAGCGTGCGTGGACTTCGCCCCTCTCCTCTCAGCAATGCAGACTCTACCCTATGATCGCATTGTGTACGACCGCAGCAGCACCAGGGACAGAGCCCGCTTGGCCGAACGCGTGGAGGAAACCATCACCGCCGTTCAGTCATGCTTGGATCAGTTCGCCTACTACTCCAAGTCTGGGGAGTGGCACTCGATTAACTCAGCGGCTTTGGCGGTGCCCCTGAACACCCCGGGGCCGGTGGTGCTCGATGCGACCGCCCGGGCGAACTTCCTTTGGGACCTCTTCGAGGAGCGACACGTGCGCCCGACTGTGCCGGGACGCGCACGGGATTACAGCAGCGTCAAACTCCACGTTGCGAGGGGCACCGGTCTTGGGAAGAACGCCATGATCGAACGCATCAAGGGGCGCCTTCCCCGCATTCGGCAGGCTGTGGAGGCGGCAGTAAGCCCGGAGCGTTCGGTGTTCATGTGTGTCCATAAGGACGTTGAGGACCTTGTCGTGAAGAAATGGGCCGAGAAGTCCAACTTCAAGCAGTTCTCAGTGGGCCACTGGGGCGCCGTTGATGGCCGTAACACGTGGCAAGACTTCGATACCGCGATCATTCTTGGACTGCCCTATCGGCCGCAGACGTGGGCCACAAACATGTTCTGTGCGCTGCAGGGGGCTCAGGATGACCAATGGCTCAGGTCGCCCCAATGGAAGCAGTACAACAATGTGCGCAAGGAGATGGAGCAGCGGCAAATGTCCGTATCGGTCATCCAAGCTATCAATCGGATTTGCTGCCGCCATGTGATCGATGCCGAAGGGCACTGCCCCGCCGCAGACATCTTCATCGTGCTGCCACAGGATGCGGTGGGTGATGCGATCCTGGATGACATCAAAGTCGATATGCCGGGCATAAACGTAAAGTCGTGGGATTTCTCGCTGGATACCGCCAAGGAGAAGAGGCCCCGCGCCGGCAGTTCCCACGTGCGCTTGATCGACTATATGACAAAGCACGCGGCCGGGACTGTGTCGCTCTCAGAGATTCAGCACGCCTTGCAGCTCAAGAACCTGAAGAAGCTGAGAGAGACGTTGAACGATAAGGAGCACCCCACGACTCAGACGCTCATCGGACTGGGGGTTACGTACATCCCCGGCGTCGGGAGAGGTTCAAAGAGCTTCCTCGCGAAAGCCGCATAGCAAGACAACGGCCGCACCCAAGGTGTCCATTCGGAGCCTCAGGTGCGGCCCAACTCTTTAGGCTGTGCGCTCACAATTACGTCCACTTAGCGCCCGAGAGCGGCGCAGAAGCAGACTTGCCGATATCGACGTGATGGCCAAATCCCGACGTCCATTCCGAACTTAACTCCAGCGCGTGAGCCCAGACATCTGCGTCAGGCCGGGTCGGCCGGAGCAGGCTTAGCCCGGCCAGTCTGTGGCGCCGACGCTGTCTTGGGCAGCAAGCCGGACGTATCTTCGCACTACGATAATTCGGAACGAAGTGTCTCGGCGCGACTTGGCACGGTGAGACCGTCGCTCGCCGTCAACTAGTCGGCGCATGTCGCGGATAGCCAAAGGTCCTACGCAAGACCCGCTGTTCTCAACTACAGCGCTCGCGCAGATAGCCAAAAGCGGCGGTCTCCAGTTTCACAGAATGCCCGGAGGCGGAAAAGCTGCGGTAGGCAGGCGCTGGTTTCTAAATCTCCGCGCCCTTTTGTCGAAGGAGACTTCGCTATGCCATATCGCGACGACATAGACCCCAAACACAGCCGAGCAATTATGAAGGTGATTGGCCAACAACTGCGCGTGTCGCTGAAGCCTACGCCGGAGCAACCGGAGAGCCTTCGAAACCAAATCGAGCGGCTTCGGGAATTGGAGGAGCGCCGCTCACCATCAATCATTCCCGCTGACGAATGTGAGGGAAAAGGCGGCTGAAGCCGGATCGTGTTCGGATTACGTTTGCACACTCCCCTCACCCGTTGGATAGAACAGGTGGCAGCGCGCTGAACCGTCCCCGAACTCAGCGTCCGTTCCGGGTCAATTGCGCCATTCTGACTGTGCGCCGATAACTTCCGGTCTACCCCGACAAGCAGACAATTTCAGAGCTGGGCGGCACTTGGCATTCGGGCCAGCAGCGGAAGTCAACGTGGGGCTGAAACGATGAGGCACCTCGGTGGGCGGCCTTACTGTCTTGTCCTGCTTCTGTCGAAAATGAACGCAGCTTGGAACACGCGCTCGACTTCCGTTCGCACCTCGACAGCCACGTCTCGCCGTATGTCCGCAAAGTCCTTTGCCAGGTTAGCAAGCGATTTGGCAGCCTCAAACTCGGCCTCTTGCTGGGTCTTGAACTCCAACCCTTCTTCATCGGGATAGAGGCCGGTGTTGTCCCGGATGTCGAAATAGTACCGGGTCATGAGCCGCATCGCCTTAGTTAATCATCCCAAATGCGTTCGCCACACTGGCATTGGTAAAGCCGGACGGTCTTGCCCTTCTGGGTGTCGAGTAGCGATTGGGCCAGACGGGGGAAGGCTGCGCAGGCCGGGCAGCGCGGACTGTGGTCCTGCCTCGCTTGCGGCGGAAGCTGATCTTGGTGATGCGTAGCCACGTACCTAAACCTCTCAACAGGAGGCTTAAGTGCAAAAGTGAACATTCGTTCCTAAAACGTATTAGGACACTCTCAAAATCAACTTAGGACACTGGGGTCAAATACGCACATTACCCCGCCCGTTTAATGAGAACAAACGCCGACCTCAGCACGGAATGGGAACGGCCAAAGGTCCGCTCAGGGGCAAAACGAGACTTGCTGGACTGCTCGGGCCTCGTCCGCTTCTCGTAGATTAGCCGACTTACGAGGTCATCGACTTACCTTGGCGCCGCGTGTAGAATTCCGTCTCCCCAACGGCCGACAGGTCCAAGCCGAGGAAGCGTTCATTCCAGCGCGTATCGCGGGAATTTCTTGAGAGCTTCGGCCATGGCCGCCGCGGTCGGTGGGCCATATTTCCGTCCCTCGGTCGCCTGCGTGTGCCCCGTTATGGCGTCGTTCATTTTCTCCGCCATCCCAATTTCGTCACCGATCCTCTTGAAGAGGTGGCGCCAAGCATGGTTAGGGCTGAGTTCGGGATCATCAACACCCAATCCACGAACCCATGTTCCCAGGTGAGCGCGAGCAGTTTCGGCGCGAGAGCGCGACGGCTTCAAAGGGTCATTGCTTATCTTCTGTGGCGTCTTGTCATTGTAGAACAGCGCCCCCTTCCCAACCTGCTGCACCATTTCAATGAAGCCCTGAACGATCAGGTGCTCGTGGATTGGCACAACGCGCGGCTTGCCTGTCTTGACCGTGCCCGCTTCGGGCGTCAACTTCATCACATAGAAGCCATTGCGGGCTTCAATGTCGCCGCCCCGCAACTGAGTGATTTCGCCTGACCGCGCGCCCGAATACGCGCACAGCCATGGCACCCAACGGCGCGTCCTCTCGGTTGGCGTGGCGGGCTTCTGATACGTAAGGCTGGCTTTAAGAATGATGCTGGCCTCTGCGGTGGTAAAGCTGCGGCCGTCCTCCCGCGTCTGCACCTTGCGGGGAACGTCAACCCTAACTTCCTTGAAAGGATTTTGGCGAACGCGCTTGTGCTCGCGCGCCCAACTAAACACACGACGCGAGGCCGAAAGCCAAATCTCCCGGACAGTGATCGCCGTACGCTTCTCTGTGATCAGACCATGCACCCACTTGCGCGCAGCGTCCTCGGTGATCCCATCCGCCCCTACCTCGGCAAACTCGCGTTGCATTTCGAGGAACACGGCTCGCCAGCGTGTCACCGTATTAGGTGCGGGCGTTGTCGCGGTCACGAAAGCCTCGAACAATTCCCAGCAGCTCGCGCCTGAGCCGCGCACGGGTCCGTCTGTGAACCGCGGAAAGGTGTCAGGGGTGTCATCGCGTGAGTAGTCGCCATTCGCGCGCCTCTCCAGCACCGAGATGGCTAGCAAAAGATTATCGCTCACTGCATCGACAAACAGCGCATGCGCTGCGGCGTTTAAAGCCTTACCCTCGCTTGCAAGGAACGTGGCTACACGGGCCAGCTCGGCAACCTGAGGCCTTACCGCTTCACGCACGTCTGGCGCCTTGGTCCATTCCCAATGGGGATCAGCCTTGGGGTTCTCGTGGTACGCTGCAGGCGCCTCGGCGTAGAGCACGTTCCAAGTAAGATGGTCGCTGAATTCCCGCCAGTGTTTGGGGGAGCCGGGGTCTGCCTCGTGCTGCTTTACGAACCAGTTGTACCAACGGCCAGCGAGAGCAATTGCGTTGAGTCGGGTGAGCGGCTGACCTTCGCCGTTACGTTGGGCGCGCAGGGTCGCGATGCGCGTCTCGACCTCGGCCTCCCACTCTCCGAGGCGGGCCTTAGCCTCGTGCTTAGGCGTGTCGGCGGCGAGCTTGAGGTGAGCTTCGCGCTTGTGGCCATAGAGCCTTTGGTAGTCCTCACGGACATCTTCTGGGATGCCCTTACGCGCAAACCACCGACCGTCAGCAGCTCGACTTAACCCGACCATCCGCAACGCCATTTGTAACGCCTTTTGTATTTTAGGCGGCACAAATCCGGCAGGTCTATCAATAAGATGCTGAGAATGCGGAGTTATCCGCAACGGTGGTACAGTTGGGTGGGCTCGAACCACCGACCTCCTGTTCCACAGACAGGCGCTCTAACCAACTGAGCTACAACTGCATCCTTGCGAGCCGCCCTGGGGGCGCCCTTGCTAGGGCCGACAACCGAGGGGGCTGGACGGGGCGGAAACTAGGTGCAACGGCTCCGTTTGGCAAGGCCGCTGCCGGGCTAAAATCCGGCCAAAATCACCTTATTCCAGAACAAAACCCGGGCCCTGGGGCCCGGGTTTCTCAACTTGATCGATCCGCCGGTCTGATCAGGCGGCCGGCTTGTAGAACTTCGCGGCACTCGCCTTGATCGGCTCGGCGGTCTCGTTGGCGACGCGCTGGCTGATCTCGACCAGCTCCTTGGCCTGGGCCTGGAAGGTCTCGAGCTGGGTGCGGGCGTGGCCGGTCCAGAGCGAGAACGCGTCCGACGGCGACTTGGCGCCGAGCAGCTCCTGGGCGAAGTCCAGCGAGGCCGTGGAGTTGGCCTTCATGAACTCGACCAGCTTGGCGGTGTACTCGCTCGCGCCCTTGCTGGCGCAGGTGAACACGGCCTCGACGGTGCCGTTGTGGGTCTCGGCCGCGTCCTTGAACTTGGCGTAGCTCTCGCGGGCCTGCGATACGCCCTTCTCGGCGAACGCACGCATCTGCTCGGGAACCTCGAACGGAATGATCGAGGCAGAAAACGGATCAGTCGCACCTGTCATGTTGGTCCCTCACGCTAATCTAGAAAAAATGGAGTGAGCCTTACGGCGCGCCCGCCGGCCAACCGGGGCCATCTGTTGGCGGGTACGAAGACTGGATACGCGAAACAAACGAGATGACTCGCCCAGCGCCCAGCATTGTGGCTGCCTAACATGTCAACATTGTGCAGCGCAATGCATCGGGCGGGTGCGGCGCGAAATTTAATCTCGGGGAAGGCGAGGTTCCTGAGGTGGGGAACCCGAGGTTGAGGTAGTCGGGTGCCGTGGAGAACGATGCAGCGGGGCACTTTCTTACCCTCCCCTGGAGGGGGAGGGTCACTCGCAGCGCGTAGCGATGCGAGACGGGGTGGGGTGACAGTCCTTCAACGGAGGCGGTGCCCGAGGGGAGAGATCACACCACCCCGCTCGCGCTGCGCGCGATCGACCGTCCCCCTCCAGGGGAGGGTGGGCACCGAGGATGCCGCGCGCAGCTTCGGCAACCGGCCTGACCATCGCCGCCCCCGCAAATCCTGCGGATGCAGCATCGCTGCGGCTTGCGGGTTCTACCGGATTAAGGTTATCGCGGCTTTGGGCCTGTCTTTCAGGGGTGGGCCGTGGACCTGCCCGCGCCCGCGGGCGATAAACCCTTTCTTAAGGCTGCCATTCCGGCAAGCCGCCCGCCAAGACGCCGACAGCGAGACGTGAAGCCGGTTGGATGAGTAGTTCGGATTTCCAGTTGCGAGGGGTGGGCGATCCGCGGCTGGCCGTGCATGCGACCTCGCAGCTCCCCACCTGGCTCTTCGCGGTCGACGGCAGCCGCGTGCTGTGGGCCAATCCGGTCGGCGCAAGGCTGTTCGGCGCGGCCCATACCACCGCGCTCGCCGAGAAGATCTTCGGCCCCGCCGACAGCCATCGCCGCCAGGTGGCCCGGCTCGCCCGCCAGCTGCCGGCGAGCGGCGCGGTGCGGCTGGAGCGGCTGCGCGGCTTCGGGGCCCGGCTCGGCACGCTCATGACCTGCGCCTGCGCGCGGCTCGACTTTGCCGACGGCAAGAACGGCGTGCTCGTCACAGCGCTGGACCCGACCGGGCAGGCCATGCCGCTGGTCGAACGGCTGCATCGGCTGGTCGAGGCCGCGAAGGTGCCGATGGCAGCGTTCGCGCCCGACGGCCTGTTCGTCAGCGCCAGCGAGGCCGCCCGCTCCCTGCTCGGCTTCCGCGACCTCGACGAGGCCGGCCTCGAACAGGCCCGCAGCGATGCGCTTCGCCAAGGCCGCGTCGAGACGCCGATCGGCATCGGGCAGATGGTGCTGCAACGGGTCGGCATCGGCGCCGATGTCGGCCTGGTCGCGCTGATCGAGCCGGCGGCGGCGCAGACGGCGGCTGCGGATGCCGCGCGCGAGGGGCCCGTGCCTCCGGCCCCGGCGCCGGACGATGTGCAGCCGGCACCGCCAAACGAGGCTGCATCGGAAATCACGCTGTTCGATGCCTTTGCCGAGCTGGCCGATACGGCTGCGGCGCGCGAGCCTGCCGCGGAAACGACCGAAGCCATCGACTTCGCGCCAAAGACTCCGGTTGAAAACCCGCACGCAGCCATTGTGCCGCCGCAGGCCGTGCCCACCACTGGTGGCATGGTCGAGCCGCCGCCCGCTCCCGCAGAGCCACCGCGCCAGCATCCGCTGCGTTTCCTCTGGCAGATGGATGCGCAGGGCCGCTTCGTGCTGGCGTCCAGCGACTTCATCCGCCTGATGGGCGCGCACACCGCGGCCGGCTTCGGCCGCCCCTGGCGCGAGATCGCCGAGGAATTTTCGCTCGATCCCGAAGGACGCGTGGCGCAGGCGCTGGCCAGCCACGACACCTGGGCCGGGATCACCGTGAACTGGCCCGCCGACGGCGGCGAGCATCTGCCGGTCGAGCTCGCAGGCCTGCCGGTCTACGACCGCGAGCGCAACTTTGCGGGCTTCCGGGGCTTTGGCGTCTGCCGCGATCTCGACGGCCTCAACCGGCTCGATGCGCTGCGTCGCTTCGAGCTGTTCGTCAAACCGCACGCGCCGCAAAGCCCGTCCGCCGATGGCGTCGAGCCCGAGCCTGTGGCGGAGGCACCGCCGCCGCCGATCGAGCCGCCTGCGCCTGAGCCTGAGCCAACACCTGAACTGCCCGACCCCGTCAACGAAGCGAATTCACACCCAACCGATTTGGAAACGCCAGTGGAAACGCCTCCCAACGTCGTGCCGTTCCGCAGCCCCGGCGATACCAGAGCGCCGACGCTGACGCCTGTCGAGAACAGCGCGTTCAACGAGCTCGCGCGGCAATTGTCCGAGCGGCTCGAACGCGAGCGCGAAAGCATCGCAGCAGCCGGCGCCGAGCCGCCGGCCGCGGACAGTGCGCCCGAGCCGCTGCTGTCCGAGCCTGAGCCCGAACCTCTGACGCCACCCGCACCGGCCGAATGGCTGACCGAGGCGGCGCCGCCGGCGCGCGGCACCAGCCTGCGCGACCGCACGCTGCTCGACCTGTTGCCGACGGGCATTTTGATCTATCGCCTCGACCGCCTGCTCTACGCCAACCCGGCGTTCCTCGCGCGCATGGGCTATGACAACCTCAGCGCGCTGGAGCATGCCGGCGGGTTGGACGCGCTCTATGTCGAACCGGGCGTGTCGCCCGCCAGCAGCACGTCGCAAGCCGGCACGCCGGTGACGATCAGCGCGACGCTTGCCAATGGCGAAGCGCCGCTGCCGACCACCGACGCGCATCTGCACAGCATCGACTGGGACGGCGACAGCGCGCATGCGCTGATCTGCGCGCTGCCGCAAGCCGCACCCGCTGCCCTCGCGGTCGCAGCACCGCCCGTCGTTGCCGAGCCCATCATCCCTGAGTCCTTTCCCTACGCGCCCGATCTCGAGCCTGCGGCCGGCGACGCCGACGCGGAAGATCTCGCCGCGATCCTCGACACCACGGCCGAGGGCATCGTCATGTTCGATGCCGAAGGCAACATCCACGCCTGCAACCGCAGCGCCGAGGCGCTGTTCGGCTATGACGGCGAGGCGCTGCTCGAGCAGAATTTGGCGACGCTGTTCGCGCCCGAGAGCCAGCAGGTCGTCGCCGACTATCTGGGCAGCGTGACGAGCCAGGACATCGCGAGCCTGCTCGACCACGGCCGCGAGGTGCTGGGACGCGAGAAGAAGGGCGGCGTCATTCCGCTCGCCATGATCATGGGCCGCACCCGGCCCGACGGCCCGAACTTCTTCGCCGTGTTCCGCGACCTCTCGCAGAGCAAGAAGGGCGAGAGCGAGCTGACGCAGGCGCGCCGCCTCGTCGACGGCGCGGCGAATGCCAAGGCCGACATGCTGGCGCGGATCAGCCACGAGATCCGCACCCCGCTCAACGCCATCATCGGCTTTGCCGAGGTGATGATCTCGGAGCGCTTCGGCACGCTCGGCAACGAGCGCTACGGCGAATACATGAAGGACATCCGCGCCTCCGGCGAGCGCGTCATCGCCATCATCGACGATCTCCTGGAGCTGTCGCGGATCGAGACCGGCAAGCTCGACCTCACCTTCGCCAACCTCAGCCTCAACGATCTGGTCGAGGCCTGCGTCGTGGTGATGCAGCCGCAGGCCAACCGCGAGCGCATCATCATCCGCACCTCGCTCGCCCATGCGCTGCCGCAGGTGAGCGCGGACGCGCGCGCGATGCGGCAGATCACCATGAACCTGATCTCGAACTCGATCCGGCTAGCGAGCGCCGGCGGCCAGGTCATCGTCTCCACCGCGATGACCGACCGCGGCGAGATCGCACTGCGCATCCGCGACACCGGCCATGGCCTCTCGGAGCGCGAGGTCGCCGCCGCCATGGAGCCGTTCCGCACCCCGCCGCCGGGGGATGCCGCCGACAATTCCGCGCTCAATCTGTCGCTGACGAAAGCGCTGGTCGAAGCCAACCGCGCCCAGTTCAACATCAAGAGTTCAGGGAATTCCGGCACGCTGATCGAAGTGGTGTTCGCACCGGCGCTGGCGCGGGCTTGAGCGACGACTATCGCATTCGACCTCCGTCATTGCGAGCGAAGCGAAGCAATCCAGACTGCCTCCGCGGTGAGACTCTGGATTGCTTCGCTTCGCTCGCAATGACGATGTGGATACAGCTCGAGCAAGAAAGGGCACGGCTTGCGCCGTGCCCCTTCGCATTCATCGTGCCTGATCTCAGTGATAGATCTCGAACAGGCCGGCGCCGCCCTGGCCGCCGCCGATGCACATGGTCACCACGCCCCACTTGGCCTTGCGCCGCGCACCTTCCTGCAGCAGATGGCCGGTGAGACGGGCGCCGGTCATGCCGAAGGGATGGCCGATCGCGATCGAGCCGCCATTGACGTTGTACTTGGCGGGATCGATGCCGAGCTGGTCGCGGCAATACAGGCACTGGCTGGCGAAGGCCTCGTTGAGCTCCCACAGATCGATGTCGTCGATCTTGAGGCCGGTGCGCTTCAAGAGCTTCGGGATCGCGAACACCGGGCCGATGCCCATCTCATCGGGCTCGCAGCCCGCGGTCGCCCAGGCGACGAAGCGGCCGAGCGGCTTGAGACCGCGCTTCTCGGCGTCCTTGGCCTCCATCAGCACCACGGCAGCGGCGCCGTCGGAGAGCTGGCTGGCATTGCCGGCGGTGACGAACTTGCCGGGGCCCTTCACCGGCTCAAGCTTGGCGAGGCCCTCCATCGTGGTCTCGGGCCGGTTGCACTCGTCGCGATCGACGACGTAGTCGACGATGCTCTCCGCCTTGGTCTGCTTGTCGACGACCTTCATCTTGGTCTTCATCGGGACGATCTCGTCCTTGAACTTGTTCGCCTGCTGGGCGGCGGCCATGCGGCGCTGCGATTCCAGCGAGAACTCGTCCTGATATTCGCGGCTTAGCTTGTAGCGCTCGGCGACGATGTCGGCGGTGTCGATCATCGCCATGAAGATATCGGGGGCGACCTTGAGCAGTTCCGGATCGACCCATTCCTTCGGCGAGCCGCCGCCGGGGATCGAGATGCTTTCGACGCCACCTGCGACGATGCAGTCGGCGCCGTCGGAGCGGATCGAGTTCGCGGCCATCGCGATGGTCTGCAGCCCCGAGGAGCAGAAGCGGTTCACGGACACGCCGGCGGTGGTCTTCGGCAGACCCGCGAGCAGCGCGGCCTGGCGGCCGATGTTCGGCGCGCCGTGGGCGCAATTGCCGAGATAGCAGTCCTCGACATAGTCCTTCTCGACGCCGGCGCGGTCGACCGCGTGGTGGATGGCGTGCGCCGCAAGCGACATCGGCGGCGTGATGTTGAACCCGCCGCGGCCGGATTTTGCGAGGCCCGTGCGCGCATAGGAAACGATGACGGCTTCACGCATTGTTTTCTCCCTTGTCGAACGATTTTGAACGGAGCGTAGTTACGAGGCGTCCTGGACGCCATTGGTACACAAAGATTGGCGGGTGCGGGGAAAATAAAAACGCCGCCTCCGCGATGGAGACGGCGTTGTTCCGCGTGTCGGAATATATGATGGCCGTCATTCCGCGGTGCGCACACCGCGGGGCGACCGCGCCTTAGAACGTCAACGCCTTGGCCTGCTTGACCTGCGGCAGGGCCTGCACCTTGGCGAGCACGTCCGCCGGCACCACGCCGTCGACCTCGACCAGCGCAATGGCATCGCTGCCGGGGGCGACGCGGCCGAGATGGAAGGTCGCGATGTTGATCTTGGCGTCGCCAAGGAGGCTTGCGAACTTGCCGATGAAGCCCGGCTTGTCCTCGTTGGTGATGTAGATCATCGATTTGCCGAACTCGGCATCGACCCGGATGCCCTTGACGTCGACGAGGCGCGGCTTGCCGTCGTGATAGACGGTGCCGGAGACCGAGCGCTCCTGGCGTTCGGTCGCGACCGTGACGGTGATCAGGCTCTCATAGTCGCTCTGGGCGGCGCGCACGATCTCGTCCACGACCATGCCGCGCTCCTTGGCGACGACCGGTGCCGAGACGACGTTGACCTCGCCCAGCATCGGCCGCAGCAGGCCCGACAGCACGGCAGACGTGATCGCCTTGATCTTCATCTCGGCGACGTGGCCCTCATAGGTGATCTCGACCTTGAGGATGCCGGATTCAGTGAGCTGGCCGGCGAACGAGCCGAGCTTCTCGGCGAGCGCGATGAACGGCTTCAGCTTCGGCGCCTCTTCCGCGGTGATCGAGGGGAAGTTGACCGCGTTCGAGATCGCGCCGGTGAGCAGGTAATCCGACATCTGCTCGGCGACCTGCAGAGCGACGTTCTCCTGCGCTTCCGTGGTGGAGGCGCCGAGATGCGGGGTACAGATCACATTGGGATGGCCGAACAGCACGTTGGAGGTCGCGGGCTCCTCGACGAAGACGTCGAAGGCGGCGCCGGCAATGTGCTTGGAGTTGAGCGCCTCGACCACCGCCTGCTCGTCGACGAGACCGCCGCGGGCGCAGTTGATCAGGCGCACGCCCTTCTTCATCTTGGCGATGGCGGTGGCGTCGATGATGTTCTTGGTCTTCTCGGTCAGCGGCGTGTGCAGCGTGATGAAGTCGGCGCGCTTCAGGAGATCGTCGAGATCGACCTTCTCGACGCCGATGTCCTTGGCACGCTCGGGCGACAGGAACGGATCGAAGGCGACGACCTTCATGCGCAGGCCGAGCGCGCGGTCGGCGACGATCGAGCCGATATTGCCGCAGCCGACCACGCCGAGCACCTTGCCGGTGATCTCGACGCCCATGAAACGGTTCTTCTCCCACTTGCCGGCCTGGGTCGAGGCGTCGGCCTGCGGGATCTCGCGCGCCAGCGCCAGCATCAGGGTGATGGCGTGCTCGGCGGTCGTGATCGAATTGCCGAACGGCGTGTTCATCACGATGATGCCCTTGGCCGTCGCGGCGGGGATCTCGACATTGTCGACGCCGATGCCGGCGCGGCCGATCACCTTGAGGTTGGTTGCCTTCTCGAGGATCTTCGCGGTCGCCTTGGTCGCGGAGCGGATCGCAAGGCCGTCGTAATTGCCGATGATCTCGGCGAGCTTGTCCTTGTCCTTGCCGAGATTGGGCTGGAAGTCGACCTCGACACCGCGGTCTTTGAAGATCTGAACGGCAGCGGGCGAGAGCGCATCGGAAATGAGAACTTTGGGTTTGGTCATGGGGATGTCTTCCTTCACACCCTCCCCTGGAGGGGGAGGGTCGGCGCGAAGCGCCGGGGTGGGGTGAAGCCGCAAAAAAGAAAATCGCCAGCGCGCCGTGTGGAGAGATCACCCCCACCCCGCCGCACCTGACGGTGCGTCGACCCTCCCCCTCCAGGGGAGGGTAAGAACTCAGGCAGCCTTGGCGAGCTGCGCCTTGGTCTCGGCGAAGGCCCAGTCGATCCACTGCGTCAGCAGCTCGACGTCCTTGGCTTCCACCGTGGCGCCGCACCAGATGCGCAGGCCGGCCGGCGCATCGCGGTAGTAGGCGAAGTCGTAGCCGGCGCCTTCCTTCTCGACCAGCGCCACCAGCTTCTTGCTGAACTCCGCCTGCGCGTCGTCCGAGAGCGAGGTGATCGCGGGATCGGTGAACTTCAGGCACACCGAGGTGTTGGAGCGGATCGAGGCGTCCTTAGCCAGGAAGTCGATCCACGGCGTCTTCGCCTTCCAGTCAGCGAGCACCTTGGTGTTGGCGTCGGCGCGCGCGATCAGCGCCTTGAGGCCGCCGATCGACTTCGCCCAGTTCAGCGCATCGAGATAATCCTCGACGCAGAGCATCGACGGCGTGTTGATGGTCTCGCCGACGAAGATACCTTCGTTGAGCTTGCCGCCCTTGGTCATGCGGAAGATTTTTGGCAGCGGCCAGACCGGCTTGTAGGTCTCGAGCCGTTCAACAGCACGCGGGGACAGGATCAGCATGCCGTGAGCGGCTTCGCCGCCGAGCGCCTTCTGCCAGGAGAAGGTGACGACGTCGAGCTTGGCCCAGTCGAGAGCTTGCGCAAACGCGGCGGATGTCGCGTCGCAGATGGTCAGGCCTTCGCGGGTCGCGCTGATCCAGTCGGCGTTCGGCACGCGCACGCCCGACGTGGTGCCGTTCCAGGTGAAGACGACGTCGCTCTTGGGATCGACCTTGGAGAGGTCGGGAATCTCACCGTAAGCCGCGTTGAGCTTGGTGACGTCCTTGAGCTTCAATTCCTTGACGATGTCGCTGACCCAGCCCTCGCCGAAGGATTCCCAGGCGAGCGTGGTGACGGGCCGCGCACCCAGCAGCGACCACAGCGCCATCTCGACCGCGCCGGTATCGGAGGCCGGCACGATACCGATGCGATAATCGGCGGGCACTTCGAGCACTTCGCGCGTCAGATCGATCGCGAGCTTGAGCTTGGTCTTGCCGACCTTCGCGCGATGCGAGCGGCCGAGCGCTGCGTCCTTGAGATTTTGGGCGTTCCAGCCGGGGCGCTTGGCGCAGGGGCCGGAGGAAAAATGCGGCACGGTCGGCCGCGAAGCGGGCTTCGCTACAGTCATGATCTACCCTTCCAGATAGTAAGCCTCCCGTTGGGGGGAGGTGTCCCGCCGCGGCTGATACGGGAAACGGGCAGAGTCGTCAAGGAAGTTCGGGCGTCTCACGCTGGAGTGAAGGCGCCTCGGGGGCGATTTCCGGGGACTCGACGGCAGTGAGCGCATTCAGCAAGTCCGTGGCCTCGCTGATCAATTGCGCGGCACGGCGGCGGCTGCCGACCTTCAAAATGCACTTGTCGTTGGCCTGCACAACGTAGTCGTTGCCGACCTTGATCATGGAATAGCTTGTCATCGAAATCCCCGAACCGACCGAGCCCGGTGTCTGACGCTGCGTAGCACCGTTCGTTCCCACTTCCACGTGAACGACGGACGGGTAGTTTATCAGCTCTTAAGATGAACGAACGCGCGCTCCAATTTCGCTGATCACGCAACGCTTGCGAGGTGTTGCCTCAAAAGCGGACAGTCATGCCGACATGACTCGCTGTGAATCCCAGCCGCTTGTAGAAGCGCTGCGCATCCGTTCTCGTCTGATGCGTCAGCAGTTCGACCAGATTGCAACCGCGCGCCTTCGCTTCCGTCACGGCCCATTGCACCAACTGCTCGCCGATGCCGCGGCTGCGACAATCAGTGGCAACGCGCACGTCTTCGAGCAGTCCGCGGATGCCGCCTTGCGAGCTGATGCCTGAGAGAACAGCGAGTTGCAGGCAGCCGACCACCCTGCCCTCGCTTTCGGCAACGACGAGCGTCAGATTTGGATCGCGATCGACCCGCTCGAACGCCGCGTAGTAGGACGCAGGCAGCGGATCCTCCACGCGCTCGCGCGCGCGCCCGAGATGATCATCGGCGAGCATCGCCACGATCGCCGGCACGTCTTCGCGGCGCGCGGGACGGATCGAGACGGACTTATCGGTCATACGGGAAACTCCAAAAACCCAGCGCGGGACTCAGCGCGCCGGAGGCAGGCCGAGAAAGGCCTCGGCCTCGCCGATCCAGCGGCGGATGGCCGCATAGCGACCGAGATCGAAACCGCCTTCATGCGCGACGCGGGTATAGGCGAGCAGCGAGACGTCGGCGAGCGATACCGCATCGCCGGCGAAGAAGCGGCTGGTGGCGAGATGCTGCTCCATGCGGTCGAGCGCCGCATAGCCGCGCTTGACCTTTTCAGGATCGAGCTCGGAGGCGCTCTTGCCGAGATAGACGATGAGGAAGCGGCACACCGCGATATAGGGCTCGTGGCTGTACTGTTCCCAGAACAGCCATTCGTCCATCTTCGCCGCAGCGAAGGCGTCACGCGGAATGAGGACGCTGTCGCGGCCGAGGTAGCGGATGATGGCGTTGGACTGCGCCAGCGTGCGGCCGTCGTCGAAGGCGACGGTCGGCACCTGACCGGCACCGTTCATCTTGAGGAATTGCGGCGTGCGCGTCTCGCCCTTGCTTGTGTCGATCTCGATCCACTGATAGGGCACCGCGAGCTTGTCGCAGACCCACTTCACCTTGAGACAATTGCCGGAATTGCTGTCGCCGTAGATTTTCATCGCTGCCGCCCCGCTGTCGGAGCGACAGAGCATCAGGACGAAGCGGAGCTGTCAACAGGAAGCGGACCGCTCAGAACTTGTAGCCGAGGCCGAGGCGCGCGTTGTTCAGCGTCACCTGCGTGTTCATGACGGGAGAGAATCTCACATATTCGTATTCGACCCGCGCGAACAGACCGTCCCAGATGCAGTATTCGAGACCGAGACCGGCAGTCCAACCCACCGCGAACGTATTGGTTCTGTGCTGGGACTGGGTCTGCGATTGTGCCGGGACGGGGTTGGTCGCGCCGATGACCGTGATGACGTTGCCGAACGCGTCCGTCACCGTCGAGTCCTGCCGCAGTGTCACGTTGCTCGTCACCGTGCGGGACACGTCCATGCGACCGACAGCCGCGCCGGCGAACATGTAGGGCATGAAGCCGCCGCCGTCCCAACCCACGCGCCCGCGCAACGTGATCATGTCCTTGACCTGCGCCGCGGCGGTACCGGTCAGTGTCACGCCATAGTTGTTGGTGACGCCGGGTGGCCGCGTCTCGCCGGCCGGGTTGACGATCATGAGCGAGTTCGAGCCCGACGTCGACGTCGCGAGATTGTTGAAATAGCTGTAGGTGCCCTCGAGACTGAGGATGGCATCATACCATTGCCAGTTGCGGCCGATGAAGCCGCCGAAATTGACACCTTGCGTGTTGGTCTTGTTCATCAGCGACCACGTCGACGTCGGCTGCTGAAGAACGCTGTCGCGGAAGATGAAGTTGGTCAGGCCGACGACGCTCTGGCTGAAATCGGTGGCGTTGGTGGTATAGCCGGCGTTGCCGCCGACATAGAAGCCGTCCCAGTTGTGGGACGTCTTCGACAGGCCGTCGGTGATGCCGCCGCGCAGGATCGGGAGATCCGGCATATCGGCCGCGTGCGCGGCAGACACCGTCCCCAACATCGCCGCCGCCAACAAAAGCCTACGCATCGCAACGCTCCAAATCGGACTCGAACTTTCGCCGATGATCATGGCTCGTTAACCTTAACCAATGGTTGCCTTAAGCAATTTCGCCGCCGTCGGGCCATGAAAAATCCGCAAAGCAAAACGGCGCGGGATGATCCCGCGCCGTTAAGAGACGTTAAGCGATGGGCTTGAGGATCAGCCCTTGGTGACGAGCGGCTGCGGCACGTAGGCCGGCGGGCTGTTGAGATCCCAGCGCACGCCGAGCTTCAGATCGTGCGAGGTGAGCTCCTTGATTTTGATCGAGGTCGGGCCCGAAGCACTGTTGTCGAACAGGCGGAAGTTGCCGGGCGCTGCGTCGCCGAGGTTCATGTAGCTGTAGGCCAGTTCGACGGTGAACCCGGGATTGACCTTGTAGGCGAGACCGGCGTGAGCCGCCCAGGCGAAGTTCCACTTACCGTTGTCGGCGAAGTAGGCGACGCTGTTGGACAGCGCGCCGCCGCTGAACGACACGCCGTCGTCGCGGAAGCCGCTGATCTTGTTGTAGGAGCCGCCGACACCGGCGCCGATGAACGGGGTGATGCACCACCAGGTGCCGAGGTCAACGTAGGCGTTGGCCATCACGACCCACTCGGACTTGCTGCCGGTGTAGTTGTTGACGCCGACGAAGCCGGGCCCGAAGACGTTGTCGCTGCCGTGCAGATTGGCCTTGCCACGGTACTGGCCGATCACGTCGGCGCGGAACCAGTTGTTGAAGCGATAGCCGACGCCGAGATCAAACAGCGGCGAAGAGTCGAAGCCGAGACCTTCCGTCGACTTCGTATAGCCGGCCGGCAGGGAGGCATCGATGCTCTTGGCACGCTGGTTGGTCATGCCGACGTCGCCGCGCAGATACCAGCCGCCGAAGTCGGCGGGCGGAGCCGGCGGCGCGTACATCGGAGGCGGCGCCGCGATCGGCATATCGGCGGCAAACGCCATCGACGAGATCAGGGTTGCCGCACCCGCGGCAAGGAGAGACTTAACGCTACGCATTGGGCTTCGTCCTTATGGCCGGTGAGGCAAAATGCAGACGCCCCACGTTCTGGAAACTCACGACCCGGACGATGGCAGCAAATGTTTAAGCGCCACTTAACCCTAATTTTTAAGGTTGATTTTTTCTCACTGTACACGCGGATGCCGTGCGAGCGTTGCAAAAATGCAAGCGTAGGCGCCCCAATTGCTAACGATGTATGAAGCCGCAATGCAGCGAAGAAAGGTTTGTTAACGCGCGTGCTGCGGCAGTTTCGGCAGGAACACCGCAAGCAGGCCGATCGCCGGCAGGTACGCGCAGACCTGGTAGACGAACTCGATCGAGGTGTGATCGGCGAGCTTGCCGAGCACGGCTGCACCGAGGCCTCCGATGCCGAAGGCGACGCCGAAGAACACGCCGGAGATCATGCCGAAGCGGTGCGGCACCAGCTCCTGCGCGAACACGATGATCGACGACGTCGTCGAGGAGATGATCAGGCCGATGATGACCGACAGCACCGCGCTGGCGTAGAGCCCGGCATAGGGCAGCGCCAGCGTGAACGGCAGCGCACCGAGAATCGAGATCCAGATCACGATCTTGCGGCCGAAGCGATCCCCCAAGGGGCCGCCGAAGAACGCACCGACCGCATTCGCCGCGAGGAAGATGAAGAGATAGATTTGCGCTGCCTGCGTCGACACGCCGAACCGGTCGATCAGATAGAAGATGTAATAGCTCGACAGGCTGGAGACGTAGAGCTGTTTTGAGAACAGCAGCGCCACCAGCACGAGAAGTGCAACGGCGACACGGCGTGAGCTCGGCCCGCCGGGCTGGGTGTGGACGGGCGCCGCCTTCTTCGCCGTGATCTGCGGCGCGTACCAGCGCCCGATGCGCCAGAGGATGAGAATCGCGAGGAACGCGATCGAGGAGAACCAGGCGATGCTGCCCTGCCCGAACGGCACCACGATCAGCGCGGCCAGCACCGGCCCCATCGAGGTGCCGAAACTGCCGCCGAGCTGGAACACCGATTGCGCGAAACCGTAGCGGCCGCCGGAGGCGAGCCGCGCGATGCGCGCGGATTCCGGATGAAACACCGCCGAGCCGAGGCCGACCAGCGCGGCGGCGACGAGGATGATCAGATACTGGTGCGCGGCGCTGAGCAGCAACAGGCCGAAGAAGGTCGAGGCCATGCCGATCGACAGCGAATAAGGCTGCGCCTTCTTGTCGGTGTAGTGCCCAACCACCGGCTGCAGCAGCGAGGCCGTGAACTGGAAGGCCAGCGTAATCATGCCGATCTGCGCGAAGTCGAGCGCGTAGGTGTCCTTCAGGATCGGATACACCGAGGCGATCAGCGACTGCATGGTGTCGTTGAGGAAGTGCGAGAAGCTGATGCCGGCGAGCACGACATAAGCCGGCCCCGCGGCTGTGTTGGCAGCAGCGGGCGCAACATCGCTGACGACGACGGGCTCCGTCAGCGTTTCCGCAGGTACGACGACAGGCTTGTTCAATGCAGCGATCCCGGCGCGGCAGATTGCCGCGATCTGCTGATTACGATGCAAGCGGCGGTGGAACCACCGCCAATCGCAAATGGCTGGAATGCGTGGGTCTTACCCTCTCCGCGAGTCCGATATCGTAGGGTGGGCAAAGGCGCCCTTGCGCCGTGCCCACCATCTTTCCGATTCGGCGACAGACGCGTGGGCACGCTGTCGCTTTGCCCACCCTACGATACTGCCCGTGGGGTGAGATCACCCCACCCCGCTCGTGCTTGAAAGACCTTACGCCGTCGCCTGCCCCAGCTTCGTAGCCCGGATGGAGCGAAGCGTAATCCGGGACGTCCGTATCCGCGGGCGCGAACCCCGGATTTCGCTGCGCTCCATCCGGGCTACGATCGTGTCACGCTGCGCCTTACGCTGCGGCCTGTCCCAGCGCGGAGACGATGGTGTCGACGACGTCCTCGACCAGATGGCGGTCCTCGCCCTCGCCCATGACGCGGATCACCGGCTCGGTGCCGGAGGAGCGGATCAGGAGGCGGCCGTGGCCGTTGAGGCGCTTCTCCCCGTCGGAGATCGCCGACTTGACGTCGGAATCATCGAGCGGCTTGCCGCCCTTGTGGCGGACGTTCTTGAGGATCTGCGGCAGCGGATCGAAGCGGTGGCAGACTTCCGACACCGGCCGGCGCAGCTTCTGCACCACGGCAAGCACCTGCAGGGCAGCGACAAAGCCGTCGCCGGTGGTGGCGTAGTCGGACAGGATGATGTGGCCGGACTGCTCGCCGCCGAGATTGTAGCCGCCGTTCAGCATCTGCTCGAGCACGTAGCGGTCGCCGACCGGCGTGCGCATGAGATCGAGCCCCTGCCCCTTGAGGAAGCGCTCGAGGCCGAGATTGGACATCACGGTGGCGACGATGCCGGGACGCGAGAGACGTCCGTCTTCCTTCCAGCTCTGCGCGATCACCGCGAGCAGCTGGTCGCCGTCGACGACATGGCCGCGCTCGTCGACCAGGATGACGCGATCGGCGTCGCCGTCGAGCGCAATACCGATGTCGGCGCGCATCTCGCGCACCTTCTTCGACAGCGCTTCCGGCGAGGTCGAGCCGCAATCCTTGTTGATGTTGAAGCCGTCGGGCTCGACGCCGATCGGCACGACGTCGGCGCCAAGCTCCCACAGCGCTTCGGGCACCACCTTGTAGGCGGCGCCGTTGGCGCAATCGATCACGACGCGCAGGCCCTCGAGCGAGAGATCGCGCGGCAGCGTGCGCTTGGCGAATTCGATGTAGCGGTCATGCACGCCATCGATACGGCGGGCGCGGCCGAGGCTCGCGCTCTGTGCGAGACGCTTGTCAATGGGCTCGTCGAGCAGCTGCTCGATCTGCCGCTCGACGTCGTCGGACAGCTTGAAGCCCTGCGGCCCGAACAGCTTGATGCCGTTGTCCTCGAACAGATTGTGCGAGGCCGAGATCATCACGCCGAGATCGGCGCGCATCGACTTGGTCAGCATCGCGACCGCCGGCGTCGGCATCGGGCCGACCAGCAGCACGTCCATGCCGACCGAGGTGAAGCCCGCGACCATCGCGTATTCGATCATGTAGCCGGACAGGCGGGTGTCCTTGCCGATCACGACCCGGTGGCGGTGGTCACCGCGCTGAAACGCAAGGCCTGCAGCCTGGCCGACCTTGAGCGCGAGCTCCGGCGTGATCAGTCCGTTGGCGCGGCCCCGAATCCCGTCCGTCCCGAAATATTTGCGACTCATATCGTCCCCCAAGCAACAATCAGGGGTCCCCTCTGCAACCACGGGCTGCCGAACAGGCCCCGCATCCCTGATTTGCTGAGGTCTTATAAAGCCATCGCGGCTAACTTGGCTTCAAAAAATATGATGAATCATTACGGAACTGGCGCCGCGACCGCCTTGGTAACACCTTGTTAACATTATAGTTCCGGTGTGACCAGCGGAAAGCAGGCGGAACTCGCCCTAATCCGAGCGCTTCACATGGCCGTCGGCGCGGCTCGGCGCCGGCTGGGTGACGTTGACGGGATCGGAGCCCGGAAAGGTCTCTTCCAGCCCCTCCTCCAGCGCGTCCTCGAGATCCTGCTTCTCCTTGATCTCTTCCGGCGAAGGTCTCGCGTGCGGCTTCGTCATGGCGGCCTCCTCTCAAACGATTTGGCTGTGCATCCAACCATGCTAGATGACCCCTCGATCTTCCGATGCAAGACTCTTGAGTAAAGACGGGCCGGGAAACGTTCATGAAGCACATCACCTGTATCGACGATCTTCGGGCGCTGCATAAGCGCCGCGTGCCGAAGGCCTTCTTCGACTACTGCGACCGCGGCTCCTATGCCGAGGAAACGCTGCGCGCCAACCGCGAGGACATGCAGGCAATCAAGTTCCGCCAGCGCATCCTGGTCGACGTCTCCAAGCGCGACACCTCGACCACGATCCTCGGCGAGCCCTCGACCATGCCGCTGATCCTCGCGCCCGTCGGCCTGCTCGGCATGCAGCATGGCGACGGCGAAATCTACGCCTGCCGCGCCGCGCAGGCCGCCGGTATCCCGTTCACGCAATCGACCATGTCGATCTGCTCGATCGAGGACATCGCTGCCAATGTCGAGAAGCCGTTCTGGTTCCAGCTCTACGTGATGAAGGACCGCGGCTTCATCAAGGAACTGATTCAGCGCGCGGCCGCAGCCAAGTGCAGCGCGCTCGTGCTCACCGTCGACCTGCAGGTGATCGGCCAGCGCCACGCCGACATCAAGAACGGCATGACGGTGCCCCCCGAATGGTCGCTGTCGAAGCTCTTGGATTTCGCCAGCAAGCCGGCCTGGGTCTCGGGCGTGCTGCAGGGCAAGCGCCGCACCTTCGGCAACATCGCCGGCCACGTGAAGAACACCGAGGATCTCAACCGCCTCGCCGAGTGGACGGCCTCGCAGTTCGACACGTCCTTGAACTGGAAGGACGTCGAGTGGGTCCGCAGCATCTGGCCGGGCAAGCTCGTCATCAAGGGCATCCTCGACGTCGAGGATGCCGAGGAAGCCGCCAAGACCGGCGCGCAGGCCCTCGTCGTCTCCAACCATGGCGGCCGGCAGCTCGACGGCGCGCCGTCCTCGATCGAGGTGCTGCCGGAGATCGCGGACGCGGTCGGTGACAAGATGGAGATCATGTTCGACGGCGGCATCCGCTCCGGCCAGGACGTGATGCGCGCGCTCGCACTCGGCGCGCAGTCCTGCATGATCGGCCGCGCCTATGCCTACGGCCTCGGTGCCGGCGGCCAGGCCGGCGTCGCCAAGGCGATCGAGATCATCCAGAAGGAGCTGCTCACCACCATGGGCCTGTGCGGCGTCAACCGGATCGACGAGATCGACGATCACGTGATTGCGGTGTAGCCGCAGCGGCAGTGCCGTAGGGTGGGCAAAGCGACTTGTCCGCCGTAGCTCGAAGAGCGAAGGCGGAAGCGTGCCCACCAATGTTCGTATCACGCAAGAAGACGTGGGCACGGCGCTGGCGCGCCTTTGCCCACCCTACAGGTTCTCGACGTAATCGAAGATCGCGACCACAAACTCCGCCGTCGTCCCGGCGAAGGCCGGGACCCATAACCACAGGATTAGGTTTGGCGAAGACTGATAGCTATTCGGCCTTCGCGCGGTACTGAGACCAGATACTATCGATAGATCACGCGGTATGGGTCCCGGCCTTCGCCGGGACGACAGCGGAATTTGCCGGCGATAGCTGCCCTCACATCGGCGGCGTGATCCCATCCCGCCCCACATTCACCCGGTTCGCCTCCAGCGAGCCGTCCTCCTTCTTGGCCGCGCCGAAAATGATCAGCTTGGTGCCGGGCTTCACCTCCGACTTGTCGCTGGCGACGAAGGTGACGATCGGGGTGTCCGGCGGCACCACGACTTTCTTCTCGCCGTCCTTGTATTTCAACGTGATGTTCTGGCCGTCGGTGCCCTTCACCGTCTGCGCCACGGTGGCGTTGGTCATGGTCGAGTTGGCGCGGGCGTCCCAGGGGCGGAAACCTTCGGCGGCGCCGCGCTGGTTCTCGGGGAAGATATGCACCGCGATCGCCTTCTGGGTGCCGTCGGGCTCGGGCATGCCGGTGACGCCGATATAGGAGCCTTCCTTGATCTCGGACAGCTCGGTCTTGATCACGGCGAAAACGGCGACATTGTCGGTCATCTTCACCTTCACATCGCTGCCCTCGCGGGTCTTGATGCCGAGCAGGCTGCCATCGACACTCTCGATGGTGCCGCGGATGCGCACCGTCGGCGCCTGCTGCCCCGAGGCGGAAGACACGAAGATGCAGGTGACGAAAGTGGCCACGACGGCGCGTGGCATCCAATTCAGCTTCGGCATGGCCTTGTCCCTCCAGGGCGTTGCGGCGGTACATCACGGCAACCCCGTGCGACCGCCGCTATTCCCTGGTGAGATCATCACATCGGCGGGGTCAGGCCGTCGCGGCCGACGCTGACGCGATTGGTCTCGAACGAGCCGTCCGGCAGCTGCTTCATGAAGGCGATCACCTTGGCGCCGGGCTTCAGCTCGCCCTTGTCACCGGGCACGAAGGTCACCACCGGCGTGTCGTCCGGGACGAACACCTTCTTCTCGCCGTCCTTGTACTTGACTAGGAGCGTGTGGCCGTCATTGCCGACCACGCTCTCCGAGACCGTCGCATTGGTCATGCTGGAATTCGGCTTGAGATCGTAGGGCCGCGAGCCCTCGCCGGTTCCGCGCATGCTCTCGGGAAACACGTGGACCTCGACCGCGTTCTGGCCGCCGTCCGGTCCCGGCACGGTGGTGGCGCCGACGAAGGATCCGACCTTGATGTCGGCGAGTGAAATTTTTGTAATTCCCGACACGCTGACGTCAGGGGCGATGCGCAGCTTGACGTCCTCGCCGCTGCGCGACTTGACCTGCATGGTGTCGCCGCTGACGCTTTCGATGGTGCCGCGCACGCGCGTCGGCACCGGCGCCCTCTGCGCGACGGCCGCGACGGCCGAGACGGTTACCATCGCGACGGCGACGAGCGGGCGTATCAAGGTTGTACGTTGAATAGTCATGACGGTCTCCGATTGTCCCACGAGGGTAGAACTCCGGAGGTGGTGTGCTATTCGCCGTTACCCTCTCAAGTCTTTGTGAGATCGGCCTCGACCAGCGCCCGCAGCTCAGGCGTGACTTGCGGCCTGCGGCCAAACCACAGCGCGAAGCCGCGCACGGCCTGGTGCAGCAGCATGCCGAGCCCGTCGGCGGTCTTCAGCCCGCGCGCCTGCGCGGCGGCCAGCAGCGGCGTCACCAGGGGAACGTAGACGAGATCGGCGACGACGGCTTCTTGCGGCAGGCGCGACACCTCGACGTCGAGTGACGGCTGGCCGTGCATGCCGAGCGAGGTCGTGTTCACGAGAAGTCTTGCGCGCGGCAGCACGTCGCCGATCGCGTCCCACGTCACGGGATGCACGTTCGGACCGAACTGTCCTGCAAGCGTCTCGGCCCGCGCGATGGTGCGATTGGCGAGATGGATGCGCTTGATGCCGCGCTCGCGCAGGCCGAACACGACCGCGCGGGAGGAGCCGCCGGCGCCAAGCACCAGCGCTTCTTCCGCCTTGTCCCAGCCGGGCGCGCTGGCATCGAGATTGCCGATGAAACCTTCGACGTCGGTGTTGGTCGAGCGTAGCTCGCCGTCCTCGAACCACAGCGTGTTGGCGGCGCCGACGGCCCGCGCGCGCGCGTCAGGTGTCGAGAGCCCGAGCACGGCTTCCTTGTGCGGGATGGTGACGTTGGCGCCGACAAAGCCGCGCAGCGACAGGCGCAGCACGAAATCGCGCAGATCCTCGGGCGGAACCGCCTCGATGACGTAGCCGCCTTCAATACCGAGCGTACGCAGCCAGTAACGATGGATCAGCGGCGAGCGCGAATGCGCGGCCGGCCATCCGATCAGGCAGGCTGCGGGAGCCTTGGTCACGGTCGTCCTTCCCCTTAAGTCGTTTCCGTGACGATCCATTTCGCGTCCCGCGGGCGCTGTCAAGCGCGCGGGAGCCGCACCGCGGCGCAGCAGCAAGTAGGCGATCAAATCACCCTGAGCGAGACGTGCGCGCCGCAGGCTTGTCGGCCGCTCGGCTCTTGATGTCGGCGACGGCGCGCTCGAGGCTCGTGCGATAACGCGCGCGCGGCGGCGTCACGCCATGGGTCAGCAGCGCGCGGCGGACCGCGGGCGAGGCGCCGGTGATGAACAGGCGGATGCCCTGGCGGTGGGCCTTGGCGGCGACCCGCCCGAGCACGTTCGCCGCCGTCGAGTCCAGGAACGGCACCCCGGCGAAGTCGACCACGAAGGCCTTGCGCTTGTCGGCGATGCCGTCGAGCACGCCGCCGATCGCCGAGGCCGCGCCGAAGAAGAACGCGCCGGTGATGCGATAGACCAGCACGTCGCGGTCGACCGCGAGCCCGGGATCGTAGGGCACGCGCTCGCCATTGCCGTCGTCGGGGCGATCGGCGGCGACCAGCGGCGTGCGCTCCTCGATGCCGGTCATCTCCGCCATGCGATGGATGAACAGCACCGCGCCGAGCGCGAAGCCGACCAGGATGCCTTCGGTGAGGTCGCGGAAGATCGTGAGCAGGAAGGTCGCGAGCAGCACTACGGCATCGCCCCAGGACGAGCGCAAGAGCGTGGCGAATTCCTGCTTCTCCGCCATGGTCCAGGCGACCACCACGAGCACGGCGGCGAGCGCGGCAAGCGGGATGTAGCTGGCGAGGGGAGCTGCGATCAGCATGAACAGCAGCAGGAAGACCGAGTGCAGCATGCCCGCCAGCGGCCCGCGCGCGCCGGCGCGGATGTTGGTGGCGGTGCGCGCGATCAAGCCGGTGACGCAGATGCCGCCGAACAGCGCCGAGCCGATATTGGCCGCGCCTTGCGCGACCAGCTCGCAATTGGAGCGGTGACGGCGCCCGGTCATGCCGTCGGCCACCACCGCCGACAGCAGCGATTCGATGGCAGCGAGCAGCGCGAAGGAGATCGCGTCGGGGAGCACCGCTTTGGCCTTCGCAATCGAGAACGCCGGCAGCGCCGGCGACGGCAATTCGCGTGGTATGCCGCCGAAGCGGCTGCCGATGGTCTCGACCGGCAGCGAGAACACCGCACATATGACGGCCGCGAAAACGACCGCGATCAGGATACCGGGCCAGGACGGCCGCCAGACCCGCAAGGCCGCGATAATCGCAATGCTGACGAGCGCGACGACAACCGCCGACGGATTGACGGTGTGCAGGCCGCTCGCGAGCGCGGCGAGCTTCGGCACGAACTCGCTGGGCTCTTTTCCCGCGAGCGTGATGCCTGCGAGGTCGCGGAGCTGGCTCGCAAAAATGATCACCGCGATGCCGGCGGTGAAGCCGACCGTCACCGGATAGGGAATGAACTTGATGTAGGTGCCGACGCGCAACAGGCCCGCGGCGATCAGGAACAGACCCGCCATCATGGTGGCGAGGATCACGCCGTCGATGCCGTGCCGCTCCGCGGTCACCGCGACCAAGACGATGAAGGCACCCGCAGGGCCGCCGATCTGGAAGCGGCTGCCGCCGAGCAGCGACACGATGAAACCGCCGACGACGGCGGTGTAGAGGCCGCGATCCGGCGTCGCGCCCGAGGCGATCGCGATCGCCATCGACAGCGGCAGCGCGACGATCGCGACCGTCAGGCCCGCAAACACGTCGGCGCGAAAGTCCGCGATGCCGTAGCCTTCACGCCAGACGGTGACGAGCTTTGGCAGATAGAGTTCGGCAAAGGTCGGCCTGCGCAGCTGATGCAGTCGGCTTGCGTGATCGCTGGTGATGCTCATGCCCCGAAGTGCTCCGAAGCATCGCGCGTCCCGTGTTGCCGAGGTGCGACGATGCGCTAGCCCATCCTGATCCCGAGCACGATCAAACTGCGATCATGCTCCGACGCGTCGCGGCGGCCCCGGCTCCTTCAGCCGAACGCCGCGTCCGCCGCTGTCGCTGCGCGCCTGCTCGCCGATCAGCTCGACGCCGGCCCGGTCGAACGCCTCGACCACCCTCATCAAGGTCTCGACCACGCCGCGCACATTGCCGGTCGATGCCTCCATCCGCTGGATGGTCGGCAACGACACGCCGGCGAGCTCGGCCAGGGTTTTCTGGTCGATGCCGAGCAGCGCGCGGGCGGCCCGCATCTGGAACGAGGTGATCACCTTGGCCTCACGTATCAGGAGTTATAAGTGATATCTGGAGCATATACAATGATGTAAAATACATCATTTGGAGGTGAGGACAAGGGAATTCTCGCTTCCGCGCCCATCTGTCTCCACCGTCATTGCGAGCGCAGCGAAGCAATCCAGAATCCCTCCGCGGAAAGACGCTGGATTGCTTCGCTATGCTCGCAATGACGGATCAAGCAGCGAGCACTTGTCTCTTTACCGTCACCCTGAGGTGGCCACTTCTTCAGCGGCCCTCGAAGGGCGACGGCCCGGCTGCAGCAGCGGGGCCGTGCATCCTTCGAGGCTCGCCGCGCAGTGCGAATGCACTGCGCAACTCGCACCTCAGGATGACGGAGTTTCGGCTTCGTTGCGCTCGCAATGACGGAGAGGAGGAGAGCGCGCGCGTCCAACGTTCACCGCACGCGTGGAAACAGCCCCTCACCCCTCCCTCTCCCCGTAAGAACGGGGAGAGGGAGTGAGAGAGGCGTGCGTCCCTTACTGCGCGATTCAGATCACGCCGCGTGCTGGTGCGCGGCGATGATCTGGTCGGCGGCGCGGCCCGTGACTTCGGCCATGTGGTCGAACTGGCGGGTGAAGCTGCCGGCCCCTGCCGTTGCCGAACGCAGCTCGACGATCAACTCGCCGATCTCGGCTTCCGGCATCATGGCGCGGACGCAGTCCCAGCCGCTCCAGCCGTCGCGGGTGTCGAAGCCGAGGATCTGGCCGCGCCGCGCCGACAGGATCGCGTTGATCTTGGCGGTGGCATCGGTCGGACACACGATCTCGACCACGTGGATCGGCTCCAGCAGCACCGGCTGGCATTGCGGCAGGCCTTCGTTGAGCCCGACCCGCGCTGCCGTGCGGAAGGCGAGATCGGAGCTATCGACGCTGTGATAGGAGCCGTCGGTCAGCGTCACCTGCACGTCGGTGACGGGGAAGCCGAGCGGACCGCGCGTCAGCCCGTCGACGACGCCTTCCTCGACCGCCGGGATGTAGTTGCGCGGCACCGCGCCGCCCACCACCTTCTCGGCGAACTTGAAGCCGTCGCCGCGCGGCAGCGGCTTGATGTCGAGCACGACATCGCCGAACTGGCCGTGGCCGCCGGACTGCTTCTTGTGACGACCACGCTGGGTGATCGGCTTGCGGATGGTCTCCTGGTAGCCGATCGCGGGCGGATGCGAGGTGACCTTGACGCCGAAGCGGTCGCGCAAGCGCTCGCTGGCGACGCGCAGGTGCATCTCGCCCTGGCCCCACAGCACGGTGTCGTGGGTCTTGGGATTCTGCACGATCAGGAGCGAGGGATCCTCCTCATGCAGCCGCGTCAGCGCCTGGCCGAGCTTGACGTCGTCCTTGCGGTCGGTGGCCGCGACCGAGATCGCGAGCACGGCCGATGTCGGCTCCGCAGCGACCAGCGCCGCCGGCTGCGTCTTGCCGCTCGAGACCATGTCGCCGGTCTTGACCGGATCGAGCTTGGCGAGCGCCACGGTGTCACCGGCTTCCGCCGAGGCACGCTTGGTGTCGTAGGCGCCGTTGACGGCGAGGATGCCTGAGATGCGCCCCGCGCCGCCGGAGGAGGATTGCAGCGTGGCGCCGTCGTCGAGATGGCCGGCGACGAGCCGCGTCAGCGACAGCTTTCCGCCGTGCTGCGAATGCAGCGTCTTGAAGACGTAGCCGAGCGCGTCCTTGCTCTCGGGCGCGCCGAGGCGCTTGGCGGTCTCGGCGATGCCGGGCGCCTCGTGGCGCAGCGCCTTCATCAGGCGCAGCACGCCGTTTTCGCGCGCGGCCGCACCGATCAGCACCGGGCAGATCAGCCCTTCGCGCAGTTCGCGGGCGAGATCGTCGAACACGGCATCGCGCGGCGGCTGGATGTCCTCCAGCAGTTGCTCCATCAGCGCGTCGTCGTGGTCGGCGAGCTTCTCCAGCATCGAGAAGCGGGCTTCCTTCTCGCGGTCGAGATCGCCGCCTTCGAGTGCGACCACCTCGGAGGCCTTGTGCTCGCGATAGATGAAGGCGCGCTCCAGCGCGAGATCGACGAAGCCCTCGATCAGCTCGCCCTTCCAGATCGGGATCTGGCGCAGCACCAGCGGCACGCGGGAGGCGGGCTGCAGCATCGCGAGGGTCTCGCGGATGCGCTGATTGGCGCGGTCGATCTTGTTGAGGAACAGGAAACGCGGGATCTTCAGCTCCTCCAGCTCGCGCAGGATGATCTGAAGCTGCGGCAGCTTCTTCTCGTCGGCCTCGCAGACCACGATTGCGGCATCGACCGCGGGCAGCGCGGCGCGCATGTCGTGGGCGAACTCGACGGAACCGGGACAATCCAGGAAGGTGTAGCTGTCGCCCATGAAACTCGTGGTGGCGGCAGTGAGGCCGACGGTCATCTTGTGATGACGGGCCTCCGGGGAGGCGTCGCCGACGGAAGTTCCGCCGTCGACGCTGCCGGCGCGCGGGATTGCGCCCGTTCGCGCCAATATTGCTTCAAGAAGTGTGGTTTTACCGCTTTGGAAAGGGCCCACCAGCGCGATGCACCGTGGACCTCGGGGACTTCTGACGTCTTGTCCCATTTCGCCGCCTCCTTTGTGTGGAGCTCGGCCCATGATTGGGTCGGCAAACGCAGATGCTCTGCCCGTCCCTTAGATTTGGCAAGCGTCAAACGTCGCTGCGGTGCGTCGTCCGTCAAATCGCGCCGTTTCGCGCGGCGCGATCACACGCAAAAGTGTTAACGGCCCGGACGCAGTTCCAGGCTTTCGAGGCCGGCGGCGATGTTAAGGCCGACCTGGCCCTGCACGCTGAGCGGCTGAAGCGCGATCGAATTGTTGGAGCCACCGACGAGCACATTGCCGCCGAGGCCGACGCCGATCGAGGCGCTGCCCTGCGCGCCAGCGTAATTGCCGGAGAGATCGCCGGGGCCGAGCCGGTCGACCGGCGCGAACACGCCCCAGGCCAGCGTGGTCTCCTGGGTGATGCCGATGTCGAGGCCCACTTTCCGGATCGTCGCGACATAGCGGTCCTCGGGCAAGCCGTCGGCGCGCAGCACGCAGCCGAGGTTGGTCACCGATCCCACGATGAACCCGACGCTGGCGCCGCCGCGGCATTCGAGCACGCCGACCCGGACCATCCGCTGCTGCTGCGCGCTGCTGCCGGAGACCGAGGCAACGAGGCTCGTGGCGATGAGCCCGGCGAAGATGAACGAACGGCGCATGAATGTCTCCGGCGATGAATAGGATGCGAGCAGGAAGGACGCGGCACACGCCGCGCGATGGTCTATGCCACAAGAGCGTTGTGGGTGCCAGATCGGACGTATCTGAAATGAACGCTCGGAGAGAGGCCCCTCACCCCACCCTCTCAGCGCGAGCGAAGCTCGTCGCCGGCCCGTAAGAACGGGGCGAGGGAGTGAGAGAGCCGGGCGTCCCTCACGGTCGAACAATTCGAACGCGCTATCGCGGCTTTAACCTCTCCCCGCCCTTCTGCGGGGGGAGGTCGGATTGCGCAGCGATCCGGGTGAGGGGCATGGCAAGATGCCGACCGGAGCAAAGGACTAACCGACTCCGCCTCTCGACACACAAACAAAAAGGCCCGCACGAAGCGGGCCTTTTCAATTCGCACTGTCTTCGGCTTACCGCAGATTGCCGCAGAAGCGCTGGATGCGCTTGCAGGCGTCTTCGAGGTCCGAGGTCTTGGTCGCGTAGGAGATGCGGAAGGCCGGGCCGAGACCGAAGGCCGAACCCTGCACCACGGCGACGCCTTCGGTCTCGAGCAGCTCGGTGACGAACTGCTCGTCGTTCGAGATCAAATTGCCCGACGGCGCCTTCTTGCCGATCGTGCCGGCGCAGGACGGATAGACGTAGAACGCGCCTTCGGGGCGCGGGCACTCGATGCCGTTCGCCTGGTTGAGCATGGAGACGACGAGGTCACGGCGCTCCTTGAACACCTTGTTGTTGGCGGGGATGAAGTCCTGCGGACCGTTCAGCGCTTCCACCGAGGCCCACTGCGCGATCGAGCAGGGGTTCGAGGTCGACTGCGACTGGATGGTCGACATCGCCTTGATGAGCTGGGCCGGGCCGCCGGCATAGCCGATGCGCCAGCCGGTCATGCAATAGGCCTTCGACACGCCGTTCACCGTGAGCGTGCGGTCGTAGAGGCTGGGCTCGACCTGCGCGACCGTGGTGAACTGGAAATCGTCATAGACGAGGTGCTCGTACATGTCGTCGGTCATCACCCACACTTGCGGATGCTTGACCAGCACGTCGGTGAGCGCCTTCAGCTCGGCCTTGGTGTAGGCCGCACCGGTCGGGTTCGACGGCGAGCACAGGATCACCCATTTGGTCTTCGGCGTGATCGCACGCTCGAGCGCCTCGGCCCCGAGCTTGAAGCCGGTCGCGGCGGTGCAGACCACCGGCACCGGCTCGCCGCCGGCGAGCGCCACCATTTCAGGGTAGCTGACCCAATAGGGCGCGGGGATGATCACCTCGTCGCCCGGATTGATGGTCGCCATCAGCGCGTTGTAGAGCACCTGCTTGCCGCCGGTGCCGACGATGATCTGGTTCGGCTTGTAGACGACGCCGTTCTCGCGCTGAAACTTCGCGATGATGGCTTCCTTCAGCTCGGGGATGCCGTCGACCGCGGTGTACTTGGTCTTGCCGGCCTCGATGGCGCGGATCGCCGCGAGCTTGATGTTGGCGGGCGTGTCGAAGTCGGGCTCGCCGGCACCGAGGCCGATGACGTTGCGGCCCGCCGCTTTCAGCGCGCGTGCTTTATCCGTGACCGCGATGGTCGCGGACGGCTTCACACGGTCGAGCGCAGCGGCAAGGAAGGACATCGTCATCTCCTGACAAGCGTCGTGAAGCCTTTCGCCTCACGACTCTGATTGTGGGAATGGAGCTACCCTAAAACGTGTGCCGCTGCACCGCAAGAAACTTCGGCCCGATCCCGCAAAAGTTTACGAATTCCAGGGCTTCGAGCCGCGATTTCCCGCAATTTTCCGTAACTTTGCCGTGCAAACCCCTCATATCCGCCAAGGCTTGTCCTCGGAGCAATTTCAGGCCGTTCGGACGCCGGGAAACCGACCACGAGGCTGACGTTTCCGGAGGACGCCCGGAAGCCTCGAGCCGATCCTGAGCGCCCGGCTCGATCGCAGCCGCTCAAGGTCTCGCACGATCCGCGGCGCAACGCGTCCACGCGTTGACGCAAGCGTGATCTCGATTTGCGGCGCCGCGCGGAAATGATCTTCCGCGGCATTGCAGTGCGGTAGGGCTTTCGAGTTTTTCTATTGACCGGCTCTTGCGGCGGATTCGCATCGGCATCATTGTTTAGCCGCGACGCGTGGGCAGGACGCGTCGCACTTCCCCGTCCAAGGTTCAGAACTTTCAGAATGTACAAGCTCTATTCGATGCAACGCTCCGGCAACAGCTACAAGGTCCGCCTTGCGCTGGCGCTGTTGAACGTACCTTACGAAGCGGTGGAGGTGGACATTCTGCGCGGCGAGAGCCGCACGCCGGACTTCCTGTCCAAGAATCCGTCAGGCCAGGTGCCGCTGCTCGAGGTCGGCGAGGACCGCTTTCTCGCCGAGTCCAACGCCATCCTCTGGTACGTCGCCGTCGGCACGCCGCTCGCACCGGAGAACCGCATCGACCGCGCCGAGGCGCTGCAATGGATGTTCTTCGAGCAGCACGCGCTCGAGCCGAATATCGGCGCCGCCTATTTCTGGCTGTCGCTGGTCAAGGGCGGCCGCGACCTCCAGACCCACGCGCTGGAGGACTGGATGGAGCGCGGCTATGGCGCGCTCCAGGTGATGGAGAACCACCTCAAGACCAGCCCCTACTTCGCCGCCCGCCAGCTCACGGTCGCCGACATCGCGCTCTACGGCTACACCCACCTCGCCGATCGCTGCGACTTCGATCTCTCCACCTTCCCGGCGATCCGGGACTGGCTGAAGCGGGTGCAAGCTGCGCCCGGCTTCGTCTCCATGGACTGGCGGCCGGCCGACATCGACGACCCCGCCAGCATCGCCGCCGGCGCCTGAAAGCGGTCCGGCGTTAAGAAATAGCGGGCATATCGTTAACCTTTGCCGCGATCCCGCCATATTCGGCGCGCCAGCCGCCGCAATATTGCCGGTTGAAATGGTGAAATTGTTCTGCGTCGCGGGTGATTCGCTCGCACGTTGAAGGATTTAGACCATGACTCGGGCGTCCGGCACGGCAGGCTTTCAGGGCCATCCCGCTACCGTTTCGTCTTCCCGGCTGACCAATGCGGTCGCGGCCTCGCTCGCCGTCGCCGCGATCTCGCTGTGCCTGATCGTCACCCTGACAGTGCTGTCGACCAAGGCGACCATGGCGATGGGCCTGCCGGTCTGATTCCCGTTTCATCCTGGCCCCTCCTTCAAGGTGCCGCGCGGCCCGCGCTGACCGGCATCGCGACGGGACGTCGATGAAATCACCTGTGGTCGTCGTTGCAATCACCCTGACCGCGGCCATCCTGGTCGCGGCGTCGCTGTTGATTTTCACCGGCATGCGCAAGAGCTCGGGCACCTCGACACTGAATGCGCCGGCGTTGCAGCAGCGCGTCAGGCATTCGCATTTGGTCTAAAATCATCCGAAATCTTGGCGTGCCCTCGTAAGCCGCGCTTTAGCACTCCACGCGATTCTTCACCGCGCCGGCGCAACAATCGGTCAGAGTTGCGGCGTTCCCTCGTTCAGGGAGGAACGAGATGCGGTTCGGATGGCGTGCGATCTCCGGTCCGATGCTGACGGTAGCGATCACGCTGCTGGCAATCCTGCTCGATCGCTCCGTTCACATTCCCTCGCCTGCCCCACTGTTCGTCTGCATCGTCGCACTTGCCGGCGCGCTGGCGGGTTTCGCCTCCGCCATGGCCAGCGCAGCCCTCGCGGTCGCCGGCGCGGCACTGTTCTTCGCCGGCCATCGCGGCGTGCCCTTCCATGCCAGCGCGGATCTGGTCGGCCTGCTCGCGGTGACGGCCTTCGGTACCGCAGGCATCACCGGCCTGATGCGCGAGCGGCTGCTCGCCGCCTTCGCCACCGAGCGCCAGAGCCACGCCACCGCCGCGCGGCTGTCGGCCGCGCTCGACCAGGTCGATATCGGCATCGTGCTGCTCGATACGGAGACGCGGGCCGAATTCATCAACCGCGCCTTCCGCGATTATTTTGCGGTGCCGGACGACATCGCCGACGGCAAGCCGCCCTTCATCGCGCTGATGTATCACAGCCGCGACACCGGCGCGTTCGAGCTGCCCGAGGACGAGCTCGGCACCTTCATCGCACAGCGCATGGAGATGGTGCGGATCGGCGATGCGACGCCGATCAACATCAAATTGCGCAATGGCGAGGTGCTGCGCTTCGTCTGCGCCGCGCTGCCCGACGGCGGGCGCATGCTGAGCTACACGCCGGTCACCGACCTGGTGCGCCACACCGATGCGCCGGCGCGCGCCGACTACTACCGCTCGCTGCGCGATCCCACAGGCCGCAGGCTGATCCGTTACTTGCGGGCCGCGGAGTAGCCTCTGCCAAATCTCAGATCGAAGTCGCGGAGACAGCCCCTCACCCCACCCTCTCCCCGTAAGAACGGGGCGAGGGAGTGAGAGAACAGTGCGCCCCTCACTCAAGCAAGCGTTGCTCGTCTTAACCTCTCCCCGCCCTTCCGCGGGGAGAGGTCGGATTGCCCCGGCGATGCGAAGCATCGTCCGGCGCAATCCGGGTGAGGGGCATGGCACACTGTCGCCACGACTGAATATCCGTCCGTCTCGTGAGACAATTGATCGACACGCCCTTCATCACGTATGAAGGACACCTCATCGATCGCGGAACTCTCACATGTCGCTCACCATTCGCTCCGTCACGAGGCAGGACTACGATCAATGGCTCCCGCTCTGGGACGGCTACAACGCCTTCTACGGCCGCTCGGGCCCGACCGCGCTTGCACCCGAGATCACGCAGATGACGTGGCAGCGCTTCTTCGATGCCTATGAGCCGGTGCATGCGCTGGTCGCCGAAAGCGACGGCAAGCTGCTCGGACTGACGCACTATCTGTTCCATCGCAGCACCACCGCGATCGAGCCGTCCTGCTATCTGCAGGACCTGTTCACGCTTCCAGCCGCCCGCGGCAAGGGCGTCGCGTCGGCGTTGATTTACGGGGTGTATGAACGGGCGAAACTGGCGGGTTCGCCGCGGGTCTACTGGCAGACGCACGAGACCAACGTCACGGCGCAGAGCCTGTACGACAAGGTCGCGGAGCGCTCCGGCTTCATCGTCTATCGCAAGCTGTTCTGATCCCCGCGCACAGCCTGTGGATAACTTGGCCTGTCACCGGCGCGTAACATAGCGGGACTACGCTGCACCTGCGTCTGATCAGGCCCCCCGTCACCGATCAAGCGCCCCAAAGCGGTCCCCGTCAGTCGCCGCGTCTGACAGGGGCCGCATTTTTTTGTCCGCGCTGCCGGCATGGCAGCAGCGCGGCGGGCAGCTTGCTGCTGCGGCACACGGCGGTCAGAATGCCCGCCACTCATCTCCGACAGGATCTTTCATGGAAATTCGCAATCTCGGCGCCTCCGGCCTTCGCGTGTCCGCGGTCGGGCTCGGCTGCAACAATTTCGGCCAGCGCACCGACCTCGAGACCTCGCGCAAGGTCATCCATCGCGCGCTCGACCTCGGCATCACGCTGTTCGACACCGCCGACATCTATTCGAACATGGGCGGCTCGGAGACCGTGCTCGGCGCCGTGCTGGGCGATCGCCGCAGGCGACATCGTGCTGGCGACGAAATACGCCAAGCCCATGGCCGAGGACGGTACCAAGCAGGGCGCCTCGCGCCGCTACATCATGGAGGCCGTGGAAGCGAGCCTGAAGCGGCTGAAGACCGATTACATCGATCTCTACCAGCAACACGATTACGACCCGCTGACGCCGATCGAGGAAAGCCTGCGTGCGCTCGACGATCTCGTGCGCCAGGGCAAGGTGCGCTACATCGGCAATTCGAACTTCCCGGCCTGGCGGATCGCGGAAGCGGAGTACGTCGCGCGCGCGATGAATGTCAGCCGCTTCGTCTCCTGCCAGGACGAATATTCCCTGCTCGTGCGCGACATCGAGAAGGACCTGCTGCCGGCCGCGACCGAATACAAGCTCGGCCTGTTGCCGTTCTTCCCGCTCGCGAGCGGGCTCTTGACCGGCAAATACAGGAAGGGCGAGGCCGCGCCCGGCGACACCCGTTTCGGCAAGGTGCCGCGGCTGCGCGACCGCTACGTCACGCCGCGCAACGAGGACATCGTCGAGAAGCTCCAGGCCTTCGCGAAAGCGCGCGGGCATTCGATGCTGGAGCTCGCCTTCTCCTGGCTCGCCGCGCGCCCGCAGGTCTCGAGCGTGATTGCCGGTGCCACCCGCGTCGAGCAGATCGAGGAGAACGTCAAGGCGATCGCCTGGAAGCTCAGCGCGGAGGAGATGGCGGAGATCGACAGGATCACCTTGGGCTGATTTTTGCGACGACCGACCTTTGCGGCGCGGCGCGCTACTTCGCGCCGCGTCCCACCGTCTGCATCACCTCAAAGCCCTCGAACTGGGGATGGCCGAGATAAAGCGGCTTGTTGTCGCCGGCCCGGTGATGCGCGGCACGAAACGCCTCCGACTTGGTCCAGGCCTCGAACGCGGCATGGTTCGCCCACACCGTGTGCGAGGCGTAGAGCGTGTGGTCCTCGGCTTCCGGCCCGCGCAGCAGATGGAATTCGACGAAGCCCGGCACCTTGTCCAGATGGGTGTCGCGGGTGAGCCAGACCTGCTCGAAAGCGGACTCGGAGCCCTTGGCGACGCGGAAGCGGTTCATGGCGATGTACATGGGCTAGTGTCTCCTGATGTTTGGCTCATCATGTCGTCATTCCGGGACGCGCCGCAAGGCGCGGGCCCGGAATCCATAACCCCGATCGGGAGTATGGATTCCGGGTTCGCGCTAACGCGCGCCCCGGAATGACGGCGTTTGTGGATTAGGCCACCAGCCCCTTCATCGGCCGCGCGCTCGCGCTGTCCGGAAACACTGTTTCCGCCAGCACACGATCGGACAGGCCAAACTGGTCTTGCAGCACGCCCTTGATCACCGCGCGCAGATCGGTGGTGGGCTTGAGGTCGCGGGCCTCATATAGGTTCGCGAGCTTGAGGCCTGGCCAATCCGAGATGACGCGGCCGCCTTTCACGGCGCCGCCGGCGAGCAGCGCGATGGTGCCGGTGCCGTGATCGGTGCCGTCGGTGCCGTTGATGCGCGCGGTGCGGCCGAACTCGGTGGCGACGACGACGACGGTGTCGCGCCAGCGCTCGCCGAGGCCGCTCTCGAATTCGGCGAGCGCGCCGTCGAGACCGCCGAGCAGGAAGGCGAGACGCCCGACAGGGCCGCCTTCATTGGCATGCGTGTCCCAGCCGTCGAAGGCGAGCGCGGCGATGCGCGGACCGTCGTCGGCCGCCATCAGCTTGGCCGCGCCGCGCGCGACCTGCCGCATCTGCGCGACCTGATTGCCGCCCTTCGGCTTCATGTCGTCCCCGCTTGCGACCTTGTCGAGCTGGAGACCTTGCGACAGCGCCGCGGCCAGCGCGGGATCGCGGTGGCGGTAGAGATCGACGAGCCGCATCGCGGTGTCGTCGTCGGCCTGCGGCAGCGCGACCGGCGCCCAGCCGACGGTCGGCGCATTGCCGCGCAATACCAGCGGCGTGGTCGGACCGACCGCGAGACCGCTCGAGACGCGCTCGCCGCGCGGCAGCGCTTCGAGCGCACGGTTGAGCCAGCCGGACTGCACGCGTCCCGGTCCGGTGTAGCCGCTTTCGAGCACGTCCTGACCGTCGAAATGCGAACGGTCGCGATAGGGCGTCGCCACCGCATGGATCACCGCGGCATGCCGGTCGCGATACATGCGCGCGAACTCCGGCATCGCCGGATGCAGCGCGAAGAACGAGTCGAGCATGATGGCAGGATGCGCGCCATCGGCCGTGAGCGCGATCGATCCGTGCAGGCCGGCATAGTCGGGGTCGCCGAGCGGCGCGACGGTCGAGAGCCCGTCGAGCGCGCCGCGCAGGATGACCACGATCAATCTGGGATCACGTCCGCCAGCCGCGCGCGCGAATTTCGGCAAGTAAGCCCACGCCGCGAAGGAGGCGCCGCCGAGCAGAAGGCTGCGGCGCGAGGTGAGGAGCCGGTTCTCGACGCAGTCGATCATCTTCATCTCCTCTGCATTTCCGGCGACATCAGCAGCAGCGCCAACGCCTGCTGGCGCGACTCCGCACGCTCGACGGTGCGGCGCGTTTCGATCGAGGCCGCGTCGGCAGCTGCGAACTCCAGCAGGTCGAGCGGATCGATGTTGTTGCCGAGCCGCGCCCCCATTTGCGCCGCGATGTCGAGCCTGAGCTTCATGCCTTCTGGCGCAGCCCAGGCGGCGCTGGTATCCGGGAAACCGTTCGGCCCTGCCGGCGACCACAGCGGCTGTCCCAGCAGGTTGAGATTGTTCAGATACGCCCCGGGATCCTCGGGCACCCGCGCAAGCAGCCGGCCGCTTGCGACCAGGAAATCGTAAGGGCTGCGCATCTTGGTCAGCGGCGCCTTCCACGCCTCGTCGGCATCGACCAGCGCCGTCGCAAGCGCCCTGAGGTCGCCGTCGGTCTTGACGAAGACATCGCGCAGCCGCGCGACGAGCACCGGTGGCGGATCGTCGGCGACGAAGTGACGGACGAGCTTGGTCGCGATGAAATTCGCGGTCGATGGATGGCGCGCGATGTCGGCGAGCGCAGCTTCGCCCTGCGCAAGGCCGGCCGGCTCATAGGTCTTGCCGAGCAGCACTTGCGGCCCGGGCTGGTGCGCATTGGTGTTGAACACGAAGGAGCCTGGCGTGCCGAGCTGCCCCTGCCTTCCGGCAAAGGTCCAGCCGGTGATGATGCGCGCGAGCGAGGTGACGTCGTCCTGCGTGTAGCCGCCGCCGACGCCGAGCGTATGCAGCTCCATGATCTCGCGCGCGAGATTTTCGTTCAGCCCCCGCTTGCGGTTTTGCCCTGCGCGCGAGTCCGGACCCAGCGATTGCTGGTTGTCGAGGAAGAACAGCATGGCCGGATGCTGCTCGACCGCCTTGAGCATGTCGGCGAAGCGCCCGAGCACATGCGGCCTGATCGCCTCGCGCTCGAACGCACCGGCCCAGATCCGCGCCAGCTCGCCCTTGGTCGCGGAGATGCAGAAATGGTTGGACCAGAACACGACGAGACGCTCGGTGAAGCCGCATTCGACCAGCGTCGCGCGCTGCAGGCGCGCCAGCGCCTCGGCGCGAAAGGTCTTTTGAATCACGTTGAGCGGCTGCGGCGCGGGTTTTGCGGCCGGCGGCGTCGCCGCGTTGGGCTGCATCGTCTCGGGCCTGGCCGACGCATCGGCCGGCTTCGCGTCCGCCATCTGGCCGGCGATCTCGGTTGCAGCCGTGTTCAGCGAGAGATTGCGGCGCAGAGCGGGCTTCTGATCGGCGGGCGCCTGCGGCGGCGTCTCCGCGGGCGCCGCGGCCTTGGCAGTTTCCTTGGCAGTTTCCTTGGCAGCCTCGCGCGCCTGCTTGACCTGGTCCTGATAGGCAAACACCGCCTGCCCGAGTTGCGGCGTCGATTGCAGGCCCGGCGCCTCCAGCAGCACGCCATTGGGACGGGCCAGTTCCGCCTTCACAAAGCCTCTGGGATCGGAGGCCGCGTTGATGAGATCGCCGGAGGCACCGCCGCGGGCGCCGAAGCCGAAACGGTTGAGCGCAACGAGGGCGGCTTGCGAATCGCGGGCCATCGATTTGTCCTTCGCGGATTGCCAACCGCTTTCCTGATCGTCGCGCGGCGCATAATATACCGCAGCAACAGATGAACCCGACATGAAAATGACGACGCAGCTTTTGGGCAAATCATGACAATTCCGAAAGAAATGCCGTCAGCGCCGGCACTTGCGCGCCGCCTCATCTGCTCCCGCTGCGGCAGCGAATTCGGCTGCGATCTGTCGGGCAATTGCTGGTGCGCGGAGGAGACGGCCCGGCTGCCGATGCCGGTCAAGGGCGAGGATTGCCTGTGCCGGGCGTGTTTGCGGAAGGCGGCGGCAGAGGCGAGCGCTGCTGGTTAGATGTGAGAGCGCGCGACATACGCCACTGTCGTCCCCGCGAACGCGGGGACCCATAACCCCAGGGAGAAGTTTGGCGAAGACTGGTCGTTCGGGACGAATAGCATCCGCAACCGATGGATCACGCGGTATGGGTCCCGGCCTTCGCCGGGACGACAGTGGAGAGAGCCTGCCCTACACCTCATGCCCCGGCGACTTTCGCGCCATGCCGTCGAACGCATCCAGCAGCTTCTCGCGCCAAGCATAGACCGGATCGTCCACCTCCAGCAGCTTGAACGGGCTCACCACGCGCGCCCACTGGAAACCACCGAACACGATGTAGTCCGCATAGTTCGGCGCCTGCCCGCCGAGAAACGGCTGCGTCTTGAACGTCTGGCGCATGATCTCCAGCGATTTGCGGAATGCGACGATGCCGGTGTCGCGGCTCGCCTGGACCTCTTCCAGGCTCTTGCCGAACCGCGCCTCGCGCGACCTTCGGAAATAGGCGGCGTCGACCTCGCCGAGATTGTTCGGGATGTCGGCGATAACGAGCGGAGAGAGACCGCCGACGATGGCGATGTCGCCCCACGCATTGATCATGCGCGCCATGGCCCGCCCGCCCTCGCCGCCGAACAGTGACGGCCGGTCCGGAAAATGGTCCTCGAGATAGTTCGCGATGATCCAGGAATCGACCACCGGTCTGTCGTGATGCAGCAGCACGGGCACCCGCTCCGAGCCGTGCGGCGCGATCGCGCTCTTCTCGGTGAAGCGCCAGGGCAGCGTCTCCGCCGACAGTCCCTTATGCGCCAGCGCCATCCGCGTGCGCCAGCAATACGGGCTGAAGGGGCGCGCGGCGTCGGTGCCGACGAGTTCGTAGAGCTTGAGTGACATGGTTGTTGTTCCGTCATTGCGAGCGCAGCGAAGCATTCCAGACTGCCGCCGCTGAGGCATTCTGGATTGCTTCGCTTACGCTCGCAATGACGATGTGGAGGCGGAATCACCGCCCGTTGGTGCGCAGCAGCCTCTCGCCGCCTTCCGTCACCGCGATGACGAGCCCCACGCCCGGCAGCGTCTCGCGCGCAACATAACCGCGGTCGGCGGCGTCTTCCCAAATGGTGAGGCGCGGGCACGAGGTCTTCCAGGTCGAAATCACCTCGGCATAGGCGCGCGGCTCGCGCGCGATCCATTCGACGAAGTCCAGCACCAGCGGATCGGCGGTCTCGCTCATTGCAAACCTCCCTTGTCGAAAGCGGCCAGCACAGGGGTCCGAACCAGCAGCCAGCCGCCATAGGCGATATAATAGCAGGCGATGGTGGTGATCAGCTTGTTGGACCAGGCGATGAATTGCTGGTCGGTCATGGCTTCGAGAATGCGCCGTGCCAGCGTGGTACCGAGCATCGAGGCTGCGATGGCGACGCCGGCCAGCACGGGATCGAGGCTCGCCGCCTGATCGATGATGCCGCCGAAATAGACCAGCTTGGTGAAATGACTGACGAGCTGGCACATCGCTTTCGTCGCGACCTTCTCGCGCCGGCCAAAGTCGCCGCCGAGGAAGAAGGTGTCGAGCAGCGGCCCCGACACGCCGGTCATCAGCATCAGGCCCATGCAGATCGTGCCATAGACCGTGCCCTGCCAGAGCCTGTCAGGATCCGGCTTGATGTTTGACGGCAGCAGCCGTGCCATGAACGGGGTGACGCCGAGCAGGAGCAGCGCCGTCGGCTTGTCCGGCACGTAGCGGGTGATGGACCAGGCGGCGAGCGCAATGGCAGCGCCGACCATGTAGTTCGCGACCGGCCGCCAGCGGATATGCGCCCGCCACAAGAATGCGCGCCAGCCGTTGGAGGCCATCTGCGTGATCGCATGCAGCACCATCGCGGTCGGCAGCGGCATCAGCGCCAGCAGCACGCCGATCAGGATCAGCCCGCCCGCCATGCCGAACAGCCCCGACAGAAACGCGGTGGCGACCATCAGCATTCCAAGGGCAGCGATCATGATGGGCGTCACGAGGGAGTTCTCCTGGGTGGCGAGTAAAGGGACGCAAGCCGTTCATTCTCCCTCGCCCCGTTCTTACGGTGAGAGGGTGGGGTAAGGGGCTGCTTCCACAATCACGGTGGCAGTGAGACTCGCGGAGAGTCCCCCTCACCCGGAATTTGCTCTCGCAAATTCCGGCCTCTCCCCGCATCCGCCTTCGCTGAAGCTTCGGCGGACAAGCGCGGCGAGAGGCGAAGAACGCGGCCGCCCCGAAACACAACTTGGAATTACTCTCATTCTTGTGCCTCGCTTGCCCCGCTCGCGCAAACTGAGTTATCTTGCCCTGGCGTCAGCTTTCCTGAGGCTCGGCATTTGCGGCGGCTGCTCTTTCTCAACGGCATCAAGGCATTCGAGGCGGCGGCGCGGACCGGTAGCTTTGCTGCGGCCGGACTCGAGCTCAGCGTGTCCGCGGCCGCCGTCAGCCGCATGGTGCATCTGCTGGAAGAACGCCTCGGCGTCTCGCTGTTCGAGCGCAAGGCCAACCGCCTGGTTCTGACGCAGGCCGGCCGCGCCTATCAGAGCGGGCTGACCCCGATCTTCGATGCGCTCGCGAGCCTGACCGCGCAGGTGACGGCGCCCTCCAGCGTGCGCGTGCTGACCATCGGCGTCGGCCACACCTTTGCGATGCGCTGGCTGATCCCGCGGCTGTCGGAGTTTCGCAGCGAGGAGCCCGACATCGAGGTGCGCTTCACCACCGGCGGCGCCCTGGTGCCGTTCGGCGAGGACTGGAATTGCGGCATCAAGCTCGGCACCGGCGACTGGCCCGGCCTCGTCGCCGAGCCGCTGTTTGCCGGCGACCTCACGCCGGTCTGCGTGCCCCGCCTCGCCGCCTCATTGAAGCGGCCGGCCGATCTCAGGGGGCCGAGCCTGATCCGCGTCGCGCACTCGCCCGAGGACTGGCCGATCTGGCTGAAGGCCGCGAACCTGCCGCGCATCAACGCGCGCGGACCGGAGTTCCAGTTCTACGGTCAGGCGCTGCAGGCCGCCGCCGACGGACTCGGCATCGCCATGGGCATCAGACCCTATATCGACGACGATCTCGCCGCCGGGCGGCTGGTCGCCCCGTTCGATCTCTCCGTGCCCAAGGGCATGCGCTGGTACCTGCTCTATCGCAGCTTCCAGACCGAGCAGCGCGACTTTGCCTCGTTCCGCCGCTGGATCATGCGCGCGGCATCGGAACCCGCGACCCGCCCCGTGCGGCGCCCCGGCCGCAGTTCCGCGCGGAACTGACGCCGTTCAGGCAAAAAAGCCGGCCCCTTGTGAACGGCTTCACATCCACAAATCCGCAAACGTGGTCCCTTGACCCTCCAACAAGACACGTACGGACCACTTTGGGGACTAGCAATGACGACCCTCTACGACGGCTTTGACATCGAATCCTTCGAAGCTGGCAAGGGACTGTGGCACGCCCGCATCCGGCGCGCCGATTTCAGCCCGGTTGCCATCGACGGCGTGCTGTTTCCGGCCATGGAGGTCGGCTTCGCCTGGCCCGACCAGGACGCCGCAATCGCCGACGCCAAGCATCACATCGATCGCTTCCGCCGGCGCGCCGACAGCGACGACGAATAGGCCTTTCAGCACAGCGCGGCGCGCAACGAGGAACCGGTGATGTCGTCTATCGAGATCGAAGAGACCCAGCCGCTGGCCCGATCCTACGCCCGATCGGTGCTGTCGAGATGCCCCGACTGCGACGGCGATCTCACGGTGCTCCGTGTGATCGGCGGCCGCGCCGGATGCGAGTACTGGACCATGCGCTGCACCGATTGCGGCGGCATCCATCTCGACGTCCTGAAGCCGCGCGGTGCGACTGAGGACGACGACGGACCGCTGCCTGCGGCGTGAGCGGGGCCCTGCTGCCAACCTGCTGTCAGCAGCCTGAGCACGGAGGGGCATTCGCCCTTTATTGAGAGGCGGACTCGTCCCATATTCGCCCCATGGCGAAGAAACCTGCTCCCCCGAAATCCCCCAAATCCAAGGCCCCGAACTCGAAGGCGCATCGGCCCGACGTGCAGCCGATCGGGCCGGCGCTGGCCGAATTGCTCAATCCCGCGATCAATCGCGGCGATGCCGGGCTTGGCTCGGGCACCGGCCTGCAGCCGCCGCCGGACAATTCGCGCGACCGCCGCGCCGGAGGCGAGGCCGCCGCGCATCGCGCACGCGCCTCGACGCCGAAGGACTTCCCCAGCGACCGCCCGACGGGCCTGGACGAGGCACCGCAGGCCAATTACGGCACTGCCGCCACGATCCCGACGCTCGATCCGGAACTGGCGCGTCAGCTCGGTCTGCCCACCGAAGAGGACGACGCGGAAGCGCTGGCGCGTCCGCCGCGTTCCAAGATGGAGGCGCTCGGCGTCAAGGCGACTGCCGACGCGCTGGAGTCGCTGATCCGCGAGGGCCGCCCGGAGTTCCGCAAGGACGATGGCTCGATGAAGGTGTGGACGCCGCACCGGCCGCCGCGCCCGGAGAAGTCCGAAGGCGGCGTGCGCTTCGAGATCAAGTCGTCCTACGAGCCGCGCGGCGACCAGCCGACCGCGATCAAGGAGCTGGTCGAAGGCATCGAGCGCAACGACCGCTCGCAGGTGCTGCTCGGCGTCACCGGTTCGGGCAAGACCTACACCATGGCCAAGGTGATCGAGGCGACGCAGCGCCCCGCGCTGATCCTGGCGCCGAACAAGACGCTGGCGGCCCAGCTCTACGGCGAGTTCAAGAACTTTTTTCCTGATAACGCGGTCGAGTATTTCGTCTCGTATTACGACTACTACCAGCCGGAAGCCTACGTTCCGCGCACGGACACCTATATCGAGAAGGACTCGTCGATCAACGAGCAGATCGACCGCATGCGCCACTCGGCAACCCGTGCCCTGCTCGAACGCGACGACGTCATCATCGTCGCCTCGGTGTCCTGCATCTACGGTATCGGCTCGGTCGAGACCTACACCGCGATGACTTTCGCGCTGAAGAAGGGCGAGCGCATCGACCAGCGCCAGCTCATCGCCGACCTCGTCGCGCTGCAGTACAAGCGCACCCAGGCCGATTTCACCCGCGGCACTTTTCGCGTGCGCGGCGACGTCATCGACATCTTCCCGGCGCACTATGAGGACCGCGCCTGGCGCGTGAATTTGTTCGGCGACAGCATCGAGACCATCGAGGAGTTCGACCCCCTCACCGGCCACAAGCAGGACGAGCTCGAATTCATCAAGATGTACGCCAACTCGCACTATGTGACGCCGCGCCCGACGCTGGTGCAGGCGATCAAATCGATCAAGTTCGAGCTGAAGCAGCGGCTCGACCAGCTGCACGACCAGGGCCGCCTCCTCGAAGCGCAGCGGCTGGAGCAGCGCACCACCTTCGACCTCGAGATGATGGAGGCGACAGGAAGCTGCGCCGGCATCGAGAACTATTCGCGCTATCTCACCGGGCGCCGCCCCGGGGAGCCGCCGCCGACGCTGTTCGAATACGTCCCCGACAACGCGCTGATCTTCGCCGACGAGAGCCACGTCACCATCCCGCAGATCGGCGCCATGTTCCGCGGCGACTTCCGCCGCAAGGCGACGCTGGCCGAATACGGCTTCCGTTTGCCGTCGTGCATGGACAACCGTCCCTTGCGCTTCGAGGAATGGGACATGATGCGGCCGCAGACCGTCGCGGTGTCGGCGACGCCGAGCGGCTGGGAGCTGAACGAGAGCGGCGGCGTGTTCGTCGAGCAGGTCATTCGCCCCACAGGCCTGATCGATCCGCCCGTCGACATCCGCCCGGCCCGCACGCAGGTCGACGATCTCGTCGGCGAGGTCCGCGCCACAGCCCAAGCCGGCTATCGCTCGCTGATCACGGTTCTCACGAAACGCATGGCCGAGGATCTCACCGAGTACCTGCACGAGCAGGGCATTCGCGTCCGCTACATGCACTCAGACATCGACACCATCGAGCGCATCGAGATCATCCGCGACCTCCGCCTCGGTGCCTTCGACGCGCTGGTCGGCATCAACCTCTTGCGCGAAGGCCTCGACATTCCCGAATGCGCGCTGGTCGCGATCCTCGACGCCGACAAGGAAGGTTTTTTGCGCAGCGAGACCTCGCTGATCCAGACCATCGGCCGCGCCGCGCGCAACGTCGACGGCAAGGTGATCCTCTACGCCGACCAGATGACGGGGTCGATGGAGCGCGCCATCGCCGAGACCAACCGGCGCCGCGAGAAGCAGGTCGAGTACAACACCGCCAACGGCATCACGCCGGAGAGCGTGAAGAAGCAGATCGGCGACATCCTCAACTCCGTCTACGAGCGCGACCACGTGCTGGTCGAGGTCGGCGGTCACGACATGACCGACGACGTCATCTCGATCGGCCACAATTTCGAAGCCGTGCTCGCCGATCTCGAAACAAGGATGCGCGAGGCTGCCGCCGATCTGAACTTCGAGGAAGCCGCGCGCCTGCGCGACGAAGTCAAGCGCCTGCGCGCCACCGAGCTCGCGGTGGTGGATGATCCCACTGCCAAGCAGCGCGCGGTGGCGGGCAAGGCCGGCGCCTATGCCGGCACGAAGAAGTACGGCGACGCCGCGAATTTGCCGGTCAGCGCCATGAAGAAGAAAACCGTGAGCTCCGCGCTGAAGGCCAGCGGCGCCGGCAGCGGCTCGAAGGTCCACAAGCCGCATCTCGACGAGATGCACGGGCCGGAATCGCTGCCCTATCGCGCCAACCAGACCCTGCCGGCAAAGCCGTTCGGCAGCACGAGCAGAATCATCCAGCCGACGGACTCGAGGCAGTCGGGTCCGGAGTTCGGACCGGCGCCGAAGTCGACGGGCGGCGCGCCGGGACGGCGCGGGGGGTGGAAGAAGAGGTAGGCGGCGGCGCAGATTCATCAGCGCCGTTCGTGGTTATGGATTCTCAGATGCGCAATTGCGCATCATAGCTCGCCGGTCCGCGGCGCCCCGGAATGACGGCGGAGAGATTTTCCGTCCTTACCCCACGCTCGCCGTCACCACCGCCATCACCGACAGCAGCAGCACGATGGTCATGAGCTGAAGTGACGCAACCGGCTGGGTGCGCCATGCCGTGATCTTGTCGGACAGCGACAGATGGGCCTCGAAGAACTTTGGTTCGTAGACGGTCTTGAAGACGGCGGGGAAGCTCGGACCCAGGGTTACTGCGAGCATTGCGTGCAGCATCGAGGCGACGGCGACGAAGATGGCGACGCCGGGGTCGCCGACGAGGTCGTGGTTGCCGACGAGCTTGAGCAGGAAGGCGGCGGTGGCGAAGGTCGGGAAGCTCTGCAGCGTCGCGGTCAGCGCGAGGCCTTCGAGCGCGTTGTGCAGGCGGGACTTTCTCGCGGCGGCGATGGCGGCCATGGCACGTCTCCCTGATGACATGGGGATGACGATAGCCGCGATGCCGGAGGGGTGATGTGAGATGGGTCACGCCCTGCCAGGCCCCTCTGCGGCCGCGGACAAATGAATGGCGTCAGAGCTGGCGGAAGAAGACGAGGTAGATCGCCAAGCCGACCGTCGAGAACGACAGCAGAACGCCAAGCCAATTGTATTTGACGCCCCGCGAGTGGAACGCGTTTCTCATGAAGCGAACGAGGAACCACAGGAACAGAATTGCGAGGACAAGGCCCCACAAGAACTTCCCGATGTCCATCGTCCCCTCGCTCGACTCAACCCCAGCGTTTGCGGCTGGAACTTACCATCGGGGCACGCCGGACAGAAGACGGTGAGGCACGGGGTTTTCCGTGCCTCTACAGCTTCCCCTGCCCGTTCACCTGGCCCTGCTGTGGCCGCTGCCTCTCCTGCTCCTTGGCGTGGTGCCTGCCGTAGAGACAGCCGGCGGCGGCGCCAAGCATGCCGTGATGGCCGGCATAGTGGCCGGCGACGCCGCCGACGACGGCGCCCTTGATGCAGCCCTTGGCGTTGGCGGCGGGGCTCGCGCCGAGCATGAGGAGCGCGGTAGCCACAGTCAGAAGCGTGGATTTCATGGATCGATATCTCCGGAGGCGATGTCCTGACATCAACGGGTGTTAACGGATTGAGGTTCCCTTGCGCGAGGCCCGGCAGGACGCCCCTGGCGATATGCGCGCGGCGTCATCGCGGGGACCCGAAGGCCCCCGTTCTCTTGCAGGCGCACAGGCGCGCAACCCGCAATTGTACCCCATGAACCGGGCATTGCGCCCGCGCGTCATAGGCTGCAATCAGCCCTGTGTTGTTGCGGATTGCCGATGCGCGAGATCGTGCGTTAGCGTTGCGCAGCGCCGCGGGGCCAACAAGGACGGGCGGAATGACGGTCGAGAAGCTCAATCGCCAGCGCGTGCTGCATCTGCTGGACACCATCGCGGCAGATGATCTCGAAGCCGCGCTGTCGTGCTGCACCGACGACATCGACTTCCTCACCCACGCGCCGATCGACGTGCTGCCGCACATGGGCCCCCGCCACGGTAAGCAAGAGCTGCGCGAGTTCTGGCGCACGGTGCAGGCGCGCTATTCCGAGACCCGCTATCAGGTGCCGCAGATCGTCGCCGAAGGCGACACCGTCGCGGCCTATCTGCGCGTGTTCTTCAAGAAGCGCAGCAACGAGCGCATCATTCAGGTCGACATGGCCGTGTTCTACACCTTCCGCGGCGGACAGGTGGCGCAGATCCGCGAGATCATCGATTCCTACGATCTGGTGCAGCAGGTGCTGGAGCGCGAGATCGGGCCGTTGATCACGGGGGCGGGTGCGGACGGGGTGTAACTGTCGTCCTGGCGAAGGCCAGGACGACGGCGAGGGTGCGGCGCTCCCTTGCGCATCTTCCACCTCCCCCCATTGAACCTCCCTCCCTGCCGCCGAGACCCATCCCGGGGCGTTGTGCACGCCGGCTGGGGTGATGGGCCGATGAAAGTCGTGTTGCTTGCTGTTTTGGGGCTGTTCCTGGGGACGCTGGGCGGCGCCGCGCTCGGCATCGGGGCCGGGCTCGCTTTCGTCGAAATCGCGCAAACCACGAATTTCGAAGGCCAAAACGGCATGCTGGTGTTCTTCACCTTCATGCCTTTGGGCGCTGCGATCGGCGGAATCGGCGGCGCGGTGCTGTTCGGCCTGCTGGCGCTGAGGGATGATACGGTCGCCATCGATCGGGAACCCGCAGTCCACGGGGATCGGTAGACGACCCCGGGGACCGGTAGATTACGGGGTTTTGTTGTGAATCTCACAAAGCGCAGTCAATTGTGCATTGCAAAAACGTGAATTGCGTTTTGGCCGAAATCAGCTATCTCGTTCGTATACAAATGAGTTGAGCGCCCCGGGGCACCTTTACGGTGCATGGGGTTGTTTTCCGTTTTTTCTGCAAGCCAGCGTCAGGACTGCCCAAATGACAGAGCACAGCCTCTGGCGTTTCTCGCGCGCATTGCACCGTGCGATCAACGACCGGCATTTTGAGGATATCGAGGCCCTGATCGACGAGGACGTCGAGTGGGCGCTCTATGGCCCGATCGACATGTTTCCGTTCCTCGGCGCGCGCCAGGGCAAGGAGGCCGTGCTCGACGTGATCCGGCAGCTCGCCGACAATTTCCAGGTCCGCCGCTTCGACCGCGAGAGCATCATGCTGGGCGTCGATTCCGCCGCCTCAATGCTGCGCTATTCGCTGACGGCGCTCGATTCCAACAAGCCGATCTCGTTGCGCGTCGCGCAGTTCGCCCAGTTCAGGGCGGGCAAGCTCATCAGCATGCGGGTGCTGATTGACACCTTCGACCTGATCGAGCAGGCACTCGGCCGCGCCATTCATCTGCCGAAGATGACCAGCGTCGGCTGAGGGGGACGCCAACGGGCCCCGCTTCCCGGGACCGGTGAAAAGGCGACCGCGACGTCCTGGCCTCCAGCCCCGCCGGATGCCGTCGCAGACAAGCCGTCATCGGGCGCGCGCCCTTCGCGCGGCCCGTTGGTTCGCGTCCCCAGCCAAGCGTCTCAAGCCAGGCGTCTCGAGGCGAGTCGCCACAATTTCGCAACGATAGGTGAGCATCCTCGCTGCGGAATAGCGCGTTGCGGATGGCCGCACTATATTGCCGGGCAGCATGCGCTGGGGTTTGCGGGCAGGACGATGGAATTCTCGACGGGTTTTGGCTGGGCCAGGCTGCCGGTGCTGGCGGCCGCATTCATCTTGGGATCGGTGCTGACGGTCTCGGCGCAGATCATTCCGCCCTTCTCCCCCGGCCCGGCCGCGGCGTCCGACGAGGAGGAGGCCGAGACGGCGGAGGCTCCCAGCGCCAACGACCCTGACGTGATGAAGGGCATCGACGTCGACAAGCTCGACTGGAGCCAGCTCGCCATCGACGCCGGCACGCTCAACGACATCATCGCCGCCAAGAAACGCGCGCAGGCCGCGGCCAATAGCGGACTGAACTGGTCGTCGAACGCCAATGCCAACGGCTCCTCGGCGGTGACGGTGAAGCAGTCGGTGTTCGAGTTCTGGGATACGCGGATCGGCGCCGACATGACGGTCGCGAGCGAGCCGCGGACGATGTCCGAGCTCCTGGCACAAAAGGCCGCCAATGGCGGCAGCCTGCCGCAATCCTCCGGCAGCGCCTGGGCGACCGCGACCGCGCCGGGCGCGGGGGTGATCTGGGACAAGACCGCGGTCGAGGCCCGCGTCGATCCCGGCTCCGAGCAGAGCAAGATCGGGGCGTCGCTGACCAAATCGATGCCGCTGTCGGGCGACACACAGCTGACGCTGCAGAACGGCTACAGCGTCAATCAGCAGGGCACCACCGCGGTCCCCGGCATCGGCGGCCACATCACGCGCAATTACGAGACCGATCAGACGGCCAAGGTCACCATCACCGACACCGGCACCAGCATCAGCGCGGGCCAGACGCTGTCGACCACCGACGACAAATGGCTGCGCAAGCTCGGCGCCGAGCAAAAACTGTTCGACAACGTCACCGTCTCCGGCTCGGTCGGCGAGACCTCGCAAGGCGCGATCAACAAGAGCGTGACGGCGGGATTCAAGAAGAGCTGGTGAGTTCTTCGCCTCTCCCCGCTTGCGGGGCAAGGGAGCGAAGCACCGGCCGAGCCGCGCATTCGCTTCGCCGCGCCTTCGCCATTTACACTCCCGTAACCATACGCCACGGCAAAGCCCCCGAATCGTCCGCCCTTGCCGTATCTCGGCCAAGTTGCGGTCAAATTCCGACGCCCTAGTCGGGCTGACCGAATTCGTCGTGCGGGGGACACTCGCGCTGCGCTCAACGCGAACAGGGGAACAACGATGAACGCCATTCGTCCGGAAAAGGTTGAAGCAACCGAGACCGAAACCGTCGACAACAATCTCGCGGCCGTGACCGAGGTCGAAGCCGGCATTCGCGATTTCGTCCGCAACGACATCGCCTATCTGCGCCGTCCGGCGTCGACCACCGACGCGCCGCCGCTCGATTCCAGCGCGGAGGCCACCGTCACCAACGTCAACTCGCTGATCCAGCGCGTCGCCGGCACCTCCCTCGCCGAGATCGAGAACCTGATCTCCGAGCTCGAGAGCCTGCGTGACCTGCTCCATGCCGAAGGCCAGCGCGTCCAGCGCGAGATCTCCGGCTACGCCCAGCTCAGCCAGGCCGCGATGAAGTCGACCCGCATGATCGCCGACAACGTCGCGCAGTGGAAGCGCGCCGCCGACGGCCTGCGCAACAGCTGATCGCCAGCACGACGCATCATTTGCCGCCGCGTTCCCGGAAGGGGGCGCGGCGGTTTTGATTCTTGCAGGTCTCGTGCCCCGGACGCGGTGCGGCACGCAGTGACGCACCGCAGAGCCGGGGCCCACAGTCGGGATGAACACGCGGCGCGATGGGTCCCGCGCAGCAGCGTTGCACGCTGCAGCGCGTCCGGGACACGAGGGTGCCCTTTGAACCCTCCGCCGCTTCCCGGCGACCAATGCCAAGCGCCCGTGCCGTTACGGCCGGGCTCAGGGGACATGTCAGATGGAAAGCATTCGGCCCGACACCACGGACCCCATACCGCTGCGACCCGCGCCGAACCAGTTCGGCACGATCATGCTGCGCTTTGTCGGATTGCTGGCGGTTGCGATCGCGGTGCTGGCGTTCGTCTATAGCCGCTGAGGCGGGGCTGAGGGCCCCGGAACTTTAACAGACCGTTACCGGTCAGCGTCCACGGTCGAGGCTTCCAGGGTGTAGCCGCCGTCGGCATAGCCCTTCACCACCATGCCGGCGACCAGCATCACGGCCAGCGTCGCGGTCGCAAAGATAAATCCAACAAACTTGAGTGCGCCGCGGTCAGCCATGGTCCTCGTCCCCTGTCTCTGTCTATTCGTTCAAATAGACAGCGACAGGTTCATAATTGGTTAGCAACTTGATGGTTCCGGCAATTGCTTCGCGGTAACCATGTTGCGCAGGCTTATGGCAGTCGCCCGGAAACGCGTCCATAGCGCACGGGCAACACTCGCGCACTCATTTGCCCCGTTCATCTTGGAACTGATCTAAGCCGTCTTCCGCAGCGGCACGAAGGCGCTGGCGGTGATGGAGTAGACCTCCTCGCCGCGCTGGTTGGTGCCGGTCGTGCGGGCCGTCAAGATGCCCCAGCCGGGACGCGAGGCGGAGGTGCGCTTGTCGATGACTTCGCTGACGTAAGAGACGGTGTCGCCGGCGAGCACAGGCCTGATCCAGCGCAGGTCGCGAAAGCCCGGCGACGGGCCCCACACCGCGACCTCCTCGCCGCGCGAAGCGGCCTCGCGCGCCAGGCGTTGGCCGTCGGCGACAAGCAGGCTCATGCAGGCCGAGCCGACATGCCAGCCCGAAGCCGCGAGCCCGCCGAACAGCGAGTTCTTGCCTTCCTCCTCGTCGAGGTGAAAGCGCTGCGGGTCGAACTTGGCGGCGAATGCCTTGATGGACTCCGCCGTGAACGTATAGGCGCCGATCTCGCGGCGCTGTCCGATCGCGATGTCTTCGAAGAACCGCATCAGGCCGCTCCCTCGCGCCGCTTGATCAGGATCGGCGACGTCATCTCGGCGAGCGCCTGCCCCGCGGCATTGCGCGCGGTGCACTTGAACTTGACGATGCCGAGCCCGGGGCGGCTCTTGGAGACCCGCGCCTCCAGCACGTCGACGTCGAGCGTGAGATCGTCGCCGGGGCGCAGAGGTGACAACCAGCGCACCTCGTCGACGCCGGGAGACCCCAGTGACGCGGCGCGGGTGATGAAACCGTCGGCCATCATCCGCATCATTAGCGAGCAGAGGTGCCAGCCCGAGCCGGACAGGCCGCGCAGCATGCTCTTGCTGGCTGCCTCCTCGTCGAGGTGCATCGGCTGCGGATCGAACTCGGCGGCAAAAGCCAAAATCTCGTCGCGGGTGACATGGCGCGGGCCGAACGTTCCGAACCGGCCGGGCGGGAAATCTTCGAAGGTCAGGGTCATCTTGGGAAAGCTTTGCGGGAATGACAGATTGTGGCCGTACTTTGCGGCAATCTCAACCCGCCGGCCCGCATGGCTCGTGCTACATATGGGGGATCGACGTTGATTTGAGTCGGATCGATCGGCGGCCGAAACCCGATTTGACGTCCCGATTTGCTTGGGGAGAGCGATGTTTTCATTCAGCGACCTGTTCCAATGGGACCGCTTCATCACGCCGACGATCATCAAGACCTTCTACTGGCTGGTGATCGCGCTGATCTGCCTGTTCGGCCTCTCCGGCATTTTCTCAGGGCTGGCCGCGATGGCGATCAGCCCGTTCGGCGGCTTCCTGGTGCTGCTGTCGTCGATCGCCAGCGTCGTGGTCGGGATCGTGTTCTCGCGCATCGTCGCGGAGCTGATCCTGATCGTCTTCCGCATCAACGAGCATCTCGGCGCGATCAGGGACCAGGGCGGCGGGATGCGGTGAGGCGGGCGCAGGTGCCGTAATCACCGGCCTCGTAGGGTGGGCAAAGGCGCACTGCGCCGTGCCCACCATTCTTCGATTTGAGAGAGATGTGGTGGGCACGCTTCGCTTTGCCCACCCTACGAGGCCGCTCTTTGCGGCTTACGTATTAAACCGGAAATGCATCACGTCGCCGTCGGCGACGACGTATTCCTTGCCTTCGAGGCGGAGCTTGCCGGCATCGCGGGCGCCGGCTTCGCCGTTCAGCGCGACGTAGTCCTCATACGCGATGGTCTCGGCGCGGATGAAACCCTTCTCGAAGTCGGTGTGGATCACACCGGCCGCGCCGGGCGCCTTGGTGCCGCGATGGATGGTCCAGGCGCGCGCCTCCTTCGGACCCACGGTGAAATAGGTGATGAGCTGGAGCAGCGAGTAGCCGGCGCGGATCAGGCGGTCGAGACCGGCCTCCTCCAGGCCCAGCGTCTCCAGGAAGTCGGCGCGCTCCTCACGCGAGATCGTCGCGATCTCGGATTCGATCTTGGCGGAGATGACGACGGCAACCGCGCCCTCCTTCGCCGCCTGCTCCTCGACCGCCTTGGAGAAGGCGTTGCCGGTTGCGGCCGAGCCTTCCTCGACGTTGCAGACATAGAGCACGGGCTTGGACGACAAGAGGCCGAGCATCGAGAAGGCGCGCTCCTCCTCGGCCTTGCGCTCGACGAGGCGCGCGGGCTTGCCGTCACGCAGCAGCACCAGGGTGCGGTTGACGAGGTCGAGCTGCTCCTTGGCGTCCTTGTCGTTGCCCTTGGCCTTCTTGGTGAGGTTGTCGACGCGCTTCTCGAGGCTGTCGAGGTCGGCGAGCATCAGCTCGGTCTCGATGGTCTCGATGTCGGCGAGCGGGGCGATCTTGCCCTCGACATGGGTGATGTCGGAATCTTCAAAGCAGCGCACGACATGCGCGATGGCGTCGACCTCGCGGATGTTGGCGAGGAACTGGTTGCCGAGGCCTTCGCCCTTGGAAGCGCCGCGCACGAGGCCGGCGATGTCGACGAAGGTCAGCCGGGTCGGGATGATCTGGCCCGACTTGGCGATCGCCGCGAGCTTGTCGAGCCGCGGATCGGGGACGGCGACCTCACCGACATTCGGCTCGATGGTGCAGAACGGATAGTTCGCAGCCTGCGCCGCGGCCGTCTCGGTCAGCGCATTGAACAAGGTCGACTTGCCGACATTGGGCAACCCGACGATCCCGCATTTAAATCCCACGAGCGTTATTCCTTGCCGTTCTCGTCCTTGGTCAAAAATCCCTTCGCCTGCATGGCCAGATGCACCCTGTTGGCAAAGGTCGCGTCCGTGCCCTTGGCGATCAGTGCGGCATGCTCGGCGACCGCGTCGCAGAGCGTCGCCACCCATTCGTTGTCGGCCTTGGCGAAGTCCGACAGCACGTGGCCGTGCACCATTTCCTTGACGCCGGGATGACCGATGCCGAGCCGCACCCGGCGATAGTCGTTGCCGATATGCGCCGAGATCGAGCGCAGGCCGTTATGGCCGGCAATGCCGCCGCCGATCTTCACCCGCACCTTGCCCGGCGGCAGTTCGAGCTCGTCGTGGAACACCGTGACGTCGCCCGGCGCGATCTTGAAGAAGCTCGCCGCCTCCTGCACTGCGCGACCGGAGTCGTTCATGTAGGTCGTCGGCTTGAGCAGGATCACGCGCTCAGTGCCCAGCGCCCCTTCCGAGGTCTCGCCCTGAAAACGACGGCGCCACGGCGAGAAGCTGTGACGCCGCGCGATCTCCTCGACGGCCATGAAGCCGATATTGTGCCGGTTACGTGCGTATTTCGCGCCGGGATTGCCGAGCCCAACAAAGAGTCGCATGACGCGGCGCGCCCCTCGCTCGGCGCGCGGCTAGAGACCGCGCGCCAGCTTTGAGAGATTACTTCTTCTTGTCGCCGCCGGCGGGAGCCTTGGCAGCCGCCGGAGCAGCAGCACCAGCCGCCGGAGCAGCCGCGCCAGCCGCCGGAGCAGCAGCGCCCGCAGCCGGAGCCGCGCCACCAGCAGCAGCTGCAGCCGCAGCCTTCTGCTCTTCGGCGTAGCCGGACGGCGGCACGATGGTGACGAGGGTCGCGTCCTCGCGGGTCAGCGCCTTCACGCCGGCCGGCAGCTTGACGTCCGACAAATGCAGCGAGTGACCGATTTCCAGCGAGCCGACATCGGCCTCGATGTACTGCGGGATGCTCTCGACACCGCATTCGAGCTCGATGGCGTGGGCAACGATGTTGACGGTGCCGCCGCGCTTCACGCCCGGGGAGCCTTCCGCCTTCACCACGTGCAAGGGCACGCTGATGCGGATGGTGGCGCCTTCGCCGAGCCGCATGAAGTCGACATGGATCGGGAAGTCCTTGACCGGATCGAGGTGGTAGTCGCGCGGAATCACGCGGTGCTTCTTGCCCTCGAGATCGATGTCGACCAGCGTGGTCAGGAACCGGCCGGCGAGGATGCGCTGGCGCAGTTCACGATCTTCGATCGAGATCGTGACGGGGGGCTGGTTGTTGCCATAGATCACTCCGGGCACTCTCCCGGCGCGACGCTCAGCCCGGGCGGCCCCCTTGCCGCTCTTCGGACGTGCGGTCGCCTTCAATTCCTTGACGGTCGTCGCCATGTCGTTAAGTCCTTGTTTTTGCAAAAGTTAATGGGCCGCAAGGCGGCCCATGGCATGGTCCGCAGCAAGCCTCCAGGGGTGCGGGGGCCGCAGACGTGGCGGGCTTTTACCCGGAAGATGCGGAAATGACAAGGAGAATGGGCGGCCGGAGCGTACCGGGTCTGCCGTCATTCCGGGGCGGTCGCGACAGCGGCCGAACCCGGAATCTCGAGATTCCGGGTTCGATGCTGCGCATCGCCCCGGAATGACGCCGAGAGAGATTATCCCCCCAGCTTGGCCTCCAGCGCCGCAATTCGCGCCTTCAGGGCCTCGTTCTCCTCACGCGCCAGGCGGGCCATGTCCTTGACCGCCTCGAACTCCTCGCGCTTGACGAGGTCCATGTCGCGCAGGAATTTTTCGGCCTGGGTGCGCATCACCGTGTCGAACTCGCGCTTGACGCCCTGGGCCGCACCGGCGGCGTCGTTCATCAGGCGGCCGATCTCGTCGAAAAACCGGTTGCTGGTCTGGGTCATGTCGGTCTCCTGGCGGCCTCAAGATAAACTTTGCGCGAACACTCGAAAAGACAATGGCAATCCGATTGGGCCGGTTCAAGAGCGAAGCGGCGGTATCCTTGTCATGCCCCGGTTTCCTTGCAATCGTATTCAACGTCCCGGCATAAGAAGAATCAGAAGGCGCATCAGATGATCGACCAGCAGATCGCGATTCCCACCAAGGACGGCCACACCGCAACCTTCATCAGCCATCCCGAACGCGGCGGACCGTTTCCGGTCATCCTGTTCTACATGGATGCGCCGGCGATCCGCGAAGAGCTGCGCGACATGGCGCGCCGGCTCGCGACATCAGGCTATTACGTGATGCTGCCGAACCTCTATTACCGCTCCGGCGTGATGGAGCTCGGCGCGCTGCCGGCCGACCCGAACGCGCCGGAGCGCAAGCGCATGTTCGCGCTGATGGGCTCGCTCACCATTCCCATGATCATGGACGACACGCGCGCCCTGCTCACCTATGCCGAGGGCCAGGCGGCCGCCGACACGAAGCTCGTCGGCACCGTCGGCTATTGCATGAGCGGACGCTACGCCGTGAATGCCGCCACGCACTTCCCCGACCGCGTCAAGGCCGCCGCCTCGGTCTACGGCACGCAGCTCGCGACCGACCAGGACGACAGCCCGCATCTCGCAGCGAGCAAAACCAAAGCCGAGCTCTATTTCGCCTGCGCCGAGACCGACATCTACGCGCCGACGGAGATCATCGAGAAGGTCAGGCAGGGCATGACCGGCGCCAAAGCCGAGGTCGAGATCTATCCCGGAACGCATCACGGTTTTGCCTTTCCCAAGCGTCCGGTCTACGACCGCGACGCCGCAGAGCGGCACTGGGAGCGTTTGCTGGCGCTCTATCGCCGCAATCTCGTGTGAGCGGTATGGATAGGCGCATCCGCGAATTCGGTGCACCTCTCCCGCTTGCGGGAGAGGTCGCGCTGAAAGCGCGGGTGAGGGCTTTCTCCTCGCTGGGGTTCTTTCGGCGGAAGCACCCTCTCCCCTGCCCCCCCGCAAGCGGGGGAGGGTGCGCAGCTCCGTCGGGGCCGCAGCTTGCCCATCAAACTCTAGAAGCAAGGCGTGATGCCCTTTCTGCTCATCGACTTTCCCTCGTTCAGTCCAATCGCGCTCCAGATCGGACCGTTTGCGATCCGCTGGTACGCGCTTGGCTATATCTGCGGGATCACGTTCGGCTGGCTCTATGCCCGCGCACTGATCAAGAACGACAGGCTGTGGGCCGGCTCGTCGCCGATCAGCCTGGTGCAGATCGACGATTTCATCTTGTGGGTGACACTCGGCATCATCGTCGGCGGCCGCACCGGTTACGTCCTGTTCTACAATCTGCCCTTCTTCATCGAGCACCCGGCCGCCATCTTCAAATTGTGGGAAGGCGGCATGTCCTTCCATGGCGGCTTCCTCGGTTGCGTCGTGGCGGTGATGGGGTTCGCCAGGAAGAACCGCATCTCGATCCTGTCGCTCGGCGACATCACCTGCGGCGTTGCACCGATCGGGATTTTCCTGGTGCGGCTGACCAACTTCATCAACGGCGAGTTGTGGGGCCGCGCTGCCGACCCCAGCCTGCCCTGGGCCATGATCTTTCCGACCGGCGGCGACGTGCCGCGCCACCCGAGCCAGCTCTACGAGGCAGGCATGGAGGGGCTGCTGCTCTTCATCGTGCTCGCCGTGATGATCCGCCGCGGCGCCCTGAAGCGGCCGGGGCTCATCCTCGGCAGCTTCATCCTGATCTACGGCCTGACCCGGATCATCGGCGAGCATTTCCGCGAGCCGGACGTCCAGCTCGGTTACCTCTGGGGCGGATTAACCATGGGCATGCTGTTGTCGATCCCGATGCTTATTGTCGGCCTCATACTTATTGTATTGGCAGTGCGGCGCGGTGCGCCGGAGCCGATCGAGGCCGTTCGTTAATTCATTTCGAGAAAGCACGCAGTGACCGACCAGCCGCTACTCAACGAGATCAAGGCGCTGATCAAAGCCTCGGGCCCGATGCCGGTCTGGCGGTACATGGAACTGTGCCTGATGCATCCGCGCTATGGCTATTACGTCTCGCGCGATCCGCTCGGGCGTGAGGGCGATTTCACCACCGCGCCCGAGGTCAGCCAGATGTTCGGCGAGCTCTTGGGACTGTGGACCGCCTCTGTCTGGAAGCAGATGGGCTCGCCGCAATTCTTGCGGCTGATCGAGCTCGGCCCCGGCCGCGGCACCATGATGGCGGATGCGCTGCGTGCACTCCGCGTGCTGCCGCCGCTCTACCAGGCGCTCCACATCCACATGGTCGAGGTCAATCCTGTGCTGCGCGAGCGGCAGAGCGCAACGCTGGCGGGCGTGCGCAACATCTCCTGGCACGACAGCATCGACGACGTGCCGGAAGGACCAAGCGTCATCCTCGCCAACGAATATTTCGACGTGCTGCCGATCCACCAGATGGTCAGGCTCGAGAACGGCTGGCACGAGCGCGTGATCGAGATCGACCCGAACGGCAAGCTGCAGTTCGGCGCGGCGTCCGAGCCGACGCCGCGCTTCGACGTGCTGCTGCCGCCTCTGGTGCGCGCAGCCCCGGTCGGCGCCGTGTTCGAATGGCGGCCGGACGGCGAGATCATGAAGCTCGCCACGCGCGTACGCGACCAGGACGGCGCGGCGCTGATCATCGACTACGGCCACTTACGCAGCGATGCCGGCGACACCTTCCAGGCCATCGCGCGCCATACCTTCACCGATCCCTTGAAGGCGCCGGGCCAGGCCGACGTCACCGCCCACGTCGATTTCCAGGCGCTGGCGCGCGCGGCGGAAGATGTTGGTGCTCGCGTGCACGGCCCGGTGACACAGGGCGACTTCCTCAAGCGCGTCGGCATCGACACCCGCGCCGCCGCCCTGATGCAGAAGGCGACCCCGGAAGTCGCCACCGACATTTCGGTTGCGCTCAAGCGCCTGACCGACACGGGACGCAGCGGCATGGGCTCGATGTTCAAGGTGCTCGGCATCTCCGAGCCGCGGCTGACAGGCATTGCCGGTCTCAGCGATCTCGAACACGCCGGAGGAAATTGATGACTGTTGCCTCGTCGCTGCTGTCGGCGGTTCCCGGCCTGCGCCATGCCTTCTTCACCCGCGAGGGCGGCGTCTCCGGCGGCATTTATTCTGCGCTGAACGGCGGACTCGGCTCCAACGACGATCAGGCCCTCGTTGCGGAAAACCGCCGCCGCATGGCCGAGCATGTCGGCGTCGCGCCGGAGCGCTTCATCAGCCTGCACCAGATCCATTCGCCCGACGTGCTCATCGCCGAACTGCCGTGGCCGAGCGGCCCGCGGCCGAAGGGCGACGCGCTGGTCACGAAGACGCCCGGCATTGCGCTCGGCGTTTCCACCGCCGATTGCGGGCCGGTGCTGTTCGTCGATCCCAACGCGCGCGTGATCGGCGGCGCGCATGCGGGCTGGAAGGGTGCGCTGACCGGCGTGCTGGAATCCACGATCTCGGCCATGGAGAAGCTCGGCGCCACGCGCGGCGGCATCATCGCCGCGATCGGCCCCTTGATCCGGCGGGAGAGCTACGAGGTCGGCAACGAGTTCGTCGCGCGCTTCATCGAGGCGGACGCGGACAACGCGGTGTTCTTCATTCCCTCGGTGCGCGAGGGTCACGCGATGTTCGATCTCGCCGGTTTCATCCGCAAGCGGCTGGAGGCGGCCGGCATCCTGATGATCGACGACCTTGGTCTCGACACCTACGCCGACGAGCGCTTCTTCAGCTATCGCCGCTCGGTGCATCGCAAGGAGCCGGATTACGGCCGGCACGTTCACGCGATCGCGCTCGAAGCGTGAGGTCTCGTGCCCCGGACGCGGCGCAGCAGGCAAGTGATGCGCCGCTGAGCCGGGGCCCATGTCTCCACGATCTCGATCTCGGCGGCAATCTGGGTCCCGGCTCAGCGCAGCGGCACTGCGCGCCGCAGCGCGTCCGGGACACGCACCGTTTTCCCGACCATCGCTTTGAAAGCTGCACGCTAGACGCGTGAACACAAAGGCAACCTCGTGTCATTCCGGGGCGGCTCGAAGAGCCGAACCCGGAATGGCAGTGGTCTATGTCGCCTCTGCCCTAGACCTTAATCGATTTTAACGATATCGCTGCCCTCCATAATGAGGGACGCGTCATCCATCTTGCGCCGCGCGGGTTCGCGCGTGCTGGCGGTCATGCTGCTGGCGGCTGCGACCGCGCTCGGCGGCTGCGCCGGTGGCGGCGGCAATGCCGCCAATTCCTATGCGATGGCGCCGAGCACCGGCTCGGGAGCGACGGTCGCCTTCGAATCCATCGACGGGCCGCCGCCGCAGGTGTTCGACCGCATGGTCGGCGTGCTCGACAGCGAATCCAAGCTGCGCAGCCTGTCCGTGGTCTCCCGCGAGGGGACGGCGGCCTACCGCGTGCGCAGCTACCTTTCCGCCCAGGTGGTGCGCGGCAAGACCGTAATCGCCTGGGTCTGGGACGTCTACGACGCCAACCAGCAGCGGGCGCTGCGCCTCTCCGGCGAGGAACCCACCTCGGCCAAGGGCGGCCGCGACGCTTGGGCCGCGGCCGACGACCTCGTGCTGCGGAAGATCGCCCAGGCCGGATTCAGCGGACTTTCCAACATGATCAACGGAACGCCGGATGCACCTAGCGCGGCTCCCGGCCTGCGCGGACCGGCGGTGGCGAGCGTCGCTCCGGTCGCGCCCGCGCCCGAGATGCCGGCCTCGGCGCTCGGCTATGCCGAGTGATAACCCCCGCTAAACCACGGGCCCAGTTTGCGGCCAAGCCGTTGGCCGGACTCAGGATTTCAAAGGGAAAACGTAGCATCCCGGGTTGCCATTGCGGCCCCCGGCCTGATATTTCCTCGCCCGTCGTAACCGTGCTTCCAGTGGGTATTTTCTGATGTTGAACGTCGTATCCAGCAAAGCGCGGGAGGAAGCGTCCATGTCGGCCAAGAACGGCTCCATCAAGCTCGTCGCCGGCAATTCCAATCCGGCACTCGCCCAGGCCATTGCGCAGGGGCTCAACGTGCCGCTGACCAAGGCGGTGGTCCGGCGCTTCGCCGACATGGAGATCTTCGTCGAGGTCCAGGAGAACATCCGCGGCTCGGATGCCTTCATCATCCAGTCGACCTCGTTCCCGGCGAACGACAATCTGATGGAGCTGCTGATCATCACCGACGCGCTGCGCCGCTCCTCGGCGCGCCGCATCACCGCTGTGATCCCCTATTTCGGCTATGCCAGGCAGGACCGCCGCTCCGGCTCGCGCACGCCGATCTCGGCCAAGCTCGTCGCCAATCTGATCACCCATGCCGGCGTCGACCGCGTCATGACGCTCGACCTGCATGCCGGCCAGATCCAGGGCTTCTTCGATATCCCGACCGACAATCTGTTCGCTGCCCCCCTGATGGTGCGCGATATCCGCGAACGTTTCGACCTCGGCAAGGTGATGGTGGTATCGCCCGACGTCGGCGGCGTGGCCCGCGCCCGCGGCCTCGCCAAGCGCATCAACACCCCGCTCGCCATCGTCGACAAGCGCCGCGAGCGTCCGGGTGAATCCGAAGTCATGAACGTGATCGGCGACGTCTCCGGCTATAGCTGCATCCTGGTCGACGACATCGTCGATTCCGGCGGCACGCTGGTGAATGCGGCCGACGCGCTGATCGCCAAGGGCGCCAAGGACGTCTACGCCTACATCACCCACGGCGTGCTCTCCGGCGGCGCGGCCGCCCGCATCTCCGGCTCGAAGCTGAAGGAGCTGGTGATCACCGACTCGATCCTGCCGACCGAAGCGGTGACCAAGGCGCCGAACATCCGCACGCTGCCGATCGCCAGCCTGATCTCGGACGCGATCGCGCGCACCGCCGCGGAAGAGTCGGTGTCGAGCCTGTTCGACTAGTTTTCCGATCCAAAAGGTCTCGTAGGGTGGGCAAAGGCGCGACGCGCCGTGCCCACCTTTTCTTTTTGCAATGAAGGTGGTGGGCACCCTTCCGCCTTCGCTCTTCGAGCTACGGCGGACAAGTCGCTTTGCCCACCCTACGGCACCTCAGCTCGCCTCTGCCTTCGCACTCACCACATCGGCAAACGACTTGAAGAACTCCCCCGCCAGCTTCGTCGCGGTCGAGTTGATCAGCCGCGCCCCTAGCTGGGCGAGCTTGCCGCCGATCTGGGCGTCCACGTCATAGTGCAGCATCGTCACCTCGGCACTCTCGGACTCCAGCCGCACCACGGCGCCGCCCTTGGCGAAGCCGGCGACACCGCCGGAGCCCTCGCCCGAGATGCGATAGGAGTTGGGCGGATAGAGATCGGAGAGGGTCACCTTGCCGCTGAAAGTCGCTTTCACCGGACCGACCTTGAAAACCACCGTTGCGGTCATCTCGTTCGGCGCGGTCACGTCGAGCGACTGGCAGCCGGGGATGCACTGCTTCAGCACAGCGGGATCGTTCAGCGCCGCCCAGACCTGTTCGCGTGAGGCGGGGATGCGCTGGCTGTCGTTCATCTGCATGGTCGATTACTCTCTGCTTGCTGGCTGTTGGGCGGCGCGCTGGCCGCGCCGCCGTTCCGCGGTGATCTCGGCGAGGATCGACATCGCGATCTCCTCCGGCGTGATGGCGCCGAGGTCGAGACCAGCCGGCGCCTTGAAATCGTCGATCGCCGCGGCGTTGACGCCGTCCGTGAGGAGTTTTGCGCGCAGCGAGGCCATCTTGCGGCGGCTGCCGACGAAGGCGTGATAGTCGGCTTTGGTCGCGACGGCGGCGCGGAGCGCGACTTCGTCGCCCCTGCCTTGCGTCGAAACCACGACGAAACGTTTGGCGTCGCTGAGCTCGCCGAGCTGGTAGCCATCGATCACTGCATCGACATCCGGCCGCGCCGTGAGATCGGCCGCGGGCGCGGCCAGCGTGACGTGATAGCCGAGCACGCGCGCCTGCGCGGCAAGCGACAGCGCCACCGGGCTTGCACCGAGAATGACGAGCGAGGGATGCGGCAGCACCGGCTCGACGAAGACGTCCATGGTGCCCTTGCTCGGGCACATGTTGCTGGCAAAGCGAATGCCGTCGCGGCTCTCGCCCGCGCTGACGCCGAGCTCGGCCAGCAGGTTCTCCGGCTGCACCGAGACCATGCGCGGCTCGCCGTCGGCGAGCGCCTCGCGCGCCGCCTTCAGCACCGCGCCCCTGGCGCAGCCGCCGCCGATCCAGCCCGCGACGATGGTGCCGTCGGCCGCGATGATCGCCTTGGCGCCAGCCTTCGCCGCGGTCACCGACACCGTACGCACCACCGTCGCGAGCACGAAGGCGCGCTCGGCGGCCTTCATCTGCGCGACCAGATCCAGCACTTCGACATGAGCGGTCATCGGCGTGTCCTCAGAGCTTCGCCAGATAGGGTTCGAGCGCACGCAGGCTTTGCAGCGTATTCGCCGGCGCATAGAGATCGACATGCGGCAGCGCGGCCTTGATGCCCCTCGCCTCGGGCGCATAGCCGGTCCACGCCATCATCGGGTTGAGCCAGACGATGCGGCGGCAGCGCCGGTGCAGCGCCGCCATCTCCCGGCCGAGCAACGCGGCATCGCCGGTCTCATAGCCATCGGACACGATCATCACACAGCTGCGCGAATGGATGACGCGGGCGGCGTACCAGCGATTGAAGGTTTGCAAGGACTCGCCGATTTTCGTGCCGCCGCCTGCGCCCTGCGCCATGATCGAGAGCCGGTCGAGCGCCCGGCCGGCGTCCTTCTCCTTCATCGCATCGGATACGTAGGCGAGGCGCGTGTGGAACAGGAACGCCTCGGCCTCGCGGAACTGGTCGAGCACGCCGTGGATGAAGCGCAGGAAGACGGCGATGTACATGCTCATCGAGCCCGAGGCATCGAGCAGCACGACCAGCCGCAGCGGCTTGTCCTTGCGCTGGCGCTTGACAAGGCTGATCGGCACACCGCCATGGCTGATGTTGCGATGGATGGTGCGCCTGAGGTCGAGCCGATAGCCGCGCCGGCGCGCGAGATCGCGCCGCGTCAGCCGCGTGCGCATCGCCCTGGCGAGCTGGGCGGCAGCGTCATGGGCCTGCGCAACCTGATCGGGATCGCTGAGTTTTCTGAAATCGACCTCCGCAAGATTGTCCGCGCGCGAAGCGCCTTCCATGCGGCCCTCGCCTGCGCGGCCTTCCGGCGCATCGTCGGCTGACGGAAGCTGGTCCGAGATCGATTGGTTGCCCCCCTGCTCGGCCAACTTGTCCTGCAGGCCCTTCAGCGACGGGTTGCCGGCGCCCGGGGCCGAGCCGATCGTGCGGGAGCGCGAGCGCACGCGCTTGCCCAGCCAGAACGCGTCGAACAGCCCGTCGAACTTGTCCCAGTCGGACTTGCGTGCCGAGAGCAGGTGCTTGAACGCTGCCCGAAGCAGGTTCGGTCGTGCCGCATAGCCGGATGACATCAGCGTCGCCGCATCCTGCCCCTCGGCGAGCCCGACGCGAAAGCCGGCATCGCGCAAGGTCCGCAGGAACGCCGCGAGCCTTGCGGATACGAGCCTGGAGACCTCATTGAGATCGTCGTATTCGGGACTGGAGCCGCAGCAGCTCATGCGACCTTCCCCAGCAGGCGCTGTGTCACCTCTGGCGTGACGCGGGCGCGATCCTCGTGGGTCTTCAACAGGCAGATCAGCGTGTCGTGCACCGTCTCCGGCGCATCATGGAGATCGCGGACGTCGAGGCCGACGAGCGCCGCTGCCCAGTCGAGCGTCTCCGCCACACCCGGGACTTTTCTCAGCTCCTCCTTGCGCACGCCCTCGACCATCCGCGCGATCTGGAGCGACAGTGATGGGCTGGCGCCGGCGACGCGCGCCAGGATGATGCGGGTCTCGCGGTCGACATCGGGATAGTCGACATAGTGATAGAGGCAGCGCCGGCGCAGCGCATCGGAAAGCTCGCGGGTGCCGTTCGAGGTCAAAACGACGTGCGGAATGGTGATCGCGGGGATGGTGCCGAGCTCGGGGATCGAGACCTGGAAGTCGGAGAGCAGCTCCAGCAGGAACGCCTCGAACTCGTCGTCGGCGCGGTCGATCTCGTCGATCAGCAGCACCGGCGCCTGCGGCCGGCGGATCGCGGCGAGCAGCGGGCGCTCGAGCAGGTACTTTTCCGAGAAGATCTGGTCCTCGATGCTCTCGGTGCCGCGATGCGCCTGGATCGCCAGCAACTGGCGCTGGTAGTTCCACTCGTAGAGCGCCGAGGACTGGTCGAGCCCCTCATAGCATTGCAGACGAATCAACTCGGTCGCGCGCACCTTCGCGAGCGCCTTCGCCACCTCGGTCTTGCCGACGCCCGCTTCGCCTTCCAGCAGCAGCGGACGCCGCAGCAATTGCATCAGCGAGATCGCAGTGGCGAGGTCCGCATCGGCAATGTAGCCGGATGCGGCCAGTGCTTGCGCGATCTCGTCTCGGCTTTTCATGCTCCTACTTCCCCCTCGTCATTGCGAGAAGCGAAGCGACGAAGCAATCCAGACTGTTTCCGCGGTGGGATACTGGATTGCTTCGCTTCGCTCGCAATGACGACAACACTACACCACCGCGCCCAGATCCTTCGCTGCCTTCCAGTTGCGCCAGAAATCGTGCGGCATCTGGATGTGCGTGGATCCTAAGAACGAGAACGCGTCGTTGACGGCATTGGAGAAGGCCGGCACACCGCCGACATTCGGGCTTTCGCCGACGCCCTTGGCGCCGATCGGGTGATGCGGCGACGGGGTGACGGTGAAGTCGGTCTCCCAATGCGGCGTCTCGACCGCGGTCGGCATGAAGAAGTCCATGAACGAGCCGGTGACGACGTTGCCGGTCTCGTCGTAGCGGATCTCCTGGCCCATCGCGATGGCGAAGGCCTCAGTGAGGCCGCCATGCACCTGGCCCTCGATGATCATCGGGTTGATGCGGGTGCCGCAGTCGTCCAGCGCATAGAAGCGCCGGACCTTGTACACCCCGGTGTCGACGTCGATGTCCATCACGCAGAGATAGGCGCCGAACGGATAGGTCATGTTGGGTGGATCGTAGTAGCTCACCGCCTCCAGTCCCGGCTCCATGCCCGGCGGCACGGAATTGTACGCCGCCCAGCAGATATCCTTCATCGACATGAATTTCTCCGGCAGGCCCTTCACCCGGAATCCGTCGATGTCGAATTCGAGATCGTCCTCGTGGACCTCGAGCTTGTAGGCAGCGATCATCTGCGCCTTGGCCTTGATCTTTCGCGCGGCCATCGCGATTGCGGCGCCCGCCACCGGTGTCGAGCGCGAACCATAGGTGCCGAGCCCGTAAGGCGCGGTATCGGTGTTGCCCTCTTCCACCATGATGTTGTCGGCGGGAATACCGATCTCGGTTGCGATGATCTGGGCCCAGGTGGTCTCGTGGCCCTGACCCTGGCTCTTGGTGCCCATCCGCGCGATACCCGCACCGGTCGGATGCATGCGAATCTCGCAGGAGTCGAACATCGCAATGCCGAGGATGTCGCAGTTCTTCGACGGCCCGGCGCCGACGATCTCGGTGAAGAAGGAGATGCCGAGCCCCATGATCTCGCGGGTCTCGCCGCGCTTGAAGGCTTCGCGCTTCTCGGCTTGCTCCTTCCGGAGCGCGGCGTAGCCGGTGGTCTCCATCATCTTGCGCATGGCGGTGTGGTAGTCGCCGGAATCGTATTCCCATCCCAGCGCCGAGTGATACGGGAACTGCTCCGGCTTGATGAAGTTCTTCAGCCGCAGCTCGGCCGGGTCCATGTTGAGCTTCTGCGCAAGGATATCCATGGCGCGCTCGATGCAATAGGCCGCCTCCGTGACGCGGAACGAGCAACGGTAGGCGACGCCGCCGGGCGCCTTGTTGGTATAGACGCCGTCCACCGCCAGATGCGCGGTCGGAAAGTCGTAGGAGCCGGTGACGATGTTGAAGAAGCCGGCCGGCCATTTCGACGGGTCGGCGCAGGCGTCGAACGCACCATGGTCGGCGAGCACATGGACGCGCAGGCCCGTGACCTTGCCGTCCTTCGTCGCGGCGATCTCGGTGGTCATGTGATAGTCGCGCGCGAACGACGTCGCGGTGAGGTTCTCGATGCGGTCCTCGACCCATTTCACCGGCTTACCGGTGACGATGGAGGCCACCGCCGCGCAGATGTAACCGGGATAGGCGCCGACCTTGTTACCGAAGCCGCCGCCGATGTCGGGAGCGATGACGTGGATCTTCTGCTCCGGCAGCTTTGCGATCAGCGCCACCACGGTGCGGATCACGTGCGGGGCCTGGAACGTGCCGTAGATCGTCAGCTCGCCCTTGATCTTGTCGAAGGAGCAGACGCACTGGCAAGTCTCCAGCGGCGACGGATGGGTACGGTGATAGGAGATCATCTCCTTGATCTTGACGTCGGCCTTGTTGAAGGCCGCGTCGGTCAGCTCCTTGTCGCCGACGGTCCATTCGAAGATGTGATTGTGGTGCTTGCGGGGACCGTGCGCGCCCGAGGTCTTGCCAGCGAGGTCCTCGCGCAGCACCGGCGCATCTCTGTCCATCGACTTGAAGGGATCGACCAGCGGCGGCAGCGGCTCGTATTCGACGATCACCTTGTTGATGCCGTCGTCGGCCGCATAGCGGTCGGTGGCGACGACGAACGCGACCTCCTGGTTCTGGAACAGCACCTTGCCGTCGGCCAGAACCATCTGCACGTCGCCGGCGAGCGTCGGCATCCAGGCGAGGTTGACTGTCTTCAGCGTCTCGGCGGTGATGACCGCGAGCACGCCCGGGACCTTCAGCGCCTCGCTGTCGTCGATGGACTTGACGCGCGCATGCGGATGCGGCGAGCGGACGAAGTCGCCATGCAGCATGCCGGGCAGCTTGACGTCGTCGACGTAATTGCCCTTGCCTTGCGTGAAGCGGATGTCCTCGACGCGCTTGCGCTTGCAGCCCATGCCTTCGAGTGCGGCTTCGCGTTGTTCCCGCGTGGGAGTCATGTCGTTCATTCTGCGGCCTCCCGAAATTCCACGCCGTTGATTTTTGCGGCGGCGTATTGAATGGCTTTGACGATGTTCTGGTAGCCGGTGCAGCGGCAGATGTTGCCGGAGATGCCCATCCGGATCTCCTGCTCGCTCGGCGCGGGATTCTCTTTCAAGAGCCGATGCGCGCGGACAATCATGCCGGGCGTGCAGAAGCCGCATTGCAGGCCGTGCATCATGCGGAAGCCTTCCTGCAGCGCGGACAGCGTGCCGTCGGCATTGGCCATGCCTTCGACGGTCGTGATGTCGCTGCCTTGCGCCTGCACCGCGAACATCGTGCAGGACTTCACCGACATGCCGTCGATATCGACGGTGCAGGCGCCGCAATGGGTGGTCTCGCAGCCGATATGGGTGCCGGTCATCCCCAGGTTCTCGCGGATGAAGTGCACCAGCAGCGTGCGCGGCTCGACGAGGCCTTCGACCTCGGCGCCGTTCACCTTCATGGTCACATGTGTTTTTGCCATCTATCCCCTCCCTTACTTCGCGACCGCCACGGCGCGCTGGAGCGCGCGCGCCACCATGATGCCGCCGACATGTTTTCGGTATTCGACCGGACCGCGCGCATCCGCGGCCGGCGCCATGATCGCTTCGGCCGCCGCAGCCGCTTTCTTCAGCGTGGCCGCATCGAGGCTGGTGCCGATCGCCGCCTTGGCCGCGTCAACGGCGAGCAGCGGCGTCTCGTGAACGTTGGTGAGCCCGATCGAGCAGGTCGCGACCTTGCCGCCGGACATGGTGAGGATGACGGCTGCCGCTGCCGTGGCGTAGTCGCCGACCTTGCGCTTGAGCTTTTCGTAGGCGTAGCCGTGGCCGGCCGCAGGCACCGGGACCGAGACGGAGGTCAGGATCTCGCCGGGCTCGAGCGCGGTGAAATAGGCGCCTTGATAGAAGTCGGCGGCCGCCACATCACGGGTGCCGCCGGGGCCTTCGAGGCGATAGGACGCACCCAGCGTCATCATCAGCGCCGGCATGTCGTTGCCGGGATCGCCATTGGCGACATTGCCGCCGATCGTGCCGCGGTAGCGCACCTGCGGGTCGGCGATCAGCAGGGCCGCCTCGTGCAGGATCGGCATGGTCGTTGCGACATCGCCAGAGGCCAGCAGCTCGTGCTGGGTGGTCATCGCGCCGATGACGAGATTGCTGCCGTCGCGGCGGATGCCCTTGAGGGCGGCGATGCCGTGCAAATCGACCAGATGGGCGGGGGTGGCGAGCCGCAGCTTCATCATGGGCAACAGGCTGTGCCCGCCGGCCAGTGGCCGCGCATCCTCGCCGAGGTCGGATAGAAGTTTGACGGCGTCGGCGACACTCGCCGGCCGGTGATAGCTGAATGAGCCCGGGATCATCATCTCCTCCCACAATCGTCCTTGGGCCGCTGACGGCGCGGACGTTGGGCGAACGGTCTCTCCGAGCAGGGCGGGCCGCAACACCAGCGGCACGGAACAGCGGATTTCGCACGAGTTGCGGCAGGGAACGCACGAATTGCGTCAGGGCCGAAGACCCTTCCCACCCTCTTGCGCCTTCACCTCTCCCCGCGGGGAGAGGTCGGATTGCATCGCAAGATGCAAGCCGGGTGAGGGGGTACAGGTCTATCGGGAGATCTCATCCGCGGAGAGAGGCCCCTCACCCCAACCCTCTCAGCGCGAGCGAAGCTCGTCGCGGCCCCGTTGAACGGGAGAGGGAGTGGAGGGAGCAAGCGGGAGAAGGGGCGCCCTTTCCAATTCGGCTAAGATCTTACGCGTGCCGCCGGTTCGCCAGTCCGAGCCGCGCCTTCACCTCGGCGATCTTGGCGCGGCTGACCGGCACCCGATGCGGCGACGGGCCATCGAGCTCGAGCACGGCGCCGTCGCCCTCCTTCCGGACCAGGGCGACATGGGGAATGGCGACGATGTGGCTGCGGTGCACGCGGAGGAACAGCGAGGGATCGAGCTGGGCTTCGGCTTCCGAGATCGACCAGGGACACATGCGCTCGCGCGTGCCGTCATGGACGCGGGTGTAATGGGCGTCGGCGCGGACGCTCCGCACATTGGCGGTGTCGATAAAGTGCGTGCCATCGGCCCCCTCGACCGGCAGCCGGGGCACGGGCGCACGCTGCGGCTGGCCCAGGCCGCCGAGCGGCGCGGGCGTCGGCCTCGGCGACAAGGTCGCCTGAGGGATCGGATCAGAAGAGACGGACGGAGCAACCGGATCGGCCGCCGCTTGCCGCCGGTCCGGCACCAGCGAGAGCAGGAAGCCGGCGGCAATCACGAAGCAGAGCACGGCAACCACGATGGACAGGACTTGCTGCGACGCGGCAAGACTGCCGCCGAGATGCTGATGCCCGCTCGCCGTCAGTGGCTCGAAATGCATCCCGAGCATGGCGGTGTAGTGCATGCCGGAGACCGCGACACCGAAGGCGATCGAGCTGACGATCAGGCGCACGCCGTCCTGCTGCGCCAGGAAGGCGCGCAAACCGCCATAAGCCGTGACAATCGCAACCAGCACCGACAGCAGCACCATCGTCCAGTCGTGCGCGATGCCGAACGGACCGGCGAGACCATGGATCCCGACATAGTGCATGCTGGCGATGCCGACGCCGAGCAAGACGGCGGACGACGCCAGCCGCTTCAGCGTGGGCTCGCCGATCGAGACGAAGAACAGGGAGATGCCGACCACCAGCGCGCAGATCAGGAACGAGATGATGGTGGGCAGAACCTGATAGACCGTGTCCCGCGGCAACGGCGCGGCCAGCATGCCGACGAAATGCATGGTCCAGATGCCGACGGCCAGAAACGCCGCCGCACCCGCGAGCATCACGCGGTTACTGACGCCGGGCGTGTTGCGGATGCGAGCCGCAAGCGCAAAGCCGGTATAGCCACCCAGGCTCGCGATCGCCACAGAGAGCGCGACGAGATAGGGATCGTGTCCTTCGAACATGATCTTGCCGGCCGCCCCGTCTCCACGGCACGGCCTCCTCCCGCCGCCGACTTTATAGGGACGGCGGCGGGATTGACAATCAGCGGCGTGTGAAGGGCGCGGCTACACGATCCCCGCCGCGACCTGGCCGCGCAGGCGCTCCAGGCCGTGCAACGTCTCGGCACAGGCTGCCGCGACCTCGACGCCCTTGATGGCGAAATGCCTGCGGAAGAAATCGTAATGCACCTCGGTCTCGTGGAATTGCTGCGGCGTCAGCACCGCCGAGAATACCGGCACCTCGGTGCGCAGCTGCACATCCATCAGCGCCTTGATCACGGTGTCGGCGACGAACTCGTGGCGATAGATGCCGCCGTCGACGACGAGGCCGGCGGCGACGATCGCGGTGTAGCGCCGCGTCTTGGCGAGCACCTGCGCGTGCAGCGGGATCTCGAACGAGCCCGGCACCTCGAACACGTCGACATGGGTGAGGTGGCGCGCCTCGGCCTCCTTCATGAAGGCGATGCGGGCTTCCTCGACCACGTCGCGGTGCCAGCAGGCCTGCACGAAGGCCACCCGCTGCGGTTTGGCGAAGCGCGGATGCGCGGGTGCCGGCTCTTGCGGAACCGGCGGCGGCGTTTGGGTGGGTTGGGACGTTTCGGTTTGGGGATCTTGCAACATCTGATTCATGGCTTTCCTCGGTTCAAGGACCAGAATCAGGGCACACGGAACGACAAACAGCCGCATCCTCACGATGCGTCTGCCACCGACCGTTCTCTTTCATCCGGACTTTAACCGTCGGCTTCGGAATTGCACCGAATCTGCTGACCCTTCCCTTCGGACAAGACCTTTTCAGGAAAGTCCTTGGGAGAAGGCGCTCGCGGGCTTGGGCCTTTCGGCCCTTACCGCCGGTGGGGACTTTCACCCCGCCCTGAGAACATCGGCCGTCCGGAATGAACGGCCTGCCCGGAAATATGACGCCGGCCGGCGGCGACAGCAAGCGCGTTCCCCATGGGGAAAGCGCATGGTCCCATGCCATCGTGGCGGGAGCGGCCTCGCGGGACGGAATTAACGATTGGCCGGCCCGCTCGAATCCGACTCCGGTTTGTTCTCGTCCGTCCGGATCGCGACTCCCACGTTAATAATTGTGGCGGAGATGAGCTGTGGACGACCGAGTCCTGGCTTGTGGACGGACTCGCGACCCCGTTGCGCAGATTCCGCAAATCACATCACTTGATCCGCGACAGGCCCGCGCTGATCCGAGGGGATCGCCGTAGCGTTTAGGGAGCGCGCGCCGGGCCCAACCGCGTGCGTATCAACGACAACAAGAAGGCAAGAGGTCGAGACGGCATGTCCCTGCTCGAAGGCAACATCGATTCCCGAAACCATCCGCTCGCGGTGGTCGAGGATATCGCTGCCAGCAACAACTGGCCGTTCGAACGCTCCGGCGAAGACGAACTCACGATTGTCTCGAAGGGACAATGGACCGACTACCAGATCTCCTTCACCTGGATGGGCGAGATCGAGGCGCTGCATCTGGCCTGCGCGTTCGACATGAAGATTCCGCCCGCGCGGCGGAGCGAAGTGCAGCGGCTCGTCGCCGCCGTCAACGAGCAATTGTGGGTCGGCCATTTCGATCTGTGGACCAACACCGGCATGGTCATGCACCGCCAGGCCCTGGTGCTGCCGGGCGGCCTCACCGCCTCACCCGCGCAATGCGAAGCCATGCTCGCCGGCGCGATCCACGCCTGCGAGCGCTACTTTCCGGCGTTCCAGTTCGTGGTGTGGGCTGGCAAGACCACGACCGAGGCGATGGACGCGGCGATGTTCGACACGGTGGGAGAGGCGTAAGGCCTCGCCCGGGATCGTGAGGGAGCCGCTACTCCCTCCCCACGTCGTCCCGGCGAACGCCGGGACCCATACCGCGTGATTTCCCTTGTGGCACGCGGCTTGTTGCCACCACCTCCATCCACTAGAACCACTCGTGGTTATGGGTCCCTGCGTTCGCAGGGACGACACCTCTTGCTTGGGTGACCTCAGTGGCAGACAACAGCACTCTCAAAAACATCACCGGCACCATCCTGCTCGCCGGCGCCGGCAAGATGGGCGGCGCGATGCTGACCGGATGGCTGGCGGGCGGGCTCGATCCGCGCCGCGTCGCGGTGATCGATCCGCATATCTCGCCGGAGATCACGGCACTTGCCGCCAGGGGCGTCGCGCTCAATCCCGACGTGAAGGCCGCGGGCACAGTCGAGACGCTGGTCGTCGCGGTGAAGCCGCAGATGTTCCGCGAGGCCGGCGCGAAGTTGAAATCGTTCGTCTCCGACAAGACCTCGGTGGTCTCGATCATGGCGGGAACCACGATCGCTTCGCTCGAGGAGGTCTGCGGCGGCGCCGTGGTGCGCGCGATGCCGAACACGCCGGCTGCGATCGGCCGTGGCATCACCGTCGCGGTCGCAGCACAGAACGTCAGCGCCGCGCAACGCGCGGTAGCCGATGCGCTGCTGCGTGCCACCGGCTCGGTCGAATGGGTCGAGGATGAAGGCCTGATGGACGCGGTGACCGCCGTCTCCGGCTCGGGCCCGGCCTATGTGTTCCTGCTCGCCGAGGAGCTGGCGCGGGCCGGCGTGGAGGCGGGGTTGCCCGAAGCGCTCGCGACCAAGCTCGCGCGCGAGACCGTCGCCGGCTCAGGCGAATTGCTGCACCAGTCGGAGCTCCCCTCCGCCACGCTGCGCCAGAACGTCACCTCGCCGGGCGGCACCACGGCCGCGGCCCTCGGCGTGCTGATGGGCGAGCCGGGATTGCGCGATCTGATGATCCGCGCGATCGCGGCGGCGACGAAGCGGTCGAAGGAGCTGGCGAAGTAAACAGGTGCCGTAGGGTGGGTTAGGCGAAGCCGTAACCCACCATGCATCAGCGATTGCGGATCGAAGTTGGTGGGTTACGCTAGCGGACCGCGCTTCGCGCGACCGCGAGCTAACCCACCCTACGGCATCGCGTCCGCGGCTACGCCCCCAGCCGCTTGTTGAACATCTCCACATTGACGAGCCCACGGGCGTGGCGGCCCTCGCCGAGCTTGCGCGCGCCCTCGAATGCCTCGACCTCGAAGCGGATGACGCGGCGCTCTACGGCAGTCACCTTCGCGGTGGTCCGCACCGTCGCGCCGACCAGCGCAGCTGCGAGATGGCGGATGTCGACCTCGGTGCCGACAGTGACCCAGCCCGGCTGAAGCGCAGCGCGGATCGCATCGCCCGCGGTCATCTCCATCTCGAGGATCATCATCGGCGTCGCAAACACAAAAGGCATGCCGGGCACGAAATGCCCGACGGTGCGCTCGGCCGGCACCACCAGGGTGCGCTCGGCGCTCATGCCGATTTTGATGAACTCGCGTGCGTCCATGGTGCTTGCTCGATATCGTCCCGGACAAGCGCGCCTTAAGCGCGCGCTGATCCGGGACCCATAACCACAGGGAGTAGTTTGGCGAAGACTCGGAGTTGCCAGCTGGCCAAATAACCACTCCCTGTGGCTATGGGTCCCGGCCTTCGCCGGGACGACAGTTGTGATTGCCGCGCCAGCAGCGCCTACTTCTTCGCAGCCGCCGCGCGCTCCACGAACGTCTTGCCGCCCTTCATCTTGTGGCGGAGCGGGGCTTCGTTGATCTGGATGACGACGGCATCGGCGTCGACGCCGAGGTTCTTCACCAGCGCCTGGGTGATGTCGCGCATCATGCCGGCCTTCTGCTCGTCGGTGCGGCCCTCGGCCATGCTGATGGTGATCTCAGGCATCGTTGTCTCCCTGCTGCTGGTCGTCATGGCCGGGCTTGTCCCGGCCATTCATCATTTGAAAGATGGATGCGCGGGTCAAGCCCGCGCATGACCAATGGAGCGAATGGCTAGCCCCAGCTCACGTCATGGCGCGCGAGGACTTCACGCACTTTTGCGACGAGATCGGCTTCGCTGCACGAGAACTGCGCCGGGCGGGTCTCGCGCCATTCCTGGTTGGAAGCGATCGCGGCGGCTGCTTTCGCGCCTTCGACCAGATCCTTGATCTGCACCTCGCCACGCGCCTTCTCGTCCGAGCCCTGGATGACGATGCAGGGTGAGTTGCGGCGATCGGCATATTTGAGCTGGTTGCCCATGTTCTTGGGATTGCCGAGATAGAGCTCGGCGCGGATGCCCGCGGTGCGCAAGCTTGCCACCATCTTCTGATAGTCGGCGACGCGGTCGCGATCGAACACGGTAACGACCACGGGCCCGAACTCGGGCCGCGTGTCGAGCTTGCCGAGCAGCGTCAGCGCGGCCTGCAGCCGCGAGACGCCGATCGAGAAACCGGTCGCCGGCACCGGCTCGCCGCGGAAGCGCGAGACGAGGCCGTCGTAACGCCCGCCGCCGCCGACCGAGCCGAAGCGCACCGGGCGGCCCTTCTCGTCCTTGGTGTCGAGCAGCAGTTCGACCTCGTAGACCGGGCCGGTGTAATATTCGAGACCGCGCACCACGGAGGGATCGATCTTGATGCGGTCCGCGCCGTAGCCCGACGCCGTGACCAATTTTGCAATTTCTTCCAGCTCGCTGACGCCGGCTTGACCAATCTCGCTCTTGGCGAGGTAGGTTTCCGCGGCGGCAATCGCCTCTTTCCAATCGTCGCGCGGCCTGGTGATGGCGAGAACAACGTCAGCTTCAGCTTCGCTCAAATTGGCGCCCTTGGTGAAGTCGCCCTTGCCTTCCTCGCCGCCATCCCATCGTCCGGGACCGAGCAATTTGCGCACTTCGTCGGCGGAGAACTTGTCGAGCTTGTCGATGGCGCGCAGCACGGTCAGCCTGCGGCCTGCGTTCTCGGCACCGGCAAGCCCGATGGCTTCCAGAACACCGTCGAGCACTTTTCGGTTGTTGACCTTCACGACATAGGAGCCGCGCGCGATGCCCAGCGCTTCCATCGTGTCGGCCGCCATCATGCAGATCTCGGCATCCGCCGCCGGCGTCGCCGAGCCGACCGTGTCGGCATCGAACTGCATGAACTGGCGGAAGCGGCCGGGGCCGGGCTTCTCGTTGCGGAACACGTAGCCGGCGCGATAGCTGCGGTAGGGCTTGGGCAGCGTGTCGAAATTCTCGGCGACGTAGCGGGCGAGCGGCGCGGTCAGATCGTAGCGCAGGCTGATCCACTGCTCGTCGTCGTCCTGGAACGAGAACACGCCCTCGTTCGGACGGTCCTGGTCGGGCAGGAATTTGCCGAGCGCGTCGGTGTATTCCATCGCCGGCGTTTCCACCGGCTCGAAACCGTAGAGCTCGTAGACGGCGCGGATCTTCTCGACCATCTCGCGCGTCGCCCGGATCGCTGAGGGGTCGCGATCCTCGAGCCCGCGCGGCAGGCGCGCCTTCAGTTTCTGGGGTTTTTTGGGTTTCTCGGCCATCCGCGGCGTTTACCAGCCGACGCCGGTGGCGGCAACCGGTGCTTAGGGGACGCCGTCATTCCGGGGCGATGCGCAAGCATCGAACCCGGAATCTCGAGATTCCCCGGTGCGCAATCGCGCACCTGAGGCCTGGTCCTTCGGACCATCCCGGAATGACGGCCAACCTTTACGGCTTCTCCATCCGGGCCCGGAGGGCATCCGCGTCCGCCTTCGGCAGCGACTTCAGAGTCGGCTTGATGGTCTCGCCGCCGACGATCTTTCCGTTGCGCATGAACATCCAGTCCGAGATGTCGGCTTCGCTGAACTTGACCTCGTCGCCGGCGTGCTTGCCCGGCAGATCGCGCGGCTCGTTGGCGAACAGACCGGAATAGCTGCCGTCGGGCTGCTTCTTCACCTCACCGATCCAGATGTGCTCGCCGCCCTTGCGGGTCGAGAAGCGGACTTTCAGGGCGTGGCCGGTCTCCGACGATTTTGGCGCGTCATAGGAGGCCCAGAAGGTCGGCAGCGAGCCGCGGGCGCGGGCAATCGCGGCATTCATCTCGGGGTCGGTGGTGCGCACGTCGACGATCGGCGAGCGGTCTTGTGCGACCACCTCGGGCGCAGGACCGATGGTCAGGATGCCGAAAACGGAGACGCCGGTGACGGCGGCGAGAACCACCCATTTCATGGGTTGGGAGAGTTTGGATGCCATGTTCGCGATGTCCAGGATGCTTGTTGTGTCCTGGCTTTGTCGCATGTCGGCAGCAGCACGTTCAGTGCGCGATAAGCCACAAGCGCTGCGCTTCTTACCCCTCCCCTGGAGGGGGAGGGTCGGCTCGCATCTGAGCGTAGCGAAGATGAGAGACGGGGTGGGGTGACGGTCTCTCCGCTGTGCGCACCGCCCGTGTGGAGAAATCACCCCACCCCGCTCGCGCTTCGCGCGATCGACCCTCCCCCTCCAGGGGAGGGTGAAGAGATCAAAACACCTTGCGGATCCAGTTGTGCGGATCGTTGGTACGGCCGTACTGGATGTCGACGAGCTGCTTGCGCAGGCCCATGGCGACGGGGCCGGCGGCACCGCCCGAGATCTCGAAATCGCCGCTCACCGAACGCACCTTGCCGATCGGCGAAATCACGGCGGCGGTGCCGCAGGCAAAGGCTTCCTTGAGCTTTCCGCTGGCCGCATCCTTGCGCCACTGGTCGAGCGAATACGGCTCTTCGCGCACGGTCTTACCTGCATCGCGGGCGAGCGCGATGATGGAGTCGCGGGTGATGCCGGGCAGGATCGTGCCGAGCGGCGGCGTCGAGAGCGAGCCGTCGTCGAACACGAAGAAGATGTTCATGCCGCCGAGCTCCTCGATATAGCGGCGCTCGACTGCGTCGAGGAAGACGACCTGATCGCAGCCGTGCTGGATCGCTTCGGCCTGGGCGCGCAGGCTCGCGGCATAGTTGCCGCCGCATTTGACGGCGCCGGTGCCGCCGATCGCGGCGCGCGTATAGTTCTCGGAAACCCAGATCGACACCGGCGCAGGCCCGCCCTTGAAGTAGGAGCCAACCGGCGAAGCGATCACCGCAAAGATGTATTCGGACGACGGCTTGACGCCGAGGAAGGTCTCGCTCGCGATCATGAAGGGGCGCAGGTAAAGGCTGCCCTCGCCGCCCGGCATCCAGGCGCGATCGATGCGCACGACCTGCTCGACCGCCTCGATGAAGACCTCCTCGGGCAATTGCGCCATCGCCATGCGCTCGGCGGAATCCCTGAAGCGGCGCGCATTGGCGTCGGGACGGAACAGGTTCACGCCGCCATCGTCGCGCTTGTAGGCCTTGAGGCCTTCGAAGATTTCCTGGGCGTAGTGCAGGACGGCGCCGGCCGGATCGAGCTGGAAATTGGCGCGCGCCTCGACGCGGGCCTCATACCAGCCGCCCTTAGCCTGGTTGTAGCGGACGACCGCCATGTGGTCGGTGAAGACCCGCCCGAAGCCGGGGTCCACCAGCTTGGCGACGCGGTCCTTTTCGGACGTCGGATTGGATGCGGGCTGGATGTCGAATTTCATGCTCATGTCCTTGCCTCCCGCTGCCCGGTGGCGGCGCTGTTTCTCGCGCCCGCCGGCCCGTTCCGGGGCCGGCTGGCTTGATTGGGTTTCTGGCCGGACCGCCGCCAGCCATGTTACGGCCGGTTTCCGTGGCCAGCATGTCGCCGAGGACATGCTTTTGCGGAAGGCGGAAGTCCAGTATGTTTTGCCGAAATGCCGCTCGACAATCGCACGGTAGATCTGCTTCGGCCGTCGCCGCCTGTCCGGCTCTCTTTGGCCGCCCTGCTACGATGCCACCCGATGCGAAACGATCTAAAATTTCGTGCGGGTCGATCCTTTTGTAACATTGAACCCAAGATACGTCAATATGCCTGACATAAATTTCGCGACTCCCCCTCAAGACGCTGCCGCGCACCGGCCGGCCGCAGGCGATGGAGGCAATTTGCGCTGGGATATCATCGAGCTGCTGTTCTTCGCCTATCGCGATTTCGTCGGTGATCCCGACCAGGAACTCGAGGCGTTCGGCTTCGGCCGGGCCCACCACCGCGTCATGCACTTCGTCTACCGCTATCCCGGGCTGAAGGTCGCCGACCTGCTCGACGTCCTGCGCATCACAAAACAGTCGCTCGGCCGGGTGCTCAAGCAGCTCCTGGACGAGGGCTATATCGTGCAGAAGACCGGCGACAATGACCGCCGCCAGCGCCTGCTCTACGCGACGCCGAAGGGCGAGGCGCTGGTCCAGAAGCTCGCCGGGCTCCAGACCACGCGGATCACCAAGGCACTTGCCGAGATGGGTCCGCAGGACGCCGAGACGGTCAAGCGCTTCCTGCGCGCGATGATCGACCGCGACGATCCGGACAAGGTGCTCGAGACGATCTTCGCCGCCGTCAATCAAGACTCGAAGGAGTGACCGTGCCGCTCGCAGCCACGCTCGCCCGTCCGCCGGTGCAACCGGCCGACGATGCCCCGCATTTGCTGCTGGTCGACGACGACCGCCGTATCCGCGACTTGCTCTCGCGTTTTCTCGCCAGCGAGGGCTACCGCGTCACCACCGCGGCAAGCGCGGGTGACGCGCGCTCGAAACTGCTGGGCCTGCATTTCGACCTCCTGATCCTCGACGTCATGATGCCCGGCGAGACCGGCTTCGATCTTGCCCGCTTCATCCGGACCTCCTCCTCGGTGCCGATCGTGATGCTGACGGCGCGTCACGAGGCCGAAGCCCGCATCGAGGGCCTGCAAATCGGCGCCGACGACTACGTCGCAAAGCCGTTCGAGCCGCGCGAGCTTGCGCTGCGCATCAACAACATCCTCAAGCGCGCCGCGCCGCCGCAGCAGGCCACGACGGTCGAGAAGATCGCGTTCGGTCCCTATGTCTACCATCTCGATCGCGGCGAGTTGCGCCAGGGCGAGGAGGTCATCCACCTCACCGACCGCGAGCGCGAGATGCTGCGCATTCTCTCGGAGACGCCGGGCGAGACCGTGCCGCGCAGTGCGCTGACCGGCAATGGCAGCGTCAACGAGCGCGCCGTGGACGTGCAGATCAACCGCCTCCGGCGCAAGATCGAGACCGACCCGGCCAATCCGCTGTTCCTGCAGGCGGTGCGCGGCATCGGCTACCGGCTGGTGGCCTCACCATAGATCAAGTGAAGCGCGCTAGATGAGCACGATCGATACCGGCCTGACGCTTCTAAAAAGCGCCGCCGGCCGCGTCTCCGCCGCCAATGGCTGGATGGGCAACGCGTTCAAGGGCTGGATGCCGACCGGCCTCTATGCCCGCGCGCTGCTCATCATGATCGTGCCGATGGTGATCCTGCAGACCGTGGTCGCCTTCGTGTTCATGGAACGGCACTGGAACACGGTGACACGACGGCTGTCGGCCGCGGTGGTGCAGGACATCGCCGCGCTGATCGACGTCTACAAAAGCTATCCGCAGGACAAGGACCGCGCGCAGCTCAAGAGCATTGGGCAGCGGTTGCAGTTGGTGGTCGATTTCCTGCCCGCCGGTGACATGCCGCCGCCGGGACCGAAGCCGTTCTTCTCGCTGCTCGACCAGACGCTGTCGGTGCAGCTCGGCCGCCAGATCGGCCGCTCGTTCTGGATCGACACGGTCGGCCGCTCCAACCTCGTCGAGATCCGCATCCAGCTAGACGATGCCGTGATGCGCGTGTTCGCGCAGCGCAGCGCCGCCTATGCCTCGAACTCGGAGATCTTCCTGTTCTGGATGGTCGGCACGTCCTCGATCCTGTTGATCGTCGCGGTGCTGTTCCTGCGCAACCAGATCAAGCCGATCCTGCGGCTTGCCGATGCCGCGGAGAGTTTCGGCAAGGGCCGCGAGGCGCCGAACTTCCGCCCGCGCGGCGCGCGCGAGGTACGGCGCGCGGCGGTGGCCTTCCTCGAGATGAAGTCGCGCATCGAGCGCACGATGGAGCAGCGCACCGCGATGCTCGCCGGCGTCAGCCACGATCTGCGCACCATCCTGACCCGCTTCAAGCTCGAGCTGGCGCTGATCGGCGACAGCCCCGAGCTCGAAGGCATGCGCAAGGACGTCGACGAGATGTCAATGATGCTGGAGGATTACCTCGCCTTTGCCCGCGGCGATTCCGGCGAGCAGTCGCAGCCGACCGACATGGCGCAGGCGCTCGAGGAGCTGCGCAGCGATGCCGAGCGCCACGGCCACACCGCGACCGTGGCGTTCAACGGCCTGCCCGTGGTGACGGTGAAGCCGGCCTCGTTCAAGCGCTGCCTCGCCAACCTCGTCACCAACGCGGCGCGCTACGGCAAGAGCATCGCCATCACCGGCCAGCGCGATCACCGTTATTTGACCGTGACAGTCGACGACGACGGCCCCGGCATTCCCGCCCATCTGCGCGAAGAAGTGTTCAAGCCGTTCCTGCGGCTGGACAATGCCCGCAACCAGGACGAAGGCGGCACCGGCCTTGGCCTTGCCATCGCCCGCGATATCGCCCGTTCCCATGGCGGCGACATCACACTGGGCGACAGCCCGATGGGCGGATTGAGGGCGAGCGTGCGGATTCCGGTGTAGGCGATGACGTAGCCCGGATGGAGCGTAGCGTAATCCGGGACCGGCTTCTCGTGTCGCGCGAACCCCGGATTTCGCTTCGCTGCATCCGGGCTACGGTCTCACGACCATCTCACCCTACTTCGGCAGCAGCGCCTTCAGCTTGTCCATGTCGCGCACATTCATCTTGAAGCCGCCGGGCATGACGATGTCGCCGGGCTTCTGGTCCGGCTTGCAGGCACCTAACCACTTCGCTTGCAGCGTCATGGTGGTATCGCGCCCCGCAGCGCCGGCGACGCCGCCTTGCGCATGCGAGGAAGACTTCACTGTGTAGGCCGAGTTGAAGTCGCCCGTGATCTCGGCATGCGAGGTCGTGCTGACGCCGGCGACGCTGCACTCGGAATCGCTGACATAGCCGCTCGCAGTCTTCTTGATCTCCTGCTTGGCGCAGACCTGCTTGGCCATCGGCGAGACGTTGTTGCTCATCTCCTTGTCGACGGTCTCGTCGGTGCAGTGCTGCATGGTCATCTCGGGCACGGGCGAGCCGCTCGTGACCAGCTTCATTTCCCAGAGGCCGGCCTTGCGCACGGGCAGATCGTCGGCAGATGCACTGCCTGCCGACACTACAACGCAAAGGGCCGAGCCGAGCAAAGCGAGTTTGCGCGTCATGTGGGAAGCTCCCGGCTAAGAGACTGCGACGTTACGACGACGCCTCAGTAGAGCGTGCGGATCGGCCGATCGGCGGCGCCATAGGGCACCCAGCGGCAGGAGAACGAGATGTATCCGCCCTCATAAGCCTGCACGCCGAGGAATTTGACGACCTTGCCGTAGCGCGCGCAATGATCGACCGCGACCTGCCGCGCATCGACCTGGTTTGCCATCGAAAAGGCGATGATGCCGCCGGTGTCGTTGCCCTTGAACGGAGGCACCGGAAGGATATCGGCGCGCGCCGACTGGCTCGCCATCATACCCAAGGCAAGAAGGCCCGCGGCCGCAATGATTCGCATTCCCGTCACTCCAATTGGTTGGCGCCAGTTTACGGTGCCGGGGCCAAAGTGAAAAGAACCGAGGCCGGCCGGCCGCAACGTTCTGGTCAACTCCTGGCGAAGTGTTGCCGCGCTGCACTTGACCTCTTCCGGCCTTCGCGGCACCGTCCGAGCTTCGAAGACCCAGCTGTCCGGATTACCCATGCGCGCCCCCTCCTTCAAATCGCTCCGCTTCGCCGCCGTGCTCGGCCTCATGTTCGGGGCGCTGTCGCTCAGCGAGGCCCGGGCCGCCAACCCGCTGGAGCTGAACTTCTGGCTGAGCGGGCCGCGCTATGACGGCGCCGTCACCGATTGCGACAAGGCGCTGCCGACGATCGCCACCCAGTTCTGGGAGAAGGAAAGCTCGTTCTGGAATTCCTCGTTGAAGATCACGGGCTTCTCGGCGGTTCGCGAGGTCGCGTTCTGGCCCTGGCAGTCCGACAACATCCCGCGCCGCTATTGCACCGGCGAGGCCATGCTCACCGACGGCAAGGTGCGCAAGGTGCATTTCTCGATCATCGAGGATGGCGGCTTTGCCGGCTACGGCAACGGCGTCGAATGGTGCGTGGTCGGGCTCGACCGCAACTGGGCCTACAACCCGGCCTGCCGCGCCGCCAGGCAGTAATTCGAAAGCTCTGATTCGGTCCGATCAAGCGGCCGAACCACCGGCGCTCGAAATTTGTTCTTGAAATGTTCTCATCGCCTGCTAGGCTCGATTGCACAGTCTAGTTGAGGGGCGTCGCCATGTTTCATTCCAGATTGCGTTCGTTCTCCCGTCTTGTGATCTCACTCGCCCTTGCCGCCGGGCTGGCGTCGTTCGCCGACGGCGCGAAAGCCCAGGACAAGCGGCAGAACGCGCCGGGCGAATTCGATTTCTATGTGCTGTCGCTGTCATGGTCGCCCTCGTTCTGCGAGGAAGCGGCCGAGCGTGGCGGCCGCTCCCAGATGCAGTGCAGCGGCCGGCCCTACGCCTTCGTGGTGCACGGGCTGTGGCCGCAATATGAGAACGGCTTTCCGGAATATTGCCAGCGGCCGGCGCCGAGGCTGAGCCGCAGCATCGTCTCCTCCATGCTCGACCTGATGCCGGCGCCGGGCCTGATCTTCAACGAGTGGGACAAGCACGGCACCTGCTCGGGTCTCGCCGACCGCAGCTATTTCGAGACGATCCGCAAGGCGCGCGCCGCGATCAAGATTCCGGCCGAGTATCTCGATTTGTCGCAGGCCAGGACCGTCGCGCCTGCCGACGTCGAGGAGGCCTTCATCAAGGCCAATCCGGGTCTCAGCAGCGCCGCCGTCTCGGTCACCTGCAACCGGACGCGATTGTCCGAGGTCCGCATCTGCCTCAGCAAGGATCTGCAATTCCGCGCCTGCGAGGAGATCGACCGCCGCGCCTGCCGCCGCGACCAGGTGACGATGCCGCCGATCAGGGGTGGGTAGCCACCGTCATTGCGAGGAGCCCTTGCGACGAAGCAATCCAGACTGCCTCCGCGGAAAGATTCTGGATTGCTTCGCTGCGCTCGCAATGACAAGGGGATGGGATCGCGCCAGACAACGTAGTCCTAGCTCATGAACTACCGCCACGCCTTCCACGCCGGCAACTTCGCCGATGTCATCAAGCACATCGTGCTTGCGCGCATCATCACCTATCTGCAGGAGAAGCCGGGGGCGTTCCGTGTCATCGACACCCACGCCGGTGCCGGCCTCTACGATCTCGAAAGCGACGAGGCGCGCCGCGGCGGCGAGTGGCTGACCGGCATCGCGCGGCTGATGCAGGCGCGCCTGTCGAACGAGACCATCGCACTGACAAAACCCTATCTCGACATCGTCCGCGCCTTCAATCCGAAGGGCGAGCTCAAGGCCTATCCTGGCTCGCCGCTGATCGCGCGCGGTCTGCTGCGGCCGCAGGACCGCCTCGTCGCCTGCGAGCTCGAGCCGAAGGCGCGCAAGGCGCTGATCGACGTGCTGCGCCGCGACGAGCAGGCTCGCGTGGTGGATCTCGACGGCTGGGTGGCGCTGCCGGCCTTCGTGCCGCCGAAAGAACGGCGCGGTCTCGTGCTGATCGATCCGCCGTTCGAGGCCAAGGACGAGTTCGAACGGCTGGGCGAAGCCTTCTCGGCAGCCTTCGCGAAATGGCCGACCGGTATCTATGTAATCTGGTATCCGGCCAAGAACCGCCGCGCCACCGACACGCTGGCGCAATCAGTGGCGCGGCTCGCAGCCGCAGCAAAACCACCGGGCAAATGCCTGCGTCTCGAATTCAGCGCCGCACCGCAAGCCGATGGCGGGCCCCTCACCTCCACCGGGCTTTTGATCGTCAATCCGCCCTACACGCTGCATGGCGAGCTCAAAACCATTCTGCCCGAGCTGGAGATGCCGCTCGGCCAGGGCGGCGCTGCCAGATTCCGATTAGAGATACCGAAGAGGTAACCCTCCGGCATTCTTGGGAAAAATATGCAGTAGCGGTAGTCAATCCGCAAAGAACCGTATTATGCTGTTTCCGTGACTGGCTTTACGTTCCGCTTCCGCGAATGGTTGCGGCGGAGTGAAGGCCTAAGAAAGATCCCGCCGGGCCGATGAGGTCCGACCAAGGATGGCCAGCTCTCCCGGGCTTCGTAAGGCCCGGTCATGTCGTGACGTGCGTCTGCGTCGCGACGGAGGAGCAATGAGGGGGAGTTTCCCGATGGCCATGACGGGAACAGTTAAGTTCTTCAACGGAGAGCGCGGCTACGGCTTCATCAAGCCTGATGACGGCGGTCGCGATGTCTTCGTACATATTACGGCTGTAGAGCGTGCGGGACTGAAAGACCTTGCCGAAGGACAGCGTATTACTTTCGAAGTCGAACCGGACAAGAAGGGGAAGGGACCCAAGGCCGTCAACCTGGTGATCCTGTCCTAGCGGGCCTGCCCGCGAAACGCCTGACGCGAAAGCACCGGACGCAAAAAAAATCCCGGCCGCGAACGGCCGGGAGGCTGTGGTCTGGTATCTTCTTCTTCAGCTATCAGAAGCGATAGTTCACGCCTGCGCGCACAACGCTGGCGCTGTAGCCGTTCGACACGCCGGTGATTGCGAACTGGCTCGTCGACAGATCGATGTAGAGATATTCGAGCTTGGCACTCCAGTTCGGCGCGAGGCCGACTTCCGCACCGGCACCGATGGTCCAGCCGGCGGTGGTGTGCGACTCCGTCCAGCCGAAGGTCTGCGCGCGCAGCTCGCCGAAGGCAAGGCCCGCGGTGCCGTAGAACAGCACGTTGCTGAAGGCATAGCCGGCGCGGCCGCGCAGCGTGCCGAACCACGGATTGGAGAACTTCCACGGCGCGAAGGTGTCGTCGGCGCCGGCCGCCTGGATGTCACCCTCGACGCCGAACACCCACGGGCCGTTCTGGAAATTGTAGCCGGCCTGGACGCCGCCGACGAAGCCGGACGGCTTTGCGGGGTTGTTGTCGACCGAGCCCCATTCGTAGCCGATGTTGCCGCCGAGATAGGGACCGGCCCAGCTATAGGCATTGAGCGGCTGGTTCACGGTATAGGGTGCGCGCCCTCCATAATTCATGTCGGCGGCGCCTGCCGAACCCGTCCAGCCGGCTGCAACCAACGCGGCTGCGCCCACAACGAGCCTCTTCATCACTTAACTCCAACGCAACTGCCGCAACCGGTGCGATGCCTGGCGCCGCGCGCGCGAGGCAAAACCCCATGGTTACGGAACCAAGACCCTTTCGCGTAAGATTTATCGAGAGTTTTAAGTTAAAGGGCTGTTAAGCCGGGTTACCGCGCTGTTAACAGGCTTAAGCAAGCGTTACCGGGAACTGCGCCGCCATCCTGTGTGTGCGGCATGGCCGGAACTTCAAATCGGCGCGCCCAGCGCCTAAATTCGCTTCATGGTTCACGATTCCACCGACAATCCGGACGACAGCGCGCGCAAATCGCGGCAACCCGCAGCGAACGACGCGCCGCCCGGGGGACCGGCGGCGCCGGACGTCGATCCCGCCACCACAGGCGGCGACGACGAGGACGATGCGCTGCTGCCCGATATCCTCGAAGAGAGCGGCGCGGTCGGCGAAGAGCCGCTGGCGACCGGCCACGAGGCGATCGAGCGCGCGGTCCGCCTCGCCCCGACCTCGCCCGGCGTCTACCGCATGCTCAATGCCAATGCCGACGTGCTCTATGTCGGCAAGGCCAAGAACGTCAAAAAGCGCCTGTCCAATTACGCGCGTCAGAGCGCGCCGCAGCCGGCGCGCATCCTGCGCATGATCGCAGCCACCGTGACGGTGGAGATCGTCTCGACCAACACCGAGACCGAAGCGCTGCTGCTGGAAGCCAATCTCATCAAACAGCTGCGGCCGCGCTTCAACGTGCAGCTGCGCGACGACAAGTCGTTTCCCTATATCCTGATCACCGGCGACCATTGGGCGCCGCAGATCCTGAAACATCGCGGCGCGCAGACGCGGCCCGGGCGCTATTTCGGCCCGTTCGCCTCCGCCGGCGCGGTCAACCGCACCATCACGGCGTTGCAGCGCGCGTTCCTGATCCGCTCCTGCACCGATTCCTTCTTCGAGAGCCGGACCCGGCCCTGCCTGCTCTACCAGATCCGCCGCTGCGCCGGTCCCTGCACCCGCGAGATCGATTTCGGCGGCTATTCAACGCTGGTGCGTGAGGCGAGCGACTTCCTCTCCGGCAAGAGCCACGCGGTGAAGCAGGAGCTCGCCGGCGAGATGGAGAAGGCCTCAGGCGAGCTCGAGTTCGAGCGCGCCGCGCTCTACCGCGACCGTCTCGCCGCGCTGTCGGCGATCCAGTCGCAGCAGGGCATCAATCCGCGCACGGTCGAGGAAGCCGACGTGTTCGCGGTCCACCAGGAAGGCGGTTTCTTCTGCGTCGAGGTGTTCTTCTTCCGCACCGGCCAGAACTGGGGCAATCGCGCCTATTTCCCGCGCGCGGAGAAGACTTTCACGCCGGAGGAAGTGCTCGGCTCGTTCCTCGCCCAGTTCTACGACGACAAGCCGCCGCCGAAGGTCATCCTGCTCTCACACGAGATCGAGGAGAGCGAGCTGCTCGCCAACGCGCTCGCGATCAAGGCCGGCCACAAGGTCGAGGTCACCGCGCCCAAGCGCGGCGAGAAGAAGGAGCTCGTCACCCACGCGCTGACCAATGCGCGCGAGGCGCTCGGCCGCAAGCTCGCGGACACCGCGACCCAGAGCCGCCTGCTCGACGCCATGGCCGCGACGCTCAGCCTGCCGCATGCGCCCAAGCGCATCGAGGTCTACGACAACAGCCACATCCAGGGCACCAATGCGGTCGGCGCCATGATCGTCGCCGGACCCGACGGCTTCGTGAAGAACCAGTACCGCAAGTTCAACATCAAGTCGGAAGGGATCACGCCGGGCGACGACTTCGCCATGATGCGCGAAGTGCTGGAGCGACGCTTCAAGCGCCTGATCAATCCGCCCGAGGAGGGTGCCAAGGTCAAGGACGACGACTTTCCGCAATGGCCCGACCTCGTGATCATCGACGGCGGCCGCGGCCAGCTCAACGCGGTGCGCGAGATCTTTGCCGCTCTCGGCCTGACCCAGGTGTCCCTAATGTCGGTCGCCAAGGGGCCGGACCGCGATGCCGGGCGCGAAACCCTGTTCATGCCGGAGCGCGAGGCGATCAAGCTGGAGCCGCGCGATCCCGTGCTCTATTTCATCCAGCGCCTGCGCGACGAGGCCCACCGCTTCGTCATCGGCTCGCACCGCAAGCTGCGCAAGAAGGACATCCGCGAGGCCGGTTTGCAGGAGATTCCGGGCATCGGCCCGTCACGCAAACGTGCCTTGCTGCACCATTTCGGAACCCTGAAGGAGATCGAACGGGCCTCGATCGCCGATCTCGGCAAGGTTCCGGGGGTGAGCGCCGAAAGCGCCCGCAGGATTTTCGAGTATTTCCATCCCCAGCCGGGGTGAACTAAAGGGGAGCCAAGGGGAGCCATGGTCATAAGGTCGTCGCATCCGGCGTCGCATTTGTGAGCGGGACGGTTGACCTTCAGCCTTGAGCGGTATTGGTAGGACGGATGAACATCGCCACGACACGAGGGACAACCAGCCGCGCGATGTCCCTCCCCAACATCCTGACCTATGGCCGGATCGCCGCGATCCCGGTCGTGGTCGGATGCATCTATGCGCAGTCGATTCTGGATCAGCCGCTGTGGCTGCGCTGGGTCGCGGTCGCCATCTTCATTGCGGCTGCGGTCACCGACTACCTCGACGGCTATTACGCGCGGATCTGGAATCAACAATCGGCATTCGGCCGGATGCTCGACCCGATCGCCGACAAGCTGCTGGTCGCGTCCTGCCTGCTGATGCTGGCCGCCGACGGCATCATCCATGGCTGGTCGCTATGGGCCGCCATCGTGATCCTGTGCCGCGAGATCCTGGTCTCGGGCCTGCGCGAATACCTCGCCGCGCTCCGCGTCAGCGTGCCCGTGACCAAGCTTGCGAAGTGGAAGACCACGGTCCAGCTGGTCGCGATCGGCTTCCTGCTCGCAGGTCCCGCCGGCGACGAAGTGGTGCCCGTCGTTACGATGATCGGCCTTGCGCTGCTGTGGGCCTCGGCGATCCTGACCATCTACACCGGCTACGACTATTTCCGCGCCGGCATCCATCACCTCATCAAGGAGGACGAGGGATGAAGGTGAAGTATTTCGCCTGGGTGCGCGAGCGCGTCGGCAAGGCCGAGGAGACCATCGAGCCGCCGGCGACCGTGCGCACCGTGGAGGAGCTGATCGCCTGGCTCTCCGGCCGGAGCGATGCTTATGCGTACGCGTTCGAGAAGCCGAAGGTGATCCGCGCCGCAATCGACCATGCCCACGTCAAGTCGGACGCCGCGATCGCGGGCGCACGCGAGATCGCGTTCTTCCCGCCGATGACCGGCGGCTAGGCTCATGAGCTGCCCCGTCACCATCCGCATCCAGGAAGACGATTTCGACATCGCCCGCGAGATCGCAGTCCTGACCAAGAGCCGCACAGACATCGGCGCGGTGGTGAGCTTCTCAGGCATCTGCCGCGCCGACGACGACAGCGCCCAGGTCGCCGCGCTCACACTCGAGCATTATCCGGGCATGGCCGAGGAGGAGATCAGGCGCCATGCCGACGAGGCCATCTCGCGCTGGCCGCTCAACGGCGTCACGGTGATCCACCGCGTCGGGCGATTCATGCCGGGCCAGAACATCGTCCTGGTGCTGACCGCCTCGCAGCATCGCCAGGCCGCATTCCAGGCGGCCGAGTTCCTGATGGATTACCTCAAGACCAGCGCCCCGTTCTGGAAGAAGGAAGAGAGCGCCACCGGCACCGGCTGGGTCGAGGCCCACGCCCGTGACGACGAGGCCGCCGCACGCTGGACCAAATCCTGATGGCAAAAATTGCGAAAAAGACCGCGCGCGGCCGCGCCGCGCCGAAGCTTGCGAAGGTGGGGCCCGGCGAGCTTCTCACGCTGCTCGACTATGTCCGCTACGCGGTGAGCCGCTTTGTCGAGGCGAAGCTCGCCTTTGCCCACGGCACGACCGACCCGGTCGCGGAAGCCGTGTTCCTGATCTCTGAGGCGCTGCATCTCACTCCCGACCAGTTCGAGGGCTTTGCCCACGTGCGTGTCACCGTCGCGGAAGGCAAGACCCTCCTCGATCTCATCCATCAGCGCGTCACGACGCGCAAACCGGCCGCCTATCTCGTCAACAAGATCTACATGCGCGGCCTGCCCTTCTATGTCGACGAGCGCGTCATCGTTCCACGCTCCTTCATCGGCGAGCTCCTGGATTCGCATTTCGGCGACGAGGGCGGACCCGGCGCGCTGATCGACGACCCCACCGCCGTCGAGCGCGTGCTCGATCTCTGCACGGGCTCGGGATGTCTTGCGATCCTCGCCGCGCATCACTTCCCGAACGCTGAGGTCGATGCCGTCGACATCTCCAAGGGCGCAATCGAGGTCGCCGCGCGCAATGTCGGGGACTACGGGCTCGAGGACCGGATCACGCTCTATCGCGGCGACCTGTTCGCCCCGCTCGGCGATGCACGATATGACCTGATCATTACCAACCCGCCTTACGTCGATGCCGAAGGCATGGCGGCATTGCCGCCGGAGTGCCGGGCCGAGCCAAAGCTCGCCTTCGACGGCGGTGCCGATGGTCTCGACGTGGTGCGGAAGATCCTGCGCGATGCGCCCGATCATCTGGCGCCCGGCGGCGGACTGATCTGCGAGATCGGCCGTGGCCGCGAGTTGGTCGACGAGGCCTTTCCGGAACTGCCGCTGCTGTGGCTGGACACCGAAGACTCCGAGGGCGAGGTGTTCTGGATTTCGGCCGCCGATCTCGGCTGATCCGTCGGGGGCCCCGGCTTCGACGGAACAAGTCAAATTCGGCCACGTTCATCCCCCGATGCATTGTCTCGCTCTCGGAGGATGTCCCCATGCTTGCGCCATCGGGCGAATTGCTGCGCGCCGGTGTGGCGCTCAAGCTCAACCACGTCAAACGCGCTGCTCAATCCTATCTGCGTGACCAGACCAGCCAAGCCACCGGCAAGGTGACGTCTTACGCGGTGGCCGGCGGGCTGTTCGCCGTTGCGGGCCTGTTCGTTGTCGCAGCCTTCTTTGTCGGGCTGATCGCCCTGTACCGCTGGATCGCCATCCACTACGGGCAATTCTGGGGCTTTGGCGCTGTCGGCGCAGTGCTGCTGGTGCTGGCTGCGGTCTGCGCCGGGGTGGCGATGGCGCAGATGAGGCGGAAGCCCAAGCCGATCGTGCCGCTTGCGAGCCGTCTGCGCGTGGCGGTCGCAACACCGCGGATCCCGCGCGGAACGGTCAAGCAGGCGGTGAAGGAGGTCGCCACGACGATTCCATTGGCGCCGCTCGCGCCGGGTGAACGCGGCCATGGCAACAAGAGCCGGCCAGTTCGCACCAACCGGCCCGTGCAGCTTGGCCTGATGCTCGCAGCGGTCGGGCTGCTCGGCGTCACGGCAGCGCGCCGGCGGCGCCACGGGCACCGGTTGGAGACCTGACATGTTGATGCGGCGCTCCGAGCCAATCGACAGCTGGCTGCTGGTTGCGGCCACGGCCGTCTTCGTGCTCACGGCGGAGCGCTACTTCCAGGATTCCGGCCTGGTCCGTCCGGGACCTCCGCCGGACCACCGCAACAGCGAGGCTAACTCACCAGAAACGAATCCGGCGGCCGCGGCCGCGCAACCCGGCCGCGGCCGGCGCTCGAAAAGTCCGTTCGCGATCCCCTGGGCCGGCTGGAAGGATATCTTCTGGCGCACCTATCAGCGCATCGATGATGATCGGCTGCTCGCGACCGCCGGCGGCGTCGTGTTCTTCGGACTGCTCGCGATCTTCCCCGCCGTCACCGCGCTGGTCTCCTCTTACGGTCTGTTCGCCGATCCCTCGACGATCAGCTCCAATCTGCAGACGCTAGCGACCATGCTGCCAGAGGGTTCCTTCCAGATCGTCGAGGACCAGGTCGCGCGCGTGGTGTCGCACGGCAATACCACGCTCGGGGTCACCTTCCTGGTGGGCCTCGTGCTTGCGATCTGGAGCGCCAACGCGGGGGTCAAGGCCATCATCGACGCCCTCAATGTCGCCTATGAGGAGCGCGAGAAGCGCAGCTTCCTCAAGCTCAACATGGTGTCGCTGGCCTTCACCGTCGGCGGCATCGTGGCGCTGCTGCTGATGGTGGGTGCCGTCGTCGCCTTCCCGCTTGCGCTCAACCATCTCGGCATGGCGCCGGAAAGCAAGCTGATCGTGGCGCTGGCACGGTGGCCGCTGCTGTTCGTCATCCTGCTCGCCGCGCTCGCCATCCTCTACCGCTTTGCGCCCAGCCGCGATGCGCCGCGCTGGCAGTGGCTGAGCGTCGGCGCGGTGACGGCCGCCATTCTCTGGATCGCCGGCTCGGCGCTGCTGTCCTGGTATCTCTCGGAATTCGCCAACTACAATGCGACCTACGGCTCGCTTGGAGCTGCGATCGGCCTGATGATGTGGATGTGGATGTCGGCCATCGTCATCATGTTCGGCGCCGAGCTGAACTCGGAGATCGAGCGGCAGACGCTGCGCGACACGACGACCGGTCGCCCCAAGCCGCTCGGCACCCGCGAAGCCGTCTCGGCCGACACGGTCGGCGCCGCCGCGCCATTTTGACCGGTGGCGGTCAGGCCGGCAGCCGGCCTGACCGCATCCCGAACGTATCAGCGCCGGGTGATCACGGCTTCCAGATATTCGCTGTGCACGACGATCGTACCGTCGTCGGCATGATTGAACTCTCCGAGCAGCGCCAGCAGATCGCGCTTCAGCGCCGCCTGACCGGTCTCGTCGAGCGCGGCAAACGCCTTCAGCGTGGGTCCGTAGAAGGTCTTGAAGATTTCGAGCCAGTGCTCAGGCGAGCGATAGCGGAACACGAACATGCGCGGCTCAGCGGCGATCTCCGAGGCCTGACTGCCAAACATCTCCTCAAGCCGCGCCTGTGTGCCCCACAGGGCCGGCGACTTCACGCCGGCCGGCGGCGGCAGATGCTTGCCGATGGTCTTGAACAGCTGGCCGATGAAACCCTGCGGCGTCCAGTTGGCGAGGCCGATCTTGCCGCCCGATTTGCAGACCCGCGCGAGCTCGGAGGCCGCCTTGTCCTGGTCCGGCGTGAACATCACGCCGAAGGTCGAGAGCACGACGTCGTAGCTGGCGTCGGCAAACGGCAGCGCTTCGGCATCGGCCTCGCGGAATTCGATCATGAGATGTTCGGCCGCCGCCCGCTCGCGCCCGCGCTTGAGCAGCGCCGGCACGTAATCGGTGGACGTGACGTCGCACCAGCGCCGCGCCGCGGCCAGCGTCGCATTGCCGTTGCCGGCGGCGACGTCCAGCACCTTGCTGCCGGCACGTATGTCGAGTGCCTCACAGAGCTGTTCGCCGACGATCTGCAAGGTGGTGCCGACGACGGCATAGTCGCCCGACGACCAGGCGCCGTGCTGGCGCTGCTTGACGGCGGCAAGATCGGGCTGGGCTGCGGCTGGCTTGAGCACGGCGGATGTCGACATGGCAATCTCCTGCGGTTGTAAACGCCGGGACGATAGGGCGCATGCGGTTCGCTGGCCTTGAGAGCGGCGTTATTTTACGCTGAGAGCGCCTTGATTTCCGAACGGGAGCCGAGGGGGAATTGTGACGTTTCAGTTCGAGGATTTCCTGCTCGACCCCGAGCGCCGCGAATTGCGGCACGCGGACACGCTCGTCGCGCTCGAACCGCAAGTGTTCGACCTCCTGACCTACCTCGTCCGCAACCGCGAACGCGTGGTGACGCGGGACAACCTGCTCGATGCGATCTGGAACGGCCGCGTCGTCTCGGAATCGACACTGACGAGCCGGATCAATGCAGCGCGCCGCGCGGTCGGCGACAATGGCGAGGAGCAGCGGCTGATCCGCACCGTCGCGCGCAAGGGCGTGCGGTTCGTCGGCGCGGTGACCGAGCTGGCCGGCGCCGCCAGACCAGCTGGGACAGACGAGCCGCCCGCACCGCCGACGGGTCTGCCGCTGCCCGATCGCCCCGCGATCGCGGTGCTGCCCTTCACCAACATGAGCGGCGAGGCCGGGCAGGACTATTTCTCCGACGGCATCAGCGAGGACATCATCACCGCGCTGTCGAAGCTACGCTGGTTCTTCGTCATCGCGCGCAACTCCTCCTTCATCTACAAGGGCCGCACGGTTCATTTGCGGCAGGTCGCCGAAGAGCTCGGCGTGCGCTACGTCGTCGAGGGCAGCGTCCGCAAGGATGGCGAGCGCGTCCGCATCACGGCGCAACTCAACGACGTCGCCACCGGCAGCCATCTCTGGGCCGAACGCTACGACCGCGAGCTCGCCGACGTCTTCGCCGTCCAGGACGAGATCACCGAGGCGATCGTCGCCGCGATCGAGCCGCAGCTCTATGCCGCGGAGAATTTTCGCGCCCAGCGCAAGCCGCCCGACAGCATGGATGCCTGGGACCTCGTCATGCGCGCGCTCTCGCACTACTGGCGGGTGACGCGGCAGGATCACGTGGTCGCCCAGGCCCTGCTCGAAAAGGCCATCGCACTCGACCCCACCTACGGCAAAGCGCTCGGCCTGCTCGGCACCAGCTACATGTTCACCGCGCATATGGGCTGGATGGACATGGCCGTCGCGCTACCCGCCGCCGAGCGCGCGGCGCGTGCCGCGATCCGCGCCGACGACGAGGACGCCTGGGCCCACAACGCGCTCGGCCACGTCCATCTGTTCGCGCGACGGTTCGAGGACTCGCTGGCCGAGTTCGAGACCGCGCTCCGGCTCAATCCGAACTTCGCGCTGGCGCAGGGCTATCATGGCCTGGCGCTCGGCTATTGCGGCCGCTGGCAGGAGGCGGACGAGGCGGCGCGCCGGGCGATCCGCCTCAGCCCGCGCGATCCCTATGCCCCGGTCTATTTCGGCATCGCCGCCTATGCGCGTTTCCTCGGCGGCGACGACGTGGAGGCCATCCGCCTGGCGCAGGAGGCCTTGCGCCAGCGCAGCGACTTCGTCGGCGCACACCGGGTCCTGACCGCGGCCGCCGGCATGGCCGGGCATCGCGAGGTCGCGGCGGCGGCCTTGAGGGAACTGCGCCGCGCCCAACCGAACGTCTCGCTCGCCTGGATCGCCGAGTTCATGCCGATCAAGCTCCCCCATGACCGCGAGCGCTACCTCGAAGGCTTTCGCCGGGCTGGCCTCACTTGAAGCCCGAACAGGCCGCTATCCCCTCGAATCAACAATGATGTTAAGCTCGTGCGGCTTGGGGGAGCATGAGGCGTGACGGGTTCGCAAACTGGCCCGTGTTTTCCCGGGTGAGGCTGTCAGCTCTTGAGGCGTAACGCGCGGCATGATTCGCATTTCGACGATCTTCATCGCCATCTGCATGGTTCTGGTCGCGGCTTCGCTCGGGCTGGTGCTCTACGCGGCCGTCGGCATCAGCGGAACCGAATCCGCGATCGTGGCGCTGACCGCGCTGACCTTCCTCATCCTCTACAACGCGGTGTCGATGCGGCTGCGCGACCGCAGCGACGTCGGCGGCCAGATCGCCGACCTCTCGCGCGGCACGGCCGACCTCGCCCGCCAAGTGGCGGAGTTCGGCCGCCGGCTGGCGGCGATGGAGGGGCGTATCGCCTCGTCCAACTCGACCAATTCCGACCGCATCCAGTCGGTGGTCGGCGAGATCAATGAGCTCGGCGGCCTGGTCAGGCAGCTCGCTTCCACCGTATCGGCGCATGAGGACCTGCTGGCCGGCGCCGCGCCTGGACCTGCGGCAGCGGCAGTGGCAGGACCGGAGCAGGAAGCGCCGATCGACCTGATCGCGCCGTTCGAGGAGCGACAGGCCGCCGCGCCGCCGCCTTTCCCCGCGCCTCCCGCGGTGCCGCCGCGGCCGGCAGCGGCGGTTCAGACCCACACCGCCAATGCCGTCCCGGCCGCCAACGGACGTAACCAGACCCAATTGCTGGCGACGCTGCGCAACGCGATCGACGAGAACCGCATCGACATCTTCCTCCAGCCGATGGTGACACTGCCACAGCGCAAGGTGCGGTTCTACGAGGCCGTGACGCGGGTGCGCGACGAGCGCGACCAGCTGATCGCCGCCGAGGACTTCATCAGCATCGCAGAGGCCTCGGGGCTGATCGGGCGCATCGACAACATGGTGATGCTGCGCTGTGTGCAGGTGCTGCGGCGCCTGATGGTGCGCAACAAGGATGTCGGCGTGTTCTGCAACGTCGCGGCCTCCACGCTCGGCAATTCCACCACCTTCGCGCAATGCCTCGACTTCCTCGAGGCCAACCGGGCGCTGGCACCGTCACTGGTGCTGGAGTTCAAGCAGTCGACCTTCCGCAATCTCGGTCCGGCCGAGACCGAGAACCTCGCCGCGCTCGCCCAGCGCGGTTTCCGCTTCTCGATCGACCATGTCACGGATCTCCGGATCGAGCCGCGCGAGCTCGCCGACCGCGGCGTGCGCTTCATCAAGGTGCCGGCCACGTTGCTGCTCGACCCCAGGCAGGCCTCGACCTCCGACATCCACCCGTCCGACCTCTCGGACCTGCTCGGCCGCTTCGGCATCGACCTGATCGCCGAGCGGATCGAGGGCGAGCGCGCCGTGGTCGATTTGCTCGATTATGACGTGCGGTTCGGCCAGGGGTTCCTGTTCGCGCCGCCCCGGCCATTGCGGCCGGAGGGGGCATCTGCTACCGGCGGGGCCTCGCCGAACCAGGCGCAGGACACTCAGGGACCCAATGGCTCCGGCACACAAAGCTCAGGCGCGACGTCTTCGGCGCCTCCGCCCCAGCGTATCACCGGCAACGCGGCGCTCGCGCGCCGCATCTGATCGGCCGCACGCATCATGACCACGCTGCATTTCGCCGAAAGCCTGCGCGAGCTCGTGGGCGGGGTCGATGTCGTGCTCAGCGACATCTGGGGGGTCGTGCACAACGGCCTCGAATCCTTCCCCGAGGCTTGCGAGGCGCTGCACACCTATCGCAGCCGCGGCGGTACGGTGATCCTGATCACCAACGCGCCGCGCCCCGCCGACTCCGTGCAGCGGCAATTGCGCAAGCTCGGTGTCGCCGACGAGACCTATGACGCGATCGTGTCGTCGGGCGACCTGACCCGGCTCTATGTCGCCGAGCATCCCGGCCGCAAGATGTTCTGGCTCGGCCCCGAGCGCGACAATTCGATCTATCGCGGCCTCGATGCGACGACCGCTCCGCTGGAAGAGGCCGACTACATCGTCTGCACCGGCCTCTATGACGACGAGACCGAGACCGCCGAAGACTATCGCGGCATGATGCTGAAGGCGCGCGAGCGCAAGCTGACGCTGGTCTGCGCCAACCCCGACATCGTGGTGGAGCGCGGCGACCGGCTGATCTATTGCGCCGGCGCGATCGCGGAGCTCTACCGCGAGCTCGGCGGCGAAGTGATCTTCTACGGCAAGCCGCACCGGCCGATCTACGAGCGCGCCATGCGGCTAGCCGGCGAGCGCCAGGGCCACATGATCGACCGCAAGAAGGTGCTGGCGATCGGCGATTCCGTCCGCACCGACTTAACTGGCGCGCGCGAATTCGGCATCGACTGCCTGTTCGTCACCCGCGGCATCCATGCCGAGGAGTTCGAAGGCCTCGACCAGCTCGACCCGGCCTCGGTGATGGAATTGTTCGGCCACCCGCCGAAGGCCTTGATGCGCGAATTGAAGTGGTGATCTTTTAGCACCGTCATTCCGGGGCAGTGCGCAGCACTGAACCCGGAATCTCGAGGTTCTCAGGTGCGCAATTGCGCACCATAGTTCGCCCTTCGGGCGCCCCGGAATGACACTCCCAACGCAGAAAGCCCGGGACGAGCGCCCGAGCTTTCCAAATTCAGCCGAAAACTCTGGCGCGCTTACGCGCTCGCCATGTCCGGGAAGACCGCCTCGATCTTGGTCTTCAGCGTCGCCGCGTTGAACGGCTTGACGATGTAATTGTTCACGCCGGCCTTCTTGGCCGCGATCACGTTCTCGGTCTTCGATTCCGCCGTGATCATGATGAAGGGCGTGGTGGCGAGGTTCGGATCCGCGCGCACTTCACGCAGCAGGTCGTAGCCCGTCATCGGCTCCATGTTCCAGTCGGAGATCACGAGCCCGTACTTCTTGCCGCGCATCTTGTTCAGCGCCGCCGAACCGTCGCTGGCATCATCGATATTCTCGAAGCCAAGCTGCTTCAGCAGATTCCTGATGATTCGGATCATGGTGCTGTAGTCATCAACCACCAGAACCGACATCGACAAATCAACCGCCATCTCGACTCCCCCAACGCATACCCAGGAATATTACGATCGGACCTGCCAGGCGGGAGGCCCGTCCAGTTCCACGTTCCAAGGACTAGCACCAAGGCGTTAAACAGCCCGTTAACTGGGGGCGCCCCCGAAGAATTGTAATCCTGCTCAACCGGGCCCTCCTCCCACGCTTGACTTCATCGGGCGGCTCGCGCCACGGTCCCGGCCGGTCCCGCCGGCTCGAGAATTCCCCTGATGGCCCCGCAATTTACCGTTATTCGCGACACCACGCCGGATTCCGCTATTCCCCGGGGCGCCGTGGTCGCCATGGGCAATTTCGACGGGGTTCATCTCGGCCACCGGGCCGTCATCGCGGCGGCCCTGGAAATGGGCCGGACGCATGGCCGCCCTGCGCTGGCATTGACCTTCGAGCCGCATCCACGGCGGTTTTTCAGCCCCAACACCCCGCAATTCCGCCTGACGGACGAGCGGGCCAAGCTGCGGCTTCTGGCCGGCACCGGGCTCGCCGGCGCCGTGGTCATGACCTTCGACAAGGCAAGGGCCGGCACCAGCGCGCAAGACTTCATTCACCATGACCTGATCCGGCGCCTTGGCGTCAGCGGCATCGCGGTCGGCTACGACTTCCATTTCGGCAAGGGACGGGTCGGCTCGCCGGGCCTGCTTGTGAACGAGGCACCCCGGCTCGGCATCGAGGTCGACGTGCAGCCGCATGTCGATATCGACGAACGGCCGGTCTCCTCCAGCGCCATCCGGATCGCGCTCGCCGAAGGCCAGCTCGACGAGGCCACCACCATGTTGGGCGCGCCCTGGTTCGTCACCGGCGAGGTGATCCATGGCGAGAAGCGCGGCCGCGACCTCGGTTACCCCACCGCCAACATCCGCCTGGACACCAATTGCGGTCTCAAGCACGGCATCTACGCGGTCCGGGTCGGCCGCGGGCCTGAGCGTCTCGACGGCGTGGCCAGCTTCGGCCGCCGCCCGACCTTTGATAATGGCGCGCCGCTGCTCGAAATCTTCCTGTTCGACTTCAAAGGCGACCTCTATGGGCAGACACTGGACTGCGCGTTCGTCGGCTTCATCCGCGAGGAGCTGAAATTCGACAGTCTGGCGGCCCTGATCCGGCAGATGGACGACGATTCCGCCCGCGCCCGCACTATCCTGGCCGCCGCCCCGGACGCGTTTCCGCGGCTCGGCGTCATCGACTGAGGCCGAAACGGGCCTGCCGGACCTTTGCGCTTCCTCCGCCCCCCTGCTATGGAGAGCCCATGTTTGCGCGGCGCATCATAGGGATTAGCGGCCCGGCTTCCGCCTGAGCTTTTGGCTCGGCGCAAGACCGGGATTTCGTCGTTTCACCCCCGCGATTCCATGTCGCCATCCGTTCCCGCGCCCTTCCGAGCCAGTCAGCCTCATGTCCGAAAAGCCGCAAAAGTCCCAAAAGACCGAAGCCAACGACTATTCCAAAACCCTGTTCCTGCCGCAGACCGAATTCCCGATGCGCGCCGGCCTGCCGCAGCGCGAGCCGGAGATCCTGAAATACTGGAACGACATCGGCCTCTACGACAAGCTGCGCAAGGAAGCCGAGGGCCGCGCCAAATTCGTGCTGCATGACGGGCCGCCCTACGCCAACGGCAACATCCATATCGGGCACGCGCTGAACAAGATCCTCAAGGACGTCGTGACCAAGAGCCAGCAGATGCTCGGCTTCGACTCCAACTACGTGCCGGGCTGGGACTGCCACGGCCTGCCGATCGAATGGAAGATCGAGGAGGAGAACTACCGCAAGAAGGGCAAGCAGAAGCCCGACTTCCGCGACTCCACCGCGATGGTGGCATTCCGGAAGGAATGCCGCGCGTATGCGACCCACTGGATCAACGTGCAGCGCGAGGAGTTCAAGCGGCTCGGCATCATCGGCGACTGGGATCATCCCTACCAGACGATGAGCTATCCCGCCGAGGCGCAGATCGCGCGCGAGCTGATGAAGTTCGCGGCCAACGGCACGCTCTATCGCGGCTCCAAGCCGGTGATGTGGAGCGTGGTCGAGAAGACTGCGCTTGCCGAGGCCGAGGTCGAGTACGAGGACTACACCTCCGACATGGTCTGGGTGAAATTCCCGGTGACCTCACCGGCCCATGGCGTGCTGGCCTCCGCGAGCGTCGTGATCTGGACCACCACGCCGTGGACGCTGCCGGGCAACCGCGCCATCTCGTTCTCGCCGAAGATCGCCTACGGCCTCTTCAAGGTGACGGATGCGCCCGCGGACAATTGGGCGAAGACGGGCGATCTCCTGATCCTGGCCGACGCGCTCGCGGCAGACGTGTTCAAGCAGGCGCGCGTGACGGCTTACGAGAAGGTGCGCGACATTCCCGGCGACACGCTGGATGCCGTCGAATGCGCCCATCCCCTGCGCGGGTTCGGCGGCGGCTACGAGTTCGTCGTGCCGCTGCTCGCCGGCGAGCATGTCACCGACGACACCGGTACCGGCTTCGTGCACACCGCGCCGAGCCACGGCCGCGAGGACTTCGACGTCTGGACGGCCAACACCCGCGAGCTCGACGCGCGCGGCATCCCGACCGCGATCCCCTACACCGTCGACGAGAACGGCGCCTACACCGCACAGGCCCCCGGCTTCACCGGCAAACGCGTGCTCAACGACAAGGGCGAGAAGGGCGATGCTAACGAGGCCGTGATCCAGGCGCTGATCGAGGGCGGCAAGCTGCTCGCGCGCGGCCGCCTCAAGCACCAATATCCGCATTCGTGGCGCTCGAAGAAGCCGGTGATCTTCCGCAACACGCCGCAATGGTTCATCGCGATGGACAAGGACATCAGCGAGGACGGCCACGCGAAGAAAGGCGACACGCTGCGCGCCCGCGCGCTGCATGCGATCTCGGTCACGCAATGGGTGCCGCCGTCCGGCGAGAATCGCATCAACGGCATGATCGCCAACCGTCCGGACTGGGTGATCTCGCGCCAGCGCGCCTGGGGCGTGCCGATCGCCGTGTTCGTGCGCGAGAAGGCGGACGGCTCGGCCGAGATCCTGCAGGACGAGATCGTCAACCAGCGCATCACCGAAGCCTTCATGGAGGAAGGCGCGGACGCCTGGTACATGGACGGAGCCCGCGAGCGCTTCCTGGGATCGCGCGCGAGCGAGGACTGGAAGAAGGTCGACGACATCTGCGACGTCTGGTTCGATTCCGGCTCGACGCACGCCTTCGTGCTCGAGGATCGCCAGAACTTCCCGCAGCTCGGCAACATCGTCCGCAAGGTCGACGGCGGCAACGACACCGTGATGTATCTCGAAGGCAGCGACCAGCATCGCGGCTGGTTTCACTCCTCGCTGCTGGAAAGCGCGGGCACGCGCGGCCGCGCGCCCTACGACATCGTGCTCACCCACGGCTTCACGCTCGACGAGAACGGCCGCAAGATGTCGAAGTCGATCGGCAACACCGTCGAGCCGCAGAAGGTGATCAAGGATTCGGGTGCGGACATCCTGCGCCTCTGGGTCTGCGCGACCGACTATGCCGACGACCAGCGCATCGGCCCGGAGATCCTGAAGAACACCATCGAGACCTATCGCAAGCTGCGCAACACGGTCCGCTGGATGCTCGGCACGCTGCATCACTTCAAGCCGAGCGAGAAGGTCGCTCATGCCGAGATGCCGGAGCTCGAGCGGCTGATGCTGCACGAGCTTGCCAAGCGGGCCGCCGTCATCCGCGCGGCTTACGCGGTGTTCGACTACAAGACCGTCGTCGCCACGCTCTCAGCTTTCCTGAACAGCGAGCTGTCGGCCTTCTACTTCGACATCCGCAAGGACACGCTGTATTGCGATCCGCCGTCCTCGCCGGCGCGCAGGGCGGCGCTGACGACGATCGACCTGTTGTGCGAGTCCGTTCTGAAGTGGCTCGCTCCGATTTTGAGCTTTACCGCCGAGGAGGCGTGGCGGATGTACAGGCCGAAGGCCGAACCATCGGTCCATCTCACGGTGTTCCCCGGTGCAATGGATGAATTCCTCGACGACAAGCTCGCCGCGAAATGGGAGATCATTCGCGACGTTCGCCGCGTCGTCACCGGCGCGCTCGAGCTCGAACGCGCCGCCAAGAACATCGGCTCCTCGCTAGAGGCCTCGCCGGTGATCTATGTCGCCGACCGGACCATGCTGATGACGCTGTTCGACACCGACCTCGCCGAAATCTGCATCACCTCGAACTACGAGGTGCGTGAGGGCGAGGCGCCGGCGAACGCGTTCCGTCTCGATGCCGTGCCCGGCGTTGCCGTCGTGGTCGAGAAGGCGGTCGGCACCAAATGCGCCCGCTCCTGGAAGATCTCGCCGACGGTCGGCGAAGACCCCGAATATCCCGACGTCACCCCGCGCGATGCGAAGGCGCTGCGCGAATGGAAGGCGCTGGGGGTTGGGGTTTAACTCACTGTCGTCCCGGCCTAGTGCGCAATTGCGCACGGGGCCGGGACCCATAACCACCGCAGCTGATTGTCGCGAAGGCTGATGACTCCGAGTCATTCCAACAACATCCGCCACGGAGTATCGCGACGAGCGCATAGCGCTCGCGCGGCGGTCCCGGCCTCCGCCGGGACGACGGCGGTGTTTGTGGCGGGCGTCCCGGCATGACCCCCCTCCGCGCCGGCATCCTCGCGGCCATCGCGACGGTCATCCTCGACCAGGCCTCAAAACTCTGGCTGCTGAACGAATTCGACCTCGCCCGTCGCGGCGTCGTAAAGGTGACGCCGTTCTTCGACCTCGTGCTGGCCTGGAACATCGGCATCAGCTTCGGCTGGCTCCAGAACGACGGCCAGGCGGCGCAGATCGCGCTGATGGCGGTCAAGGCCATCGCGGTGGTCGCGCTGGCGATCTGGATGGCCCGCTCCCACACCCTGCTCGCCACGATCGCGCTCGGCCTGATCATCGGGGGCGCGATCGGCAACGGCATCGACCGCCTGGCCTATGGCGCGGTGGTCGATTTCGCCCTGTTTCACATCGATATCGGCGGAAATACCTATAATTGGTACGTGTTTAACCTCGCGGACGTGGCCATCGTTGCTGGGGTGGCAGCGCTATTGTATGATTCCTTCCTGGGGGTACCCGCCGCAAAAGCGCCCTGATCCCGGCCGATACGACCGGCAGGTGGAACCTTGCTTTTGCGAGGGTTTAAGCCGCTTGCGAGCGGCAAACTGCCACAATTTGGAACAGGTACAGTGATGCGCAGCTCGAAGACCACCGGTTCGATGGTTCGAGATCCCCGGGCGGGGTTCTGGCAGGCATTGAAATTATCCGCCGTGGCGCTCGGCATCGGTCTCGTCATGTCGGCAGGCGCGGCCCGCGCCGGTGACGACGGCGACGATGAAGACGACATGACCTTCGAAGAGAAGCTCATCGACAATCTGATGTCCGGCATCGGCGCCAAGAGCATGGAGAAGAAGGGTATCGAGTACCGCGAGCGCTCCCCGCTGGTGGTGCCGCCCAAGCTCGACCTGCCGCCGCCCGCCGGAACCGAAGCCAAGAATGCACCGAACTGGCCCAAGGACCCTGACGAGAAGCGCCGCAAGGAAGCGATCGCCCAGCGGAAAAAGGCCGTCAAGGCAACGGAGAACTGGCAGGCCGCCCAGCCGCTGACGCCCGCCGAGATGAAGGCCGGCCAAGTCACCGCCCCGGAGCGCACGAGCAACGATCCGATCCAGCCGGGCACCAACGGCAACCCCTCGCTCAGCCCCGCGCAGCTCGGTTACTCCGGCGGTCTGTGGAATATGATGAAGGGCGTCGGCGGCACTCCCGAAGAGAAGAAATTCACCAGCGAGCCGCCGCGTCAGTCGCTGGTCGAGCCGCCGCCGGGCTACCAGACGCCGTCGCCGAACTACGCCTATGGTGCCGGCAAGGACAATACGAAGCGGACCTATTTCGACATCATGTCGGGCAAGGACAAGGAACAATAGCGTTCCTCGTCCGTCGCACCATCCGGGCAGACGCCAGACCGGCGCCGGCGGCTGCTGCCCGCCGGACGCGGTCTATAAATTGCTTATCAGTAACTTGCCTAAGCGTTGAGTTCTCTGCTTCGTGACGCGAAGCCTCAGCCGCACGGTATACCATGCCGTGCCTTCCGAGCCGGACATCCGGGCTCGGCCTGTCATAAGGATCATGATGTCCGCTAACCGATCGGCTGCCTGCCTCCTTGCCGCGCTGCTTTCGACCAGTGTCCTGTCGGCCGGCGCCGCCGTTGCCCAGACCACGGTGACATCGGCACCACCCGCCAGCTTCACGCTTCCCAACGGCCTGCAGGTCGTCGTGATCCCGGATCACCGCACGCCCGTGGTCACGGAGATGATCTGGTACAAGGTCGGCTCGGCCGACGAGACGCCGGGCAAATCCGGGCTCGCACATTTCCTCGAGCACCTGATGTTCAAGGGCACCTCGAAGCATCCGGTCGGCGAGTTCTCCCAGACCGTGCTCCGCGTCGGCGGCAACGAGAATGCCTCGACCTCGGTCGACTACACCAACTACTACCAGCGCGTGCCGAAAGAGCAGCTGCCGACCATGATGGAGTTCGAGGCCGATCGCATGACCGGCCTGATCCTCAAGGACGAGAACGTGCTGCCCGAGCGCGACGTGGTGCTCGAAGAGTACAACATGCGCGTCGCCAACAATCCCGAGGCGCGGCTCAACGAGCAGATCATGGCCGCGCTCTATCTCAACCATCCCTATGGCCGGCCGGTGATCGGCTGGCATCAGGAGATCGAGAAGCTCGATCGCGAGGACGCGCTGGCCTTCTACCGCCGCTTCTACGCGCCGAATAACGCGATCCTGGTGATCGCCGGCGACGTCGAGGCCGCCGACATCCGTCCGCTGGTCGAGCGCAATTTCGGCTCCATCCCGGCCCAGCCCGCGATCCCGGCGCGCCGCGTCCGCCCGCAGGAGCCGGAGCCGGCCGCCCCGCGCACCGTCACGCTGGCCGACCCGCGCGTCGAGCAGCCGAGCCTGCGCCGCTATTATCTGGCTCCTTCCGCAACCACGGCCGCGGCCGGCGAGAGCGCGGCGCTCGACGTGCTGGCGCAGCTGATGGGCAGCGGCAGCAACTCCTATCTCTACCGCGCGCTCGTCGTCGACAAGCCGCTCGCGGTCTCTGCCAGCGCCAGCTATTCGAGCATCTCGCTCGACCCGACCCAGTTCGCGATCTCGGCTGCGCCGAAACCCGGCGTCAGCTTCGCAGAGGTCGAGCAGGTGGTCGACGGCGTCATCGCCGACATCGCGCAAAACCCGATCCGCGCCGAGGATCTGGAGCGCGTGAAGACCCAGCTCATTGCCGAGGCGATCTACGCCCAGGACAACCAGGCCGTGCTGGCGCGCTGGTATGGCGGCGCGCTGACCACGGGCCTGTCGATCGAGGACATCAGGAGCTGGCCCGACCGCATTCGCGCGGTCACTGCCGAGCAGGTGCGCGCCGTTGCGCAGAAATGGCTCGAGAAGAAGCGCTCGGTGACGGGCTACCTGATCAAGGACACCGCAGCCGCCAAGCGCGAGGAGAAGCGTTCGTGACCTATCCCTTTCTTCGCGCACGACACTTCGCACTGTCCCTCGCCACCGGCGCTGCGCTCGCGCTCGCCACGGTCTCGCCGTCGCAGGCGGCGGCAAAGATCCAGCGCCTGGTCTCGCCCGGCGGCATCGAGGCCTGGTTCGTGCAGGACGCCACCGTGCCGCTGATCGCCATGGAATATTCCTTTGCCGGCGGCTCGGCCCAGGATCCCAAGGACAAGTCGGGCGTCGCCAATCTGGTCGGCGACCTGCTCGACGAAGGCTCCGGCGATCTCGACTCCAAGACCTTCCACGAGCGGCTCGACCGCCGCGCCATCGAGCTCTCCTTCAGCGCCAGCCGCGACAGCTTTCGCGGCAGCCTGCGCATGCTGCGCGACAACAAGGACGAGGCCTTCGACCTGCTCAGGATGGCTCTGACCTCGCCGCATTTCGACACCGCCGATGTCGAGCGCATCCGCTCGCAGGTTCTCTCCGGCCTGCGCCGCGAGACCACCAACCCGTCATCGCTGGCGAGCCGCAAGTTCCTGGAGGCCGCCTTCGGCGATCATCCGTACAGCCGGCAGAGCAACGGCACGCTGGAGAGCGTGCCGACCATCACGGTCGCCGACCTCAAGGACTATGTCGGCCGCGTGCTCGCCAAGGACGGGCTGAAAGTCGCTGTCGTCGGCGACGTCGATCCGGCGACCCTGGGCAAGCTGCTCGACCACACCTTCGGCAGCCTGCCCGCCAAGGCCAATCTCGTGCCGGTACCCGACGTCGACGCGGCCAAGCCGCCGCAGCGCGCCTTCGTGCCGCTGGACGTGCCGCAGACCGTGATCACCTTCGGTGGCCCCGGCGTGAAACGCAGCGACCCCAACTTCATGGCGGCCTACGTCGTCAACCACATCCTCGGCGGCGGCGGCTTGTCCTCGCGGCTCTATCGCGAGGTCCGCGAGAAGCGAGGCCTCGCCTATTCGGTGTTCGAATCCCTGCTCTGGATGGAACATTCGGCGGTCTTCATCGGCAATACCGGCACCCGCGCGGACCGCGCCGGCGACACCATCGACGCCATCGAGAAGGAGGTGCGCCGCATCGCCGAGGAGGGTCCGACGCAGAAGGAGCTCGACGAGGCCAAGTCCTACCTCAAGGGCTCGCAGATGCTGGCGCTCGACACCTCCTCCAAGCTGGCGCAGGCGCTGCTGCAGTACCAGCAGGACAAGCTGCCGATCGACTATATCGAAAGGCGCAATGCCATCGTCGATGCGGTGACGCTGGATGATGCCAAGGCGGCCGCCAAGCGGCTCTGGGGCCAGGGCCTGCTGACGGTCGTCGTCGGCCGCGCCCCACAGGCCGCCGCGCAGCCGGCGGCCACGGCGCCCAAGTCAAATTAGCAAGTCCAACTAGCAGTCGGACTGACCGCTTCTCCATACGCCTTCTGAAATGGCCGGGCTCGCCCCGGCCATTTGCGTTTTCCATGAGCGCCATTGCCGAACCTGGACGTCCGCGATATGTCCGGACATCACGAATGGTGCCATCATGCTGCGGATATCCCGCGATCTCGTCATCGACGAGGACGACATCGAGATCGGCTTCGTCCGCGCCTCCGGCCCGGGCGGGCAGAACGTCAACAAGGTCGCGACCTCGGCCCAGCTGCGCTTCGACACGCGCAAGCTGACCTTGCCCGAGGATGCAGCGATCCGGCTCGCCCGCATCGCCGGCCAGCGTATGACCAAGGACGGCGTCATCGTGATCCACGCCCAGCGCTTCCGGACCCAGGAGCGCAACCGCCAGGACGCCATCGACCGCCTCGTGGAAATCCTCAAGGAGGCCATGGTGCGGCCGACGCCGCGGCGCGCCACACGGCCGACCTACGCCTCCAAGCAGCGCCGGCTCGAAGGCAAGAAGCGCCGTAGCCACGTCAAGGCCGGGCGCGGCGGCCGCTTCGACGACTAGTTGGCACGGCAAAAAACTCCGGCCGCAAGGCGACCGGAGTTTTGCCGTTCCGTGACCCGGTGTCAGTAACGCTTGCCGGTAGCCGGGCTGCCCGTCGCGGCATCGTCGGCCGTTCCCTTGTGCGCAGCGCTGCCCGTGGTGCCGACCGCGCCCTTCGTTCCTTTGCTCGACTTCATGCCGGTCTTCTCGCCCGCTGCGCCCGGCTGAGCATCCATCTCCTCATCGCCGCTGCCCATCGTGCCGCCCTGCATGGGCTTGCTTTGCACGGTGCCGCCAGGCCTGGCGCCGGACGACGTCCCTTGCGCGAGAACGGGCGTCGCAATGAGGGCCGCGAGAGCGCATGCGATTGCAGAGGTCTTCACCAACTTCATCCATTATCTCCTGGATTTTTTGCGATGAACGGTTCGGCTGCCTTCTGCGCCGTTCGCCTGCACCGGACCGGTTCATCGCGTAGAGAGTTCGAACGGCGCGGTGCTGATGCAATCCGCGTCGTGTGGTGATCGTTTAGGGTTTTCGCGGCGCTTTCGCGGAATTGTGCTCCGCATATAAGGCGGCGCGGAACACCACACGCCACAAGCATCTCCGCGCGCAGCGAAACAGCCCGCTACTACCACCGCATGTTTGGCCGCGCCTAGTGTTTGCGCACGTTGATGTCGATGGCGGATTCTTGGCGATGCGCGTGGTCGTGTTGGGATTGTGCACCGCGATGGTGCTAGTGGCGCGGGTTGCCGATGCGCAGATGCCGTTGCCGGCCGCAAAGCCGCCGGATGGTGCCACATTATTCAAGCAGCAATGCGCGGTGTGTCACACCTTGAGCCTGTCGGAGCCGATGCGGCAAGGCCCGCCCCTGGTCAAGGTCGTAGGCCGGCCCGCCGGCAAGGCCGAAGGCTTCAAATACTCGGAGGCGATGTCGAAAGCGGACTTTGCCTGGGACGAGACCCGGCTCGATGCGTGGCTGGCCAATCCGCAAGCCGTCATTCCTGGCGTGATCATGGCCTACTGGCAAGCCAAGCCGGAGACGCGCGCCGCCATCATCGCCTTTCTGAGGGAGCAGAACTGAATGGCAAAGCCGGTCCATTCCATGATCCGCGTGTTCGACGAGGCGCGCTCGCTCGACTTCTACAGGCGCGCTTTCGGCCTGGAGGTCGCCGACCATCTGAAGTTTTCCGACTTTGCCTTGATCTATCTGCGTCACCCCTCCTCACCTTTCGAGGTCGAGCTGACGGTGAATTTCGATCGCAAGGAGCCGTATGCGCTCGGCGACGGTTACGGCCATCTCGCCGTGGTGGTCGAGGATCTCGATGCCGAACATGCCCGCTTCGAGCACGAGCAGCTCGCGCCGGGGCCGTTGCGCGATTTCAAGCATGACGGGCGAACGCTGGCGCGCTTCTTCTTCGTCAGCGATCCCGATGGCTACAAGATCGAGGTGATCCAGCGGGGCGGACGCTTCGGCTGATCACATCACAAGAACCAAATCACAAAAATTACGGAGGAATGCCATGAGAGAAGTCGATCGTCGAAGCAAACACAGCCGCCGCGTCTTTCTCAAGGGCGCGGCGACCGCCGTGCCGGTCGTAACAGTCGCGACCAGCGTCGCCGTCAGCATCGAAGGCGCCTGGGCCGATGATGCGAGCGCGCTGTCGCCCGCGACGATGAAGACGCTGCTGAAGGTCGCGCGCGACATCTATCCGCACGATGTCCTCGGCGACAGCTATTACATCACCGCGATCAAGCCGTGGGACGGCAAGGCGGCGAAGGATCCCGCCGTCAAAGCACTGATCAGCGACGGCATCAACCGGCTCGATCAGAACGCGCGCGATCGCCACAAGGTCGGTTATGCCGAGGTGCCCTGGGAAGCCGACCGCGTGGTGCTGCTGAAGGAGATCGAGGGAAGCGACTTCTTCCAGAAGGTGCGCGGCGACCTCATCGTGTCGCTCTACAACCAGAAAGAGGTCTGGCCGCGGTTCGGCTACGAGGGCTCCTCCGCCGAGCATGGCGGCTACATCAATCGCGGCTTCGCCGACATCGACTGGCTGCCGAAGGCTTAAGCTCACCCAACGGTTCAGGAGAACGCATATGGCAAAATTCGATCTGAACGACTCCAGCGTTGTGGTGATCGTCGGCTCCGGCGCTGGCGGCGGCACGCTGGGCAACGAGCTCGCGCAGAAGGGCGTCAAGGTGGTGATCCTCGAAGCAGGTCCGCGCATCGAGAACCAGGACTTCGTCAACGACGAGTGGGAGAGCTTTTCGCAGCTCGCCTGGACCGACGCGCGCACCACGTCGGGGACGTGGCGCGTCGCCAAGGATTTTTCGGGCCTGCCCGCCTGGATCGTCAAGGCGGTCGGCGGCTCCACGACGCATTGGGCCGGCGCCTCACTGCGCTTCGACGAGCACGAGTTCAGGGTCAAGAGCGCCTATGGCAACATTCCCGGCGCCAATCTCCTGGACTGGCCGGTGACGCTTGCGGAGATGGAGCCATGGTACGCCAAGGCCGAGAACAAGATGGGCGTGACCCGTACCAACGGCATTCCCGGACTTCCCGGAAACAACAACTTCAAGGTTCTGGAGGCCGGCGCAAAGAAGCTCGGCTACAAGACCGTGCACACCGGCAACATGGCGATCAACAGCCAGCCGCGCGACGGACGCGGCGCGTGCCAGCAGATCGGCTTCTGCTTCCAGGGCTGCAAGTCGGGCGCGAAATGGTCGACGCTCTATACCGAGATTCCCAAGGGCGAGGCGACCGGCAATCTCGAAGTGCGGCCGAGCAGCATGGCGGTCAAGATCGAGCATGATTCCAACGGCAAGGTGACCGGCATCGTCTACGCCGACGTAACAGGCGCGATGCAGCGCCAGAAGGCGCGCATCGTCGCTGTCGCAGGCAATTCGATCGAGAGCCCGCGGCTGCTGCTCAACAGCGCTTCGACCATGTTCCCCGACGGTCTCGCCAATTCATCGGGACAGGTCGGCCGCAACTACATGCGCCACATGACCGGCAGCGTTTACGCGGTATTCGAGAAGTCGGTGCATATGTATCGCGGCACCACCATGGCCGGCATCATCCGGGATGAAGCCGTCAACAATCCGAAGCGCGGCTTCGTCGGCGGCTACGAGATGGAGACGCTGTCGATCGGCCTGCCCTTCATGGCGGCGTTTCTCAATCCCGGTGCCTGGGGCCGTTCGTTCACGTCAGCGCTCGACGGTTATCCCAGGATGGCCGGCATGTGGCTGGTCGGCGAGGACATGCCGCAGGAGACCAACCGCATCACGCTCGACCCCGTCGTCAAGGACAAGTTCGGCCAGCCGGTCGCAAGCGTGCATTTCGACGATCATCCCAACGACGTCGCGATGCGCGCGCATGCCTACAAGCAGGGCGCCGCCGTCTACGACGCCGTCGGCGCCACCGTGACCTATCCGACGCCGCCCTATCCGAGCACCCACAATCTCGGCACCAACAGGATGAGCGAGAAGCCGCGCGACGGCGTGGTCAACAAGTTCGGACAGAGCCACGACGTCAAGAACCTGTTCGTCTCCGACGGCAGCCAGTTCACCAGCGGCGCGGCCTGCAATCCGACGCTGACCATCGTCGCGCTGGCGATCCGGCAGGCGGACTACATTGCCGGGGCGATGCAGAAGAAGGAGATCTAAAGCCCGATAGGCAGACCGCTCTCTCCTCCGTCATTGCGAGCGGAGCGACGCAATCCAGAATCTCTCCGCAGAGATAGTCTGGATTGCTTCGTCGCAAGCGCTCCTCGCAATGACGGCGGTTGGAGTCTCGTAGCCCGGATGGAGCGCAGCGTAATCCGGGACCGCCGCCGCTTGTGGCACAAATCCTCGGATTGCGCTGCGCTCCATCCGGGCTACGCACCTTTGTTGGGACAGCTACTCGGCCGCGTCGAGAATCGGCGTCACCGTGGCCTTGAACTCCTGCACCGGCACCATGCTCCGGGAGCGATAGATCAAACATGAGCAGCGCAGCAGCGAAGCGAAATTGTTGACCTCGCCGTGATGGTCGAGCACCTCGTTGTAGAGGGTGGTCAGGAACTTGCCGAGGCTCATGCTCTCCTTGGCCGCGATCTCCTCCAGCGTGTCCCAGAATGCCATCTCCAGCCGGATCGAGGTGCAATGCCCGCCGATCCGTAACGACCGGGTCTGGGATTCGTAGTCGCGTTGGGGCTGGTGCGCGAAGAGATGGCACATGGCGTCCTCCCGTCCTGTTGCCATTTTTTCACGATGCTACACGTCTGCCCGGCACCCCACAATCAGAACGGTTACCGGAAGCCGCGTCATACGGGTTGCGCGATTTTCTCGAACGGCCAATGTCTTCAATGTGATAGACACCGCTCCTCCCCAGCCCGCGACGTTCCTGTTGCCCAACACATGCTTTTGACGCAACACGGCCTAGAATAGCGCTGTCAGCGAATCCAGATTCGAGCCTCATGCCCGTCCGCCAGCTTCCAGAACAGGTCGTCAACCGCATCGCCGCCGGCGAGGTGGTCGAGCGGCCCGCGAGCGTGGTCAAGGAGCTGGTCGAGAACGCCATCGATGCCGGCGCGAGCCGGATCGACGTCTTCACCGATGGCGGCGGGCGGCGCCGGATCGGCATCACCGACGACGGCAGCGGCATGACCGCGAAGGACCTGTCGCTCGCGGTCGAGCGCCACGCCACCTCCAAGCTCGACGACGAGGATCTGCTCCAGATCCGCACCCTCGGGTTCCGCGGCGAGGCGCTGCCCTCGATCGGCTCGGTGGCACGGCTGTCGATCACCACGCGCCATGCCAGCGAACCGCATGCCTGGGCGCTCAGCGTCGAGGGCGGCGAGAAATCCGAGATCATGCCGGCCGCGCTCGCGCATGGCACCCGCGTCGAGGTCAACGACCTCTTCTACGCCACGCCGGCGCGGCTGAAATTCCTGAAGACCGACCGCACCGAGGCGGAAGCCATCCGCGAGGTGGTGCGGCGCCTCGCCATGGCGCGGCCCGACGTCGCCTTCACGCTGGCGGGCGAGGAACGCGCGCCGGTGACCTGGGCTGCCGCCCTGCCCGGCGCTGCCGGCCGCCTGACGCGGCTCGGCGATATCTTAGGGGCTGAATTCCGCAGCCACGCCATCGAGGTCCATGCCGAGCGCGAGGGCGTCGTCGTCGCCGGCTATGCCGCGGCTCCCGCGCTGACCAAGGCCAATGCGCTCGGGCAATATCTTTTCGTCAACGGCCGCCCGGTGCGCGACAAGCTGATCCTGGGGGCCGTGCGCGCGGCCTATTCCGACTATCTGCCGCGCGACCGCCATCCGGTGCTGGCGCTGTTCGTCACGCTCGATCCGCGCGAGGTCGACGCCAACGTGCATCCGGCCAAGACCGAAGTGCGCTTCCGCAACGCCGGCCTCGTCCGCGCGCTGATCGTGCACGGACTAAAGGAAGGTCTCGCACGCGAGGGCCGCCGCACCGCGGCCAACAGCGGCGAGAGCGCTCTGTCCTCGTTCCGCCCCGCTTTCACGCCGCCGCGTCCGGCGAGCTGGGACTGGCGCGCCTCACCATCCGCTCCCGTGGCGCCGATGCCGTCTTTCGAAGGCTCCGCCGCGCCGGCTTTCGCCGAGCGCGCGCAGGCCGCGTTCGACGTCGGCGCGCCGAGTGCTGACGTCAGGATCGAGACGCAACCCGTCGCCGACCTCGTCGACCGCCCGCTCGGCGCGGCGCGCACGCAGATCCACGAGACCTACATCGTGTCGCAGACGCGCGACGGCCTGATCATCGTCGACCAGCACGCCGCGCATGAGCGCATCGTATATGAGCGGCTGAAGGCTTCGCTCGCCGCAAACGGCGTGCAGCGGCAGATCCTTTTGATCCCCGAGATCGTCGAGATGGACGAAGCCACGGTGGAGCGCCTGCTGGAGCGCAGCGAAGAGCTTGCTTCATTTGGACTTGCCATCGAATCCTTCGGTCCCGGTGCGGTCGCGGTGCGCGAGACACCGTCGCTGCTCGGCAAGACCAATGCCGGCGGTTTGCTCCGCGATCTCTCCGAGCACATGGCCGAGTGGGACGAAGCTCTTCCTCTCGAACGCCGCCTGATGCACGTCGCCGCCACCATGGCCTGCCACGGCTCGGTGCGCGCCGGCCGCCGGCTGCGGCCGGAAGAGATGAACGCCCTGCTCCGCGCGATGGAGGACACCCCGAACTCCGGCCAGTGCAATCACGGCCGCCCGACCTATGTCGAGCTGAAGCTGAGCGATGTGGAGAAGCTGTTCGGGCGGAGGTGACGCGAGGGTTAGTAGTGCCGTAGGGTGGGCAAAGCGAAGCGTGCCCACCACCTATCGCAAGCATGGAAAGTTCGTGGGCACGACGCGTTGCGCCTTTGCCCACCCTACGGCAGCGCAGCTACGGCTTCCTCAAAAACACAAACTCCGTGTCGTCATAAGCCCGCCGCTCCAACTCCTCGAACCCTTCCGGCGTCACGAACTGCGCGGCCTTGGCTTCTTCGACCACCAGCAGCGCGCCCGGCGTCAGCCAGCCGCCATCGCGCAGGCTGGCGAGCGCCTTCTCCGCAAAGCCCTTGCCGTAGGGTGGATCGAGGAACACCAGCGAGAACGGCTCGACGGGATGCGCGGGGCCCAGATCGGTCGCATCGCGGCGATAGACTTTTGTCACGCCGCCGAGGCCGAGCGACTCGACGTTGTTGCGGAGCAGCGCCCGCGCTTCCGCGCCATTGTCGACGAACAGCGTGAACCTCGCGCCGCGTGACGAAGCTTCGATGCCGAGCGCGCCGGTGCCGGCGAAGAGATCGAGCACGCGCGCATCTTGAATCGGATCGTCATAGGCGTGCACGAGGATGTTGAACACGGACTCGCGCAACCGGTCCGCCGTGGGACGGATGTCGCGCGAGGACGGTGAGGCGAGATTGCGCCCCTTCAGCCTGCCGCCGACGACGCGCAAGCTACTCCTCCCGCGGCGTCAGGTCGCGCTTGCCGTGATAGCCACGCTTGGGACGGCGCGGCGGGCCGTAGCCGTTCGCCTCCATCTCGTTGCGCTCGCGCGCCTCCTCGCTGCCGGTGCGCTGCACCAGCACGCGGCGGCCCTTGCGGTCGTTGATGACGGCACGTTTCATCGGCGTCTTCGGCGCATCATCACCGCGCCCGGCGGACTTCGACGGCACGTCGAACTCGGCGCCCGATTTCTCGATCACCTTGTCGCCGAGCTGCTCGCGCAGCACGCGCGATTTGATCTCGTCGACCTGGCCTTCGGGAATCTCGCCGAGCTGGAACGGGCCGTAGGAGACGCGGATCAGCCGGTTCACCTCGAGCCCGAGATGGGCGCAGACGTTGCGCACCTCGCGGTTCTTGCCTTCGCGGATCGCGAACACCAGCCAGACATTGGCGCCCTGGTCGCGCTCGAGCGTCGCCTCGATCGGACCGTATTTGACGCCCTCGACCTCGATGCCGCTCTTGAGCTCGTCGAGCTGCGCCTGGGTGACGTCGCCATGGGCGCGGACGCGGTAGCGGCGCAGCCAGCCGGTGTCGGGGAGCTCGAGCGTGCGCGCGAGGCCGCCGTCATTGGTGAGCAGCAGCAGGCCCTCGGTGTTGAAGTCGAGCCGCCCGACGCTGATCAGGCGCGGCAGGCCTTCGGGCAGATTGTCGAACACGGTCGGACGCCCCTCGGGGTCGTCATGCGTCGTCATCAGCCCGCGCGGCTTGTGATAGAGGAACAGCCGCGTGCGCTCGCGCGGCGGCAACGGCTTGCCGTCGACCAGGACGACGTCGTTCGGCGTGATGTCGAGCGCCGGCGAGTTGATGACGCGGCCGTTGACGGTGACGCGGCCCTGCGTGACCATTTCCTCGGCGTCGCGGCGCGAGGCGAGCCCCGCACGCGCCAGCGCCTTGGCGATGCGCTCGCCGGCCTTCTTCGGCTTCGGCGCTTCGTCGCGGCGCGGACGGCCCTCGAAATCACGATCGCGCTCGCGATAGGCGCCGCGGCCGCCGAAGGCGGGGCGCTTCTCGAAGATCCTGCTGTCGTCCTCATTGTCGCGGCGCGGACGATCGCGAAAGCGGCCCTCGCTGCGTGGATGCTCCTGCCAGTCCATGCGCCCTTCCGGCCGCTGACGCGGACGATCGAATTTCGGACGGTCACCGCGTTCGCTGTCACGGTCACGCGGCCGATCGAATTTCGGCCGATCGCGGAACGGACGATCGCCGGATGCGCGATCGTCGCGCGAACGCGAGAAGCGCGGACGGTCCTCGCCGTGGCCGCCCTCGCGGCGATCGTCGCGCTGACGCCACGGCTTTTCATCGCCGCGATCGCGGCCGCCAAAGTCCTTGCGCGGCCCACGATCCGCTCCACCACGCGAAAACTTCCGGTCCTCGAATTTGCGTTCGGGACGCTCGCCGCGAGGCGCGCGATCACCGCGATCGAAATTCGGGCGGTCTCCACGCGGCTTGAAGCTGCGCTCGCCACGATCCTCGCGCGGCCCGCGATCCCGATCGCCGCCTCGCGAAAACTTCCGATCGCCGTCGAACTTACGCTCCGGCCGGTCGCCACGCGGCGCATAGGGCCGCTTGTCGCCGAACTTCTTGTCTCCGGTCCGGCCGGCGGGGCGGGAATCATCGCGATCCCTGCGCGGCGGACGGTCGTCGCGCCCATAGGACGGACGATCACCACGCGGCTTGAACGACCGCTTCTCGCCATCACGCGCGCCGCGATCGGAGAACGGACGATCTCCGCGCGGTTTGAAGCTGCGCTCGCCGCGCTCCTCGCCGTCGCGCTTGAAGCGCGGGCGGTCGGAAAAATCGCGGCGCGGGGCATCACCGTCCTCGCGGCGGCGGAAGGGGCGGCTGTCACGGTCGCCACGCGGCCGGCTGTCGCGATCCCCCTTGCCCTCGAAGCCGCGCTTGGCGAATTTCTTCTCGGGGCCACGCGGCTTGCCGCTACGGCCGCCCTTGGACGGGCCCTTGGGGGGGCCTCGCCGGCCGCGGGAATCGTTGTCTTTGTCGCTGTCGCGAGGCATGAATAATCTCACTCAGGGGTGGCGCGAGGGCATTATGCGCGCTCGTTCCGAGCCGCATGCTCAGGCAAAACCGGTATTCACTCTTGCTGAAGGCGGAGCTACTAGCAGGTTTCTGGCGATGATACGAGGCTTGAAAGCCCCCTCTTTCATGGATTTGGCGCTTCTGACGGCCGAAAATGCCGGAAAAGCGGGCGAAGTTCCGATCGGATGCGTGGTGGTCCGCAATTCCGAGGTCATCGCCACCGCGGCGAACCGGACGCTGACCGACCATGACCCCACCGCCCATGCCGAGATCGTGGCGCTGCGCGAGGCGGCGAAAAAGATCGGCAGCGAGCGCCTGGTCGACTGCGACCTCTACGTGACGCTGGAGCCCTGCACCATGTGTGCGGGCGCGATCTCTTTTGCAAGGGTCCGCCGGCTCTATTACGGCGCGGCCGACCCCAAGGGCGGCGCGGTCGAGTCAGGCGTGCGCTTCTTTGCCTCGCCGACCTGCCACCACGCGCCGGACGTCTATTCCGGCGTCGGCGAGAGCGAGGCGGCGCGGCTGCTCAAGGCGTTTTTTCGGGAGCGGCGGTAGGCCCCTGCACCCTCCCCGTCATTGCGAGCGTAGCGAAGCAATCCAGCGTCTTTCCGCGGAGACAGACTGGATTGCTTCGTCGCAAGGGGCTCCTCGCAATGACGGTGTGGCTCAAGCCAAGAAAAACTCCCGCAGCGCCTTCGCGGTCACATCGGGGTTCTCCTCCGTGAGGAAGTGGCCCGAATCCACCGGCATGCCGTCGACGTTCGTCGCCCATTGCTTCCACGTGTCGAGCGGGGTCGCTGCGGCCTGGGCCACGCCGGCATTGCCCCACAGCGCCAGCATCGGCACCGTGATCTTCTTGCCGGCCTCGAAATCGGCCTTGTCGAGGTCGTAGTCGAAATAGGCGCCGGCGCGGTAATCCTCGCACATCGCGTGCACGCGCGCGGGATCGCGGAACGGGGCGATGTAGTGCTCGAGCGCGCGCTTGTCGATCGCATCGAGCGTCTTCGATTTGGTCTGGCTCGCCATCTTGAAGCGCAGGAAGAACTCGCCATTGCCAGAGATCAACGTCTCCGGCAGCGGCGCGGGCTGGGCCAGGAAGGTCCAGTGATAGATCTTCAGCGCATAGGCGCGGTTCATCCGCTCCCAGTAATTATAGGTCGGCAGGATATCGAGCACGGCGAGCTTCGACAGCCGGCCGGGATGGTCGAGCGCGAGGCGATAGGAGACACGGCCGCCACGGTCGTGGCCGGCGAGCGCGAAATGCACGTGGCCGAGCTGCTCCATCGCCTCGATCATGGCCTTGGCCATCGCGCGCTTGCTGTAGGGCATGTGCAGCGCATCGCTCGCGGGCATGTCGGACCAGCCGTAGCCCGGCAGGTCGGCGATGATCAGCGTGAACTTGTCTGCCAATTGCGGCGCCACGCGGTGCCACATCACATGCGTCTCGGAGAAGCCGTGCAGCAGCAGCAGCGGCGGGCCCTCGCCGCCGACGCGGGCGAAGATACGGCCGAAGGAGGTGTTGATCCACTCGGAGGCGAAGCCGGGATAGAGGTCGGCGAGATCGGACATCTTTCTGCATCCTTGTCTGGTCGTTGCCGGGGCCCCCCGACAAAAAAATGTCGAAAACAACCCCATGCACAGTAGCACGGCGTCATCGGCCGGGATGGCTAACCCCAACAGCCGATTACGTATTTCTGGAATGTCGATGTGGCGGCGCGAAGGCGCCGAAACCCTCGAGATTCCGGATCGGCGCGTTGCGCGCGCCGTCCGGAATGACGAGCTAGTTGTTGTGACGAGTTAAGTTTTGGCCTTCTCCGCCTCCACCGCCTGCCAGCCGATGTCGCGGCGGCAGAAGCCTTCCGGCCAGTTGATGCGGTCGACGGCGTGGTAGGCGCGGCTCTGGGCCTCGGTCACGGTCTTGCCCAGCGCGCAGACATTGAGCACGCGGCCGCCGTTGGCGAGGATCGCGCCGTCCTTCTCGACCGTTCCAGCGTGGAAGATCTCGACGGTGTCGACCGTGGCGGCGTCATCGAGCCCCTCGATGCGCGTGCCCTTCTGGTAGTCGCCGGGATAGCCCTTGGCCGCCATCACCACTGTGAGCGCGGATTCCGGATGCCAGCGCAGATCGAAATGCTTCAACTCCCCGTCGCAGGCGGCGATGAACGCCGGCACGATGTCCGACATCATGCGCAGCATCAGCACCTGGCACTCGGGATCGCCGAAGCGGACGTTGAACTCGAACAGTTTTGGTCCCTGCGTGGTCAGCATGATGCCGGCGTAGAGGATGCCGCGGAACGGCGTGCCGCGCTGCTTCATGCCGGCAACCGTCGGCAGGATGATCTTCGCCATGATCGCGTCATGGATCGCCGGCGTCACCAGCGGGGTCGGCGAATAGGCGCCCATGCCGCCGGTGTTCGGGCCGACGTCGTGGTCGAACACGCGCTTGTGGTCCTGGGCGGAGGCCAGCGGGATCGCGGTCTCGCCGTCGCACAGCGCGAAGAAGCTGATCTCGCGACCCGGCAGAAACTCCTCGATCACGACTTCAGTGCCGGCCTCGCCAAAGGCGCCCTCGAACATCATGGCGATGGCGTCCTCCGCCTCGCGCACGGTCTTGGCGACGACGACGCCCTTGCCGGCGGCGAGGCCGTCGGCCTTCACCACGATCGGCGCGCCCTGGCTGCCCACGTAGTCGCGCGCATCCTTGGCGTTGGTGAAGCGCTTGTAGGCGCCCGTCGGAATGCCGAATTCGGTGCACAGCGCCTTGGTGAACCCCTTGGAGCTTTCCAGCTGGGCGGGGATCTTGCTCGGCCCGAACGCCTTGATGCCGCTAGCTATGAGATCATCGACGATGCCGGCCGCCAGCGGCGTCTCCGGGCCGACCACCACGAGCTCCACCGCGTTTTTCTTGCAGAAGTCGATCACGGCGGCATGGTCGGCGATGTCGAGCGCCACGCACTCCGCCTCGCGCGCGATGCCGGCATTGCCGGGCGCGCACCAGAATTTCGTGACCAGGGGGGAGGCCGCGATCTTCCATGCCAGAGCATGTTCGCGGCCGCCGGAACCGAGCAGGAGAATGTGCATCGAGGGCTCGAAATAAGGGGTTTTGCTGGGGCCGGAGGTCGCACGAATCGGGGTGGGGCTCAAGGGGGCGCCCATCCAATTCTCCGCCATTCCGGAGGCACGGCGTGCAGCCGATCTTACCCTCCCCTGGAGGGGGAGGGTCGCTACGCATGTAGCGAAGCGGAATGCGTCGCGGGGTGGGGTGACGCTCTCTCCGCGTTGGACGCTGCCCGTGGGGAGAGATCACCCCACCCCGCTCGCGCTGCGCGCGATCGACCTCCCCCTCCAGGGGAGGGTAAGTCAGACCTGTTTCCCCGCGATGATCTCCTGCAGCGTCGCGACGTGCCGCGCGAAGGCGCCGCGGCCGGCGGCGGTGGCGGTCACCGTGGTCTGCGGCTTCTTGCCGACGAAGGCCTTGTCCACCGAGACGTAGCCAGCTTTCGCCAGCGTCTCGATATGGGCGCCGAGATTCCCGTCAGTGGCGCCGGTGAGCTTCTTCAGGCGCGAGAACTCCAGACCGGCCGACACAGGCAGCGCGTTCAATGCGGCCATGATTTTCAGCCGCAGCGGCTGGTGGATGATGTCGTCGAGCTCGGCCATGCGCTAGATCCGCCGCATCCAGAGGCCGCCGAGGATCAGGCCGCCGCCGTTGACGAAGGCCATCCAGAGCGGGAACGCCTCGCCGATATAGAAGAAGCCGATCAGCGTCAGCGCGGAGATGCCGAGGCCGATCGCCACGAAGGCATAGCCGAACCACAGGCCCGCCAGCATATAGAACAGCATGAAATAGAGCGGCCAGAATGCGCCCAGCTGGCGCGGACCGAAATGGCCAATCACGCTGGTGCAGAGATAACCGAAGGCGAAGAACAGCACGAACACCAGGAGCAGCCTGATGCTGGCGGCGGCACCACCGGGATGATGCGGCGGATTCAGCACGCGGAGCCCAACCAGACCGACGACGCCCACAACGTCCGCGACAACCCAGGCGTAGACCGCATAGATCGGCCAGAGCCAGGTCACGAGGTTGGCTGCAAACACCAGCACGCCCCACCAGACCGCTGCGAGGCTCGCGAGCTCATACAGTTGCGATTGCTTCACGCGCTGGACGATGTCGTCGATATCGGCCAGCGCGGCGGATGCCTCCTTGCTGTCGATCATGACTGCCCGCCCCCGCGCGTGGCCACGTCGTCGGCGATCACCGAGATCGCCTTCGGCTGGGTGACGATGCCCATGTGGTTGATGCCGTCGATGATCTTGACGTCGACCGACGGCTTCACCGCCTGCACGGCTTCGGCATATTTGTCCGAGATCATCATCTCGTCCTCCGCACCACTGATGATCGTGACCGGACGCGTCGTTGCGGGAAGATCGAGGCGATAACCGCGCGTCGCGAAATTGCGCATCAGGCGATCGGAATAGGTGGAGACGAGGTATTTCGCCGAGGTCGGCGGCACCGCCAGCGCGAGCACCGGAAGCTGCGAGCAGCAATCGATGCCGAGCTTGCGCAGCGCCGTCAGGCCGAAGAAGCGCGGCACGTCGATGCTGGCCCAACCGCCGGCATTGGGCCGGTTGGTCGGCGCGTCATAGCCCAGATAGGGCGCGAGCAGCACGGTGCGCACGAACATGTCCTGCATGATCGGCGTCGCGGCGACGCGCAGCGAGAAGCCGGCGCCGGCGGAATGACCAATCAGGGTGAGCGGCAGGTCCGGCGCCGTCTTGCGCAGATGGGCGACGAAATCGACCAGGTCGTCCTCGAGCTGGCCGACATAACCGATGTCGCCGCGCGTGCCGGAGCCGCCGTGGCCGCGGATGTCGAGCGCCCAGGTCTCCACGCCGCGCGCGGCGATCGCATGGGTCAGCGCGTGGTTGACCGTGCCACTGGAGCCGGAGGAGCCGTGGATGAAGATCGCGCCGCCGCCCGTCGCCGGACCATTCGGCGCATAGTGGCGATAGCCGATCCAGGTACCGTCACGCGCCTGGAAGCGCTCCAGCTGCGGCATGGTCGAGAAGTCGACGAGCTTCACGGACTCCGAGACCGAACGCATCTCAGGCGGCCGTTGCAATGGTGTTGCGATCATCGCGGCCAAGATCAGCGCCACCGCGCCGACCGCACACAGGGCCCATTTCACTCCGTTCAAAACGCCACGCAGCAGGCGCGTCGCCATGGCTCGTCTCCCTCAAACTCATCAATCGATAGAGAACTCTATATAACAGAGTACTCTTCCGTTCAATCCCCGGATTGGCGCCGCGCGGCGAAAATCCTTAACGTCGGGTCTGACCCCAAAATGCCGAATCGCTTGCCGATGCCGCCTGCGGAACAACTGAACAACGCGTTCGAATTCACCGTCTCCGAGCTCTCGCAGTCCCTGAAGCGGACTGTGGAAGACACCTATGGCCATGTCCGGGTCCGCGGTGAGATCTCAGGCTTCCGTGGCGCCCATTCCTCCGGCCATTGCTATTTCGCGCTCAAGGACGAGAGCGCCAAGATCGAGGCGGTGATCTGGAAGGGCGTGCACGGCCGCATGCGCTTCAAGCCCCAGGAGGGGCTCGAGGTGATCGCCACCGGCAAGCTCACGACCTATCCGGGCTCCTCGAAGTACCAGATCGTGATCGAGGCGCTGGAGCCCGCCGGCATCGGCGCGCTGATGGCTCTGATGGAGGAGCGCAAGAAGAAGCTCGCCGCCGAAGGCCTGTTCGACGAGGCGCGCAAGCAGCTGCTGCCGTGGCTGCCGGAGGTGATCGGTGTCGTGACCTCGCCGACCGGCGCCGTCATCCGCGACATCCTGCACCGGCTCGAGGACCGCTTTCCCCGCCGCGTGCTGGTGTGGCCGGTCAAGGTGCAGGGCGAAGGCTCGGCCGAGCAGGTCGCGGCCGCGATCCGCGGCTTCAACGCGCTGCCCGAGGGCGGCAAGATTCCGCGCCCAGACGTGCTGATCGTTGCGCGCGGCGGCGGCTCGCTGGAGGATCTCTGGTCGTTCAACGAGGAGATCGTGGTGCGGGCAGCCGCCGAGAGCATGATCCCGCTGATCTCGGCGGTGGGGCACGAGACCGACATCACGCTGATCGATTTCGTCGCCGACAAGCGCGCGCCGACGCCGACGGCCGCCGCCGAGATGGCGGTGCCGGTGCGCAGCGAATTGTTCGTCGAGGTCGCCGATCTCGGACGCCGCACCCGCGCCTATTGGCAGCGCGCCCAGGAGAGCCGCCGCAGCGAGCTGCGCGCCGCCGCGCGCGCGCTGCCGGCGGCCGGCGATCTGCTCGCCATTCCCCGGCAGCGGCTGGATTCGGCGGGCGCGTCGCTGCCCCGCTGCCTCAAGGCCAACACGCATGCGCATTTCCGCAGGTTCACCGCCGCCAGCTCAAAGCTGACATTGCGCGTGCTGCACGGCCAGATCTCGCAGGCCGATCACCGCCTCACCGTGTGCGGCGAGCGGCTCGGCCTGTCCGCGCGATCGCTGCTGCGGCAGCGGCGCGACCGCTTTGCGGGCCTCGAGGTTCGGCTGCGCGCCTCAAAGCTTTCGAATGCGCAGGCGCAGCGCAACGCGATTGCCCGCCAGCGCGAGCGCACGCATCGCCTCGCCGAGCGCGCCGGCCGCGCACTCGTCACGCTGCTGCAGCGGCTCGATGCCCGCGTCGAGAACAGCGGCAAGCTGCTCTCCGCTCTGTCCTATCGCAGCGTGCTCGCGCGCGGCTTTGCCCTGGTGCGCGATGAAGCCGGCCACCCCGTCCATGCGGCGGACGCGATCGGCCCCGGCGCGCGTCTCGAGATCGAGTTCGCCGACGGCCGTGTCGGCGCGACCGCGGATGCGGATCGGCCGACGCCCGCGGCAAAGCGCGCGCCGGCGCAAGCGAAGCCGGCCACGCAGGAGACAAAGCCCGCGCCGAAGCGCGCGGCCAAGCCGGTAGATCAAGGCAGCTTGTTCTGAGTGCGCGAGGGCGGCGCTCTATCCCCGTCATTGCGAGGAGGCCTTGCGACGAAGCAATCCAGAATCCATCCGCGGAAAGATTCTGGATTGCTTCGCTGCGCTCGCAATGACGATGTGGAAGCAGCGCGTAACCCGCCGAGCTCCGTCATCCTGAGGTGCGAGGCTTGCGATGCAAGCGCATCGCAAGGTGAGCCTCGAAGGATGTACGGCCGGGATGCAGCCGGGCCGTCGCCCTTCGAGGCTCGCCGAAGAGGCGAGCACCTCAGGGTGACGGGACTAGCAGGGTAAGCTTCAGCGGCAGGACAATCCCGCGTCGATCGTGGTCCAGAAGCCGCAATGCTCCGGCGCCAGCATGGGTGCGCCGGCGTGGGCTTCGTACAGGAAGATCGCGACGGTGAAGACGATCAGGGCGGAGGCGAAGAGTGTGATGCGGTTGCGCATGTGAGATGCGTTTAATCGACATCGTGGTCGAATGATGGCGCGGCCACGTACTGAAACCGCGGCCATGCGCGATCCGTAGATTCACGGTCGGCCATTTTCCGTGCAGGGCGGTGGTCGATGCGGGGCTGTCCGCGTGATGTTGTTCCCCGGGCGGCCCCGCTTCCGCCTTCGCTCTATCGAGCTACGGCGGGACAAGTCCGCTTCGTCCGGGCTACCGCGCCAGCCATTGCGCGACTTCCTTCTGCGACTCCGCGCGCGCGTCGGCATCCGTGCCGAGGTGGCCATGCTCGGGCGCGGCGGCGTCGCTGCTGCCGCTGGCCGCGTGCAGCGGCGTGTTGGCGCGGTCGAAATCGTGATAGGCGCCGGGATAGACCACGATGCGCGCGAGCGCGCTGCGGCCATGCGCGCCGTCCACCATCTGGCGGCAGGCCGGCGGCGACGACACGTCGTCATTGCCGCCGATCAGCAGCAGCGTCGGCACCCGCGCGCTCCAGCCCAAACCCGCCGAGATCCGGCAATCCGGATAGAACGCGATCGCGGCTCGGAAATCCGGACCCTGATCGCGCGCCGTGCTCTGCGGGCGCACGGCCCAGAGCAGCGCGCTGGCGCCGTTGGCCCAGCCCATCAGGCTGATGCGGTCGCGCGCGACCCAGGCCTGCTTCATCAGCCAGGCGCGCGAGGCCGCGATGTCGGCGACACGCTCGCGCCGCGCCTTGACGTGACTCTCCTTGACGCGGCACTGCGGCCCGAGCTCGCGCGAGCCGTAGCTGTCCGGCAGCAGCACGGCATTACCGTCCCTGAGCAGGCGCTCGGCCCAGTCGCGATAGCGCGGCAGCACGGGATCGGAATGGCCGCCGAGGCCGCCGCAGCCATGCAGCGCGATCACGGTCGGAAACGGCCCGTCGCCCTCGGGCTTGTAGAGCTGCGCATGCAGGATTCCCGAGGCGAGCGGAATCTCGACCTGATGCGGCACGGGTGCCGGCGCCGCGTGTGCGGCCGGTACCAGGAGCATCAGGAACAGGGCGATCAGTCGAAGGCGCATCGGACTCTGCCGTATCAGGTGCCGGCCGCGAGCGGCCCTTTTTTTGAGCATGATCTTTTCGGGAAACCGCTCCGCACTTTTCCGGATCATGCTGCGATCCTTCGCCCGGAGCACTACCACGCGGAAACGGCGGCAAAACATCACAAACCGGTGGGTTTAACGGGCGGACAAGCCACCCTATCTATGCTACATCCCGTCCAACACATCGTGCCCTTACGGGCCTTCCACGGAGACTTTCGACCGTGCTGAACAAGTTCGGCTCTTCCGGCCATGGCGAAGCGCAGGTGCAATATCTCGACGGCGATTTCCGCGTGATCTCGCCGGGGACCTTCGTGCGCTGCGCCATCACCGACACGCGGATCCCGCTCGACGAATTGAAGTACTGGAGCGTCGATCTGCAGGAGGCCTACGCCACGCCCGCCGCGGTATTGCAGCGGCATTTTCCCGGCGCGCTGAAAGTGTGATCCCGTAGGGTGGGCAAAGGCGCGCAGCGCCGTGCCCACCGTCTCTCCAAGACCGCGACAACCAACGTGGGCACGCTTCGCTTTGCCCACCCTACGATACCGCGCTTGTGGCATCGTTCTGCTATTGCGGCTCTGGACCATCTCCGCCTACGCACGTCTTGATGAAACTCTTCCTGGGTTCACCGACGACCTTCTGATCGATCGCCTGCTTCAGGCAATCGACCCGCGCCTGCGCCATGCACAGCTGCATCTGGTCGCGCTTGTCCTGTCCCTTCAGGTTTTGCGTCGAAGCAAGACAGGTGACGCGCTTGGCCGCAGGAACCGGCACGGTGGTGGGAGCGGCGGACGGCGTCGTCGTCTGCGCAAACACAGGCGCAACAATCAGACACAAAAGGCTGGCGGCGACGGCGGCGGACGGCAGTTTCATCGAACTCTCCTGATCGTATGAGATCGATAGGGGTTTTGCGATGAATGCCGGCTGAATGGCGAACTGCCGTAGGGTGGGTTAGCTCGCGGCTGCGCGAAGCGCAGTCCGCTGGCGTAACCCACCATGCATCAGCGAATGCGGGACGAACCTGGTGGGTTACGCCTGGCAACCGCGCTTCGCGCGGTCGCAAGGCTAACCCACCCTACGGGACCTACCGACCTGCACACCGCGACATGATCCTCATCGTGGCGATCCGCGTTGCATCGAATCGTGCTTGCACTCCGAGGTAAGTCATTTCGCTTTGTGGTTGGATTTTTCGTCTCGGTCCGGCGTCCTTAAGTTGTTTGACGAAGTCTTGCTGAAACAGAAGGCTGCTAATCTCCGTGCTAGGTAATTAGCCCTGTACTTTTTATCGCACAGACAATCAGGTCAACCAAACGGCCGTCGAGCTTTGGAATTGGCGCAGTCTGTGAACGGGCTCATATCGAAGAGCCACCTGACGGGCTACGATCACCTCGCGGTGGAATATCTGTAAATTCAAAGTCAATCGATGGGGGTGATCATGCCCATCATACTGGACTTGCTCTATCGCGAATATTGCCGCGCCCGCCTCGCCGAAATGCGCAAGCAGCTTCTGATCGCAGCTGAACGCTTTGAAGCACTCGAAGCGGACTATCTTCTCTCGGATCAGAGTGACGACGAGAGGACGGCGGCACACCGCAAGACCGGCCGCAGCGCGCCGCATTGAAGCGGCCAAGACCGGCAATCTCTCCCGCGTGGCAGTGACCAAGCAATTGGCAACAGTTTTGCGAGGCCGCGATGAACACACCCGAATGCTATACCGTCATGGTGACCTGCGTCTCGTGCCTGACCATCGTCGGAATGATGCTCGTTGGGGCGTGGTGAGCATGGGACTGCGCTTCGCGTAGCCCGGGGCTAACCGACCCTACGGGTTCTGATGGTGGGCACGCTTGGCTTTTCCCACCCTACGAGATCAGCGTCTGGAGAACCTGCGCTCGCGCGCCTTGTAGAGGTGATCGCTGATCAACTGACGCAGCTTCCCTGGATCGTCGAATTCGAGCTGGACGGCGAACGGCACGATGCCGGCAGGCACGCCTTCGCTGCCATGCAGGCGCGCAAGATCCTTTTCCGTCGTCACCAGCGTCAACTGCTCGCGCTGTGCTTCCTCCGCGAGTGCGACGAGCTCCTCGCGCGAATACATATGATGATCGTCGAAGCGGCGCGCGCGCGCGACATCGATCCCACTTGCCCGCAATGTGCGAAAGAAGCGCGCGGGATCGCCGATACCGGCGAAGGCGAAAACGCGTTTGCCGAGGAGCTGCGCGAGCGAGGCCGCATCCGGCTTCAACCGCGCGCGCAGCTCGGGCTTGTTGCGCTTGGCGAGCTCGGCCGCGACATCGTTGGCGGCACGGCCATCCCCGATCAGCACCAGCGCGTCGGTGCGCGCGAGCTGCGCCTGCAGCGGCGCACGCAGGGGGCCGGCGGGAAACACCGCGCCGTTGCCGAGGCCGCGCTCGCTGTCGATCACGATGAGCGAAGCATCCTTCAAAAGGCTCGGGTTCTGGAAACCGTCGTCCATCAGGATCACGGTGGCGCCTCGCGACTTCGCCAGCGCCACACCATCGAGGCGGTCGCGCGCGACGGTGACGGGAACGTCGCGCGCCATCATCAAGGGCTCGTCGCCGACGTCAGTTGCGGTGTGGCGCTCGCGGTCGACCATGACAGGGCCCTTCAGGCGCCCGCCATAGCCGCGGCTCAGCACCACCGGGCTCTCGCCGAGCTCGCGCAAGAGCCTGGTCAGCGCCAGCACGGTCGGCGTCTTGCCGGCGCCGCCGACATGGTAATTGCCAACGCAGATCACGGGGATGCCGGCGTCGAAGCCCTCGCGCAGCATGCGCCGTTCGGTGATCGCGCCGTAGAGCGCACCGAGCGGCCAAAGCGCATGCGATTGAAGGGAACGTGGCCGGTACCAGAAGGCCGGCTCACGCATTGGCGGCCCCCATCTCGATCCGCAATTGCAGCAGATAGGGCTCGAGCGCGGTCATGGTGCGGTTGAGCGCGCCGCCGAGCTGCTCGACGACGCCGGCACCTGCCTGCTGCATCTTGTCGCGCAACGTCGGATCGGCCAGCAGCTGGCCGAGCTGCTTGACCAGCGCTTCCGGCGTATCGGCCTGGCGCGCGCCGCCGCTCGCATCGAGCGCCTCGTAGACGTCGGTGAAGTTGAAGACGTGCGGGCCGTGGACGATCGCCGCCCCTAACTTGATCGCCTCGATCGGGTTCTGGCCGCCGTGGCGGATCAGCGATCCGCCCATGAACACGATCGGCGAGAGGCGATAGAACAGGCCGAGCTCGCCCATGGTGTCGGCGACGTAGACGTCGGTCGCGGCCGTCGGCAGCTCCTCGCGCGAGTGCAAGGCGGGCTTGAGGCCGGACGCCGTGACGAGGCCTGCAATCGAGGAGCCGCGATCGGGATGCCGCGGCACGATCACGGTCAGAAGCTGCGGGAAGAAGCCGACCAGGCTGCGATGCGCCGCGATCAGCATCTCGTCCTCGCCCGGATGGGTCGAGGCGGCGACGATGATCGGCCGCCCGCGCGTCATCGCCATCAGCCGTTCGAGTTTTGCGTGATCGGCCGGCGGCGCCGGCACGTCGAGCTTGAGATTGCCCGTGGTGACGACGTCGCGGCCGCCGAGCGCGGAGAAGCGCTCCGCATCGGTCCTGGACTGCGCCAGGCAAATATCGAACCGCGACAGCAGCGCCGAGATGGTGCCGTGCATGCGGCGCCAGCGCGGGAAGGAGCGCGGCGACATCCGCCCGTTGATCAGCACCATCGGCACCCGCCGTGCGGCGCCCGCCAGGATCAAATTCGGCCACAGGTCGGATTCGATGAACAGCGCCAGCGACGGCTTCCAGTGGTCGAGGAAGCGCGCGACATAGCGCGGGGAATCATACGGCACGTATTGATGGATGACGTCGGGCGGAAAGCGCTTTGCGACGACCGCCGCCGAGGTGACCGTGCCCGAGGTGAGCAGGATGCGCAAATTGAGATCGCGCAGGCGCTCGATCAGGGCAGCCGCAGCCAGCACCTCGCCGACGCTGGCGCCGTGGATCCAGACCAAGGGGCCGTGCGGCCGGACGTCGCGGGACAGGCCGCGCCGCTCGCCGACCCGCGCGGGGTCCTCCTTGCCCTGCTTCAAGCGCCGCTTGATCAGTGCAGGCGCGAGCGGCACCAGGCCCGAGGCCAGGCGCCGATACATCCGCAGCGTGATGGGCAGCGCAATGGGCAGCGATTTAGGCATCTTCCGGTCCCGGGCGGCCGAGCTGCGCATAGGCGCGCCGGGTCGCCTCGTTCAGCGTCTCCTCCAACTCCAGCCGCAGCGCTTCCATCATCGCGGCGTCGGCATCTGCGGGAACGTGGATTTCCTTGATGCCGACCAATGCGCCCCGCCCGAATGGCAAATTGATGGTGGTGCGGTCCCAGTTCTTGAGCCGGATGAAGCGGCTGGTCGCCATCGCGAAAGGCATGATCGGCCGTCCCGATTCCCGTGCCAGCATGATGATGCCGAGCCCGGCCACGCGGGAGCGCTTGGGGACATCGGCGGTCAGCGCGACATTACAACCGTCCTGGAGCGTCCGCACCATTTCCTTGAAGGCGCCGACCCCGCCCTTGCGATGAAAGGCCCCGCCGTGATCCCCGGAACCACGGATGGTGCCGATACCGAGCCGCTCGGCGGCGATGGCATTGAATTCGCCGTCGCGATGCCGGGAGATCAGGACCCTGGCCTTGTACCAGTCCTTGTTCTTGATGAAGGGGGTGAGGAAGTGCTGGCCGTGCCAGAAGGCGAAGATCGCCGGGATCTGCGGCTCGACGATGTCATAGACATCGGGCGGATCGAACGTGAACTTGTTGGTCCGCCAGACAAAGCGCAGATATTCGGCCGCCAGGACCCCGACGGCACGCTGAACGAAGCTGCTTCGCAGCGTATTGCGAAGCAGTTTTTTCAACGCGCCGGTTCTTGATTCGGGTCGAGCAGGCGGTGGAGATGGACGATGAAATAGCGCATCTGCGCATTGTCGACCGTGCTCTGGGCCTTGGCCCGCCAGGCAGCGTGCGCCGTCGCGTAGTTCGGATAGAGGCCGACGATCTCGACGTCGTCCAGGTTCTTGAAGGTGTTGTGCTCGAGATCGACGAGCTCTCCGCCGATGACGAGGTGAAGCAGTTGTTGCGGGGCACTATCTGGCATGGGTTCTCTTTCTAACGGGCTGCCCGGCAAAGCAGTGGTCGACAGGCACGCGAAAGCGCTTCAGGGCAAGGGACGGTTTCGAAAATGCGCGACAATGCTCGCATGACGATCGCGTCCCGCTGCCACCAGCACCCCGTGCGCCACTTCCCGGCGGTTATAGAGGATGGGATCTCCGGAGAGGTCGCTCATCCTACCATCCGCTTCCTGCACGATCAAATCGGCCGCCGCAAGGTCCCAATCATGGCTGTTGCCGCCCGCAAAAGCCGCATCCAGCGCGCCATGGGCGACCCGGCAGAGCCGGAGCGCGAGCGAGCCGATTCGCGGGTGCAGCTTGATGTCACCGAGTGACGGCTTCAGGCGCTCGACCAGGGGTTTGGGCCCGGCGACGCGCGAGAAGTCGAGCTCGGATCCGGCAGTAGCCCGCACGGCGGTGCCGTTGAGCGTCGTGCCTTGCCCTCGGACCGCAAAGAAGAACTCGTCGCTGGCCGGTGCGAACACCGCGGCGAGAACGGGCGCGGTGTCCTCGACCAGCGCGACGCTGACGCACCATTCGTCATGGCCGTTGAGGTAGTTGCGCGTGCCGTCGATGGGATCGACCACCCATGTCAGCCGCCGCGACAGCCGCGTGGCATCGTCGGCGCCCTCCTCGGAGAGCCAGCCATAGTCCGGCGTGGCGGCGCGCAGCCGCGCCTCGAGCAAATCGTTGACGGCGATGTCGGCCTCTGAGACCGGCGAGGACGCGCCCTTGATCCACTTCTTCAGCTCGGTACGGAACATCGACTGCGCGAGCGCACCCGCCTCCCGCACCGTGTCTTTCAGCAGCGCCGCGTCGCGGGTCAGGATGGTTTCGTCGAGGGAGTTCGCGTCAGCGTCCGCCAAGCGTCAAACCCTCGATGCGCACCGTCGGCGCATTGATGCCGTAGCGGAATTCGAGATTGTTCGCCGGCTGCATCGACTTGAAGATCTCGAACAGATGGCCGGCGATCGTGACCTCGCTGACGGGATAGGTGATCTCGCCGTTCTCGATCCAGAAGCCGGAGGCGCCGCGGCTGTAATCGCCGGTGACGCCGTTGACGCCGGAGCCGATCAGGTCGGTGACGTAAAAGCCCTGCTTGATATCGGCGATCAATTCGGCCGGGCTCGGCGTGCCGGGTTCGAGGTGCAGATTGTACGGCCCCGGCGAGGGCGAGGACGAGACGCCGCGATGGGCGTGGCCGGTGGTGGCAAGGCCAAGCTCGCGCGCGGTGGCGCAATCGAGCAGCCAGGTCGTCAGCACGCCTTCGTCGACGAGGGCGGTCTTCTTCACCGCGACGCCTTCGGCATCGAAAGTCTGCGAGCGCAGGCCGCGCTTGCGCAGGGGATCATCGATGATGCGGATGTTCTTGGCGAACAGCTGCTGCCCGAGCTTGTCCTTGAGGAAGCTGGTCTTGCGCGCGATCGAGGCGCCGTTGATGGCACCGACGACGTGGCCGACCAGCGAGCCCGCGACGCGCGGGTCGAACACGACGGGCACCTTGCAGGTCTCGACCTTGCGCGGATTGTAGCGCGCCACGGTACGCTCGCCGGCGGAGCGGCCGACGGTTTCCGGCGACAGCAGATCGGCGCCGTGCGGCGCGGAGGTGAAATCGTAGTCGCGCTCCATGCCGGTGCCTTCGCCGGCAATCGCGGTGGCCGAGATGCCCTGGCTGGAGCGCAGATAGGAGCCGTGGAAGCCGGTCGAGGTGACGAGCACCATGCCGCCCATGCCGGCGGAGGCCGAGGCGCCGCCGGATTTTGTCACTCCCTTCACCGCGAGTGCGGCAGCTTCAGCGGCGAGCGCACGGCGCTCGAGCTCGCTGGTTGCGGGCACGTCGGGATCGAGCAGATCGAGATCGGGGAAGTCGCGCGCGAGCAGCGCGGGATCGGCGAGGCCGACATATTTGTCGTCGGGCGCAACCTTCGCCATCGCCACCGCGCGTTCGGCGAGCTTGGTCACGGCATCGCCGCTGACGTCGTTGGTCGAGACCACCGCCTGACGCTGGCCGACCAGCACGCGCAGGCCGACATCGTCGCCCTCGGACCGCTCGGATTCTTCGACGCGGCCGTCGCGCACCTCGACCCCTTGCGAGACGCCGCGCACCGCGACCGCATCGGCCGCATCGGCGCCTGCGCGTTTGGCCGCCTCCACCAGCCGCTGTGCGAGATCGGACAGCGCGGACTGATCGAACAGGTCGCGATTGGCCTTGGAAGAATCCTGGGGCGAAAGCGTCGAGCTTGGTGAAGGGTTCACAAACGAAATCCTGTTGGGGCGGGGTTCGGGCTCGGAACGACCGAACCCACCAGATGTGCCCAAATGGTGCGGACTTCAAGCATTTTCGCCCCCCAAAAAGCTCAGATTCGCTCTTCCGGCGCAACGTCTCGTCAATCATGCGCGCCAAGGTCTTGTCAATCATGAGCCGTAGTGACGCTGGGTTAACCAGCCTTTTTAAGCGGTTTCGGCAACGGCCGCGCTAAGGTCCTCGCATCGACCGGGAACATAATCCCGGCGGGGAGAACGAAAGCCGTGAGGCGTCAAACATCAACATGCGGGGTCGCTCCCGCCGGGTCGAGCCGCAGCTTGCGGCTCGACCCCCTTTCCCTTCCGGTCCGCTTCGACGCGCATGATCCGCGCGCCGACGGATACACGAGGCAAATCGAGCTTCATCGCGAGCGTGTCGTGCTGCGCCGTGCCGTCCGCGGCATGCAGATGGCGATCAACGTCCGCGTCAGCGATTTCACCGGCGTCGCGCTGCGCGGCAATGACGAGGCGCAGGCGCTCGTCCTCGTCCATCGCGATCCCTCGCTCTCCGTTCCGCTGCTGGTCGGCGCCGAAGCCAATGAGCTTACCGAGGCCTGGGCGATCTGGAGCGAGATCTTCGCGCTTCCGCAGCTCGACGAAGGCGCGCGCAAGCCCGCAGCCCGCCGCCGCCGCGCCAACGCAATCCGCACCCGCCGTCCGAAATTCCTGATGCGCCGGCGCACCGGCATCGCGCGCGAGCTGCCGGTTCATCAGGGCGAACGCGAGATCATCGCGCGGAATTGAAGGTGCCGTAGGGTGGGCAAAGCGAAAGCGTGCCCACCTCTTCCGTCGAAGTCTGAGAAAGATCGTGGGCACGGCGCAAAGCGCCTTTGCCCACCCTACGAGACCTACGCCGCCCGCATCACGGCGTCCGCGAGCAATCCCGCAAACAGCAGCAAGCCCGCGTGCTTGTTCGACTTGAACAGGCGCAGGCACAGCTCGGGATCCTCGATCCTCAAGCGCACGATCTGCGAGGCGAGATGCGCGGCAAAAGCCGCAAGGCCCAGCCAGGCGGGCCAGCGCACATCGCCTGAGGCCAGCGCGACGCCGATCAGCACCACCGCAAGCCCGTAGAACAGGATCAGCGCCTGATGCGTATGCGCGCCGAACAGACGCGCCGTGGACTTGACGCCGATCAGCGCGTCGTCCTCGGCGTCCTGATGCGCATAGATCGTGTCATAGCCGATCACCCAGGCGATCGACCCGGCATAGAGCACCAGCGCAGTGAGGTCGATGCGTCCGAGGGTGACGGCAAAGCCCATCAGCGCGCCCCAGGAGAAGGCAAGCCCGAGGAAGACCTGCGGCCACCAGGTGATGCGCTTCATGAAAGGATAGATGGCGACGACCGTGAGCGAGGCGATACCGGTCGCGACGGCAAAGCGGTTGAACTGGAGCAGCACGACGAGACCGATCACGCCCTGCGCGATCATGAAGGCCAGCGCCTGCTTCACGGTGATCTGCCCCGCGGGCAGCGGCCGCGAACGCGTGCGCTCGACCTTGGCATCGAGGTCACGGTCGGTGATGTCGTTCCAGGTGCAGCCCGCGCCACGCATCACGAAGGCGCCGATGAAGAACAGCACGATGGTGAGCGGCAGGCGGCTGATATCGTGTGCGATGCCGGCGGCGAGCGCCGCCGACCACCAGCATGGCATCAAGAGAAGCCAGGAGCCGATCGGACGATCGAAGCGGGACACGCGCAAGTAAGGCCGCGCCCAAGGCGGCGCGAGCGTATCGACCCAGTTGCCGGTGGAGTCGGCAACGCGGGCGGATGTGTCGCTCATCGGGTCAGGACGTTGCCGTTGAGCGTATCGAAGGTGCTGCCGCCCTTCTTGCCGGCATTGGCCTCGGGCGCCGAGCCCGAGCCCAGCACCTCGCTCAGCGACGGGCCGGCCGGACCGCGCGGCTGGTTCTGCATCTGCTGCGCGACGTTGCAGACCTTGGTCTGCATGGCCTCGGTGTTCTTGTGGCCGTCCTTCATCTGCGCGCCGACGTTCGGCGGGATTCCGCATTTGGCGGCGTTGGTCTCGATGTACTTGATCATCTTCATTTCAGCCTGGCTGAAATTGCGGATCAGCTTGCAGGCCTCGTCCGGCGGCGCATGACGGTCGCTCGCGGCCTTGATCGCCTTGCCACGCTTCTCCGCCTCCTCGCGCAGGGGAACGAAGGCCTTCATGCAGTCCTCACCCGGGGCTTGCGTCGGCGGGGCCGCACTGAAAGCACCAGCGCCGCCGACCGGCGCAGCGCCGTTCACCGGAAACGAGGATTGCGGCGCCGTGCCGACGGAGGCAGTCGGGGCCGAGCCGTTCACGGGCGGAAACGCCGAACTGCTCGCGGCCTGGTTCGGCAGCGACGCAGGGAAGGCGCTTTGCGCATAGGCGCCCGCGGCACCCACGGTGACCATGGCGGCAGTGATCGGAACCATCAGATGACGGATCATCAAGGCAGTCTCTCCGGCAGGAGCTTACGGGGTTCGGCGTCTTCCCAATTGAAGCGCAACCAGCGTGCTCGCGTTTTTACGATTCCCGCCGGCGCTTAACAACCCGTCGAATAGGGCAATAGCGCGGCGCGGGGACGCACCGATTCGGCGATATTTACCCCCAAAACTACTGGTTTCGGTTAAGAACGGCCCCAAATTGGACCTTTGAACGATGCCATCCCACGATTTTCGCGCTCCCCGCCTGTTCATCGACGCCCCCCTCGCCCAGGACGCCAGGGTCCCGCTCGACCGCGACCAGAGCAATTATCTCGGCAATGTGCTGCGGCTGGCGGCGGGGGCCGAGGTCCTGGCCTTCAACGGCCGCGACGGCGAGTGGCAGGCAGCGATCGAAGGCCGCAAGCGGCCGGACGGCCTCGTCATCCTCCAGCAGACGCGGCCCCAGGACGCCCTGGCCGACCTCACTTATGTCTTCGCCCCGCTCAAGCATGCCCGGCTCGACTATATGGTCCAGAAGGCCATCGAGATGGGTGCGGCCAGCCTGCAACCGGTCCTGACCCGATTCACCCAGGCCTCCCGGGTCAACACCGAGCGGATGCGCGCCAATGTGGTCGAGGCGGCGGAGCAATGCGGGATCCTCAGCATCGCGACCGTGAGCGAGCCGGTGCCGCTGGAGCGGTACCTCAGCCAGCGCCCTGCCGACCGGCTGCTGATCTTCTGCGATGAGGCGGCAGACATCCAAAACCCCATTCAGAGCCTGCAAGACGCGCGCGAGGCCGGACAGGGTATCGACGTGCTGATCGGCCCCGAAGGCGGTTTTGCCGAGGAAGAGCGGGCGCTGCTGCTGCGGCAGCCCAGCATCCTGCGGCTGGCGCTCGGCCCCCGCATCATGCGGGCCGACACGGCCGCCGTCGCCGCGCTGGCGCTGGTGCAGGCGGTGCTGGGCGACTGGGGCGGCAAGACCGCCTGATCCGAAGCCAACCGATCCGGCATTGCCCAGCCGTTAAGCGATTGATCCTTTGGAGGTCGAAACCGCTGCCGCGCCATGCTAAGGGCTGCGCCAATTCGCCTCCCCTGCTCTGCCCCGGTTCCACCGGGGACGATGGACCCCTGAGATGACCACGACTGCCACCTCAAATGCTGCCGGCTCCGCCGCCTGGGCGGATACGCTGCTCTTGTCGTTCGCGCAGGCCAGCTATGTCAGGGCCGAGCCCGCCATTCTGCAGCCGGCCGAACCGTTCCTGGACCTCTCCGGCGAGGACATCCGCAAGAGCCTGTACCTGACGAGCGACCTCTCCGGCGAGGAGCTCTGCCTGCGCCCGGACCTGACCATTCCGGTGGCGCGGGATTACCTCGCTTCTGGCCGAGCCGGCCAGCCGGCCGGGTTCAGCTATCTCGGACCGGTGTTCCGCTACCGCAGCGGCCAAGCCAGTGAATTCCTGCAGGCCGGCATCGAATCGTTCGGCCGCCAGGATCGCGCCGCAGCTGACGCCGAGATGCTGGCGCTGGCGCTGGAGGCGACGGCCGCCTTCGGCGTCCGCGACGTCGAGATCCGCACCGGCGACGTGGCGCTGTTCAACGCATTGCTCGACGCGCTCAACCTCTATCCGGTCTGGCGCCGCCGCCTGGTCAAGGATTTCAACCGCAAGATCAGCCTGGAGCAGGATCTGGAGCGGCTGGCGGCCGCGGCCACCGCGACACGCAGCGAATATGAGGGCGTGCTGGCGGCGCTTGCCGGCTCCGACCGCAAGGCGGCGCTCGCCTTCGTCACCGATCTGATGTCGATCGCCGGCACGACCAATGTCGGCGGCCGCACCACGGCCGAGATCGCCGACCGCTTCCTCGAGCAATCGACGCTGAAGGGCGGCGCACTGCCGCGCGAAGCCATCGCCGTGCTCAAGCGCTTCCTGTCGATCGCGGGCAATCCCGACGACGCCGTCGCCGCGCTGCGCGCGCTCACCACTGACGCGAAGCTCGATCTCAATGCTGCGATCGACCAGTTCGAGAGCCGGGTCGGCTTCATGGCCGCGCGCGGCATCGACGTGAAACAGACGCGCTTTTCGACCGCGTTCGGGCGCGGGCTCGACTATTACACAGGCTTTGAATTCGAGCTGCATCACAGCGGCAACGGCGCCGAGCCGCTGGTCGCCGGCGGCCGCTATGACGGGCTGATGACCCAGCTCGGATCTAGCGAGCCGATCCCCGCCGTCGGCTTCTCGGTCTGGGTGGACGCGCTGAACCGGATCGGCCGCAAGGTGGGAGCTTAAGTCATGAGCGCGCCATTCGTCCTGGCCGTTCCCTCCAAGGGCCGCCTGCAGGAAAACACTGAAGCCTTCTTCGCCCGCGCCGGCCTCAAGCTGTCGAAGGCCGGCGGCGCGCGCGACTATCGCGGCACCATCGCAGGGCTGGACAATGTCGAGGTCGCCTATCTCTCGGCGAGCGAGATCGCATCGCAGCTGTCGCGCGGCTTCGCCCATCTCGGCGTCACCGGCGAGGATCTGGTGCACGAGAACATCGCCGACGCCGACAACCGCGTCTCGCTGATCGAGGGGCTCGGCTTCGGCTATGCCGACGTCGTCGTCGCGGTGCCGCAGGCCTGGATCGACGTCCGCACCATGGCCGATCTCGACGACGTCACCACCGGCTTCCGCGAGCAGCATCACATGCGGATGCGGGTGGCGACCAAGTTCGTCAACCTCACCCGGGCGTTCTTCCAGAGCCACGGCATCACCGATTACCGCATCGTCGAGAGCGCGGGCGCGACCGAAGGCGCGCCCGCGGCCGGCAGCGCGGAGCTGATCGTCGACATCACGACCACGGGCGCGACGCTGGCCGCCAACGGCCTGCGGGTGCTCGACGACGGCGTGATCCTGCGCAGCCAGGCCAATCTGGTCGCCTCCAGGGAGGCCGACTGGTCGCCGCAGGCGCGCGAAACCGCGCGCGTTATCCTCGATCACATCGCAGCAAGGGCGCGCGCCAACAAGTACCGCGAGGTCCGCACCCGCTTCCGGCAGTGCGACGCCGCCCTGCTCGGCGAAGCCCACAGCCGGTTCGGCGTCGAGGCCCCGTTCGGCGGGCCGACCTCGTCGGGCATGCTGACGCTACACTGCCCTCCGGGGCAGCTCTATGCGCTGGCGAGCTTCCTGCGCGAGCATGGCGCCGAGACCGTCTCGGTGGTCTCGCTCGACTACGTGTTCGACCGGGAGAACCCGCTGTTCGCCAAGCTCGAGGCGTTCCTGCGGCGGTGAGCCCCAGGTCCGTTCAGCGTAGCGACAGCAAACGGCAGCTACCATATGCTGTTGAGATGACCTTGCAAGAAGACTTGAACGCCCTCTGGAACCTTGATCGATGACGCTGGGCTCTGACGTTTCCGCCCTGACGACCACCGCGGCCAACTCCGCCGCGAAGGGACTGTCGATTGTCGTCCCCGTCTACAACGAGGCGGCGGGCCTCGCTGCCCTGCACCAGCGCATCTGCGAGCTCGCAAGGACCTTGCGGGAGCGCTATCGCCTCGCTTGCGAGGTCGTCTATGTCGACGACGGCAGCGCGGACGCGACGCTGTCGATCGCCCGTTCGCTGCCGGCTGACGCGATCAGCGTCCAGGTGGTGTCGCTGTCGCGCAATTTCGGCAAGGAGGCGGCGCTGATGGCCGGCCTCGACCATGCCCGGCTCGGCGCCGTGATGTTCATGGACGGCGACGGCCAGCATCCGCCGGCCCTGGTCGAGCAGCTGGTGCGGCACTGGATCGATGACGGCTATGACGTCGTCTATACCGCCAAGGCGCATCGCGACAACGAGACCTTCCTGCGCCGCCTCGCCGTGCACGGCTTCTACGCGCTGATCAATTGGGGCGCGCGCCAGAAGATCCCCGAGGACGCCGGCGATTTCCGGCTGCTGTCGCCGCGCGCCGTCGCAGCGCTCAAGCAGTTGCCGGAGCGCAACCGCTTCTTCAAGGGCCTCGCCAGCTGGATCGGCTTCCGCCAGATTCGCGTCGACTACGAGCCGGCGCCGCGCGCCCATGGCGTCACCACCTTCAACGCCGCACGATTGCTCGGTCTGTCCATCGAAGGCCTGACCTCGTTCTCGGTGGCGCCGTTGCGTTTCGCCAGCCTGCTCGGCGTGGTGCTCGCGGGCGGCGCCTTCCTGTTCGGCCTGTCGATCCTCTGGGAGGTCTGGACCACCGGCAAGCAGGTGCCCGGCTATCCCTCGCTCGTGGTCGGCCTGATGACGATCGGCGGCGTGCAGCTCATCATGATCGGCATCGTCGGCGAATATATCGGCAAGATCCTCTCCGAGCTGAAGGCGCGCCCGATCTACTTCGTCGCCGAGCACAGCGAGAAGCATTTCGAGGCCGACAAGGCCCAGGACGCTTCAAGCCAGGAAGCTTCAAGTCAGGACGCCTCGAGCAGGACGGCGGCCGAATGAGCAGCGCCGCGAGCCCGCGGCGAATCTGGCTCTGCGCCGACGATTACGGCATCAGCCCAGGGGTCAACCGCGCCATCCGCGACCTGATCGAACGTGGTCGCCTCAACGCCACTTCGGTGATGATGGTCGGAGCTGCGATCGAACGCAGCGAGGCTGAGGCGCTGCAGGCTTCAGCAAAAACAAGCCCGCGCTGCGCGATCGGCTTGCATGTCACGCTGTCGGCGCCGTTCCGGCCGCTCACCATGCATTTCCGCCCGCTCGATGGCGACATGTTCATGCCGTTTCCAAAGCTGCTGCGCGCCGGCCTTGCGCGGCGGCTCGACCGCGAATTCTTTCGCAATGAGGTGAAGGCGCAGCTCGCGGCCTTCGTGGACGCCTTCGGCCGCACGCCTGATTTCGTCGACGGCCATCAGCACGTGCAGCTCTATCCGCAGGTGCGCGACGGCTTTGTCGATGCGGTCGCCGAGCTTGCGCCACAGGCCTGGGTGCGCCAGGGCGGCCGCAACCTGCCGCTGGCGCAGCGGCTGGCCTCGCCCAAAGCCATGGTGCTCGACATCCTCAGCGCGCAATTCCGCCGCCGCGCCGGCGGCGCCGGCCTCGGCTTCAATCCCGGCTTCGCCGGCGCCTACGACTTCACGCGCGCCGCCGATTTCGGCGCGCTGATGCGGCAGTTCCTGGAAGGCCTGCCGGACGGCGGCCTCGTGATGTGCCATCCCGGCTTCGTCGACGACGTCCTCACCAGCCTCGATCCGATGACCGACGTCCGCGAGCGCGAGCACGCCTATCTCAAGGGCGATGCCTTCGCCCGTCTGCTGGCGGACAGCAACGTCACACTGGCATGAAACCGGCGAAAAGCGGGCCAAAGGCAGCTAAGGGGCAGCTGAGAGGCAGCTTGTCGCATACCGAAATTTAATCCGGCCGGCACTGTTGGGGCCACATTGGAACCCTACATCTCCTGCGCGCTTGGTTTTGCGCGAAGGAGACAGATCATGACGCCGCAGGAACGCCAGCTCGTCGACGACCTTTTCGACCGGCTTTCAAAGCTGGAAAATGCACCGCGCGATCCCGACGCGACCGCCGCGATCTCCGACGGTCTGCGCAAGGCCCCCGGCGCGGTCTACGCCCTGGTGCAGACCACGTTGTTGCAGGACGAAGCGCTGAGGCGCGCCCATAACCGCATCCAGGAACTGGAAGCGGCCCAAGCGCCCGAGCAGCAGCAGTCCGGCGGATTCCTGGACACCATGCGCGACACGCTGTTTGGCGGTGGCCCGTCGCGCGGCTCGGTTCCGAACGTGCCGCCGCGTGAGCAGCGCCCGGTCTGGAACAGCGGCCAGGCGATGCAGCAGTCCCAGCCGGGGTATGGCGCGCCGCCTCCCTATGGACAGGCTTACGGCCAAGGCCCGGGTCAGGGCCAAGCTCCGGGCTATGGCGCCCCGCCGGTCGGCGGTGGCGGCGGCTCGTTCCTCGGCACGGCGGCGGCAGCCGCGGCCGGCGTCGTCGGCGGCTCGCTGCTGCTCTCGAGCATCCGCGGCATGATGGGCGGCTCGCACCAGCAGGCCTTCGGCGACAGCAACGCACTCGGCGACCGCAGCGCTGGTGGAAGCCCTTGGGGCGGCAGTGACCAGTCCGGCGGCTCGCTCGCGCGCGATGCTGGCCTCAACGACATCGGATCGAACCGCGACCGCGGCGACGCCTCCCGCCAGGGCTTCGCCGACCAAGCGTCGAACGACCGGGACAACAACGACCAGAACTACGACGACGATCACGACGACAACGTGGACATGGCCGACGACAGCGATTTCGGCGGCGACGACGACGGCGGCAGCGATTACGCGTAACTGCTCGATAGCGTGACAAACAAGAACGGCCGCCCGAAAGGCGGCCGTTTTCATTTTCCAACTCTTGCGCAGGCCTCTTCCCTTCTCCCGCAAGGGGAGAGGGTAAAGAGAGCATCACATCACCACGACCTTGGTGCCGACATTGACGCGGCCGTAGAGGTCGATGACGTCTTCGTTGCGCATGCGGATGCAGCCGGAGGAGACGTTGGTGCCGATGGTCCAGGGCTCGTTGGAGCCGTGGATGCGGTAGAGCGTGGAGCCGAGATACATCGCGCGGGCGCCGAGCGGATTTTCCGGGCCGCCTTCCATGTGCCGGGGCAGATCGGGCCGGCGCGCGATCATTTCCGCCGGCGGGGTCCAGTCCGGCCATTCGCGCTTGGCCGTGATCGACTTCACGCCGGACCAGGTGAAGCCGGGACGCCCGACGCCGATGCCGTAGCGCATCGCGCGGCCGTTGCCCTCGACGAGATAGAGGAACTTGTTTGGCGTATCGACCACGATCGTGCCGGCGCTTTCATTACCGCTATAGTCAACAAGCTGTTTCTCGAATTTCGGATCGAACGGGCGCTGCCGCGGGTCGATCGCCTCCTGCTGCAGAGACGCACCCTGCATCTGCGGCTCGCCCATCGGCGGCAGGCGGCGCTGGTCGTAATAGCCCGGCTGCTGCTGATACACCGGCCGCTCGGGCGCATAGGCCGGACCGCGGCCCGGACCGTCGCCGAACAGGAACTCGATGAAGCCGCCGCCCATGTTCGCATTGGAGGCGACGCGCACCGGCGCCGGCGGCACGCGCGGCTGATAGAGCACCGCGGGCGGATCGTTCGGCACCGTGTTGTCGAAGGCGCCGGCGCCGCTGGTGCCGGCAATGAAGGAGCAAGCGCTGCCGAGCAGCGCGACAGACATTTTCTTGAACATCGACGTACTCTGTACTGTTTCGTCTAGATCACATGCGTCGTGCAGGTCTGGTGGCTGATCCGCGCCCGCGACGTGGTCAATAAAAAGCAAAAGCCGTTTTGTTTGGTAAACGTATCAGCCGTTTCGATTCACCACGTCGCGAGCGGGCCTGCAATTTGGCGATCAGCGTTTATTTTCGATGAACGCCGCGCGAGCATGGTTAATCGCTTCTTTGCGCGCCGTCGCGCGCGGCCGCAACGACAGTTCCGGTTGTGAACTTCGTGTTAAATCGCTTCTGCCTACAAAGACGCGTGAGTGAGGTGGGGGGAGTGTCCTGATGGCTGTTCACCGCAAGCGTTTTCGTGTCGAGGATATCGCCGGTGGCGAGATGCCCATTCTAGATGTAACTGAAGAGGCAGGGCCGATGCACAGCGAGATCATGGCCGAGCTGCGCGCGATCCGCGCCCAGATGGCAAAGGGCATCACGGCTGCCCCGCTGACCGGCAGCGCCGCGATGGCGGCGATCGACGCGTCGACGGCGCATGAGCTGTCCGAAGCGCGCACCATGCTCGATACCTATCGGGCGCAGATCGAGCAGTGCGAGAAGCTGAAGGTCGAGCTCGACCTCATCCACGACGCCATCGACCGCACCAAGCGCGAGATCGCGACCCTGCATGGCAAGAGCTTCGACGGCGGCGAGATGGCCAAGGTCAATGGCGAGCTCGGCGCGGTGGTCGGCGGCACCGAGCAGGCGACCCAGCAGATCCTCGAAGCGGCCGAGTCGATCGACCAGGCCGCCAGCGCGATGTCCAAGGTGGACTCGGCCGATCAGCAGAAGCGGCTCGCCGACGACATCCAGGAACGCGTCATCTCGATTTTCGAAGCCTGCAACTTCCAGGACCTGACCGGCCAGCGCATCAGCAAGGTCATGACCACGATGAAGTTCATCGAGCAGCACATCAATGCGATGATGGAGATCTGGGGCGGCGTCGACGCGATCAAGGCCCATGTGCCGGCGCCGGTCGACCAGCGCAGCGAGGACGAGAAGCTCCTCAACGGCCCCAAGCTCGCCGGCGACGTCGGCCACGCCTCCCAGGACGACATCGACGCGCTGTTCGACTGAGCGGACGCGACATAGGGAAAAGCAAAACGCCGGCCCTGGGGCCGGCGTTTTTGTTTGCCGTCATTGCGAGCGAAGCGAAGCAATCCAGACCGTCACCCTGGAAAGACTCTGGATTGCTTCGCTACGCTCGCAATGACGAGTGGTTAGGCCGGAACCCCCATCACGCCCTTGGCGCGCAGCGGACGTAGACCATGTTGCCGTAGCGGGTGGCGGCGTCCTTGTCGATGAAGCGGGTGATCAGGACGCGGCCGTCGAAGGAGACGATCTCACGGTCCTGATCGCCGGGGGTGGGACCGGCCGGGCCGATATAGTTCTTGCCGCTGGGCGAGCCCTTCAGGCGCAGCTCCTGCGGCGTCGCCTGGTCCGCCAGATGCATGATCACGCCGCCGGAGGAGCCGGCGGTGATCACGTAAGGATTCTTGCACTGGGACCGAGCCGCGGCCTCGGTGCGGGCGCGGTCGGCCGGGTTCTGGAACGAGGCGAGGCCCCAGCGGCCGACGATCTCGTCGGCGCGGATGGTCGCCGGCATTTCCGGACCAGTGCCGGGCTCCGCCTCGGGCGGCGGCGACGACGAAGAGAACGACGGCAGGCTCATGCCGCCACCGCAGGCGCCGAGCAGCAGCGCCAGGCAAGAGGCAGCCGCCAGGTTGGCGACCGTGCGCGCGTGAGCTGAACTGATCATGGCATTCCCCCGAACAAGACCATGGCCGCACCCCTCCCGCAGCCAAGCGCAAAACCGCCGCCGGAGCAATGACGTCGTTTGACACGCCGGCGCTCCGAACAAATTTCCAATGCCACCATCCTATATCCGCCTCACCAATCGCTTAACCACCTTTGCTTGACAGGATCGCGGCCAAGCCATATTCCCGGGCGCACTATTAGCACTCGGAAAGCCCGATTGCTAAGCGCGCCGTTCGATCCTCGGGACGAGGGGGAACGGAAGCGCCGCCCCACCCACTTCCACTACTTCCGAAGCGAGCCTCCAAAGGGAAACGTCATGGCTAAATCCAAATTTCGTCCGCTGCATGACCGTGTCGTGGTCAAACGTATCGACGCCGAGGAAAAGTCCAAGGGCGGCATTATCATTCCGGACACCGCCAAGGAAAAGCCGTCCCAGGGCGAGGTTGTCGGCATCGGCCCCGGCGGCCGCGACGAGACCGGCAAGCTGATCCCGATCGACCTCAAGGTCGGCGACCGCGTGCTGTTCGGCAAGTGGTCGGGCACCGAGGTCAAGATCGACAACGAAGAGCTCCTGATCATGAAGGAGTCGGACATCATGGGCGTTCTGGCCTAAGGCCATCCGCCTGAACAGCCGCTGAATGCGCGACTGTTGTGCCCGGGCAAAAGCGCGAAGCGCGTCTTCGCGCTAGATGACCCGGGCATCCATCATTCCGCCGCACAGCACCAAACAAGACCCATCACGAAACACAAGGGATTGCAGACCATGGCTGCCAAAGACGTCAAGTTTTCCGGAGAGGCGCGCGACCGCATGCTGCGCGGCGTCGACATTCTCGCCAACGCCGTCAAGGTGACGCTCGGCCCGAAGGGCCGCAACGTCGTCATCGAGAAGAGCTTCGGCGCGCCCCGCATCACCAAGGACGGCGTCACCGTCGCCAAGGAGATCGAGCTCGAGGACAAGTTCGAGAACATGGGCGCCCAGATGGTGCGTGAGGTCGCCTCCAAGACCAACGACCTTGCCGGCGACGGCACCACCACCGCGACCGTGCTGGCCCAGGCCATCGTGCGCGAAGGCGCCAAGGCGGTTGCCGCCGGCATGAACCCGATGGACCTCAAGCGCGGCATCGACACCGCGGTGGCCGCGGTCATCAAGGACATCGAGAAGCGCGCCAAGCCCGTCGCCGCCTCCTCCGAGGTCGCCCAGGTCGGCACCATCTCGGCCAACGGCGATGCCGCCATCGGCAAGATGATCGCCCAGGCGATGCAGAAGGTCGGCAACGAGGGCGTCATCACCGTCGAGGAGAACAAGTCGCTCGACACCGAGGTCGACATCGTCGAGGGCATGAAGTTCGATCGCGGCTATCTCAGCCCCTACTTCGTCACCAACGCCGAGAAGATGACCGCCGAGCTCGAGGACGCCTACATCCTCCTGCACGAGAAGAAGCTGTCGGGCCTGCAGGCCATGCTGCCGGTGCTCGAAGCCGTGGTGCAGTCGGGCAAGCCGCTCGTCATCATCGCCGAGGACGTCGAGGGCGAGGCGCTGGCCACCCTGGTCGTCAACCGCCTGCGCGGCGGCCTCAAGGTTGCCGCCGTGAAGGCGCCGGGCTTCGGTGACCGCCGCAAGGCCATGCTCGAGGACATCGCGATCCTCACCGGCGGTCAGCTGATCTCCGAGGAGCTCGGCATCAAGCTCGAGAACGTCACGGTGAAGATGCTCGGCCGCGCCAAGAAGGTGGTGATCGACAAGGAGAACACCACGATCGTGAACGGCGCCGGCAAGAAGCCCGACATCGAGGCCCGCGTCGGCCAGATCAAGGCGCAGATCGAGGAGACCACCTCGGACTACGACCGCGAGAAGCTGCAGGAGCGCCTTGCCAAGCTCGCCGGCGGCGTCGCGGTGATCCGCGTCGGCGGCGCCACCGAGATCGAGGTCAAGGAGAAGAAGGACCGCGTCGAGGACGCGCTCAACGCCACCCGCGCCGCGGTGCAGGAAGGCATCGTCCCAGGCGGCGGCGTCGCGCTGCTGCGCGCCAAGAAGGCGGTGGGCCGTCTGTCCAACGCCAATGACGACGTCCAGGCCGGCATCAACATCGTGCTGAAGGCGCTGGAAGCTCCGATCCGCCAGATCTCCGAGAACGCCGGCGTGGAAGGCTCGATCGTGGTCGGCAAGATCCTGGAGAACAAGTCCGAGACCTTCGGCTTCGACGCCCAGAACGAGGACTATGTCGACATGGTCGAGAAGGGCATCATCGACCCCGCCAAGGTGGTGCGCACCGCGCTGCAGGACGCCTCCTCCGTGGCCGGCCTGCTGGTGACCACCGAAGCCATGGTCGCCGAGCTGCCGAAGAAGGAAGCTCCGCCCGCCATGCCCGCCGGCGGCGGCATGGGCGGCTTCTGAGCCCGTCCTCATCTTACAGCACCAACGAAGGCCGCCTCCGGGCGGCCTTCTTTTTTGCCGACCCTGCCCCGCCGCTTTCCGATTCAACCGGCGGCCAAAACCCACTACGGTGGCGCCGATTCTGATTGTTTGGGCATGATCCGCTCGGAAAACCGCGTCACACTTTTCCGGATCATGCCCGTTGCCCGAGGATTTCGTCGATGCGCGCGCTCTTGGTCTGTTCGACTGCCCTATTGGCGGCTCTGCTCGCCGTCTCGCCCGAAGTCGCCTCCGCCCAGATGAAATTGTCGCCCAAGGCCACCGCGCCGGGCGGAACCGAGACGCGCTATTTCACCTCGATCGACGGGCTGATGGACGGCAATGCCGACGTGATCCTGAAGGAGACGCGCCAGGGCAAGACGGTCACCGCAGCGGTGCTCGACGTCTGTTACCCGGTCGCGAAGAATTCCGAGCGCAAGGACCGCTTCGTCGTCAATCTCCAGGTCGCCGGCCAGAACCTGACCGGCACGACGCAGAGCATCAGTGAGAAGTCGCCCGTCAGCGTCAAGCTGCTGCGCAAGCAGAGCGGCGACACCTTCGAATTCCGCGGCCAGATCAGCATTGGCCAGGCCGTCACCGAGGTCACCTCGCCCGACAATTCCGATCTCAGCGAGAAGGAATTTCAGGACAACCAGACCTCCGATGACGGCATCACGTCGCAGCCGAAGGATTTCACCGACGTCTCGCCGGAGGCGATCGCGGTGAAGGTCAAGCTGGATGCGGCGACCGAGTTCCTGAAGAGCCTGAAGGGCCAGGCGGTCGAGGTGACGCTGGCGAGCCTCAATGTCGGCTGCGACGCGCTGCGCGCCGGCGAGCAGACCATCAACATGTCGGTCGACCCGGAGCGCGCAGCCGCGCTGCTGGCAAAATTCAAGGCGATGCCGGGCGTCACCGCGGCAGGCTGGACCGCGGGCATGACCGAGATGGACCGCACCATCCGTTTCCCCGCCGCCGACTGGCGCGACGGCGACAAGATCAACCGCGACAAGCTCGCAACCACAGTTGCAGGCGTGCTGGGCAGGACGCTTGCGGCAAAGCCGGTGTCGCAAAGCTTCAACCCGGCGACCGGCAAGCTCAAGCTGGTGTTCAAGCGGCCGAACCAGGATCACCCGGCGCTCGAGCTCACCGACACGATCGAAGTCGCAGGGCTCGTCTCGCCCGACAAGCCCGGCGCCACCGACAAGCTGATGCTCTGGATCGGCAGCCCCGCGACCACGACCAGCGACGAGAGCAGCGGCGCCAAGCTCAACCTCTCGGACGACGCCTCTGCCGACGAGGAAGGCGATCTGCCCGACGACAACGGCTCGGTCGAGGCGCTCGTCAAGGAGCTGAAGGGCCAGCGCTGGGACGCCGACAAGTCGGTGTGGAAGTAGGCTCTCGTGCCCCGGACGCAGCGCAGCACGTCAGTGATGCGCTGCTGAGCCGGGGCCCAGAGGCGGCAAGCGAAGTCACGGATAGAGTCTGGGTCCCGGCTCTGCGCAGCAGCGTTGCACGCTGCAGCGCGTCCGGGACACGAGAGACCTAATTCCCGTTCACGCGAAAGCGCAGCGGCCTGGGGCCGATCAGGGTCAGCACGTCGCCCTGGCGCTTCCAGGTCTCGACGCTGCCGAGCGCTGCGACCAGCTCATCGTCGGCCTGGGCCTTGGCCTGCGGGCAGGACCGGTCCTGGATCTGGCCGGGGACGAAGATCACGGTGTTGCCGGCGACCGAGAACTGGCCCTTGCCGCCCTTGCACCAGAGCTCGAGCACGACCTCGCCATTGTCGCCGATCTCGATGTTCGGAATCCGCTTCGAGCCGGCCTGCGGCAGCGCCTCCAGCGTCATCTCGGTGCCGAACGGAAAACCGTCCTCGGCACGCGCGAGCGTGGACATCGCCAGCATTGCAACCACAGCACACACCATCTGCTTCAGCGAAACCATGAAACCTCTCGACTGACCTGATTTGCGGCACCTTCTATAAGACGGCAGCGCCATTGAGAAGGTTCGCCCGCGCACGATGCAAAAATCCCCGCGAGAGCGAACCTCGCGGGGATTTGCGTCGAGGCGAGACGCCGACGGCTACTTAAGGACCATTGCCGTGAACGGCCAGACATAGGCCTGCAACGTCACGAGCACACCGACGAGACAGGCCAGCACGATCGAGTGCCAGAACACGAAGCGCAGGATGGTGCCCTCGTGGCCGTACCAGTTGGTGGCGGTCGAGGCGACCACGATCGACTGCGCATCGATCATCTTGCCCATCACGCCGCCGGAGGAGTTCGCCGCCGCCATCAGCACCGGCGACAGACCTAGCTGCTGGGACGTGATCTTCTGGAGGTTGCCGAACAGAATGTTCGACGACGTATCCGATCCGGTCAGCGCCACACCCAGCCAGCCGAGCAGCGTGCCGAAGAAGGGATAGAGCACGCCGGTTGCGGCGAAGGCGAGACCGAGCGTGGCGTCGACGCCGGACAGCCGCGTCAGCGTGCCGATCGCGAGCATCGCCGAGATCGTGATCAGCGAGATCGCGCACAGGCGGATGGTGCGGCCGTACTCGGTCAGCAGCCGTCCGGGACCGACGCCCATCAGGAAGCCCGAGATGATCGCCGCGATCAGCATGCCGGTGCCGGTGAACGACAGATAGGTGAAGCCGAACACCGCGGCTTCCTTGGTCGGCGCCGGCGCCACCGGCGGCATCTTGTTGATCATCTGGTGCAGCTCGGGCACCGGATAGTTCCAGACGAAGATCGAGTTCGCCCAGGCCTTGAAGGCACCGTTGCCCCAGATCAGCATCACGATGCAGACGATGATCCATGGCAGCAGCGCGCTCCACATCTCGCTCTGCGTCAGCGGCGTCTTGTCCAGCGGTTTTGCCGCCGCCATAGTCGCGGCCGATTCATCATTGCCGCGCAGCGCCGGCGACAGCCAGAGCTGCCTCGGCTGCCAGACCTTCAGGAACAGGATCAGCGCGCCCATCGAGATCAGCGACGCACCGATGTCGACGATCCACGGATTGATGAAGTTCGAGATCACGAATTGCGGGATCGCGAACGACACGCCGGTGACGAGGATCGCCGGCCAGACGTCCTTCATGCCCTTCCAGCCCGCGAACGCCCACACCACCCAGAACGGCACGATCAGAGAGAAGAACGGCAATTGCCGGCCGACCATCGCGCCGAGAATGTAGGGATCGAGCCCGGTGACCGAGGCGAGGCCCTGGATCGGCGTGCCCAGCGCGCCATAGGCGACCGGCGCGGTGTTGGCGATCAGGGACAGGCCGGACGCGGCGAGCGGCGAGAAGCCGAGGCCGATCAGCACGGCGCCGGTGATCGCGACCGGCGTGCCGAAGCCCGAGGCGCCCTCGAAGAACGCGCCGAACGAGAACGCGATCAGCAGCAGTTGCAGCCGCCGGTCCTCGGTGACGCCGCCGACCGCACGCTTGAGCAATTCGAAGCGCCCGGTCGAGACCGTCACCTGATAGAGGAAGATGACGTTGAGGACGATCCAGCCGATCGGGAAGAAGCCGGTCACGATGCCCAGCACCGAAGCGCGGATCGACATGTTCGCCGGCATGGTGAAGACGAAGATCGTGATCAGGTTGGTCACGATCACGGCGATGACGGCCGCGATATGCGCCTGGACGCGGCCGCTCGCGATCAGGACCAGCAGCGTGACGACGGGCACCGCCGCCGCAATCGTCGACAGCACCGGGCTGTTCAGCGGATCATAGATTTGATTCCACATGGTCTTCCTCCCCACGCATGTTTGCGGCAGACGGCCCGCGTGGAGAGCCGAGCCTGCCTTTTCGCTGGAAGCGATAACCCCCGAGCCGGACGCGAATTCCTCGCGGATGCGGCGGTTCCCCTCCGCTCACAAGCTCGCGAAATCCCAGAGCGCCCCGCCCCGCGCCGTCGGGCCCATGCTAGGGTTGCAGGCTGCGACAATCCAACGCAAATTGCAGATCTTGCGACTTTAGTCTAAGCGCGCCCGTTTTCGCCATTGCCTCAAGTCTTTGGCTCAGGGCATTTGTGCACATCCCCTCGAGGAGACAGAGCTCTGTGAACAACATCCGCGCCACGCTCGCGATCGTCTGGCGAATCGCCATGCCCTATTTCCGATCCGAGGACAAATGGGCCGGCCGCGGCCTGCTCGGCGCCGTCATTGCCATGGAGCTGGCGCTGGTGGCGATCGACGTGCTGGTGAACCAATGGCAGAACAGGTTCTACAGCGCTCTGCAGGCGAGCGACTGGGACGCCTTCGTCACGCAGATCTGGATCTTCGTCGCCCTCGCCTCCACCTATATCGCGCTTGCGGTCTACAAGCTGTACCTGAACCAGTGGCTGCAGATCCGCTGGCGGCAATGGCTGACCCGGCACTATCTCGGCGAATGGCTCGAGAACGCCACGCATTACCGTATGCAGCTCAAGGGCGATGCGGCCGATAACCCGGACCAGCGCATCACCGAGGACGTCAAGAACTTCGTCGAGCAGACCTTGACGATTGGGCTCGGCCTGCTCTCCTCGATCGTGACGCTGTTCTCCTTCGTGATCATCCTCTGGGGCCTCTCCAACGCCGCACCGCTGCACCTGTTCGGCACCGATCTCATGATCCCGGGCTATCTGTGCTGGGGCGCGCTGATCTACGCGATCTTCGGCACCGCGCTGACGCACTGGATCGGCAGCCCGCTGGTCAACCTCAATTTCGAGCAGCAGCGCTATGAGGCCGACTTCCGCTTCAACCTCGTCCGTGTCCGCGAGAACTCCGAGCAGATCGCGCTGCTGAGGGGCGAAGGCGCCGAACGCGGCCGGCTGCTGGATCGCTTCGGCTTCGTGATCGGCAACTGGTACGCCATCATGAGCCGGACCAAGCGGCTCACCGCATTCACGGCGAGCTATCAGCAGGCCGCCGTGCTCTTTCCCTATGTGCTGGTGGCACCCGCCTTCTTCGCCAAGAAGATCCAGCTCGGCGACATGATGCAGACCGCATCCGCCTTCTCCAGCGTACAAGGCGCGTTGTCGTTCTTCGTCACGGCTTACCGGTCGCTGGCGGAATGGCGCGCGATCGTCGCACGCCTCGACGGCTTCGAGATGTCGGTCGCCTCCTCCACAAACCTGCCGGCGCATGAGCCTGCGATCGCCCTCAAGGCCGCGGGCGGCCGCCGCATCATCGCCCTCGAGCAGCTGTGCGTGAACCTGCCCAACGGTACGCCGCTGGTTGCCGCCGATGCCTTTGCCATCCAGCCTTCGGAACGCGTGCTGGTGACCGGACCGTCCGGCTCCGGCAAGTCGACGCTGTTCCGAGCCATCGCGGGCATCTGGCCGTTCGGCACCGGTGCCATCCTCGTGCCCGAAAAGGCCAGGCTGATGATGCTGCCGCAGCGTCCCTATTTCCCCGTCGGCAAGCTGCGCGACGCCGTGGTCTATCCGGCAAAGCCTGACACGATCGAGCCCGCTCGTGTGAAGGACACGCTGATTGCGGTCGGGCTGCCCAACCTCGCCGGACGCCTCGACGAGGACGGCCACTGGAACCGGATGCTGTCGCTCGGCGAGCAGCAGCGCCTCGGGCTCGCCCGCGCGCTGCTGCATGCACCCGATTATCTCTTCCTGGACGAGGCCACGGCGTCGCTGGACGAGCCGTCCGAGGCGCGGCTGTACCGGTTGCTGGCGGAGAAGCTGCCGCAGGCCACCATCGTCTCGATCGGCCACCGTTCGACGCTCGATGTCTTCCACACCCGCAAGGTGGCGATGGTGCAGGACGGCGAGATCCACGTCCTCGGCAGCGCCGGCGCGCCGGCCGAGAAGGAGCCGACGGCGGCGCGCTGAGGCGACAGCGGCCGTTCGTCATTGCGAGCGCAGCGAAGCAATCCAGAATCCCTCCGCGGAGACAGCCTGGATTGCTTCGCTGCGCTCGCAATGACGGGATGTGAGGCGTCGGCGCTGCTCCAGCCGCTCGCAGTTCAGACCGCAGAAACGCCTTTGTAGTCTGGCTCTGCGTCTCGGCCTTGAGGCCGACCCGCCTCTCCCCCCAAAAGCAAAAGGGCGGCAGGTTGCCCTGCCGCCCTCGTGAGTAGTCCCGGGAAGAAACTTACTTCAGGTTGGTCATCGCCGTCAGGTCGAACGACAGCTTGGCGATGCCGGCCGCGCCGCACCAGTTGGAGCCGACGCCCGACGGATTGATCGGGGTCACGAAGGTACCGGTCGACGCCGTGATGTTGCCGCGTGCCGAGAAATCGCTGGTGAAGGCGTTACAATCGCCCTTCGACAGGTCGGTGTCGGAGTAGCGCAGATCCAGCGTCATGACCTTGTAGGTGAAGCCGATGCCGATGTTCCAGGTGTTGTAGTCGGCATATTTGATGCCGTTCGGGAAGGCCGGCACGCCGTAGAAGCTGTCGGAGGTGCCGAGCCACTGACGGCCGAACTCACCCGACACATACATGCCGACGCCGCTCGAGCCGAACACCGTGCTGGGCGCGATATACTTGCCGACGATCGAGGTGTAGTTGCCCCAGGCGCCCGAGTTCAGATAGCTCGGGGTGTAGTATTCGTTCACGCCGAACGACCAGTTGTCGTTCACGGTGTAGGTGAACTTGCCGTAGACTTCGAAGAAGCTCAGGTCCTTCTTGATCACGTTGGTGTTGAGCAAGGCCTTCTCGGCGCAGTCGGCGCCCTGGAAGACGCCGGCGTTGTCGATGCCGGTGCCGCCGAAGTAGCAGGTGCCGCCCGGATACAAATAGCCCCACACGCCGATGTCGAAGGCGAACGCACCGAAGGTCGGGCGGATACCGCCGTAGACGTCGATCTCGGCTGCAGCGCGGTTCGGGAAGGAAATGCTCTCACCGGCGACGCCGACATAGAGCTGGAGGTCCTTGGTGACGTTGTAGCGAGGCTCGAAATAGGCCGCGACCGACGGCTTGTGGTTCGATTGGGTGATGCCGCGGAAGATGTAGTCGCTCATGATCGCGCCGCCGAAGGCGATATCCCACGGATCGAAAGCCACCACCGGCGGGGCCTTCTTGGCCTTCACCGCCATGTCTGCCGCGAAAGCCGAACCCGTCGTCACCATTGCCAGCGCCGTTGCCAACAAAGCCACTTTTTTCATTTCGATCCCCATCTACCCGTTCTTAACTTCCCAGTCGGATCCCGGAAGCCCCCCGGGGTCGTGCGACCTGTCTGCAAAATTGCGTTACTGCGACAATCTGGAGCGAGGGATGCGAACGGTGAAGCAAAAAGCGCGGGCATCTGCCGACTTTTTAGGCGTTTTAACGTTTCCGCGAAAGGTTGTCGGCCTGTGTGGCTTCTCGACCACATCATTTGCACTCCAGAGTGCATAAGGGGTGCGTGCAAGTACGGATGCCTTCGGCTCCGTGGTGCCGACGCAACGAATCAACTCTTCCGAAAGAATCGACAGCATCCGCCTCTCATCCGGCGATGCAAAAAGGCCGCAGCGTCGCCGCTGCGGCCTTTCCGGTGTCGATCAGGGCCGGGGGATTGAACCCGGCTTTCGGCCTAGCCCTGTCCCTCGGCCGGCGTCGGTTCCGCAGAAGACGAAGGCATCGCCCAGCTCGTCTCGGCGACGGGCTCGGGCGCCGGAGCTGCCGCCGGCGCTGACGGCTTCGGCGCGGGAGCTGCCTTCGCCTTCTTCGGTGCCGCTTTCTTTGCAGTCTTCTTGGCGGCCTTCTTCGGTGCAGCCGTCTTGGCCGCCGCCTTCTTTGCTGTCTTCTTGGCAGCCTTCTTCGGGGCGGCCTTCTTGGCAGACTTCTTCGCGGACTTCTTGGCTGCCTTCTTCTTCGTCGCCTTCTTCGCGGACTTCTTCGCCGCTACAGCCTTCTTGGCCTTTTTGGCCTTCTTGCTTTTCTTCTTCTTCGCTTTCGCCATCGTGGTCCTCCTGTTGCCGCCGAACAATGGTCGATCGGGCGCCTTCAGTCGTCACCTCGGGAGGAAAGTTCAGGCTCTGAAAGCTCAAACTTGCGCGTTCAGTGCCGGCCGCGACCCGCCCGTAGCCCAATCGAGAAGCTCAATCGTGTGTACGACCGGAACTGACGTGCCACTGGCAATCTGCACCATGCAGCCGATATTGCCCGCGGCAATCATGTCCGGCTTGACGCTTGCGATGTTGGCGACCTTGCGATCGCGCAACCGACCCGCAAGCTCGGGCTGGAGAATGTTGTAGGTCCCCGCCGAGCCGCAACACAAATGGCTCTCGGGTACATCTTTCACCACGAATCCATTCTTGGAAAGCAATTCTTTCGGAAGCCCCGTGATTTTCTGTCCGTGCTGCAACGAACATGCGGAGTGATAGGCGACGACGATGTTGTCTTGCCGTGCAGTCGATTCCAATCCGAGGCCGGCGACGTATTCTGTGATGTCCTTGGCGAGAGCGGACACCTTCGCCGCATCGGCGGCAAGCGCAGCGTCCTCGCGCAGCAGATAGCCATAGTCCTTGATCACCGTGCCGCAGCCGGAGGTCGTCACCAGGATGGCATCGAGCCCCTCGCGGGCCGCCTCCGCGGTCCATGCCGCGACGTTGGCACGCGCCCGCGCCAATGCATCGTGGTCGTTGCCGAGGTGATGGGTCAGCGCGCCGCAGCACTGCTCGTCCCCGACCAGGACGACCTCGATGCCGTGGCGGGTGAGCAGGCTGATGGCGGCCTGGTTGATGCGCGGCGCCAGCACCTGCTGGGCGCAGCCCTGGAGCAGCGCGACCCGGCCGCGCTTCTTGCCGAGGGCTGCGAACACGCTGCCAGGGAGCGGCCCCGGTGACGGCAGCCGGTGTGGGGCCAGCGCCAGCATCGCCTTGATGCGCTGGATCAGGCCGGGCGTGGCCGACGGCCGCGGCGTCGGCAGGAACACGGCGAGCGGACGGGCCAGCCGCGCCAGCACCATGCTGAAGCGAAAACGCTGCGGGTCCGGCAGGACGAAGGCCAGCATTTGGCGCAGCAGCCGCTCGGCCAGCGGCCGCTGATAGCGCTGCTCGATCCTGACCCGGGCCTGGTCGACGAGGTGCATGTAGTTCACACCGGAGGGGCAGGTCGTCATGCAGGCCAGGCACGACAGGCAGCGGTCGACATGCTTGACCACCTCGGCCGTCGGGGTCTGGTCCTTCTCCAGCATCTCCTTGATCAGATAGATGCGGCCACGGGGGCTATCGAGCTCGTCGCCGAGCAGCACATAGGTCGGACAGGTTGCAGTGCAGAAGCCGCAATGGACGCAGGCGCGCAGGATCTTGTCGGCTTCCGCGATATCGGGGTCGGCAAGCTGAGCGAGTGAGAATTCGGTCTTCATGCCGCAGCGCCCCGGCTCAGGCGTCCCCGGTTGAGGATGGTCTTCGGATCGAAACTGGCGCGCACCCGCTCGCTCAGGGCGGCGATGCCGGGCGCCTGCGGATGGAACACGTCGACCTCGCGCCTGACAGCCTCGGCCGCCCGGATCAGCGTGGCGTGACCACCAGCCGCATTCGCGCACGCACGCACGACCGGAGCATGCGCGTCGCCCTTCGGCGGCAATGCGGCCCAGATCAAGCCGCCGCCCCAATCATAGATCACGTCGCCGCCGGTCTCGCGCGCCACTTGCGTCCCGAGCGCCGCACCCGATGCCGGCGGGCAGACGATGCGCCAGACCGGCCAGGCTCCCAGCGCGCCGCCGGCCGCAAACGGCAGTACGTCGCGCAGCGTGGCCCATAGCGCGGACGACGCCGCGTCCTCGATCAGGGTTGCGGTTCCGAAGGGCGCCAGCAGTTCACGCAGCGAGCCGGCGCGGTGGGCGGCGGAGGCGGTGATGCCCTCGAGCCGCAGTACGGTCAGCGCCTCGCCCTGGCCTGCAATGTCGCCAAGCCCGTCGGTCTTAGCCCGGAGCGCCGATTTCGGCAGGTGCGCGGCACCGGAGACGTCAAAGGGTGAGCCCAGCGCCGCGGTCATCGCCTTGTTGGCGACGGCATCATCGAGCCCGCGCAGCAGCAGCGTCCGCTCGGCCTCCGGCTTCGGCATCACCTTCAGCGTGACCTCGGTCATCACCGACAGCGTGCCCCAGGACCCCGCGAGCAGCTTGCAGAGGTCGTAGCCGGTGACGTTCTTCACCACCTTGCCGCCGGTCTTGAAGCTGTCGCCGAAACCGGAGACGGCATGGGCGCCGAGCAGGTGATCGCGCGCCCCGCCCGCCCGGATCCGCCGCGGCCCGGCGAGCCCGGCCGCGATCATGCCGCCGATGGTGCCCAGCGCCGGCGTGCCGAGCAGCGGTGCGGTGTTCATCGGCTCGAAGGCGAATTGCTGGTTCTTGGCATCGATCAGCGACAGCACGTCGGCAAGCGGCGCGCCGGCCTGGAGCGTCACGATCAGCTCGTTGGGCTCGTAGGAGGTGACGGCATTGAGTGCTGAGATGTCGAGCACGGCGTTGGTCGCCATGGCATGGCCGATGCTGCGCTTGGAGCCATGGCCGATGATCTCGAGCGGCTGCTGATTGGCAATCGCCGCGCGCACCACCTCTTCGACGTCTTTGGCGTCTCTGACCCTGAGCGTATCCACGGGAAAAGGCGGTAGCGAAATTCGCCGCCAAAATCAAATGCGGCGTGACGTCAGCGGCCCTCGCCGGCGCGATCGGGATCCTGCGCAATGCCAACGACGCTTCGATCATCATCGATACGTTCACGACATCGACACTTCGATCATCGGCGAACCAAAGCCGGCGGACCATCGCTACAAGTCTGCGCCGATCGCAGTCGCGCCCAACCGATGGAGGCACTCGTCATGAACCACTATGCCACGCAGAAATCTCTCAGCGACGCCGTCGACGGCGGCGGCCTGCTCGTCGTCGCGCAATGGGAGGCCAAGCCGGGCGAGGCCGACAAGGTCGCAGGGATCCTCGACCGCTTCCTGCCGGAGGCGCAACGCGAGGACGGCGTCAAGCTGTTCCTGATCTCGCGGGCTAAGGACAATCCGGCCCAGTTCCTGTTCTACGAGCTGTTCCGCGACGAAGCCGCTTTCAAGGCGCACCAGGAGAGCGCGCATTTCAAGACCTGGATCGCCGGCCAAGCACTGCCATTGCTGGCAAAGCGCGAGCGGGCGCAATACGGGCTGCTGTGAGGGCTCGCGTCTTTCTTCCTTCACCCCTTGCGGGAGAAGGTGGCATAGGCGGCCTTCGGCCGCCGTTCTTAAGAACGCCGAAGCGCAGCTTCGGCTCTGGCGCCGGATGAGGGGTCTCTCTCAGCGAATAAATTCTGCGAGTTTCATGTGCGGAGAGATACCCCTCACCCGTCTCGCCGCTTCGCGGCGAGCCACCCTCTCCCGCAAGCAAGGGGAGAGGGTGCACCGGCACCGTGGCCGTCAGAACCGCGGGATGTCCGGAAACGCCAACTTCCCCGCATGGACATGCATGCGGCCGAGCTCGGCGCAGCGGTGCAGGGTGGGAAACACTTTACCGGGATTGAGCAGGCCCTGCGCATCGAAGGCGCATTTCAGGCGCTGCTGCTGGTTGAGATCGATCTCGGTGAACATGTCGCCCATGAGATCGCGCTTCTCGATGCCGACGCCGTGCTCGCCGGTCAGCACGCCGCCGAACTCGACGCAGGCGCGCAGGATGTCGGCGCCGAAGGCTTCGGCGCGCTCGATCTCGCCGGGCTTGTTGGCATCGTACAGGATCAGCGGATGCAGATTGCCGTCGCCGGCGTGGAACACGTTGGCGCAGCCGAGCTGGTATTTTTCACCGAGCTCGCGGATGCGCGCCAGCGCCTTCGGCAGCGCGCCGCGCGGGATCGTGCCGTCCATGCAGAGATAGTCGGGCGAGATGCGGCCGACGGCCGGGAACGCTGCCTTCCGGCCGGCCCAGAACAGGTTGCGCTCGGCTTCCGAATTGGAGATCTGCAACGTCACCGAGCCGCAGCCTCTTGCGATGCTCTCGACCCGCGTGATCAGCTCGTCGACCTCGATCTTGGGCCCGTCGAGCTCGATGATCAGCAGCGCCTCGACATCGAGCGGATAGCCGGCATGAACGAAGGCTTCCGCGGCGTGGATTGCGGGCTTGTCCATCATCTCCATCCCGCCGGGAATGATGCCGGCGCCGATGATGCGCGCCACGCATTCGCCGGCCGCCTCGACCTGCGCGAATCCAACCATCAGCGCGCGCGCCGTCTCCGGCTTTTGCAGGATGCGCACCGTGATCTCGGTGATGACGCCGAGCAGTCCCTCCGAGCCGGTGATGACGCCCATCAGATCGTAGCCGGCGTTCTCGCACCCCTTGCCGCCGATGCGCAGGATCTCGCCGCTCATCAGGACAATCTCGCAACCGAGCACGTTGTTGGTGGTCATGCCGTATTTCAGGCAATGCACGCCGCCGGAATTCTCCGCGACATTGCCGCCGATCGAGCAGGCGATCTGCGAGGACGGATCGGGCGCGTAATAGAAGCCGGCATGCGCGACCGCCTGGCTGATCGCGAGGTTGGTGACGCCGGGCTCGGTGACGACGACGCGATTGTCGAAATCGATCTCGCGGATGCGCTTGAACTTGCCGAGCCCGAGCAGCACGCCGTCTTCCAGCGGCAGCGCGCCGCCCGACAGCGATGTGCCGGAGCCGCGCGGCACCACCTTGATACCCTGCGCGGCACAATATTTCAGGACGAGCGAGACCTGCTCGGTCGTGTCGGGCAGCACCACGACCATCGGCGGCTGCCGATAGGCAGTCAGCCCGTCGGATTCATAGGCCCGCATCTCGGCGGCGCTGTCGATCACGCCTTCGCCAGGCACGATCGCGCGCAAGGCGGCGACGATCTCGCTGCGACGCGCCAGCACTTTCTGGTCGCTCGCGGGCATCATGATGGCCATATTACGAAGCCTTCGTCCGACGGAGGAAATTGTCCCGGCAAATCAATCATGTCTTGCCGTCTTTGGGTAGGGTCCTCCGAAGGTCGCATTGCTTTGTTGCAGCGCAAGTTCTCTCTGGGGCAAGTCGGCTATCAGGAAACCTGTCAAAGTTTCGCGGCTTGTCCACCTGCATCGGACCTGCCAAAACCACGACCCTCCATCTGACCCGGGAAGAGACGAAGAGCACCCTTATGACAAAACTGACTTTCGGCGCGCTGGTTGCCCTCGCCATGACCGCCGCAGCGTCCACCGCCATATCGTCCAACGCGATGGCGCAGGACGCAGCCGCAGGCAAGACGTCGTTCAACAAGTGCCTGGCGTGCCACGCGATCGGCGAAGGCGCCAAGAACAAGGTCGGCCCCGAGCTGAACGGCCTCAACGGCCGCAAGTCGGGAACTGCGCCGGACTACAGCTATTCGGATGCGAACAAGAATTCCGGCATCACCTGGGACGAGGCGACCTTCAAGGAATACATCAAGGACCCCAAGGCCAAGATCCCCGGCACCAAGATGGCGTTCGCCGGCATCAAGAACGAGACCGAGATCAACAATCTCTGGACCTTCATCTCGCAGTACGACAAGGACGGGAAGATCAAGCAGTAAGCGCGCGAACGGCGGCCGCCGCTCGAAAACGCTTTAGTCGGCGGCCGCCTGCGCCGGGACGATGCTTCCGATCATCGTCTCGATCTCCGTCTTCACCAGATCCGGCACGGCGTTCTGCACCATGTGGCCGAGATCGGGCAGCACGATCAGCTTCGCATTCGGCACCAATGCTGCAAACGGCCGCGCGTGGATGCTGGTTTTCACCGTCTTGTCGGGCTCGCCCGCGATGATCGTGACCGGCGCCTTGATCTCGCCGTAGCGCGCGACCTGCGCGGTCACCGCCTCCTTCAGCGTCACCAGATCATAGGCATTGGCGATGAACTCGCGCGGGCGCAGCAACAGCGGCGTCGCGGAGTCCTGCACGAATCCATCCGGCATAACTTGCGGCAAGAACACGTTGCGAGCGCCGGACTCGGCGACGAAATAGCCGAGCGGCAGCGTGATGGTGTAGGCGAGCAGCGGGCCGACGACGGGCGTTGCGATGAGCTCGTTGTAGCGGCCGACGCCGCCGCGCCAGGGATGGGTGACGGGGGCCAGCATCACGAGGCCGGCGACGCGGGCCGGATGATCGAGCGCGATCCGCGCGCCGAGCGCGCCGCTCCAGGAATGCACGACGAAGATCGCGCGCTCGATCCCGAGCTTTTGAAGCGCCTCGTCGATCATCCGCGCCTGGACCTCCGGCGTCGAATCCTGCCGCCGCGCGCGCGTGCTCCAGCCGTGGCCGGGACGGTCGATCAGGATCACGCGATGGTTCTGGGCGAGGCGGTCACCGAGCGGACGCCGCATCGCTTCGAGGTTGGAGCTCGCGCCGTGCAGCATCACGATCGGCAAGGCAGCCTCGCGCGGGCCGATGTCGACGACGTGAAGCACGGCGCCATCGACCTCGATCATGCGGCCCTGCGGCGGAAAGGCGCGCTGCACGGCGAGGACACCCGCCTGCGTAACCAGCACCAGCAGAACCAGCGCCGTCACGACTGACATCACGATCATGGAGAGAATCCGGGCGATCCAGGGCACTTCACAATTACGAGCGTGGCACGTGGCAGTTTCGCCCCGGGCCCTTCGGCACTTCCACAGAAATTAAGGGGGCTGTGGATATGTCCACAATTGCCAAACAGAAAAAGCAAGTGGAATCAATGATGTTGCCCTGCGACACGCAAGCTTCGGACCAGCTTCATGCGACCGTCATCGCGGCTTCCATATAATCGCCACGGTCGGTTCCGCCATTTAGGCGCGGGTGGGCGCCGATCCTCCTTGCAGCCTTCAGGGATGCGGGAAAGGCCGGCAGGATTTGTCCTGGTTTGAACCGGAGGATTTTCGATGAGCTTCAGATCGAATGACACTGCGATCGACGAAATCGTCGCGAGCTGCAATGGCGACCTGCGCGGGGCCGTGCGGGCGCTGCTGCTGATCAACGAGCATCTCGAGGCGGAGCTTGCCAAGGCCTACGCCGCGGCCGCCGATCGCGGCCTCGCCGAGCGCGGCGGCAGCGTCCTGCATTAGTCCTGGTTGGTACTGTCCTCGGCCTTTTCGTCGTCGGCGGCGGGTGCGGGACAGGCGCGAATCGTAGAGCGGGCAAGCTTGGCATCGGCCCTGGACTTGTAGGGACCGTCGCCGAACCAGATATCGCCGATGATGACCGGATTGCTGGTCACGATGTCGCATCTGCCGGTGGCGCGGTTGCCGACCACCCAGAACAGTCCGTCGGCAAAACTCATCGTTCCCGACGCGAGCAGCAAGCTACCCGCAAAGATCAAACGCTTCATGGCTGTGCTCCTGCGCTGCAGGTAAGCCTGCGGCGGCGGCGGCAATAGCCCTCAAAACGCCGCGCTTGCGATCGTGGTTAATCGGCAGGCGCTGCATTCCCTCAAGAACTGATCGAGTTCGAGGCTAGATGTCGCGGCCTTCGACCTTCTCGGTCAGCGCCTTGACCTGGTCGGGGATCTTCTCGAGGTGCGGATTGACGGCGAGCGCCTTGCGATAGGCCTCGAGCGCACGCTTCTCGTCGCCGACCTCCTGCATGATCATCCCGAGGCCTGCGAGCGCGCCGAAATGGCGGGGCTCGCGGATCAGCACCTCGCGGATGTCGGCGAGCGAGCGGCCGTAATCGTTCTGCATGTAATAGAGCGTGGCGCGGCGGTTCCAGGCCTCGATGTAATCGGGCCTGAGCTTGATCACCGAATCCAGCAGCTTGATCGCGATTTCAATCTTCTGCGCGTCGACCGCGGTCTTGGCCCGGGACATCAGAAGCGCCGCGGTGTCGCTCGGGGTCTGGAGCCAGATCGCCCAGATCCGCGCCTCGACATGCTTGGCGCTGGCCTCATCGGGCGCCGCCTTCAGCGCGCCGAACAGGAAATCGAGGTTCTTGCTGCGATCGACCTTGGGCAGCTTGGGCGGCGCCTCCGGCAGCTTCTTCTGCTTGCCGGGCGGGCTCGGCGGCTCAATCTGCTGCGCCAGCGCCGGAGCAAGGCCAGTGGCGCCCAGAACGAGAGCCAGGCACAGCGTGCGCACGAAAGGGAATCTCACTGCCATGGTGAAAGTCTAAACGCGCAAAGCCGCCCTTGCAAAGCAAAGGCGGCGTCAAACTCGTGTGAGACCGTGGTCTTGCGGGGCGCGCGAAGGCGACCGCGAGGGCAATCAGCCGCTCAGCTCAGCCCTGGCGAGCCTTGAAGCGGCGCTGCACCTTGTTGATCACATAGACCCGGCCCTTGCGGCGGACCAGGCGGTTGGCGCGATGGCGACCGCGCAGCGATTTCAGCGAGTTACGGACCTTCATGGCAGAATCCTGAACGTTCGAAAGGCCGTGTTCGGCACTACCGTTTCGGCACGCGCGAATGTGGCAAAATGAGATCTTTCCCGCTGGCGGACCGACCGCCCGGGACGGGGCGGTTCTTAAGGCATGGCGGGAGGTCATGTCAATGTTAACTGCCCGGTTCCGAACCGGCAATTTCGCGAAAACAACCCCATGCACAGTAGAAGCGGCCGGATCGGCCCGATTTCCTCGTCAGAGGCCAAGCACAGCAACGACTTTTGCGGGCTGCGGTTTTGCTTCCAGCAACGCCTTGCCAAATTCGTTATATCATATAATCAATTTGGCAACCCGTCGGGAGGAAACCAATGCCGAAGCTGAAGCTGCCCAATATCGACGATGTCGTCGCCATCGATATCCACACCCATGCCGAGGAGCCCTGCGGCTGCCATCCCGATGACGGCTACGACGACTTCCAGGCGCAGATGGCGGAGTACTTCAAGTCGCCGAACAAGCATCCGCCGACGGTGCCGGAGACCGCGGCCTATTATCGCTCCAAGAACATCGCCGCGGTGATCTTCCCTGTTGATGCCGAGCGCGAGACCGGCTTCCGCCGCTACAACAATTACGAGATGATCGAGGCCGCCTCCGATCATCTCGACGTCCTCATCCCGTTCGTCTCGATCGATCCGCACAAGGGCAAGCTTGGCGCGCGCGAGGCGCGCAAGCTGATCGAGGAATACGGCGTGCGCGGCTTCAAATTCCATCCGACCATGCAGGGCTTCTACGCCAACGACCGCATGGCCTATCCGCTCTACGAAGAGATCAACAACGGCGGCGCGATCGCGCTGTTCCACACCGGCCAGACCGGCGTCGGCTCGGGCATGCCGGGCGGCATGGGCATGCGGCTGAAATATTCCAACCCGATGTACATGGACGACGTCGCGGCCGATTTTCCCGACCTCAAGATCATCCTCGCCCATCCCTCCTTCCCTTGGCAGGAAGAGGCGCTGTCGGTCGCGACCCACAAGCCGAACGTCTACATCGACCTCTCGGGCTGGTCGCCAAAGTACTTCCCGCCGATCCTGGTGCGCTACATCAACTCGATCCTGCAGGACAAGATGCTGTTCGGCTCGGACTGGCCGGTGATCACGCCGGACCGCTGGCTGTCGGACTTCGCCAAGATCGACATCCGCGACGAGATCCGGCCGAAAGTGCTGAAGGCCAACGCGCGCAAGCTGCTTGGGATCTAGCGCGTGGGCTCATTAGCGAGCTCCCGGCCATAGCCGGGTGAATGTAAGCTGGACAAAGGCAAGGTCGTTCGCAGCAAGCCCATCGCAGCGCGTTGCAATCCGACGACCTTGCTTGATGTGGCTGAAGCGCGCTCGCCCCGGTTGCGGGCGCGATAGAGATGAGGACTGAAGCCGATCGGATTGTTGCGACGTCGGCGACCCCCCGCCGTTCGGAGAGGTCGCTCTCCAATTCTTGTCAGAATCCCATCGATTTCATCGGCCTTCCAGCGTCGCTCGCGCGACTGAGCTCTTGCACTATCGCCGGGAGCCTCTGTTTGAAACTTTCGAAATTCTGGAAGATGTCCTCTTCAGACAAGAGATCCGGAACAATATGCAGAGCCTTGAGCTGGTCGATCTGATCTCGAGGAAGTCCGACGAGGAACACCTTCAGCCCGGCGGCTTCCAGGTCAACCAGCACATCCTGGAGCGCGTAGATTCCGGATTGATCCATATAGGTGACGCGCTCCATCCGCAGCACCAGCATCTTTCCGTCCGCCGCCCGCTCGGCAATTCGCCGAAACGCATAGACAAAACCAAAGAACAATGGTCCGTTGACGTGTTTGATCAGCAGCCCTTGCTTCAGCGCATCCGGAATCTCGAGTTCATCCTGCCACAGTTCGTCCTCGACCAGCGTCAGGGTCGTGCTCTGTTCCATCGTGCGCGCGATCTTGGTCATGAAGATCAGGGACGCAAGCACGGCGCCAGTGCCGACCGCCGTGATCAGATCTGTGAAGATCGTCAGCACAACCACGATCAGCATGGTCCATGTGTCGCCACGCGGCGCGCGGAACAAATGACCGAGGCTGCGATAGTCGATGATGCTCAACCCGGCGCTGACCAGAATTCCCGACAGGACGGCATGCGGAATGTACCGCACCACGCTCGACAGGCCGAGGAGAACGGCGAGCAGGAAAAGACCGTGGATCACGCCCGAGGAGCGATGCCGTCCGCCGGCGCGAACATTGATGGCGGTTCGCATGAAGGCGCCCGCGCCCGGAATGCCGCCGAACAGCGCCGCCCCGATGTTGCCAGCGCCCTGCCCGATGAGTTCTCGATTGCTGTCGTGATGCGTCCTCGTCATGTTGTCGGCGGCGAGCGACGTCGTCAAAGCATCGATCGCGCCCAGGAATGCTAGTTGAAACGCGGTGACAAAAACAAACCTGAGATCGGCGATCTTGAGCTGGGGCAGGACAAAATCCGGCAGCCCTTTGGGAATGTCTCCGATCGTCGGCGCCGAAAGACCCAAAGCCACGGCCAGGCCCGTCAGCAAAATCAGTGCGACAAGAGACGGTGGCACGGCCGAGAAAAACCTTGGGAGAAGAAATGATATCGCGACAGTCGCTGCCGCAAGCAGGACGGCATCGAGGCGCGCACCTTGCGTGAGAGCGCCCAAGGATTTCAGGATTTCGGCCGGACTGGACGACGGCGACTGCAGGCCCGCTATCGGGAAAATCTGCTGAATGATGATGATGATCCCGATGCCGGTCATCAGGCCTGAGATCGCCGGATATGGCAGGAAGCGAATGTAATTTCCGAGCCGTGCGACCCCGAAGGCGACTTGCAACGCACCTGCGAGACAGAAAATTCCGACGACCGGCGCAAGCTGCAGCGTCCCGTCGGATGACGTGTTCGCCGCGACAATGCTCGCCGCAATGAGCGTCATGGGTGCCGTCGGTCCGGATATCTGGACAGGTGTGCCTCCCACCACCGCGGCGACGATGCCCAGGATGATTCCGCCGTATAGTCCAGCGGCCGGCCCTAATCCCGAGGCAACCCCGAACGCAAGGCAAAGCGGCAAGGCGACGATGCCGGCTGTTATGCCGCCGAAAATATCACCACGCGTGACCGCGAACCCTGACAATACCCCCCCTTTCCACCCCCGGACAGAGCCGGCGAGTTCACTCTCGCGAGCGGTATGGAATCAATCAGGCATCCGGAATGTAAGGCAACGCAGATTTGTGGGCACAAAGCCGCAGTTTGCCGTCCTTGCAGAGGCGGAAGACGAATGTTTTGTCGACCATGATCTCATTCCCCTCATAGTCGACCGCATAGACGTTGCCCATCGTGATGGCGATCAATCCGTGAATCTGAATGCCATTTTCGGCGGCGTTGTTGTCATACCAGGCGCGCGCCCAAGGCTTTAAGGCAAAACCCTTGTCATTGGGAAAATCGGGATCGCCGCCGATGAAGTATGACAGCGCTCCCTTCGCTGTGCTGCGAAATGTGTGAGGGCCGTGAGCCAATGTTGGTTTGAAGAACACGACACCGTCCCGATAGTCGTACAGCTCACCGATCAAGGCTGTTGCCGTCGCCCGAACATCTCCTGATGTTCTGTAGACTTTTCCAATCTCGACCAGACCATCGCACCACGCCTGTTGAGCCGCATTCACTTGAGCTTCTGTAATGGCCATGGGTCTCTCCACTGAGGGCGGCACGGGAGAATAGCGCACCCTATGCTCTCGCTTTGGCCGGACTCATTCAAGAGAACAGTACGGGCTTGTGGCCCGCGGCAACGTATTGCGATGCAAACGGGCAGGACCAGTGCCGGAGCAGGTTGCCACAGCGGGCAGGCCCGTCGACGACGGAGCCAAGGTCGTTCGCTTAGGACGGTCGCCCTTGGCACGCGACATCCTTTGGGGAAGAATGCAACACGCGGAAGTCGCCTCACCAACTGCATCAGATGGAGCCGACCATGCATCGCCCACCTTTGCGACTTCTAATCTGCGCGGCCCTCGTGCTCGGCCTGCAAGGCTGCGGTGAGAAAGACCGAGGGGCCGCCGAGCGGCCCGTGCGGGGGCTTCGCGCCGTCAAGGTTTCCGCGACGGCCGAAAGCCGCGTTCGCCGTTTCCCCACCGTCCTGCAGCCGGCAGACGTGAGCAGCCTCTCGTTCGAGATTGCGGGCCAAGTGAAGGCCGTCACGCTCACCGTCGGCCAGAAAGTGCAGTTGGGCGAGGTGCTCGCAGAAATCGATCCGCGCTCGCTGCAGACGCAGGTCGAGCAGGCCAGCGCCGGCGTGCAGCAGGCCCAGGCGCTGGCCGACAATGCGGAAGCGGATTTCCAGCGCAAGGACGAACTGCTCAAGAAGGGCGTCACGACCCAGGCGATCTACGATCAATCCAGGGCCACTCTCTTGAGCTCCAGAGCCCAACTCGACCAGGCCAAACGCCAGCTCGAGCTTGCAGACCACAACCTCGACCGGAGCAAGCTTGTCGCGCCGTTCCCCGGCACGGTTGCGCGGGTCGACGTCAAATCCTTTGCACAAGTTACAGCCGGCCAACCGATCCTCACCTTGTACAGCGATGACCGCTTCGACATGTCGTTTCTGGCGCCGTCACCGACATTTCAAAGCCTGACGGTCGGCCAGCCGGTATCCGTCAAGATCGCCGACATGCCCGACCTTTCGCTCAAAGGCGAGATCAAGGAACTCGGCTCGAAAGCGGAGCAGGTCTCCGCATTCCCCGTTGTCGTACACCTCGATAACAACGTCGCCGGGTTGAACGCGGGCATGTCGGTCGAAGTCACGATCGAAGAGCCGGTGACCAGTGGATCAAGCGGCTTCCTGCTGCCGCTCAGCGTTCTTGCGCCCGAGGGCGGAAAGGAGCTGCAGGGCACTGCGACCATCTTCCTCTATGACGGCCAAAGCTCGATCGTCAAAAAGCACAACATCACCGTTGGCGGCGTTCGCGACAATCGCCTGATCGTCACCGGGGGTCTCGGCGCGGGCGACATCGTCGCATCCGCGGGCGTTTCCTATCTGGCCGACGGACAGAAAGTAAAGCTCCTCCCCGTGCAGGAGTAGGTACCGTGAATCTCCTCACGCTATTTGGCCTTGCGCGGTCGCGGTTCACCATCACCGTCATGATCTGCCTGCTGCTCGCCGGGATCGTTCTCTATCCGAATTTTCCAAAGCGCGAGGACCCGGTCATCGTCATCCGCACCGCGGTGGTGTCGGCGCTTTTCCCCGGCATGGCGCCGGAGCGCATGGAAAATCTGGTTGCCATCCCGATCGAGCGCAAAATCCGCGAGCTCGCCGACGTCAAGGACATCAGGACACTCGCCACCGAAGGGGCACTAACGATTTACGTGGACCTGAAGGACGAGGTCGGCAACGTCAACGCGGCCTGGCAGCGGCTTCGCGACAAGATGGGCGACGTCAAGGTCGAGCTGCCAGACGGCGTGATCGGTCCATTCGTCAACAGCGACTTTGGCGATGTCGCCATTGCGACGATCGCAATCACTGGCGAGGGCTTTTCCCCGCGCGAAATGAAGGATGTGGCGGAGGATTTTCGCAAGAAGCTCTATCAGCTCCCGGGAATCTCCAAGATCGATCTCTTGGGTGTCCAGGACGAGCGGGTCTGGCTGGAGCTGGACACGCGAAAGCTTGCCGCGGTCGGCGTTCAGGTGAACGCCCTGATCAAGGACCTCCAGGGTCAAAACGTCGTGTTACCATCCGGAGCCATCAATGCCGATGGCACGCGCCTGCTGCTCGAGACCTCGGGCGACTTTCCGAGCGTGCGGGCGATCGAGACGATGCTGACGAAGGTCGGCACAGGCGACAATTTGGTGCGGCTCGCCGACCTCGTGACCGTTCACCGCAGCTATGCCTCGCCCAAGATCAAGCCGGCCTACCTCAACGGACGGCCCGCGGTGGTGCTCAGCGTGGTCATGCAGCCCGATCAGGACGTCACGCAGCTCGGCCGCAGTTTGCGTGTAGCCGCGCGCGACTACGAGCGGCAGCTTCCGATAGGATATGCGATCGACTTTGCGACCTACCAGGCCGAGCAGGTCCGCGCGTCCGTCAACTCGGCGCTGTCGAACGTGGGACAGACCTTCATCGTCGTTGCAGCGCTGGTGGTCTTGTTTCTGGGCCTGCGCGCAGGGGTGATTGCGGCGATGATCGTCCCGTCCGCCGTGATGTTCGCGCTCATCGGCATGCGCGTGCTCGGGCTCGCGCTCGAGCAGGTCTCGATCGCCGCCATCATCATCGCGCTTGGTCTCCTGGTCGACAATGGCGTGGTCATGGTTGAGGACATCGTCAGCCGGATTGACCGCGGAATGCCGGCTCAGGCCGCGGGTCTTGCGGCGGGCGAGCAGTATGCCTTTCCACTGCTGATATCGTCGATCACGACGATTGCGGCCTTCTTGCCGCTATTCCTTCTCCCGGGATCATCCGGTGAATATGCGTTCTCGCTCGCGGCGGTCGTCGCCCTGACGCTGGCCGGCTCCTGGATTTCCGCACTCTACATCCTGCCGGCGCTTACGGTTTGGTTCATCGGCCGCGGGCGTTCTCCCGGCAACGAAGAGACCTCGCCGTCACGGCTGCAGCGTCTCTACGGCGCGATGTTGCAGTCGGCCCTCCGCTTCTCGCCCGTCGTGTTGGTCGGATGCATCGTCCTGGTCGTGTTGTCGCTGACCCAGTTCGGCCGGCTGCCGAAACAAATGTTTCCGCTGAGCGAGCGCAATCAGTTTCTCATCTATATGAACATGCCCGACGGAACGGACATCTCGCAGACCGAAGCGCGTGCGCTGGAAATTTCGAAATGGCTCGGAGCGAGGGCGCAAAATCCGGAGATCACGAGCAGCACTCTTTATGTCGGAGATGGCGGTCCCCGGTTCTATCTCACGCTGACACCCGTGGCGCCTGACCCGGCTTCAGCGTTCTTCCTGGTGAACACCAGTGACTATCGGAACGCGGTCAAAGCAGCAGACCGTGCCTGGAACTATCTCTATGCCAACCACCCGGAGGCCCGGTTCAAGATCAAACGGCTGGCGATGGGCTCGGTGGAATCGGGCATCGTCGAAGTGGAGATTTCGGGACCCGACGGTGACCGGCTGCTGGCGCTCAGCCAGAAGGTGAGATCGCTCTTTCAGGCCGCTCCCGGGATCCGCGACAATGAGGACGATTGGGGAAACAAGCTGATCAAAGTGGTGATCGATATCGACCAGCATCGCGCGCGCCAGCTCGGAATAACCTCGGAGGAAATCACCCAGCTCCTCAATACCTATTTCAGCGGAGCCGCGGTGTCGATCTATCGCGAAGGCGATAACCTCATTCCGATCGTGCTCCGGGCCACCGCCCATACCTCCGAGAGCCTGGAAGGCCTTACCAGCGCGACCTTTGCGAAAAATGGGATCCTCATTCCACTTGCGCAGATCGCGAGGCTGAAGCCCGGCTTCGATGTTGCGCGAATCCGCCGCAAGAATCAGGAACGGACCATTACGGTCACGGCGCGCAGCGCGTCATTGACGGCCGGGCCACTCCTTGATTCCATTCGCCCCGCCTTGCAGTCGCTCGACTTCAGCGGCGGATATCACATCGATATCGCCGGCGAGATCCAGAAGAGCGCGGAAACCAACCAGAAGCTCATCGCGGGATTTCCCGCAGCCCTCGGCGTGATGATCCTTGCGATCATCCTGCAATTCAACTCCTTCCGCCGCACGCTTCTGACGTTCATCACCATACCGCTGATCCTGATTGGCATTCCCTTCGGCCTGCTCGCGGCCGGACAACCGCTCTCGTTCTTCGGCACGCTCGGCATCATCAGCCTTTCCGGCATCATCATCAACAACGCGATCGTGCTCATCGATCAGATCGACATCGAGCGCGAGAAGCTGGATTTGCGCGGCGCAATTGTCGCGGCGTCGGAGAAGCGCTTGCGTCCGATCCTGTTGACGTCAGCGACCACGGTTCTGGGGTTGGCACCGATGGCGATTGCCGGTGGCGCGCTATGGCAGCCGATGGCGGTGCTGATGATGTCGGGACTCGCGATCGCTTCGCTGTTGACCTTGTTCTTCGTGCCGGCCGGATACTTCCTGCTGTTTCGGTTCGAGAAGAACGTCTGACGCAGGCCGCAAGATCAGCAGACATGCCCGAAATTCATGCGTACGCGCCCTAGTCGGATCGTCATTGCAGCTGCGCATTGAGGGCTTCGATCCGTTGACCGAAGCCCTCACGCTCACTCAGACTTGCGCCAGGCCGCCATCGACGAAGACCTCGCCGCCGGTCATGAAGCTGCTGTCCGAGGACGCCAGGAACGCGGCCACCGCCCCTGTCTCGGAGGGGTCGCCCACACGCCCGATGGGCGTGGCGCCTCCGAGCGCATTGAACGCTTCCTCGCCGACGACCTCCAGTGCCAGCTCCGTTTTGGTCGGCCCCGGAGACAGCACATTGACGCGGATGCCGGTGCCGCGCAGGTCCTGCGCCCAGCTGCGGGCCAGATTGCGAATCGCAGCCTTGGTTGCGCTGTAGATGCTGAACTGCGGCGTCCCCATCACCCCCGTGCTCGAGCCGGTGAGAATGATCGACGCCCCCTTCGTCATCAGCGGCAGGGCCTTCTGCACCGTGAACACCAGTCCCTTCACGTTGACGTCGAAGATCTGATCGTAGTGCTCGGGTGTGATCTCACCGAGCGGCGCAAACGATCCGGTCCCGGCGTTGGCAAAGAGAATATCGAGCCCGCCCCGCTCGGCTTTCACCGCCGCGTACAGCCTGTCAAGGTCGGACAGATCGGTCACCGAGCCCCTGACGGCGCGCGCCGAGGGCCCCAGTTGTGCAACGGCGGCATCGAGCGGCTCCTGCCGCCGCCCGAAGAGATAGACGAACGCGCCTTCGTCGACGAACCGCTTCGCCGCTCCAAGCCCGATGCCGGTTCCACCACCCGTCACCACCGCCGTCTTGCCTTGTAGTCTGCTCATGATGTGCTCCTTCATTGAGGTTGCACTGAGCTGGCGGCGTACCCACCTATCGACAAGTATGCACCTTTTGGTAAGTACCCAAAAAATGTCAAACCCGACCTCTCCTTCGGCGCCGCCTTCACCCGCTGCGCAGAACTGCACGCCGAATTTACCCGGCTTCACCTGCGGCTTAGATGCGACCTTGCGTGTCGTCGCCGGCAAGTGGAAGCCGCTGATCCTGTACTTCCTCGCGCAGGGCGGGCCGACCCGCTACGGCGAGCTCCGCCGATCCGTGCGCGATGTCAGCGACAAGGTGCTGATCCAGCAGCTTAGGGAGCTCGAGGCCGATGGTCTCGTGAAGCGGACCGACTACAAGGAGGTGCCGCCGCGGGTGGACTACAGCCTCACCACGCTGGGCCACAGCCTGGCCCAGGCGCTGGTGCCGCTCTGCGCGTGGGGCACCGAGCACATGGCGGAGGTCAGCCGGGTCTTCGCCGAGCGGGACACCGGGAATACGAAACACGGTAAGCCGACTGCGTCGGCATAGTCGTGCGCTTGCGACACAAGGGAGCGGATCAATGAGCATCAAAGCCGTCGTCTTCGACGCCTACGGAACGCTCTACGACATCCAGTCGGTCGCTGACGTCACCGAGGATGCGTTTCCGGGCTATGGCGAGATCATCACGCAGGTCTGGCGCATCAAGCAGCTCGAATACACCTGGCTGCGCTCGCTGATGCAGCGCTACCAGGATTTTGACGCGGTCACGCGCGAGGCGCTCGCCTATACGCTGCGCGTGCTCGGGCTCGCCTATGACAGCGAGGCATTCGAGCGCGTGATCGAGAAGTACCTGCACCTCGATCTTTATCCGGATGCAGCAAGCGCGCTTGCAGCCTTGAGGCCGCGAAAGCTCGCCATCCTCTCCAACGGTAGCCCGGACATGCTGAACGCGCTGGTGCGCAACTCCGGGCTCGACCGGCTGCTCGATGCCACCATCAGCGTCGATGCGAAGAAGATCTTCAAGCCGAGCCCGGCGGCCTATCAGCTGATCGGCGAGGTGCTTGGCGCCGCGCCGGACGAGGTGCTGTTCGTCTCCTCCAATCCCTGGGACGTCGCCGGCGCAAAATCCTTCGGCCTCAACGTCGCCTGGATCGAACGGGTGACGCCGGAAGCGATGGCGCTGGCTTGCGTCGAGAACGAACTCGTGGCACCGCTGACGATGTTCAGGGCGCTCCGGACCCAGATGGACGAACTCGGCTTTGCGCCGGATCATCGCGTCCGTTCGCTCTCGGAGCTGCCCACCATCGTCGCCCGCCCGTGAGAATCGAATGAGCCTTCAATCCGTTCGCGCCTTCTTCGCCGAGAATGCCCCCGACATCTCCGTCATCGAATCCCCGATCAGCTCCGCCACCGTGACGCTGGCGGCCGAAGCCTATGGCGTCGAGCCGGGACGGATCGCCAAGACGCTGTCCTTGCGGATCGGCGAGCGCGTGATCCTGATCGTCGCCGCGGGCACTTCGCGCATGGACAACAAGAAGGTGAAGGCGCAGTTCGGCGGCAAGCCGAAGATGCTGGGACTGGAGGAGGTCGCCGACATCACCGGCCACGAGGTCGGCGGCGTCTGTCCGTTCGGACTGAGGGCGCCGTTGCCGGTCTATTGCGACGTGTCGCTGAAGGCATTCGACGTGGTGGTGCCGGCCGCGGGCTCGACCCACAGCGCGGTGCGCATCACGCCCGAGCGGATGGCCGAGCTGACCGCTGCCGAATGGGTCGACGTCTGCGAGCACAGGCCGTAAGGCGGCTACGGCGCAGATCGAGCGCATTTGACGCCCGTATAGCCTCGACGGCCTGATGCATTTGCCGGTCAGGGAGGCTACCATAGGGGCCATGACCGACGACAAGGTGAAACGACGACTGACCACCGTCCTCTGCGCTGACGTGCACGGCTATTCTCGCCTCATGGAAGCAGACGAGGCGGGAACGCTGGAGACGCTCCGCCGCTACCGCACTGCCATTGCGGGATTGGTGGAACGTCATGACGGCCGCATCGTGAATACCTGGGGCGATGCCGTCATCGCCGAGTTCGCCAGCGTCGTCGAGGCCGTGCAATGTGCGGTCGAGATTCAGCAGGAAATTTCCAACCAGGATTCGGATCCACCTCACACACCCCCGATGCGGTTTCGCATCGGCATCAACCTCGGAGACGTGATGGTGGACGGTTCCGACATCTATGGCGACGGGGTCAATATCGCGTCACGACTGCAAGAACTCGCCGACCCCGGCGGCGTCGTGATCTCGAGCTCCGTCTACGATCAGGTGCACAACAAATTATCCGTTGGCTTCGACTGTCTCGGTCAGCGACCAATGAAGAACGTTGCGCCCATGACCAGCTATCGGGTGACCATGAGCGGCCGGACCGATCAGGGACGGAGCTTCGCGGTCGACGAAAGCCCCACTCGCCGCGAGGAAGCCGGTCACCTCCAGATTGGCGACAGGCACGAGCCATCCTCGTGGATGCATGTCGTCTCGGATGGGCTGGCAAGGCTGCCCCGCCCGGTTGCAGCGGCCCTCACAGTGTCGGCCTTTCTGATTCTGATCAATGTTTTCACCGGCATGCACAAGATCTGGTTCCATTGGCCAGTCGCAGCACTGCTCTTCGGAGTTGTCTTGCGGACAGCGCTCCGACATCGACCTCAGTCGGACAGCAAGGGGGAGCGCTGAACGAAGCGGTGCCCCTCGGTGTTATTTCACGGCGACGACGATCAATGCGAACCACGGGCCTCGCTCGCGAGGCCTGGCCTGTTCGCAACACTCGGAATCAACAGGATTGGTTTCAGGCCGCCGTTTCACTCGACCAACGGCGCCATCGCGGCGTCGTCAGAAGCACAGCCAACGTTGCACGATACCGTAACTTCGACACCGCTCAGGATGGCGCGCTAAAGCGCGATGAGATTGGGACGGATCATCATCGCGCTTTAGGTTGTTGTTTGAGCATGATCTTTCGGAAAACAGCTGCCACTTTGCGCTAACGCGGCCCTCCGGGTCCGGATCATGCGCTAGTCGTCATCGTCATAAGTCCGCGGGAATGTCGGCGCAGCGGCGGGCGGCGGCGGCGCAGAATTATAGCGCGGTGGCGGGACGGCGCGACCGCGCGGCAGCGGCTGCTGCGGCTGCGCCTGATTGTTGGACTGGAAAACCGCACGGCAGGCGCTCGACAACTGCGGTGTGTTCTGCTGCAAGCAAGCCACGATGCGGTTCCTGTCCGGAATCTGGTCGCTGCACAGGCGCCACACATCGGGCGTGCAGGCCATCTGCTGTTCCATGGTTCCGCGATATTCCTGGGCGAATGCTGCGCTCTGCGCGAAGATGCCGCCGATCGTGAGCGCCACACCCAGCGCAATCCGCTCTGCTCGCATGTCCAGATCCTTCTCGATTCCCTCCAATTCTCATCAATCAATGAGGCGGAGGCGGGTTCTGGGCCAACAACTAAACGTGAAAGCAGGAACTCGATCTTTCCGGTGATTTTGCGCCTGCGTCGAGGGCGACGGCGACGTCCCTTCGCTAACTGCGGCCGTCCGTTTCCATCTGCCGTACCTTCGCATCGGAAGGCGTCATGCCAAAGCGCCGGCGAAAGGCCCGGTGAAAATACGAGACGTCGTTGAAGCCGGAGAGATAGGCCAGGTCGCTGATCTTGGCCGCCCGGTGCATCGGATCGCGCAGCAGCCGTGCCGCCCGCAGCAGCCGCTGTTCCAGCATGAACTCCGAGAACGTGACGCCGCTGCGCTCGAACAGCAATTGAATGGTGCGAGGGCTGGCGCGATGGCGCAGCGCGAGGTCGGCGAGCGCGAGGCTGCCGTCGCCGAGCCGCGCCAGAATGTCGGCCTTGATGGCTTCCAGCCGAGCCGCGGGGAGGCCGCGCTCTTTCGCCAATTCGGTGGCGTCGCGCCTGCCCCCGAGCACCAGCACCATCAGATCCATCAGGTGTTGCGAAACGGTGTGCTGCGCCAGCGCATCGAGTCCCTCGGCGTGCTGAACCGCGAAGTCGTAATATCGATGCAGCAGCGCAGTGAGCGCCGGATTATGATCGAGCGGCCGCGCAACGCTGTCTTCGGCATCGGGGCAATAAGACAGCAGCGTCTTGCGGTCGAACAAAGCCGCCTTGTTGCCGCCCTCCTCGAGCTGCGAGACGAATGCGCCTTTGATGGAGGCGTCGATGAGACTGATGCCCAGCGGGGCAACTTCGAGCGCGCGACGGCCCATGACCGCGTGCAACGGCGAATCCGGCGCAATCAGCAACGCCAGATTATCGCTGGCGTTGAGCGTCATGAATCTGATCGGCGTGCCGTTGCAGAAGGATATGGTTGCCTGCGGCAACATCAATGCTTTGACGTCGCAGTGAAAAGAGCCCTCGGACAAGGGCGCAAGATCAGCTGCCATCACGCGACGGCAAAATTCCTCCCGCCACATCTCATAGGCCGGCCCACGCGGGTCGCCGGTATAGCCGAGGCGCGGCGGGCCGTGGATCGATTGGTCATCGGCCGCCATCGGCGCGCGTCTCCGGTCTGGTGTAGCGGAATACCAATATCGCCTTGGCCGATGCGCGCAACGCGCCTCAGACAAGGTTGCGCGGCAGGCCATCTCAATTTGCGCCTTTGTCCATTTGGTGCGTCAACGCGCAGCGCTGCCAGCCCAGCCGTGCGTGGCGTCGCCGCAACAGGCCGGCGCAAACCGGCGTCCTTGCGCCTTTAGCCATAATGCGTTTCGCACGGCTCCAAGAAACGGCGCGGCGTCCCCGCTAGCAGTTGAGAGACTGCCACGAGAGAATTGTTGTCGGTGCCGATTGGAATACAGACCCGCGCGCAAGACGTCGTGACGGCGACCGTCCTGCGCAACAGGCTGCTCGTCACGACGGCACTCGCGCCGATCATGCTCGGAGGTCTGCTCTCACTGGCACCCGCGCCCGCGCTCGCGGCCTGCAACGTGGCTGGCACCGGCGTCATTGGTGCGCTCAATTCGGGCGATGTGGCGACCTGCACCGGGCTCGGCAACACCGACCACATCAACGCCACCGGCGGCAGCAACATCACGGTCACTGTCGGCGACGGGACGTTGACATCGCTGGTGCCGGGCGCCGGCATACCCGCAATCGTTTTCGACGGCACCATCGCTTCGCATGTCACCATCAGCAATCAGGCGACGGCTTCGACCTACAGCGGAGCCGTTCTGCTTTCCAACGGATCGAAGCACAACAATGTGACGATCGCGGCCGGCGCGATCGCGGAGGGTACGGGCAACGCCGAAGCGGCCATCGTCATCGACAATTCCAACGACAATCTCATCAACATTCGCGGGACGGCGGTCGGCACCGGAGGAAACACGACCGGACTGCGAATCAGCGGGACGTCGAGCGGCAATACCGTCCTCGTCTATCAGGGCGGATCGATCGGCGGCGGCCATACCGGCGTGCAATTCATTGCCGGCGGCAACACCCTCATCAATGGCGGCACGATCTCCGGCGGCTTCTTCATCGCCATCCAGGGCTCCTCCGGCTCCGACACTGTCCTCAATGCCGGAACCATCTCGGGCGGCGGCAGTGGAGCGGTCGACCTGTACGGCGGCGATGACGTGCTCGGCCTCGCCCCCGGCTCGACGATCACCGGGAATGTTCGCGGCGGGACCGGCACCGACACGCTGAACCTTGGCAGCGCCGGCAGCGCCTCGTTCGACCTCGGAACGCTCGGAGCCGGTCTGCAATACGACGAATTCGAGCAACTGGCGAAAACCGGTACCTCCGTCTGGACGCTGACCGGCACCACCGCCTTCAACGGCGCGACGACTGTCGATGCCGGCGGCCTGATCGTGAACGGCACATTGCCGTCGGTGGTCACCGTCAATGGCGGCTATCTCGGCGGCACCGGCACGGTCGGGGGCATCGTCGTCAATAATGGCGGCATGGTCGCCCCCGGCAATTCGATCGGGACGCTCAACGTCAGCGGCAACGTCACCTTCAACGCCGGCTCGACCTTCCAGGTCGAGATCAACGCCGGCGGCCAGTCCGACAAGATCGCGGCAACGGGCACGGTCACGCTCAATGGCGGCACGGTGCAGATCGTGCCGCTCGGCGCGGGCTTCCTCGCCAACACCCAATATACGATCCTCACCGCGACCGGCGGCGTCAGCGGCACGTTCGCGACGCTCACGACCTCGGGCAGCCCGCTGGTCTCCGGACAGCTCAGCTACGACGCCAACAACGTCTATTTCATCCTGCAGCAGATCGGCGGCTTCGGCACGCTGTCGGGCCTGACGCCGAACCAGGCCGCAGTGGCCGGCGCGCTCGACCAGGCGCAGGCTGGCGGCGCATCGGGAGCGCTCGGCACAGCGATCAACACGCTCGCCGCGCTCAATACGCCGGGCATCAAGGCCGGCCTCGACGATCTCGCCGGGCAAATCCATGCCGACGGACGCCGCTTCACCGCCGATCAGGCCGACATGTTCCAAAACTTCATGTGGAACGCCGGCACGCAGTCGCGCGGCGAAGCCGTACGCATGTCGGCCTCGTCCTATGCGGAGGAGCCGGCGGACCCGATCGGGAAGGCGCTGAGCCGTCGTCGCGCGGCGCCGCTGCCGAGTGTCTGGTTCGGCGGTTACGGCAATTGGGACAAGGTGGCGGCGAGCAACATTGCGTTCGGGACGAGCACGGCCGTCGGCGGCGCGGCGCTCGGTGCCGATCTCTGGCACATGCCTGGCTTCACGGCGGGCGTGGCGGTGGGCGCATCGACCGGCCAGTTGCGCATAGCCGGCCGCGCCGACCGCATCGAGGCCAATGCCGGGCATGCCGGCGTCTACGCGCGCGGCGAAGCCGGCGGATTCAATGTCGCATCCGCCATAAGCTATTCCTTCGCGGCACTCGATTCCTCGCGCACGATCTCGTTCCTCGGCGAAACTGCGACCGCCTCCTCGCGAGCGAACACATTCGCCGTCTCGCTCGGCATCGCGCGTCCGTTCGCGGCCGGATGGGGCTTTACAGCCGAGCCGTTCGCCAAGGCCGACTGGTACGCGACCCGGCAGGGCAGCCTGTCGGAAACCGGTGCGCCCGGCGTCAATCAGCTGGTGCGGCCCGGCAGCTTCGACGTCGGCTATGGCACGCTGGGCCTGCGCGCCAATCAGCGCGTGACGATGCCGAACGGTCATGCCGCGCAGCTCGGCGCGACATTTGCCGTGCGCCATGAGTTCACCGGCAGCGCCGCGACCACGACGGCGGCCCTCGAAGGCGCCCCCGGCATTCCGTTCGCGATCACCGGCGTCGAGCGCGCGCGCACGGTGGCGCTCACCGGGGCCGAGCTCCGCTGGGACCTCAAGGCCGCGACGTCGTTGAAGGCGTCTTACGAAGGTGCGTTCGCATCGGGATACGACCGGCACACATTGCGGGGACTGGTCCGCACCGAATTTTAGAACGCGCCCTACTCCACCTTGCCGATCTTCTTCACCGCCGCGATCAGCCGGGCGCTGTCGGCCGCGACGAATTGCGAGAAGGCCGGCGCGTCCTGATAGGCGACGAGACTGCCTGATGTCTCGAAGGCCTTGAGCACGTCGGGGCTGGTCATCACCTGTGCCATCGCTTCGCGCAAGCGGCTGGCGATCGGCGCGGGAAGAGAGCTCTGCGCAAACAGCCCGGCCCAGATGTACATCTCGACGTCCTTGTAGCCGAGCTCCTGGAATGTCGGCACGTCAGGGAAGCTCGCGATGCGCTGCGCGCCGCAATTGCCGAGCACACGCAACTTGCCGTCGTCGACCTGCGGCTTCAGCGTCCCCGGTGCCGCCGCGATCGCCTGCACGGTGCCGCTGAGCAACGCAGTGAGCGCAGGACCCGCGCCGCGGAACGGCACGTGCATGAGCTTGATGCCGGCGCTGTTCGCAAACATTTCCATCGCCACATGCAGCGTGCCGTAGGGCCCCGACGAGCCGTAGGTGATCTGGCCGGGACGCTTCTTCGCATCCTCGACGAAGTCCTGCGCGGTCTTCCAGGGCGCCGACGCGGGCACTGCGAGCAGCGTGGGGTCGGCCAGCACGCGCGCGATCGGCATGAACTGCGAGACCTCGTAGGCAACGGCACGATCGAACAGCCGGTCGGCCTCGGGGAGCACCGCGAGCGAGGACAGCGTCATCAAAAGCGTGTAGCCGTCGGGCTCGGCGCGCGCCGCGGCGGCATTGCCGACCGATCCACCACCGCCGCCGGCGCGGTTGTCGACGATGACGGGCTTGCCGAGGATCCGCTCCAGCGCCATCGCCACCGGGCGCGCCGCGAGATCGGCCTGGCCGCCGGCCGGGAACGGCACGATCATGGTGATGTTGCGCGCCGGATAGGCTTGCGCGAAGGCCGGATCCGGCCAGGCAGCCCGCAGCAACGGCAATGCCGCAGCCGCGCGCAGGAGATCGCGTCGATCCATGGTGGTGCCTCCCCCAGATTTTCTTTGTTTCTCCGGCCAGCCTAGCGTGGCGGCCGGCAAGAACAAGCCGTTTACGAAGCGTTAACCATGTCCGGCCGGGTGCGGAACGCATCGGCGGACCTGCGGGTTGCCCTTCCCGGGAGGGAGTGATGCACAATCTTGGGACTATCGACGTCGCTCTGGACGAGATGCTGGTCAATCTCGCCGCGATCGTCTTGCGGCTTTCGGAGCCGGATGTGACGCGAACGCCGGAAGCGCGGCGGGCCCTGGCGAAATCCGTCCATCAATACGCGGTGTGCGCAGCCCACTCGACCGATCCTCGGGTTCACGAATTGAAGGCGCGATTGGAAGGGACGCTGAAGCCGAACCTGCGCATCGTTGCGATCAACGGCGAGAAGGTGTCGTAGTCACACTCCGTCATTGCGAGCGCAGCGAAGCAATTCGGAGTGTCTCCGCTGTGGGATTCTGGATTGCTTCGCTGCGCTCGCAATGACGAGATCGTCGGGAACGCTCGCGCTACGCTCCCTTCACCTTCCCGCGCGGCCGCCGCTTGCACGTGCCCGGAAGCTTCGCCGCGAGGAAATCGCCGAGGGCTTCGACGCGTGCGGGACGCGGGCCGCCGGGCGGGGTCACCAGATGCACGGCGCCTTCGGCCTGCTTCCAGTCCTTCAGGATGACTTCGACGGCGCCGGAGGAGATCGCTTCGCCGACGATGAATTCGGGCAACTCGGCGATGCCGAGGCCTGCGATCAATGACGGCATCACGGCTTCGCCGTTGTTGACGCGAAGCGGGCCGCCCGGACGTACGCTCGCCTGCTCGCCGGCCGAATTGGTGTAGTGCCAGATGTTGGGCGTCGACATGTAGGCGTAGCTGAAGCATCTGTGCTCGGCCAGATGCATCGGATGCGTCGGGCGGCCGTGACGCCTCAGATAGGACGGCGCGGCCACGGTGAAGCGCGGCATGGTGAAGAGCCGGCGCGCGATCAGCGAGGAGTCCGGCAGCCGCGCGATCCGCACCGCCATGTCAAAGCCCTCGCCGATCAAATCCACCGTCGCATCGCTTAAGTGAAGATCGACCGAGACTTCCGGATAGGCCTCGAAGAACTCCGGCAGCAGCGGCGCCACCGCCTTGATGCCGAACGTCATGGGCACCGCGAGCCGCACCAGGCCGCGCGGCGCCACCGATTGCGCCAGCGCCTCGTTCTCGGCCGCCTCGCCGTCGGCGAGCAGACGCGTCGCGCGGTCGGCGAGCTTATGGCCGGCATCGGTCAGCGCGAGCCGGCGCGAGGTGCGGTTGAACAGGCGGGCGCCGAGCCGCTCCTCCAGCCGGGTCACGGCCTTCGAGACCGTCGCCTTGGACATCGCGAGCTCGCTCGCGGCTCCCGCAAACGACCGTAATTCCACGACTTTTGCGAAAATCGCGAGCGCCTCGAAATCGGGGAGTTTTGCCATGGCCTCGGTCCAATCGGAGAATTTCAGGAAACAATGCGTTTCGACAGTTTCTATTTCTATACCACAGGCGGAGGCTTATCCAAGGGTCAATCGCAAACCCACGGAATGGAGAAATCCAATGACCAAGAAGCTCTCAGGCAAGGTTGCCCTCGTCACCGGCGGCTCGCGCGGCATCGGCGCGGCCTCCGCCCGCGCACTCGCCGATCAAGGCGCGGATGTCGCCATCAGCTATGTCGCCTCGCCCGACAAGGCGGAAGCCGTCGTCACTGAACTGAAGGCCAAGGGCGTCAGGGCGCGTGCCTTCAAGGCGGACCAGGCCTCGGCGAAGGACGTGACGCAGCTCGTCAACGACGTCGCCAAGGAATTCGGCCGTCTCGACATCCTCGTCAACAATGCCGGCGTCGCCGCCGGCGGCGCTGTCAACGATGCCAATGCAGATACGGACGCGCTGGCGCGCCAGGACCAGGTCAACGTGCATGGCGTGATCGCGGCGATCCGCGCCGCCTCGCAGCTGATGGGTGAAGGCGGCCGCATCGTCACCGTCGGCTCGATGCTCGCCGACCGCGCCTCGTTCCCGGGCCTTGCCGACTACGTCGCCACCAAGGCGGCCGTCGTCGGCTACACCAAGGGCGCGGCGCGCGACTTGGGTCCGCGCGGCATCACCGTCAACGTGGTGCAGCCCGGCTCGATCAACACCGACATGAATCCGGACGACGACCGCGACTTCGCGGAAGCCCAGCGCAAGCAGCACGCGCTGCAGCGCTTCGGCCGGCCCGAGGAAGTCGCCGCCGGCGTGGTCTTCCTCGCAAGCCCGGAAGCCTCCTTCGTCACCGGCACGGTGCTCAATGTCGACGGCGGGTTTGGCGCGTAACGCCAACCCCCACCCCTCCAATCAGGACCCACTTCCATGATCGAACTCAGACCTTTCGCAAAGCTCGGCGGCGCCGACCACGGCTGGCTCAAGGCCAAGCACCATTTCTCCTTCGCAAGCCATTATGACCCGAACAACATGGGTCACGGCGCCTTGCGGGTGTGGAACGACGACGAGATCGCGCCGAACACCGGCTTTCCCGCCCATCCCCACGCCAACATGGAAATCATCACCTATGTGCGCGAGGGCGCGATCACCCACCAGGACAGCCTCGGCAACGAGGGGCGCACCGAAGCGGGCGACGTGCAGGTGATGAGCGCCGGCAGCGGCATCCGTCACTCCGAATACAATCTCGAGCCGACCCAGACGCGGATCTTCCAGATCTGGATCGAGCCGACGCAACGCGGCGGACAGCCGACCTGGGGCTCAAAGCCTTTCCCCAAGGCGGATCGCTCCGGCAAGCTCGTCACCATCGCGAGCGGCTTCGAGAATGACACGGACGCGCTGCCGATCCGCGCCGATGCGCGGGTGCTCGCCACCACGCTGAAGGCGGGCGAGAGCGCGGAGTACGAGCCGCAGACGTCGCGGCATCTCTACCTCGTGCCTGCGGCGGGTGCCGTCGAGATCAACGGCGTTCGCGTCAACGCCCGCGACGGCGCCGCGATCCGCGACGAGGCCAGGCTGAAGATCACGGCGCTCGAAGACTCCGAGCTCGTGCTCGTCGACGCCGCCTAACGATCCAAACGACCAATCATCCCACCAATCCCAACGGAGACCACCGTGACCAAAGTTCTCGTCCTCTATTATTCCGCCTATGGCCACATCGAGGCGATGGCCAATGCCGTCGCCGAAGGCGCGCGCGAGGCCGGCGTCACCGTCGACATCAAGCGCGTGCCGGAGCTGGTGCCGGCCGAGGTCGCCAAAGCCTCGTATTACAAGCTCGACCAGGCAGCGCCGGTGGCCAAGATCGAGGATCTCGCCAACTACGATGCAATCATCGTCGGCACCGGCACCCGCTTCGGCCGGATGGCCTCGCAGATGGCGAACTTCTTGGACCAGGCCGGCGGGCTCTGGGCCAAGGGCGCGCTGCACGGCAAGGTCGGCGGCGCCTTCACCTCCAGCGCGACCCAGCATGGCGGCCAGGAGACGACGCTGTTCTCGATCATCACCAACCTGCTGCATTTCGGCATGGTCGTGGTCGGCATGAACTACGGCTTTGCCGGCCAGATGAAGCTCGACGAGGTCACGGGCGGTGCGCCCTACGGCGCCACCACGATCACCGGCGGCGACGGCAGCCGCCAGCCCAGCGCCAACGAGCTCGCCGGCGCGCGCTATCAGGGCCGGCAGATCGCGGAGACGGCCAAAAAGCTGCATGGCTGATGCGACATGGCTGATACGAATTGGGCGGCATTCTCCTTCGGGAATGCCGCCCCATATGCGTGAGCAGGATATTTCACCCAAAGCGAGACGAATGGCTTTCGAACTCTTGTTGATCGCGCAGATGATCCGCAAGCCAGCGCAGGCGCTGGCGCGGCGCTGGTACTGCCGCAGCCTGTTTCGCGCCTCGCGCGGCCGGTTTCACTGCGCCGGGTGCACGGGATCGTGAGGCGGCAATTCCGCTAGGCCTGCGTGATGTCGGCGTGAGGCTGAACTGACTCCACTGGCATGGGCGCCGGCGCCGTCGACAGCCACCAGCCCTCGCCGGCAAACCAGCATGTCTCGTCGGGAGCACCGTCTCTCCGCAGCGACTGCACACCCTCCCATCCTCTCGCAAACGCCTCGCGCAGTCGCCGGGCGGCATCCGCATCCTGCAATCCCGCGCAGCCGATGAACTGGGCGCGGCTGAGGAATTTCGCAGGCCAGATCGCGCCGTCATCCGGGCGGGTAATCATCAACATGCCGCCGAGCGTGCCTTCCGGCGCGAGCGGAAACACCAGCCGGCCGCCGGGCCGCAGCGCCTCGAGCCATTCCGCCGCCGGCTGCGCCGCGCCCGCGCAGACATAGATCACGTCCGCAGCCGGCAGATCGGAGGCGATGCCCGAACGGTCGCGCACGTCGACATGAGCGACATCCTTCAGATTGTCGCGCGCAAGTCCCGCCAGACGCTCGTCGATCTCATAGGCATGAACGCGGCCACGCGAACCCACGAGATGCGCGAGGATCGCGGTGTAATAGCCGCTGCCCGCGCCGATCTGGATCACAGTCTCGCCCTCCCTGACGGCGCAGCCGGTGAGCCAATAAGCGTGCGCACTGGGCATGCCTATATTGAGGCCGCGCGCCGGATCCAGCGCGAGCAGCGCGTTCTGGTACAGGAAGGCGGGATCATCGTCAGGCGTGACCACATAGGGATGACCGCCGAGACAGATCGACCACGGCCCGGGCCCGACGAAAGGCTCGCGCCTGACGGTCCGAAAGGCCTCCTCAAGTCGGGGATCCGCAGACTTCGCCGCGGAGCAGATCAACTGCGCATAGAATGCGCGATATTTTGCCGAACGATCTTCCATGTCGCCTCCGGAAAACGAGGGCGACGATAACACGACGGGTGCGACAACCGGAAGTTTCGAGGGCTTTGTGACGGCGCGGTGACGTGCCGATCACGCAAGCCGCGCCTCAACTGCGTTCGGTTTTCTTCCTGACGAGATCCTTGCCGATCGGCCGCGCGGGCTCGCTCCGCAGCACCAGCGAGGTCGTGACAGTGCCGAAGCCGGCAATGCGATCCACGATCGTCTCGAGGTCCTCCGGGGCAGGAACGAGCACCTTGAGCACGAAGCAGTCGTCGCCGGTCACGCGATGGACTTCGATGATGTGAGGAATCTCGCTGAACCGTTTGAGGCAGGTCTTGATGTGCTCGTGCGAGGTGCGCAGTCGCACCAGCGCCATCAGGCCGAGCCCGAGGGCGCGCGGGTTGATGCGGGCGCCGTAGCCTTCGATGATGCCGGCTTCCTCGAGCCGCTTGACGCGTTCGGAGATCGCCGGCTGAGACAATCCGACGGAGCGGCCCAGCTCGGACAGTGGCACGCGCGCATTGGTTTGCAGCGCCTCGAGGATCTTCAAATCCTTGGCGTCGATGCTTCCGAAGCGATCCAACAAAATTCTCCCTTCCGCCTTGAGATCATCGGCAGATGGTCGATTCCGCCGATGACTTGCCATGTGATGCAGGACCGCGGTCGGTCACACTGCGACGTCATCTCAGATATCACGGGACGTTCATGCACGACATCATCACATTGCCCGGCCTCGGCGGCTCCGGCGACACCCATTGGCAGACGCTGTGGGAGCGCACTGATGCGCGCTTCACGCGATTCCAGCCGGCGAGCTGGGATCGGCCGGACCTTGGCGACTGGGAGCAAGCCCTGGAGCGCGCGCTCGCACGCTGCGCCAAGCCGCCTGTCCTGGTCGCCCACAGCCTCGCCTGCCTGCTGGTGGCGCACTGGGCCGCGCGCTTCCCATCCGCGATTGCCGGCGCCTTTCTAGTCGCCGTGCCCGATCCGGATGGCGGAAATTTTCCCGCGGAGGCCATGGCGTTCAAGCCGGTGCCGGAACGCCCGCTGCGCTTTCCCGCACTGATCATCGCGAGCACGAATGATCCCTATGGAGCGATCGAGGTGACACGGCGGCGGGCGCAGGACTGGCAGTCCGGCCTGATCGTGCCGGGCGCACTCGGCCACATCAATGCCACGAGCGGGCTCGGCGACTGGCCGCAGGGACGCGCATTGCTCGACGCCTTTCGCGCAGGCCTTCCGAGATGACGGCGAAACAGAGGGCGCCCGTCAGCGCGCCACCTTGCCCATCGCCCGCGCAGCCAAGGCGGCGAGCCTGGGGTGACGGCGCAGGCCCTGCGCGGCGTGGTCGCGCCAGGCGAAAGGCGCACCGCGCCAGGACAGCGCGACGGTGGCATCTGTCAGCGGAACCTGCACGGCGCCCAGCCGGCGCTTGTAGTCCTGATTGCCGATGCTGAGATCGAAGCGGCGCACGCCTTGTGCATGCAGCGCCTCCATGGTGCGTTCGGTCGCGAGCAGTCCGGGAGAAAAGTTTGCCCAGGTTCTGCCGGTGTGACTGATGCGCAGCAGGAGGTAAGTCGCACCGTGGCGGACGCCGAACGTCGTCGCCGCGATGCCCTTGTCACAGACCAGAGCCGAGATGACGGCATAACCTTCAGCCACACCCTGGCGCGCCACCTCGCGATAGAATCGGGCGTGAACATCGTCGTTCAGGACGAAAGGCGAGCCAAGCTGTCTCATCCGCTCTTCCTGCTGCATGTCCATCACGTCGAGGAATTCACGCGCGCGCTCGGCATCCGTCGCGATCTCGAACCTTGCATTGCCAAGGCGGCTGAAGACGCGCCAGCACCGCGGCATCTGCATGCGCCTGATCGAGGCCTGATAAGCTTCATAATCGTCGCCGATCAGGACGAGGTTACCGTTGACCGAGCAGGATCCGGTACGGCCGAGCGACACCAGCGGGTTCGGCTTGCCGCCGACCTGGGCCGGCATCTTCTTCAGCCGCAGCAGGTCGAAGCGGTCGGGCAAAGCGCGCAACGCCTCGACCAGCGCCTTGCCGATCGCATCCACAGCCGCCGGGTCCCGCGCGGCATCGAGCGCCAGGATCGGGGCGTTGTTGTCGCAGACGCCGAGATCGGCGAATTCGACAATGCGGATGCCGCGCCTGACATGGCTGATCATCGGCACGAGCGCGATGTCCCTGCCGGTCGCGACATCGGAGATCACGGCGATCAGCGGCGCAGCGTCGCCAAACGCCTCGTACCAGGCGCCGAGCCAGTATCCATGCTGGAAAGCGGTGCGATGGCCGGCACTCAGGCGCGCGGCGGCCTGCCGCCAGTCACGCAGGAAATCGACCGCGATTCCCGGCGTGCTGGACACAAGACCATCTGGCTGCTCGACGCTGAGAAACGTCATCCCCGGGACATACGATTACTGAATGTTTCCAGATAGATTATGTTTTGTCGCAGACCACAAGCGACGTCGCGGCTTATCGTTAAGCCGGTGCAACCACGGCGCCACGAGTGCGACAAGCTGTCAGCGTTGGGGTTCCGTCTGGTCAACGCATTGGAACCTTGCGAGGAAGTGCAGGCCCGCCACCGCGAGGGCGAACATGAACCAGATCGGATTCTGCCGTTCGAGCAGGAAGGTCTCGGTGGCGCCGTAGTACAGGCCGAACAGCCAGACGGTCAGGAACAGCTTTGCCAGTGCGCTGCCTCGGTTGTGAGCCTGGGCGGACTGGAAATTACGGAGCGGCGCGAGCACGAAGACGAGGATCACCAGCAGCAAGCCCGGAAGGCCGATGGTGACCGCGAGATCGAGATAGGAGTTGTGGCTGTGCGCGGCTGACGTCGCCCATTCGGCGCCCTGGGCAGTCTGCCGCGCGGAGACGTCGTCCCAGAAAGCCGCATAGCCGTGACCGATGAGCGGCTTTTCGGCCACGGCCGCGAGCGCGAACTCCCAGATGGCGGAACGGCCGGTGAAGGTGGGATCGAGCGGAAGCAGCCGCGTCATCGCCCCGAGCGCCGGGCTCAGCACGCTGCCCACCGTCAGCAGGTTCATCGCGATCAGCGGCACGAAGCAGATGAGCCGCTTCAGCCACAGGCTGCGCGCGACATAGACAAGCGAGGCCAGCGCGTAGATCGCAAGGCACAGCACCGAGGAGGTCTTGCCGCCGGTGAAGATCAGGAAGATGCCGGCGAGCACGGCGATCGCCGGCCCCATCACGAACGATCCGACGGCGGACAGGTAAATGCCGACATAGACCAGCACGGTCATCACCGGCGAAGCCACGTTCTTGTGGCCGAAGCTGCCGCGCCAGTCGCCGGCGAGCTGCGGCTCGGTGACGTCGAGCGCGGTGTGGATCGAATATTGCGGGGCGAGGACAACGCCGAGATAGCACAGCGCGAGCAGCGCGAGTGCGGCGGCGCCGAGGCACAAATTGAAGCTGCGCTGCGTCGGCGGCAGGAGTGGCAGCAGAACGGCGAGCGAGGTCACGCTGGCCGCGAGCACGAAACGCTGGATCGAGACGCCGCGACTCTCGGAGAAGACGATGTTGATCAACAGCCAACCGACCAGACACACATGTAGCGGTGTCACCAGGCTCTTCAACGCGGGTGCATCCGTGACCGCGACGAGCAGTACCGCGACCGCAGCCAGAAGACCCCAGGCGACGTAGGTCAGCGCCATACGTCCGCCGACGACGGTGGCCGCGTCCTCGCTGCGCAGGTCGGGAAACGGATCGAGCGTCACCAGGATGAGAAGCAGGGCCGCAATCGCGACGAGACAGCGCGCCGCCCGCATGGCGTTCAGCCCGGCAAGGCCCTCGCGCAGGATGTGGCCGAGCGATGGGGCCTCGACGTCGGTGGTGTCAGCGGCGCTGCGATCCATGGCTCAAGGCAGGTGGTGAAGCCGGCGGAAGCCTCACGTCCTACCTCATCCCCGTTAACCGTCCGTCAACCAGTGCGGCCGAGCGGCGCTGGCGCACTCCTCCATATTTCCGCAAGCTCAATGCCGTCGACTTAACGTTACTTGACGAAACCGGCGACGCGCAGATCTCGCCCGCAATGATTTGCCGGCAATGCGAGTATCATCCGGCCCGAGTTTTTCGATCGCGGGTCCTGCCAGCGCGCAGACCGCCCCGGTTAACGGATCATTAAGAACGAGCCGCCGCTTGATCACCGCAGAAGACATTCTCGAACTGCCGGCCTCATCTCGCGTGGCGACGCCGGCGCGTCCGCCGCTGCAGGTCGGCTCGACCATTGCGGTGTCCGTCGTCATTCCCGCCAAGAACGTCGCCGCCTATATCGGCGAAACCCTCGCCAGCGCGCTGTCGCAGGGCGAGGTGGGCGAAGTGATCGTCGTCGACGACGGCTCGACCGACCAGACCGTCGCGATCGTTCGCGCCATCCGTGACCCGCGGCTGCACCTGATGAGCAACGACTCCGCCGGCGTGTCGGCAGCGCGCAATCTCGGCGCGCGGCATGCGGGCGGCGAGTGGCTGCTGTTCCTCGACGCCGACGACCGCCTGCGCCCCGGCGCGGTGGCGGCACTGCTCGCGACGGCGCGCGATGCTCCACGCGCGGTTCTCGTCTACGGCGACTACAACACCATTGACAGCGAAGGACGGCAGATCGGTCGGCGGGGCCTGTTGAAAGGGCGCCGCAAGCCCTCCGGCGACGTGCTGGCACGGCTCGCCAGCGGCAACTTCATCGTCAATGGCGGCATCGCGCTCGCACGCGCCGAGGCGTTCCGCGCCATCGGCGGCTTCGACACCTCGCTCAGATATTGCGAGGACTGGCATTGCTGGTGCCGCCTCGCCGCGATCGGCGAGTTCGAGTTCGCACCGAAGCTGCTGCTCGACTACCGCCTGCACACCGCCAACACCATGAACGCGGCGGTACGGACGCCGAAGGATTTCTTTCCCGCGATCGCGCGTGTCTTCGACGACGGCCTGATCCTGGCGAGACTGCCCGCGGGCGCGGCCGCCGGGCTGCGCCTCGCCGCGGAGATTCATCTCGTCACCTATTCGGCGATGCAAGCGGTCCGCTTCGGCAGATATCGCGACGCCCTTGGCTATCTCACGATGGTTGGCCGGCGCTCGCTCAAGGCGCTGCCGCGCGCCGCGGCCAGGACAGCTCTCGCCCGCTTCGGCATCTAACCCTTCTCTGCGGCGTCAGGATAGGATCTTCGAGGCTTCATAGGGCTTCGGCTCGATGCCGAATGCCGCCAGCATGGAGCCGAACGCGACCAGCGCGGGATGCATGGCGACGACCGTCTTCGAGGTCGCCAGCAGACGCGCCGTACGCAGCAGCGACAGCGGCAGGCGGCCGAGCATCTGCGCGAACACCCGCACTCGCGCCGCCACGCTCTGCGCGGCCTTGTACTGCACGCGATAATTGATGGCGCCGATGCGCAAGCCCCGCTTGGCGATCCAACCGAAGCTGGTGCGGCTCTGCGGCACGGTCTCTGTGATGACCGCCTCAGCCGTCCAATGAAACAGCATTCCGGCATCGCGGCACCGCACGAAGAAATCGCAGTCGCCGCCGCCGAGGAAATTGAAGCGCAGATCGAACGCGGGCTTGTCGAACCGCTCGAACGCGGCGCGGGTGATCAGGCAATTGCCGCAGCCATAGATCAGCGGCACCGCGCCGCTGTAATCATAGGCCGGGCAAAAGGCGGGATGACGCGCGAGCCACGGCTTGCTGTCGTCGTCGAAGACCGGCAGCACCGGGCCGCCGACGATTTCGGCGCCGGTCGCCTCCGCGGTGCGGACCATCAGCTCAAGCCAGTCGGGTGATGCGATCTCGTCGTCGTCGATCATCAGGAAGCGGGTCGCGGCGGGAAACAGCGCCTGCGCCGTCTCGAACGCGGCGTTGATCGCCTGGCAATTGCCCTGCCGCCGCTCGACGAGGCAGATGCCCTGGAGCCTGCCGTCGGCGAGATACTCCGCGGCGACCGGCGCGCTCTCGCGCTTTGCCGCGTCGTTCTCGACCATGACGACGGCAAAGGAACGCGGGGTGCGCTGGCTTGCGAGCGAGTCCAGCGTCAGCCGCAGATGCTGCGGCCGGCGGAAGCAGGGAATGCAGACGACGATGCCGACCGACAGGTCGATGACGCGGGAGCTCCCGACGATCTCCCGATTGGGATCGCGCACGGCATCCGATATCCGGCTGGCAGACAGGTCTGTCGGGATCAGTGTCATAGCGGTCTAGATGCCCGAGATATGTTGAAAAAGCCCTGCGCCGGTCGCATGCGCCAGGGCTGTCGTCCCGCGACGGTACAGCGTCGCGGGACAGTTGCGTCTCGAAGTGGACAGCCGGCGCGAGGCGCGAGATGGCATCACGCCGCGGATCGTCCGACAATGCAGACCCGACGCCATGAACTTAACCGTTTTCACCTGCTTCCCCGGCAAATCCATACGCACGTGGTACTGCAATTCGCAGTCCATCATGTGCCGGCGGCGCGATGCGGACAATACCGTAGTTAACGCCCATGCGCATTAACCCGTCCGTAAGCACCACGACCGGTGAGGCGGCGCGGCATCGGATTTGCTCTTCGGGCATGCGAGTTTTTTCCTGTAAATTTGAATAGAACAAGCGCGGTCAGAAAATATGAACAAGCCAGCCACGATCGATTTCGCGACAGCCACGGCGATCGACGCCTCCGTCACCACCTCGCACGTCCAGGCGCTGCATGATCTGGTCCCCGGCGAAGCCCGCGACAGCCTTCTTGCTGTTCATGATTTGCTACGCCGCGAGCTGCCACAGGGCCGTCTCGCCATCTATGAAGCCGGCGGCGGCTCGTGCAGCGTTCTGCCGCCGGAATTGCTGAGCCGCAGCAAGGTCACCGTCGTCGACATCGACGAGGACCAGGTCCGCAACAACACCTACGCGGACGAGGCCATCCTCGGCGACGTGCAGACCTACAGCTTCGGGAGCGAAACCTTCGACCTCGTGATCTGTTACAACGTGATCGAGCATCTGCCCCATGTCGACGCAGCACTGCTGAACTTCCGTGATGCGCTCAAGCGCGGCGGGATGATCCTGATCGGCGCGCCCAATCCGCGCTCGCTGTCCGGCGTCGTCACCAAATATTCGCCGCACTGGTTCCACGTCTGGTTCTACCGGCACATCCGCGGCATCAAGGATGCCGGCCTGCCCGGCGAGCCGCCGTTCCCGACCTTCTTCCATTCGCTGGTGACGCTGCCGCGGCTCGAAGCCTTCGCGGCCGCCAACGGCCTCGAGATGATCTATCGCCGCGAGGTCGAGAGCCCGCGCTATCCCGAGATGCGCCGGCGCAAGCCGCCGTTCGCGGCGCTCGTCGATGCCGGCGCCGCCGTGCTGAACGCCGTGCTCCCGCGCGGCACCGACGTCCGCCGCGGCGATTATCACGTCATCCTGCGGAAAAGCTGACCGATGCGCGCGCAGTGCATCGCAGGCAACGCGCAGTCTCGCGGCCTCGTTGCGCGCGGTAACGAACCGTTAATCTCTGAGGGACTTCGGCGTCGCAACGACGCGCCAAACGGCGGCATGCGCTTAAACGCTTTGTTTGCCATTTCGGTGAATAGTCCCTCAATGAGTATGGTTAATTTTCCCTGTTGCGTTGATTGGGCACCTATATCCCCGGTGCGTGGCGTAAAGCGAAGAGTAACCCCTCAGCCCGCGGCCGTTGGAATGAAAGCTGGGGACGATGCTGGACTATAACCAGCCGATAGATCGGGCGAGACCAGAGGCCCCGCAGCAGAGGCCTCAGGCCGGCTTCAGCGCGCTGGAGCTGGTCAACCTGCTTTGGCGGCGGAAGATCGCAATTGCGGCCGCCGCCCTGCTCGGCGCGACGCTCGCGGTCACGGTCGGCAAGAGCCTGACACCCCGCTACACCGCCACCGCCCAGCTCTATGTCGACCCGCGCGAACTCCAGCTCGTCGATCGCGAGCTCACGCCCCGCGCGCAGGACGTCTCCGGCATGTCCATGGTGGTGGAGAGCCAGGCGCGCCTGATCACCTCCAACAGCGTGCTGCTCCAGGTGATCCAGCAGGCGGGTCTCGACAAGGATCCCGAATTCGGCGGCGGCGACGGCAAGAGCCTGATGTCGTCGCTGCTCGGCCTGATCGGCCTGCAGCCCCGCGCGCCCTCCGCGGCGGAGACGAAGGAAGTGCAGCTCGCGGCGCTCGAGGCGCTGAACCGGCACATCACCATCCGCAAGACCGAGAAGAGCTTCATCGTCGACATCGAGGTCTGGTCGACCGATCCGGCGAAGGCGGCGATGCTCGCCAACACGCTGACCAACGCGTACCTCACGGAATCCCGCAACTCGCAGGCCTCGGCGGCACGCCGCGCCACCAGCGACCTCTCCAGCCGCCTGAAGGAGCTGCGCGAACGGCTGCGCAATGCCGAGACCGCGCTTGCGACCTACAAGGCGCAGAACAATTTCGTCGGCACCCAGGACGCATTGATCAGCGACCAGCAGCTCTCCGCCAGCAACCAGCGGCTTTCCGCCGCGCGCGCCGCGACGATGGATGCGCAGGCGCGGCTCGACCAGATCGAGGCGAGCCGGCGCACGGCGGCCGATGCCGGCGCAATTCCCGAAGCGCTGCAATCGCCGACCATCGCGAACCTGCGCGCGCAATATGCCGAGGCCCGCAAGAAATATGCGGAGCAAGCCGGCGAACTCGGCCCGCGCCATCCGGCGCTGCGCCAGACCGAGAAGCAGGTCGAGGATCTCAAGCGCACCATCAGCGAGGAGATCGATCGCTTCGCCCAGTCGGCCAAGAATGATCTGACGCGCGCCCGCGATTTTGAGGCGTCGCTGAACCGGGCGCTGGAAGCGCAGAAGCGGCAGAGCGTGCAGCTCAGCCAGGCCGCCGTGCGTTTGCGCGAGCTCGAGCGCGAGGCCGATGCCAGCCGCGACGTCTATCAATCCTTCCTCAAGCGCTCGCGCGAGACCGAGGAGCAGGAGAGCCTGAACACGTCGGCCGCCCGCGTCATCGGCGAGGCCACCGTGCCGCAGCGGCGTTCGTTCCCGCCGGCGATGAGCCTGTTCGCCATGATCGGCTTCATCTTCGGCGCCATCGCCGCATCGGGCTGGTTCGCCGCGGCCGAGCTGCTGTTCGCCGGCGCGCCAGCGCCTGCACCCGCTCGCCGTGAGCGCACACCGGCGCCGCAAGCTCCGCGCGCTGCGGAGCCGCCGCGGGCCAGCGAGATTGCGCAGCCGCAGGTTTCGCGAGCACCGGAGGTCGCGCAGGCTCCGCCGGACGTTGCTGCGCCACCGCTGCAACCTTCAATGGTCGAAAGACCTCTGATCGAAAAGCCGCTGATCGCGCGCCTCCAGGAGGCCGACGTCATCCACACGCTCGGCGCCATTCTCGCCACCGGCGGCGGCGTCGACCTGACGCGGCTGGGCTGGCCGACGCTGCGTCCCGGCTTCCCCCTGACGAGCCTGCTCAATGCCTGGCGCGACATGCGCGCGGCGGTGGCCCGGCGCGCGGGCGGCAAGGCGATGCCGGTCGTCGCATTGCTCGGTCCCGGCGAGACCACCGGACGCAGCGTGACCGCGCTGAATTTCGCGCTCGCAGCCGCGCGCGACGGCGCCCGCGTGCTGATGATCGATGCCGACCATCTGGCACATTCGCTCTCGAACAAGGTCAACCGTAACGGCAAGAGCGAGCCGAGCAGGCTCGGCTGGCTCTCGAACGGCAGCAAGGCCGCACGCGAGATCAAGACGGTCAACGGCATCTCGGTGCTGCCGGCCGCCGAAGGCGATGCCGGCAAGGCAGCTGAAGCCATCCGCAAGGCGATCGCACAGGCGCGCTCCGCCGGCGGCTACGACCTCGTGGTGATCGACGGTCCCGTGACGCCGCTCGGCGCCGGCAGCCGCAAGCTGCTCGACGAGGTCGATGCGCTGGTGGCGGTGTTGCCGACCAGCATGGACATCAACGACGGCCTGGAAGAGATCCTGAGCACGCTCGGCCGCGCCGAGCGCAAGCTCGTCGGCGTCGTGCTCGACGAGCTCACCCCCGCAACCCAAGCGCGCCAGCGAGGCAGACAATATGCTTGAGCGCCGCGTCAATCTGGACGGGCGGGCCGCAACCGCCGACGTGCCGAGGATCACCGTCGGCGGCCTCCGCATGGCTGCGCTCGACCTGGAAGCCACCGCCGATTTCATGATCGAGGCCACCGATCCGCAGCATCGCATCGGCCGTCCGCTGTACCTGACCTCGGCCAATGGCGAGGTGCTGGCGCGCTGCTCGACGGAGCCGCAAACGGAGCGCCTGTTCCGCGCGGCCGATTTGATCAATGCCGACGGTCAGCCGCTGGTGGCGGCCTCGAAGCTGCAATCCTGGTTTCCGCTGCCCGAGCGCGTCGCGACCACGGACCTGTTCCACGTCGTCGCGCGCAAGGCCGAAGCGGTCGGCCGCACCTTCTACATGTTCGGCGCCAGCGAGGCCGAGAACGCCGCGGCGGTCGCCAACGTCCGCAATCTGTATCCGAACCTGAAGATCGTCGGGCACAGCCACGGCTATCTGCGCGGCGAAGCCCTGCGCGCGAAAGTCGAGGAGATCAACGCGCTCGCGCCCGATTATCTCTGGGTCGCGTTCGGCGTGCCCAACGAGCAGGCATTCGTCGAGGAATTCACGCCGCTGCTCACCAATGTTGGCGTTATCAAGACCTCCGGCGGCTTATTCAACTTTTTGTCGGGCAGCCGGTCCCGCGCGCCGCAATGGATGCAGAGATTCGGACTCGAATGGGCCTGGCGCACATGGCTCGAGCCACGCCGCCTGTTCTGGCGCTATTTGACCACCAACCCCCGCGCGCTCTATCTTCTCTTCAGCCGCAAACGGCCCTTCAATCGCTGAGAGAAGAGTAGCATACGACATGACCGATCGACCGACTGTCCTCGTCACAGGAGGCGCAGGCTATATTGGCTCGCATGCCTGCCGCGCACTGACCGCCGCCGGCTATCAGCCCGTCGTTTATGACAATCTCTCGACAGGTCACCGCAGCTTCGTCGCCGGCCCCCTCGTGACCGGCGATCTGCTCGACGGCGCGGCGCTGGCGCGCGCTTTCGCCGAGCACAAGGTCACCGCCGTCATGCATTTCGCGGCCGCCAGTCTCGTCGGCGAATCCATGACCGATCCGCAGAAATATTACATCAACAACGTGCAGGGCACGTTGTCGCTGTTGCAGGCGATGCGCAACGCCGGTTGCCATCGCATCGTGTTCTCCTCGACCGGCGCCGTCTACGGCAATGCCGATTCCAAGGAGCTGCCGGAAGACTTCCCCTGCGCGCCGATCAACCCCTATGGCGCATCGAAATGGATGATCGAGCGCATGCTCGCCGATTATCGCGCAGCCTATGGCTTCGGTGCCTTCTGCCTGCGCTATTTCAATGCCAGCGGGGCCGATCCCGCCGGCGGCATCGGCGAGCTGCGCGACAACGAGACCCATCTCATTCCGCGGGCGATGATGGCACTGCAGGGCCATGTCGACTTCGCCGTGTTCGGCGACGATTACGACACGCCCGACGGCACCGCGATCCGCGACTACATCCATGTCACGGACCTCGCCGCCGCGCATGTCGCCGCGCTGAAGCTGCTGGAAACGGGACATGCCGGCGGCAGCTTCAACCTCGGCACCGGCGCGGGCTTCTCGGTGCGCCAGATCCTCGACGCCATCAGGCAGGAGACCGGGCGCGAGGTCCCGCACACGGTCAAGCCGCGCCGCGCCGGCGACCCCACTTACCTGGTCGCCGATCCCTCTGCCGCGCGAAAAGTCCTCAACTTCGTGCCGCGTCACTCCGACCTGCCGACGGTGATCCGCACCGCCTGGGCGTGGCACCAGAAGGCCCATCCGCTCAGGGCACGTTAAGCAACCGTAACATCCGCACCTTGCCTGCCGAGCCTCCAAACGGCTAAAATGGAGGCTCGCTGCCGCCGTTGGCGTATCGCCGACGGCCGCATTCTTGGGCATCACCGACGATGAGGTCGGGATGCATGGCTCCCGCCGGTTGCGCGAGCCGATTCTTCCTGGTGTCAGGACCACAATCGAATCTGCGTGACGGCCTGTCATCAGGCGCGGATTCGAAGGAGTATCGATCCAATGCATCAGGCTGCACGCCTGGAGTTCGAGCGCGTGATGGATGAGTTCGTCCGCTGGCATGTCGTGCCCGAGGACGAGCGCTCGCCCGCGCCTGCCTGGTGGTGGGGACCCGCCATGGCGGTGGTCGACGATCAGGAGCCGATGAGCAGCGCATGGTGCGCCGAGCTCGGCTTGCACGAGGGCACGAGCTTCGCCGACGGCGCGCGCACGATTCTGGCGTTGTTCGTCGAGCAGACCTCGCTGACAGGACCCCAGGATTTTCCGAGCATCGCCGAGGGCGCCGATCACGACGTCCGCGAGCTGCACCCGCAGCCGTCAGACGACAGCGCGTTTCAGCCGTAGCGCCGCAGCCGCGGTGGCAACCGGATCCGGTTCGGGCTGAAGCGGCGGTGCGACCGGCAGCACCATCGGCCGCAACAATTCGGCCATCTGTTTCGCCGGCAGCGGCTTCGCAATCAGGAAGCCCTGCATCTCGTCGCAGCCGTGGCTACGCAGAAACGCCTCCTGCTCGGCGTTCTCGACGCCTTCGGCGACGACCGTCATGCCGAGCGCCTTGCCCATGCTGATGATCGCCTGCGCGATCGCCTGATCCTCCGAATCCTGCGGCAGGTCGCGCACGAAGGAGCGGTCGATCTTGATGGTGTCGATCGGGAAGTGCTTCATCAGCGACATCGACGAATAGCCGGTGCCGAAATCGTCGATCGCAAGGCGGATGCCGCGGCTCTGGATGGCGTCGAGCACCTTGAGCGCACGTCCGACATTGCGCATCATCATGCTCTCGGTGACCTCGAGCTGGAGCAGCACCGGCGACATGCCGGAGGCCGCCAACGCCTCGTCGACGTCCTGCAACAGATGCTCGTCGGCGAACTGCCGCGGCGACAGGTTCACCGCCATCGACAGCGGCAGCAGGCCGCGGCGCTGCCAGGCCATCGCCTGCGCGCACGCCTCGTTCAGCACCCAGCGACCGATCGGCACGATCAGCCCGGTTTCCTCCGCGAGCGGAATGAACTGTGCGGGCGAGACGCTGCCGAGATCGGGATGGGTCCAGCGCAGCAGCGCCTCCACGCCGGTGATCTGGCCGGTCGCCATGTCCACCTTGGGCTGATAGTTCAGCGAGAACTGCTCGCGCTCCAGCGCGCGGCGCAGCGCGCTCTCCAGCGACAGCCGCTCGATGGACTGGGTCTTCACTTCCTTGGAGAAGAAGCGGTAGCCGTTCTTGCCGTCTTCCTTGGCGAGATACATCGCCATGTCGGCGTTCTTGGTCAGCGTCTGCGCGTCGGAGCCGTTGGCCGGGTACATCGCGATGCCGATCGAGGCCGTGGTGTGGCACTCGTGACCGGCGAGCTCCATCGGCTCGGAGAGCGCCGTGAGCAGCCCGGTCGCGATGCGCTGGACGTCGTCGATCTCGCCGCACTGGTCGAGGATGACCACGAACTCGTCGCCGCCGAGCCGCGCCACCACGTCGCTGGCCCGCAGCGCGCCGCGCAAGCGGTTCGCCACTTCGAGCAGCAGCAGGTCGCCCGCCTCGTGACCCAGCGAATCGTTGATGACCTTGAAGCGGTCGAGATCGATGAACAGCACCGCAAAACGGTGATCATGGCGCTGCGCGGTGTCGATCGCCGCGCGCAGCAGCCCGTTGAAGGTCTCGCGGTTTGGCAAGTCGGTCAGGCTGTCGTGCGAGGCGAGATACTCGATCCGCTCGTCCGCCTGGTTCTTCTCGTCGGCCCGGTCGAAATTCTCCATCGCGAAGGAGACGTTGTCGGCCAGGCGCTGCAGCAGCTCGACGAACTCTTCCGTGAAGGTATTCGGCTCGGTCGACATGTAGATCATGACGCCGACGGCACGGTCGTGCGCGATCAGCGGGAACGCCGCGCCCGACCGCGCGCCGTCGCCGCGCACGATGGCATGGAAGACACGGACGCGATCGTCGTTGAGGTAGTCGTTGCTGATGCAGGGCTGGCGCGTGCGGAACGCCGTGCCGCTCATGCCGCGCCCTTCGGGACGCTCGGGGTCGATGGAGAGGCGGATGTTGCGGGTGGTGTCCGCGGACGGTCCGGCGGCCGCCACGATCTCGAGCTGATCGCTGCCGTCCACCGCCAGCGCGATCGTCGTCGAGGTGAATTTCGCGCCGTTCGAGGCGGCGAGGCAGACGAGGTCGAACAGCTCGGCCCGCGACTTGGCCCGCATGATCGCCTCGTTGGTGGCGCTCAGCGCCGCGAACATGCGCCTCAGGCGTTCCTTCTGCGCCTCGGTGCGGGCCTTTTCCTCGGCCCGGTCGAAATTGTCGAGCGCGAACGAGACGTTCTCGGCAAGCCGCCCCAGCAGTTGAATGAGATCCTGCGTGAACGCGCCCTCATCGGGCGAGAGGAACAGCAACACGCCGACAGCCTCGCCGCCGTTGCTGAGCAACGGGAAGCAGGCGCCTGATTTCGTCCCTTGCATGCGCGCGATCTGGTGCCAGTGCGCGGTGCGGATGTCGGTGAGGATCTCATTGGCGATGCAAGGCGCGCGCGTACGGAAGGAGGTGCCGGTGAGCCCGCGACCCTCCGGGTCATCGGCCGAGGTCGAGAAGCGCCATTCCTTGATCAGGCCGCAGCTCTCACCCTTGGTCATGGCAATGTCGAGATAGTGCCCCGTCGCATCCACCATGGCGATGGTCGCGGAGGAGAAGGTGCCACCGAGCACCGCCGCCTCGCAGACCACCTCGAACAATTCGGCGCGGGTCTTCACCCGCATGATCGCCTCGTTGGTCGCGCTCAGCGCCTCAAGCATGCCCCTGAGACGATTGCGCTGCATCTCGGCCTTGGCCTTCGCCTCGGCACGGTCGAAATTCTCCAGCGCGAAAGAGACGTTGGCCTGGAGCCTGCGCAGCAGCTCGACGAGTTCGTGCGTGAAGGCGCCGCATTCCGGCGAGTTGAACAGGAAGACGCCCTCGACCCGGTCGCCGTTGAACAGCGGCAGCGCCGCGGAGGACGCGATGCCGTTGCGGCGGGCGCTGGCCTGCCAGGGCGCGATGCGGTCGTCGGCGAGCACGTCGTTGCTGACGGCAGGCTGGCGCGTGCGGAACGCGGTGCCGGTCAGCCCGCGTCCTTCCGCCACCTGCTCCGAGGTCGAGAACTTGAAGTTGCGAACCTGGTCGGCATTCGGTCCGTAGCTGGCGACCACGCGCAGCAGCTCGGCGCGCTGGTCGACCAGCGCGATGCTGGCGGAGGTGAACTTGGCGCCTTTGGCCGTCGCCTCGCAGACGAGGTCGAACAGCTCGGACCGTGACCGTGCGCGCAGGATCGCCTCGTTGGTGGCACTGAGCGCCGCATACATGCGCGCCAGGCGCTCTTCTTCGGCTGCGATCCTGGCCTTCTCGGCCTCGCGGCCGAAATTCTCGATCGCGAACGAGACGTTCTCCGCCATGCGCAGCAGCAGCGCGACGATCTCTTCGTCCTTGGCCCAGGAGCGGCTGATGAAGAACAGCAGCACGCCGACGCTTTCGCCACGCTTGATCAGCGGCGCGACCACGCAGGCGGCGACGCCGGTGTTGACGTTGGCCTGCTCCCACGGCGAGCCCTTGGTACGGCTGGCGAGATCGTCCTCGACGACGGCTTTCTGCGTCCGGAACACCTCGCCGGAGATGCCCTTGCCAAAGGGATTGTCCGGGTCGACCGAATAGCGCGACTGGGTGACGAGCTCGAGGTTCTGCCCGGTGGCCGCGACAGGCTTCATCCAATGCGAATCCGGCTCGCGGAGCAGCACGATGGTCGCCAGCGATTTGCCGCTGTGCACGGAGGCGTCACAGACGAGCTGGTACAGCTCCAGCTCGGTCTTGGCCCGCAGGATCGCTTCGTTGGTGGCGCTGATGGCACCGAACATGCGGTTGAGCCGCCGTGTCGCCCGTTCGCTGATCTGCTGCGCGGTCTCGCGCGCGAAATTGTCCAGCGCGTAGGAAATGTTCGCCGACATGCGCTCGAACAGCGACACCATCTGCTCGTTCAGCGAGTTGGCCTCGCGTCGCGTCACGTACAGCACGCCGACGCTTTTGCCGTTGCAGAGCAGCGGCAACGCCGCCGCCGCACCGATATGCGCCTTGGCGGCACCCTTACGCCACGCCAGCGAGCGCGGGTCGTTCAGATAGTCGTTGCTGATGCACAGCTTCTGATCGCGAAATGCCTCGCCGCCGACGCCCGATCCTTCCGGCGTGCCGGCGTCGGTCGTGATCACGAGCGAGCTCAGCCGCGGGATATCGTCGCCGCAGCCGGCCGCAAAGCGCAGCCGCCGGCCGTCGGGGCCCACCAGGAACACGGCCACGGCCAAAAAGTCCCCGCTCGAAAAGCCGGCGTCGCAGACCTTCTGGTACAGCTCGTCCGGCGATCTCGCATAGAGGATCGCTTCATTGATGGCGCTCAGCGCCGCAAAGGTGCGCGCGAGGGTCGTCGGCACGATCTCAGCTCCCGGGCATTTCTGCCTATTTCTCCCGGTGCCTTTATGAGCGGCGATCGCCTAAGTGGTCGTTATTCCGCCGCGCAAACCGTCGATCAAAGTGAACGAGCTGCGAACGAGCGACGCTAAACTCTCGAAAATACCGCCGTGCGGGGCAAATCTTCGACCAAAGGCGTGTTCCGTTTACGAATTTGCAGCCCTGTATTGGTTTACGGGAGATTGATATCGCTCTGGCGCTTTGAGACGATGGCCCCCAACAAGCAGCCCGATAAGGGCACCACGCCGGGGAAACGCCATGCCGCTCGTCAGGGCCGACCGCCTCACGCGCATCAGCGCCGCGCTGCTCCAGGCGGCCGGGGCTTCCGAGGAAGAGGCCGACGCCGTCGCGACCGGCTGCGTCAACGCCAACCTCGCCGGCCACGATTCCCACGGCGTGATCGCCGTTCCCACCTATATCGACCGCATCAAGGCAGGGCACATCGTTCCCGGCGCCAAGTGGACCATCGTCCAGGAATCGCCGACCACGACCGTGATCGACGGCCATTGGGGGTTTGGCTTTCACGTCAACGCCAAGGCGATGGCGCTGACCATCGAGAAGGCGAAGACGGCGAACGTCGCCGCCTGCACCGTGTTCCGGCAAAGCCATGTCGGCCGCCTCGCCGCTTATCCCTTGATGGCGATGCGCGAAGGCATGATCGGGATTGCGACGGCGGACTCCGGCCGCTCGCCGAAGCACGTGGCCCCGTTCGGCGGCAAGGAAGCGCGGCTCGGCACCAACCCGATCTCGATCGCGGTGCCGTCCGACCTCGAGGCGCCGTTCTATCTGGACATGGCGACCTCGGCGGTTGCTGCCGGCAAGATCCAGCTCGCTGTCGCGCGTGGCGAGGAAATTCCGACCGGATGGATCATCGATGCCGAGGGACGGCACACCGCCGACCCGACCCAATATCGCAAGGGCGGCGCGCTGCTGCCGCTCGGCGGCACCGAGGGCTACAAGGGTAGCGGCCTCGCCGCCATGGTCGAGGTGCTGTGCGGCCTGCTCACCGGTCTCGGCTTCGGCGTCGAGCCGACGGGGCGGCACAATGACGGCTGCTTCATGGCCGTGTTCAATGTCGCCGCCTTCCGGCCGCTGAAGGAATTCAAGCGCGAGGTCGCCGAGTTCGCGCAGTACCTGAAATCGACGCCGCCCTCCGAGGGCAGCAAGGGCGTCTACTATCCCGGCGAGATCGAGGGCCTGCGCGAGCAGCAGCGCCTGCGCGACGGCATCGAGGTCGAGGACGCGACCTGGGACAAGCTGCGCACGCTGGCGCGCGAGTACCGGCTCGACACGATCCTTGGCCTCGCCTGACGCAATTAGGAGAACAGCAGCATGAATCGGCAGATGGTACTGGTCGGCTTCCTCCAGGCGCAGAACTGCACGAACTTGCCGAGCTCGTGGCGGCATCCGGACTCGCGCTCGGACTCGATGTCGGCGGACTATTACCAGGAGATCGCAAAAATCCTCGAAGCCGGCAAATTCCACATGGCGTTCTTCGACGATCGCCTAGCGATGCCGGACCGCTACGGCAACGATCACGCCCACACCGTCGAATACGGCATCCGCTGCGTGAAGATGGACCCGCTGATCGTGCTGACCACGATGGGCATGGTCACCGAGAGGCTTGGCCTTGGCGCGACCTGCTCGACCACCTATTACGAGCCGTTCGACGTCGCCCGCCGCTTCGCGACGCTTGACCTGATGTCGGGCGGGCGCGCGGGCTGGAACGTCGTCACCTCGCTCAACGACGGCGAGGCACTCAACATGGGGCGCGACTCCCATCCCGAACATGATTCCCGCTACGACAAGGCCGACGAGTTCATGGAGGTGGTGCTCGGCCATTGGGATACGTGGGAGGACGGCGCGATCATCATGGACAAGACAAGCGGCCGCTTTGCCGATCCCAGCAAGGTGAAGCGGCTCGATCACAAGGGAGCGTCCTTCAAGTCCCGCGGGCCGTTCACCGTGCCGCGCTCGCAACAAGGCCACCCCGTGATCATCCAGGCCGGCGCCTCCGGCCGTGGCCAGCGCTTTGCCGGCCGCTGGGGTGAGGTGATCTTCACCGCCGCGCGCAACCTCGCCGCCGCCAAGGAAGGCTATGGGGCCGTACGCAACGAGGCCGCGAAGGCCGGCCGCGATCCCGACCAGATGTTTCTCTGCAATTTGACGACGCCGGTCTGCGCCGCGACCAAGGCCGAAGCCGAGGACAAGATGGCGCTGATCAACAAGCTGCCGCTTGAGATCGACGCACTGTCGCTGCTCGCCGAAGCCCTCAATTACGATTTTGCGTCGAAGGATCTCGACGAGCCGCTGACGACGGAAGAATTGAAGAGCATGCAGGGCATCCTGGGCATTCGCGACGGCGTCCTGAAGAATTCGGGCAAGAGCAATCCGAGCGCGCGCGACTTCGTCACCTTCTCCGGCCGTGGCCAGGTGCATGACGCCATGGTCGGCGGCCCCAAGGAGATCGCGGACAGACTGGAAGAGATGTTCGTCGAGCGCGGCTGTGACGGCTTTGTCATCGCCGCGACCTATGTGCCAGGCTCCTACGCCGATTTCGTACAGCATGTCGTGCCGGAGCTGCAGCGGCGCGGACTGTTCCAGAAGGACTATCGCGGCAAGACGCTGCGGGAAAATCTCGGGCTTAAGCGACCGGCCGCCGGCGCCTGGAAGGTGCAGCCGCGCGATGCCGCGGAATAACGGGAGGATCCAACATGCGCTGGCTGAAATTCACCGCCGCGGGCAAGACCTCCTGGGGGATCGTCGAGGGCGACAAGGTGGTCGCCGTTGACGGCGATCCATTCGGCGAATGGCAGCGCAGCTCGCGCACGCATCCGCTTGGCGAGGTCAAGATAGAGCTGCCGCTGATCCCGCGCACCTTCTATTGCGTCGGCCTGAATTACCTCAAACACCTGAAGGAAGCCGCCGACAAGCGCGGCGAGGTGCCGGCCGTGCCCGACCGTCCCGAGATCGGCTATCGCGCGCAGAACGCGCTGATCGCGCATGACGAGGAGGTCGTGATCCCGTCATTGGCGACGGACAAGATCCATTATGAAGGCGAGCTCGTCGTCGTCATCGGGAAGAAGGTGAAGCACCTCACCAAAGAGAACGCGATGGACTGCGTGTTCGGCTACACCATCGGCAACGACGTCAGCGAGCGCAGCTGGCAGAAGGCGGACCGCAGCCTGTGGCGCTCGAAGAACGCCGACACCTTCAAGCCGATGGGCCCGTGGATCGAGACCGAGGCCAATCTTGCGAAGATGCAGACGATCGTCCGAGTCAACGGCAAGGAGACCAACCGCTTCTACACCAACGACATGATCTTCGGCGTGGTGCCGTTCCTGGTCGAGCTGACCAAGTATTTCACGCTGTGGCCCGGCGACGTGATCTGGATGGGCACCGACGGTGCCTCGCCCGACATCACGCATGGCGATGTCGTGGAGATCGACATCACGGGCATCGGGACACTGCGCAACAGATTTGTGCGGGAGCAGCGGTGACAAAGGTGCCGTAGGGTGGGCAAAGCGGAAGCGTGCCCACCAACCTTCGCAAATCGAGCGAGATGGTGGGCACGGCGCAGGCGCGCCTTTGCCCACCCTACGGCACCTTCCTCAAAACGGCAGCGCCACACTGGTCTTGATCTCCTTCAGCACCACGTTGCTGCGGACGTAGCGGATGCCGGGAATGCGGAACATGAACTCGTCGAGAAAGCGGTTATAGGCCGCCATGTCCTGCACGACGACGCGCAAATGATAGTCGGCATCGCCCGTGGTCGCGAAACATTCCAGCACCTCGCGGCGCGTCGTCACCCTGGCCACGAACTCGTCCACGAATTTCGCATCGTGCCGCTCCAGCGAGACGTGGAGGATGGCGGACATCGCAAAGCCCGCCTGCTCGCGCGCGACCAGCGCCGCATAGCCCTGGATGACGCCGCTCTCCTCCAGCGCCCGCACCCGGCGCCAGCAGGCCGAGGTGGACATGCCGACCTCGTCGGCGAGCTGCTGGTTGGTGGCGCGCCCGTCCCTCTGCAGATGGGCGAGTATTCGTATGTCCTGTTCTTCGATCATGGCGACCTCTCAAGTCGGGAGCATCTACCAAATTTGATGACACCACGCAAAATTCTACCGAATTTGTGATCCATGCGGGATAAATAGGCAAGACCTACCAGCTGTCCAGGCATAACCTTCCATCATCAGGGGGTTGCCGCGAGGTCCGCCATGGACGCCATTCCGTCACTCGACAGTTACGATCTCTCCGACCGCTACGATCGCGAGGAGGGCCGCATCTTCCTCACGGGCACGCAGGCCATCGTCCGCATCGCGCTCGATCAGGCGAGGCGAGACCGGGCGAACGGCCTCAACACCGCGGGCTTCATCTCCGGCTATCGCGGCTCGCCGCTCGGCGGCGTCGATCTCGAACTGTGGCGCATCCAGGAATGGCTCAAGCGAGACCGCATCGAATTCCTCCCGGCCGTGAACGAGGATCTCGCGGCGACTGCCGTGCTCGGCTCGCAGCAGGTCGAAACGCAAGCAGACCGCGAGGTCGATGGCGTGTTCGGGCTCTGGTACGGCAAGGGGCCCGGCGTCGATCGCTCCGGCGACGCGCTCAAGCACGGCAACGCCTACGGCTCCTCGCCGCACGGCGGCGTGCTGGTGGTCGCCGGCGACGACCATGGCTGCGTGTCGTCGTCGATGCCGCACCAGTCCGATGTCGCCTTCATGAGCTGGTTCATGCCGACGCTGCACCCGGCCGATGTCGGCGAATATCTGGCGTTCGGCGAATATGGCTACGCGCTCAGCCGCTTCTCCGGCATGTGGGTCGGCTTCAAGGCGATCTCGGAGATCGTGGAATCCGGCGCATCCGTCGCGTTGCGCCCGCCGCGCCTCTTCCGCACGCCCGACTTCACGCCGCCGCCCGGCGGCCTGCACTATCGCTGGCCCGATTTGCCGGGCCCGCAGATCGAGGAGCGGCTGGAGGCGAAGAAGCACGCGGTCTATGCCTTTGCAAAAGCCAATCCGATCGATCGTCACATCTATGACATCCCTGGCGCCACCTACGGCATCGTCACGACAGGCAAGGCGCATCTCGACCTGATGGAAGCGCTGCGGCTGATGGGCCTCGATGAAGCCGCCTGCCGCAGCATCGGCATCGACGTCTACAAGGTCGGCATGGTCTGGCCGCTGGCGTTGCATGACGCCATGGATTTCGTGAAGGGCAAGCGCGAGATCCTCGTGGTCGAGGAAAAGCGCGGCATCATCGAGAGCCAGTTCAAGGAATATTTTTACGACTATCCCGGCAGCAAGCCCGAGCGCATGGTCGGCAAGCACGACGAAACCGGCGCAAGGCTGATCTCCTGGATCGGCGAATTGTCGCCGCGCGCGCTCGCGAGCGTGCTCGCGCGGCGGCTCGACCCGATGTTTCCGGGCCTCAATCTCGCCGCACGCGCAGCCGCCTTGATGCCGGAGGCCGCGCGCGCGATCAACGTCAGCGGCGCAACGCGCACGCCCTATTTCTGCTCGGGATGCCCGCACAACACGTCGACGAAGGTGCCCGAGGGATCGAAGGCGTTGGCTGGCATCGGCTGCCACTTCATGGCGAGCTGGATGGACCGCGAGACCTCGTCGCTGATCCAGATGGGCGGCGAGGGCGTGAACTGGGCGGCCTCGTCACGCTTCACCGGCCACAAGCACGTGTTCCAGAATCTCGGCGAAGGCACCTATTATCATTCGGGCTCGATGGCGATCCGGCAGGCGATCGCCGCCAAGGCCAACATCACCTACAAGATCCTGTTCAACGACGCGGTGGCGATGACCGGCGGCCAGCCGGTCGACGGTCCGGTCAGCGTGCATGCCATCGCGCACAGCGTCCGCGCCGAAGGCGTTGAGCGCATCGCGCTCGTGTCGGACGATCCCGGGCATTTCAACCCGGCGGACCTGCCCAGCGACGTGACCATTCACCCCCGCAAGGAGATGGACACCGTGCAGCGCGAGCTGCGTGACGTCTCCGGCGTATCCGTCCTGATCTATCAACAGACCTGCGCCACCGAAAAGCGGCGGCGGCGCAAACGCGGGCAGATGGCCGATCCAAAACGCTTCGCCTACATCAACGACCTCGTCTGCGAAGGCTGCGGCGACTGCTCGGTCGAATCCAACTGCCTCAGCGTCGAGCCGAAGGAGACGCCATTCGGCCGCAAGCGGCAGATCAACCTGTCGGCGTGCAACAAGGATTTTTCCTGCCTCAACGGTTTCTGCCCGAGTTTTGTGACCGTCGAAGGCGCGACGCGGCGGAAGAAGAGCGCGAGCCAGATCGACGCGGCCGGCCGCGCCGCCACGCTTGCTTTGCCCGCGCCCGCCACGCTTGACCGGCCCTACGACCTGCTGGTGACCGGCGTCGGCGGCACCGGCGTGATCACGGTCGGCGCGCTGATCGGCATGGCCGCGCATCTCCAACGCTTCGGCGTCTCGGTGCTGGACTTCACCGGCTTTGCGCAGAAGTTCGGCCCGGTGCTGAGCTATATCCGCCTCGCCGCCTCACCGGAAGCGCTGCATCAGGTCCGCATCGACCAGGGCGCGGCCGACGCGCTGATCGGCTGCGACCTCGTCGTCAGCTCCTCGCCAAAGGCATCCGGCACCTACCGCCGCGGCACGCGCGCCGCCGTCAACACCGCGGAGATGCCGACCGGCGACGTCGTCCGCTTCCGCGACGCCGATCTCGCCTCGCCTGCCCGCCTGCGCGCAATCCGGCAGGTCGTCGGCGACGGCAATCTCGACACGATCAACGCCAACGCTTTGGCCGAACGGCTGCTCGGCGATGCCGTCTACGCCAACATCATCATGCTGGGCTTTGCCTGGCAGCACGGCCTTATCCCCGTCTCGCTGCCGGCGCTGCTGCGCGCGATCGAGCTGAACGGCGTCGCGGTCGACCGCAACAAGCAGGCCTTTGCCTGGGGCCGGATCGCCGCGGCCGATCCGGCCTTTCTGCCGGAGGCGGGCGAAGCACCCAGAGCCGAGACACTCGACCAGCTCATTGCCCGGCGCGCCGAATTCCTCACGGCCTATCAGAACGAGGCCTATGCGGCGCGCTACCAAGCGATCGTCGCAAGAGTCCGCAATGCCGAAACCGGCCTGAACGGCGAGGCGCTGACCGAGGCGGTCGCACGCGCGCTGTTCAAGCTGATGGCCTACAAGGACGAGTACGAGGTGGCGCGGCTGCACATGCAAAGCGGCTTCCTCGACGAGCTGAAGCGCGAGTTCGAGGACGGTTTTAGCGTCCAGTACCATCTGGCCCCACCGTTCCTGTCCTCCCAACGCGACGCCCGCGGCCGCCCGCGCAAGCGTGCCTTCGGCCAGTGGATCCAGACGCCGCTCGCCGTGCTCTCGCGATTGAAGGGATTGCGTGGGACGCCGTTCGATCCGTTCGGCTACGCCGCGGAACGGCGCGCCGAGCGAGAGCTGATCGCCTGGTATGAAGGCCTGATCGAACGCATGCTCGGCAAGCTCGACGCGACGCATCTGTCCGATCTCGTCGCGATCGCCAAAGGCCCGACGAATATCCGCGGCTACGGACCGGTGAAGGACGCCGCGATCGTGAAGGTGAAGGCCGAGATCGAACGGCGGTTCGTTGAACTCGACACATCCTCGCCGGCGAGGAAGCACGCCACCGGTTGACGCGGCACCGGCGAGGCTTCAGCCTCTGAACCTGAGGGGCGCCCCGCTGGCCCCCTGCAATCGGGTGACGCATCATGGATTTCGACCAGTTGACACTGACCGGGGCCGCGGCCGCCCTCGGCGCCGGGACAATCACGAGCACCGCACTCACCCGGGAAGCCCTGGCTCGCGCCAAGGCCAACGCCGAGCTCAATGCCTTCGTCACGCTGGACGAAGCAGGTGCCTTGAAAGCCGCCGCGGCGTTCGACGCGACGGGTGATAAGGCAAAACCGCTCGGCGGCGTGCCCATCGTGATCAAGGACAATATCGAGGTGGCCGGGCTGCCCTGCAGTGCCGGCACTCCCGCGCTCATGAATTACATTCCGAAGGCTGATGCGCCTGTTGTGGCAAAGCTGCGCGCCGCGGGCGCGATCATCATCGGCAAGACCAGCATGCACGAGCTCGCCTTCGGCATCTCCGGCTACAACACCGCGTTCAAGACCGGCACCGAGTTCGGCGTGCGCAACGCCTATGATCGCGCCCTGATCGCCGGCGGCTCCTCGTCGGGTACGGGCGCGGCGATCGGCGCGCGGATCGTGGCGGGCGGGCTCGGCACCGACACCGGCGGATCGGTGCGGGTGCCCGCTGCCCTGAACGGATGTGCCTCGCTGCGCCCGACCGTCGGCCGTTATCCGCAGGCTGGCATCGCGCCGATCTCGCACACCCGCGATACCGCAGGCCCGATGGCCGCAACCATGGCCGACGTCGCGCTGCTCGATCGCGTCATCGCGGGCGGCGACGCGATTGCGCCGGCTGATCTGACGCAGGTCCGCATCGGCATCACCAAGGCGATGCTGGCCAATCTCGATGCCGACACCGACGCCGCCTTTCAGGCGGCCGTCGCGAAAGTGAAGGTGCAGGGCGTCACGGTCGTCGAGATCGAGATACCGAAACTGGCAGAGCTCAACGGACAGGTCAGCTTTCCCGTCGCGCTGTACGAGGCCTATGACGATCTGGTCGCCTATCTCGCACACACCGGCACCGGCCTCAGCATCGAGGCAGTGGCGGAGGCAATCGCCAGCGCCGACGTCAAGGGCACCTATGATGGCCTCGTGATCCCACGCAAACTGCCCGCTCCCGATGGCTCGCTGGTTGACGCCAGGCCGATCTACGACGCCGCGATCAAGACCGCACGGCCGGCGCTTCAGGCGCTGTACGGCAAGACTTTTGCCGACAACCGGCTCGACGCCATCGCCTTCCCGACCACGCCGCGCGTTGCGATTCCCTCCAATCCGGAGTCCAGCAGCCTCGAGAATTTCGGGCTGTTCATTGACAATACCGATCCCGGCAGCAACGCGGGGATTCCCGGCATCCAGATCCCGATCGCGCTCGGCGACAGCAGCAAATTGCCGATCGGACTTGAGCTCGACGGCCCGGCCGGAAGCGATCGCCGCCTGCTCGCGATCGGCATGGCGCTCGACGGCGTGTTCGGTCGGCTGCCGCCGCCGACCTCCTGAAGCATGGTCCGGAACCGTGAGGCGCGGGCTTTCGAACGCCTAGCCGGCGGGACAGGATGACGATCGCGGCCCCGATCCCGGTATTTCGATCGGCGTGGGCGCACCTTCCTTGTCGCCGTCGAACACGATCAGGACGCGCAGTCCGGTTGACGTCTTGTCCAGCGGCAGGAGCCCCTCAGGCTTTCGCTTCGGGTCAAACGGCAATTCCTTCAACAGCTCGACCGAGTCAGATGCGCCGTCCCACGCGAAAACGGCATAGGCCCCGGGCCCGTCCGCAACCGGACCTGTCAGGACGAGAATACGCTCGCCAAATGGCGCGAGATCGCGCACGCCACGCCCGTCGCCGAGCGAAAGCCGGTGCAGGCGATGGTCCGAACTTTTTCCGTTGCCAAACAGGGTAGCCACCTCGACCGACAGAACGAGGGCGCAGTTGCCGTTCAGCACGGGGCCCCGGAATCCCGCGAGCAGCGTCCGATCGTCCTTGATCGCCACGCCTTCGATCGTCAGGCCGTTGGTCTCCAGCCGCAGATCCATGAAGGGGAGAAGAGCAGGCTCGCTCGCAATGATGTCCCTCAGTCTCGGCGTAGGCTGAACGTCCGAGGCATTGCCGTCTTCGCCGGTCGTGCGGAACCGGACGATCTGGCTGCTTGCGGCGATCTTCGCCTGAATCTTGGCGGCATCTGTCGTGGGATTCAGCTTGTGATCCTTGTCCCGCGGATGCCCATGCGAGCCGATGACGTAATAGAAGCCGTTGGAGAAGGCCACGCCTTCCCCATCAAGCTCGAGCGCCTTGTCCTTGAATGTGTTCTTGATCAGATTGACCGAACTGCCGGCAATGAGCTTGCCGTCGGTCAGTTGGACGAATTGGGCATCCTGGATGTTGTCGTCGATGACCAGGCACGAACGGGGGAAGCCGTCCGGCTTGGTGCAGGCGATGCCACTGACATCCTCGGACTTGTCTCCGTCCTTGCCGAGCAGCTTGTTCTTGACCGGCCATGCGTCGTCGGCAGCGCCGCGGCCAGGCTCCGCGACGCCGGCCGCCACGAGGCCGAGGAGCAAAGCTGCAATCCACCCCGTTCTCGCGATGGTCATCGGCGCCTCCTTCGGATCAGCGGCGGTTGGTCGGATATCGTCAGGTCATCCAGCTTGCACCGCAATGGTCGCCGCCAATGCCTTGCGGAGCTCTGTGGCAATCGAGCGCTGCCGGCGCACCGTCTTTCGATGTGACTGGAAGCGGAAGGACCGGAAAGCGGGCTCGAATGAAACGTCGCGTCGAACAAACAGGATTCAGCCGCACCGCAGCGGCTTCAAATTTCTATATCTTAGGTTGTATTTTTCCAGATACCCCGGCGATGTCAACTCATAACTTTCCGGCGGCCGTACACCTGCGGCATAACGACTTCACGAATACGGGTTGATCAGCTTCTGCTGCTCGGCGCTGTGATGCACGAGCAGGTCGATGAAGGTTCTGACCTTCGCCGACAGATGGTGGCGGTGCGGATACACCGCGTTCATGGACAGCTCGACCGTCCGATATTCCGGCAACAGGCGCACGAGACGGCCGGCCTCGAGGTCGTCCTGAATGAGAAACCCCGCCATCAGGCAGACGGCAGCGCCCCCCAGCGCGACCTTCCGCAGCGCTTCTCCGCTGTTGGTGACGAAGCTGCCGGAGACGCGCACCGACGCCGGCGTACCCTTGCGATCGAGGAAACGCCATTCATCGCCAAACGGATAGTTCAGGTGACGACCGCAATTATGCGTGGCGAGCTCGTCGAGCTTCTGCACCCGGCCGTGCTTCTCGATGTAATCGTGGGAACAGCACAGCACGTGACGCCAGGTGGCGAGGCTCCGCACGATCAGGCTCGAATCCGGCGGCGGGGTCATGCGCAGGGCAACGTCATAGCCTTCCTCGATGAGATCGACATCGGCCTCGCCCATGCGCAGATCGATCTTGAGCTCCGGATAGGCCGGCAGGAGCTTTGCCACCACCGGCGTCACGAACGGCACCATATGGGTGGCGACGTGAATGCGCAGCGTGCCGCGAGGCACCGACTGCAATTCGCCCGCGATGTCGTCGGCCTGTTCGATGTCGGCGAGGATCTGGACGCAGCGGTCGTAATAGGCCTTGCCGATCTCGGTGAGGTTGACCTTGCGCGTGGTGCGGTGAAGCAGCCTCACCCCGAGCCGGTCTTCCAGGGCCTGGACGTGATTGCTCACCATGGTGGTCGACATGTTGAGCTTGCGGGCTGCTGCGGAGAAGCCGCCGGTCTCGACCACCCGGCTGAACACTTCGAGGCTGGTCAATCGATCCATGGCCGCGTGATTATCCGCTTCTGATCGACAATCGCGGGAAATTCGCCCCGGATCATCCGTTCGCACACATAGCTCGTCCCCCTGCAGCTTCGCCTGTAAGAGGACGCACGCATCAGCAGCAATCGCGCGACAGAGGCGGCAATCGCTCTGGGGCAGTCGCGGCCCTGGCCCGGTAGACATGCGAACCAAGGCGACGGCTCCGATTATCCACCTCTAATGGATAATCCTTCCAGAATTTACCTAATTATCAGCGGAGCCGGCAAGACCGATAGTCTCAGCGAGCCGACAGGAGATCGCAATGTCCGAGATGCCCCGCACCGAGACCTTCCAGCAAGCAACTGAAATCACTCGCGATTACGCCAAGGCGCCGCCGGCTGTCGCGGCCCGGAGCATGGTCCGGCGCGCGGCTCTGGTGCTCGCCCTCCTCGCAGGCACGGCAACCATGGTCTACTACGGACACGATTACTGGACCTACGGCCGCTATCTCGAGACCACGGACGATGCCTATGTGAAGGCGGACTCCACGATCATCGCGCCAAAGGTCTCCGGCTACATCGCCAAGGTGCTGGTCGGCGACAACGAGAAGGTCAAGGCGGGCCAGCTCCTCGCAAAGATCGACGACCGCGACTTCAAGGCGGCGCTCGACCAAGCCCGAGCCGACGTCGCCGCTGGCGAAGCCTCGGTGCGCAACATCGATGCTCAGCTCGAGCTGCAGCAGCCGGTCATCGAACAGAGCACCGCCGACGTCGCGGCTGCGGACGCCAATCTGAAATTCGCGCAAGAAGAGCGCGCCCGCTACGACGACCTCATGAAGTCGGGCTCCGGCACGATCCAGCGCGCACAGCAGACCGACGCGGCGCTACGCGCCAGCAACGCGCAATTGCAGCACGCAAAGTCCGGCCTCGTGGCCGCGCAGCGCAAGGTCGACGTGCTCACCACCCAGCGCGCCCAGGCTACCGCGCAGCTCGAACGCGCCCGCGCGGTCGCGCAGCAGGCGGCGTTGAACCTGTCCTATACCGAGATCACCGCGCCGGTGGACGGCACCGTCGGCGCCCGCAGCTTGCGCGTCGGCCAGTATGTGCAGGCCGGCACGCAATTGATGGCGGTGGTGCCGCTCGATGCGGTCTATGTCGTCGCGAACTTCAAGGAGACGCAGCTGACGCATGTGCGGCCAGGCCAGCCGGTCGAGCTGCACGTCGACAGTTTTCGTAATCGCACGCTGCACGGCCACGTCGACAGTCTTTCGCCGGCCAGCGGACTCGAATTCGCGCTGCTGCCCCCCGACAACGCCACCGGCAACTTCACCAAGATCGTGCAGCGCGTACCTGTAAAGATCGTGCTCGACGACCACAGCCTCACCGGCCTGCTGCGGCCCGGCATGTCGGCGGTACCGACCGTCGACACCAAGGCGACGGTGCTGGCCGAACGCGAGACGGCCAAGCGCCTCGCCGACAACGCGACGCGGCCGAACGGCAGCTGAAGGCAGGAAGGCGCCGGATTGTCAAATCCTGCCGGATGATCCTTCCAGAACTTCCTCGATTATCGAAACCACCCGTCTGACGCATCCTGTCTCCGTACCCGAGACGAGGCTTCCATGAGCACGCTCCAACCGACCGTCAACGCTGCGTCCGCCGCCACCATCTCCGCCCCTGTTGCGCCAACGACGTCGGCGGTTTCTGCAAAAACCTGGATCGCGGTGATCGGCGCCACGCTCGGCGCCTTCATGGCCGTGTTGAACATCCAGATCGTCAACGCCTCGCTCGCCGATATCCAGGGTGCGATCGGCGCCGGCATCGACGACGGCGGCTGGATCTCGACCTCCTATCTGATCGCCGAGATCGTGGTGATCCCGCTGTCGGGCTGGCTGGCGCAGGTGTTCTCGATCCGCACCTATCTGCTCACCAATGCGGTCCTGTTCCTGCTTCTGTCGGCCGCCTGCGCGCTGGCGCAGGACCTGCCGCAGATGATCGTGCTGCGCGCGGTGCAGGGATTTACCGGCGGCGTGCTGATCCCGATGGCCTTCACGCTGATCATCACGCTGCTGCCGCGCGGCAAGCAGCCGGTCGGTCTCGCACTGTTCGCGCTGTCGGCGACGTTCGCGCCCGCGATCGGCCCCACCATCGGCGGCTATCTCACCGAGAATTTCGGCTGGCAGTACATCTTCTACGTCAACCTCGTGCCCGGCGCGATCATGGTCGGCATGCTCTGGTACGCGCTCGAGGCAAAGCCCATGAAGCTCGCGCTGCTGCGCGAAGGCGACTGGGCCGGCATCATCACCATGGCGATCGGCCTCTCCGCGCTCCAGACCGTGCTGGAAGAAGGCAACAAGGACGACTGGTTCGGCTCGCCTTTCATCGTCAAGCTGTCGGTGATCGCAGCCGTGGCGCTGGCCGCCTTCCTGGTCATCGAGCTCACCGTGAAGAAGCCGCTGCTCAACCTGCGTCTGCTGGTGCGCCGCAATTTCGGCTTCGGCATGCTGGCAAACTTCCTGCTGGGCATCGCGCTGTACGGCTCGGTGTTCATCATGCCGCAATATCTGGCGCGGATTCAGGGCTACAATGCCGAGCAGATCGGCATGGTGCTGGCCTGGACCGGGCTGCCGCAGCTCCTGCTGATCCCGCTGGTGCCGCGCCTGATGCAGAAGTTCGACGCGCGGATCATCATCGGCATCGGCTTCGTGCTGTTCGCGGCCTCGAACTTCATGAACATCTATATGACCAACGACTACGCCGCCGACCAGCTGTTGTGGCCCAACGTCGTTCGCGCCATCGGCCAGGCGCTGGTGATGGCACCGTTGTCGGCCGTGGCAACCGCCGGCATCGAAGCCGAGAATGCAGGTTCCGCCTCCGGCCTGTTCAACATGATGCGCAATCTCGGCGGCGCCGTCGGCATCGCGCTGCTCCAGACCGTCTTGACCAAGCGCGAGCAATATCACTCCAACGTGCTGATGCAGTCGGTCTCGGTGTTCGAGCAGGCCACCCGCACGCGGCTGGAACAGCTGACGCAATATTTCGTCAATCATGGCGTTCTCGACCGTGCGGATGCCTCGCACCGCGCCTATGTTGCGATCGGCCATATCGTGCAGAAGCAGGCCTATATCTTCGCCTTCAGCGACACCTTCTATCTGCTCGGCATGGCGCTGATCGTCGCTCTGATCGCCGTATTCTTCCTGAAGAAGCCCGGCCAGACTTCAGCTGGCGGAGCCCATTGATCCCAACCGAAGAAGCAAGGAGAACGACCATGAAGCCCCGCATGAACTACTACCAGGCCGCGCCCGATACGATCAAAGCGCTGCTGGCGCTGGAAGAGCAAATCCAGTCGACGGGCCTGGAGAAATCGCTGATCGAGCTGGTCAAGATCCGGGCCTCGCAGATCAACGGCTGCGCCTTCTGCATCAACATGCACACCGAGGACGCCCGCAAGCGCGGCGAAACCGAGCAGCGCATCTACCTGCTCAACGCCTGGCGCGAGTCCCCGCTTTATTCCGACCGCGAGCGCGCCGCGCTGGCCTGGACCGAAGCCGTGACGCTGATCTCAGAGACGCACGCGCCTGATGACATCTACGAACAGGTTCGCGCGCAGTTCTCCGACGCGGACACGGTGAACCTGACCATGCTGATCGGGGCGATCAATGCCTGGAACAGGATCGCGATCGCGTTCCGCGCCGTGCATCCGGTGAAGGTGAAGGCGTCGGTGGCGTGAGCTAACCACAACGACGGTCTTGTAGGGTGGGCAAAGCGAAGCGTGCCCACCTCTTCTCTAATTCATGGAAAGATGGTGGGCACGGCGCAAGTGCGCCTTTGCCCACCCTACGGCAGCTGCGTACGCCGCTTAAACCGCCGTCGCCTTGGCGAACTCCACATAGATCTCACGCAGCCGCGTCGCCATCGGGCCGGGCTTGCCATCGCCAATCTTCTTGCCGTCGACTGCGATCACCGGCTGCACGAACGAGGACGCGCTGGTGATGAACGCTTCCTTGGCGGCGAGCGCCTCGGCGACGGTGAAGGAACGCTCCTCGACGCGGAGCTGGCGCTCCTCGGCAAGCGCAATCACGGCCTTGCGGGTGCAGCCCGGCAGGATGGCGTTGGAGTTCTGGCGGGTGACAATGACGTCGTCCTTGGTCAGGATGAACGCCGTGGACGAGCCGCCCTCGGTCACATAGCCGTCCTGCAGCATCCAGGCTTCGCCCGCGCCGGCTTCGGCCGCAGCCTGCTTCGCCAGCACCTGCGCCAGCAGCGCGACGCTCTTGATGTCGCGGCGCTCCCAGCGGATGTCGGGCACCGTGATCACGTTGATGCCGGTCTTTGCCACGGGCGCGTTGATGATGTCCTTCTCCGAGGTGAACATCACCAGGCTCGACTTGACGTCACCCTTCGGGAAGGGGAAGTCGCGGCCCTTGTCGGCGCCACGCGTGACCTGGAGGTAGACGAGGCCGTTCTCGACCTTGTTGCGCGCGATCAGCTCCTTCTGCAGCTCGGTGATGCGCTCGACCGTCTCCGGTAGTTTCAACTTGATCTCGCCGACCGACCGCTCCAGCCGCGCCAGATGCGAGGCATTGTCGACCAGCTTGCCGTCCAGCACGGCCGAGACCTCGTAGATGCCGTCGGCGAACAGGAAGCCGCGGTCGAGCACCGAGATCTTGGCTTCCGAGAGCGGGACGAATGAGCCGTTGACATAGGCGAGCGGGTCCAAGGCAGGTCTCCTGGGAGGGGAAGGGGGATCGGCGCGCTTATACGCCAGTTGGGGGCGTCGATCACCCCTCGTTTCGTCATTCCGGGGCATTCGCAAAGCGAATGAGCCCGGAATCCATAACCACCATCGGGAGTATGGATCCCGGGCTCGCGCTACGCGCGCCCCGGGATGACGACCGGTTAATGCGACAGAATCTTCGACAAGAACTTCTGCGCGCGGTCGCTGCGGGGCTTGCCGAAGAAATCATCCTTCGGGGCGTCCTCGACGATCTCGCCGCGGTCCATGAAGATCACGCGGTTGGCGACCTTGCGGGCGAAGCCCATCTCGTGGGTGACGACCATCATGGTCATGCCTTCGCGGGCGAGATCGACCATGACGTCCAGCACCTCGCTGACCATTTCAGGATCGAGCGCCGAGGTCGGCTCGTCGAACAGCATGACGATCGGATCCATCGCGAGCGCGCGTGCAATGGCGACGCGCTGCTGCTGGCCGCCCGAGAGCTGCGCGGGGAATTTCTGCGCCTGCTCCTTGAGGCCGACGCGCTCGAGCAGCTGCATGCCCTTGGTGACCGACTTGTCGTGGCCGCGGCCAAGCACCTTCTCCTGCGCGAGGCAGAGATTGTCGATGATCTTGAGGTGCGGGAACAGCTCGAAATGCTGGAACACCATGCCGACGCGCGAGCGCAGCTTCGGCAGATTGGTCTTGGGATCGTTGACCTTGGTGCCGTCGACCGAGATGTCGCCGCTCTGGAACGGCTCCAAGGCGTTGACGCACTTGATCAGCGTCGACTTGCCCGAGCCCGAGGGGCCGCAGACCACGACGACCTCGCCCTTGGTGACGCTGGTTGTACAGTCGGTCAGCACCTGGAAGGTCGGGCTGTACCATTTGTTGACGTGGCTGATTTCGATCATGACCGACACGCTCTAGCGAATGATGGCGATGCGCGACTGCAGGCGACGAACGCCGAACGACGCGATACAGGAAATGGTGAAGTAGACGACGGCGGCGAACAGATACATTTCAACGAGGCGCCCGTCGCGCTGCGCGACCTTGCTGGCTGCACCCAGGAAGTCCGGGATCGACAGCACGTAGACCAGCGAGGTGTCCTGGAACAGCACGATGGTCTGGGTCAGCAGCACGGGGAGCATGTTGCGGAACGCCTGCGGCAGCACGACGTAGCGCATGGTCTGGGCGTAGCTCAGGCCCAGCGCGCTCGCCGCGGCCGGCTGGCCGCGCGAGATCGACTGGATGCCGGCGCGCATGATCTCGGAGAAATACGCCGCCTCGAACATGATGAAGGTAATGAGCGAGGAGGCGAACGCGCCGACGCTGATCGGGCGCGAGGCGCCGGTCAGCCACTGCCCGATATAGGGCACCAGGAAGTAGAACCAGAAGATCACCAGCACCAGCGGCAGCGAGCGCATGAAGTCGACATAGAGGCCGGCGATGCGCCCGAGGGTCTTGTAGCCGGACAGCCGCATCAGGGCGATCGCCGTGCCGAAGATCAGGCCGCCGAGCGCGGCGAGCGCGGTCAGCGTCAGCGTGAAGGTCATGCCCTCGTAGAACAGGTAGGGCAGCGACCGGCGGATGACGTCGAAATCGAAACTCCCGAGCATGGCGCTATTTCCCCGTGATGTAGCCGGGGATCGCGACGTAGCGCTCGAGGAAGCGCATCGCGGTCACGACGACGGCGTTGACGAGGAGATAGAGGATGGTCGCGGCCGTGAAGGCCTCGAACACCTGGAACGAGAATTCCTGCATCGAGCGCGCCTGTCCGGTCAGCTCGATCAGGCCGATGGTGATGGCGACCGCCGTGTTCTTGATGGTGTTGAGGAACTCGGAGGTCAGCGGCGGCAGGATGATGCGGAACGCCATCGGCAGCAGCACGTAGCGGTAGCCCTGCACGGTGGTGAGCCCGAGCGCGGTCGCGGCCATCTTCTGCCCGCGCGGCAGCGAACCGATGCCCGCCTGCAACTGCACGGCAACGCGCGCCGACATGAAGAAGCCGACGCCGATCGCCGCCGTCCAGAACGGCGCGTTCGGCAATTGCTTCAGCCACAGGCCGGCAGCCCTCGGCAGCAATTCCGGCAGCACGAAGAACCACAGGAAGAGCTGCACCAGCAGCGGCATGTTGCGGAAGAATTCGACCCAGCAGAAGCCGAACCAGTAGGCGCCCCGCGACGGCAGCGTGCGCATGACGCCGACGATCGAGCCGAAGATCAGCGCGATGATCCAGGCGAGCAGCGCCGTCTTGATGGTCAGCACCAGCCCCGACAGCAGCATGTCGAGATAGGTGCCGGTCCCCATCGGGTTCGGCTCGAAGAAAATTCCCCAGTTCCAGTGGTAGTTCACGTGTCCCCCGCGCGAACGCGCCCATCATGGTTGTCCGGGCGCCTATGCAAATGTCCGGCCACCCCCTCCAGAGTGGCTGGAATTTCTTCCCTCTCCCCGCTTGCGGGGAGAGGGAAACAGCATCTTACTTGTAATCGTCCGGGTTCGGCGAGTCCGTCGGCTTGGCGAACTCATTCTTCAGTTCGGAAGAGATCGGCGTGTTCAGGTTCAGCCCCTTCGGCGGGATCTTGGTCGTGAACCACTTGGCGTAGATCTTCTCGCCCTCGCCGGAGGTATAGACCGCAGCGGTTGCCGCATCGACCACCTTCTTGAACGGCGCGTCGTCCTTGCGCAGCATGATGCCGTAGGGCTCGGGCTTGGAGAACGCGTCCTTGGAGATCGCATAGTCATCCGGCGACTTCGAACCGGCGACGAGGCTGGCGAGCAGGATGTCGTCCATGACGAAGGCGACCGCGCGGTCGGTCTCGACCATCAGGAAGGCTTCAGCGTGGTCCTTGGCCGGGATGATGTTGGCGCCGAGGCCCTTCGCGACGTTGGCTTCGGTGAGCTGCTTGATGTTGGTGGTGCCGGCGGTCGAGACCACCGTCTTGCCCTTGAGATCGTCGATCGACTTCAGGCCGCTCGACTTCTTGAAGACGTAGCGGCTGGCGGTCAGGAAGTGGGTGTTGGTGAAGGCGACCTGCTTCTGGCGCTCGGCATTGTTGGTGGTCGAGCCGCATTCGAGGTCGATGGTGCCGTTGGCCATCAGCGGGATACGCGTCGCGGACGTCACCGGGTTGAGCTTGACCTCGAGCTTGTCGAGCTTGAGCTCCTTCTTCACGGCGTCGACGATCTTGTAGCAGATGTCCATCGCGAACCCGACCGGCTTCTGGTTGTCGTCCAGATAGGAGAACGGGATCGAGGAGTCGCGGAAGCCCAGCGTGATGGCGCCGGTGTCCTTGATGTTCTTCAGCGTGCCGGTCAGCTCCTGGGCCCCGGCCTGGCTGACGGCGAAGGTCGCGGCGAGCACGAGCCCGATGTGACGGAAATGTTTCACTTTTTTCTTCCCCTTTCAGGATGATGCGGCCGGATGCAAGCACAAATCGGGCCGGATTAGAATGTGACTTTCGGCTGGAATGACGGCTCAGGTTAACGGCTCAGGCGAGTGGCTTCGGCAATTCCCCGAGATCCCAGAACAGCCCGGCCATCACCGTCAAGGCCTCTTCGGTCAATGGCAGCAGGATGTGCTCATTGGGCGCATGCTGGGAGCAGCCGGGATAGGAGTGCGGGACCCAGATCGTCGGCAGGCCCAGGATTTCGGAAAAGACGTCATTGGGCAGGGAGCCGCCGAAATTCGGCAGCACCGCCGGCGCCTTGCCGGTGGTCTCCTGCACCGAATTCGCCGCCCATTTGATCCAGGCGCTGTCAAAATCGGTGCGCGATGCAGCAAAGCTCTGCGCCGCCCGCACCTCGACCATCGGAAAGCCCTTTGCGACCAGATGCGCGCGGACGGCCTCGATCAGACCGTCGATCTTGGTGCCGACCACGAAACGCAGTTGCAGCACGGCATTGGCGTGGCCGGGAATGGCATTGGCCGGCTTCTCGATATTGCCCGAGGACATCGCCAGCACTTCCAGCGTGTTCCAGGCGTAGAGCCGCTCAGCCGCCGACAGGCCTTCCTCGCCCCAGTTCTCGGCCAGCGCCGGCTCGTCGGCGGTCGGCACCACCTCGACGTCCGCAAGATAACTGCGGATCTGGTTGGTGAGGCGCGGCGGCTTCAGGGCCTCGAGCTGGAGGCGGCCGTGGCCGTCGACCAGCGTCGAGATCGCGTTGACGAGGATGGTCGCGGGGTTGGCGAGCACGCCGCCCCAATTGCCGGAATGGTGGCCGCCATCGCGGAGGTTGACGTCGAGATGGATGCGGATGCCGCCGCGGCAGCCCAGGAACAGCGTCGGACGGTCGGCGGAGAGGCGCGGCCCGTCGGAGGCCATGAACAGATCGGCCTTGAGCGCGTCGCGATTGAGGTCGCAGACCTTGCCGAGATCGGGCGAGCCGATCTCCTCGCCCATCTCGACGATGAATTTGGCGTTGAAGCCGAGCCTGCCGCCACGGGCATCGCGCACCGCGCGCAGCGCCGCCATGTTGATGCTGTGCTGGCCCTTGTTGTCGGCGGTGCCGCGGCCATAGAGGCGCGTGCCCGAAACCGTCGTGCGCCAGGGATCGCGCCCCTCGCGCCACTCGCCTTCCATGCCGTCGACAACGTCGCCATGGCCATAGACCAGCACGGTCGGCAGCGAGGCGCTCTCGTGATGCTCGGCGAACAGGAACGGTGCCTTGCCGCTCGGGGATTCGACGATGCGGCTGGTGAAGTCGAGCGCGGCGAAAGCCGGCTGCATCTCCTGTTCCAGATAGGCGCGCAGCTCTGGGCCACGCGACGGATTCTGGCTCTCGGTCTTGTAAGCGACGCGGCGGTCGAGTTCAGCGAGGAACGCGCCGGATTTGAAATCGTCGCGGGCGCGGGCGATGGCGTCGGCTCTGGTCATTGCTTTCATTTTCAAGGTTTCGACGCGGGCGAACGTAGCGGGCTACACTGGCCGTCGAAAGTGGCGGGGGCTTGGACAGTTCTTGTAGTTCTCTTGCGATTTCGTTCTTGCTCTCTTGAGATTGGCTTGCCAAGGGCAGCAGCGCTGCTGATTTTGGCCTTGCCAAGCGCAAGTTATATGCAAGAACTTCGCCAAGTTGGGGCGCACATCTATCATTCGAAGAGCGCTCAGTACAGGGCGCCGAGGGACCAGCATGGCCAAAGAGATCAGGCTCAACGCTTTTGCGATGAATTGCGTCGCACACCAGTCACCGGGCCTGTGGACCCATCCGCGCGACCGCACCGCCGAATATAATCGCCTGCCCTATTGGATCGATCTGGCACGGACTCTGGAACGCGGCCGCTTCGACGGGCTGTTCCTGGCCGACGTGCTTGGCGTCTATGACGTCTATGGCAACAGCCCTGACGCAGCCTTGCGCAATGCAGCGCAGACGCCGTCGAACGAGCCGCTGCTGCTGCTGTCGGCGATGGCGGCCGTGACGAAGAATCTGGGCTTCGGCGTCACCAGCAATCTGTCGTTCGAGCCGCCCTACCCATTCGCTCGGCGGATGTCGACGCTGGATCACCTCACCGAGGGACGGATCGGCTGGAACGTCGTCACCGGCTATCTCGACAGCGCCGCGCGCGGCGCCGGCAAGGACAAGCAGACCGGACACGACGACCGCTACGACATCGCCGACGAATATATGGAAGTCGTGTACAAGCTCTGGGAGGGCAGCTGGGAAGACGATGCCGTGCTGCGCGACCGGGCGCGCGGCATCTTCACCGATCCCGCAAAAGTTCATCGCGTCAATCATGAGGGTGCGAACTACCGCATCAACAACACCATTCACCTCAGCGAGCCGTCGCCGCAGCGCACGCCGGTGCTGTACCAGGCCGGCACCTCGCCGCGCGGCCGGCAGTTCGCCGCGCGTCACGCCGAATGCGTGTTCATGTCGGGGCCGTCGGCCAAGGTGATCGCGCCGCGCGTCTCCGCGATCCGCCAGGAGGCCGCCGCGCTCGGCCGCAACCCGGCCGAAATCCTGATGTTCTCGATGATGACGATCATCCTCGGACGGACGGATGCCGAGGCGAAGGAGAAATACGCCGACTATCGTCGCCATATCAGCCCCGAGGGGGCGCTGGCGCTGATGTCGGGTTGGACCGGCGTCGATTTCTCCGGCTACGATCTCGACCAGCAGGTGCGCCACGTCCAGAACGATGCCGGCCGCAGCGCGATGGACAACGTCACCCGCGCCGACCCCGATCGGATCTGGACCGTGCGCGACGTCATCGAGCATGTCGGCATCGGCGGCGCCGGTCCGGTCGTGGTCGGCACGCCGGAGATGGTCGCGGACAAGATCGAGGACTGGTTCGAGAAGACCGACGTCGACGGCCTCAACGTCGCCTTCGCGATCTCGCCCGGCGATTTCGAGGACATCGCCGACATGCTGGTGCCGGAACTGACGCGGCGCGGGCGGTACAAGAGCGAGTACGCCAAGGGCACACTGCGGGAGAAGCTGTTCGGCGGCGGCCGTGCGAGGCTGGATGCGCCGCATCCGGCGGCGGGGTACCGGGTGGGGATGAAGGCAGGCTAACGCCCTACGCTGTAAGTTCCGTCATCCTGAGGTGCGCGCCCTTCGCGCGCCTCGAAGGATGAGCAGCCCCGATGCAGCCGGGCCGTCGCCCTTCGAGGCCTCCGCTTCGCTCCGGCACCTCAGGGTGACGGAGATGAGTGGGAGGACGCTGCCGCAACGTCATTGCGAGCGAAGCGAAGCAATCCAGAGTCCTTCCGCGGCGGCAGTCTGGATTGCTTCGCTGCGCTCGCAATGACGGCGGAGGCAGCCTGCCTACACCTTCCCGTCCACCATCACCTCGATCAGCTTCGTCCCCGGCCGGCTGAACGCCGACGCCAGCGTCGCCTTCAGCTCGCTGACATCGCTGACCTGATCGCCTCGCAGCCCAGCGCCTTGGCGAGGCCGGTGAAATCCACGGGCGGATTCACAAAATCCATGCCGACGTAATTGTCGTCGCCATGGAAGGCGAGCAGGCGCTGCTTGATGATGCGGTAGCCGCCATTGTTGGCGATGACGACGTTGAGCGGCAGCTTGTGATGTGCCGCCGTCCACAGCGACTGGATCGAATACATCGCGCTGCCGTCGCCGGAGAAGCACACGACGGGACGATCGGGATTGGCGATGCTGACGCCAACCGAGGCCGGCAGGCCCCAGCCGATGCCGCCGGAGGCGAGGCCATGATAGCCGTAGCGGTCGCGGTGCGGACGCAAATTCGTGATCTGGCGGCTGGAGGTGAGTCCTTCATCGACGAGGATCGCATGGTCGGGCATGGCTTCGACCATTTGCAGCACCAGGAAGTCGGGATCGATCGGGTTGCGGCCCGCACCCTTGGCGATCTGCTCGACCAGCCCGGCGTGCCGCGCGCTCCAGTTCTTCGGCGCAAGCTCGGCGAGGCGGTCTTTCGCGCGGCTCGCCAGTGTTGCACCGCCCATCGCCTTCAGCACCGGGATCAACGCGCGCAGCGTCTCCTTCAGATCCGCCTTCAGCGCGATCTCGGCGCCGTAGTTCTTGGCGATCTCCCAATCAGCGAGGCCGATCTGCACGATGCCGAGCCCATCAGGCAGCGCGTCGACCTCGCTATAGACCGACATCCGCAGGGGATCGCCGCCCAGCGCAATCAGGAGATCGTAAGGCGCGAGCGTATCGCGCGCCGCCTTCTGCACGCGCGCGAGCGTACCGACGAAGCTCGGGCTCTCCGAGAGGAAGTGCGCGCCATAGGGCGTCGAGGATTGATAGGCGGCAGCGCCGAGCAGCTCGGCCAGTTCAGCGGCCTCCTTGAGCGCATCGCTCTTGACCACCTCGTCCATGGTGACGATCACCGGACGCTCGGCCTTCAGCAGCCGTGCGGCGAAGGCCTTCAGCGCTTCATCCGACGGTCTTGTCCGTGCATCGATGCGGGTGGAGCGGCCGAGATCGATGCCGGCCTCGCTGTTGAGGATGTCGCCGGGCAGCGAGATGAACACCGGTCCGGTCGGCGGCGTCATCGCGACCTTGGCGGCGCGGCGCACGATGCGCGGCAGGTCCTCCAGCCGCGTCACCTCGACCGCCCATTTCACCAGCGGTTCGGCCATGCGCACCAGCGGACCATACAGCACCGGCTCCATCAGGCCGTGGCCCTGCTCCTGCTGCCCCGCGGTCAGGATCATCGGCGTGCCCGTGAACTGCGCGTTGTAGAGCGAGCCCATAGCGTTCCCGAGCCCGGGCGCGACATGGACGTTGCAGGCGACCAGCTTTCCCGAGGCGCGGCTGTAGCCGTCGGCGATCGCGACCACCAGGCTCTCCTGCATCGCCATCACATAGGTGAGATCGGGATGGTCCTTCAGCGCATGCATGATCGGCAGCTCGGTGGTGCCGGGATTGCCGAACAGGTGCGTGATGCCCTCGTCCTTGAGCAGCGCGAGAAAGGCGGAGCGGCCGGTGATCTTGTTCTTCATGTTTCCTCCAGGAGCGGACGTTGCCGCAAGGACGGAGGCATGATGGCCGAAATCGCGGGAGCCGCGCAAGAAAGCGCGGTCATGGCTGCGTTGCGCGGGAGCGGCAAACCGCGCTCTCGTGTCCCGGACGCGACGCAACGTGCAACGTTGCGGCGCAGAGCCGGGACCCAGATTCGCGCCGAGCTCGCTGACGCATGAGTCCCGGCTCTGCGCAGCAGTGTTTCACGCTGCAGCGCGTCCGGGACACGAGAGCGGAGCGAACAGCAAGGGCTACATCTCCTCACGCCCCAGTTCGAACGGGTCCTCACCGCCCGCGCGCTTCTTCTTTTTCGAGCGCTGCCAGACCACGCCGGGAAAACCCTTCAACGGCACCAGGGGCTCGCCGGTATAGGCCCATTCCTGCAGCTCCTCGATCGCGATGTGATAGAGCGGCTGGCGGCCGGTACGCTCCCTAAACAGGGCGCGGGGGATGTTGACCATGTGCGGCCCGCGCGGGCGCTCATAGGCGATCGGTGTGCCGCAATGCGAGCAGAAGCTGCGGGCGGTCTTGGTGGCCTTGTCCTCGTAACGGGTCAGCGCAGTCTTGCCCGAGGTGATGCGAAAGCGCTTCTTCCAGCTGCCGACATAGGTCGCGTAGGCCGCACCATGGGCACGGCGGCTACCGGCGGAGTGATCATGCCAGGCCCAGCGCGCGGGGACGTCGATCTCGAAGGCGACCTTGCCGCAGAGGCATTGGCCGGTGGCGGTTCCTGCGGCGGCTGCGGCTTTGGCCATGGTCGCTTTCTCCGTCGTCATTGCGAGCGCAGCGAAGCAATCCAGGCTGCCTCCGCGGAAAGATTCTGGATTGCTTCGCTGCGCTCGCAATGACGGAATTTGTGGTGGCGGTCGGAGCCTGAACGATAGTCCCGTAGCCCGGATGAGCGAAGCGACATCCGGGAAAAGTCTTGCTCAGGCGAAAGTCCCGGATATCGCTTCGCTCATCCGGGCTACGGCAGCGTCACGCCGGCGTCAGCTCGTCATACACCGGATAATCCGTATACCCCTTCTCCTCGCCGCCGTAGAACGTCGCGCGGTTGTATGGCGTGATCGGATAATTATGCTCCAGGCGCCGCGGCAGGTCCGGATTGGAGATGAAGATGCGGCCGAAGGCGATGATGTCGGCATGGCCGTCGGCGATCGCCGCGTTCGCGGTCTCACCGGTGAAGCCGCCGGCGGTCATCAGCACGCCGCTGTAGTGTGGGCGGAACAGCACCATGGCGGAGGGCACGTTCTCCCAGTGGACGTCGGCGCGGCCGGCGCCGCTGGAGCGCGGCTCGATGACGTGCAGATAGGCGAGACCCAGCTTGTCGAGCGCCTTCACCACGTGCGTGTAGAGCGGCATCGGGTCGGGCTCGCCGGAATCATTGGCGATGCCATGCGGAGACAGCCGCACGGCGACGCGGTTGGCGCCCCAGACATCGATCGCGGCCTGCGTGACCTCCAGCAGCAGCCGCGCGCGGTTCTCGATTCCGCCGCCATATTGATCGGTACGCTGGTTGCTGCGCGATTGCAGGAACTGCTCGAGCAGATAGCCATTGGCGCCGTGGATCTCGACGCCGTCGAAGCCGGCGGCCAGCGCATTCTTCGCGCCCTGCCTGAAAGCCTCGACGATGCCCTCGACCTCCTCCGTCTGCAGCGCGCGCGGCGTCTCGTAATCGGCGATCTTGCCGTCGGCCGTCATCGCCTTCATGCCCTCGGCCTTGATCGCAATCGCCGAGGCCGAGACCGGCAGCTCACCGCCATGAAAGGAGGAATGCGAGACGCGGCCGACATGCCAGAGCTGGAGGAAGATGATGCCGCCCTTGGCGTGCACGGCATCCGTCACCTTGCGCCAGCCGGCGATCTGCGCCTCCGTATAGATGCCCGGCGTCGCCGGGTTGCCGCGGCCGTGCGAGAGCACCGGCGAAGCTTCGGCGATCAGCAGGCCACCCTTCGTCGCGCGCTGGGCGTAATATTCGGCGTTGAGCGGCCGCGGCGAAAAGCTCTCGCGCTCGGCGCGCATGCGCGTCAACGGCGCCATCGCGACGCGATGCGCGAGCTTGTACGGACCGACCTGCAACGGTTTGAACAACGCCTCGAATTTCATGCTGACACCGACTTTCTATGGAAGGATGCGGATCATATAGCGAGGGGCGGCCCCGCGAAAAGGCGCCGCCCCTGCAAAAAATAGATATTCCCTCTCGCGGAACGCGGAAAGAAATGGATGTTACGCCGTCTTGATCCAGACGGCCTTCACGTTGAGATATTCCTCGACGTGCTGCTTGCCGGACTCGCGGCCATAGCCGCTCATCTTGTAGCCGCCGAACGGCACGGCTGGATCCATCGCCTGGTAGCAGTTCACCCACACCGAGCCGGCGCGCAGGCGCTTCGCGACCGCATGGGCCTTGGTGACGTCGCGCGTCCACAGGCCGGAACCGAGGCCGAAGGTGGTGTTGTTGGCGCGCTTGACCAGCTCGTCCATGTCCTTGAAGGCGATCGCGGAGATGACGGGGCCGAAGATCTCCTCCTGCGCGATGCGCATGTTGTCCTGGACGCCCGCAAACACGGTCGGCGAGACGAAGAAGCCCTTCGATAGCGCGCCTTCGGTGACGCGGCCGCCGCCGGCGAGCGCGCGTGCGCCTTCCTTCTGGCCGATGTCGAGATAGCCGGTGACGCGCTCGAGCTGCTGCTCGGAGACCAGCGGGCCGATCTGCACGTTGGGATCGAGGCCGTTGCCGACCTGCAGCTTCTTGCCGAACTCGGCAACGCGGCCGACGAATTCCTCGTAGATCGCCTGCTCGACGAACAGGCGCGTGCCGGCGCTGCAGATCTGGCCCGAATTGGCGAACACCGCCATCGCCGCGCCCGGCACGGCGGCGTCGAGATCGGCATCCGCGAACACGATGTCCGGCGACTTGCCGCCGAGCTCGAGCGAGACGCGCTTGAGGTTGCCGGCCGACGCGCGAATGATCGACTGGCCCGTGACATGCGAGCCGGTGAAGGCGACCTTGTCGACGTCGTGGTGTGAAGCAAGCGCGGCGCCCGCGGTCTCGCCATAGCCGGGCACGACGTTGACGACGCCGGGCGGAATGCCGGCCTCCATCGCAAGTTCGGCGATGCGCAGCGAGGTCAGCGGCGCTTCTTCGGCGGGCTTGAGCACCACGGTGCAGCCGGTCGCGATCGCAGGCCCAATCTTCCAGATCGTCGCGGAGAGCGGGCCGTTCCAGGGAATGATGGCGCCGACGACGCCAATCGGTTCCTTCAGCGTATAGGAGAAAATTTCGCCGGGCAGCGAGTTCTCGATGGTCTCGCCGTGGATCGCGGTGGTCTGACCGGCATAGTAGCGCAGCATGCCGATGGCGCGCAGACGATAGGCGCGGGTACGGCTGAGCGGCGCACCCATATCGAGCGTGTCGAGCTGCGACAATTCGTCGAAATTCTTCTCGACGAGGTCGGCGAGCCTGAGCAGCAGGTTCTGCCGCTCGAACGGTTTCACCTTGCTCCACGGGCCTTCGAAGGCGCGGCGGGCGGCGGCGACCGCGCGGTCGATGTCTTCCTTGTCGCCCTCGGCGACCGTTGCGAGCAGCTCGCCGGTTGCGGGATTGCGGGTCTCGAAGCGCTTGCCGGAGGCGGCGTCGACCCACTTTCCGTCGATCAGCATCTGCTTGTAGGACCCGTTGGCGAACGGGTGGCGCGTGATCGGAATAGCCTGCGACACAGCCATGGCTGCACTCCCTGTCAGGTCATTGATTGGTTCGATCTCGGTGGGACCGTTAGGTCGGGAAGAATACAGCGGTGCCGAATGGGCGTAAAGGCAGCGTGGAACGAAGAGCTCCCATGCCGACTTGTGCAGGCTCGTGCGAGCGCCATGTTATAGCTCGAGCGAGCCCCTTCCCGCGGAGACGAGCCATGCCACATCCCGCCATCATCAAGGACAATGTTGCCGTGATCACGGGCGGCGCATCCGGCATCGGATTTGCCGCCGCCATGGCTTTCGCGCGGGCCGGCATGAAGGTGTGCATCGCTGATGTCGACGAGGCGCGGCTGGCGGAGGCCGCAACAAAACTGTCATCCGTCACGTCTGCCACACATGTGATGATCTTCGCGGTCGATGTCAGCCGTGCCGAAAGCCTGATGGAACTGGAACGCGCCGTCGGCGCGCATTACGGCGGCACCGACGTCCTCATGAACAATGCCGGGATCCAGCCCGGCAGCACGCTGTTCGGCGAGCCGGACCATTGGCAGCGCATCATCGGCGTCAACATGTGGGGCATCATCAACGGCTCCCGCATCTTCGCACCCAACATGATCGCGCGCGGCAAAGCCGGCCTGATCATCAACACCGGCTCCAAGCAGGGCATCACGACCCCGCCGGGCGATCCCGCCTACAATGTGTCGAAGGCCGGCGTGAAGGCCTTCACGGAAGCGCTCCAGCACGAGTTGCGCAATACCAGCGATTGCCACATCACCGCGCATTTGCTGATTCCCGGCTTCGTCTTCACCGGCCTGACCGCGAAGGGCCGCACCGAAAAACCGGCCGGCGCCTGGACGCCGGAGCAGACCGTGGATTTCATGCTGGCACGGCTGGAGGCCGGCGACTTCTACATCTTGTGTCCCGATAATGACGTACCGCGCGCGCTGGACGAAAAGCGCATGCTCTGGGCCGCCGGCGACATCGTCGAGAACCGCCCGCCGCTGTCGCGCTGGCACCCGGACTATGCGGATGCGTTCGCGAGGTTTGTGAAGGGCGACTGACTATTTGACCCTCATGGTGAGGAGCGCGCCCTTGCGCGCGTCTCGAACCATGCAGGCCCGTCTCGGGCCTCGATCCTTCGGGACGCTCGCTTTCGGCGGGCTCCTCAGGATGAGGAGTTAGAGCGTCTCTTGCTTGTGCCCGCAATTCTTGCAGGCGAACTTGACGCGGGTCTGGCCTTTTTCCGCCTGCACCCGGTTCGGCGCGCCGCACTTGCCGCAGACCGCCTCGATGCGGGTCGAGCCCTGCTTGACGACGATGGTCTTCTTTTCCATCGATTCGCGGATCAGGCGCTCGGCCTCCTCACGCAGGGATTGTTTCGACAAAGCTCATCTCCGCCTCTGAAAGCGCGAGAGCCATATCGCACCTGCTTTGAAATCACAATGCGAGATCCGTCATTCCGGGATGGTCCGCAGGACCAGACCTCAGGTGCGCAATTGCGCACCGGGGAATCTCGAGATTCTCAGGTGCGCAACCGCGCACCATAGCTCGCGCTTCGCGCGCCCCGGAATGACGGGGGTGTGTCACACCTCGACAATCACGTAGCTGTCTTCGACATGCACCGGAAACGTCTCGGCAACATAGGGGCCCTTCTGCAATTCCTGGCCGCGCTCCACCGCGACCGGATATGACCGGATCTTGACGCGTTTCGGATCGAACCAGGACTGGCCGTTGCGCATGTCGAACTCCCAGCCGTGCCAGGGACAGCGCAGCATCTCGCCGACGCGTGATCGTTCATAGACCCCGGGCTCGGGCGAGGTCAGCCGCGCCACGCAGGCGGCCTTCTCCAGCGGCGCGCCCTCGTGCGGGCAGCGGTTCAGCAGCGCGAAGAACTCGCCATTGACGTGGAACACGACGATGTCGCGGCCGGCGATCTCGACGACCTTGTTGCCGCCGGGCGGGATCTCCGAGGTGGTGGCGACGATGTGACGGGTCATGCCGGTCTCAGAACTTGTAGACCGCGCGGGCATTGGTGCTGAAGATCTTCTTCCGCTCAACCTCGGTGAGCGGCGTCTTGAAGGCAAAGCGCGGATCATCGAAATCCCAGTGCGGATAGTCCGACGAGAACAGCAGGCGGTCGACGCCGACCCATTCGATCAGCGCACGCAGATGCCGCGCCTCGTCCGGCTCGTCGATCGGCTGGGTCGTGAACCAGAAGTTTTCACGCACATATTCCGATGGCTTGCGCTTCAAATGCGGCACTTCGCTGCGGAAGCGCTCGAAATGCTGGTCCATGCGCCACACCGCCGACGGAATCCAGCCGAAACCGCCCTCGATGAAAACGATCTTCAGATTTGGGAAACGTTCCGGCACACCCTCGATCACGAGGCTCGCCAGCTGCGCCGCGATGGTATGCGCGTTGGACTGATGCTCCTCGACATAATAGGACGGCCAGCCGCCGCCGGTCGGCGCATGTCCGCCATAGCCGCCGACATGGATGCCGAGCGGCAGGCCCAATTCCTGGGCGCGCTCGTAGATCGGCCAGTAACGTCGGCGGCCGAGCGGCTCGTTGGCGCGCGGCGAGACGTTGATCTGGATGTACTCGCCGATCCTGGCGCAGCGCTCGATCTCGGCAATCGCGAGATCCACCCCGTCCTGCCCGACCAGGATCGACGCCTTCAGGCGGGGATCGCGATGCGACCAGAACGCCAGTTGCCAGTCGTTGATGGCGCGCTGGATCGCGGCGCCGAATTCGAGGTTCTGCTGCGAGAAGATGAAGAGATCGAGCACCTGCAGGATGCCGAACTCGACGTCGAGCGGATCGAGATGCTGCTTCTGCATGAAGGCGAGATCGGAGCCGGGCGGCCCGCCGGTCGGCGGCCAGGCATCGCGCCGCGCGATCAGCGGCGAGGAACGCGGATAGGGCGTGGTGAAGAGATAGGGCGTGCGCAGATGGCTGCCATATTCCTTCAAATGCTGCTGCCAGCGTTTTGGCAGGAACTCGTTGAGGTCGTCGACCGAGTGCAGGCTCGGATGCACGTCGCAATCGACGATGCGCAGCTTTGATGCGGCAGGCTTCTCGTCGTCGCGCAGCGGACGGTCGATGACCTCACTCATGCGAAACCTCCGGAATTAGTTAGCGAGGGACAGCCGCGGAAACGTCTCCAGCGGATTGTCCACGCACATCTTCGCGATCAGGCTCTTCGGCAGGTTCGGCGGGATCGGATCGTCGCCGTCGAACTGCCAGTGCGGATAGTCGGACGCGAACAGGAACATTTTTTCCGAGCCGATCTGGTCGATAATCTCCTCGACGCTCCTGGCATTATCAGGCGCATCGAACGGCTGCATGGTGACGCGGAAATTGTCGCGAATGATCGATGCCGGCTCGCGCTCGACCCAGGGCACCTCGACGCGCACACCTCGCCAGGTCTTGTTGGCGCGCCACATGAAGGCCGGCAGCCAGCTCACGCCGGACTCCATCAACACGACCTTCAGATCGGGGAATTTGCCGAACACGCCCTCATAGATCAGGCTGAGGATCTGCGCCTGAAACGCCTGCGCCTCGACGAAGTAGTATTCGTAGCGGTGCGACGGCCAGCCGGCCGAGCTCGGCGCCTGCCGATATTGCGTGCCGGCATGGATCGCGAGCGGCAGCTTGTACTTCTCCGCGAGCCGGTAGACCGGCCAGAAATGCCGTCGTCCCAGCAGCGTCTCGCCCTGCGCCAGCACCAGGATGGAGACGAAGCGATTGTCGCCGGCGCGGCGCTCGATCTCGTCGATCGCGAGATCAGGCGCCTGCATCGGCACCACGATGGAGGCGCGCAGGCGAGGATCGCGCGACAGCCACTCGGCGGCGATCCAGTCGTTGATGGCCTTGCAGAAGTCGGCTGCCATATAGGCGTCGAATACGGCCTGCGCGCCATAGAGCACGTTGAGGATGGCGTGGCTCGCCCCCAGCTGGTCGAACGCGCCCTTCTGCACCATGGCGAGATCTGAGCCTGGCTTGGCGCCATTGGCCGGCCGCCAGTCGGCGCGGCCCGAAAGCGGCATGCTCGGCGGATAGGAGGTGAGATCGAGCCCGTCGATGGCGCGGCTCACCACCTGCTCTTTCCAATGGTCGCTGAGATAGGGAAGCAGCGTCGTGCGCGTGCCACCAACCGCCGGATGGATGTCGCAGTCGATCCGCGTCGCCGCCATATAGGTTTCCTCGGAGGTTTCCTCGCACAGTCTTTATTGGCGGCGTTCTTCGCGCCGCCCGGACAGAGTGCGTCGGCCGGCGCCGCTGCGCAAGGCCGCACGCCCGCGCGATCCGTCATGGCTCGGTTGAATTTCGCAGGCGCGATATGCGGATCAGGCACGCGGTGGATGCACCGGCACCCACCGCGTCAGACTGCAGGCCGCGGCGTGCTCTCGCCTCAAGCCGCCTTGGAAACCTCCATCAGCAGCCGCTCGGCCTTGGCATCCTCGATGCGATTCACCAGCCGGCTGCTCTCGTGATTGTCGCGGACGGTCTTGGTCAGCGTGATGCAGGTCTGGATCAGCATCACGATGCCCATGGTGAGATAGCCCTTCATCCAGAGGTCGATCGGCAGGAAGAAGACGCCGATGGCGACGAGGAAGGCGGAGGCTGCGAAGGACACGTAGGTGAAGGTGACCCAGGCGCTGCTATGGGGCTGGCCGTTCTGGTTCATGATGATCTCTATTGGTTTAAATGATGATGAAATCTGAGTTCAGGCCGTCTGTGTGCGCTTGGATTTCAGCCGCGCAAGCACGTCGTCCGCGGTCGTCTTGAGCCGAGGGCCAAAGCCCTGCTCGGCAAGTCGCTCGGCAGTAGCGAGGGGACCCGTGGCCGCATCGAGCTCGACCAACGCGTCGTCGGCAGCCTGGGCTTCCATCTGGCGCTCGCGCAGACGCCTCAAGGTGCTCTCGGCTTCCGGCAGCGTAGATTCGTAAGGACGCGCCGCCTCGATGCCGCTGCGGCGGAGCGAACGCACCGCTTCCGAGGCACGGGCGAGGCGTCGGCCGCGATCGAGCTCGGTGATGCGGGCTTGCGCGTTGGTCACGTGCCGCTTCAGCCTGATGATCTCGGTCGCGAACAGCGCGCGTGCTGTCATCGCCGCATCACGATCGGCTTCGAGGCCTGCGATGGCTTCGGCCGCTTCCTTGGCGAGATCCTCGCGGCCGCCATCGAGCGCGGCCACCGCGCGGGTCTCGAGATCGGCGATACGGGCGCAGGTCGCCTCGAGCTTGCGCCCCTCCTGCTGGTCCTGCGCAATCGCCAGCGCCAGCGTGCGCTTGCTGCGCTCGAGGGCGGCGGCCGCATCGCGCATCTGCTGGTCGAGGATCAGCAGGGCCGTACGGTCCTCCAGCTCCTCGCCCGCGGCGGCCACGCTGCCGCGGAAAAGTGTCACGACGGTCTTGAACATGGTCTGCTCCCTGTTTATGAGCGTTGCTCACAAATGCTTTGTAACAGGAAATCTGAACAACGTTCAATAAATATTTGAGCGGCGCTCAAGAATTTGGTTAAGAATGACTAAGGCCCTGGAACGTCGAGAGAAATTGCGGGTCGACCTGATCCGGGCGGCCGAGCAGATGATCGCTGAGCGGGGTTTGTCGGGCCTGAAAACCCGCGATCTGGCCCGCGAGATCGGCTGCGCCAATGGCGCGGTCTACAATCTCGTCACTGATGTGGACGAGCTGGTTCTACGCGTCGGCTCGCGCACGCTGCATCGCCTCGATGAGGCGCTCAGCGCGGCGGAAAGCACCGGTGATCCTTCGCCCCACGAGACCCTGGTCCGCATCGCCATTGCCTATTGCGATTTCGCCGCCGAAAACCTCGAGCTCTGGCGCGCATTGTTCGAGCACCGCATGGCGGCCGACAAGATCCTCCCCGACTGGTCCGTCAACGACCAGCTGCAGTTGTTCCGCCACATCTATCATCCGCTGGCGCTGCTGCTTCCCGAGCGCGGCCAGGAGGAGCTCGGCATCACCGCGCGCAGCCTGTTCTCGGCCGTGCACGGCATGGTGGCGCTGGGGCTGGAGCAGAGACTGGTCGCCGTTCCGCTGCCGGCGCTTCGCAAGGAGATCGCGGGCCTCGTCCGCGCAATGATCGACGGGCTGGTCGCGCGCGCAGAGTGAAAAGGGTTGGCGGCGGCTGACTAAAATTTCGCCTGTCGCATCGCCAGTAGCGCGCTTAGCTTCGGGCCGTCCCTCACCTCTCCCCGGAGTTCCTCATGCCCCTCCTCATCCGCGGCGGCACCGTCGTCAATCACGATCATTCGCGCCGCGCGGACGTGCTGATCGAGGGCGAGACCATCGTGGCGGTGGGCGCATCGGTCGAGGCACCTGCAGGTACCGAGATCGTCGATGCCGGCGGTGCCTACGTCATCCCCGGCGGCATCGATCCACACACCCATCTCGAAATGCCGTTCATGGGCACCGTCACCGCCGACGATTTCGAATCGGGAACCAAGGCGGCGCTGAGCGGCGGCACCACCATGGTGGTGGATTTCTGCCTGCCCGATCCGGGCCAGTCCATGCTCGCGGCCTATCAGGAGTGGCGGCACAAATCCGAGAAGGCGGCCAGCGACTACGGCTTCCACATGGCGGTGACGTCATGGTCGAAGCAGATCTATGACGAGATGGAGACCGTGGTCAAAACCTACGGCATCAACACCTTCAAGCATTTCATGGCCTACAAGGGCGCGTTGATGGTGAACGATGACGAGCTCTACAACTCGTTCGCGCGCTGCGCCCATCTCGGCGCGATGCCGGTGGTGCACGCGGAAAACGGCGACGTCGTCGCCCTGATGCAGGAGGCGCTGATCGCGCGCGGCGTCATGGGCCCGGAGGGCCACGCCTATTCACGGCCGCCGGAGGTCGAGGGCGAAGCCACCAACCGCGCCATCATGATCGCCGACATGACCGGCACGCCGGTCTATATCGTGCACACCAGCTGCCGCGAGGCGCATGAGGCGATCGCCCGCGCGCGGGCAGCGGGCAAGCGCGTCTATGGCGAGCCGCTGATCCAGCACCTGCTGCTGGATGAGAGTGAATACCAGAACAAGGACTGGGATCATTCCGCGCAGCGTGTGATGTCGCCGCCGTTCCGCGACAAGCAGCATCAGGACAGCCTCTGGGCCGGCCTGCAGGCCGGCTCGCTCCAGGTGGTCGCGACCGACCATTGTGCCTTCACCACCGAGCAGAAGCGGTTCGGGCTCGGCGATTTCAGAAAAATCCCGAACGGCACCGGCGGCCTCGAAGATCGTCTCGCGCTATTGTGGACCGCGGGCGTCGCCACCGGACGGCTGACCAAGGAAGAGTTCGTCGCGGTGACCTCGGCGAACATCGCCCGCATCCTCAACATCTATCCGCGCAAAGGCGCCGTCGCCGTCGGCTCGGATGCCGATCTCGTGGTGTGGGACCCCAAGGCGAGCAAGACCATCAGCGCCAAGCGACAGATGAGCAAGATCGATTACAATGTGTTCGAAGGCTTTTCCTGCACCGGCGGGCCGGCGGCGACGCTCTCGCGCGGCCGCGTCGTCTGGAAGGAAGGTGATCTGCGCGCCGAAGCCGGCGACGGCCGCTATATCGAACGCCCGGCCTTCTCGCCGGTGCATGTGGCGAATTCGACGTGGAAGGAGCTGACCGCCCCGCGCGCGGTCGCACGCGGCGCGGTGACGCCGTAGCGCGTTCGGGCGCAAGGCATGTGCCACCTTGAAGCGCGCCGATGGCACACGCCTTGCCTCTCGATGTCGGATCATTCTCTGACGGAGGCCACGATGAGCGATGCACCCCACCATATGACCCGGCGCGACGTGGTGCTTGGCGGCGTCGGCGCCGCCGGTATGGCAGCATTTGCTCCACGTCTCGCATGGGCGCAGGGCCGAGCCGAGACGTTGCTGGTGGTGCAGGAGCTCGGGCCGAACTCGCTGGACATGCAGGGCGTCGGCTCCAACCAGACCGTGAACGGCCTGTCCTGGAATTGCTACGACCGTCTGCTGACCTATGCCTCGAAGACGCTGCCCGATGGGACGACGTCGTACCACCGCGAGAAGCTCGCGCCTGAACTTGCCGAGAGCTGGGAGGTCGCGGCCGACGGCATGTCCTGCACCTTTAGGCTTCGCAAGGACGCCAAATTCCACGACGGCACGCCCGTTACCGCCAAAGACGTCAAATGGTCGTTCGACCGCGCCGTGAAGGTTGGCGGCTTCCCGACCTTCCAGATGTCGGCGGGGTCGCTGGAGAAGCCCGAGCAGTTCGTGATGGTCGACGACCACACCTTCCGCATCGACTATGTCCGCAAGGACAAGATGCTGCTGTTCAACGTCGCCGTGGTCGTGCCCTTCATCATCAATTCCGAGCTGGCGAAGAAGAACGCGACGGCAGAAGATCCATGGGCGTTGGCTTGGCTCAGGAACAACGAAGCCGGCGGTGGCGCCTACAAGATCGAGAGCTGGAAGCCCGGCAGCGAGACCGTGCTGACGCGCTTCGACGACTGGAAGAGCGGGCCGCTGCCGAAGGTCAAGCGCGTGATCGCGCGCGACGTTCCCTCCGCCGGCACCCGCCGCGCCATGCTGGAGCGGGGCGATGCTGACATCTCGAGCGGCTTTGCGCCGCGTGACTTCGAGCAAATCATCAAAGAGGGCAAGGTCAAGGTCTCGGGCGTGCCGATCCCGAACGCGCTCTGGTACGTCGCGCTCAACACGGCAAAGGCGCCGTTCGATAATGCCAAGCTGCGACAGGCCATCGCCTGGGCGATGCCGTATGAGCAGATCCAGAGCAGCGCGTTCTTCGGGCGCGCCGTTCCCATGTATGGCGGAGCGGCTGACGTCTCAAAGCCGGTCTGGCCGCAGCCGTTTCCCTATGTCACCGATCTCGACAAGGCCAAAGCGCTGATGAAGGAGGCAGGTTTCGAATCCGGCCTGGAGACGACGCTGTCGCTGGACACGGGCACGGCCACCGTCGGCGAGCCGACCGCGATCCTGATCCAGGAGAGCCTCGCCAAGATCGGCATCAAGGCGGGAATCGAAAAGATCCCCGGCGCGAACTGGCGCACGACGCTGAACAAGAAGGAGCTGCCGCTCGCGCTCAACCGCTTCAGCGGCTGGCTGGATTATCCCGAATATTACTTCTACTGGAATTTCCACGGCAACAACTCGATCTTCAACATCTCCTCCTACCAGAACAAGCAGATGGACGCGCTGATCGACAAGGCGCGCTTCACCACGGATGCCGCGGAATACGACAGATGCGTGAAGGATTTCATCGCGCTCTGCATGCGCGACGTTCCCGTCATTCCGCTCAACCAGCCGATCCACGACGTCGCCATGCAGAAAGCCATCAGCGGCTACGAATTCTGGTTTCACCGCGAGCCGGACTACCGCCAGTTCGCGAAGGGCTAGTTCCGGCGAGCGATGCTGATTGCGCCCGAAGAAGCCCGCGCCTGCGCGGTCGGAAAGCCACGCTCCAGCCGCGCTTCGCTCGCGCGCAGCATCGCCGCATCGAGCCTGCCCTGCCGCGATCCCTCCAGGGCGCAGGCAAAGACGCGGTAGAACTGCGCGCCGTCATAGGCGACCAGCAGCAGATCGACGCCGGCATTGATCGCTTCGACCACCGCCTTGCAGACGTCGTTCTGGTAGATCGCGCCCATCACGAGATCGTCGGTCATCACCATGCCCTGGTAGCCCCATTTGCCGCGGATGATCCCATCGACGACGCGCTTGGAATGCGAGGCGGCGCGATCGGGATCGACGGCCGTGAGCGTGACATGGCCTACCATCAGCGCGCTGCGCGAATGCGACAGCACTTCGCGGAACGGCTGCCAGTCGGTCGCCTCCAGCTCCTTCACCGGCGTGTTGAGACTGGCGCTGAAATGATGCGTGTCGGTGCGCACGCGGCCGATGCCGGGAAAATGCTTGAGCGTGGCGCCGACGCCTGACCCTTCCAGTCCGCGGACATAGGCGCTCGCGATCGTGCTGACGACGACGGGATCGGTCGCGATCGCGCGCTGGCCGATCAGGGTGTGGAAATCGAGACGGTTGCGCCGCTGCAGCGGCTTGAGGTCGAGCACCGGTGCAAGATTGAGGTTGACGCCGAGGCCCGCGAGCTCGCGGCCGTGGATGCGGCCGAACTCTTCGGCCTTGGCCTGCTGCTCGTCGGGAGCAAGCCCGGTGAGCGTCGCCAGCGCCGGCAGCTTTGTCAGCGGCGGCGCGAGATGTCCGACGATGCCGCCCTCCTGGTCTGCCGCCACGACCAGCGGCGGCAGGCCGGCCGCACGGCGCTTGTCCTGGAGCGCCGCGATCTCGACCCGTAGCGCCTCGATGGTCCGGCCGCGGATGTTGTGCCGGGTGACATAGACGCCGCCAATCAGACCTTGCTCGGCCAAACGCGCGACGTCGGGAAAGGAGGAATAGCCGACCATGAAGTGCGGCCCGAGCTGGCGCGCCTCGGCGGCGCTGACGGCAAGGACCTCGTGCTTGCGCAGCTCGAACTTCAGATGCGCGGCGGACATCAGCAGCGGCGGCAGGCACCAGAGTATGACGAGCAGCTTGCCCGCGATGCTGCGCCATCGCCCTCTGCGCAGCAGGACGATGACGATCATGATGCTTGCGGCGACAAGCGCGATGTTTCCGCCGCCACGCAGCGGGACCAGATAGGGATCGTTCTTGTTCGCGGCCGCGAATGCAACGACGGGCGCGGCGAGCCAGAGCAGGATGAGACCGATACGGCGAAGGAATTGCATGATGCACCACATGCGATGGTGATGAATGCTTCGCACCTATCAAGGCGATCTGCGCTGCGCGAGAGACAAAAGCGCACCTGCACGAAAACTGCAAAAGACTCCTGAAACCGTGCAGACGAAGGCCCCGGCTTCTGCGCAAGCGCCGTGCAGACTGCACGATATCGATATTCACGAAAGGTCATTTGCGCATGACGAGCCTGGCTACGACGCCGACGACGGACATCCAGCCGATCAGGCCTTCGACAATATCAGTCAAGCTCGCGATGGCGCTGGTACTCGCCGCGCTCGCCGACTGGCTGTTCTATGGCCAGCGGGCCGGGCTGTCGCTGGCGATCTTTGCAGTCGCGATCGTCTGCGCCTCGCTGCTCGCCAACCACGCATCCCTGGACATCCGCCGCGCGGCGATCGGCGCCGCCGTCATCGTCCTCGGTCTCGTGCCTGTTATCGAAGAGCTCAACGCGCTTTCGTTCCTGATCCTCGTTGCAGCGCTGGTCGTCGCCCTGCTGCTGGCAACCAATCCTGAAACGACCGGCCTTGCCGACCGCGCCCGCGCGCTGCGAAACTTCGTCCTGTTCGGCCCCTTCAGAGTCTTCCCCGACGCGCTCCAGGTCTTCAACATGTCGGCGTTCACCCGCGGCATCGCGCTGTGGCTGATGCCGGTGGTGCTGGGCACTGTCTTCGTCGCGCTGTTCGCTGCGGCCAATCCCGTGATCGAGCAATGGGTCTCGCTGCTCAATCCAAAGATCATCCTCGAATATGTCAGCGTCCCGCGCGTGCTGTTCTGGGTCCTGATGCTGGCGCTGGTCTGGCCGTTCATCCACGTACGCTGGCGGCGCAGGAAGATTGCCGCAGCCGCCCAAACCGATGTCACGGAGCCGGAGCCGCTTGCGCCCTTCATCTCGCCGGAGTTTCTGGGTCCCTCCTCCATCCTGCGCTCGCTGATCCTGTTCAACCTGCTGTTCGCAGCGCAGTCCGTGCTCGACGGCATCTATCTCTGGGGCCATGTGGCCCTGCCCGACAACATGACTTATGCGGCCTACGCCCACCGCGGCGCCTATCCGCTGATCGTGACTGCCCTGCTCGCCGCGGCCTTCGTGCTGGTCGCGATGAGCCCCGGTGGCCCGGCCGAGAAATCGAATGTGATCCGCCCGCTGGTCTATCTCTGGGTCGGGCAGAACGTGCTGCTGGTCGCCTCCGCCATCCTCCGGCTCGATCTCTATGTCGGCATTTACATGCTGACCTATTGGCGGATCGCGGCCTTCATCTGGATGGGACTGGTGGCGCTGGGACTGATCCTCATCGTCGCGCGCATCGCGCTCAACCACACCAACCGGTGGCTCGTCTGCGCCAATCTGATCGCGTTAACGATCGTGCTGTACAGTGTTTCGCTGCTGAACTTCGATGCGTTCATTGCCGACTACAATCTGAAGCACAGCAGCGAAACAGGGGGCAAGGGCGTGAAGATCGACGCCAACTATCTCCTCACATTGGGCCCGCAGGCGCTGCCTGCGATCGACAGGGTCATCGCGCTTCGCGGCGGCGATTACTGTCTTGCGGGACGTCGAGATCGGCTTGTAGAAAGTCAGCGGCAGGATCTGGCCTGGCGGGCCTGGGGTTTTCGCAGCTGGCGGCTGCAGCGTCGCCTCGATGCTCAGGCCAAAAGCCAGCCCGGCAGTCAGCCGGCAGGGTGAGCGGAGAGTTTCTTGGCGAATCGTATTCTCATCGTCGACGACGAGGGCCACATCCGCGAGGTCATCCGCGTCGCCCTGAAGAAGGCCGGCATGGACGTGATCGAGGCGCGCGACGGCAAGGAGGCGCTGAGCCGCTTTGCCGCCGACAGGCCCGATCTCATCGTGCTCGACATCGGGATGCCCGAGTTCGACGGCCTCGACGTCTGCCGCGAGATCCGCAAAGGCTCGGACGTGCCGATCCTGTTCCTGTCGGCGCGCGACGAGGAGATCGACCGCATCCTCGGCCTCGAGATCGGCGGCGACGATTACGTGACCAAGCCGTTCAGCCCGCGCGAGCTGGTGGCGCGGGTCAACGTCATCCTGCGTCGCCTCAGCCCGCGCAATGGCGAGGCCAAAACAAGTCCGGCTGCGCTGGTGCAAGGCGGCCTGCTGATCGATCCCGAGCAGCACGTGGCGACCTTCGCCGGCACGCCGCTGAAGCTCACCGCGATCGAGTTCGGCATCCTGCGCGCCTTCCTGACCCGGCCGACCTCGGTGTTCAACCGCGAGCAGCTGATGCGGGCGGCCTACCAGCTCAACATCCAGGTCTCCGACCGCACCATCGACAGCCACATCCGCAACATCCGCGCCAAGCTCGCGGCGCTCGCCTGCGACAACGTCATCGAGACCATCCACGGCGTCGGCTTCAAGCTCGGCCGCTGCGAGAAAGAGGCATGAGCGCGGCGCCTGACAAATGGCGCCCGTCGCTGGGGCTGGTGATCTTCGCGGTGCTGACGACCGTCGGCGTGCTGCCGCTGGTCGGCCTGTTCTTCTTCCGTCTCTACGACAACCAGCTGATCCGCCAGACCCAGGCCGAGCTGATTGCGCAGAGCCGCGTGCTGGCGACGATCTATGCACAGGAGGTCACGGCAAGGCTCGGCAGCGGCCTCGCACTCGGCCCCGAAGTGCCGCCGAACGTGCTGCCCGATCCCGGCGACCAGGTCACGCCGATCCGGCCCGCGCTCGACCTCACCGCCAACGACCTGCTGCGGCGGCGGCCCGATGCACTACCCGCGCCGCAGCCGGCGCAGCAGGCCTATGTCGAGATCGGCGCCAAGCTGACGCCGATCATTCGCGAGACCCAGAAGGTGACGCTGGCGGGCTTTCGCATCCTCGATCCGCAAGGCGTGGTGATCGCCGGGCGGCAGGAGGTCGGGCAGTCGCTTGCCCATATCGAGGAGGTCGCGGACGCACTGCACGGGCAGTACCGGGCCACCTTGCGCAACCGCGTGCCGGACAAGCCGCCGCCGCCGATCTATTCCTTCAGCCGCGGCCTCGGCGTGCACGTATTCTCGGCGATGCCCGTCATCGTCAACAACCGCGTCGCCGGCGTGATCTACACCACGCGGACGCCGAGCAACATTTTCGATCATCTCTACCAGGAGCGGGCTAAGTTCGTGCTGGCGGGGCTGGCCGTGATCCTCGGCACGATTCTGATTGGCCTCGTGTTCTCGCGCACCATCACGCTGCCGATGCGTGAGCTGATCGACCGCGCCGCGCGAATCGGCCGCGGCGACCGCGAGGCGTTCAGGCCGCTCCGGCACTACGGCACGCGTGAGTTCGCGCAGCTCTCGCACAGCTTCCTCGGCATGGCCGAACAGCTGGCACGGCGCTCCGACTATATCGCGACGTTCTCGGCCCACCTCACCCACGAGCTGAAATCGCCGCTGACCTCGATCAAGGGCGCAGCCGAGCTGTTGCAGGATTCGGTTCAGGGCAAGGCCGGCAGCCTGACACCGGCCGAGCAGACCACGTTCATCGCCAACATCCTGTCCGACACGCAGCGGCTGGAGGCGATGGCGCAGCGGTTGCGGGAGCTCGCCCGCGCCGAGAGCCTGCCGCAGAACGAGCGCACCGAGCTTGCGCCCGTGATCGCCGATCTCAAAAGCCGCTTTCCGGCAAGCGCGATCGAGGCCAGCGGCAGCCTCGACAGAACGATCGGCATGTCCTCGGAGAAGGCGCTGATCGTGCTGTCACACCTCGCTGACAACGCGGTGCGGCACAAGGCCGGGACAATCAGGCTGGAGGCGGTCGACGCGCGGACGACCCTGCTTGTGACGGTCAGCAATGACGGCGAGCCGATATCGGCGCCGAACCGCGACAGGATCTTCGATGCGTTCTTCACCACCCGGCGCGACCAGGGCGGGACCGGAATGGGGCTGGCGATCGCGCGTGCGGTGATGGCGAGCCATGGCGGCTCGATCAGGCTCAAGCCCACTGACGAGGGCGCGGCCTTCGAACTCCAGTTTCCGGTGGCCTAGATCGCGAACACCCAGGCGGCGACGATGGTACCGATGGTGACGAGACCTGCGATGGTCCAGCCGGCGGCGTATTCCAACTCAGGATGACCGGTGGCCCGCATGATCTCTGCCGGATCGGCGGTATGCTTCTCTGCCATGACAGCCTCGCACGTTTCTTCCCGCGTCATTAGATAAGTCGCACCAGCCGCCATTAGGTTCCATCACGGAAATGCGAGGCATGACGCAGCTAGGTTTGTTCGCCGACCCGCAGGCAGGCCCGACCGGCCTTCGCTATACGGACAATTTTATCGATGGCGCCATCGAGCAGGAGCTGATCGGCCGCATCGCAGCATTGCCGCTTCAACGCTTCCAGTTCGGCGCGTTCGAGGGCAATCGCCGCGTGGCCTCCTTCGGCTACCGCTATGACTACGCGCTGCAACGGCTCACCGAGGCCGATCCGATCCCCGCGTGGGTGCGGCCCGTTGCGCGCCAGGTCGAGGCATGGGCGGGGCTCACCGAGGAGAGCGTGCAGCAGGTGCTGTGCACCGAATACGAGGCCGGCGTCGGCATCGGCTGGCATCGCGACAAGCCGCATTTCGACAAGGTGCTCGGCTTGTCGCTAGGTTCGCCATGCAAATTCCGCTTCCGCCGCCGCAGCGGCGACAGATGGGAGCGCCACACGCTCGAGGCCCTGCCGCGCTCGCTTTATCTGATGGATGGCGAGGCGCGCTCGCAATGGAAGCACAGCATTCCGCCGGTCGAGGCACAGCGCTACTCCATCACCTTCCGGACGATGAAGCGGCGGTAAGCAGGCCGTCCAAAACAAAAACTGCGAAAACAACCCCATGCACAGTAGAAACCGCTTTCCCGCTTGAGGCGGGGTCGCGCAGCGCAACGGCTTGACTCATCGGTGCAAAACCGCCGCTCCGCGCAACCGGCGCGAGGCTCGCGTCTTGCCTTCCAAATCCGGTTGCATGCTAGACTGGATGCCATCCACGGCAGGAGGGAAGCATGGCCGACAACAAGGCAAAGCGGGGCGGCGCCGATCGCGCCCTGATCGCGCTCACCGAGAAATACGAAGTCGCCTACTGGTCGAAGAAGTTCAAGGTGACCCCGGCCAAGCTGAAATACGCCGTCAAGAAGGTCGGCCGCTCCGCCAAGAAGGTCGAGGACTACATCAAGCTCCAGAAGCACCGCGCGTCCGACAAGAGCCGGATCGCGCTCGGCGAGGCCTATGAGGTCCGCTACTGGTCGAAGAAATTCAAGATCACCCCGGCCAGGCTGAAGGCCGCCGTGGCCGCCGCCGGACATTCCTCCAAGAAGGTCGAGGCCTACCTTGCGGCCAAGAAGGCGGCGAAGAAGGGCAAGAAAGCCGTCAAGAAGACCGCAAAGAAGACCGTCAAGCGGAAGAAGGCCGCCTGAAGTTCCGGGAGAGAGGGATGAGATCCGGTCCAGCGATCCTCGCCTGCGCCCTCGTTGCCGGCGCATTCCCCCTTGCCGGCGCCGCCGCAGCCACGCCCGCAAAGGTCTCGGGCGCGACCGCGCTGGCGCTCGCGGGGGTGATCGCGCCGCTGTCCCCGGACCTGACCGGCGCCGAGAGGAAGGCGGTGGCGATGCTGTTCGCCGCCAATGCCGACATTCCCTACAAGAAGGCCATCGTGGTGACCGCGGACCGGATCGTCTGCCGCACCGGCAATGTCGACATCACCATTCGCAATTGCGAAGTGACCTTCGGCAAGAAGGTGAAGACCGTGAACGGCTCCACCGCCAACGAGATCTTCGCCACGGAAGCGCTGGCGGGCGTGCCGCCCGACGGCGCGGCGGGATCGAACTTCGAAAGCCTGTCCAAGTTGAGCTGCACGATCGATCCCAACGCGATCAGGCGCAAGGACGGCAGCGGCGCGGATTGCACCTTCCAGCCGGGGAATTGAGTGCGGCCGGGCGCACGAGCCGCAAGTGCCGTGAAATCGCCTCAACACCAGCCAACTAATAAGGCGAATTGAGAAGACAGGCCCAGGGAGCGAGCCAATAACAGGCGCGCAAGGCCGGCACCATGATGAAGAATTACCTCGCATTTTTGCTGCTTTTGACCGTGACTGCCGCCTCCGCGCATGGCCCGCTGCCGGCTCGGCTGACCGCGCCGTCAGATCTTGTCCCGGCGGGCCTCACCGATTCCGACACGACCGCCGGCGGCACCGCGCGGCTGTGCGAGCAGGTCACCTTCTCGCGCGGCCTGCGCTACGGCGAGAGCGAGGCCCAGGTGCTCGATGTCGCCGCCAGCGCGACCAAGGCGGATACGCCGCGGCCGGTGCTGCTGTTCGTGACCGGCGACAGCTTCACCGGCGACCGCGCCGCGCCGGACCTGGCCCGCGAAATCCAGGACCAGGCCATGTGCTTTGCCGCGCGCAACGACATGATCGGGGTCCGCGTCAACTATCGCCTGGCGCCGGCGGCGACCTGGCCGATGGGGGCGACCGACGTGGCAGCGGCGTTGTCCTGGATCCACGGCAATATCGACCTCTTCAACGGCGATGCCCGCGAGATCGTCGCGGTCGGCTATGGCGCCGGCGCCTTTCACGTCGCCACCCTGCTGGCGCATCCGGAGTTGCAGACCGACCGCGCCGACGTCGCCGGCGTCGTGCTGGTCTCGGGCATCTACCGCGTCGGCAAGGAGGCCAGCGACAGCGAGAAGGCCTATCTCGGCACGGACGCGACCCAATATGACAAGCGATCGGTCTTTCCCGGCATCCTCAATGTCGACGTCCCCATCGTGCTGGCCTGGGCCGCCGACGATTCCGCCGGCCTCGTGGCGCAGGGCGAGACGCTGAAGAAGACACTCTGCGGCGCCGGCCACTGCCCGCGCAGCGCACTGCTGCGCAACCGCGACGGCATCGCCGCCGCGTTCGGCCTCGACGGCTCCGGCGACAGCCTTGCGGAGCCGACACTGCTGCTGGTGCATCAGTTGGAGGCGCGGGGGCTGCCGTAGGCGGGCGAGGGCTACAAATCCCAAACGCGATACAGTCCATCACCGTCATCCTGAGGTGGCCGCTCCTTCAGCGGCCCTCGAAGGACGACGGCCCGGCTCCGTCCGCGCGGTTGCCGCGGTGGCCGTTCATCCTTCGAGGCTCCCGGCGCGATGCTTTGCATCGCGCCACTCGCACCTCAGGATGACGGGTTAGATACAGGCGGCCCGGTCAACATGCCTGCCGTTTCGTTCGCCCAACAGGCCACAGGAATGACAAACGCTTGACCTAGATCAAGCGGCCTTGGTGCGGAATGAGCCGACCTCGTTGGGGGCCAACGACAAGGTGTCGAACATGCGCGTCATCGGCAGGATGCTGTTCGTGTCCATGATTGCCATCGCGTCGCTCGGCGCGATGTCGCAGCAGCAGCAGCACTCGGAGCAACTGCCAAGCGACAAGGAAATCCGCATCGGCAATCTCATGCCGTATTCGGGACCTCTGTCGGAGTTCGGCGCGATCGGCCAGGCGGAAGCCGCCTATTTCGACATGATCAATGCGCGTGGCGGCATCAACGGCCGCAGGATCCGCTTCATCACGCGCGACGACAATTCCGATCCGGCAAGCGCGCTGGAGCTGACGCGCAATCTGGTCGAGAAGGACGACGTGCATGTGATGTTCGGCTCGTTCGGCACGCCCGGCAATCTCGCCACGCGCTGGTATCTGAACGAGAAGAAGATCCCGCAGCTGTTCGTCGCCTCAGGCGACGAGGAGCTGAGCCAGGCCAGGGCGTTTCCCTGGACCATGGGCTGGCAGCCGTCGTTCCGGTCGGAGGGGCGCATCTACGCCAACTACATCCAGGCCTATTATCCCAGGAAGAAGATCGTCGTGCTCTGGCAGAACGACCAGTTCGGGCGCCAGCTCTACAAGGGCATCCAGGAAGGCCTGGGTGACCTCAACCGCCACGTCCTCGTCGACATCGCCTTCGACATCAACGACGAGCATCTCGAAGGACACGTCTCGATCCTCAAGCGCGCCGGCGCCGATATCTTCGTCTTTCTCGGCGTGCCTTCGACCGCGTCCAAGGTGATCAAGCTGGCGGCGTCTCTCAAATGGCGCCCGGTCTTCATCGTGAACGATGCCTCGGCCACGATCGCCAATGCGATGGCGCCGGCGGGCCTGGAGAATTCGGCCGGCGTGATCTCGGCGGCGTTCCTGAAGGATCCGAGCGATCCCGCCTGGAAAGACGATCCCGCCATGAAGGAATGGTTCACGTTCATGGACAGGTACCATCAGGTCGAAAGCACCAACAGCAGCGCGGCGGTCTACGGCTACGCCGCGGCCGAGGCGCTGACGCAGGTGTTGAAGCAATGCGGCGACGACCTCTCGCGCGACAACATCATGCGCCAGGCGGCCTCGCTCAGGGACTATCAGCCTTCGGTCGCCTTGCCCAATATCAGGATGAACACCTCGCCGGAACGCTATCTGCCGATCAGGCAGATGCGGCTGGTGCAGTTCGACGGCCGTTCGTGGCAGCCTTTTGGCGAGGTGATCGAGACGGCGTTCACGGAGGGCGCGGCGCGGTGAGAGTTGGGCTCTTGCCCTCCCCTGGAGGGGAGGGTCGATCGCGCGCAGCGCGAGCGGGGTGGAGTGATCTCTCCCCACGGGCAGCATTCGATGCGGAGAGACCGTCACCCCACCCCGTCTCACATTGCGCTACGCTTCATGTGAGCCGACCCTCCCCCTCCAGGGGAGGGTAAGAAAGCACCCTCACGCCGGCTTGAGCGAGGCCAGCGCGTTCTCCAGCAGTGAGCGCACGCGGGCGGCGTCGCCTGATTTCACCATGGCCGGGTCGAGATAGAGCTCCAGCCCCGGTGCGCGCTCGGTGATGATGCCGCTTTTCTCCGCCGCGGCGTCGTTCAGTGCGTCGACCGAATAGGGAATCACCTCGCGGCTGATGCCCTTCATGGTGATCGCGGGCAGCGCGTGCGCGCGAACGATGTCGCTGACGAGGGCGAAGGTCTCGTAGCTCAGCACGATGCCGCCGGGCTCGGCGATCGATTGCAGGCGCGCGGCGAGGTTCGCTTCGGCACCAATGATGGTGTAGTCCATCCGGTCGGTGCTGCCGAAATTGCCGACATTGCAATAGCCGGAATTGATGCCCATGCGCGAGCGGAACGGCTGCTCGATGCCGGACGCCCGCCATTTCGCGTTGAGCTCGGCGAGGCGCTGCTGCATGCGCCAGGCCATCTGCAGGCAGGCCTGCGCATCGGCGCGGTCGCCCCTGGTCTCGGGGTCGCCGAAGAAGATCAGCATGGCATCGCCGATGAACTTGTCGATGGTGCCGCCATATTCGAGCGCGATCGCCGACATCTCGGTGAAATATTCATTGAGAAGCTGCGTCAATTGCTCCGGCTGGAGCCGCTCCGCGGTCGCCGTGAAATTCTGGATGTCGGAGAAGAAGATTGTGAGCTTCTTGCGCTCGGTGTGGATGGTGACGTCCTTCTGGCCCGAGAAGATGCTCTTGTAGACCTGCGGCGGGATGTAGCGCGAGATCTTCATCGACAGCGAGGCCAGGAAGTCGTTGGCGGATTCGAGCTCCTTGTTCATGGTCTTGATGCGGCGCGCCTGGCGGCGCTGCAGCGACAGGAACGACAGGCCGCTGCCGGCCGCGATCAGGAAATAGGCCAGCAGGAACTTGAACGAGAAGATGTTGGCGGCAATCGGCTGGGCGATGATCACCTCCTGGATGCCCCTGACGTCGCCGACCTTCCAGTCCTTCTTCGGGCTCTCGGGATGGCTGTTGTGGCAGCTGACGCAGGCCGGCCCCATGGTAACCGGCGCGATCAGGCGGACCTTGTCTGAGAACAGCGAGGTCTCGGTCTCCACGATCTTCTGCTCGGGATCCCTGCGCAGCGCATCGAGCGCATCCTTCTCGAACTTGTCGAGCTGGTGCGGGGCGCGGTTCTGGAACGGGAAGTCCGAGACGAAGCGGTAGGTGATGTTCTCCTGCTGCGCGCCGATCACCCGGCCGAGCTCGAGCGACAGCGTCGCCGGGATCGGGATCGCGCCGGGGACGGATTCGTAGTTGTGAACGACCCTTGTGGTGCCGTTGGGATTGGCGAGCACCCGCCCGACCACATTGGTCGCGTAATAGCTGCGCACGCTGGTGATCACCGAATTGAGATCGGCGGCCTGCCGGCGCAGCGCGGTCTTGGAGAGCTCAGTCAGGTCCAGCCATACCGCGAGCGGCAGGGCAAGCAGCAGGAAGGCGATCACGGCGCCGATGAGGATGCCGCTCTTGCGCTGTTCTTCGGAGATCTCTTGTTTCACTCTGTGGCTCCGTCGTGTGCGATTTTGTCGCAAAGTCGAGGGATTTGCGGCAAGGAATGCGGCGGCACAGAGCCAATAAAAGCAGGCCGGCGCAACCCCATTTCATGGTGGTCGCGGCAGGCGGCTGTTCGTTTCATCACAACCGTTTAAGATCGGCATGAACCTGCATTCACTCCGCCGGGAGATTCCATGACTGAGACCATCCGTATCAAGCGCTTTGTCGCGCGCCCCGTGATCGTGCCGATGAACCTGCCGCTCCAGACCTCGACCGGAGCCGTCGCAAAAGCACCGCTGGTGCTGATCGACTGCGAGACCGACCAGGGCGCGGTGGGGCACGCCTATCTGTTCTCGATCACGCCGTCGGCCTTGAAGCCGCTGACCGCGATGGTCGCGGAGATGTCGGAGCTCGTCGCCGGCGACGAGCTGCTGCCGTTCGAGATCGAGCGCAAGCTGACCCAGCGCTTCACTCTGCTGGGCCTCGCCGGCCTGCAGCGGCTGGCGCAATCCGGCATCGACATGGCGGCCTGGGATGCGCTGGCGCGCACACGCGGCCTGCCGCTGGCGCGCCTGCTCGGCGGCGCACCGAAGCCGGTCAAGGCCTACAATTCGAAGGGCCTCGGCATCATGCCGGCGGGCGCCGCGGTGGAGGAGGCGCACAAGCTGCTGGCCGATGGTTTTCACGCCGCAAAGATCCGTGTCGGACGGAGCGATGCGCGGGAGGACCTTGCCGTGGTGCGCGCGGTGCGCAAGGCCGTCGGCGAAGACGTCACGCTGATGTGCGACTACAACCAGGCGCTCACGGTCACCGAAGCGATCCGCCGCGGCGAGATGCTCGACGACGAGGGCCTCTGCTGGATCGAGGAGCCGGTCCGCCACGACGACTACGCCGGGAACGCCCGCATCGCGGATGCGCTGCGCACGCCGGTCCAGATCGGCGAGAACTTTGACAGCGCGTTTGCGATGCAGTCCGCGCTGTCGGCGGAGGCCTGCGACTACGTGATGCCCGACGTCCAGCGCATCGGCGGCGTCACCGGCTGGCTCCGTGCCGCAGCGCTGGCGCATGCCGCCGGCATCGAGATGTCGACGCACCTGTTCTCGGAAGTCAGCGCGCATCTGCTCTGCGTGACGCCGACCGCGCACTGGCTGGAATATGTCGACTGGGCCGATGCGGTGCTGGCGAGCCGGCTGACGATCAAGGACGGCTTTGCGCTGCCGAGCGAGGAGCCGGGTAACGGGATCGCGTGGGACGAGGCGGCGGTCGCCAGATATCTCGTGAAATAGGGCCGCTTCCTACGACCGAACGGCGGCGATCATGTTCAGCTCGACCGGCGCTCCCCGCGGCAACTCGGCGACGCCGACGGACGTACGCGTGTGACGGCCGCGATCGCCGAGGCGTTCGATCAGCCGGTCGGAGGCACCGTTCATGACCTGCGACTGCTGGGTAAATCCAGGCGCCGAAGCGACGTATCCCACGACCTGCAGGACCTGGACGATCCTGTCCTCGCCGCCCGTTGCGTGGTTAATGGCCGCAATACAGAGATCGGCGCAGAGTGCCGCCGCCTCCTGCGCGGCCGCGATGTCGACACCCGCGCCGACCTTGCCCGCATACAGCAGGTCTTCGCCGCGACGCGGCAGCTGACCGCTGACATACGCAATTCCACCGTGGATGATCACCGGCAGGTAGTTGCCGCCGGGCTTGTTCACACTGCTCATCTCGCCAACCTGTCTTCCTTTCACGTCCGGCAAAGCGACACATCGCGCCGAACGCCGCAACCTCGATCGCGCCGGGCGCATCGCCGAGGCGGATGAGCGGACAATGGCAGGCGGCGAGTCACGGATCAAGGCTGCGAGGCGTTTGCATGCCAAAGGCGGTGCCGATCCAGTCGCACAAGACCTCGCCCGCGCGCATTGCACAGCGGCGGCGCGCGCGATAACGATCCCCCATGACCACCTGGCGCCCTCATCCGCATATCCGCGTCGTCGCGATCGGCCTGCACTGGCGGAACGGACGGCTGCTGGCGGCCGAGGTTCGCGATGATGCGGGGCGGATCAAGGGCGTGCGTCCGCTCGGCGGCGCGATCGAGTTCGGCGAGAGCTGGCGGCGCGCTCTGGTGCGGGAATTCAACGAAGAGCTCGGCATCGACGTCATCATCACGGGCGAGCCCTTGATGCTGGAGAACATTTTTGTGCACGAGGGATCGACCGGGCACGAGGTGATGTTCATCGCCGAGGTCGCGTTTCCGGAGGGCACCTTCAACGGCCAGGACCGCATCGACTTCCGCGAGGATAACGGAGAAGAGATCGTCGCGCGCTGGTTCGATCTCTCCGATCTCGACGTGGATGGCGGGCCGAGCCTCTATCCGACCGGGTTGAAAGGCCTGCTGCTCGCGAGCAAACTCTCCACTCCGTCATCCTGAGGTGCGAGTGGCGCGATGCAAATGCATCGCGCCGGGAGCCTCGAAGGATGAACGGCCCGGATACAGCCGGGCCGTCGCCCTTCGAGGGCCGCTGAAGAAGCGGCCACCTCAGGGTGACGGTTATAGACTGGCGCGCGCTGCCTCCACGTCGTCATTGCGAGCGCAGCGAAGCAATCCAGACTTTGACCCGCGAAAAGATTCTGGATTGCTTCGCTGCGCTCGCAATGACGGGATGTGGGGCGACAGCATGGCCCGCAACACTACCACACCTCCGCGCCCGGGATCTTCTTCCGCACCGCCATGCGCTGGATCCAGATGCAGCGGCGGACGGATCTGTTGGAACGGCCGACGGCGGATATCCCCTCGCCGGCCTGCAGCAGCGGTGTCACGTTCTGGCGCAGCTCGCGGCAGCGCTGGAGCTCGGCCTGCCAGTCGATGATCGCGGCGTCGGCGCGTGACGCCATCAACGCCAGCGCCGCCACGGCAAGACAGCTGGTCCGCATCGTTCCCCTCACTGTGATCCACCTCCGTCGCGCCGATAACGGAAGTCGCAATAAGACGCGCCCTGCATGATGGTCTGCGTGCGCGTGAGCCTGACGTCGGGGCCGAACCCGTCCGCGGTCGCGGATGCACCAGACGATAACTCAACTTCGTGTTGCTGGCGAGAGCTCGCCTCGTGCGTGCCACGACATCCGAAAGGCTCGACTAACCCTTCCGTGATCTCGGGGCTACCGCCGATCGTGCAATCCTGAAAACGCGGGCGCCGCCATCAATGGTATGACGATCAGCATTCAAATGATGCCTGCAAGCGACCAGAGGTGAACATGACCCGGCCCGAAACGTCTCCAAGCACCATCAGGTCACCACGATTTTCACGACGCCGTCATGTTGCGGCGATGACCGCGGCGCTGCTTCTCGCCGCAACGTTCTGGTCGGCCGGAGGCGCGCGCGCTGCCGCAAATGACGCTGAGGCAGGAACCATCTTCGAAAGATTCATCGCGGCGCAGAATGCGCATGATGCGGACGCGGTGAAGGCCATGCTCCTGAATTCACCCGGCACGCTGCTGTTCGCCAGAGGCATCGAGACGCGCGGCCGCGATGACGTCGCCGCGCGCTTCAAGACCTATTACGAGGGCACCTGGCACCTCGAGCCCGACATATCGAAATTCCACGTCGCCGTGCTCTCCAACGAGGTCATGCAGATCCTCGTCCCCATCGTTTTCACGCGCGCGCCTGCGGGCAAGCCGCCGCAGCAGAATACGTTTCTGATCAGCCAGACCTATGTTCGGGACGCGACCGGCTGGCACGTCGCCTCGATCATGCCGGTCGCGAATACGGAACTGAAGTAGAGGGGATTGCTAGCCGTCTTGTAGCCCGGATGGAGCGCAGCGTAATCCGGGACAGTTTTCGAGGGGATAGACCCCGGATTGCGCTTCGCTCCATCCGGGCTACGCGCTGAAGTAGAGGGGATTGGGCTTGCCTAGCCGAAGCTCGCGGCTACAAGCCCGCCTGCGCCCTTTGGGCTTCGGCCTCCGGAGCACGACGCTCCAGTCCGTCTACGCTCTTCGAGCTTCGCCGGACACGCTTCGCCGCAATTTTCCAGGCTGTGCCACGCGAAGCCGAAGGCGAAGCGTGGTGGGCACGACAGGGATCGAACCTGTGACCCCTACCATGTCAAGGAAGGGCTCGCCGGCGTATCTCGTTGATTTGAAATCGTTTCCGTCCCGGCCTGTGCGGTCCCGTTCAGGGCTATTTTCCGGCGTTTTGGGCCCAACGTGGAAGGTTCGTGGAAAGCGTCCAAGGCCCTTGGAGGTGCTCGGATGAGCAAAGTGCCCTCCCGCCCGACCGGACGCCTGCTCGATCGCCTTCCTCCCGAACCTCGCCAGCACTTGCTGTTGATCGGCAGCGAGGGCCGCGGCGTGTTCGGGGCGGCCTGCTTCCAGAGCATTTTTGAGGCTCATATCAGCCTGTTCGAATACCTTGCCGCAGCAGGAGCGACCGCGGTGATGATCGGGCGGCTGTTGGCTGAGGTCGGCGTTACACGCAAGGACGGCACGCCACTGCCCCCAGGCACGGTGTCCAGCGCGCTCAGCCGAGCCCGCGAGCGCGCCGCCCGTGCGCCCGCCATGCGGCAATCCCCGACCGGGACCGGCACGGACATGCCGGTCGCTGCAGACCCCTGCAATGCCCTGCAGGCTAATGTAGCAGTTGGCAGAGCGACGATCCCGATGTCGCTCAACACCCTCCCAGTTCAGGACGCGCCTGTGTCTCCGCGCGCCACCAGCTCCCTTCGGCCGTCGCCGAACGGATCGCCGGCCGGTCTCGACCTGCCGGCGGACACCCGCCGCGCCGCGGCGCTTTTAGCACACCTCAGGAGTTTGAATGATGAAGACGCCTAAGACGCAAACGAAGGCCAATTTGGTCGACCTCATCGAGATCGGGTCCGATGGGACCGCGATCGGAAAGAGCACCTTGGCCAATCGGATCAGCCATCTGTACCGGGAGGTGGGCCGGCCAGTGACATGCGTGCGCATCGAGAGCACCCGCCGCCGCGGGCAGGACCCGGGCGCCGCCGATACCGACATCTTCATCCCGCTCGAGGAATTCACCACCGCGGCGACGCGTACCGGGGGCCTGGTCGGTGTGCTCTCGCCGCTGTACGAGGCGGTCATGCTGATCCCCCGAACCGGCGGCGCCGTGATCGTCGACTGGCCCGGCGGGACCGCTGGACATCGGCTAGAGGTGCTTGCTGCGACGAATTTCGACGCAACGCTTGCCTCAATGGGCATCCGTGGCATGTCGATTGTCATGACGAGTTGCTCCGCCGAGCATATGGCTCAAGCCGAACGCTATTTGAAGGGGCTCGAGAAGGTCGCTCCGAACCTCCCTCGCGCGCTCGGATTGTCTGGCCGCAACGGGCCGTTCGACTGGCCGGTGCAGTCCGAACAGGCCGAAGCCTTTGCCCGCCTGAAGACGGCGGCAGGGGACATTCCGCAGCTGCGCATCCCGCTGGTTGCGGGGCGCGCCCTGCAGGTCTGTTCGGATGCTGGCCTCGATATCGCCTCGGCGTTGATGCTGCCGTTCGACAAATTGGCGGCCCATCTCGGTGTGCACGTCTTCGCGGCGAGCGCCTGCGCTTCCGAATTGGCCGTGTGGTGGCAGCGCACCGGAGCCGAGCTCCGCAAGATGCTGGAGGTGAAGCATGCCGATGCCGGTGTCACCGTCTAGGCTTCAGGAGCGTGTCGCCTACCTGGTGCGGCGGCGTCGGTGGATCGAGCGCGAAGCAGCGACCTTCGTGCTCGATTTCTACCGTCGTTACCGTCGGCTGCCTCCCGCCTATGTTACGGTGCTTCTGCCCGGCGCGACTGTCCGGAGCCTCCGGCTCCGGGGCGAGTTCGGACACCTCCTCCGGAGTTTTAACCGGTTTTCCCGGGTTGCGTTCAGCCGGGCTGTTGACCGTTTCCGGCGGCCATAGAACGCTCAATGGCAGGCTTTGGGTCGCGGCGCGACCAAGATAAGCCAGTGATATGGTAAATGGAGTACCACTCAGATGATCGATCTCGACACCTGCTCGGATTATGCCCTGCTCTCGACCGCAGAGGTGGCTCAATCCCTCCGCATCAGCGAAGGTGCTGTCAGGAAGGCTGTTCGCGAAGAGCGGCTGAAGGCCATCGCCGGCTTCCGCGTGCTCTATTTCGCGGCCCGCGAGGTGCGGGCTTTCGCGAGCGGCATGAGCCCCTCCAGCCACACCGCTACTCATAAGCAGCGGTCGACGGGAGATGATCACGCGGCGGAAAGCCCCTCCGAGGTCGTCGTCGACTAATGGCTTACAAAGAAATCGCAACGTACGGCTGCTTCAAGGTTTGCCAGCGCGTTGGCAAGCCTCACTTCTACGTCGGCACGTATCTCGTCGACACTCAGAAGACTATTTATCGCTCGTTGCATACGACGGATGCCGGAGAGGCAATCGATCAGGTCCGTAATCTTGCCGCGCGCGGCATCACCGGCGATCCGGTGTCCGCGTTGGCGCAAAAGCCTTTGCGCACCGTCGCTGAGGTTCTCGATTTCTTCAAACCATATGCAGCAAAGCACAAATCCGCCGAGTTTGCGGGGATCGCGATTGGGCGGATGGTCCGTTTGATGGGTGATCAACTGCTGCAAACCGCAGTGCCGGACGATTTCGACCGGTTCCGCGATGCGGCAGTGGGAGAGGGTATTTCCTTATCCACCGTCCATCGCACGCTCACGATCCTACGCAGTGCAGTCAAGACGGCCGTCAAGAACCGCAGGCTGCCCAGCCATCACCTGCCGTATATTCCGTACTACCTCTCCAAGAACCAGGCCCGCAGCGCAGATCCGAAAGGCCGGGTGATGGATCCGGAAGAGATTGCGGCTGCGATCGATCAACTGGATTTCCTGCACCTTCTCATCGCCGTCGTTTATCTGCTGAACACAGGAAGCCGGATCGGCGCGATCTTGGATGCGACCACGGCGCAGATCGATCACCGTTACAATCTATTCGATCTCAACCCGCCGGGGCGGCTGCAGACCGACAAGTGGAGGCCGGTGCTGCCCATTGCTGACACCCTTGCGCCCTGGACCCAAGCTCTGGCGCCAGGCCACATTGTGACCTGGCATCATGAACCTGTCGGAGAAATTGACACCGGCTTTGGCGCGGCTTGCCGGCGCGCGAAATTGTCCGGCGGAGAGAACACCTATTCGATCAGGCATGCGCTCGGCAGGTACATGCAGACGAGGGGCGTAGCGCCGCTCGAGATCAGCCTTTGGCTTGGGCATATCCAGCCCCCGGACTCGAAAGAAACGACCACCATCTATAGCCCGTTCCGACCCGACTATCTGCTTAAGGCGAAGATGGCCGTCGAGGCGTTCGTGCACGAGATCGCTTCACACTGCCGCCGACACGACATTCTGAACCCGCCCTGGCTCAACTGACTGAGATGCATGATGACCACCCGAACCGAGAAAACCAAAGTTTCATACCGCAACCGTGCAAAGCAGATGGCGACAGCGGGCGCCAAGAAAGCAGGACGCCGGCTGTCGCCGAGCGAACTCGCTCAAAACCTGGTTGACCGTCGCGGCGAACTTGCACCGTCGAGTTTCCGCCAAAATCGCGCTGCCCTACGTTTCATGATGAACGAGGTCGCAGAGGATCAGCCGACCTTGGGGCCGGAAATGCGTGCGGCGATTGCGCTCCTGGAGGATGTCGAATCGCGCGAAAGATCCGACGATGGATTGTTGCGCACGTCGCAGCAGAAGTTGAAGCGCCTCGACGACGATCTGGATCGCATCTGCCACGGTGCACTGGCCACCACGAGCCCGAATGCTGGTATCCTGGTGGACTGTTTGACCGTTGGATCGCTGACCGGCGCCAGACTAGAGGAGTGGCCAAGCGCCAAACTCCGGCCCTCCAGCGATCCCGACTACGCTTGGGAACTGGTGTTCGTGAACGGCAAGTTCGGAAATGGCCGGGCTCACGGCGAAACGCGCGTGTTGCGCTGGGCTTGGCTGCCCACAGAACTTGTCGACCAGACGAAGGCGTGGATCTTCGCGGCTCGCGAAGCGGCCGGCAATGGACGCTATGAGACTCTCATTTCAACGCTGGAATCGCTGATGCGTCGGGTCACGAAGCAGCTCTTCCCGACGCGGAAGCGCCGCCCCACCCTTTCGTCGGCCCGGCACGCCGCGGCGGCGAGATGGAAGGCGGTCTACGTGGCTCCCGCTCGCACGCCGGAGGAGAAGGAGCTCGGACTTGCGATCGTGGCGGCGCTGTTGGGCCACGCCAGCGACGAAACCTAGACCAGACACTACGCACGCCCGCGCGAGGCGGACGGCAGGTTTCCTGTCCCGACGCCCGACCCCACCGAAGTCGCGCGCGTACGCAAGCGCTACTCGGCACCGGGCCGCAAGCGCGAGGGTCTAAAGCCCTAAGTAGTTCGTTACGGCTTGAGACGCGCCTCGCGCAAGCGAAGAAGCGAAAGGCGCATTCTACGCGTTGCGTAGCTTGTCAGAAGGCTGCCCCGCGCTTCCAGAACCTGCGCCGGTTGATGGGAAACGAGTGGACGCCGAAGCTGACATCTCTGTTAGACGTCCTGACGTACGATTTTCCCATGATTTGGGACGCGGATTTCACGTTCGGTCGGTCCCGTTCCGGCGAGACCGACAGTTACGTGCTCGGTGAGATCAACGACAGTTAGTCTTCCCGATCCCCAATAACGCGCCGGCAGATATTGCCCGCCGAGTTGCGGCTAGCGGACGAGACAGCGGCCGCGGCAATATCGACGCGAATGACCCCCATTACGGAAGAGGTCGGCTTTTCAGGGCGAGCGCGCTAAGCCTTCGCATAACTCCATCATCCCTTTAGATGCTCGACGTTTACCTACGGTTTAATTGAACCGCCGGTCGCGATCGTCCTAGGCTGCATTTGTCCGGAAAGCACGCAGGCTTATGAACTGCGACAGTGAAAATAGGATGATCGACGAACAGCTGCGATAAAGCCAAGAGGAGATTTACAATGCCCACCTGCTCCGAAAGTCTTAGATCTGGCAGAGCCGCGCGGTGCGCAGTTTGTGATGGCAAGTTTGGTCTCGTCCGGCACTACTCGTGGCGAACCCCGCTCTGTTCCAAGAAGTGCGTCGATCGCCTCAGAGCTCGCAGAGAAAGTGACCGCAATTGGGTAGGCTGGCTCCTGACCGCCTTCAACCAGCTGCCAGAAAACCGTACGAGGGCTTTGTGATGGTGCAGATATCACAACGAGGCAAGGCATACTTGGAGACAGCACGGACTTTGCTCCGCGCTGCGCAAACCGTGACCGACCATGCGATTGCGGGTCAGCTCAAGGCCCTTGCCGACGGCTACGAGCGGCGAGCTGAGAAGGCTTCGCTTGTTGATGCGGCCAAAGCATCGGCTCGCTCGGCCACCAGCTCTGAGCGTGAATGGCGTACATGACCTGATGGGTAGCCTCGAGCATGCTTCTCGAATTCTGCACCATTGAAGCGCTGAACCTACGTCCCGGCTCCAAGGAGCTGGAAGCATTCAACGTCGAGCGGGTGCGCGGCTACCTTGAGCGCAATCGGCTGCAAGAAGAAGGAAGTGATCCACGCGCTAGGCCTGAATCCGCGCACAGTGGCCAAGGCCATCATGATGATCCGGGCACGATCATGAACTTTTGGCCCGTCGCGCCTGGGCTACGAAACTGCAGCTCGCCATGAAACGGTAGTGTAGATGGTCGCCACGACGGCGCAGAGCGCTTATCTGAATCAAAGATTCTTCCACGTATGTTTCCGCCAGGCTTGGGCATAATTCCTCCTTGCCGACCACTTCGCCGGCGCGCGCGACCACAACAGGACAAAAATATCGAAGGGCGCGGCCTCCAATCTGGGCGGATGCCGAAGTGATGAATGATTGCGCCCCGCCCGCCGGGATTTTCATCTCAAACGGGCAGGGAGACAGTCCTATTATTCTAGCCGGGCCAATGATAATCCTCTTTGGGCGCCCTAGAACTGACGGTCGCCGAGCGCTCGCTCAAGAGCGCGAGCGGGGTCGTTCCGCTCGGCGGAGGGGCCAGTGATATATCTTTGGCCCCCATTCAAGCAGCCTTGGAGCTGGCTCTATCGCCGGGGGCGCAGGAATGTCCTTGACCTCCTCTCAGCCTGCAAGCGCCGCGCCGGTTGCGGGCGGAGTACAGCAGTTAGATTCCGCCAAGCTGTTCAGCGCGGATGAGACTAGCAAGTTGCATATCCTATGGGAGGACGGCGAACGCCTCTTCTGCCGAGGAGAACGTCACGCTGACTCTGATCACGCCGGTGTGCTGGTCGTGCTGCCCACAGCTGAACATCCAGCACCTGCTACTCTAGATCGTCTCGCTCATGAATATGGATTGAAGGACCAGCTGGACCGCGCATGGGCGGTACAGCCTCTTCAGCTCGTCCGCGAAGGCGGACGAACCGTGCTGGTCCTCGAGGATCCCGGCGGCCAGCCGTTGGATCGGCATCTCGGCCGTCCGATGGACGTAGGGCAGTTCTTGCGGTTTGCAATCCGCTTAGCGGCCGCGCTTCGCGGGTTACACGAACGCGGTATCATTCATAAGGATATCAAGCCGGCCAATGTGCTCGTCAATTTGGCTACCGAACAAGTCTGGCTGACGGGCTTCGGCATCGCGTCGCGCCTACCGCGCGAGCGCCAGGCGCCTGCCCTGCCCGAGGACATCGCCGGTACACTCGCCTATATGGCGCCCGAGCAGACCGGACGAATGAACCGGTCAATCGATTCGCGCAGTGATTTGTACGCCCTCGGCATCGCCCTTTATCAGATGCTTATCGGGCAGCTCCCGTTTACCGCGTCCGACCCGATGGAATGGGTGCATTGTCATATCGCCAGACGGCCGGACCCGCCCGGCGAGCGGCGAAAGGAAGTGCCCGGCGCCGTCTCGGCCATCATCATGAAGCTGCTCGCCAAGACCGCCGAGGAACGTTATCAGACGGCCTTTGGTCTGGAAAGCGACCTCCAGCACTGCCTTGCCTCATGGGAGGCTCAGCATCGGATCGACGACTTCCCACTGGGCGAACACGACACGCCCGACCGGCTGCTGATCCCCGAAAAACTGTACGGGCGGGCGCGCGAGGTCGAGATTTTGCTCGCCTCTTTCGACCGTATCGTCAACAGCGGGGGACCAGAGTTGGTGCTGGTCTCCGGCTATTCCGGCATCGGCAAGTCCGCCGTCGTGCATGAGCTGCACAAGGCGCTCGTGCCTCCGCGTGGACTGTTCGCCGCCGGAAAATTCGACCAGTACAAGCGCGACATCCCCTATGCCACAGTCGCCGAGGCTTTTCAGAGCCTCGTGCGGCTTCTGCTCGGCAAGAGTGAGGCCGACTTGGCAAGGTGGCGCGACGCCCTTCTGGAGGCGCTGGGCTCGAACGGACGGCTCATGATCGACCTCGTTCCCGAGCTCAAGCTCATCATCGGCGACCAGCCACCAGTGTCCGAGCTTCCGTCTCAAGACGCGCAACGGCGCTTCCAGCTGGTGTTTCGGCGCTTCATCGGCGTGTTCGCCCGGCCGGAGCACCCGCTGGCGCTTTTCCTCGACGATCTGCAATGGCTGGACGCAGCGACGCTTGACCTGCTCGACAATCTGCTGACCGGGTCGGATCTGACGAACCTGATGCTGATCGGCGCCTATCGGAGCAACGAAGTCGATGCCACCCATCCGCTGAGGCGCAAGCTCGATGCCATCACGAGCGCCGGCGGAAGGGTAGAGGAGATTGCGCTTGCGCCGCTTGCCGTTGAACATTTCGGGCATTTGATAGCGGATACGCTGCGTTGCGAGCCGGCGCGCGCCGCGCCGCTGGCGCAGCTGGTGCACGACAAGGCCGGTGACAATCCGTTCTTCGCGATTCAGTTTCTTTACGCGCTTGCCGAACAGCAACTGCTCAGCTTCGATCACGACGCCGCGCGGTGGTCGTGGAACCTCGAGGGCATTCACGCCAAGGGGTACACCGACAATGTCGTGGATCTCATGGTAGGGAAGCTGGCCCGCCTGCCCGCCAAAACACGGGAGGCGTTGCAGCAGCTCGCCTGTCTCGGAAACACCGCTGATATCGCGACGCTTTCGCTCGTCCTTGGGACGTCTGAGGAAGAGGTCCACGCATTGCTGTGGGAGGCGGAGCGTCAGGAACTGGTCCATCGGCGCGCGTTCGCCTATCAGTTCGCCCACGATCGCATTCAGGAAGCCGTCTATTCGCTGATACCGCAGGCGTCACGTCCCGAGGCGCACCTTCGCATCGGCAGGCTGCTTTCGAGCCAGATTCCTCCCGAACAACAGGAGGAAGCGATCTTCGAGATCGTCAATCAGCTCAACCGCGGCGCGGCCTTGATCACGTCGCGGGACGAGCGCGAGCGCCTCGCCGAACGGAACCTGATCGCTGGCAGGCGCGCCAAGGCCTCGACCGCCTATTCTTCGGCGTGCCGCTATCTGGCAGCAGCGAGGGCGAATCTGGGCGAGCAAGGATGGTTGGACTGCTACGACTTGTCGTTCAACGTCTGGTTCACTTATAGGATGCTGTCCAATGTGCCAATATCCGCAATTCGCGCTTTTGAAGCTGCTGCCCGCACTGGATCATTTCGCGATGCGGCGAATGAGCTTCACCTGACGCCCAGCGCGGTCAGTCATGCCGTCCGCAAGCTGGAGGGCACGCTCCGCACCATTCTGTTCGAGCGCAGCGCTCGTTCTGTGCGACTCACGCCGGCCGGCGAGAATCTGATGCGCCACGCCGGAGCCGCTTTCGATCAGCTTCGCCGCGGCCTTGAAGAAGTTGCCGCGCGACCGCAATTGGTGCGCGTCCACTCAGCTCCGAGCTTTGCCGCGCAATGGCTGGCACCCCGGCTTGCACAGTTTCTCGCCGCTTACCCCAAGCTCGAGGTTCGACTGGCTGCCAATACGGACTATGCGCGGTTCAGCAACGATGATTTCGACATCGATATCGTCTGCGGTCCGCCGCGGGCGGAGGGCGTCGAGGTCGTCCCTCTTCCGGAGGAGACGGTCACGCCGCTCTGCTCCCCGGCTCTGGCAAAATCGATCAGAAACCCGGCCGATCTCCTCGATCAGACGCTGATCCGCTCCGACGTGAAGCAAGTGCAGTGGCACCAATGGTTCACTGCCAACGGATTGGAAGCCCCTGCCCTGCATGGCATGAGGTTTGATCGCAGCTTTCTGGCGATTGCTACAGCTGCAGAGGGATTGGGAGTAGCGCTGGAATCAACGCTGTTGGCCGAGCGCGAACTGGCGAGCGGGCGATTGGTGGCGCCCCTGTCAGGACGCGCGAACGATATCCGCTACTTCGGTCACCGCCTGATCTACCCGCGCGCCAGCCGACAGCGATCGGCGGTGCGAGCCTTCGCAGATTGGGTTGTCGCGCAACTCGGCGACGAGGACGTCCGCTCCCCGCAATGAACTGCGAGCAAGCTTGGCCGAGGGGCTGACGGCAAGCCACATGCAATACGGTGGCAGTGTCATGCATCGTCTGCGCAGTGGCCGGATCATCCTCCTCAAGCAGCAAGGACCGCTCGACGGAAGACTTCCGAACTGACGTCGGTTGCATCGATCGATGACGAATTGCCCTCCCGAGATTCGGACGGCGGTCATGGTCGCGGGGCATTCGGAAGAGCCTATGCGGCGAACCGATCCGGAAAGCCGCCCTGCAGTTCGTCCAGTAGCCGCTGCTCGCGTTCGATCCGCCTTCTGTAGAGCTGGCGCTCGCTCTCGGCTTTGGCGCTCGCCAGCAGCAGTCGATAATGTCCGATGACCTTTTCGCTGCCGCGGATGAGAAGGTCGCGAACGTCGCTCATCGCTCAGCCTCCGGTCCTACGGGGCGAACCGGACCTTTTGGCTGCGTGAACGCGACGGGGAAGCTCTCGGCGGAGAGGCACTGGAGCGTGGCCTGCTCCTGGGCTAGGCGGCGTTCGATGAACTGACGTTCAAGCTCCGATAGCTTCGTCCGAAGCAGTCGCCGGTAGCGGTGGATGTTGTTGCGGTGCGCACGGACGCGGGCCAGATCTTCATCGAGCATCGTCGTCACTCCTGACGGTCGGCGTAATCCTTGTCGGGTTGAGAGGACGGGAAGAGAATTCCCAGCGGAAAAATATTCGGGCGCGGATCGCTGTCAAGATGCCTCTTGCCGCCCATCCGAGTCGTTCAGGAAGCCGGCGCGGGGGCCAGCGGTCACTGTGAAGATTTTTTACGGCCCACCTCTTGAAACGGCTTTTCGCTTTTCTAAGTCATTTTTCGCCGCGTGAGCGGTGTGCCGGGCGCCTTCACGGGCCCGGCGCGGGCGCCGGGCCGGGTATCAGACCCGCTCTGAAACCTGCCTTGCGCTCCTTGTATCCATCTTGCTCTTTGGAGGACTTGGCTATGAGGACCACCTTTGACTTCGCGCCCCTGTGGCGCTCCACCATCGGCTTCGACCACCTGGCCGACCTCGTCGACAGCACGCTGCGCCAGGCGAGCGAAGACCACTATCCCCCTTACAACATCGAACGCACCAGCGAGGACCACTACCGGATCTCGCTCGCCGTCGCCGGCTTCGGCGCCGACGACATCGCCGTGACGGCTGAGCAGAACGCGCTCACCATCGAGGGCAGGAAGCCCGAGAAGGCAGCCGGCGAGTACCTGTACCAGGGCATCGCCGCGCGTCCGTTCCGGCGCGTGTTCAACCTGGCCGACTACGTCCAGGTGAAGGACGCCTCCTTCCGCGACGGACTGCTGATCATCGATCTCGTCCGCGAGGTGCCGGAAGCCATGAAACCGCGCCGGATCCAGATCGGAAGCGGCACCTCTCCGTCGCAGATCGAGCAGAAGAAGGCGGCCTGATCCGAAATCAGGCGTCGGAGCGTGGCGTGCGCAAGCGCGCTCCCTGCCCCATGCAACGAAGGAGAAAACCATGGCAATTCGTGATCTCGTTCCCTGGTCCCGAAACCAGGAGCTCGCGCCGGCGCGCGGCGCCCACGATCCGTTCATGACGCTGCATCGCGAAATGAACCGGCTGTTCGATGATGTCTTTCGCGGATTCGGCGGCACAAGCCTGTCGCCGCTCGTGGAAGGGCAATTCGGCTGGCCCAAGATCGAACTCAGCGAGACCGACAAGGCGCTGACGATCTCGGCCGAGCTTCCCGGCATGACGGAGAACGACGTCCAGATCGAAATCGCGGGCGGGGTGCTGACCATCCGCGGCGAGAAGAAGAGCGAGCGCAAGGACGAAGGCAGATACTTCACCGAACGCAACTACGGCTCGTTCCAGCGGCAGATCGCGTTCGAGGATGTCGAGGAGGACAAGGCCGAGGCCTCGTTCAAGAACGGCGTCCTGACGATCTCCCTCCCGAAGTCCGAGAACCCGCGCGCGGGGGTCAAACGCATCGCGATCAACAAGCAGTAACGACCAGTTCGGGCGGCGGTCGTCGCCGCCCGAACACACCCGAAAGCCGCCTCGAGGAAAGGAGCGTAAAGGGGAGCCCAACCGATGAGCAACGCCAACACGAACACCGGCAATCTCAATCCATTCTTCCACCCGGCCGCGCACTATGCGTCTCCGGAGGATGTCCTGAACGACAACGAACTCTCCGCGCCGGAGAAGCGGATCATCTTGTCGTCCTGGGCGTCCGACATGTTTGCAGTCGAATCCTGCCCCGCGCTGCGCGAGATCCCCGGCATGGGCCACACGATCCGGCTCACCGACATCCTCGCCGCGCTGCGTCGCCTAGACGGAGATGACGACGATCCACCGCCGCGCGGCGGAGTGCCGATGCGGTTGCGGCGGCCTTCGGCCGCCGCGTTGTGGAGGTCGGCATGATGTTCACGAGTCGAACTCCAAAACGCTCGTCCAGAAGGTCTCCGTGACCTGCACCAGCACCTTCAGGGCGTTTACGATGTCCATGTCGCGCTCGCGATGAACACGTCAACCCTCCGCCAGCTCCGGAACGGGCACCGGCGCGCCGTGCTTAACAATCGGCTTCGAAGCAACGCCATCCTCCCCTTCCTTGTTCTCCGGCGCCGATGATCATCGCCGCGTTCAGGATGAATCCTGAACCACGCCACATAGAGCGCCGGCAGGAACAGCAGCGTACCGACGATGATGCCGCCCATCATCGCATAGGCCATCGGGCCCCAGAAAATCTCGCGCGCGATTGGAATGAGCGCGAGACTTGCCGCGGCGGCCGTGAGCAGGATCGGGCGCATGCGATGCTCGGTTGCTTCCACCACCGCATCCCAGGCGGGCCTGCCTTCCTTCTTCAGATCCTCGATCTGGACGATCAGGATCACGGAGTTTCGGACCAGGATGCCGATGAGAGCGAGCACGCCGAGGATGGCGACGAAGCCCAGCGGCGCCCCGCTCGGCAGCATGGCCATGACGACGCAAATCAGCGCGAGCGGCGCGACCGCGAACACCAGGAACAGGCGCGAAAAGCTCTGCAACTGCACCATCAGCACAGTGGCCATGACGAACAGCATCAGCGGCACGACCGCGATGATCGGCCCCTGGCTCTTGGCACTCTCCTCCACTGAGCCGCCGATCTTGATCGAGTAACCCGCGGGCAGCTGCTTCGCAAATTCCGCTACCTTCGGCGTGAGCTGGTCGACGATCGTCTTCGGCTGAACGTTGGAGACGACCCCGGCTTTCAAAGTGATCGTCGGAATCCTGGCGCGCCGTCAGATCGTGGGCTGCTCCAGCTCGTAGCGCAGATTGGCGACGGCCCCGAGCGGCGCCGATTGGCCGCCGAGCCCAGTCATCTGCAGGTCGCGCAGCGTGTCGATCGAGGCGCGCTCCCGCGCGGTCGCACGTCCCGTGACATTGACGAGATAGTCCGCGCCCGAGAGTGGGCGCTCCGGCATATGTGTCGGCCGCCGCCAGTGGAAGGAATGTACGCGTGAAGGTCAGCAAGGAAACAGTCGAGCAGAATCGCGAGCGGGTGATCGCGACCGCCGCAAGACTGTTCCGGGAACGTGGGATCGACGGTATCGGGCTTGTCGAGTTGATGAAGGCGGCCGGGCTCACGCCCGGAGGCTTTTATCGGCAGTTCAAGACAAAAGGACGACCTTGTTCTTCAGGCGGTCAAGCGGGCCTACAAGGACATGAGCGAGGATATCGCGGGCCGTATTGCAGCGAGCAATGACCCGCTCGAGACCCTCGTGCGCTACTACGTCTCGGACTATCACCGCGATGAGCCGGGCCTGGGCTGTAGCCTCGCAGCAATGGCTGCCGATGCGGCACGGCACGATGACCCCGCGCTGCGACAGTGTTTCGGCACCATCGTGAGCAATTATATCGGGCTTCTCACCAAGCTCTTCCGGGGCGCAATGCAAAGGTGAAGCGAAACGCGGCGATTACCGCGCTGGCCGAGATGATCGGATCGGTCATCCTCTCCCGGGTCGTGCCAGATCCCGCGCTATCCGGCGAAATCATAGACACCGTCTCGAATGATCTGGTAGCACGCCACGCGAAATCTTCTCCAAGTGCTTGATCGAATTTCCGACGCTCCAACGGGAAAATCCGTTATTGCTCCGGCTAGCGTGGAGGTGACGATCTAGGCTTGAGAACCCGACGGCTTATTGTCGTTCGAGCGTCGATCAGCAAGGGTGGGTGTTTCCAAAGGACGCTAGTGGACGCTGTGGGGAGGGGGCGCTATGTCGACATTCATTGCCTTGGCGGCGAGGCTCGCGAGCCGTAAGGCTTTACTCTGGAGCGAGCCTGTAAACCTCGCCTGGTCTAAGATTGAGTTCCTGGAACATCCTTTGCTGCTTTTCACTGAGAACTGCTGGTACGACTTCTGCCGTCCAACCTTCAGGTACAGCCGCGAGAACTAGCGTCAGCGCCTGACTTGGCTTGGCCAAGGCGAGCCACATCTGCTTCGTCGGCTTGGGCGCGGCGTCCGAGGTCACTTCAACGAGCGTAAATGAATTGCCAAACGACTCTGCCATCACGAGCTTCCCCGGTGCAGGACTCTAGTTCTAGTTCGAACCGGCACTCAGGCTGGCGACGATCAATGTCCTTGCGAGAACCGGCCCATCGCCAAACGCGCGTCAGACGATAGGCCGTCCCGGGTCGATGGCAGGACCTAAGCCGGGTATCGCCACAGGGCCGACTTCTAAATCTGGCTGTCGAAGAGTCGTTCCTATCGGAGGTCAACTGAGGCCGTCTCACCTCTCCCCATCTTCCCTGATATGCCGACGGCCCTTCGGCACCCGAAAACCGCTCGACCTCGTTCTTGCTCAGTGAATGTATCAGAATGCGCTCCCCGGCGCACACGGGCACGTCGGATCGGGAACGTTGCGATGCGCGGGGAACCGGTGTGCTGTCCTAATTGCAGCGCCCGAGGATCAAACTCGTACGCAATAAAAACGCCGCCCACTTAAATAAAGCGCAGGCGGCGGCTTACCAGCCCCGGGAGGGTGAGAGTAAATCCCGATGAGAATTAGTCTCCAGATGTCGTTCCGAGGTTCATCGCTTTTGGCGAAAAAGCTTAGGTCGGGGGCTGTAGTCCCGGCGAGGTCAGCCACTTGTTAACCTCTCCGGCGGCATCGATCTGCCGGGCCTTTCGCAAGAGCTCTGTGCGGCGGATGCCAGGGAGCATTCCTTTGGCCTGTTGACGCAAATTGGCCGCCTCTCGCGCGAGACGGTACTCGAATGTCGATGATTGTTCCAGGATTCGTCGGGCCGGCATGTTTTGTGCTCCGCTATCGTTGATCGAGAGCGCAAACTTACGTTCACACCACCGATGGATGCTACGGGCCGCTCGGTGACGCGGGGACAGTGCGCCTTAATCTGCCAGATAGCGAGCGATTTGTGTCGTTTTCTCGCGGAAATAACTGCGAACGGCCCCGGGGTTGACCGTTGGCTCGATCACTCATCATCGTCTGACATCTGCGAACGATCAATGCGGACCGCTCGAAATTCAGCAGGGCCTTCAAGCAGGCGCTGCTTTCTCGTCGATTGATCCTTGGAGCTCGCTGAGCTGTCCGCTCTGTCATCTATTACGGTGCCCGCCAGATGATGAGCACGCTTTCGTTGACTGGCCACTCGGCGGCCTTTGGCACCCTCTCTGATCATTTGACTAGCCCCTCTGAATTGGAGCGCACATGTTCGGAACACGCCCGCGCGGTTGGTGAAACTCAGCAGCCGCGGCAAATATTCTTTAGCTTTGCGGCGGTTCGGGCTTCTTCCGCAAGGAATGGGTCCTTGTAGCCCGACGTTGAATCGGTACTGGTCTCGGCTGGCTTGTTCGTTTTTGGAGGAAAGGCCGCGTCGTAACAGGAGAGACGCGCGCTGGTGCTTTCGATCGCGCGGCAGTTCAGCTCCGCGGCGAAAGCGGCTGGCGTAGCTGCACCGATTGCCGAAAGGAAAAGCGCCGCCGTCCATGTGCCTGTTAGGGCCTTCTTCATGCTGAACCTCTCATTTCGATTTGCTTGCCCAAGACGGACGCTCGCCGGTCCAGGCCGGAAGAGCATCCCATTCTGACCAACGCATCCGGCGCTCCTCGTCTCCGACCCTGACGAAAACAAAGGCCGCATCGTCCCGCCCCGTTTTCGAATCAACAAAAATTGCCGGGACCCCATAGGCGTCCCTGATGATTGCTGTGTTTGCCATTTCCGATTCCTATCTGGGCCTCCGTCCTGGCTCGAGCACCCGGCCGCGATTGAGAGGGACTATCGCTATAGAACGGCTGAGACAGCGATTGGCAGTACAAAGAAGATCGGGACCAATAACGGTGGTACGAGCCACGCACGAATATCGAATTTGCCGGGGTCGGACATCTGACCGCCTCCCTTCAGGTTGAGGCGGGAGCGCAATGCTCTCAGTCACCGATAGATGCCACTGATAGGGCGGTGATGGGTGACACCGTAGGCTTAAACAGCGTGCAGCGATATCGAAAAATGCACCCGGGAGCGCGGCGAAATAGCTGTCAGTGGTCTAACTGTGACGAGAGCAGAACGGTGGGATGCATCGCGTCCCGTTTCTGCTGTAGGTCGGCGACCACGCCGATAATACGCTCCGCGGTGATCAGATCGAAGGGGAAGGCCGCGAGCCGCTGGTAGTGGGCGATTATCTCGTCTAGCTCTTTGCACGTTTCGCACATCGGATCACCCGCTCAGCTTGAGGCGGGAGCACTCGGGCTCTCAGTCACCGACGAAAGGAGGATCGGGCCGTGATACTGGCTAATGGCTGCTGGTGGTTTCAGTTCCTAATTGAGACGCGCCGCATGTCCGATAAGGTCATAAGCGCCCCTCAACCGATTGCCCAAATGGTCAACTAAGGGTCCAACAAAAGACGTGCTACAAAGGCGACGAGGCCACCAATTATGGTGGCCCACTTCACGAATAGGGCCGCGACTACGACAAGAACCGGCAGACCCGGAAGGCCATGACAACAGCTGGGTAGGCCAAATCCTGAGGAGCCTTCATCACTTGGACTCTGTCTGGAGTGCAGCCGTTTCGCCCTCAGTTCAGCAAGACCCCCTCACTCAGCCGCTCCTTTGTGAGCTGATCAAAATAATCAGCCAGATCGCGGCCGGTCAAATACGGACAGCCATTTCGGGCGCCGTTCCTAATCGAGCCAGATAAGGCTGCGACATCGGTTGCATCGATAGACGTAGACCGTGGTGCCGCAGTGCGTGTCGGGCATCCTCAAATACAGGCGAGGAAGCTCGTCGCATTTGGGACAGTGGGCTGGTGCCTCGGGTGGCGTCTTAGGCGGCTCGGTCAACGCACACTCCCGCATTCAGGCAGCAGCTTGCAACGCTCTCAGTCGCCACCGCCCAGAATCGTTGTCGCACAGCCCTAGGCGGCGTTGCGCCAAATTATGATCGCCTCTCCAAGGTTCCCAGATGCGAACTCCATCTTCGCTTCAAGCATTAGAACCCATCAAGTGGAAGCTCCGACCTCTACCTACCTCTTCTTCGCCGGCCCGAAATCCGGTTGCCAGGCTACTTCTTTCCGGCTGGGCTGTGCCGCGATCACTTTGGCCTTTTCCTTCTTCGGCTTCTTGGTTTCGCGATTGCCGCGTTGCTGTCCCTTGGCCATGACATCCATCTCCTGTTGGGGTTCGAGTTCGTCCAGTTCATCCGACTGAAGGACGCGCCCGCGCGGCGTACAGATGCGGACGTCCATGTAGCCGTCACGCAGCAGCTTTCGCGCGAGTCGCAGTGCGACGGTGGCACTGCCGCGTCCGAGATTGGCGCTGCCATACTCGTTGGTTCCGGTCACCAGGTAAGGCACGCGCGTTGCCTTAGCCATTGAGGATGGCCGCCGCACACACCAGAAGCAAAAGGAATAGTGGAACGATCACCGGTGGGACGATCCATTCCGAGGCGCGAAAACGCGACATCGAGCGCTCCTGCAACTCTGTCGGCGGGAGCGCACGTGACCCTCAGTCACCGGTCGATGCCGTTGAGAAGTGCGGTGATGTGACGACCCTACGCCTGCGGCAGGCCAATAGCGAGCACTAAAACGCCGCGTGCGACGAGGATCGCGCTGCGGCGTCAGCTCGTGGCAATGATGATGTGCTAGCTATTCCCCCGCGATGGGCGCATGGTCGTCGCTGCCGGTCGGTGGGGCCCCTCTTGTGAAAAGGCAGGCGTGCATGACCATCCGCACACGGCGAGAGACCGTCACGTTCAAGCGTCCGTTCCAGATCCGCGGCATCGAGCGGGTGCTGCCCGCCGGCGCCTACGAGGTCATCACCGACGAAGAGACAATCGAGGGTCTCACCTTCTCGGCCTATCGCCGCATCGCTACGATGATCATGGTGCCCGCGGAAGGTGCCCGCGATTCCATGGAGATGCTCTCGATCGGCTCGGTCGACCTCGCCAATGCGCAGGCTGCGGATGCGGGGGCCGCCCCATGACTGACCAGCCGGTCGACCTCGACAAGCATCGCGGCATGGCGGCGCAGAAGGCGACCGATCTGCGCCGTGCGCTGGCGGAAGTCGAGGCCCATGTCAGGGAGCTGCGCGAGCGGGAGGCTGAGCTCGAACACTGCATGATGACAGTGCCTGCCGCTTCGTGGCCGGAGGCCGCTGTCAAGGCGCGGCATCTGCTGAACCTCTACGCCGCGAGCCTGCCTGCCGAGGATACGAGGCACCGCGCACTGGTGGCGGCGTTGCTCGACGATTTCGTCCGGCTCTCCGGCGAGGGCTGAGGCGGTACAACAAGCCGGACGCGCGCTTGTGCCAGGAGCCATCGCGTAACGGAGGAAGCCATGACGCTCACGAGCGGCCGCTACATCGGCCACGAACATGACCGGATGATCATGCTGTTCTCGATGCAGGACGGCGGAGCTTACGCGACCGCATAGAGGCGCGCGCGGCCAGCAAGTATCGAGCGACAGAGCTTGAAGGCAGTCCACGGGGAATCGTGCTGCGGGGCATCGATTTCAGGACATAGGATCTTCGATCGCCCACAATTGGGACCGCCCAAACGATCCTCTGCAATGTGACACCTTACCGGTCTATTTCCCGAAAAAATGAGGACAGAGTAACACGTAAGAGGTAGCGTCGAGCAGTCTAGATGTAGACGAAGAGCCCGCTTCTGCTGGCGTTCAGCGTTCTCCCGGAATCGCCTTGGCTAAGCGCGCTCCTTGCTGGTGGTGTCCGGCAAGGGTGGCTTGCGCTCCGGAAGCTTCTTTTTCGGCGGCGCGGGCAGCAGTCCTTCGCGGATCGCCTGCTTCCGAGCGAGCTTGCGGGCTCGACGAATGGCCTCGGATTTTTCGCGCGTCTTCCTCTCCGAAGGCTTCTCGTAGGAGCGCCGCTGCTTCATTTCCCGGAAGACGCCCTCACGTTGCATCTTCTTCTTCAGAACACGAAGCGCCTGGTCGATATTGTTGTCGCGAACAAGGACCTGCAATTGAAACTCCTCACTGGGCTGCGAAATGCGGCAGTCCTGCATGCAGCCAATTGTGCGCAGGAGTCTCGTCGCGATTATGGAAGAGAGTGACGGCGCATTCCTTCGCCCGCATCGAACAAGCTGGCCCATTCGTCACGGCGATCCAGTTCGGTAGGAGCGAAGTGACCACTCTCGCGGGGCCCTGTCAATCGATAAAGCCCCTCTCTGCTTCGAGAGGTCTACTCGAAGCTTCTCGAACGGCAGCCAGAGTGCTCGCCGAAACTATTTCGGCAGCCTTCCTTGCAAAAGTGCGAATGTCACTTATATTGAGAATATTCGATTAGCCGCTGTGCCTTGTTGAACGCGCCCGCGGGCTCCTTTTCCAAAGACATCGACGAAGTTGAAAGTTGTCGCGTGATAGTCACGCGGCACGCGCTCGTGCGCTTTGGAGAATGAAAATGACGACAGGTACCGTTAAGTGGTTCAACGGCCAGAAGGGCTTTGGGTTTATCCAGCCGAACGACGGCAGCAACGATGTGTTCGTTCACATCAGCGCGGTCGAACGGGCTGGCCTTGCTGGTCTCGCCGAAGGCCAAAAGGTCAACTTCGAGACCAAGACCGACAAGATGCGAGGCAAAGTCAGCGCTGAAAACCTCTCGCTGGCCTGAACTTGCGGCGCCGTTTCACGGAAGTACTGAAACGGCCGCTCCGCCCGCTCGATCTCCGGATTGAGCGGGTTTTGTCCGTGGCAAACCCGGATCAGAAATGAGCGCCAGGAAATCAGCAGAACCGTCACCCGACAGCATCGCGCGCTTCAACCGGAGACGATTGGCTGCTGAAGAGGGCGCGCGCGCATTGGCGGATGTCGAGAGGCAAGCCATTGACATTCGAAAGAACATGGCGCGACTTCGAGAGCTTCGCGAGACCAAGGAAGCCGCTGATGCAACTCTTCGCGCATCGTTGCCGGCACCGTTGCTAAAGAAGCGCAGGAGTAAGCTGGCGCGATAACCATTCCGGCAACGATTGATGTATTGTAAAATCGAGTCACATGCCAGTGGAGCGGGTCGTGCGAAGGGCGAGGTCAGACGGCGGCGGTACTATCACTTTTTCACTTGCGCTCGGCGCAGCCGCGACAGATCTGCAGGCTTGCGACGTCGTTTCAGACCGAGACGCAAGCCTTCAGCTATCTTCATAAATATCGGACCGAGTTCGAGCAAATGGCCCGGTCGCGCCTCGCCTCGGGAGAGCTTGAGAACGGCATCATCGTGCTCTCAATGCTTTAGGTTGAGGCACCGGAGAGCCCCAAGGGCCACCTATTCCTGAGCGTTCTTCGCGTTGATTTGGCGCGCCAAGCGCCCTGCCTCTAAGCGCTCGCAACTTTGCTTAAAGAATTGCCGCGCTTTGCCGCACAGCTGATCGCCTTGCGAAAATGGCTGAGATCCCGAGGCGTTTGGGATCAGGGAATCGACACCTGACAGTTCGAGCATTGGAACTCTCTGGGTCAATGCAGATAAAGCCGTTCGGCACATGATCGGCGCGGGTAGCGGTGTCGCCCCTCCTGAAGTCGTAGGCATCCGCCTGTGAGAGTCGCACCACGTCGATCCTTCCACAACCTGGGCACTCCATTTGTCGCGCCCAGTCACTACGGCGTATCCGGTTTTCCCGGCCAGTACTTCGATTTGGCCAAAATCCAATTCTTGGCGTCTTCGTCGGTTGCGAAGTCCCCGACATGCGAATCCGGCCCATGTCCGGTAATTACCGAAACGAACCAGCGACCGCTTGTCATCGCCTTGGCTTCAAACCGGGGGAATGTCTCCATAGGAGCAGTATGTGCCCTGGCCCAGCAAATCGCTACCCCTAACTTTGTCGCGCGGATGGTGGACGTCTGTGCTGTGGTGCTTCCGCCGAGCGAGACTGTGGCTTCTTCGTGAGGGTATGCCGATCCTGGCCTCCACCCTTTTTTTCGACGAGCGGTTCGACTGGTTGTCCGATTTGTTCGCCGCAATACGCGATACTACGTTTGGAAGATAATATACCTGTCCGGGAAGGCTCCGCAGTATATGCTCAGATGAACCCAAGGAGACAAGCACAGTCCGCCGCGCTTGCTTCGGACCGAGACATAGCAGCTGCATTTCCAAACGCATCGAAAAAACTCGGCTTGGATCACAGCTACTTGCCAAGTGAGCTCAGCGGCTTAAGCATTGGCTGGGGCGGCAGGGAATGGCGGAATCTAAACCTGCTTGAATATTCAACGATTTCAAGGCGCGTTTGGAAAAAACGGCGAAAACTCTCTCCAGCAATTTCGACAGGTTAGCAGTCGTTTCCAAATGAAAAACAGCCCCACGTAGGATCCGTCTCGGCAAATCTTGGGGAACTGCGCCGAGCGCTCACGAACTTCAGCGTCGAGGACATCTGCTTGACCAGCGTCGTCCCCTCGGATGACCGCCGTCTCACCGTGCTGCGCCGGCGAGAATGTGGACCATCCGCGATCTATTTCGCAGCTGACAGCCAGGCAGGCTGCGACCCCGTGGCTGTTCGCCGGGCGGAACAGTTCGGCATCGGAGGCGTTTTTCGAACTGAAGAGACGCCATTGGCAGGCACGCATGTGCTGATGCGAAACGACCGAGCTGCGCTTACCCTTAAGTGTCCCGCGTGCTGTCGGGCGACACCGCATCGGTTTCTTTACATCAAGAACGGCTGCGACATCTTTCAATGTCGTGACTGCGGACTGGGACGCACCGAGGCATCGAACTTCGATCCCCTCGCCTATTATGACGATGGCTACTTTTCCGGCCGTCAGTCTGACGGTTACGCCGACTATCACGGCGCCGAACCCGTGCTACGACGCGAGTTCGCCCGCACGGTCGAGTTCATCCGTCGCCGCAAGCCACAGGGCTGCCTGCTCGAGATCGGTTGCGCCTACGGCTTCTTTCTCGATGAAGCCCGGCGCGCCGGATTTGAGGTGTGCGGCATCGAGCCGGCGGAGGCGGCGGCTGCTCATGCTGGCGATCTCGGCTTGAACGTCGTCTGTGGGCTGCTGAGCGAAGCGACTCTCAAGTCGTTTGGCGCTCTGGATGTCATCGTTCTCCTCGACGTTATCGAGCATCTGCCCGCCCCGCAGGAAGCTCTCGCGCTATTCGCGGACCATCTTCGGCCGGACGGAATCATCGTGCTGACGACCGGAGACTTCGGCTCCCTGGCGGCGCGGTCGACCGCAGCGCACTGGCGCCTGATGACGCCTCCGCAGCACCTGTGGTTCTTCAACCGCGACAGCATCGCCTCTTTGGCTCATTCGGTCGGTCTTCGTATCGAGAGTTCCGATCACCCTTGGAAATTCGTGCCGTTCTCGCTGATCGCCTTCCAGGTCGGTCGCATGCTCGGCCGCAAGATCGCGGCCAGCCCGACCGGCAACCGGTTCGCCATTCCGGTGAACTTGTTCGACGCGATGCGCGTGGTCTTGAGCAAGGCGCCCCCATGTCTGGATAAGAGCCTCCCATGACAGAGCACCTCAACGTCGGCCAAATCGCATTGCTCATCACCTACGCGGCCGGCATGGCGGCGGGCCAGCTCTTGTTCAAGGCCGCCGCGCTGCGCCTCGGCGACGGCTATCCCTTACCGACGCCTGCGCTGCTGTTGTTGCAAAACGCACCATTTATCGGCGCCATCGTGCTTTATGCAGCGCTGTCCGTCCTGTGGGTCTGGCTTTTGACGTTCACGCCGCTGTCGCGCGCGTATCCGTTCGTGGCGGTCGCGTTTGCGCTGACGCCCGTCCTCGGCGCGCTGGTGTTCGCCGAGCCGCTCTCGGCGCGTCTCCTGACAGGAATCGCAGTGATCGCCTGCGGTCTTGTGCTTGTTGTGGGTTGATGAGATATGACCGGCCGGATTCGCAATCCCTGGGTCGTTGTCCCCGCGTACAATGAAGCGCCGGTGGTCGGCAGCGTCGTATCCGGCATTCGCCGCGCCGGATACGCGGTCGTCGTAGTCGATGACGGCTCCGCCGACCGAACCGGCTACGTCGCGTTGCTCGCAGGCGCGGTCGTCCTTCGGCATCCGATCAACCTTGGCCAGGGCGCCGCGCTGCAGACCGGCATCGACTACGTCCTCGAGCAGCATGCGGATGCGCTCGTCACGTTCGACGCCGACGGCCAGCATTCCCCCGCGGCCATCGCGACGCTGCTCGCGGCGATCGAGCAGCCCGGCATCGATTTCGCGCTCGGCAGCCGCTTTCTCACCGACGCGACCGCCAATCTGCCGGTGTCGCGCCGCATCCTGCTCAGTGCCGCGATCTGGTTCACCCGCGCGAGCACCGGACTGCCGGTCACCGATACCCACAATGGCCTCCGGGCGATGACCGCGCGCGGCGCCCACGCGATCTCGTTGCGGCAGAACCGAATGGCGCACGCGTCCGAGATCTTGCACCAGATCGCGCAGAGCCGCCTGCGATTTGTCGAGGTGCCGGTGAACATCGAGTACAGCGCCTATTCGCTGGGCAAGGGTCAACGCCTCACCGATGCGATGACCATCCTGATCGATCTGTTTGCGCGGAGGCTCTACCGATGATCGCGCAGCTGTTGCTGACCGCCTTTCTGGCATTGGTTCTGGTCTACGCCTGGTCGGTGCATCGGACGGTGCCGATCATCGGCCTGCTCGCGAGCGGCGCTTCGCTTGCCGGCCTCTACTTCGTCTGGGTGCCGGAGCATGCCAACGCGCTTGCGGCCTTCGCGGGAATCGGCCGCGGCTCCGACCTCATCGTCTACACCTGGGTCGTGATCAGCTTGCTCATCATGCTCAACTTGCATCTCAAGTTGCGGCTCCAGCTCGATATGATCACGCGGCTGGCGCGCGCCGTCGCGATCGATCGCGCTAAGGAGAACCGGCGTGAGGCAAGCTCGCCGCGAAAACGTCGCCCGGTCATGTTGGGCCGAAAGGCCGAAGCACCCCCGACCGAATTGCAGGCGAAGAAGTAGATGCCATTGCCAAGTCGCGCCGGGGCTTGGCGTCACTTGCCGAGCCCGCGACGATTGGCGTAGATCTGGGCGAACGGGCGGCCAAACCGCGTGACCTCATCAACCAGTACAGCCGCCGTGCCGTCGGCACAAGGCCAGCGCTCGGTGGCGATCAGGTAGTCGGCCTTGTGCAGTTTGGTTTCGGCAATCCAGTTGCGACGGAACATCACGCCGGCCAGTTGCTCGCGCCAGCCCAGGCAGACGAGCACGCGCGGTGGATCGCCCGCGAACCGGCCTTCGGCGTCAATTCGACCTTCGAGGCGGCGCAGCGCCTCGGGAGCCGCCATGCTCCAATAGTCGAGGTCGAATCGGCCGTAGGCTCCGGCGACGCCGCCTGCCAGACTGTTCATTGCGATATATTCGAGCGGATGCAGGATGACGAGTGTCACCACGATGACGGCCGTGTGCGCGATCCCGAGGGCCGCCGGCACAATCGGGAGGCGTCGCAAGAAGGGCAATAGGCTCGTTAGCCCGCGCGCGGCCACGATGGCGAGCATTGGGATCACGAACAGTACGTGGCGGACACCGTCATAGAGCGTCGAGCCCTGCAGGATGAGCACCCCAATAGGCCCGAACGCCGCCGCAGTGACGACCAGCACCGCGCGCGATCCTGCGAGCTCGGCCGCGACCGGTCGCAGTCCCACGACGCCGGACCGACGCAGGGCGCCGAGGGCGACACGCGCCCACGACCCTGCAGCAACGATCCAGACCGCCATGCCGAGCAGCAGCAACACCAAAAATCCCTCTGGCAAACGCGCTACGAGCTGTCCGGGGATGTACCAGGCGGGCAGTTTATCGGTGAACGTGCGCCGGCCCCAGTTCTGGAATTCGAATGAGGTGTCGAGTGTAGCAAAGTGCCGATAGGCCTCGAGGAATTGCGTGATCGGATTTCCAATCTGCAACCACGGCCAGAGCGCAATCGCTGTCAGCCAGGCGATGAGGATGACGAGCAGCGTATGGAAGGCGATCTGGCGCAGTTGGTCATAGCCCGCACGGCCATGGCGCAGCAGCGCCTCGAGCGCGCACAGGGTCATGCCGCCGACGAGGTAGGCGTGCGTAATCAGCCCGCCAGTGCGCGTCGCGATGGCGAGGCCAGTGGCAAGGCCCGTCGCAACTGTCAAAGGCCAGCTCGGCACCTCCTGCCGCACCATCAGCACGATCGAGAGCGTCGACCAGGTCATGGCGAACAGGAACGGCACGTCGATCGGGGCGAAGAACAGGTTGCCGTACAGGTAGCCGGTCAGCAGGCACAGGATGAACGCCGCCAACCCGGCCCAGGATCCGACCGTGAGCCGTGCCATCGGCACGACGGCGGCTAGCCCAGCGAGGCCGACCAGGAAGGTCATGGCGTGCCGGACCGTGATCGGGTTCGCGAGATCGAGTGACTGCACGGCCGCGACGAACACCTGAAACCACGGTCCATACATCCACAGATACTCTTCGACCGTCTCGAACTGAGACCGGTCCGCAAAGGCGCTCGCGTACCAGGCAAGCGCCTTGGGGCCGTAATCGTCGGTGTTGAATTCGTCGGTCGACAGCCCGTAATCCGCGGCGGTCGCAAGCCCGATGACCAAGGCCACGCCCAGCACAAGGAGCACGAGCAACGTCTCGGCATGGCGGACAGCAAATGCGAGGCCGAGTTCCGGCCTCACAAACCCAGAATCGTCGTCGCCATCCACCCGCTCGAGCGCCATGTATTGTCCTCAACCGGTTTCATGACAACGCACTGGTGTCGCCTGGAATTGCGGTGGGAATTCGTGCGGCGGGATCGCCTCATCGCTACTACCACCAAATCAATCGAGCGGCTGCAAATCAATCGAGCGGCTGCGCAAGGAGTTCAACGCGCGGATTAGACGCCGACGATTCTTCCGTCGGTCGCGCGACGCCCCGCTCAACCGCAAAGATCGGGAACGAACCCCAGCTCACCTCAAGTGTTGTCCTATGCGTTCTTATCGAAGCTCGTCGACTTCGGCCGCTAGGGTGTCTCTCCGATAATTGAATAGATCATGCAAAGTTCCGCCCGCCCGCCCCCAGATCCCACCAGCACAAAGGCGCAGGCGGCGTAACAGAGCCTTTCTCTCCCTGCTGTCGAAGGTGAATATTTTCAGGCTCGCGCTGCTTCGCGACGCGCCCCGCTTGCGTCGCCGCAGTAGCCGGCCACGACGACCGTCTCGACGTTAACGAATTCCTTGATGCCGTAGGTTGAAAGCTCACATCCATGGCCAGCCCCCCCGGCGCCTTCAGTTGATCCGGTCACCTGCTTTGGGTGGCACCCGTCCTGGCAGACTAGGTCGGCGACGGGCGGCGCAGCAGCGGTGCGCGGGACGGCGAAGTCGGCAGCCGCTTAGCGGCGGAGACAGCCGGCTGGGTGGTCGGGACCACCGCCCCGGCCATGTTCACCGGCGGCACATCGGGCGGCGCGATCCGCGGCGCCTCGACCCCCACTTCGATCGCCGGGCCATTCGCTTCGTCCTCCGCGAGGACTGCGGAGCTCTTCGTGTCGGACGGCGCCTCGACACGATCGGGGAAGACGTCACGCAGGCGCTGCACGGCGTCGGGGATGACACGGCCGCACCATCCAGCGGAGCGTCCATTCCAGTGCAGGCCCTCGCACGCGAGGATCTCGCGATTGGCCACCGACGTGTTGCGTGTCAGCCTGACGAATGCCTCGACGAGCTCCTGGCGAGGATCGTCTGAGGCACGGCGTTGGTGCCGCCCGGATCTAACACCGGGCGATCCACGCCGTCGCTCAGCGCGAGCTGTTCAAGGGCGTCCAGAATGCGGGCAGCCGGCAACTACCAGTTTGAGACGCTTACTGGTGTCAGTTCATGAGGACCATATCCGCAGCCAGGCGATCCAGGAACATGCGCCGGAAGGGCGACGTTAGCACAGATGGAAAGTCTGCTGCTCCGCCTGATTGTCGTGACGCCGCGCTATCCTGCGTGGGTTCGTTATGTGCTGACGCTCGGCCTGGTGGGGATCACATTTACAGCAAAGCTGCTGCTCTTCGACACGCTGGACTCCTATCCCCTGCTGCTGTTCATCCCGGCGGTATTCCTTGCATCGGTGATCTTCGACCGGGGGTCCGGCATACTGGCCACCGGCGCGAGCGCGGTCATAGCAGCGGCCTATTTCATGCCTCCACCGGCACGCTCTGCGATCCTGCCGCTGATCGTGTTCCTCGTGACGGGCATGTTGATCGCCGCAGTCACCGAAACCTTGCGGAAGACCTTGGACAGGCTTTCGCAAGCCAAGTCGTACGGAGACGTCCTCCTGCAGGAGCTTGCGCATCGCACCAGAAACGACCTCGCGACCATCATCTCGATCCTTCGCCTTCAGGCGCGCTCGGATTCCAATCCCGCCGTGCAAGCCGCGATCGCCTCGGCGGTGGCGCGGGTCGAAGTCGTCGCGAAGGTGCACGACAGGTTGCGCGTCGCCGATAGCGACCTCGTCGATCTTGCACCCTACGCTGAGAACTTGTGCGGCGTCCTGGCGGATTTTCACCGCGGTGTACGTCCCATCGCGATACGGCTTCATTGCGACTCGATTTCCGTGAAAAGTTCTCAGGCGGGATCCATAGGGCTGATCGTCAACGAACTGGTGACGAACGCGTTCAAATACGCCTTTCCGGAAGGACAAAGCGGCACGGTGGACGTCAACATCACGGCGATGAATGACCAGGTCGTGATCACCGTGCGGGACGACGGAATAGGCTGTCCCAGCGAGGTCAAGAACGGCTTGGGGACCCGGCTCATCAACCTGCTGATCGTACAGATGAACGGAAGCATGACCAGAACTCCCCTACCCCGCGGCTGTGAGGTACAGGTCGTGGTATCAATCGGTGGCTGATTGGCCTTGGCCGACGAGGCGCCGCGTCCGGCCATCTTGACGGCCGGATCGGAGAAGACCTAAGTGTACGCGACATCGCTGATCGGAGGGATTAAGCGGAGAATTGGACATGACCGGAACACCGAAGCTCTGTCCGAAATGCCATCAGCCCATGAGCTATGCTTTGCAGCCCGGCGGTAAGCCGCCAAGAACTTGGCGCTGCCTCGAGTGCGAAATGCCCGATCCGCTGACCTCGCCGGAACTCAAGGCGCTCATGAACGGACTTCTCAAGCACGCGTCGCAATAGGCCGGTCCCAGGTGAGGGCTTAATTCGGTGCCGGCACGACGACAACGTCACAGGCCGCTGTTTACGGCCGCGTTTCGCTCGCGGTTTTCTCCCTTTGCAATTGGTTCGCGATGCACCCCAAAATGACGCAGACGATCCGGGACGCAGCGAGCACACCGAGACCTCGAACATCCAGTTCGGGCACGAGTTCAACGAGATCGAAGCCAATGATGCGAGCGCGTTGCGCGACGCCGTGCAACAGCTCGACGACGTCGAGATAACCGAGACCGCCTGGTTGCGGAACGAGAACTGCGGGAATCACGCCGGGATCAAGGCCGTCGCAGTCGAGCGTAATGATACAACGGCTCCCCGGCGCGACCTGATCGATGATCGGCTGCACACCATGTGTTCGGACCGATGCGGCGCTGAAGAGGGACACGCCCCAGGCGCGGGCATCGGCAAGATCATTGCCTCGCGAGCCGCCAACGCCGCGTTGTCCGACCTGGATGATCCGCTCCACCCACGGCATTTCGCTGGCCCGGCGCATGGTGCTTGAAAAGGTATGCTTGAGGCCACCTCGCTCGTCACGCCAGTCCAGATGCGCATCGACCTGCAGGATGGTGATCGGACCAAACCCGTCGAAGCCCGAGAAGAACGGGATGGGGACCGAGTCATCGCCGCCGAGGAGCAAAGGCACGGCACCCGCCCTGAGAACGCTTGCTGTTGTGGAGGTGATCAGTGACCGGTTTTCCAGCGGCTTCGTCGGGTTGGTCGGCAGGTCGCCGAGATCAACTGCCCGCAGTCCCTCTGGAATCAACGGGCCTTCTTGATCGAAATCCCAACGGAAAGGATCTTCTGCAATTTGGCGTGTTTTATCCCGAAGGGCTGAGGGACCATTGGCCGCGTGGCTGGCGCAGCCCAACACGTGCGGCGTCGCATCCGGCGCGCCAAAGATCACGACGTCCGCGTGGTGAAACGGCTCCTGCTTCGCCGCGGGAACACCGAGAAAGGTCGCGGCGGCGATATTTTGCGGCTTAGTTATCGCGTCTGGCCGTTGAGCCCCGGCAGAAGCCGTGGCGTCGCCGGTGGCGGAAGGGCCTCCGATGATACATCCTGTCACCGCCGGCCCTATTCGGTCTGTTCGACCGCGGCTGGCATCTTTGCGACCGACATGAGGGAACGAGCGACCTGGTTGAGCAACTGATCGGCGTTTTCCTCTTCCGCCAGTGATTTCGACAGCAAGCTGACGATCGCGCTGTGGCGTAGCTGCTGGGCGAGGTTGCGCGCCGTGGTGTAACCCGCAATTTCGTAGTGCTCGACCCGCTGTGCCGCACCGATCAATGCAAGGTCCGCCGCGGTGTCTTCCTTCTTCTGACCCTCCGTGATGATTTCCTGGCCTTCCTCGATCAGACCCATCATGCCCTTGCAAGGCTTGGCCCGCGCGGATTTGCCAAGCAGCTCGAAGCATTCGTTGATACGCTCGACCTGGCTCTCGGTCTCGCCGAGATGCTGCTCAAACAGCTCGCGCAATTGATCAAAACGGGCCGCTTCCGCCAGCTTGGGAAGCGTTTTGGTCAATTGCTTTTCAGCGTGTAGGAGGTCGCGAAGTTCATCGAGCAGCAGATCGCCAAGCCCGGCCTCGTCCGAGGCCGGTGAACTCTCGGTCACAAGGGCCGTGGCCGAACCTGGCTCTCCGGCCTGAATGGCCGGCGACTCTGTGAATACCCAATCGCCGCCCTCGTTCCAGGGACCGCGGGTATCGATCTCGCCATGATCGCCGGTACCCGTGGAATCGTTGAAGAACTGGTCGACGAGTCCGGGCGTCGGCGCAATGCGGCCGATACTGAAGGTGGGCTTACCCATGCTCTCGAGCGCCAGCGAAAAGGCCTTCATATGGGTGATTTCGCGCGTCATCAGGAACTGCAGCGCATCCTTGGTCCCCGCGTCATCGCAGAAATTGATCAACCGCTCATAGACGATCTTGGCGCGCGCTTCGGCTGCAATGTTGCTGCGCAGATCGACATCCAGCTCGCCTGTGATCTTCAGGTAGTCCGCAGTCCAGGCGTTGCCCTGCGAATTGAAGAGGTTCACCCCGCCCCCACCCGCGATCGCGATCAGGGGATCGGCCTCGGCCGCCTGGCGATCGAACTTCGCCGGCTTCAGATGCATGCGCGCCAGCGTGCCGACGACTTCCAGATGGCTCAGCTCTTCGGTGCCGATATCCATCAGAAGGTCCTTGCGATCCGGATCTTCGCAATTGAGCCCCTGGATCGAATATTGCATGGCGGCCGCGAGTTCGCCGTTGGCGCCGCCGAACTGTTCCAGCAGCATATTGCCGAAGCGAGGGTCCGGCTCATCGACGCGAACGGTGAACATCAGCTTCTTGACGTGGTGATACATGGAAGAGCCTCGGACTTGATGGAGAGATCACTGCCGAACGGCCAGGCAGTGCGGTTGTTCCTCTGGAGGCTGATGTTTCGCGGGTCGACGCTATTCGAGGCGCACAACGTTCAAACGCTAACTCGGCCGCGCCAACGCTTCACGAACCAAGCTCGTCAACGAGCCCATGGTGTAAGGCTTCGAGAGCCAGCCAAGTGGGGCGAACGGCTCGGAACGGGCGCGAGTCAGCAGGTCATCATGCGCAGTGGCGAACACACAGCGCAAGCCGAGTTCGCGAAAGAGATCACCAGCCGCGTCAACCCCGTCGCGACGGCCGGCTAGACGAATGTCCATGATGACGAGTGCCGGCTTGTGTTCTCTCGCCATCGCAAGGGCTTCTTCGGCCGTGGTTGCAATGCCAGTCACCTGAAAGCCGGCGTCGAGCAACGCGGTTTCAGCCTGCATGGCGATCAGAAAATCGTCTTCGACGATCAAGACTCTGCCTTGCTGAGTAACGGCGCCGCTCGCTTCGTCTGTGTCCGGTGTTACCTTATCATCAGGCGAGCGTTCGGTCGGTGCGGCCACGTCATAGCGATCGGAAACACTCGCCTGCGTCATCATGCACCTCGCGCTGCGTCGAAACGAAGCGTGGCGCGCGCAGGTGGCCGGCTCACCGCAAATTCGGCTTGGAGCTGGCGGGCGAGGCCAAGCACCAGGCGCAAGCCGGACGAGCTGTCGCGTACCGCATTCAGGTCGAAACCCGGGCCATCATCCTCGACGAGAAGCTCGAACTGTCCGTCGCGCTCGGTGAGGCTCACGCGAATGCTGTCGGTGGCCGGGTCGCTGACACCATGCTTGGCTGCATTGGTCAGCAATTCATTGAGAATGAGGGCGAGCGGCATGGCGATATCATTGGACAACACGCCGCTTGAGGGCGCGCGCGTGATCCTGATTCCTGACGGCAGCGTCTGCTGGACTGTTTCGACTACTGCACCAAGAAACTCATCCGCCGAGAACCTGGTGGCTTCGGTGGTTCCATAGAGCACGCGCTGGGCGGCAGCCATGGCGGCGATCCGCCCGCAGGCCTCATCAAGCACGCGCCGGGCCTCCTCGCTTCGGGCATTGCGAGCCGCCGTGTACAAGAGCGATTGCAGCATCTGCATGTTGTTCTTGGTGCGATGATTGAGCTCATTGAGTAACAGGCGCTGCTGCGTTTCGGCCTGTTTCCGCTCGCTCAGGTCAACCAGCATGTTGATTGCCCCGGCGACCTTGCCGGATGCGTCGAATAGCGGCGTGGGGAACGGGATGAAGGGAACACGCGTGCCGTCGGGCCGCTCCGCTACCGCTTCGACACCGCGCACCGGGCGGCCTTCCTTCAGGGCGACTGCCATCGGACATTGGTCATGTGGCAGCGGCGTGCCGTCAGGAAGATATAGCTTCCAGGTCACGCACCATTGGTCACTGCCGAGCGTCGGTGTGAGGCCGGCGAAATCGACGGCTGTCTGGTTGAAATAGGTAATCTTGCCGTCGGCGTCGGTGGTGTAGATAGCCGCCGGTATGGCCGCCAGCAATTCCTGCAGCCGCTGTTCGCTCTCCTGCAATCTCTTCTGGGCAATCTTGCGCTCGGTGATGTCGCGCGCGATCTTCGAGGCTCCGATGACCCGGCCCGTGCGATTGCGGATCGGCGAGATCGTTAGCGAAATATCGATCAGGCTGCCATCCTTGCGGCGACGCACGGTCTCGAAATGATCGACCCGCTCGCCACCTCTGATTTTGCCCAGAATGCGCGGCTCCTCGTCCTGTCGGTCGGACGGAATAAGCATCGTGATCGGCTGGCCGACAGCTTCATCTCTGCTGTAGCCAAATAGACGCCGGGCGCCATCGTTCCAGGTCCGGATGATGCCATCGAGAGTCTTGCTGACAATAGCGTCGGTCGATGATTCGACGATGGCCGCAAGTTGCTGCGCATCACGCTCAGCCAGGCGGCGCGCCTCTTCACCGGCAAGACGAGCGACGGCAAAGCCGAGCAGGCGCGCCAGCGTGAGCGCGGTATCGAGCTCGGATGGCGTGAAGTGATGCGGTTCGCCGTAGTAGGCCATGAACTTGCCGGCAAGCTGGCCATCCTGGACAATGGGCGTGAAGGCCGCAGCTTGAATGCCTTCATTGAGGATAGTCCGCTTCAGGTCAGCCCGCAGTTCGCTGCGCGCAACATCGTTGATGCAGACGGGAGTCGGCCTGGTCTCGTTGCGAACCCACGGGGAGTGCCCTTCGACGGCGCGACGGTAGTTTTCCGAGAGATCGCGCCAGGCCACGAACCGCATGACATCGGTCTGATCATAGAGCAGGATCGAGGCGCGCGGGCAGCCAAGGGCGCGCGTGATGGCGTCGAGCGCGGCGTCGTGGATTTGCCCCACCGATTGGCAATGCTGCAGCCGTTCGGAGAAGGCAAACAGCGCAGCCTGCTCCTCCATGCGCCGGGCGAGCGCCTGTTCGGCACGCTTGCGGTCGGTAATGTCATGCTGCAGGCGAACTGCGTAGAGAAACCTGCCGGCGGCGTCGCGAATACTCGACGAAGTGACGGCCGCCCAGATATATCCGCCATCCTTGCGAACGATGCGTTTCTCGATGCTGTAGCGATCGAATTCGCCAGCGAGCTGACGGTGGAATTGCGCGCGGTCCTCGGCAACATCTTCGGGTAAAGTCTCCTCGAAGATCGTCCGCCCAAGAAGTTCGGACGCAGTGTAACCCGTCAGCCGGCAAAGCTGCTGATTGACCCGCAGTATGCGGCCGTCCCGGTCGATTTCGACAATGCCGGCACCGACGTGCTCATAGGTAGCCGCGAGCCGTTCGTCGCGGGCCTGCAGCCAGTCATTGGAACGGGCGTCAGACATTTCCAGCCTGCCGCCGCCGACACGCTCGTGAAAGCAGTTGATGGCGCCCGCTATGGAACCGTCCTCGTCCAGGATCGGTGCAATATGGACGGTGGTCCAGATGTGGGAGCCATCTGGTCTTTCGACTCGTCCTTCGACGCCACGGATCGGGATGCCTGTCCGCAACACCTCGGCCATCGGCGTCCGCTCACGCGAGATCAGGTGCCCGTCGAGAAAGAGCTTGTAGGAGCCGCAAAAGAGTTCGCTATCATCGCCAATGCGCGGCGCGCGGCCCCACAGTTCCGCCGCGCGAGCGTTGAACCAAAGAATGCGGCCACGCGCGTCGCAAGCGTAGATCGCGATCGGAAGCTGCGCGATGAAGGCGGGCGACGGGTTTTGCAAAATAGACGATGCGAGCGGCTCGAGACTGTCAAGGTCGACCGCTGTCTGCTGAATATTCATAGGGCCTCATCCCCCGCGCCAGGACCAAGAGGGCTGCGGCATAGTTTCGTTCCCGCCCCTAGGTCGCGCCTTATCCGGTATGGTTACGGACTCCGCAAAACACCCATAAACCATAAACGCCTGCCGCGATGACAAGTTCCTAAAGCGGGCCTTCCGTACTGCGCAGGCGAAGCGCAGCACGGCGGACGGGTACACGAGACCATAGGTGGGCTCGGTGAGACGTGCCCTCTGCTTTCGTCTTAAGCGATGGCCGGACCTTCGGCCGATGGATTACGGCCCACCTCGTAACGTCTTCTCGTCCTCGGTCACGGCCCGTTGCACACGCTTGGTTGCCGATCCGGTGATTGCTTGAGGAACAGCTCTGTCCCCACTGAGCTTACCTTGCTGAGAATGCCGGAGGAGGATCAGATGGACAGCGAAGACGCCTTGGCAAAAGTGACGGAAGCGTCGGAAGCCGTGCGCCAGACCGCGCATACGGTAAGGCAAAGCCTGGAAGAGGGGCAGCCGCCAGGTCAGGCGCTTGCAATTCTGCGGGACTTGGTACGTGAGGCCCCACTGCCCTCGCTGCTCGTCGCCTTCATGCTTGGTTGCCTGCTGGCGCGCCGTTAATATCGCGGTCGATCGCAAGGTCATTGAGCAAGGGCGATGAGCCTCCGGAGAGCAACGTGGCCAGAAGTTCCGCCGCGAGGAAGGCTGAAGGCAATGCCGTTGCCGCCATAGCCAAAGGCGGCGAAGATATTCCTGCAGCCGGGCACGGTGCCAATCAACGGCAAGCCGTCAATCGCTGTCCAGCTTGGGAGCGATTGGGTGGTCCGGTAAGGCCGCCGCCTCACCGGACCGATGAAGCCTCGACCGCTTTAGTTGAATGTTTGCAGCCTCAATTTGAGCGATCCGTCGGCTTGGCGTTCGAAGACGTGCGTCGCTAAACCACTGAAGGGAGATGGCTTGCCCTCCTTGTCCTTACCCGTGGCGCTCCACTTGGCTGTGCCGAACACAATTTTGTCGTCTCCGCCGGCGTCGATCATCTCCAACTTGTGATCCGTCACACCGTTGGCGAAGAGCCCGGCAAAGAACTTCTCGATCTCAGCCGGACCCGACGCGACCTGATGTGTGGGCGGCATCAATTTTGCCGTCGCGACATAGGAGGCGCCGATGGCTTTCTCGTCGCGCTTGTTGAATGCGGCATCCCAGGCTGCGTAAGCCTTCTCCACGTCCCCCTTGGCGTCCGCGGCCAGCGAAATTCCCGGCGCGCCGAGCAGAAAAATGACTAGTGCTGATGTTTGAGCCAACTTCATAGGTTACTCCTCTGTTGGATAACGCCTTTCCCAATTGCTCAGATAATTAATCCCGTCGTCTGCCGCGGCTGCGCTCCCGCCAGCATGACGACACCGTCGCCGGTCGCGCTGTTGCCGGCCATTGGATCATTAGGGAAGAGGTGCGGGCGACGGTAACTTCAACGGCGCCATTCACCTCGGGAGTCCATATCGCGCGCCATGACACCGCTAATGTAGCCGGTCACACATGCGCCGAATTTCAACCACCATGACCAGTTCTGCGAAGGCAAATTCATCATGGCTGGTTGCCGGAAGACTCCATCCAATAGTTCGCGGAACAGCAATTCCGGGCAATTACCGTCAACCACGTTGACAAATGGGAGAGCGACGCCGCACACCGTGGCCTAACCTGGGATTCCGTGCGCTGGTTACGCTGTAATTCGCCTTTTGGCCCAAATGCGAACTGCGTGTGAGCGGCGGTTCTTCCCCGCACAATCCGCTGGCGCTGTTACTGCGTCAGAAATCTATATGCGACAATCAGTGCCACCAGGCTCGCGAAAATCAGCAGTGCCGAAAGCGATTTTCCGATCATTGGCCTCGTCGAATGGCGCGCAGCCGATAGACCGGGCTGATGTTTAGGCCCTGTCTGGAACCGCACGCCTTTTCTCTCTGTCGTTGGCGGGCGAGCCTTTAGTTCCGGCGGCGCGCCCACGCCTCCCATCTCGCTGTAATAAGCGCTGTAGACTTCGCGAACGGCCAGGGCCGTGGACTCGGCCTCACTCATCGTCTCAAGTCGGGTTCGATAGTTTGTCAGAAAACTCTGTGCGTTTGACGGAAGGTCATCGAAACCACCGAGCTTGGCCATCATGAGCCAGGTGGCAAAATCCGCCTCGGCCTTCGTGCGAGCTCTCTTGGCGATACTCTTGGAGGACATGGTGGTCCGATTGGCGAAACCTGATAATTTGCACCTATCTCCTCAAGCTGAGATGAGGATTGAGTGAAACGTAGGGAATTTATAGCAGTACTGTGACGCTACTGGTTTGTCACGGCATTCGCGAGCGCAGGGGACGTCTCGCTTCACGGGCGACCAGCGATGACCGATGCTATAAGGGCTTGTCAGGAGCTGGGAGGCGACAATGGTTGATCTCCACCATTGGCAACTCGACGGTAGTGCGGCGGAGCTTTACGAAAGATACTTAGTGCCGGCGATTACATCGAAATGGGCGCATGACCTTGTAAGTCGAGCCCAGAGATCTGCGACGCTCGTATCCAGAATCAACTGCTGGTATTTGGGATCGGGTTGTTCGGCTCGGAGTTGGCAGTGGTCTGTCGAAGCATTGCGCTGGCAGCCTGTAGATCCGGTGCCCCATAGCCCTCGGTGAACTGGCTATAGAGCGGACTGAGCAGGTCGTGCGCCTCGCCGCGCCGCCCCTGTTCTCCCAGCAATCGCGCAAGGCTTGTCGCTGCGCGCAACTCCCACAGCTTGGCGCCCTGCCGTCGCGCAACTGACGCCGCTTGCTGGAATAGTGCTTCCGCAGCGGTCGGATCGACCTTCGGCAGCCGCAGCATCAGCTCGCCCCTCATCCGATGGAGCTCGGCCTCGAACCACCGCTCTCCGGTTGCTTCTGCCCGGTCTAGCGCTTTGGTGACAACGTCTAGGCCGTCAATCACCGCACCGGCTTGGCCGTGGAGCTCAGCGAGCAGGCTCAGGAAATAGGGCACCAGGAAACCCGCTCCCGTGGCCTGCCATCTCGTCAGGCCATCTCGGAGCTGCGTGATACCAGCCTCAAGCTCCCCGGTCGCGCCCAGCATCCAACCGCGAATGACATTGCCGGCCGCGAGGAAATGTGGGGATCCCTGGTCGGCCGCAAGCGCGATCAGCGAATTCGCCCGATCTTCGGCCTCGCCTCGGTCCCGGCTGAGTTGCGACAGGATGCAGCCGTAAAGCAGTGCATAGCCGAGGGTGTTGCGGTGGGATAACTCCTTCGCGTCTGTCAATGCCTCTTCGCTCCTCGTCCGTGCCTGCTCGGGATGGCCGAGGGCGAACAGTGCCCAGGATAGAACGGACAGTCCCGACACGCGTGGGTCCTGCGCGAACAGGAAAGCAAGCGACCGATGGGCGGCCGGATCGTAGAGAGCGAGCGTCCGCTCCAGATGGATGCGAGCAACCGCTGGCTCGCCGCGAAGCAATGCAGCAGTCCCGACGATGCGGTTGCCAACGGTTTCGGCGGCAGCATCGTTCTGTTCCTGCGCGCGGCTGAGCAGATCCTCGCCTGCAGTTCGACCGGACTCGAGCTCCGCCCTCACGACATGAAAAACCCATTCCCCGTAGAGGACAGGGAAGAGTCGCGACGTGTCGCCGAGGCGTTCGCACAAGTCTCGGGCCCGTGCGTTGGCCTGTCCCACCTCCGGGGCGGCCCAACCCTTCGCAGCCATCAGAGCGACGCCGAGGGCGACTTGCAGTTCCAGCTCCCGTCTCCACCGTGCGGCATCGTCGGGGAGAACAGTTATTAGCTCCAGCCCTTTGATCAGTTGCGCAATCGCCTCTGCTGTGGCCGAGCGCGCGATCTCTGCTTGTCCCGCCCTCAGCCAATAGTCGATCGCCGGTTCGGCCAGCTCCGCCTTCGTGTAATGGTGGGCCAGTAGTTCGGGCTGCGCTTGCACAGTCTCCGGAAAATGCTGATCGAGCGCAGCGGCAATCCGGGCGTGCAGGCGCTGCCGCTTGGCGCGCACCAGGGTCGCATAGGCGGCATCCTGCACGAGCGCATGCTTGAAGCTGTAGGTCGCCTGGGGCGGCGTCCCGCGCCGGAACACGAGGCCTGAGCCGACGAGGTCGTCCAACGCGGCCAGCAGCTCGTTCTCCGGCAACTGCGCCGTCATCGCGAGCAGTTCGTGCGAGAATTCTCGGCCAATAGCGGCCGCGACCTGAGCCACCTCACGGGCCGGGGCGAGCCGGTCGAGCCGGGCCAGCAATGACTCCTGGAGCGTGGTCGGGATCGCCATCGGCGGCAGCGGCCCCGCCAGCGCGTAGTGGTCGCCCTCATCGCGGAGCAGATTGGTCTCCAGCACGGTCCGCGTCAGCTCCTCGACGAACAGGGGCACGCCGTCGGTCTTAGCGACGATCTGGTCGAGCACCGCAGGAGGCAGTGCCTTGCCGCCGCTCAGCCGTGCGACCATGGCGGCACCCTGCCGGCGGCTCAACCGGCTGAGGGTCAGCGCGGTGACATGGGCATGGCGCGTCCAGGGCGGCGCGAACTCGGGCCGGAAGGTGATGAGGACGAGCACGGGGGCGTCTTGCACCCGGTCGACCAGAAAATCGAGCAGCTCGAGCGAGGTTGGATCGGCCCAGTGCACGTCCTCGTACACCGCGAGGATGGGCCGGCGCGCCGCAAGGCCCAGGACCTGATCGACCAGCACCTCGAGGGTCCGCTCCTTCTGCCGATGCGGGCTCAGGTCGACCGGCGGATAGCGCGCTGCCGTCTCGAGCGACAGCAACGCCGCGAGCAGCGGGGCCACCGCGGTGACATCATCGCTCGACAGCGCCAGCAATGCCTCGAGCTTGTCGAGCCGCGTTGCGGCGGGATCGTCGGCGGCGAACCCCGCCGCCCGCTCCAAAAGCCCGATCACCGGATGCAGCGGGCTGGTCTGATGGTGCGGTGAGCAGTAGTGGCCCAGCGCCGTATGCGGCTCATGCTCAAGTCGCCCGCGCAGCGCCCGCACGAGGCGCGACTTGCCGATGCCAGGCTCGCCCCCCAGCAGCACCACCTGGCCCTCGCCCTCCTTGGCGCGCTCCCAGTGCTCGAGCAGCAGGCCGATCTCATTTTCGCGACCGACAAGCGGTGTCAGGCCCGCCCCATGCAACGCCTCGAACCGGCTTTCGGCGACGCCTTCCCCGACCACGCGCCACACCCGGACCGGAACGGGAAATCCCTTCAGGATCTGCACGCCGAGCTCGGCGAGTTCGAACAGGCCGCCGATGAGCTCGCGGGTGCGCGCGGAGATCAACATCGTGTCCGGCTCGGCCAGGGCCTGCAGCCGCGCCGCGAGATTCGGCGTGTCGCCGACCACCGTCTCCTCGCGTGCCGCGCCTTCGCCGATCAACTCGCCGACAACCACCGAGCCGGTCGCGATGCCGACACGGGCTGCCAGTGTCTCCCCATGCGCCGATCCCAGGCTGTGCACCGCCGCGACCGCGGTGAGACCGGCCCGCACCGCGCGTTCGGCCTCATCCTCATGGGCGCGCGGATAGCCGAAATAGGCCAGCACACCATCGCCCATGTATTTCGCCACGTGCCCTTCGAACCGCGCGATCGCGCCCGCCACTGCGCTGTGATAGGTCCGCAGGATTTGCGCCATTTCCTCCGGATCGAGCCGCGCCGCGAGCGCGGTCGAGTCGACCAGGTCGACAAACATCACGGTGAGCTGGCGGCGCTCGGCCTCGGGTGCAAGTGAGACTTTCGCGGAGATCGCGGCGGGTGCGGCCGCAGCAGGGGTCGCCAAAATTGAGCCGACGCGCAGGGCGGCAATGGCGGCAAGCAGCTTGCGGCGATGGCCAATCGAGGCGACGCCGAGTCCGATCAGATCCTCGGCCGTGAGGTCCATGAGGACCTCGGCGTCGATATCGTTCTCCCGGAACGCCTGTTCGTACTGTCCCAGCCCCAGACCACATAGCCAGGCCGTGACATCCATGGGCTCCTCCCGGCTCTCGTGTTCAGAGCACCATGTCCTCGAGCCTACTGCAAAATGGCCGGATGAGCACCGGGAAAAACGACCAGCTGACTGGAGGTGAAGGGCAGCTTCTGGCCCGTTTGACACATGCCTACCTGCGCTAAGAATGTCACCCCACAAACAGTCTCGCCGGCCTGCACGGTCTCCTCGACGAGGCGAACCTTCTCGTCGTAACTCCCGCGACGCCGACGTTCGACGCCCATTATCTTCACCTGCATTCACCACATCACCTTAAGGCTAGACTTAAGGTCACACCTCAGGCAGCTCGTCGAACCGAACAACGCGGTCGCCGCCGGAGGAATACTTAAATTTTACTGGGACTTGTGCTTATGAAGACGCCATCCATGCTCCTGGCTACCGGCACTAAGTGCAGAGGAATTTCAGGACGCAGGACTCGCTATGGTCGCCTTCATTCACGAAACGTTTCGACCGCTACTTTCCCGCAACATGGTCGGAATGATTTCTTCGACCGATTGCGGCGGGATTCCGAGCTCGGAAAATCCCGGCATTCCCAGCGACGCTACATTGTCGATCTGCATCAACTCCACCTGATTCCGTGTGATGGGGGGCCTTGGAAACAGCTCCGAAACCCATCCTACGACATGCCAAGCAGCAAATGGCACGGGAATGAGCATAGGGTCGCGTCCAGCTGCGTGCGCGACGGTTCTGAGAAGCTCTTCGTATGTGTAAATGCGAGGACCAGCGCATTCATACGTGATTGCGTTCGTTTCGGTCCTCAGAAGCGCTCTTGTGATCGCTTCGGCCACGTCATCAACATAGGCCGGCTGCAACTTCGTCAATCCGCGGCCGAACATCGGACAGATCGGATACTGGCGGAGCAGTTTGAGAATGGTGGTCAGAAACGCGTCATCCGAGCCGAACATAACCGCCGGGCGAACCAGCGTGGCCTCAGAAAATGCTGCGCGGACCGCCAGTTCGCCTTCGCCACGCTTGCGAATATAGAGAGACGGCGAACTAGCGTCAGAGCCGATTCCCGAAACGTGGATGAGCCGCTTGACGTCAGCTCGATGTGCTTGGGCGGCCAATCGCCGGGCAGATTCCACATGCACGGAGTGAAACGTCTCCTGTCCTTGTTCAACATAGAGACTGACCGCATTGACGGCGCCGTATGCGCTATCAAGTGCATCGGCAATCGAACCCTCGTCGCGTAGATCAACTTCCACAGATTGGAGGCGCGGGTCGTCATGACCAAAGAGCTGTCTGCCTCGTTCGGGATGTCTCGATGCAATCCGAGGGGAATACTCGGTCGCCTGGAGAAGCTGTCGAACAACGCGGCGGCCGAGAAACCCTGTTCCACCGAACACCGTAACAAGACGATTATTTGCCGCCGCCATGGCGCAACTCGCGATATCTAAGCTGTCTCAAGCGAGACACGGTCAGCGGAGACGGCAGGCTCGTCGGTTGTCCATTCTAGCGCCAGGACGGCCTATCGGTCTGCGTATCCGGGCCCTTCTCAACGCGTGCTCCTTCAATTAGTTCGCCAAGAGGGTGACTTGGCGATGGCTTTACAGGAGCGCGATGCGCAAGTTGCGGAACTGGACCGCGGAGCCCTCATGATGATTTTGCAGTCCAGTATGACCGCGCGGCTCACGTGATGCATTTTCAAGGAGGGAGACGTGTTCGCTGTTAAGCCTGACCGCCAGCGTTCGCCCGCGTGCGGAGATCTCAAACTCATTCCACCGGCCGACCGACCTTGAGGGGCGCCGAACGGCCGGAGCCAGCCGATAGATCGCTCCTGTCAAATGAAGTGCACTGCCACGGACATTGGCGTCCGGATCTAATCCCCGATCGTCGATTTGCACTTCGTAACCGCGCTCAATCGCTGGCTGCGGAGTAGCGCTCAGCGGCGGGGTTCGAAGGAATACTCCGGAATTATCCTCCGGGCGCGTGATCCGCCACTCGATTGTTAGCACGAAGTCTTCAAAGGCTTTGTGCGCATACCAGAAAAGGCCCGGCCCGCCATAGCTCTCGATGATGCCATTCGGGAGCTGGCGGAATCCGCCGGGACCGGCCATACGCCAACGCCATGGTCGGAGAGCAATGGCAGCATCCGTGTCACCTCCGCTCCGCCGCGTGGTCGCCGGATTCCTACACACGATCGCGGAGGTCAGTTACGCCTTCCTTTTGGGCGCAGTGGTCGCAGCAATAGTAGGTGCCGCTCTTTTCCAGGCCGTGTCCAACGATGCGCGTTCCACAATGCTTGCACGTCGGCGCCAAGGCATGAATTGCGCACTCAAAGCTGTCGAACGTGTGCGCATGGCCGTTCATCACCACCTGAAAAGCCTTGTCATAATCATTGCCGCAAGTTTCGCATGTCGGCATTTGTCCCTCCTTCACGCCGCTCGGCGTTTGCGAGTCTGAGCAGCCTTCTTGGCTGACTTGGAACGTTCAGCGGCTGGGCGGCTGGCGGACGCTTTTCCGCCAAGCCTGCCGCCCTTACGGGACGGTGAAGTGTCTTCTTCGGTGCCTCTGCCAGACCCGCTCTTTTTGCCGCCGTGGGTTTCTTTGTTCACGGTCGCCCAGGCCCGCCGTTCGGCTTCCTTATCGGAGACGCCTCGAGCTTCGTAGCCTTCCTCAATGTGTTCAGCCTGTCGCTTCTGTTTGTCGGTGTAGCTTCTTTTGTCGCCGCGTGGCATCACGACCTCCTTTGATAAGTACCGGTCATTTCCTGCTGCTCCTAACGACGCCCGCCTCCTTGCGCATTTCGTCCATGAGCTTGCTCGCCCAACTTCGAGCAGGAAATGAGAAGACCGCCAACTTGGGGCGGCCTAGTTCTTACCTCGGCCCTGTAGGCCCGGGGAAACCAGCCATTCTCTCAGGTGAGAAGCGGTCTTAGCTCGTCGAGCTTGGCGGATAAGTCGCCCCCTGCCGGGCGCAATGCCTTGGGCCTCTTCGCGCAGACGCTGCCTCCTCTACGAGCAGTTCTTCCAAAGTGGTATTCTTGAAACGAAGTCTTCTCAGCATGGCGTCGCTCCCTCGAATGCAGGCGGAAGCGCGATTTGCTCTCTCAGCCACCGGTACCTACAGAAAAGTCAGTCTTAGCAGGCCGTCTATCGCGCTTAACAACTGTCCGCCACCGCGGTTCCACGGATACACCGCTCTCGCGCATGCTGTCAGGGCCGGAGGAGGCCAGGCCTTAACTGTGAATCGATGAAGTCGACCAGCGTCGAGGGAGATCAACTGCCGCGATGTCGACGTCAAGACAGTCGCCGTGGCCGGTGAGCGCGCTCTGACGTAAGCGATCCGGCTCCCGCGGAGCACTCGGCGGCAAATACTGGCGGGCTGCCGAACTCCTACAGAAGGGTGGTAGCGAGGCCCGTGTTCCAGCGACGGCGCCCTTGTTTCCGGTGTGACCCTTGGGCGGCTGGAACTTTGCATCGTCTGTTCAATTGTCGAACAGGCACACGAATGACCGAAGCGGACGAGCTTCGATGAAATTCGTCATGGCGAAGGAGATTAGGCCGATCACTGGATCTATAGGGATGATCGATGCGGCCGCCGCGCCGACCGCGCCATCGGCCGGCGCCGAGGTTTTTTACACTGAGGCCTTGCGCGAGCTCGCAAAGCTGGATCTTCCGTTTCTGTTGGCAGGCACATATGCGCTCAGCGCCTATACCGGCGTGGCGCGCGCGACCAAAGATCTCGATATCGTCTGCAAGCCGACTGACTATCCCCGTGTTCTCAACCACTTCCGGAACCTCGGCTTCACCGTCGCAATCGAGGACGAACGCTGGCTCGGCAAAGTCTTCCAGGGCGAGCACTTTTTCGACGTGATCTTCGCGTTCTGGCACGGCATGGCTCCCGTGACCGACCAATGGTTCGAATCCGCGCCGCGCATCGAGCTGTTCGGCACGCCGATGCGCGTCATCGCTCCGACGGAGTTGATCTGGTCCAAGGCCTTCGTCCAGCTGCGGCATCGCTACGATGGCCCGGATATCGCGCATCTCATTCTCAAACAGCACGATCAGATCGACTGGCGACGTCTGCTTGCCTACATGGAGCTGCATTGGGAGGTGCTTCTGGCACATCTACTCAATTTCCGCTGGGCCTATCCGAGCGAGCGTTGTTGCGTGCCGCGCTGGCTGATGGACGAACTCGTCGCCCGCCTGAACACTCAGCTCGAACTTCCTCCTCCGCGCGTGAAGATATGTCGGGGGCGCCTGTTTTCGCAGGTCGATTATGCGACGGCCGTTGAGGAATGGGGATTTGTCGACGCAGACCAGGACAGTGAGTAGCGCGATGTCTGAAAAAACCGACACGCTCACCTTCGCCGCCATTGGCGATCTCCACGTGAAGGAAGATCGCACGTTGTCTTTCCGGGAGCTCTTTACCGAGCTCTCGACCAAGGCCCAGGTGCTTGTCCTTTGCGGCGACCTCACTGACCTCGGTAAGCCGTCCGAAGCGGAACTTCTGGCAGAGGATTTGCGGGCCTGCTCCATTCCCGTTGTCGGCGTACTCGGAAACCACGACTACGAGTCCGGGCAGACTGAAGACGTTAAGCGCATTTTGAAGGCTGCCGGGATGCACCTGCTCAACGGGCAGTCGCACGAAATCGACGGTGTCGCCTTTGTTGGGGTGAAGGGCTTCATCGGTGGCTTCGGCCGTCGCATGCTTGCTTCATTCGGCGAGGCAGTTGTCAAGAGCTTGGTCGCCGAAGCCGTCGCCGAAGCGACGCGCCTTGAAAATGCGATGCGTGCGGTGGCGAGTAAGCAGGCTGTCGTCGTTCTTCACTATGCGCCGATTCTCGATACGGTCGAGGGCGAGCCACTAGAGATCCTTCCGTTTCTCGGCACGTCACGTCTCGGCGAAACGATCGATCGATTTAGGGTGAGTGCGGTGGTGCACGGGCATGCTCATCAGGGCCGCTATGAAGGCCGCACACCCGGAGGCGCCCGGGTCTACAACGTAGCCCGATCAATCGAGAAACCCACCGGTCGACCCTATGCCTTGATCAAGGTCTGAGCTGAGTGATTTCGCGATCTTCTGGTCATTGCATGTCCGGGCGGTTCAAGTTCGGAAGAACACATACCAGACGATCGCGAATGCAATAATGAGCAGGCCTGTGCTCCAGACCAGAACATTACGCACGCTCGGGTCCCGGCTCGGCCTCGGCCCCCTATGGGATTAAATGGGAGCTATTCTGACCTGCCAATCGATCTGGCCGGCAACAAGGTCAAAAACAGGTCGAGCAATCGCGCGAAGTCCGCGCGCCGACGATGAAGGGCGCACTAATCCGTCGCACCACGGTGCGCCTTACGTGCTCTCGCGGTGCTCCGCTCGACTTGGCTGTTCGCGGCGACGGCCTTCGCGCGGTCCTCGCAGCGCTTGCGCAGATCCTCCAGTTCGTCCGCGGATAAATGCTCGATTCCGACGAAGGAATTCTGGGCGGCACCTGTTCGGATCAGTTCATCCAGCTTCACCTGGATGGCTGCGCTGTCCCGGTTCTGTGAGTTCTGGATCAGGAAGACCATCAGAAACGTCACGGTGGTCGTTCCGGTATTGATGACCAGCTGCCAAGTATCGGAAAACCGAAACAGAGGCCCCGTGGCAGCCCAGATGACAATCACCGCGCAGGCCAAAATAAAGGCCGATGCACGGCCAGCAGCTTGCGATGCCCTGTTTGCAATCGATGCGAAAAGCCGGCGTGGTCGCTCGCTTTCCTGATGGCGCTGCTGCATACAGTCCTCCTATATCTGGGACGACTGGCCGAAAGCATTGCTGGAGCGACGAGCGTCGCGCGGCGCCCATTAAGGTTGGTCAAGGCCTCCCTTAGCGCAGTCCTGCCCTCACCGTCTGAGCCGGCGTTCGGCCTTATTACGGTTGCTCCCGACCTTTCTGACCGGTGCTTCATCGGCCGGTCTTCATCGTTCGTCGCGAACCTCGTGCGTCTTCGTCGCCTTCCCGGCCAACGCGGCGGAATTCATCAAAGTTCCCGCCGATTCCAGGGTGCAGTGCAGTCGTATCAATCTCCCCGCCTCGGGCTGCGATCAAGGTTCCGTTTGGTACCGCAGCCAGGAACGTTCCAAGTACCGTCTTGTTTCCCAAAAGACCGGAAAGTCGGACGAGCGCTTCGCGCGCGTCGTAGCACATGACGGATTTCAAGTTTTGAGTCCGAAAGCTCCGGTCAAAAAACACCGCGAGAAAACGGAGGAGGTGCAAATGAACATGAGAAAGAGCAGGTTCCTGCTATCCACAGCAGTGCTGCTCGCCGGCGTCAGCCTGGCGGCGGCGCAAGGCACACGTGAAGGTAGCGGCGGCGGAATGGGTGCCGGCAGCGGCGCGGCGGAGCGCGACAAGTCCGGAAGCGGAATGTCGCAAGGCCACGGCGGTGCATCCCGCGGCGAAGGCATGACACAGGGCCGGGCCGCGGAGCCACGCGGAGGTGGCCGGGCGGAAAGCCCTGCGGCCGGTCAGTCACGCACCGAGCGTAGCGAAGGTATGAAGGAGGGCGGCCGCGCTGCGGAAAGAGGCCAGATCGGTAAGGATCAGCAGAGTCAAAAGGACCAAACCGTCGGCCAACGCCGTGGTGATCGCGACCAGCCTCGTCAATCCGAGCAAAAGACGCAAGACAAGGATCAATCCTACGGCAAGCAAAACAGTCAGAGCACCGGACAGGGGCGTGGCGAGCACGACCAGACGCGACAGTCCGAGCAAAAGACGCCTCAGGGTCAGAAGGACCAGAGCACGACGACCGGCGCCAACACCAGGCCGAGCAATGCCCCTGCCCCGGATCAGGCCACACAGGGTCAGACCACGCAGCAGAACCAGGGCGCAACGACCGGCACTCAGGCCACTGCGCCGGCGCAAAACCAGAGCACGACTACCCAGACCATGTCGGGCCGCGCATCGGTAAATGCGCAACAGCAGACAACGCTACAGCAGTCGGTGCTCAGCTCGCGCAACGTGGCGCGGGTTAACGCCAACTCGATCAACTTCCAGGTCAATACGGGCGTGGTGGTGCCGAGAAACATCAATGTGGTGTCCGTCTCGGCCTTCCCGGCGCTGATCAATGTGTTCCCGGACTTCCGCGACGACAGCTTCTTCGTCGTCGACGACGAGATTGTGGTCCTCGATCGCAGCCGCCGGATTGTAGATGTTGTTCCGGCAGGGCCGCGGACGCGGTTCAGCCGCGCCGGCAGCGGCGGCGGTATCAGCGGCGGCAGCGTCGCTGCGCTCAATCTGAGCCCCGAGGAGATCCGCGTTGTGCAACACGTGCTGATCGAGCGCGGATTACTGACCGGTGGAGCGGATGGCGTGCTTGGCACGCGGACGCGCGAGGCGTTGATCACTTTTCAGCGGCAGCAAGGCATCCAGGCCAGCGGCTCGATCGATACCCGCACGGTCTCGGCGCTCGGCGTGTCCGACAAGATCAGTGCCACCCAGAGCCAGACCACGACTGGTCAAGGACAGGCGAACCAGCAGCGGCCGACGCAACAGGGCACGACCGGACAGAACACCGGTCAGGCCAATGCTCCGGCGCAGCAGAACCAGCCGACAACTGGCCAAGCGCAGCAGAACCAGCCCGCGACAACCGGGCAGGCTCAGCCGAACCAACCGGCCACGACCGGCCAGGCTCAGCAGAACCAACCGGCAACGACTGGACAGGCCCAGCAGAACCAGCCGGCAACGACCGGACAGGGCGGTACGCAACAGCCTTCCGGTCAGACGACCGGACAAGCGGCGCCTCCGGCCCAAGGCAACAATCCGCCGGCCGCCCACCAGAATATGCCGTCCGGGCAGCCCGACCAGAGCAATCCTCCGGCATCGAGCCAGCCCGCCGACCATTCCCAAGGCAAGAAGTATTGAAGACGTGATGCTGAGCCCCGCTTCGGCGGGGCTCTTTTTATGCCGCGGCCTTGGAGCGCTGCAAATCCAGGCCGGTCAATCAATCGCATCCGTACGGCTCACCGCGGCCGCGGATCTCGAGCTGCTTCCCGACAACGAACATTGAGGCTCATGACGCCTTCGTAATGCAGTTGGCGGCCGCCAGCGCCAGGCCGGATCGGACGCTGCTCAGCTCAGAAGAAGCCGGAACCGGGCATGCCCTCCTATGTGCGCATCCTCCGACAGCGGCTACCGGCCTCGGAAGCGAGCAAAGGCATCATTCTTCTTTCCGCAAATGCTAAGGCTGCATCACGACAGTCCATTCGGGCCTCGTCGTGGGCTCGAGCGCGGAGCCTCCCTTCAAAGGAACAGTTGCGCTTTGCCCTTCGTTGTTCTCCGGAGGACGAATGCCATGAACGTGCTGGATGAGGAGACCAAGTCGCTCTGGATGGAGACATCCATCCCGGCGGCTTCGCGCTTTTCGGGTCAGGAACGTGCCGATGTCGGCGTGGTTGGTGCCGGCATCGCCGGTCTGTCGGTGGCCTATGAACTGGCCGGGCGCGGGCGCGCGGTCATCGTGCTTGACCGCGGCAGGATCGGCAGCGGAATGACGGCACGCACCACTGCGCATTTGGCGACGGCCCTGGACGACGAGTACAACGAGTTGATCAGGGTTCGGGGTGAGGATTGCGCCCGGCTGTACTATCAGAGCGTCGCCGCCGCGATCGACCGCGCGCAGGCGATCCAGTCCGCCGAGGGATTTGACTGCGATTTCCGCCGCGTCGACGGCTATTGGGTGTTGGCGCCGGAGACGCTGCCATCGCATCTGGATGAGGAATTCGAAAGCTGCAGGAAGCTGGGAATCCCCGTCGAGTTGTGCAGCGATCCGACACCCATCCATCACGGTGGTCTTGCGCGCTCGCTTCGTTTCCCCCGACAGGCGCGCTTTCATCCGACCAAGTACCTTGCCGGATTGGCGAAGGCGCTACATCGCCGCGGCGCCAGGCTTTACGGTGACACTTGTGTCGAGACGATCGAGCACGGCCGCGGAGAAATCGTTCTGAAGACGTCAGGCGGCGAGGTACGGGTCACGGACGTCGTCGTCGCGACGAACTCGCCCGTCAGTCTGCGCGTCGCGATCCATACCAAACAGGCGCCCTACCGCACCTACGTGATTGCGGCCAAAGTCCCGGCGGGCTCGCTGCCGGATGCGCTGTATTGGGACACGCTCGATCCCTATCACTATGTCCGCCTGCAGCCGGGTTCGGCGGATGAGGACATCGTGATCGTCGGCGGCGAGGACCACAAGTCCGGCGAGGCCGACGACGGTCAGACGCGCTTTGCCGCACTCGAACGGTGGACGCGGGCGCGGTTGCCGATGACCGGCGCGATCACCCATCGCTGGTCCGGCCAAGTGCTCGAACCCATGGACTTCACTGGCTTCGTCGGACGCAGCCCGGACGAAGCGCATGTCTTTCTCGTCAGTGGCGATTCCGGACAAGGCATGACCAATGGCCTGGTGGCCGGACTGCTGATTGCGGATCTGATTACGATCGGCGGCAATAGCTGGGAGGCCGTCTATTTGCCGGAGCGCAAGATCTCCAAGAACATCACCACCTTCATCAGCGAGAACATCACGCCGCTGAAGAACTTTGCGGAATATCTCGGTGCCGATGCACTTGCCTCGGTCGAGCGGCTTCGCTTGGGAGAGGGTCGGCTCGTTCGCAGCGGATTGAAGAAGATTGCTGCCTGCCGCGACCGCCAGGGCGAATTGCACCTGCTGTCGGCAAGCTGCACCCATCTTGGTTGCGTCGTGCATTGGAACTCGCTGGAGCAGTGCTGGGATTGCCCGTGCCACGGTTCTCAATTCGCGCCGGACGGCACTGCGCTCAACGGGCCCGCCGTATCTCCGCTCGCGCCGGTGGAAATTCCGCCGAGCGTCCAGGCCGCAGAATAACGACAAGTGACAGCCGCGGAGGAAAAGGGCTGCCACATCGCCTGCTTCGACGGCTTCCCGTTCACGCGGCATGATATCGGCCCGCGTCCGATGGGTCCTCGAGGGAGTTTGATGTGATGTCCCGCAATAGGTAGCACGGTTCGTTCCAAGCATTCGCTTGCGTTGGGCGAGGATCGTACGGCGGAAGGCTGATTGTCGATGAAAGCAGTGGAGCACGATCAGGGGTCTTTATGGATTGGTGAAGTCGATCGCTTGAGCCATGTTCAAAATTTCAACAAGTCGCCTTAGAGGGTCAAGCTTTCCGGTCACCGTCCGGCCGACCAGAGCGGATGTGGTGGCCGCACGCATCATCGCCCGGACCACTGCGCCGGCTCCGGAGATGGTAGCCCGCGCTCTAACCTGGGGCGCCGACGAGAAGGTCCTTCTGGTCCTGGCAGCGGCCGGTTGGCTTGCGTCGCGCGGGCGGGGCGAGCCGCTGCGGCGCGCCGGCAACCATGCTCTGCTGGTCACGGTCGCGGCGTCGCTACTACCCCATGGTTTGAAGCTTCTGTTCGACCAGACCCGACCGGACCGCAGGACAGTGATCGGGCACCTCCACGGCGTCCCATTTTCCGGGAAACGTGACGACGCCTTTCCCTCCGGCCACGCGCTTCACATGGGAGCCTTGGCATCGGCGGTTGGCGCGTTGCCGGCCGCCCCTCGTCGGGCGATCCGCGCGCTGGCGGTTGGGCTCTCGCTGACGCGCATAGTGGTCTTGGCGCACTGGGCGAGCGATGTCGTCGCAGGATTCGCGCTCGGAGCATTCCTCGAGCGTGTGCTGCGGTTGTGGACCGGCTTTCCGTTCGAAGCCCCGAAGGAGAAAGGTCATGCCGATACTTGAGGACCTGAAGGAACACGCGGAACGCGCCACCGGTCTCCGGCGCCCCGGCAAACGGAATGCTCTAGATCTCGCGCAAGCGCGAAAGCCTCACACTGTTCGCTTCAAGGACGACGGTCTCGTCCCCAATCATCCGCGATGGCCACTGGTCATCTATCGCGGCGCCGTCGATCTCGATGAGCGCCACGACCCTGCCGCCGTGCTCGAAGATCTGTTCGAAGCGAACGGATGGGGCGACACCTGGCGTAACGGCATCTACGACTACGTTCACTACCATTCCCAGATCCATGAAGTACTCGGCATCGCGCGCGGAAAGGGGCGCATCCGTTTCGGCGGTAAGAAGGGAAGGATCTTCACGTTGAAGGCCGGCGACATCGCTATTCTGCCGGCCGGCACGGGTCACGAGTGCCTATCAGCAGACGACGACTTCCTCGTCATCGGAGCCTACCCGCCGGCGGGCACGTACGACGAGTGCACAACGGTCGAGGACCGTCCGCGCGCCCTCAAGACCATTCCAAAGGTGCCTGTGCCACGCAAGGATCCGGTCTACGGCATCGGCGGGCCCCTATCGAAACTCTGGAGGAAAGCGAAATGACCGAATACGTGATACGCTTCCTCGCCGGAGGCGTCGTTGTGTCGGCATTCGCGATGCTGGGAGATCTCTTGCGTCCCAAGAGCTTCGCCGGTCTGTTCGGAGCAGCACCCTCGGTCGCGCTCGCCACGCTTGGAATTGCGGTGCACCAGCACGGGGCCGCTTATTCAGTTCTGCAAACCCAGGCGATGATTGCGGGAGCGATTGCGCTCGCCATCTACAGCGTCGTCGTTTATCAAATCCTCGCTCGCGCGCGGCTGCGAGCGTTGCCTGCCACTTCGCTATCCCTCGTCGTCTGGCTGATTGTAGCCTTCGGCGCGCTGATGCTTGCCGGAGGGCAGATATGACGCCGATCCGCCTTTCGCCGTCATCTCTCAAGGAAGGCCGCTGGTACGAATACCTGATCCGCTTCGAGCTCGGCGGCACCGCAACCGTCTTCGCCGGCCTCGTCAGCAGCCATTATGGAGCCTCTATCGGCGGGCTTTTTCTCGCCCTTCCGGCGATCTTCTGCGCCAGCGCCACGCTGATCGAGAAGCATGAAATTCGCCGGGAGCGGGAAGCGGGCTTCGCCGGCGAGCGCCGCGGGCGAATGGCAGCCGCGGTCGATTCCGCTGGCGCCGCGCTCGGCGCGCTCGGCATGCTGGCCTTCGCGATCACCTTCTCGTTGACGGCGGAAACGGACATCGCAGCCGCCTTCGTGGGCGCCTCGCTTGCGTGGCTGGTCATCTCAGTGGTGGCGTGGTACGTGCGGCGCAAGATGCGGTCAGCGCAGAGAGGGCGGACTGAACAAAAAGGCAGCGGCTCCGCGATTGTGCGCAGCCTCTAAGTTCGATCCACGCGGCCATCAAGCTGCGCCGTCGCTCCGGTTAAGGTTCCACGTTCAGTTGTGCTCAAGGAAGGCGTTGATGCTCGCTATGGAGGCGCGGTCGGCTGATCGGTTGCCGAGGGGAGCCGAGTGGCAATATGAGCCGAAGTGGGACGGTTTTCGCTGCCTTTTGATCCGAAGCGGATCGAGCCTTCGCATGCAGTCCAAATCGGGACGAGATCTTGCTCGTTACTTTCCGGAAGTGGCAGTCGCGGCCCTGAACCTTGCCGAAACTCAATTTGCGCTGGACGGCGAGTTGGTCATTCCAATCGGCAAGCGCTTTTCGTTCGATGATCTGCTGCAGCGCATCCACCCAGCGGCCAACCGCGTCAAACGTCTCGCCACGGAAACGCCGGCCGTCTTTCTCGCTTTCGATCTTCTTGGCTGCGGAAAGGACGACATTGCGGGGCTCCCGCTCATGAAACGGCGGCCCGCGCTGGAACGGTTCGCCAAACGGCATTTCAAGCGCAGCGAAGTCTTTCTCCTCTCGCCGGCAAGCCGAAATCATACCGATGCCGAACGGTGGCTCGCTTCGGCCGGCGGCGGTAGCGACGGCGTCATCGCCAAACGCATCGATCTTGCGTACCAGGGCGGTAATAGCGAGGGCATGCAAAAGATCAAACGCATCCGCTCCGCGGACTGCGTGATTGGGGGATTTCGCTACGGAGAGAAGCGTACTGCCGGGCGCAAAGTCGTAGGTTCTCTCTTGCTAGGTCTCTATGATGGAAAAGGCCTATTGAACCATGTCGGGTTCACATCCGGGTTTAAGTCGGAAGCCAAGGCGGCGTTGACGGACAAGCTTGAGGCCATCATGAGCGACCGCAGCTTCACCGGAAACGCTCCGGGCGGCCCCAGCCGCTGGTCGGTTAAACGAACGGCGGAATGGCAGCCGGTGAAGCCGAAATTCGTTGTCGAAGTTTCCTACGACCACTTCACCGCCGGGCGATTTCGCCATGGCACCACGATCATTCGATGGCGTCCTGACAAAAAGCCGCGCCAATGCACTATGGACCAACTGGAGCAGAAATCGGCTCTGCCTGCGGCATTGCTCCGTGCTCCAGAGTAGGAACGTCTAAGCCAATCCTATCGTTGACGTCGCACGAATTGGAGGTGAGCATGACCGATTATCCTGAACCGCCATACCCCGCACAAACGCAACCTCCGCCCGGCTTGACGCGTGGCATGAATCCGCGTCCGGACCATGGCGAGAAGAGCTATAAAGGTGCAGGGCGCTTGGCCGGCAAGAACGCAATCATCACGGGTGGCGATAGCGGAATCGGTCGGGCAGTTGCAATCGCCTATGCGCGCGAGGGCGCGGACCTGGTCATCGCATATCTCAATGAGAACGAGGACGCGGGCGAAGTCCAAGCTCTGGTGGAGGCGGAGGGGCGCAAAGCTATTCTGATTCCGGGCGACATCCGAAATCCCGATCATTGCCGCAATATCGTTCAGTGCGCAGTGGATGAACTTGGAGGGGTCGATATCCTCGTGAACAACGCGGCCCATCAAGCCACATTCAAGGACATCGGCGATATCAGCGACGAAGAATGGCAGCGCACCTTTGAGACGAACATCCACGCCATGTTCTATCTGACCAAAGCAGCGGTGCCCCATATGAGGCCGGGCAGTGCGGTCATCAATACGGCCTCGGTCAACTCCGACATGCCAAATCCGATTCTGCTTGCCTACGCAACCACGAAGGGCGCCATTCAGAACTTCACCGGCGGCCTTGCCCAGATGCTGGCCGAAAGGGGTATTCGGGTAAACGCAGTTGCTCCGGGCCCGATCTGGACACCGCTGATACCCTCCACCATGCCAGAGGATTCCGTGAAAAACTTCGGCAAGCAGGTGCCCATGAAGCGCGCCGGGCAGCCGGCTGAACTCGCGACTACCTACGTGATGCTGGCCGATCCTCTCTCAAGCTATACCTCAGGCACGACGGTAGCCGTAACAGGCGGTAAGCCCTTTATCTAAAACGCTTCGAGACGATAAGCACGCCAAAGGATTTGTGCCAAACACGAAATACCTCGTGACGAATGTCTTAGAGGTTACTTGGTCGTGACCAAAGCGGATATCCGCGCCGGACCTTCAGCGATGCGCCGCCAGCCAAGCGAAGATGTTCGGCCAGATGTGCGCGTAAGCCTCCCGTCCTACAAGGAGTCCGAGGTGCTGCAATGCAACTCCGATCTCGCCGGAGTATTTGATGAGCGAGACATCCTTGGTAGGCAACGCATCAAGGAGCGATTCAATCGAGGCCAGCGGCGCAATCTGCCGTGTTGACGACCGCGAGCGTCGGAAGGTCAAGACAGGACGGGCCAATCGTGCGACCGAGCACGGTAAGCGTGCCTCGGCAGAACCGGTTTTCTCGATACAGCCATTCGGCAATCTGATGGATCAGCTTCCCTGGGAGCGGCGCTTCGTCAAGTGCCCAGCGCTCGACCCGCGCATGGACATCCAGCGCCCGTAGGTCGCCAATGCTCATTGCTGCATCCGTCAATCGGGACCATACGAACGTATCAGGGGAGACGAAAGCGCTTGCATGCGACAACAGCGAGCCCGGGACGATGTCCGTTTCACTCAGGTCAGGCGGAATCATCGAAACGAGCGTATCGCGAAATCTGTTCGTGCCTGGTTGAAAGCAAAGGGGCGCGCCGAGAAGCAACAGGCCGCGGAGAGCTCGCGGTTTGCATGCGCTAAAGGCTGCCGCTAACGTCCCACCAAGCGAATGGCCAATCAGGAAGGGCTTTACTGCGTGCGGCTCGGCCGTGATTGTCGCCACGCATTCGAAAATGGCTCTCACGCATTCATCGAGCCCGATATGTCCGCCTGGTGCTGCCGGTGCAATCCATTCGAGGAGGTATACGCGCACGCCGTAGCTCCGGCAGTGGCGGATGGCGCTGATGTTTGGTCCGAGATCCCAGATATAGGGCCGCTTGATTGGAGCGGCGATAATGAGCAACGATGTTTCTGGGCCGGGGCCGCCGTAGTCGCGAAGCTGCCAATGAGCTCCACTGGCAAGTCTCCGATGTGTCAGCTCGGCAGGACCAAATCCCATAGCGCCTAGTGCATGTCCCTGTGCACGGCGCATGAGATCAAGGGTCGCAAATTGGGCCTGTTGTAACAACTCCACGGACCCCCGCCTGCTTTTGGGGCGGCCCGAAACACGAGCAGCCCCGCCACACATCGACCGCCTCACACCGACCCCGGGGCTGGTCGATCAGTGCTTCAACGAGTCAGCTTGTACTCACGGTCGGGAATTCTCAGATTCGCCGCCTAGCCTAGGCCACCTCGCCCCTCCCAGTACATAGGCGTCCCATAGTACTGGTGGGTGCGCGTTTCCCAGTCGCGATCCTGCCACGAGTCATCACTGAACTCAGGCGCGTCCTTCAGCTGTTGCTCGGTGATATTTGTTCGAAAACCACCAAGCGACGTATCAAATGTCAGAGCGCCCCACGGAATGGGGTAATGGCTGTGGCCCAATCCAACAAAGCCGCCAAAGCTCATGACGGCATAAGCAACGCGACCTGACACCTTATCGATAATGAGGTGATCAATCTCACCGATATTCTTTCCATCGGCTCCATAAACCTCGGTTCCTTGAATGTCTTCGCTTGAGATGCATTGATGATCTGGATGGGCTGTTGCGCGGGCCATGGCTTCGGCTCCCTCTCACAAGTGTGTTTCGTCGGCTTAACTCGGCCGCCGCAAGGGCGTTCCTGGCTTCGGAGAACGTATCGCAGCGCCAATCACCAATCTATTGTCGCCGACATCGACCCTAACAACCTCCGGCGTCCAAGAGCCTAGGGCGAAAAATCTGCATCGCGGTCGCGGTGTCCGTGACCAGCGCAACTTTCGGCTCTGGCGATCAAAAAGCTAGGCGTCCGCCAGCCGCTGCGGTGTGTTTACTTCGCGGAAGGTTGCGTGTCGCCCCAACGCGAAACTCGATGAGGTCCGCCGCTATCAGCGGGCACGTGAACCTCATACGTGGCTGCGTCGCGGCCCCGCGCTCCTAGCAGTCCTCCCCCGCGGTCGCCTTTTGCTGGGACGGTGCGGGCTCGGCCGCACCGGCCGTGGCCTTCTTTGATTGTTCAGTAGGCGCGGGACGGGTTTGCTCGACCGTGCCTGCCGTCCGATCCGGTTGCTGCCCGGAGGGTGCGGGTTTGGTTGCAGTCGATTGCTCGGCAGCGGTTGGCTGGCTCTGCATCTGGCGCTGCGCGTCTTCCGACGACGTTGCGGTATGCTCCGAGGCTTTGCCCATCGAAGATGTCGGCGGATGCTGCTTGGAATCAGCAGCTGTGGAACCAGTAGTTTGTCCGACATAGCCCGGGACATTCCCCGATCCGGCATCGCGGCTCGCCGTGTTGCAGGGACCGGAATACGCGGAGCTGGTGCCGAAGGCGAGCACAGCGCCCAAGATCATAAGCCTGTTAGTCACCATAGCCCTTCTCCTCAGTTAGGACTGTGGAGGATTGAACAAAAGTATTGGGCTTTCCGTTCCGCGCGTCTGAATTCACCCACGTCGACAAAACGATCGTCCGGGCGTTGGAGGCGAGCCAGTGATCGGTCCGTCAGGCGCGGTCCGGGTGACGGTGGCGACTACAATGGTAGGCTTCCGCAAGGGCATGTTTGGCGCCGCGCCCTCCGTTGCACTCGCAACCCTCGGCCTCGCCTTCTGAAGACACGTCTCTTTGCTTGCGTTTGGCCGGTCAACGCCACCTGGTCGGCGCTTGCGAGAGAGCTTGGCGGCCGACTTGCTTGAGGTGGTCCGGAGATGTCTCGCCCCTGGTCGCGGCTTCCAGGATTTTCGAAGCCACGCGGGCACGGGCGCCGGTCTGGGCCCGGGAAACGCTTTCGCAGACCTCGTCCAGGACCGTGCGCAAAAGCGCGGTGGTAGCCGGATCGAACATAAACAACCCCCAGAAAAAAGAACCGTGAGGCAATCGCCGAGGCGTCGGGAGACATCTACTACTTAAAACAGAACCCTCGGTACATGTCATCGCGTGCTTGGAGGCGCTCATCCGTGCGCGAGCTTTGCTTCATTTGTATGCGTCGACCACGCGGGTGAAGGCCGGATGCGTCCGGTTCTTGATCTTGATCCAGTCTTTCGAGCGGCCAGCGCCATAGCGCCGATCGCGGCGCTTGGAGACGATGCCCTCGAGGCGGAGGTCGCAGGCGGCGCGAAACAGATCCGGCCCGATCGCGCCGCTCTCGAACGGCGCAACGAACATGCCATCAGGCCGTCCTCGCAGGTGGAAGGGAAGCGCTTGCAGGTGAATTCGTCTGCTGAACGTTACCAGCGAGAGCTGGCCTACTTGCTCAGCATCCTGTGAAATGAAAGAGGCCGCCAACTGAGGCGGCCTTAGTGTCCTCGCTGGCGACGTTCCTCATTGGCTATGGCGTCGAGAACTTCGTACTGGCTCGCGAGCCCGCTAAAACTGCGAGCAATGTTCTTGAGGACGGTCGCCATTTTCGGGGAAGTGCTGGGTTCGCTCGCCTGCGCTTTATATTGCCGCGCTAGTTTCCTGCATTCGTCCGCTGAGTGCATCGGCAGCCCTCAATATCTACCCATGCCTAAAACTAGCTCGGCCGTTTTTGGACGTCTGTGCAGTTTCGCGCCAATCGAAAATCGGCAATTCGGCGAATTAGCACTACTTTGGCAGAATGTGTTTTCGCCACCGATTTCAAGGATTTGCTTTCGGCAATATGGGCACTGCTGAGGCGGCGGCCGAAGGATGAGATCGACGATGGCGTGACGTACGGCGGGCATGGTTGGTTGAGGCGGAGGCCCGTTGATTCTTTTTTTTCCGCCCCGCGTATGCGACGATGTTGCAGGAAGGCGTAGGCAATCATTGTCATGAGGGCGTGGCGATGAAGACCTTGCCATGATCGCCCTTCGAAGTGATCAAGTCCAAGCTCCTCCTTCAACTGTTGATGCGCCTGCTCACAAATCCACCGTGCCTTGATGGTGGCGGCCAGCGTGCGCAGATCCGTCGCCGCCGGAAGATTGGCGAGATAGTATTTCTTCTCCCCGGAGGCACGTTGCTCACCAATGAGCCAGGCTTCGTCGCCTGGGAGATGCTGCTGACCTTTTTCCCATATCCGCTGCGGAGGGCCGTCGGCGGTGCGGACGCGGAGAGCAGCAAATCGAGCTTTGAGCCGACCTTTCGTCCCGCTGCGCCAACTCACGGTTTTCCATTTGGCGCTGGCCAGCATTTGTTCAGCCGCAATCGATAAGATATCGGGCACGTGGTGCTTTCGTGGTTTGCCACGGACTTTGGTGATCGGCCAAATGAGCTTCACATCGACCGGATACACTTTCTGGTGCCGAGGGATACCGACAGCCCAGGCCAGCCCGCGCTCTGTTAGCCCTTGTCGAAACGGTGCGCTGAGGCCGTATCCTGCATCCGCCAGCACACATCCGAAGCGCATGTTGGCTGCCATCGCGCGGTCAATCTCGGCCAAAGCGATCTCCGGCTTGGACCGTGGCGTTCGGTGTTCGACTGGCACGCGAGCGCACTTCAAACGAGGCATGTCGCTTGTCCAGCTGTCAGGCAGAAAGAGACGTAACGCGACCATTACTGGCACTTCGCCGCGCGCAAGCGTTAAAGACACCAGCGTTTGGCAATTTGCGGTTTTACCGAGAGCCGACGCGTATTGAGCCGCAACACCGACCGATCGCTCACCCTTCTTCGGCAGTGAGGCGTCATCAATAACCAGCACCGCATCCCTGCCGCCGACAAGTCGGTCCGCCTGGTTGATCAGCTCTGTCTCCAGCGGCGTCGCGTCCCAGACACCGTCCGCAATGAAATGGTGCAACTGGTCGTAGTTGCTCATGGCAAGGCGTTCAGCCATCGGCTGAACGCTCTTGCGATCGCCAGGACCGATCAATCCCGCAACATACAGAGGACACATCCGCTGCCGGGTCTTATGACCCAGCCGGTTCAAGAACGGCATCAGCCAGCGTTCGAGTTCGTCTTCCCATCCCGGCATGGTCAGCCCTCCAAGAGCCGACCACCCATGAATCATTGAAAAATTGATTCGGGAATCCTATAAAACGCGCCAAAATCAACAATCTGCCAAAGTAGTGTTAGGCCGTGAACCCATAAATCTGCCGGGCGGACAGCTTGCCAGAGTCCGCTATGCACCAATAGAATAAATTCTGCTGCGCAGCCCAATTACGCGATGGGCCGGTCGCAGAAGTCGCCGCCCCACAGGTATCGCCGTCAACCGAGGCTTTCAAAGATACGCCGTGTACGAGCTGACCCAGACCAGGATCGACATGATCAAGCCGATGACGCCGGCGTTCTCTGCAAACGCGGTGGCGGTGCCCGGCATCCCCAGCCTGAGCCGGCTGCGGTCGATGTCCTTCGGGATGGAGATGACCGCCGGATAGGTCTTGGCGCCGCGCATCGAGCTTGTCCGTTCCAGCATCCCGGAGACGGCAATCTGGCCTTCCCCCACGCCGTGCGGGATCGCAATGATGGTCGCCTCGTGAATGCGGCCGGGGTCGTTGTCGAACACGAGCTTGACCCGGGCGCCGGGTTTGATGGTCGGGAATCCGTTCGGCGAGAACAGGCCGACGATGATGATATCGTCGGTGAGGATGAATGACATCACCGCGCGCCCCTGCACAGCACGGTCGCCGACGGTCAGGGACAGGATCGTAACGATGCCGTCGCCGGTCGCACGGATGGTCGTCTGGTCGAGCTCCCACTTGGCATTGTCGAGCTGGGCCTGGATTTGAGCGACCGTCGTATTGACCCCGCCGACCTCCGACTGCATGGCGAGCTGCGCATTCAGCTGCGCGGCCTTGGCCGCCTGCAACTGGAACTCCACTGTCTCGTATTGAACCTGTGTATCCTGCAGCCGAAACTGGCTCTGCGCACCCTCGCCGGTGAGCTTGCCGTAATCGTCAAGCCGCTGTTTGTGATAGGCGAGTTGCTTGCCCAATCCCTCGGCATTCGCAGTCGCCTGCTCGTAATTGGCCGTGAGCTGCTTGACCTGCTGGCGTGCCTGGGCGAGCGACGCCTCGAGTTGGCTGACCTTGTACTGAAACGGCGCCGGATCGATGCGGAATAGGACGGTGCCGGCCTTCACAGGCTCATTCGGCTTGACCGGTATCTCGATCACCTGGCCGGAAACATTGGGCATGACCTCCGTGACGCGGGACCCGACAATGAAGCCTCCCGATGGTGTGAGGTAATTGAACATCGCCATGAACACGGCGAGAATGAATGCGCCGGTCAGAACCGCAACGGTGCCGGAGGCCCATCCCCATTTGAGGAGCTTGAGCTTCGAGAAGATGAGCCAAACCAGGACCAGATAGAGCGTCAGGATGATGAGCATGACTGGCTTCCGGTTTAGAGTCTCAGTTCACTCCGTCATAGCCGTTGATTGACCCTACCACTGGTCACAACGGTCGCGCAGCGGATGCGAATCATCCGCGCGCCCCCACGCTCTCCTTCACCGCATGCGCGGCTTCATTTGGCAGTCGCCACGATGGCCGGCGGCTTCCATGCTCCTTCACCGGCCGGAAGGATCGAGGGCGGCTCGGTCTTCGGCCAGTAAAGCCGCATGACCAGATAGATCAGGTCGTTCGGCGCAGGGAGCCAGTTCGACTCCTTGTCTTTGCCGGGTGATTCCTTCTGGATGTAGAGCGTCAGCGAGCCGTCGGGATTCTTTTTCAGCTCGGGCAGCATCGGTGAGTTTATCAGATAGCGATTGATCGGATTTTCGATGAGCAACTGTGACTTGCCGTCATACATGGTCACCGACCAGAACGCATTGACCGGCGGATACTGTCCGGCGGCAAAGGTGATTGTGTAGTTTTGCTTGCTGCCGTCGAGCTCATCGCCGTTGGCCAAGGTCTTGGTGAAAGGATACACGGCCTCAGCCGCGTCGTTACCGTAAATGCCGCCCGCGGCGCCCAAGGCGCGAAGCAACCAATCGCCGTGGTAAAAGGCGCGATCGCCGAAGGGCGAGACGATCCCCCAACCATTGACTCTGGTCACCCCGGTATTGAAGAACTGCTTGATCCGTTCCTCGCCATGCTTCATGCCCAGGCCAATCTCAAGCTTGTGCTCAAGCGGAAGGTCCTTGAAGTTGAAAGTCTTGCCCGGCCCGACTCCGATGCGAGCGAGCTTCGCCCGGACCTCCTTCTCCTCCGGGCCGGCCGGCGCGAACTGCAGCATGAAATCCAGGTACTCGAAGAAATTGGTTTTTATCAACGGCTCGTCAATCTTCGGGAAGTTGACCGCGGCCGTGGCAGTCGTACCCGGCTGTTTGAGATACGCCGAGAGCGGCTGCGCCTTGTAGCCGGATTGCACCTTGATCACGTTCGGCATGTCGTCCGCATTGAAGAGCTGGGTGCGAAACCAGACGGACGCGAACTGTGTGGTGGAGTTGAACACCTTCTTGATGCCGGGCGGAGTCTCGCCCTTCCAGTCCGGCCCCACGACCATGTAATCGCCGGGATCGTTGCCCGTGGCGCGGCTGCCCATATAGCCGACGTTGAAGGTGTTGGCGTCAGTGATCATCACTGAGTAGTAGCGGCTTTTCTCCACCGCTGGCAGTGACAGCACCATGGGCTCGGCGCGCAGGTCCATGAACATCATGGAGTAGGGCGTGTCGCTGTTGGGGGTTACGAGCGAGGTGTCCTTGTACGTGTAGACACGCGGCTCGTTCTTGATCTCGTTGAAGGGGGCCTTGAACTGGCCCGAGTCACGATCCACCGAGTATTGGTACATCGTCTTGTAGTTCATCACGAGCGGCAAGCCGTAGATGAAGCCTTCCCTCGCGATATCGTAGGTTTCGACGATGCCGGGCCACTGGGCCATTGCTGCAGACGGCAGCATCGGGCTCAGCGCGAGGCTCAAAAGGACGATTGCTCTGCTGCGCATGCGACTCCTCCTCTTTTTCTGCGTCAAGCGCGTGTCAGTTCGCCGCTACCAACGCGATCAAACCTGCTTTACAGCCGGAGGCTGCCAGGTGCCCTTTCCGACCGGCAGGATTGAGGGCGGCTCGGTCTTCGGCCCGTAGAGCCGCATCACCATGTAGATCGGGCCGTTCGGGGCAGGCAGCCAGTTGGCTTCCTTGTCTGCACCCGGCGATTTGTGCTGGATGTACAGCGTCAATGAGCCGTCCGCGTTCGTCTTCAACGTGGGCAGCATAGGTGAGTTGATCAGATACCGGTTGATCGGGTTCTCGATCAGCAACTGCGTCTTGCCGTCATACATCGTCACCGACCAGAAGGCGTTCACCGGCGGCAACTGACCTTTCGCGAAGGTCAGCGCGTAGCTGTGCTTGCTTCCGTCGAGCGTCTGTCCCTGGGTGTCGGTCCGCCCGAACAGATACGTCGCCTCGTCCGCATCATTGCCATAAATGCCCGCCTTGGCGCCGGCAGCGCGCTTCAGCCAGTCGCCGTTGAAAAAGGCGCTGTCGCCGAACAGTGAGCTGACCCGCCAGCCATTGACATTCGTTCCGGCGTTGGCGACGGACTCCTCGATCTTGCGTTCGCCTTCCTTCATGCCCAGCAGGATCTCTGCCTTCTGCTCCAGCGAGAGGTCCTTGAAGTCCATGGTTTTGCCGGGACCGACGCCGATGCGCGCAAGCTGGGCTCGTATTTCCTTCTCGTTCTCCTGTGCGGGAGCAAACTGCAGCGCAAAGTCGAGGTATTCGAAGAAGTTCGTCTTCACCAGCTCCTTGTCGATCTTGGGAAAGTCGACGGCCGCCGCGGCAGTCGTAGCCTGTTGTTTCAGATACGCCGAGAGCGGCTGCGCTTTGTAACCGGCCTGCACCTTCTCCACATTCGGCATGTCGTCCGCACCGAAGAGTTGGGTGCGATAGCCGGCGACTGAAAATTGCGTGGTTGACCGGAACACCTTCTTGATGCCGGGCGGCGTTGCGCCCTTCCAGTCCGGGCCGACCACCATAAAGTCGCCGGCCTCATTTCCGGTGGCCCGGCTGCCGATATAGCCGTAATTGTATGTGTTGCCGTCCTCCAGTTGCACGGCGTAGTAGCGGCTCTTCTCCACTGCCGGAACGGACAGAACCATGGGCTCGGCGCGCAGGTCCATCCACAGGAAGGAATAGGGAGTGTCGCTGTTCGGCGTGATTACCGCGGTGTCCTCGTAGGTGTACACACGCGCTTCATTCTTGATCTGATTGAACGGCGCTTTGAATTGGCCGGAGTTGCGATCCACGGCGTACTCGTACATGACAGCGTAGTTCATCACGATCGGCAGGCCGTAGATGAAACCCGCCTCGGCAATGTCCTTTGCCGCAAAGAATCCCGGGCGGTCGGCGCTAGTCTGGGCCCATGCCGGGACCGTCGTCGTTGCAATGGAGACGCCAGTCAACGCTGCGGAGCGAAGCAATTCTCGTTTGGTGAACAAGGGAGAACTCCTCTTGTGATTGGGGGCTTGGCGATGCGTGGCCCCGAGCTAGGCAAGCGGGCGAATAGCTCACGAGTCGATCCCGCTCGCGCATGTCAGGGCGTGGATGTTGATGCACTGCGGGCGTCTGCGAACGCGCCAAGCGCATGTCCGGCGTAATGAGCAGCGGGGACTGCGGGGCACTCTGCGGGTTGTCGTCGCAGGGTAAGTCTGCTGCTAGGGGTCCGGAAAGACGCTTCATAGTATCGCCTCCATTGTCCAGCGCGCCGCGAGGGCGCCCGCCCTACGCGATCCGTAACCGGATCGGGGGCGAAGCCGTGCTGTCAGTTGCCAACCTTCAGGCGTTTTTGCGTGCGCCGAAAATTCCTAGTTTGACAGTCGGGTTGTGGGATCCGAAACAGAGTTGGACTGCGGTCCAAGCCAGAAAAGCGAAGCCGTTTTGGGTCCTTTTTACTGAGGCGTACGAAATCGGAGCGGCACACTTCCGGGTTGATTTAGATCAAAGGACTTCCGCTCACGCGACTGGGTCGAGCCAGCAGCGAGTCCAATCATGTCCGCGGTGCCGCCGAAAGCGGAAGTAAATTCAGAGCATTAGGGGCTAGACACGGGCCATTGCGGGTTGATGGTGCTGCCAGAGACGTGATTCAAGCTCCGAAACCGGAGCCTCGAATCATGCGTTACGAACTCAGCGATTATGAATGGACCGCCATCAAACCTATGCTGCCGAACAAACCGCGTGGCGTTCGGCGTGTAAATGACCGTCGCGTCCTGAACGGCATCTTTTGGGTCTTGCGCTCAGGCGCTCCCTGGCGCGACTTGCCGGAGAGCTACGGTCCCCGCACCACTTGTTACAATCGCTTCGTTCGGTGGCGGCGGGCTGGCGTCTGGGACCAGATTATGGATGCACTGGCCGCCGGCCATGACGCGGCGGTGCAAATGATCGACACTTCCGTCGTGCGCGTGCACCAGCACGGAGCCTGTATCGCGGACAACAACCAGCAAGATATGGGTCGCTCGCGAGGTGGCCTGACCAGCAAGATTCACGCGGTGGTGGACACCAATGGCCTACCGGTCCATCTCGCTCTCACACCGGGTGAGGCGCATGACAATCGGCTGTGTTCGGCACTGCTCAGCGCCTTGCTCCCACAAACGATGCTACTTGCGGATCGCGGATACGATGCAGACTGGATCAGGGAGCTTGCCCGCAAGCAAGGAGCATGGGCGAACATTCCGCCGAAACGCAATCGCAAAGACCCCATCTGCTTCAGTCCGTATCTGTACCGCGCTCGTAACTTGATCGAACGGTTCTTCAACAAGATCAAGCAATGTCGGCGTGTCGCGACCCGATACGACAAGCTGGCGGCCAACTATCTGGCCTTCATAAAACTCGCATCAATCCGCATTTGGCTGCGTGCTAATGAGTTCGTGCCTTAGGCCACTGCCAAATTCAACTTAGGCCACTAGGGGTTAAAACAGGCCAGTGCCCAAGCGCCGGGCCTTGTCTTAACCCTTTGTTCACTTTTGTACTGACTCTCGCGCGCTTAATTGTTACTGGCACGCTATTGCCAGTTTTTCCTTAGTCGTATTTTGAGTCCCCAGCCCGGTAGTCCATGACTGCCGGGCTTTTGCTTGTGGCCTACTTTGAAATCCCGGCTGGCCTATTTCGGCCAGTACCCAGATTCACATATGATAAGGACGCAAAAGAAGCTGTATTCGTTGCAATTTCCGTGTAAAGGTCGCTGAGGATTGCAGGCGCGCGGCCGAAGAGATCACTGTCTGGATGCGATTTCTCGGGAGCGGCGCGTGGATACACAGCCAGTGATTGGCCCGGTCCTGTGGGCGTTCTTCATGTCAGGCCGCGCCCTCTTCGTTGCGCTATTTCTTCCCTGGTAACTCAGGACGAAAGGCCCGCGGCCTGCCGCTGGCCGGCAGTTCGTGGCTGTTGAAAGAGGCCGCCAATTGATGCGGCCTTACTTTGCATCGATCCTATAAACGTCGCCGGACCGAGGTTTAGTTCCTCGAACATCCTTTGCTGTTTATCCGTAAGGATCGCTGGGACAACTTCCGCCGTCCAGCCTTCGGGAACAGCGGCGAGGACCAGAGTTAACGCCTGGCTAGGCTTGGCTAAGGCTAGCCACATCTGCCTCCTTGGCGGCGCGTCGTCTGAGGCCACCTCTCTGCCGAACGACTCCGCCATCGCTGGCTAATGCAACAACGCGTCGCTAGTTGCTGTCTGGTGGCAGTCGAACGGGACCAGCTATCAACCGATATGTAGGCACCCAAGCGGTGTTCCACGATTCCATCGGAGCGCCGCAAACCGAGCAGTCGAAGCTGGCTATTTCCCGCGAAGGGGCCATCGCCTCCGCGCGACTGTAAACAGCGCCGCACTGACAGGACCGATGATGAGATTCTGGCATGCGCCTTTATGCGCCAGAAAAACAAAACAGGCCATTATCAATTCAAACTAGGCCCCTGAGGCCGGAAACAGGCCAGCGCCTTGAGGCTCGCCAGTAGCCAACCAGTGTGCGTCATTCAAAGGCGAGGACGATGCTCCCGACAACGGCGGTGCCGATACAGCTCATTATCAAAACCATTCCCAGCATCACCTCGCAGGGCGGCGAGGCTCCTAAGTACCAAAGTGCGCAATGTTTCAAAGACCTAATCTGGTGGTTGAAGGCCCGGCGACTTCAGCCAATCGCTAATGTGCGAGCCCGTTTCCGCAATCCTGGCCCTCTTGAGAAGGGCTTCCCGCTCCGGGCCAGGCGGCAACTGGTTGGCCTGCTCTTTGAGTTGAGCGGCTTGCTCGAGCATCCGTTCTTCCAGGGAGCGGGTCTGTTTCACCCTGCGGCGCAGCAAGGTCATCTCGGCGCTCCTTGAGCCGTTGACAATGACTTCAACAGAGCAACGTACAAATAGTTCCGAGAACGAAACTCGGACAGCAGGCGGAGGGAGGACCCGCTCATAGGTTGCGGGGCTCTTCCCGTGGCGGAATCCATCGTCTTAACATAAGTTAGTCTTGGGCTTACTTACCCGGAGGGCGCACCCGTGTTGCCGACTGAACGGGAGTTGCTTGAGCTTTACCTCAAGCGCTTCGTTGAAAGACGCCGCGTCAAAGACGAGTTGACGAGCGAGATGCTTCGTCGCTCGTGGGCTGCTCTTAGCAGGTCCTATGAACTGCTGGCTATGCCGGTACCATTCGTTTGGCACCCCGAGGCGCCGAAGGAAGACTAGCAAATCATCGAACGATCCGAAACCGGGCGCCTGTTTGCCCTACGTTAATGCGAGTCAGTCGGGCGCCGTTATAATCTGGAGCCGTCAGCGATGATGGAATTTCCGGCAGATGGCACGCTACTACTTCGATCTAAGAGACGGAACGGAGCTCTTCGAAGATGAGGAAGGCGTCGAGCTGCCGACTCTGCGAGCTGCAGAGATGGAGGCAGCTCGCGCCTTGGGCGGAATGGCCAGAGACTATGAACCTGCGTCAGAAGGTCGGGACATGGCCATTGAGGTGCGGAACGAAGAAGGCCCTTTGTTTCAGGCCGCCCTCGTGTTCGCAATCAAAAGATTGAAACATTGAGGCCGCTTCGGTTGGTGGCTCGGTCGATCTGCGCGACTCCTTCGCGCGAAAGACGCAGCCCGTAGGAACGATCAAGCGGCGAGTGAATCGTGATAGCAGCCCCCGTCAATTGGGAACTGCGATGCGATACGTTGCGTATGCGGTCGATTTACTGGGCGTTGCGCGTGCAGTCTACGAGATTGATTGCCCGACAGACAAAGACGCTCAAGCCCGAGCCGAGAAGTTTTTAGAGGCGTATCCTGCCGTTGAGTTGTGGGACGGGCCTCGCAAGGTCGCTCGGTTGGTCCGTGAGAGCTCGGTCGATGAATAACCGAGCTTTGAGCCGCGTGGATGAGGACCAGTCAGCTAACGCTTACTCGTTCTTTTGCTGCTCGGTTCTAGTAAGCGCGCTGAGCCGATCCAATTGTCCTGCCAGACCTGTAAAGCTCCTCGCGATGTTCTTCATGAGGAAAGCGCGGTCAATGGACGTACCGGATAACTGAGAAAGGCCTTTGTAGTGACTTGCGAGTTCCATGCATTCTGCGGCCGTCATCGTGTTCAGCTCCCCACAGTGAGAAATCGAAGAGTGCAGATGGCCCGGCTCCCCGGGGTTCAATGGGGATATGAACCGGGCCGTGCCGCCGGTTCAGGAGGCGAGCCAGCGCACGACAATGAGCTCCCGGTTTGCGGGTTCCTATTTGAGTAGCTCTTGGCCTGGCGGCATCAACCCTCACATAGGCGCCGACCTCGCTGCCGCGGGCCCCCTGCCCGAGCCGGCATTGAGCGCCGTAATCGCCTGCTCTTCCAGCGCCCGTTTGGCGTCGATGTGCAGTTCCAAGAGGTCGCTGGGGGCTGTGCCGTTGATGTTGAGCTGGGCAGCTGCATATCAGTGCTTCTTCTGAGCGTGCTCGGCCTCGACGGCGCGGAGCAGGGCGGCAAGGCTGGGATATTCCACGCCATTGCGAGCGTAGCGATTGACGCGCTCGACATAGCGGGCCGAACCGTCGGGCTTGCCGCGCCAGCTGAACAGCAGCACGGCGCTGTTGTGCTGGCGCAGAACGTGGCCGGTGCCATTACCGAAATACTTGCTCATGGCGTGGCGCTTCATGGCCGGTCTCCAGCTTTGCGAGCTCCGACTCGTCCATTCGCGGATGAGCGTCCGTAGCGGGACGTTCCTACTGTAGGCGAGGAGAGATTCAGCGAGGGTGAACAGCTTCACACTTCTTGGTTTTCAGGCGGGTTGGAATAGGCTGACCGCTGCGCAGGTCGGGAGCCTTCCGTGTTCCTTATTTTCTCTAGCGCTCTTCGGTCGGATGCACCCATTTGTAAGGCGTGATCTGCCGCGTATCGGTCAACTTGGATCATGCGAGCAGGCTGCGCGTAGCGAGTCGTGCGGCACGAGCGGCATTTGAGGGATGCTTCCAGCTTCCAGAGCGGCGTATCCCTAGGCCGGCGGATGGCGTCGAGCGGCAGGCTGGCGCGTGTCTTACAGCGGGCGCATTCGACTTCCAGCCAGCCAAGCCCGCCATTGAGGCATGGCCGATCGTGGGGGAGGGCTGGGCAGGGCCGCCGTAGCCCTCCATGCGAACCGACCAGGCTTCGGCTTCCGCCCGATCAGCCTCGCGAACGGCTTGCTCGGCACTCTCGCGCGCTCCCTGGGCATGGATCTTCGCGCCCATGATCCGCCGCCCCAGATGACCTCTCGCGACTTGGTGCTCATCGCGGATAGATTCCGCGGGTAAGCAGGAGACGCAAGCCGCTAGACCGGTGGCGCCCTGGCAAAGAGGGGCGGCAGCTTGGAGCGGTCCTCTCCGCTGGAGCGCCCCGCAAATGGCCATTCTTCTCATAGGCGTGTTCGTTTTTGGCTGGCTTGGTCCTGCACTTCGAGTGGACTGAGATCGAGTACGGCGAAGGTGCCATCGAAGGCGCAGCACTCGCTGTGCTGGTCGCCGGCCTGCTCGACAAACCGCTTCCGGAATTGCCGACGTGGGCGGCCGATTGGATCGTCCCGGCGGAAGAGCTACGGGAAAGTTTCGCCGCTTAGACTGGCTGCTATCTTGAGGCCTGCCGGTTCGCGTCCGGCGGTCTCCACAACGAAGGGCCGCAGCAAGCTCAATCGTTGCGGCCCGCGCGGTGTCAAAAATGCCGGGTGAAACAGGTATAAGTGAAATATTTGGTCAGCCCGGTTTGCCGACTCTTCCCGGTGCCTGTCACAAAACTTTGACGGGCGTATGCCAGCGTCAGCGGGCTGGAATTTCAGCGTCCAGATTGGAATGCCTTGCGAACGCTACGAGCGAAGATACTCCGCTCGCGCGGTGTTCATGTGGTTCTCTTAGTTTTGAGGTTGGTGCATGTTCAGTGCTGAAACGACTGCGCTCCTTAGAGCCGTCCATGAAGAAGTTTGCCAAGATATCCCCGTTAGCGAGGTCGGCGCCAGAACGCATGTTGCGTCGAAGATCCTTGAGGCCGCGGCACAGGGACAACTTTCGACCGACGCACTAAGAACGGCGGCCCGCAAGGCCCTGAATCCGCCTACGATGTGTGGTTGAGGCTTCGTGCCGCGCCGCGCTGGCACAGACTGCACAAGACACTCAAATCAACCCGTGTTAGCGATTGGTATGGGCAGAGAGCTGATCGTGCGGTTGGCGATCATTGCGGCTGGTGTTTTCACCGTCGCCGCGACCTCGGTTTTGCTCTTTTATTGATCCATCTCAATACTGGGCGGCGCCCGGCTGTTTCCTAACAAGGGAACCCAGCGGGAGCATGCGCCATGCGACCTTGGATGCTGCACGCGTTGGCTTGGGGACTCGCCGCTGTCGGCCTGCTCGCCATTGTCTCAATGTCGATGTAACGCCCCTCAGTCGGCGGCAAATCACTAGCTCTTCCGCGGGCTCACGATGGCACCCCGCAGATCCCCCCGCTCGAAGTCCGGCCGAACGTTGGCGCCGCGATACCCGCAGCCTCGGCAGACAAATCGCGGCTCGATATCGGATAGCCGCATCTCGTCAGGCCAGCCATCGGCGTCTAGGGCAACGTGGCGACCGCAATGACAGTACCAGGATGCCGCGCAGACCCATCTCGCGCATCTCGCCGAAAGTTATCTTGATGTGGCGACCGTCCGGGTAGGTAGGTGCATGGCGGCGTGAGGGGCGAGGCATTCCGCCATCAAAGCGACATCGTAAGTACCTTGCAAATTGTCGATCCCTAGTGCCTCATATGTGTGCCTCACCACTGTCTGCTCAAGGGCGGCCTTCCGGGGGCGGCAATATTGACCGCGGCGTGGTGCTCGTTCGATCGAATGTCTTCCACCACTATCGCGAGCTAAATCCTGATTTTGACCAGCTTGTTAGGGATTCGATTGGGGCAAACAAAGGCCGCGGCCAAAGAATCCGATGGACGCTGGTTCGCACGTCATCCATTCGCGATCAGAACAACGATTACTACAAAATCCGCGCAATGTTGCCTGACAGCTTCCCGGGCAAGGACGACGTGGTCAGCGCGATATTTGAGGATCTGCTTACTGGAGCGTTGAAGCGCGAAGATGTGCGGGCTCGCGTTAAATCCTACGTTGCCGCGCACAACCGAATGTTTCCCACCAATTACGCGAAGTTCGGAGACAGTCCGTTGGTTTCGCTGGATGAGGTCCTGAACGACGACGGCTCCGGTACTAGAGGCGACAACGTAACCCGCGGCCTATGGGAGTAGCCCCTTTTTTCTGCGGCTGCCGCCTTGAGCTTCGCCGCCCGGCGATGGCGCAGGATTCGCGGATATTTGACGCGGCAATGCCTCCCACTATGCGTGACCAAGGCGCGGGGCTTCGGTCCCGCGCTGGCGGGCCTTCAACTGGACAATCACTCTTCGATCACATCGTACTCGAAGGCGACGCCCTCCGGATCGTTCTGCTCGAACCACCTTTCTGCGGCATCGACCGTGGCGAACACCTTGATGTGCTCGGCGTCGCCGACCTGTTTGGCGGTGTTGACGTAGACGAAGACGGTCATTGATCCCTCTTCAGTTTGCGCCGGCCCCAGTGCGGTTCTTTTCCCTTTGGATTGAACGCGGGGACGTGGTGTCGGTTCAACGCCCGCATGATGCCAATCCGGGCGAACATGGTCGGGCCGCCGAGATTGACCACCAGAAGCAGAGCTTCCATCGCGGCCCTCCATTCCCGCTGGTCGTGCTCTCGCTTCGGCAAGGCGGCGACGTACTCGCCGACATCGCGCAACGTGACCAGCTTGCGGCCGTCTATTTCGATCGGATCTTCGAAAGGCCGCCCCCAGTCTCGTTCGATCATATCCGGAACACTACTGCCAATGTTGGCAAACGAACAGACCGGGCACTCCGAGTTGTGAGTAAGCTCGTAGTCGCTTGACCTTCCCCAAGTCCAAGCACCCCAACGGCCCCGGCCTCATCCCACGAACCCCACGGCCGGGGCCGCTCTTCCCTTCTATGAAATTCCCATCGCTCGCGTCGGCGGTCCTTTCCAATTGAAGTCCGGCCTGACGTCAGCGCCACGCCGGCCACAGCCTTTGCAGACGAAGCGCGGTTCAATATCGGATAGTCGTCACCCTTCTTTTGCATAAAGAGCGCGAGAAAGGCCTGCCGATAAGCAGCGTCAGGCGATCCTGGGAATGGCAAGAGGTTGTTGAGGGCCTGCGGCCATTCGCCGGCCGCAACGAAGAACTGTACAAACCACGCCTGCATAGGAACCGATATTTCGGCAGCGAGGAGGTCTTCGAACCCCGCGTAGGGCTGCTCATACGCAGCGTCGCATGACGCGACGATCGCCGCGCCGGCCGGCTGAGCCTGTTAATCGAAGATGGTCGCGACAGTCTTGCCCAAACTGCGGAAGAAGGCTGCGAACGGGGCGACAGACGTTTGGCCACCGGCGTCGAACGGCACCCATCCAAGGGCGTCGAGTCGTTGATAGTGCGCCGGCGCGAGCTCCGCCGCGCGACGAGCGACCGCGCTGTAAGCCACAAGCTCGGTCTTGCCCTCGACGACAACGACCCGACGCGCGAGTAGCGCTTCGCAGAAGCGGGTGCGAAACCCGTCGCGGAACGTTTTGAGCTTCAGATTGGCGGGAAGCTCGATATTGGAAGCGTTGAGCACGCCTGCGCTGTTCCGCGTCAAGACCATCATTTGCTCGGGTTGGAACTGCACAATCACGTAAGGCGAATGCGACGTGAAGAGCGCTTGGGCGGCGATCGACCTCACCTTGTCGACGACACGCTTCTGCACGTGAGGTGGAAGTGAGAGCTCGGGCTCCTCCATCGCAAAGATAACGCGGCCATTGCGGCGTTCTGCAATGAGGCCAAGCATTGCCAGGACCAGCGCATTGATCGTTCCCGATCCTTGATGCTGGAGCGGGGCAGCGTAGCCCGGGACGCCGGTGGCCAGGAACGATTTCAGGACACGGCGGAGGTCCGCGCGGGTGAGATCGGATATGCGAAGATGCGGCGCGTCGGCCCATTCACCGGGAACGATGTCACGCATGGCGTCGCGAATGGCCGTCAGGATGCGGCCGAATTCAGGATCGTTGTCGCCAACGACGTCGAGATCGCGGAGCTGGCGCAACAACCCCTCCCACATGCGGGTACGGACCTCGTAGGTCTTGAGGATGATGTCGAGGAGCGAGCCACGCTCCATCGAGAGCGCCCTGTTACCGGTGCGCAGCGCGCGCAGATGCAGAAAGCCGAATTCGCGCTTATCGCTTGAGCGGCATTCGTTCATCAGGGTGCCGTCGTCCAGATGTGGCACCGCGAACCAGGTCTTGGCGATGAAGTCGTCGTTCTCGGGGTCGTAAGCGCCCTCGAACCGGATGCGGACGGCGGGTTCGATGCCGTCCTGAGCCAAGTCGGCCCCCTGCCCTGGCCCCAGGAGTGAGCGATCGGCTTGCCGCCAGAATTCGAGATTGTTGCGGAATTTCGTGCAATGCTGCTCGTCGAGACCAGTGACGACGACTTCGACGATGATCAGCTTTGCAGGTGCACCCTCAGCCGGAAGATAATCGCCGCCATAGAAGTCATGTTCGTCGATCGCCTGCGCACGCGCGAGCCGATCTGCCAATGGCAAGCTCGATGGCTTCGAATACCGTCGATTTTCCAGTGTTGTTGTCGCCGAGAAGGACGGAAGTTCCGGAAAAAAGGACTTCTGCCTGCTTAATGCCTCGAAAGTTCTCGATGTAAGCACGAGCTATTTTCACAATGCCCCATCAAGCATCCTTTTTGTTGAATAGAAGTATATCAGTCTATTTGGCGCCGTCCGCCAGCCGTTCAGTGCCGCTTCTTAGGCCGTATCCGATCTCCAACGCGGGCGGATCACCGCCGCTGTTCGGCCTACAGACCGTTCCTTGCAGCACCTTTGGACCAACCTCTCACAGATTAATGCTCCTTGCCGTTACGTCTCCGGTCCCAACAGAATGACGCGCCGCTGCATCTCCGGCCGCATCGTTCCTATCAGTCTCCCGACGTCCTCGTGCCAGATCGAGGCGAAGACACACACCAAGTCATACAGGCCCGCGCCGGCGAGAATGTTGCGCAAGAACTCCTTCCGCTGCCTCATGAACGAGGCGGCCGTGCCACCGACCGATCTGTCATCCATGACGACGATGCGCCGGTCCCGCGGAAGCTGAATCACCAGGACAGGCCTAGTGTGCGAATCGAAGTACGACCAGTGGTCCATATCCTGAAACGTCGTGAGCACCGCTTCGGCACGCTTGAGAAAGCCTCGCGCCTCGAGCGCCACCAACGCCCGCTGCTCCAGCGACTCTTCAGGGTGTGAAACCCGCTGGCGCTTGGCGGTAGCCTTGGTGCTCTTCTTGAGGAGATCCCTGAGTTCAATGATGGTAAGCCTGCCCTCGGCAACATCCTTGAGCAGTTGCTGTCGTTTCTCGGGTTGACGTGCCGCAATGCGAGCGACGCGCTCGACGGCAGCCACAGGCATCCGAACTCCAGACGGCAGCTCAGTGATGCCCTCGGCCTCCAGGTACTGGGCAGCCGAGATAAAGCGCCGGAGCGTGTTGTCGCTCAGCTTCACCCGCTTCGACAGCTTGGCGATGTAGTCGCGGCGATCGCCCCGACCCAGCGCCTCGTAGGGTCGAACGTGAGGCCGAATGTAGGCGAGCCACTCGCCTGCTATTCTTCCTGGAGATGAGGACATGCGCTGAGAGGCCGAATCGAGAAAGGGCCCATCAGTATAAGCCAGTGCACTGGCTTAACCACGAAAAACGTGCTGTTGACGAAAGCGGCGCTTCGCGTGACACTGTTGAAGCGCGCTGTCTCCGGTCGATACGACCTAGCGCGCTCGATGCGAGATAGAGAAGTGATGGCTACGGCCGAAGCGACGATCGAGATAGAGCACGCGGCCTTCTGCGTTACCTTCGGAGTAACGTGGGGGAAGCAAGGCTATGCTTCGGCATCCCTCTCCGAGGGGCTGGAAACCGAGCGCCCGCATTTGGGAAGCCAGCCTCATCCGGACGAGGCAGCCCACGCCAAAATGGGCCTTCGTGGAAATCTCGTGGAAACCACCCCTTCAGGCCTCAGGCGCGGGGCGCCTAAGTCATTGAAGAAGATGGTGGGCACGACAGGGATCGAACCTGTGACCCCTACCATGTCAAGGTAGTGCTCTCCCGCTGAGCTACGTGCCCTAATAGTCCACTTACGTCGGGTGGGGTCCCTATAACGGCTCAGGGGACCCGGCGCAAGGACGGAACGGGGCCGATTTAGGCCGCCAGCATCTTGTTCACTTCGCTGACCAATTCGCGCAGATGCACGGGCTTGGACAGCACCTTGGCGTTCTTGGGGGCGTCCGAATCCGAGTTCAGGGCGACCGCGGCAAAGCCGGTGATGAACATGATCTTGATGTCGGGGTCGAGTTCCGAGGCCCGGCGGGCGAGCTCGATGCCGTCCATTTCCGGCATCACGATGTCGGTCAGCAGCATCTCGAACGGCTCTTCCCGCAGCCGCTGATAGGCGGCCATGCCGTTGTCATGGGACGAGACCTGAAAACCGGCGTTTTCCAGCGCCTTGACCAGGAAACGGCGCATGTCGTTGTCGTCTTCGGCGAGCAGGATCTTTGGCATGGCAGGAAACGTCGAATCCCCAGAGGATATCAGCAGAGGTTACTTAGCCCGACAGAGGGTAAATTTGGGGTGAAAATCTTTACCATGGGCCGGCTGCGCTGCCGGCTCTTTGTGGACCCGAACGGGCTCCGAATCAATCGAGCCGGATGAGCCAGTCCCCACCCCGATGCCCGCACGGTTAAGACATGTTCCAGCGTCCATCACATCTTTTCGCTTGGCAGAATGGTTGCGATTCCGGACAATGACGACACATAAGAGCCGCTCGACCGGCCGAATCATTCGATCCGGGGCCATGCCGGATCGTGCGGCGCCAAGGGGGCGAAGCCTGAGTAAGGGACGAAGCCTGAGAAGATGACCCGGTTTGACGGCGAGATGTCGCCAGCGTTCGAGATCTTCGAGCCCGCCGAATGGCGCGCGCCTGTCATCTTCAACTCGCCCCATTCCGGCTCGACCTATCCGGACGAATTCCTGGCGGCGTCGCGGATCGACCTGCCGACGCTGCGGCGCTCGGAAGACTCGTTCATGGACGAGCTGATCGGTCACTTGAGCGCGCGCGGCTTTCCGACCGTGCGGGTCAACTTTCCCCGCTCCTATGTCGACGTGAACCGCGAGCCCTATGAGCTCGACCCCCGCATGTTCAGCGGGCGCCTGCCGAGCTTTGCCAATACCCGCTCGATGCGGGTCGCCGGCGGCCTCGGCACCATTCCGCGCGTGGTCGGCGACGGCCAGGAGATCTATCGCGACCGCATCCTGGTCGACGACGCGCTGGGGCGGATCGAGACGCTGTACAAGCCCTATCATCGCGCGCTGCGCCGGCTGATCAACAAGGTGCACCAGATGTTCGGCACCGTGGTGCTGGTCGACTGCCATTCGATGCCCTCGGTCGGCGTCAGCAGGGACGAGCCGCGCCGGCCGGACGTCGTGATCGGCGACCGCTACGGCACCAGCTGCACGCCGCTGCTCCCCGACAGGGTCGAGGAGACCATGACGGGGCTCGGCTATTCGATCGGCCGCAACAAGCCCTATGCCGGCGGCTTCATCACCGAGCATTACGGCAATCCCGCGAGCGGCCTGCACGCGGTCCAGCTCGAGCTCAACCGCGCCATCTACATGGACGAGCGACGGCGCGAGCGCAGCCCGCGCTTTGCGCAAGTCGCCTCCGACTTCGCGGTGCTCGCCGACGTGCTGGCCACCACGATCCCGTTCAGCGATCTCGGCCCGTTCCAGGCCGCGGCGGAATAGACGACAGCTTTTTCTTCGCGCGCGCCCGGCGCGCGCATCGGGCGCGAACGCATTTGCGCTTCGCCTTGCTGCGCGCTCTGAAATGAAAGCAGAGGCCCAAAGAAAAAAGGGCCGCTTCTAATGAAGAAGCGGCCCAAGTCTAGGGAGGAAACGCCCAAGGAGGGCAGCGGTAACGCAGAGCGCTACCGCACCGCAACAATATGCGGCCGCGGCGCACAAAGTGCAAGGGCTTTTGAGCGGTTTCCCATGCACTACGCACATGGCTCAATTGCTTTAAGGGAAACCCAGATTCAGTTTCTTTAATAAGGAATTTCAATGGGTTGATAGTCATTTGCATACGAACAAGGCATGGTCGGAACTAAGTTTTCAACTCTGTGATCGATATTTGGCCAGCAGATGACTCGAATGAGGCAGCGGCCTTCGGCATTCAAAATACCAGGGTGCAAATCAAGACAGCGCTGCACGCGGGAGGCGAATTGAGCTAGGCAGGAGCGAGCTTCACACTGACTTTCGTTTTGAGGAACTCACCGTGACGGTGATCGACTTCTCCGCCTTCATCGGACGGCTCGCCACCGCCTCCGGCGAAACCATCCTGCCGTTCTTCCGCACCTCGCTGTCGATCGACGACAAGAGCAAGACCAAGGATTTCGACCCCGTGACGGAGGCCGACCGCGCCGCTGAAGCGGTGATGCGGCGGCTGATCAAGGCGAGCTTCCCCCAGCACGGCATCGTCGGCGAGGAATTCGGTAATGAGCGCGAGGACGCCGACTATGTCTGGGTGCTCGATCCCATCGACGGTACAAAGTCCTTCATCGGCGGCTTTCCGATCTGGGGCACGCTGATCGCGCTGCTGCACAAGGGCACGCCGGTGTACGGCATGATGCACCAGCCCTTCATCGGCGAGCGTTTTTCCGGCGACAACGGTTCGGCCAATTACAAGGGCCCCTCCGGCGAGCGCCGGCTCCAGGTCCGCCGCTGCGCCTCGCTGTCGGAGGCGACGACCTACACCACTTCGCCGCTGCTGATGAACGAGCGCGACCGCGCCATCTTCGGCCGCATCGAGCAGGGCGCGCGGCTGTCGCGCTATGGCGGCGATTGCTACTCCTATTGCATGCTGGCGGCCGGCCATGTCGATCTCGTGGTCGAGACCGAGCTGAAGCCTTACGACATCGCGGCCCTGATCCCGATCGTGACCGGCGCCGGCGGCGTCGTCACCACCTGGGAAGGCAAGCCGGCCCAGGGCGGCGGCCGCATCGTCGCCGCGGGCGACGCAAGGGTTCACGAAGAAGCGCTGAAGCTGCTCAACCAATAACAAACGCGAGCGGGAGGCTTGCATGACCATCTCACGCAAGCTGCTCGTTGAATTGTTCTTGGGACTATTCCTGTTGCTGCCGTCAGCGGTGGCGGCGCAGAACTTTCCCGCCAAACCGATCAAGCTGATCGTTCCCTTTCCGGCCGGCGGCCCCAACGACATCATCGCCCGCGTAATCGGCCAGCGCATGTCCGAGCTGTCAGGCCAGCCGGTGCTGATCGACCGACAATCGCGGCGGCCAGGGCGGCGTGCTCGGCACCGATGCGGCCTCAAAGGCCGCGCCCGATGGCTACACCATCGCGATCTCCTCGGCCGGCGCGCTCGCGATCAGCCCGAACATGGAGCGGGTCGCCTACGACACCCAAACCGACCTCACGCCGGTGACGCTGGTTGCGACCGTGCCGGAAATGCTGGTGGTCGCCACCAATGTGCCCGCCAAGGACATCGGCGAGCTGATCGCGCTGGCGAAAGCGCAGCCCGGAAAGCTCAACTTCGCCTCCTCCGGCCCCGGCAGCCTGCCGCATCTCGCCGGCGAATTGTTCAAGCTGACGGCCAGGATCGACATCGTGCACGTGCCCTATCGCGGCGCAGCGCCTGCGGTGAACGATTTGCTCGGTCAGCAGGTGCAGATGACCTTCCTCGATCTCCCGGTGCTGCTGCCGCAGGTCAAGGCGGGTGCGCTACGACCGATCGCGATGGGCTCAGCCGAGCGCGCCCCGACCGCGCCCGAGGTGCCGACCATGGCGGAAGCAGGCTTTGCTGATCTGCGCATCGAGAACTGGTACGGCATGGTGGCACCGAAGGGCACGCCGAAGGAGATCGTCGCGGCGCTGCATGCCCTGGCGACCAAGGCCATGGCGGATCCGGCGGTGAAGGAGAAGCTTAGCCAGCAAGGCGCGACGCTGGTCGGCGACGAGCCGGAGCATTTTCGCGCCTTCATCGCCGATGAGACGAAGAAGTGGGCGAAGGTGATCAAGGACGCCGGAGTGGAGACGGCGAAGTAGGTCTCTCTTACCCTCCCCTGGAGGGGGAGGGTCGCTTCGCATGCAGCGAAGCGGAATGCGGAGCGGGGTGGGGTGATCTCTCCACTCGGACACCGCTTCAATGGATAGACTGTCACCCCACCCCGTCACGCAATCTCGCTTTCTCGATCGCGTGCCGACCCTCCCCCTCCAGGGGAGGGTAAGCGCAGAGCTCACACCGCCTCTGCCCGCAGATGCTCCACCAGCATCTTCGCCGGCCTCGGCAGCGTCTTGAAGCTTCGCGCGCAGATCACGAGCTTGCGGTTGGCCCAGGCATCGCGCAGGCGGACCATGGCGAGCGGCATCAGCCTGGCGCAGCGGCGCGCGGCGGATATCGGCACCAGCGCGATGCCGACATCGGCGGCGACCATCTGGCAGATCGCGTCGAAGTCGCGCAGGCGCGCGCGGTAATGCGGGCGCATGCCGAGCCGGGCGGCGTGCTTCGAAATGTGCATCTGGAGCGCGGTGGCGCTGGTGAGCCCGACGAAGTCGCAAGCGCCCGTCTCCTGAAAATCGATCTGGCGGCGGCCGACGAAAGGGCCGCGCCGCGACGTCACCAATGTCAGGTGATCCTCGCTGAACACGAACCGCTCGATATGGTCGGGCAGCGCGTGCTCGGCGGCGAAGCCGAGATCGGCGGCCCCCGCAGTGATCGCGGCGGCGATGTCGGTGCTCTCGCGCTCCTCGATGTCGACGGCGACATCGCGATGCTCGTGCAGGAATCCGGCCAGCGCCTTCGGCAGGTGCTCCGACAGGCCGGAGGTGTTGACCAGGAAATGCACGCTGGCGCGCACGCCGCTGGCAAAGCCGGCGAGATCGCCGCGCATGGCGTCGATCTGGTGAATCACGAGCCGGGCATGGTCGAGCAGGCTCTCGCCGGCCGCGGTCAACTCGACGCCGCGGCGGCCACGCTTGAGCAGCGCGACGCCGAGCGCATCCTCGAGGCCCTTGATGCGCGCGCTGGCCGAGGCCAGCGCCAGATGCGACCGCTCCGCACCGCGCGTGATACTGCGCTGGTCGGCGACCGCAATGAAGAGCTGGAGATCGACGAGATCGAAACGCATGGCGGGCCTCTCCAACCTTGTTGACAGAGCACGATCTTTCGGAAAACCGCTCCACACTTTGCGCTGACGCGGCCCTGCGGGTCCGGCTCGTGCTCCAGCCTTCGTAGCTCACGAAGGCTGTCTCCGTAACCTTCAGATTGTGCCCGGGCGCGGCATCGGTCAATGTGCCGGCATGATCGACCCGCTTCTCATTGTCATCGCCGCCGTGTTCCTGGCCGCCGGATTCGTCAAGGGCGTGATCGGGCTCGGCCTGCCGACCGTGTCCATGGGCCTGCTCGCGGTGAGCATGACCCCGAGCCGCGCTATCGCCATCGTGATCGTGCCGGCCATCGTCACCAACATCTGGCAGACTTTTGTCGGCCCCTATTTGCGCGACATCCTCAAGCGGCTGTGGCCGCTGATGATCGGCACCGTGATCGGCTGCTGGCTCAATGCCGGCGCGCTGACCGGCCCTCATGCGCGCTACGGCACGATCGTGCTCGGCGTCCTGCTCGTCATCTACGCCGTGATCGGGTTGAACAAGTTCCATTTCCGCGTTGCGCCCAAGAACGAGAAATGGGTCGGCGGCGTGGTCGGCGTCATCACCGGCGCGATCTCGGCCTCGACCGGCGTGCAGGTGATCCCGTCGATGCCGTTCATGCAGGCGATCGGCATGGAGAAGGACGAGCTGGTGCAGGCGCTCGGCGTGTTCTTCACGACCGCGACGCTGGCGCTCGCCTTCAACCTCACCGCCGGCGGATTGCTGACGCCGGCCAATGCCGTGCCCGGCGCCGTGGGCCTTGCCATGGCCTTTGCCGGCATGTTCATCGGCCAGTCGGTGCGGGCGCGGATGCCGGCGGAAGCGTTCCGCCGCTGGTTTTTGATCGCGATGATCCTGCTCGGACTTTATCTGGCGGGCAGCGCGCTGGCGAAGGAGTTCGCGTAAACGCAGATCGTAGGGTGGGTTAGCCTTGCGGATTGCGCGACGCGCAAACCGCGAGGCGTAACCCACCACTGTTCGTATCCGCAGAGACAGAAGAGGTGGGTTACGCCTGGCGATTGCGCTTCGCGCAGCCGCAAGGCTAACCCACCCTACGCAGTCATCATTCGTTCGAACGAGTTACCGGCTCTCCAGCATCGCGACGCGGATGCCGAGATACACGAACAGGCCGCCGAGCGCGCGATTGACCCAGGCGATCGCGCCCTCCGAGCTCCGCAGCCGGTGGGCGGCCTTGGCCGCGAACGCGGCGAGCACCAGGCACCACAACGTCCCCGTAAAGATGAAGATCAGGCCGAGCGTCAGGAAGGCGAGCGGCTTGTGGGGCGCGTCGGCTGCGACGAATTGCGGCAGGAAGGCCAGGAAGAACAGCGCAACCTTGGGATTGAGCGCATTGGTGAAGACGCCTTGCAGGAAAACCCGCCGCAGCGAGTTCCGCTCCGGCTCGTCGATGGCCGACGCCAGCGCCGGCCGGGACCACAGCATCTGAATGCCGGTCACGACCAGATAGGCCGCGCCAACCAGCTTCAGGATCGAGAACGCCGTCGAGGAGGCCATCAGCAGAGCCGAAAGGCCGATCGCCGCGCCCGCGACATGGAAAAAGCAGCCGCAACTGATGCCAAATGCCGCGGCCGCGCCGCCCCGCCAGCCCATCTGCATGCTGCGGCCGATCACATAGACGCTATCGGGCCCCGGCGTGATGTTGAGCAGTATGCCCGACAGGATGAACAGCCAGATTTCGTGAATGCCCAGCATCAAAAATCCCCCGCCCAACCCGCCTTGCGGCCCTGAAAGCCGGGCTTAGTCGGTTCGCTCCGCCCCGTCCACCGCCAGGATTGCGTAGGATTTACTTCGATTTTGCAATGCGGATCATACTTCCGCTCGGCTCCATCTGCTTTATAAAGGCAGGGTTCTTGAAATGCAGGATTCGAGGCGACTGCCACGCCGTGGCCGGTCTCCGATCCCTTGGAGCTCCCGGGATATGGAAAGACGTCTGGCCGCCATTGTCTGCGCCGATGTCGCCGGCTATTCGCGCATGATGGGCAGCGACGAAGCCGGCACCCATGCCGCCTTCAAGGCCCATCGCGCGGCGATTCACCCCATCATCCTCAATCACGGCGGCCGCGTCGTGAAGAACACCGGCGACGGCTTCCTGCTGGAGTTCGCCTCCATCGTCGGCGCCACCGAGGCGGCGATCGCGATGCAGACGGTGATGGCGGAGCGCAACCACCATCTCCCGGCCGAGCGCGCCATGCAATTCCGGCTCGGCATCCACATGGGCGACGTCATCGCCGATGAGGACGAAGTCTTCGGTGACGATGTCAACATCGCCGTCCGCCTCGAATCCGTGGCGAGCCCCGGCGGCTTCGCCATCTCGGCCAAGGCCTACCGGGAGGCGTGCAAGCATCTCACCGTGCCGCTGACCGATGCCGGCAACCACCGCTTCAAGAACATCAAGGATGCGGTCGGGGTCTTTACCTGGATGCCCGAGGGCGCGCCGGCGCTCGCGCCCGAGCTGCGGGAGGCATCCGCCCTCTCGCAGCAGTACCGCACGGCGATCGTCGGCGTGCTGCCCTTCGCCAATCTCAGCGACGCCCAGGACGAATATTTCTCCGACGGCCTCACCGAGGATCTGATCCACGCGCTCTCGCTGCAATCCTTCTATCGCGTGCTGAGCCGCAACTCGACCTTCGCCTTCAAGGGCAAGAATTTGAGCACGCGGCTGATCGCGCGCGAGATCGACGCCACCTATCTGATCCAGGGCTCGGTGCGGCGCGCCGGCGCCAAGATCCGCGTCACCGCCGAGCTGATCGCGCCGGAGACCGGCGAGCAGCTCTGGACCGGGCGCTATGACCGCGACATCGGCGATTTGTTCGCGATGCAGGACGAGATCACCACCAATCTGTCCGCCGCCATCGCCACCGAGATCGTTCGGGCGGAAGCCTCGGCACCGGCGCGGCTCTCGACCGACGTGACCGCCTGGGACCGCTTCCTCAAGGGACTGTCCCATTACTACCGGCAGACCAAGGAAGACCTGGCCGCCGCCGTCGACCTGTTCCGGGAGGCCATTGGGCTCGATCCCAAACTGTCGATCGCGCATGCTTATCTTGCCACGATCCAGATCCAGAGCATCCAGTTCGGCTGGGTCAAGGGCACGCGGGAGATGTGGGCCGAGGCGATGAACCTCGCCGAGACCAGCGTCCGACTCGACCCGCGCTCCTCCTTCGCGTTCTCGATCCTGTCCTGGGCCCATGCGATGGAGGGACATTACGAGGCCGCGATGGACGCCGCCAAGCGTGCGGTCGCACTCAACCCCTATGACAACGGCGCACGCGGCGTGCTCGGCATCTGCCATTTCGTCATCGGCGAGCATCGCGAGGCGATCGAGCTGTTCTCGATGGCGGCGCAGCGCGACAACAGCGACCCGCGTTACCAATGGGCCGCGCTGAACGCCTTCAGCCATTATCTCCTAAGACAATATGACGCGACCCTGTCGTGGGCCCGCGAGCAGCTCTACATCAACCCGAACCACATGCAGGCGCTGGCGATCCGCGCCGCAGCGCTGGCGCAACTCGGCCGGACCGACGAGGCCGACGAGGCCACCAAAGTGCTCATGACGAACTACCCGACCCTGAATGTCGACCGTCACCTGCGCAATTTCCACTGGAAGCGGCCCGAGAATCTCGCCCATTACCGCGAGGGACTGCTGAAGGCCGGCGTGCCGCTCGGCAAGCTGACCCTGATCCAGAGCGACGTCAAACGCGCCGCCGAGTCCTGACGGGCCGGCCGCGGTCCCGCCACGCCCCCTTTCGCACACCCCCTTGGCGATCTCGCGCCTGCCCTTATTGACAGGACAGTGAATTCAGCCACATTTCGTCACACGCTCAGGTAGTATAGTCTGCTGTCGGTTTGTTAGGACTTTCCGCGCTTGATCGGCGCGTCTTTTTTGCGATTCGCTGTTTTCAGGATTTTGGGCCATGCATGACCGCTCTTCGAAGCCGCCCTTCGACCCCTCGATCCAGGTCTCGCCGAACAATCCCTGTCCATTCCTGCGCGGCCTCGTCGGCGAAGGCTTCGTCGACGGCGGGACCGTCCCGCTCCGGACGCTGTCGCAGACCATCGCGAATGCAAGCGGCGAGGCTGGGCTGAAGAAGACCTCGGCCCGCATCCAGGTCCGTGGCGTCGCGCTGATCGCCAACGGCGCCTGTCACATCCTGCAGAGCATCTTCTGGGGCGCGCAGCTCAATGGCTTGCGCGGGGGCCCGCTCGACAAGCTCGGCGCCGGCTCACGCATCCTCGGCGTCGACGGTCGCGTCAACGAGGACGAGATCGCCCGGCTTGCCAGTTTCGGCGGCACCTATACCGATCCCGACGGCGGCGCCGAGACCGGGCTCAACGCCTCGCAGATCCAGATCTTCATGAAGGACAACCTCAAGCGCGCCGGCAAGCAGGCGCGCTGGTACTACCCCATCCTGATGAAGTTCGAATGGCCGATCCTGCTCAAGATCATGGGCAAGGGTCAGGGTGATGACCGCTATCTCAGCGTGGCCGAGGTGAGGACGTTGTTCAACGAGCGCAAATTCCCTGACAGGATCACCCAGCGGATCGTCAGCCAGCCGGTCACCCCGCCCTCGCTGATACTGCGCGCGGCCGGCGGACTGGTCGCCGCGCTCCTCGTCTTTGGCGTCGTGGCGCTGCGCTTTCCCGATCAATTCCAGCCGATGCTGCCCGGCATCCTCGGGGACCTCGTGGCCCCGCCATTGCCTACGCAGGTCGAACCGCGAGCCGCGTACTGGCTCGAGCAGAACTGGGCGCTGGAGGACCGGCACTGGTTTCATCACACCAGCCAGGGCACCGCGACCTTCCCGGTGCCCTATAGCTGGTTCATGGCGCTCGAGCAGCCGCGGCTTCATTTCTTCGCAAAACCCGGGATGCTGCATGACAGCGACCATCTGCAGCGCTTCGGCTTCATCCCGAGCCCGCAGACGATCAATACCGACGACGCCACGCTGCGCCGGTTCGGCTATGCCAACGTCTACGACAAGACGAAGCCGGTGCCGGCGCGGCTCTGGGATCCGCCGGTCAACTGGGGTGCCCAGGCTGAGAACGTCGGCGGCCTGCCCGTCGGCTTTGCACGCATGACCGGCGTACCCGATCCCGCGACCGGCAAGGTCGGCGAGGACCGGATCGGCCTGACCTGCGCCGCCTGCCACACCGGCCAGATCCACTACAAGGGCATCGACATCCGCTTCGATGGCGGCCCGGCGATGACCGACCTCAGAAAGCTCGAGGTCACGACCGGCCTGTCGATCGCCTACACGCTCTATGTGCCGGGCCGCTTCACGCGCTTCGCCGATCGCGTGCTCGGCCCCTCCGCCAGCGATGCGGACCGCGATGCGCTGAAGCAGAAGCTGAGCGCGATCGGCACCTTCCTGGTCGACTGGGAGAAGACCTACGCGAAGACCATCGAGGGCAAGACGCGGTACAACGAGAAGACCAAGCGGGACGAGCCGCAGCAGGACACCGAGGAAGGCTATGGCCGCCTCGACGCGCTCAACCGCATCGGCAACCAGGTCTTCTCCCAGGACATGGCGCTCAGCGGCCTCAGCGGCTTCGAGAAGAATCTGCATGCCAAGGACGCGCCGGTCAGCTTCCCGCCGATCTGGACCGTGCCCTGGCTCAAATACGCGCAATACGACGCGTCCATCGAACAGCCGCTGATCCGCAATGCCGGCGAAGCGCTGGGCGTGACCGCGCTGCTCAATTTGTCCGACAACTCTCCCAAGGACACGCTGTTCCGCTCGTCGATGGACATCAAGAATCTGAACTGGATCGAGGATCTGCTGAAGGGATCGGCGCCCTATCCAAAAAAGCAGCTCTCCGGGCTGACATCGCCGAGATGGCCGTCGGACATCTTCGGTGATGATGCCTGGAAGATCGATGGCGACCGTGTCAAACGCGGCCGCAAGCTCTATGCGGAGATCTGCACCGAATGCCATCTCGGTCCGGTCAACGATCCCGTGTTCGACACCGAATTTCCGAGCCAGAGCATCTGGTCCTCGTCACGCTGGGAAACCATCGGCGACGACAAATTCCTGAACGAGGTCCAGAAAAGCGCCAAGGGCATGGGCACCGACCTCGCTCAGGCCAGCGTGCTGGCGACGCGGACGGTTCAGGTGCCGGGCTATCTCAAGCTCGATCCCACGCAGAATCTCAATGCCTGGTGGAACTGCAATCTGCCGGATATTTCGTCGACCGACATGCCCTACTCGATCGGCCTGATGGTGCTCGTCGACATCGTCGCCCGCAAGGCGATGGACGATGCCAAGATCGACCCGAAGGTCCAGCAGGCCTGGTGGGGCAAGCGCAAGAACTGCCCGAATCCCGGTCCGCAGCCGCCCGACAAGAAGGAGCCGGGGCCCTGGTATCGCGCGCGCCCGCTCAACGGCGTCTGGGCCACCGCACCTTACCTGCACAACGGATCGGTGCCTTCACTGTACTGGATGCTGAGCCCTGCAGCCGAGCGTCCCAAATCGTTCTGCATGGGTGGTGGCCGCGACTACGATCCGAAGCAGGTCGGCTTCGCGGTCGCCGACGGCGAGAGCTGCAAGACCGGGCAGTCGCGCTTCTCGACGCGCGCGTCTGACGGCACCGACATGTACGGCAACAGCAATGCCGGCCACTCGTTCGACGGCACGCCGGGCCCCGGCAAGGACGGCACCATCGGCCGCGTGCTCAAAGAGCAGGAGCGCTACGACCTGATCGAGTATCTGAAGACGCTGTAGGGCCTATTCCTTCGCCTCTCCCCGCTCTTGTCCGCCGAAGCTTCAGCGAAGGCGGATGCAGGGGAGAGGGCGGAATGCATCCACGCCGTCATTGCGAGGAGCACTTGCGACGAAGCAATCCAGACTGCCTCCGCGGAGACAGTCTGGATTGCTTCGCTGCGCTCGCAATGACGGAGAATGAGGAACACTCCGCCAGTTCTCACCGGCCCTGTGGAGCCCTCTCACTTGAACAGCGGCGTACCCGGCACGAAGGCGTCGAAGGCGGCCCAGAACTGGGAGCGGTAGCGGTCCTGCTCCTGCAGGATCTCGTGCTTGGCGCCGGCGATCACGAGATGGGAGCCGGCGCGCAAGTGATAGGCGAACTCCTCGATCGCCGCGGTCGAGACCACGGTGTCGTTGGAGGCCGCCAGCATCAGGATCGGCTGGCGGATCTCTGAAGGGTAGTTCATGCCCTTGAAGGTCTGCATCGCGCGGAAGGCGGTGTCGGCCCACGCAACAGTGGGTGACGCCAGCCCGAGCGTCGGATCCTCCTCCAGGATCGCGGCGTTGCGCGCGTAGCGCACGGGATCGCTGGTCAGGGGATTGTTGATGAAGGGGTCGAGCCCGGTGATGCGGTCGCTGCCGCCGGGGACGTAGCGGCCGCCCATCCCCATCAGGCGCATCGTTCTCAGCAGCGCCCGCGCGGGAAACGCGGTGGTGCGGCCGGGCAGGTCGATCATCGGCGCCGACAGCACCATGCGGTCGAACCAGCGCTTGCCGGAATGCGCCACGCGCAGCAACACCGTGCCGCCCATGGAGTGGGCGAGCGCGAAGAAGGGGGGCGGGCAATCCGGCAGCACCACCTGCTGAACGAAGGTCTCGACGTCGATCTCGAAATCGGAGAAGTCGCGCACATAGCCCTTGCGCGGATCGCGCAGGCGCCGCGAGGAATGGCCCTGCCCGCGCCAGTCGATCATCGCCACTGCAAAGCCGCGATCGCGCAAATCGCGCACGGTCTCGAAATATTTCTCGATCTGCTCGCTGCGCCCGGTGAAGACGCAGACCGTGCCCTTGCGGTTCGCCGGCGGCGCCCAGCGGGCAAAGCGCAGCTCGGCGCCATCGGGGGTCTTGATGGTGCCGCTGACGACGTTTTCGGGAACGGGGTTGGACGGGATCGAGAGCAGCGTCATGGTTGGAAGGGCTGGGCGCGAAGTGCTGCAAATCAAGGGGCGGGAGCGCCGAAAAGGCGCTGTTGCCGCCCTCTTGAACGCCGTCTCACCCCACCCATATCACTTTCGTGCAGGCCGCTACCAGTGTTTCGGAACCGGAACATCAGGCTGCACACAGAACTAAAGCCCGGCCCGATGGCGGGCGGGTTACCCAACAGTCGCTCAATGGAGGACTTGACCATGCGTACCTACGATCTCACCCCGTTTTATCGTTCCACCGTCGGCTTCGACCGTCTCTTCAACCTGCTCGACCAGGCCAGCTCTGACGGCAGCCCCGGCTATCCCCCCTACAACATCGAGCGCACCGGCGAGAACGCCTACCGCATCACCGTCGCGGTCTCGGGCTTTGCCAAGGACGAGCTCTCCATCGTCGCGAAGGAAAACACGCTGACGATCAAGGGCGAGAAGGTCGCCAACGAGAACTCGAAATCCGAAGTGCTCTATCGCGGCATCGCCGCGCGTGCCTTCGAGCGCGCCTTCCAGCTTGCCGACTTCGTGCAGGTGAAGGATGCCTCGCTCGAGAACGGCCTGCTTCACGTCGATCTGGTCCGCGAGATTCCCGAAGCCAAGAAGCCGCGCCAGATCGCGATCAACACCAGCGCCCCGAAGGCGCAGGTGATCGAGAACTCGGCCGCGCAAGCCGCCTAAGCCAAGCGACTTCCAGGTTGCGAAAACGCCCCGGTGCCCCGGGGCGTTTTTTCGTTTGCCCCAACTCCCGGTGTCGTCCTGGCGAAAGCCAGGACCCATACCGCGAGGTCTGTCGAACGGACTCGGTAGGAGTACCGAACGACTGGTCTTCGCCAAACATCTCCCTGGGGTAATGGGTCCTGGCTTTCGCCAGGACGACGCCGGTTGCTGGGCGGCCTTCCTGCCGAACATTGCCTGTTGCGCCGCATCACAGAGCGGTGAGCAGCGTAACGCCGCCACCGCGCGCTCCGTCCTTTGGGCATCGAACCCAAGAACACGGAGAACGATGATGACTTTCTGGCGCAGCCTTTTCGTCGCCGCGAGCCTGCTGGCGGCCCCCATCGGCCTTGCTCACGCACAGACACCGCAGACCGTGAAGGCGAAGAACGTCGTGCTGGTGCACGGCGCCTGGGCCGACGGCTCGAGCTGGTCGGAGGTGATCCCGATTCTCCAGGCGGCCGGCCTTCACGTGACGGCCGTGCAGAATCCGCTGTCGTCCCTCGCCGACTCCGTCGAGGCGACCAAGCGCGCGCTGGCCGAGCAGGACGGGCCGACCGTGCTGGTCGCGCATTCCTGGGGCGGCACCGTGATCAGCCAGGTCGGCACCGACCCGAAGGTCACCGGGCTCGTCTATGTCGCCGCACGCGCGCCCGATGCGAACGAGGATTTCGTCGCGCTGTCGAAGCAGTTTCCGACCGGCCCCGTGCGCGCCGGCATCGTCGAGCGCGACGGCTACACCAAACTGTCGGAAGAGTCCTTCCTGAAATATTTCGCCAATGGCGTGAAGCCGGAGCAGGCCAAGGAACTCTATGCCGTGCAGTGGCCGACGGCGGCCTCGATCTTCGCCGGCCGCACCACGGAAGCCGCATGGCACAGCAAGCCGAGCTGGTACGCGGTGTCGAAGGACGACTACACCATCAATCCCGATCTCGAACGCTTCCTCGCCAAGCGCATGAACGCCACCACGGTCGAGCTCGACGCCGGCCACCTCTCGCTGGTGTCGCATCCAAAGGACGTTGCGAATTTGATCCTGGACGCGGCGGGGTATCCGCGGAGCTGAGGTGACTGCGTGAATGCAAAAGGCGCCTGAAATCTCAGGCGCCTTTTGTTTTGCTCTGTTCTCTCCCCACCGTCGTCCCGGCGCAGGCCGGGACCCATACTCCCAGGAGGACGTTTGGCGAAGATTCGGAGTTCGGTACTCCCACTCGATGCACTCGATAGACCTCGCGGTATGGGTCCCGGCCTTCGCCGGGACGACACCGTTGGTGTGGTCACCCTCTCACGTCCAATGACCAAGGCGCCTAAGCGCTAATCCAGCCCCTGCGCCGCCGGCATCTCCTGCGTCGGCTGGATCGTTGGAGCAGGCTTGGCCTCGACGGTTGGCGCGGTGGCTTGCGGCGCGGCCTCGGCGGGCTTTGCCTGCACGGCGGCAGTCTGCTGCGGAGCTTGCGCCTGTGCAGGTTGAGCCTGCGGTGCCTGCGCCTGCTGTGCCGCCGGCTCGGCCGGCTTCACCGCCGCGACCGGCGCCTCGCCGCGCGGCGGAGCTGCCTTGGGCAGCGGCACGGTGCGCCTCGCAACATGCGGGATTGGAGCCGGCGGGCGCGGCGGGCCGCTGCGGATCATGGTCGGCGGCGGCAGCGCGGTTTGCGGGCCGTAAGAGCCGACCGCGCGCTCCTCATAGGGCGGCGCCATGCCGTAGGCATCGGCGGCCGGCATGAAGCGGATGATCCGGCCGTCGCGGGCGTCGATCACCAGCCGGCCGTCGTCGCCGCGGCGGTCGATCACCGCAATGGTGTAGACGCTGCCGCGCAGCCGCGGGATGCCGAGCGGCGAGAAGCCGTTGTCGCGCAGCACCGCGTAAACCTCGGTCGGCGGCAACAGTGCCGGAGCCGGGCCACGCTCTTCGTAGCCATAGCCGTAACCGTAGCGCGGCGGCGGGGGCGGCGCGGCTTCCGGCGGCGCATAGGGGCCGTCGAAATCCGACACCGCGATCATGGCCCCTCCCGTAATACCGTTCCCGGGAACTTGCGCTTGAGCCGTGCTTGCGGCCAGCGCCAGCGCGGCGGCGGCGACACATCCTGTGAAAAACTTCATGGTCGAGACGCTCCTGTCAGGCCCCGCGTGGAGTGCGCTCTTTCGCTTCTTGCGGCGTGACACGCCTTCCGAAGGGCCGTTCCGAAGCTTCATTGGGGATTTCGGCGTCCACAGGGCCGGATCAGGGCGCGTTTGCTTCAAAACCGGGGCCGCGCAACTTTCGGAAAGCGATTGATTGACTTATCGGGAATCGGGACTTCCGCGCGCTTGTGTGGTAGACAAAAATTTGGCAAGGTGATGGTTAGGACAGGAAAGCTGTCTTAAATTTGCTTGCGGTTCCGGCACAGGGATTGCAACGAAAGTCGGTGCTCTCGAGCACCAAGAAGGCAAACAGGCAAAGCCGTTCTCGGGGACGTAGAACGCCTAGGCCTGAATTTAAGAAAATGCGGCTCGCAACGGACGAGCGGTGACCCAGAGGCGGGTGCCGCGGAACGCCCAAGGTGCGCCGACGAGAGCGGTGAGGCAGCTTGCCGCATGGAGAGGACAGGAACAATGAACGGGTCGCAATTCGAGCGCGCAAACATCGTGGCAGAAGAGCTGTCGGCGACGGTCGCCTCGAAAACGACCGATCCGATTCAGGAGCACAATTCGCGCCCGCCGGCCGAAGGTCTTTACGATCCGAGCCTGGAGAAGGACTCTTGCGGCGTCGGCTTCATCGCCAACATCAAGGGCAAGAAATCGCACGAGATCGTCTCGGACGCGCTCAGCATCCTCTGCAACCTCGAGCATCGCGGCGCCGTCGGCGCCGACCCGCGCGCCGGTGACGGCGCCGGCATCCTGGTGCAGATCCCGCACGCCTTCTTCAGCCGCAAGGCCAAGGAGCTGGGCTTCACGCTGCCGGCGCCCGGCGAATACGCCATCGGCGCGCTGTTCATGCCGCGCGACACGGCCTGGCGCAACGTCATCAAGAGCATCATCGCCGACCAGATCAAGGAAGAGGGTCTGACCCTGCTCGGCTGGCGCGACGTGCCGACCGACAATTCCTCGCTCGGCGTCACCGTGAAGCCGACCGAGCCCGCCTGCATGCAGGTGTTCATCGGCCGCAACGGCACCGCCAAGACCGAGGACGAGTTCGAGCGCCGGCTCTACATCCTGCGCAAGTCGATCTCGCAGGCGATCTACCAGCGCCGCGACCGCGGCCTTGCGGGCTATTATCCCTGCTCGATGTCCTGCCGCACCGTGATCTACAAGGGCATGTTCCTCGCCGACCAGCTCGGCAAGTACTATCCCGACCTGCACGAGGCTGACTTCGAGAGCGCGCTCGCGCTCGTTCACCAGCGCTTCTCGACCAATACCTTCCCGGCGTGGTCGCTGGCGCATCCCTATCGCATGATCGCGCACAACGGCGAGATCAACACGCTGCGCGGCAACGTCAACTGGATGGCGGCGCGCCAGGCCTCGGTGAGTTCCGAGCTCTACGGCAAGGACATCAACCGGCTCTGGCCCATCTCTTACGAAGGCCAGTCGGACACCGCCTGCTTCGACAACGCGCTCGAATTCCTGGTGCAGGGCGGCTACTCGCTGCCGCACGCCGTCATGATGATGATTCCGGAGGCGTGGGCCGGCAATCCCTTGATGGATGAGAAGCGCCGCGCCTTCTACGAATATCATGCCGCGCTGATGGAGCCGTGGGACGGCCCCGCTGCGATCGCCTTCACCGACGGCCGCCAGATCGGCGCCACGCTCGACCGCAACGGATTGCGGCCGGCGCGCTATCTCGTGACCAAGGACGACCGCATCGTGATGGCGTCCGAGATGGGCGTGCTGACCATCCCCGAGGACCAGATCATCACCAAGTGGCGCCTGCAGCCCGGCAAGATGCTGCTGGTCGACCTCGAGCAGGGCCGCCTGATCCCGGACGACGAGATCAAGGCCGAGCTCGCCAAGAGCCATCCCTACAAGGAGTGGCTGGAGCGGACCCAGATCGTGCTGGAAGAGCTGCCGAAGGTGCCGACCACCGGCGTGCGCTCCAACCTGTCGCTGCTCGATCGCCAGCAGGCGTTCGGCTACAGCCAGGAAGACATCACCATCCTGATGACGCCGATGGCGGCCACCGGCGAGGAAGCCGCCGGCTCGATGGGCAACGACACGCCGATCTCGGCGCTGTCGGACAAGGCCAAGCCGCTGTTCACCTACTTCAAGCAGAACTTCGCGCAGGTCACCAACCCGCCGATCGACCCGATCCGCGAGGAGCTGGTGATGAGCCTCGTGTCCATCATCGGACCGCGGCCGAATCTGTTCGACCTGCAGGGCATGGCGACGACCAAGCGCCTCGAAGTGCGCCAGCCGATCCTGACCGACGCGGACCTGGAAAAGATCCGCTCGATCTCTGACGTCGCCGAGTCGCACTTCAAGTCGCGCACGCTGGACACCACCTTCCACGCCGGCCTCGGCGCGGCCGGCATGGACCAGGTGCTGGACGAGCTCTGCGCGCGCGCCGAGAGCGCGGTGCGCGAGGGCGTCAACATCATCATCCTGTCCGACCGCATGGTCGGCACCGACCGGGTGCCGATCCCGGCACTGCTGGCCTGCGCCGCCGTGCATCATCATCTGATCCGCGTCGGACTGCGCACCTCGGTCGGTCTGGTCGTCGAATCCGGCGAGCCGCGCGAAGTGCATCACTTCGCCTGCCTCGCGGGCTACGGCGCCGAAGCGATCAATCCTTACCTCGCGTTCGAGACCATCATCGCGATGAAGGACCGCCTGCCCGGCTCGCTCGACGACTACGAGATCGTCAAGCGCTACATCAAGTCGATCGGCAAGGGCCTGCTCAAGGTGATGTCCAAGATGGGCATCTCGACCTACCAGTCCTATTGCGGCGCGCAGATCTTCGACGCCGTCGGCCTCAAGGCGGACTTCGTGTCGAAGTTCTTTGCGGGCACGCATACCCGCGTCGAGGGCGTCGGTCTTGCCGAGATCGCGGAAGAAGCCGTGCGCCGCCATGCCGACGCGTTCGGCGAGGCGCAGGTCTACAAGAGCGCGCTCGACGTCGGCGGCGAATATGCCTATCGCAGCCGCGGCGAGGACCATGCCTGGACCGCCGAGTCGGTCTCGCTGCTGCAGCACGCCGCGCGCGGCAATTCGCAGGAGCGCTATCGCGCCTTCGCCAAGATCCTCAACGAGCAGTCGGAGCGTCTGCTGACGCTGCGGGGTCTGTTCCGGATCAAGAACGCCGAGGAAGAGAAGCGCAAGCCGATCCCGCTCGATCAGGTCGAGCCGGCCAAGGACATCGTCAAGCGTTTCGCCACGGGTGCGATGAGCTTCGGCTCGATCTCGCGCGAGGCACATACCACGCTCGCGATCGCCATGAACCGGATCGGCGGCAAGTCGAACACCGGCGAAGGCGGCGAGGAAGCCGACCGCTTCAAGCCGATGCCGAACGGCGATTCCATGCGTTCGGCGATCAAGCAGGTCGCCTCGGGGCGCTTCGGCGTCACCACGGAGTATCTCGTCAACTCCGACATGATGCAGATCAAGATGGCGCAGGGTGCCAAGCCCGGCGAAGGCGGCCAGCTGCCCGGCCACAAGGTCGACGCGACCATCGCCAAGGTCCGGCACTCGACGCCGGGCGTCGGCCTGATCTCGCCGCCGCCGCACCACGACATCTACTCGATCGAGGATCTGGCGCAGCTCATCTACGACCTCAAGAACGTCAACCCGACGGGTGACGTCTCGGTCAAGCTCGTCTCCGAGATCGGCGTCGGCACGGTCGCGGCGGGCGTTGCCAAGGCGCGCGCCGACCATGTCACCATCGCGGGCTTCGAGGGCGGCACCGGCGCTTCGCCGCTGACCTCGATCAAGCACGCCGGCAGCCCCTGGGAAATCGGCCTCGCCGAAACCCATCAGACGCTGGTGCGCGAGCGGCTGCGCAGCCGCATCGTGGTCCAGGTCGACGGCGGCTTCCGCACCGGCCGTGACGTCGTGATCGGTGCGCTCTTGGGCGCCGACGAATTCGGCTTTGCCACCGCCCCCTTGATTGCGGCCGGCTGCATCATGATGCGCAAGTGCCATCTCAACACCTGCCCGGTCGGCGTCGCGACCCAGGACCCCGTCCTGCGCAAGCGTTTCACCGGCCAGCCCGAGCACGTGATCAACTACTTCTTCTTCGTTGCGGAAGAAGTCCGCGAGATCATGGCGAGCCTCGGCTTCCGCACCTTCAATGAGATGGTCGGCCAGGTTCAGCTGCTCGACCAGACCCGTCTGGTTGCGCACTGGAAGGCCAAGGGGCTCGACTTCTCGAAGCTGTTCGTCAAGCAGAAGGAAGAGAAGGGCCAGAAGATCTATCACTCCGAGCGCCAGAACCATCATCTGGAGGCGGTGCTCGACCGCACGCTGATCGAGAAGGCGACGCCTGCGCTCGACCGCGGCGCGCCGGTGAAGATCGAGGCCAGGATCAACAGCACCAACCGCTCCGCGGGTGCGATGCTGTCGGGCGCGGTCGCCAAGATCTACGGCCATGCCGGCCTGCCGCACGACACCATCCATGTCGGCCTCAAGGGCACTGCCGGCCAGGCCTTCGGCGCGTGGCTGGCGCAGGGCGTCACCTTCGAGCTCGAAGGTGAAGCCAACGACTATGTCGGCAAGGGCCTCTCGGGCGGCAAGATCATCGTCAAGCCGCCTGCCAACAGCGGCATCGTGCCGGAAGAGAGCATCATCGTCGGCAATACCGTGATGTACGGCGCGATCCAGGGCGAGTGCTACTTCCGCGGCGTCGCCGGCGAGCGTTTTGCCGTGCGTAACTCGGGCGCGGTCGCGGTCGTCGAAGGCGCCGGCGATCATTGCTGCGAATACATGACCGGCGGCATCGTGGTCGTGCTCGGCAAGACCGGGCGCAACTTCGCGGCCGGCATGTCCGGCGGCATCGCCTATGTGCTCGATGAGACCGGCGGCTTCGACAAGCTGTGCAATCTCAGCATGGTCGAGCTCGAGCCGGTCTTGTCGGAAGAGCTGATCAACGCCGGCACCTATAACCACGCCGGTGACCTCGAGGCGCATGGCCGGGTCGACGTGTTCAAGAACCTGCTCGCCTCCGACGTCGAGCGGCTGCACGTCCTGATCTCGCGCCACGCCAAGGCGACCGGCTCCAAGCGCGCCACCGAGATCCTTGCCAACTGGAAGGACTGGCTGCCCAAATTCCGCAAGGTGATGCCGGTCGAGTACCGGCGCGCGCTGCGCGAGATGGCCGCCAACGCGGACGCCGAGCCGAAAATCGCGATCGGGGCGTAAGAATATCAGCGCCCGTCATTGCGAGCGCAGCGAAGCAATCCAGACTTTCTTCAGATGCAGACTGGATTGCTTCGTCGCTTCGCTCCTCGCAATGACGGTTGAAGAAGCAACAAACGAATTAAGCGGCAGGGACTTCGGGTTTAATGGGCAAGATCACGGGTTTTCTGGAAATCGAACGGCACGACCGCAAGTACACCCCGGTCGCCGAGCGCGTGAAGCATTACAACGAGTTCGTCGTTCCCTTGAGCGAGCGGGAAGTGCGCGACCAGGCCGCGCGCTGCATGAACTGCGGCATTCCCTATTGCCACGGCACCGGCTCGGTTGCGCCGGGCACGCCCGGCTGTCCGGTCAACAACCAGATCCCCGACTGGAACGACCTCGTCTATCAGGGCAACTGGGAAGAGGCCTCGCGCAATCTGCACTCGACCAACAATTTCCCCGAGTTCACGGGACGCATCTGCCCGGCGCCGTGCGAAGCGTCCTGCACGCTCAACATCGACGACAACCCGGTCACCATCAAGACCATCGAATGCGCGATCGTCGACCGCGCCTGGGACAATGGCTGGCTGAAGCCGGAAGTCGCCGCGGAGAAGACCGGCAAGAAGGTCGCCGTGATCGGCTCGGGCCCGGCCGGCATGGCCTGCGCGCAGCAGCTCGCGCGCGCCGGCCATGACGTGCATCTGTTCGAGAAGTACGCCAAGGCCGGCGGCCTGCTGCGCTACGGCATCCCCGACTTCAAGATGGAGAAGGGCGTCATCGACCGCCGCGTCAAGCAGATGGAAGGCGAAGGCGTCACCTTCCACTACAACAGCCATGTCGGCGCGGACGGCAATGTCGATCCGCGCGAGATGCTCAACGAGTACGACGCCGTGGCGCTGACCGGCGGCGCGGAAGCTCCGCGCGATCTGCCGATCCCCGGCCGCGACCTCCAAGGCATCCACTACGCCATGGATTTCCTGCCGCAGCAGAACCGCCGCGTCTCCAGCGAGTCCTTGAACGGCGTCCAGGAGATCCTCGCCGGCGGCAAGCATGTCGTCGTCATCGGCGGCGGCGACACCGGCTCGGACTGCATCGGCACTTCGCTGCGCCAGGGCGCGCTGTCGGTGACCCAGCTCGAGATCATGCCCGCCCCGCCCGAGCGCGAGAACAAGGGCGTGACCTGGCCGAACTGGCCGCTGAAGATGCGCACCTCCTCCAGCCAGGCCGAAGGCGCGGTCCGCGAATTCGCCGTGCTGACGCAAAAATTCTCGGGCGAGAACGGCCAGGTCAAGAAGCTGCACTGCGTCCGCGTCGACGACAAGTTCAAGCCGATTGCCGGCACCGAGTTCGAGCTCGATGCCGAGCTCATCCTGCTCGCGATGGGCTTCGTGCACCCCGTGCACGAGGGTCTCTTGAAGCTGCTCTCGGTCGAGCTCGACCCGCGCGGCAACGTCAAGGCCAACACCTTGGACTACCAGACCTCGCGCCCCAACGTGTTCACCGCCGGCGACATGCGCCGCGGCCAGTCGCTGGTGGTGTGGGCGATCCGCGAAGGACGGCTGTGCGCAAGGTCGATCGACACGTTCCTGATGGGGAAGACGGATCTGCCGCGGTAATCGCGGCGAGCTGCGATAGCTCAGCGGTAGACAAGCATTCCGCCGTCGTCCTGGCTTTCGCCGGGACGACACCTGAGGATTTGGCGCCGCAGGTAGGTCAGCAACAACCCTTAATTCTGCAACCTCACCCCGACCATCACCACCGTCCCCTGCGAGCTGGACCCCGCCTGGTTCGAATCCAGGATGTCGTGGCGCAGCGTGCCCTTGATCCAGACGTTGCGGTTGAGCTTGTAGATCAAATTGCCTTCGAGCGAGTAGGTTTTGTCGTTGCGGTTCTGGTTCTGGTAGTCGTAGGTGCCGTAGGTGAACTTGCCGATGGCGGTGAGCCAGCGGCGGAAGTCGTGGTCGACTTCGGCGGCGTAGGTGTGTACGAGCACGCCGGATGAGCCGGGGACCGTGGTCTCGTTGATCTGCGTATCGGTGAAGAACTTCACCGTGGTGAGACCGCTCGCATTCCAGATCAGCGAGCCTGCGGTGAGGAAGCCGGCGAGTTGGCTGAGGCGCGGATCGACATAGTTGCGCGCGGAGTAGCCCACCGAGATCTCGCCGGTGAGGATGCGCGAGAATTCGAAGGACGAGCCGACCTTGGCGTAGCCGCCGTTTGAATCGCGGAAGAAGCCGTTGCGGTCGGCAGCCTGGTCGTGGACGCGGGTGTCGCCCTGGATCTCGACGAACGGCTTCAGCCCCGGCTTCAGATCGTACGAGAAGCGGCCGACGCCGCCATACTGGTTGAAGTCGCGGTCGTTGTTGCTGAAGGTCGAGCCGTCGGTGAGCTTTGAATCGGTGTAGGCGGTGCGATCGACGGTGGCGCCGGCGGCGACCTGGAAGCGGTTGAAGGTCTGGTCGAAGCCGATCGTCGTGCCGTAGGTGGCATAGACCGGATATTTCTGCAGGCCGGCCTGCACGTTGGGGCTGCCGGGATTGTCGGTGGCAAGCCGCAGGCGCAGCTGCGAGGTCAGCTTGAGATCCCGGCTGACGTCGACGCGGCCGTCAGCATGGCCGGTGAAGTCGGGGCGATCGATCTCGACCGGCGATGGCGAGGCAAAGCCGTTGATCGTCGCCGGCATGTTGTTGGTGTAGCCCGAGAACGAGCCGCGCAAATCCGCGACCAGCGCGTGGCGCTCCCAGTCGGAGGCGACAAGGAGATCAGGCGCGACGACATAGACCGGCGAGCCGACCGGCTTGTTCAAGCGCGCCGGGTTGGTGTCGTAGCCGGTCGAGAGCTCGAGCCCGCCCTTGATCAGGAAGCTGCCGGCGTAATCGCCGACCGCGCTGAACGCATCGTCATCGGCCTTGAGGCGACGGCGCAGCGGCTGGCCGGGCACGTTGCCGGCCATCGCCGGGGCGACCGGCGTCTTGTGCGCATTCTCGGACGGCGGCGGCGCGATGCGCGGCGGACCCAGCGTCCTGACCGGCGTTGCCGGCGGCGGCGGCGAGCCGGGGCCGAGCGCGCGCTTCGGCTTCGGCTGGCCGGGATAGAGCTTTGGCTGCTGGCGCTTGCGGTTCAACGAGTCGTAGCCGGAGCCGCTGGCGCCATTGGCAGCCGGCAGGCCATAGGTCGGCACCTGGCCGACACGGGAGGTTGCCGGCGCCTGCTGGCTCTTGCGCGGATCGGCATTGGGATCGGGCAGCGCCGGCAGCGCATCCGAGGGCGCCTGCGGCACGGCCGCCGTGCGGCGCGTCGGCAGCGTGTCGGGCGAGGCAAAGCCCCCGCGGTTGGGATTGAACAGGTCGGGCGTGAGGCTCTGGGCCGCTGCCGGGGCGCTGCCGAGGGCCGTCAGCGCGAGGCACGGCAAAGCGGCGCGCAGGAAATGCGCGCGTTTGCTCCGGCCCCTGCCTGGAGACGACCCCACGATGGAATAACTCCAACGAAATCAAACACTTTCAAGACGGCCTCCAACCGGCTGGCGGGAACCCATCGTTAATGGAGTTAAAACAATTATGGTTAATGACCGGTTGAGGGCATTAGGGCTCTCGTCGCCTCAAGAGCGGCGGCGTGCTAAGCAGGCGCCAACGGGCGAACGCCCCTCCTCCCTGGACCTGGACATGCCGAGTTCGAAACCGCTGATGACCCAATCATCCGGCTCCACCCCCGATAGCGTCGAATCCGCGCTCCGCACGCTGGAGACGGAGAGCGGCGGCATCAACGCCCTCGCCGCCGCATTGCGCGGCCCGCTGGGCGCGACCTTCGCCAAGGCGGTCGAGCTGATCCGCAACGCCAAGGGCCGCGTCATCGTCACCGGGCTCGGCAAGTCCGGCCACATGGCACGCAAGATCGCGGCAACGCTGGCCTCGACCGGCACGCCGGCCTTCTTCGTCCACACCGCGGAAGCCGCCCATGGCGACCTCGGCATGATCACCACCGATGACGTCATCATGGCGCTGTCCTGGTCCGGCGAGCAGCCGGAGATGAAGACGCTCGTGAACTATTCGGCGCGCTTTGCGATCCCGATGATCGCGGTGACGTCGAACGCTTCGTCCTCGCTCGGCCAGGCCGCCGACATCGTGATCGAGCTGCCCAAGGCGCGCGAGGCCTGCCCGCACAATCTGGCGCCGACCACCTCGACCATGATGCAGGTCGCGATCGGCGATGCCATCGCGATCGCGCTGCTCGAAGGCCGCGGCTTCACCGCGCTGGAGTTCGCGCATTTCCACCCCGGCGGCAAGCTGGGCGCGATGCTGAAATTCGTCCGCGACTACATGCGCACGGGCGCGGAGATCCCGCTCAAGCCTGAAGGCACCAAGATGTCGGACGCCGTGGTCGAGATGTCGGCCAAGGGGCTCGGCTGCGTCTGCATCGTCAACGATGCGGGCGAAGCCGTCGGCATCATCACCGACGGCGATCTGCGCCGCCACATGCGGCCCGACCTTCTGACCGTGACGGTCGACGAGATCATGACCAGGCAGCCGAAGTCCGTGCCGCCCTCGATGCTGGCGAGCGAGATGATCGAGGTGCTGAACACCCGCAAGATCACGACGCTGCTGGTGACCGAGGCGGACAAGGTGGTGGGGATCGTGCACCTGCACGATCTGCTGCGCGCGGGCGTGGCGTAGGCACACACTCCCTCCACTCGTCATTGCGAGCGCAGCGAAGCAATCCAGTCTGCCTCTCCGGAAAGACTCTGGATTGCTTCGCTGCGCTCGCAACGACGGCGGTTAGAGCGGCGCCGGAAACCGCGCCGCGTTCTCCTCCAGCGGCAACCGCAGCCCGTTCGCCAGATACGACACCGTGCGATAGAAGCCGCACAAGAGCATGATCTCCAGAATCTGCGCCTCGTCGTAATGCGCCGAGAGTGCGGCGAATTCCTCGTCGCTCAACGTCGCGCGGTGATGCAGCGCGTCGACGGCTGCGATCAGCGCCTGCTCGGCCGGTGCCCAGCAGGCAGACGTCGCATCGCCCTGCACGGTAGCACGGACCTCGTCCTCGGTGAGCTTGGCCGGCCCGGCAAAAATCGCGACATGCACGCCCCATTCATATTCGCATGTGTTCAGCGCACAGGTGCGGTCGATGACGATCTCGCGCTGGCGCAAAGGCAGCGGCCCGGGATCGAGCAGTCCGCCGGCGCGGAACTTGTCCCAGGCGCGCGTGTGGCCCGCCATCACCCGGAACAGCCCCAGCGGCGGCGCGCCGCGCATGATGCGGTCGAACTGCGCCTGGATCTCCGGGGGATAAGGCGGGGTGAGCGGGGCAATGCGCGGCATGGCCTGGGACACGGCGGAAGACATGGGCGGCCTCCGTTGCTACAATTATCGTAGCAATACGCTACACTATTTGTAGCACGACGCAAGGGACCGTCGATGGCGAAACAGGCCGACTCAAAGACACGCAGTGTCCGCGGTTCGCGCACCGGGCGGCCGATCATGGCGCTGCTCGACCTGCTCGGCCGGCGCTGGGCCTTGCGGATATTATGGGAATTGCGCGAGGAGCCCCTCACCTCGCGCGCCCTGCGCACCGCCTGCGACGAAGCTTCGCCCACGGTGCTGCAAGCGCGGCTGACGGAGCTGCGCGAAGCGGGATTCGTGGAGCTCGGCGACGGTGGAGGCTATGGGCTGACGGCGCTGGGGCGGGAATTGTGCGAGACCTTCATGCCGCTGCACCGGTTTGCGGACCGGTGGCGCAGCAAGAGCGGTGCCTGAGTTTCGCGATGTCGTCCCAACAGACTCGTCATTGCGAGCGAAGCGAAGCAATCCAGACTGTCTCCGCGGAAAGATTCTGGATTGCGTCGCTTCGCTCGCAATGACGGCGGGCTACGCTGCCGCGACCGTCAGGTTCGCGCCGTCCACCTGCACCACCTTGACCCGCGTCCCCGCCGGCGTGTCCGGGCCGGCAACACGCCACACCGTGTCGCCGATGCGCACGGTGCCGCTGCCGTCGATGATCGGCTTCTCCAGCGTGAACTCGCGCCCGAGCAGCGCCTCGGTGCGCTTGTTGAGGAACGGGCTCGCACTCTCATCCACCTTCGGCCGGGCGAGGCGGCGCCAGACCGGGACGGCCGCGGCGGCGAACACCGCGAACATCACGAGCTGGATCTGCCAGGACAGAAGGACGGCGAACGAGATCAGGCCCACCAGCAAAGCAGCCAGCCCGAGCCAGAACAGGAAGACGCCCGGCGCCATCGTCTCCAGCGCCATCAGGATGAAGCCGAAGATCAGCCAGTTCCAGGTGCCGAGCGATACGAACATGTCGGTCATGACACGACCTCTGAATATTGGCGCATGCCCTTGTCGCAAGGCATGCGCCGGTGACTATCCCTGCCGCGGCGGTACCGCCGGCGGCGTGCCGCCGGTCGGCGGCACCGAGCCGGTCCGGCGCGCGGCGGCGGCCGCGGACGCCGCGCTTTCGCCGAACGTCGCCTTCGCGATCTCGCCGATGCCGGCGAGCGAGCCGAGCATGCTGGTGGCTTCCATCGGCAGCATGATGATCTTCTGGTTCGGCGCGTCAGCGAACTGGCCGAACGCCTTGATATATTTGTCGGCGATGAAATAGTTCAACGCGGCGATGTCGCCCTTGGAAATGGCTTCCGACACCGCCTGCGTCGCCTTGGCTTCGGCCTCGGCCAGACGCTCGCGCGCCTCGGCGTCGCGGAAGGCGGCCTCGCGGCGGCCTTCGGCCTGGAGGATCTGGCCCTGCTTGGCGCCCTCGGCGCGCAGGATCTCGGACTGGCGCTGGCCTTCGGCAGCGAGGATGTCGGCGCGCTTGACGCGCTCGGCCTTCATCTGCCGGCCCATGGCTTCGACGAGGTCGGCCGGCGGCACGATGTCCTTGATCTCGATGCGGTTGACCTTGACGCCCCAGGGCGAGACCGCGGCGTCGACGACGCGCAAGAGGCGCTCGTTGATCTCGTCGCGGTGCGACAGCACCTGGTCGAGATCCATCGAGCCCATCACCGAGCGGATGTTGGTCATGGTCAGGACCGTGATCGCCTGGTTGAGGTTGGCGACCTCGTAGCTCGCTTTCGCAGCATCGAACACCTGGAAGAAGGCAACGCCGTCCACCGTCACGGTGGCGTTGTCCTTGGTGATGACCTCCTGCTCGGGAATGTCGATCACCTGCTCCATCATGTTGATCTTGCGTCCGACGCGATCGAAATAGGGCACGATCAAATTGAGCCCGGGGCTCAGCGTCTGGGTGTACTTGCCGAACCGCTCGATGGTCCAGTCATAGCCCTGCGGCACCGTCTTCACGCCGGCGAGCAACGTGACGATGACGAGCAAGACCAGAACAATCGCGAAAATGTCGAAACCGCTCATAACTCCTCCAAGGCGGAAAGGAAGCCGGGAAAAGGCCCTTTCCGGCGCTGTCATTGGTCGGGATCACAACCCTACCGGTTCAGCGGTCGCAATTCACGTCGGTTTGCCGCGATAATTCCGCAAGAACGGCGGCGGATGAATTTATTTGAACGGACCGGACGACGGCCATTGAAAAACGGCGGCGGCCACCCAGCGGCCGATCTAGTTGGACCAGCCGAAATTGACCGGCTTCAGCCCGGCGAGCTCAGGCCGCTCCTTGCGCAGCTTCGCCAGCTGGACGGCCGTCGGCCTCGTCTCGAAATTGCGGGACTGCCCCGGAAAGACGGTCGCCACATAGTACAGTCCGGGCGAAGGGATATCGATCTTGGGCGTACGCACCGGCACGAATCCCATCGATACACCATTCGGGAGATAGGTGCCCGAGCGGCCCGTGGTCGTATAGTTCTGCAGCTCGAGCCCGGTCGTTCCGACCGCGACCGGAATGGCGACGAACCCGTCCGGGGCAAGGCTGATCCCGCGCGCATTGATCGCCGGAAAACCGCTGTGAACGAACTGAAGATAGTTGATCGTCTCGCTGCCGCCGTTTCCGACCACGAGTATGGCCGCATCGCCCTTGACGGCACTCCCGGCCCGCACCGCGTCCGGATACATGGTGGACGCTACATCGCCGGTCGTATTGCAGCCTGCGAGCGCGCAGGCCGCGACAACGACAAATACCCATCCCCGCATTGATAAAAACTCGCCCCTTGTGCCGTCCGTCGCAGCCATCGAATGGCGACAGACTCCCCACGCCACTATGTCAGACCCCTGCGGTCTTCTCCAGAAGGAGAGTAGCAGCGCCGATATTATTCAACCACGGTGTTGGCGATCGCCAGCAACGACGGCGAGATCACCAGCTCGAGCGACTTGGCTGTCTTCAAGTTGACCACCAGCTCGAACTTGGTGGGGTTCTGGACCGGCAGGTCGGCCGGCTGCGCGCCCTTCAGGATGCGGTCGATGTAGGAAGCGGCGCGCCGGAGCTGCTCGGCGCTGTCGGTGCTGTAGGACATCAGCCCGCCCTCCTCGACGAAGGTCCGGCTCCAGAACACCGCCGGCACGCGCGCCTGCCCGATCGCCGCCAGCAGCGGCGCGCGGTTGGCCATGGTGAAGAAGTCCGGCAGGATCAGCAGGCCGCCGTCCTGCCGCGAAGCCAGCGCCGCGATCGAGGCGGTGTCATGGACCGGCGCGGGCTCGACCGTCACGTGAAGCGTCCGTGCGGCGTCCTCGATCGTGCGCAGCATCAGGGGCGCGAACGGCGCGGTGGCGGGGTTGTAGACGACGAAGACGCGGGACACTTTTGGCGTGACCTGCGTCAGCATCTCCAGCCATTTGCCGGCCAGCGGGCCGTCGTAATCGGTGAAGCCGGTGATGTTGCCGCCGGGATGCGCGAGGTTCTGGACAAAGCCCTGGCTGACGGGATCGGTGACGACAGCGAACACGATCGGGATCGTCGTGGTGCGGCGGCGCAGCTCTTCGACCGAGGGCGTGCCGACCGCGAGCAGGATGTCGGGCTTGAGCGCGATCAACTCGTCGGCGAGCCCGGCGATCCGCGCACGGTCGCCGGCGCCGCTGCGCCAATCGATCCTGAGATTGTCGTGCTCCTTCCAGCCGTGGCGGCCGAGCGCTTCGACCAGGATGGCGCTGCGCGTCTGCCCGATCACATCGTCGGCGGCCGTGACCGAGAGTACGCCGAGCCTGCGCGTTGCGTTCGGCTGCTGCGCCAGCACCGGGCCCGGCAGCGCGGCGATCATCCCAAGAAGCGCCAGGCAGTCGCGGCGATTCATGGGGCGAACCATCAGATCCAACCCTGGAGCTCGCGCAGCACCAGGGTGCGGATCACGTCCATCCCGGGTTCAGTATCGTTGAGGCAGGGGATCGCGGAAAACTGCTCGCCGCCATTGTGCTTGAAGATCTCGGCATTCTCCTGCGCGATCTCCTCCAGCGTCTCCAGGCAGTCGGCGGAAAAGCCCGGCGTGACCACCGCGATGCGACGCACGCCCTCTTTCGCCAGCCGCTCCATGGTCTTGTCGGTATAGGGCTGGAGCCACTCGTCATTGCCGAAGCGCGACTGGAAGGTCAGCAGCAGTTTTGTCTCGTCCATGCCGAGGCGACGGCGCAGCGCCTCGGTGGTGGCGATGCAGTGCTGCTGATAGGGATCGCCCTTGTCGACATAGGATTTCGGCATGCCGTGGAAGGACGCGACGATCAGCTCGGGCTTGAACGGGAGCGTTGCCAGATGCGTCTCGATCGAAACTGCGAGCGCCCCGATATAGGCCTCGTCCTCGTAGTAAGGCGGCGTCACCCGCAGCGTCGGCTGGTTGCGCAGCTGCGCGAGCACGCGGAACACCTCGTCGCAGACGGTGGCCGAGGTCGAGGCGGAATATTGCGGATAGAGCGGCACGGCGAGGATGCGCTCGCAACTCTCAGCGATCAGCGCGTCGATGCCTGCCTTGATCGAAGGATTGCCGTAGCGCATCGCCCAGTCCACGACGACGTGGTCGCGGTCGGACAGCGCAGCCGCGAGCTTGTCGCTTTGCGACCGCGTGATGGTCTTCAGCGGCGACTCGTTCTTCTCGGTGTTCCAGATCTTGCGGTAGTCGAGCGCCTTGGTGCGGGGACGGCTGCGCAGGATGATCCCGTTCAGCACCAGCTTCCAGACCAGACCCTGGTCCTCGATGACGCGGGCGTCCGAGAGGAACTCCTTCAGATAGACCCGGACGCCGGGCGCGTCCGCCGTATCGGGCGTGCCGAGATTGACCAGGAGCACGCCGACGCGCGGCAGGGCGGATCGGGTGGCCGATTTCGCAGTCTCGAGGGGGACGACGCTGTTCATGGCTCGTTGGGTCGCGCGTTGGTCCGAACTTGTCAAGATGAGGGCGGTTTCGCTAGGGTCGCACCCAAGCGGGGGAGGGACGATGACGCTCGCTGAATGGTGCGTATTCGGGGCGCTGCTGCTTTATCTGTCCACGATCGCCTCGATCAAATGGATCAGGTTTCGCCGCTTCGACAATTCACGGCCGCGCGACCCCGCCTTCTATGAGGACGCCATCGCGCAGCGCGCCCTCGGCGCCCACCAGAACGGCATCGAGACCTTCCCGTTCTTCGCCTTCGCGGTGCTGCTCGCCGAATTCCGGGACTCGCCGCAGCGGCTGATCGACGAGCTTGCGGCGCTGTTCCTGATCGTGCGGATCGCCTACGTGCTGACCTATCTCGGCAACCGCCCGACGCTGCGCTCGATCCTCTGGAGCATCGGCTTTGCGATCAATCTCGGGATCTTCTTCATGCCGGCGCTGAAGCGGTTTCTGCCGGTGTGAGGCGGCCTCACGCCGAAAGATGGCGTTCCCGCGTGGCGATCAGTGCTCGCATTGATGCCGGGATCGTGACCGGGCGATGGGTCTGCTGGTCGGTGTAGACCCACACGATCTCGCCGGTCACCAGTGCGTCCGCGCCACCTTTCCGGAAAATGGCAAGCTCGAAGACGAGGCTCGAATTGCCGATCCGCGCCACGCGTGCACCGACGTCGAGCTCCCAGTCGAACCTAACAGGCGCCTTGTATTCGATCAGCGACTTCACGACATGGAAATCGATGCCGGTCGCCTTTGCGTCCGCATACTGGTCGTAGCCCAGCGCGCGGAAGTATTCGGTGATGGTGGTGTCGAAATAGGTCAGGTAATGCGCGTTGAAGACGACGCCCTGGCCGTCGATCTCGGAATAGCGCACCCGGAAGGGGTGAAAGAACCAGAATTGTTCGCGCGACATCGAATCCCCCGGGACGTTCTTGTTGGTTTGAGCAACTGAATAGCGGACTGGAGGGAGTTGGCAAAGCCAGAGCCGTAGCCCGGATGGAGCGAAGCGTAATCCGGGGAGACTATCCGTGCTGATGCCGTCCCGGATTGCGCTTCGCTCCATCCGGGCTACGAGGCTATTGCCTCAGAAACACGTCGTCCGTTCGGCGGCGATGTAGCCGAACAACAGGCCCGCGCCGAACAGCAGCACGAGGGCGGCGGCGCCGAACTCGATGCCGCGCATGAACAGCGCGCCGCCGCCGTCGCGGCCTGCGCTGAGGCGCGCGGCGACGTCCTTGGCGGAAACGGCGATAACAGCGATGGCCGCGACCGTGATCGCGGTGCCGAGCCCCATCAGCAAGGTGGCGGCAATGCCGGCCCAGAACAGGCCCTGGGCGAGCGCAAACACCAGCACCAGGATCGCACCCGAGCAGGGCCGGATGCCGACGGTCAGGATCGCCGCAAAGCCGCGCCGCCAGCCGCCGGGGCCGGCGAGCTCGCTCGGGGTGGGCCCGTGGGAATGGCCGCAATGCTCGTCATGGACGTGGCCGTGCCCGTGGTGGGCGTGGTCGTGGGCATGGGCATGGGCATGATCGTGGTGATGATGATCGTGCTCATGATGCTCATGCGCATCGTGATGATCGTGATGGCCGTGATCATGATGGTCATGCGGCACGCCCGCCATCGCCGGCACCGGCTGGGCCACCTGCAGCGCGCGGAGGACGATGCGGCCCTTGACCCAGACCAATCGCAAGCCGAACAGCGCGATCAGGGCGTAGCTCGCGATCTCGATCACCCCTTCCGCCTTGCACATGGTCTTGGCGGTCGCATTCAGGATCCAGGCCGAGATGCCGACGATCAGGATCGCCACCAGCGACTGCATCAGCGCCGACGCGAACGACAGCGCGATGCCGCGCCGCGCGGTCTCGCGGTTGGCGACGAGATAGGAGGCGATCACCGCCTTGCCATGGCCGGGCCCGGCGGCGTGGAAGATGCCATAGGCGAACGAGATGAACAGCAGCGTCCACACCGCCGAGCCGTCGGACTTCGCGGCGCGGATGGTCGACGACATCTGGCGATAGAATTCCGACTGCTTTGCCAGCAGCCAGCCAATGAGGCCGCCGGCCTCGGGTTCGGCCGCCTGCGCCGGCCGCGGCGCGCCGAACGGATTCTGCGCAAGGAGATCGTGGAGCGCGGCATCGGCCGCGATCACGACCAGCAGAACGGCGGCGCAGGCGAGCAGCCCACGGGTGAGCGGGGAGAGATGCTGCTTCAAGGGCAATCCACCGTGATCTTGTTGGCGAACATCATGCCGAAATTGCTGTTCTCGCCGTTCAGGAAGGTCTGCTCGTTGAGCTTCTGGGCGGTGGCCGAGCCGTCGCTGGGACGGTCCAGCTTCATCTGGCAGCCCGCGGGCGCTCCGACCAGCTTGACCGGGTTGTCCTTGGCCATCTGGAAGTCGATGAAGAAGGAGCGGTCGAACACTTCGAGCACCAGCTGCCTGGGCTTGACCGGGTTCTTCAGCGGCAGCGTAAAGTGCAGGGTCAGGACCGTGTCCTTGTAGTCGAGGAAATAGTCGACCGGCTCCTGGAAGCGCTCCTTCTTGCCGTCGGCCTTGGCGAAGGTGAAATAGGCATATTCCTTCAGCGACTCGACATTGGTCTGCGCCAGCGGCCCGAGCTCCTCGCGCGTATAGGCCCCCTTGGTCTTGCTCTCGAGCCCCTGCACCGCATAGGCCGAGAACATGTCGTCGAAGGTCCAGGCGTGACGCACGCCGGTGATGCTGCCGTCGGCGGCATAGAGCAGCTCGCTGGTCGCGGTGATCCAGACATGCGGATGCGCGCTCGCCGCACCCGCCGCGAGCGTGAGGCCGGCGGCGAGCAGCAGACCTAACAGGCGGCGCATGCCCATCAGGCCGCCGTCGCGTCGTCGAGCAGGCCGCGGCGGCGGAGCAGCGCGTCGGGCTCCGGCGGGCGGCCGCGGAAGGCCTCGTAGGCCGCCTCCGGATCGACCGATCCGCCGCTCGAATAGATGTCGTCATGCAGGCGCTTTGCCACGGCAGGATCGAAGATGTCGCCGGCCTCCTCGAACGCGCCGAAGGCGTCGGCGTCCATCACCTCGGACCACATGTAGCTGTAATAGCCGGCGGCATAGTGGTCGCCGGTAAAGATGTGACCGAACTGCGTGGGACGGTGACGCAGTGCGATCTCCTCGGGCATGCCGATCTTCTCCAGCTCCTTTTTCTCGAAGGCGCGGACATCCTGCGCGGCGGCGGCCGGCTGGGTGTGGAATTCGAGATCGACCAGCGCCGAGGAGACGAACTCGACCGTGGCAAAGCCCTGGTTGAATTTTCGCGCGGCGAGGAAGCGCTGAAGCAGGTCGTCGGGCAGCGGCTCGCCGGTCTGGTAGTGACGGGCGAACTTCTGCAGCACCTCGGGCCGCTCCTGCCAGTGCTCGTAGAGCTGGGACGGCAGCTCGACGAAGTCGGTGAACACCGAGGTGCCCGACAGCGAGGGATAGGTCACGTTGGAAAGCATGCCGTGCAGGCCGTGGCCGAACTCGTGGAACAGGGTGCGGGCATCGTCGGGCGACAGCAGCGAGGGCTCGCCGTCGGCGCCCTTGGCGAAATTGCAGATGTTGAGGACCAGCGGCGCGACCTCGCCGTCGAGCTTCTGCTGGTCGCGCAGCGAGGTCATCCAGGCGCCGGAGCGCTTCGACGGCCGGGCGAAGTAGTCGCCGTAGAACAGCGCCTTGTGCTTGCCGTCCGGCCCCTTCATCTCCCAGACGCGGACGTCGGGGTGCCAGACCGGAACGTCCTTGCGCTCCTCGAAGGTGACGCCGAACAGCCGCGTGGCGCAGTCGAAGGCGGCGGCGATCATGTGGTCGAGCGCGAGGTACGGCTTGATCGCGGAATCGTCGAAATTGGCCCGCTGCAGGCGCAGCTTCTCGGCGTAGAAGCGCCAGTCCCAGGGCGCGAGCTTGAAATTGCCGCCTTCTTCCGTGATCAGCGCCTGCATCTCGTCGCGGTCGGCGAGCGCCCGGGCGCGGGCCGGCTTCCAGACCCGCTCCAGGAGGCTCCGCACCGCCTCCGGCGTCTTGGCCATGGAGTCCTCAAGCCGGTAGGCGGCGTAGGTCGGGTAACCCAAGAGATTGGCGCTCTCCTCGCGCAGCTTCAGGACCTCGACGATGGTCGTGTTGTTGTCGTTGGCATTGCCGTTGTCGCCGCGGGCGATGAAGGCCTTGTAGACCTTCTCGCGCAGGTCGCGCCGAGCCGAGCTCTTCAGGAACGTCTCGACCGAGGAGCGCGACAGCGTGACGATGGCCTTGCCGGCCATGCCGCGCTCGTCCGCCGCAGCCCTGGCGGCGGCGACGAAGCTCTCAGGCAGGCCCTGGCGATCGGCCTCCCCGAGCTCCATGAACCAGTCCTGCTCGTCGCCGAGCAGATGATGGCTGAAGCCGGTGCCGAGCTGGGCCAGCCGCTCGTTGATCGCGGCCATCCGGACCTTGGCCTCTTCGGAGAGGCCGGCGCCGGCGCGGTGGAAGCGGGTGTAGGTGCGCTCCAGCAGCCGGAGCTGCTCGGGCGAAAGACCGAGCGCGGTGCGGTTCTCGTGCAGCTGGGCGATGCGACCAAACAGCACGGCGTTCATCATGATCGGATTCCAGTGCCGCGCCATACGCAAGGAGACCTCCTTGTCGATCTCCAGGATGGCCGGGTTGGAATGCGCCGAGACGAGGTCGTAGAACACCGCCGCGACCTTGCTCAGCAGCTTGCCGGAGCGCTCCAGCGCCGCGATGGTGTTGGCGAAGTCGGGCGCCGCGGGATCGTTGGTGATCGCCGCGATCTCGGCGGAATGATCGGCGAAGGCCTGCTCGAAGGCCGGGAGGAAGTGCTCCGGCGTGATCTCGTCGAACGGCGGGGTCGCAAACGGCGTCACCCAGGCCTTCAGCAGCGGATTGATCCCGGAGTCCGTGGTTTGGCGGGGTTCTGACATCGCAAGTCCCGATTTTTGTGGCTCGATTGTTGCGGCCAGCTATAGCACGCGATGGGGCTTTTTTGAGCCATTTGGCCTTGCTCCCGGGCGCCTTTTCGGGGAGATTGCGGCCCTCGAAGACAGGACCCCTGAGCCCCATGAACGCGCCTTCCTCGTCGTCCCGCCAGATCGTCTGGCCCAGCGTCATCACCGTCATCAGCGCCGCCATCCTGATCGGCGCGGAGGTGTTCGGCGCGGCCTTTGCCGGCGGCTGGGCGCTCGCGATCCTGTTCGGTCTCGGCGATCAAGGCGCCCACATCCTGCAGGCCGTGCTGTTCGCGCTCGGCGTGCTCGTGATGACCGCCTTCATCCGCGGTGCTCAACGCGTCGAGCCCTTCACGAAGCGCGGCTGACGCTTCGCGCGCGTGAGCAACACGCGCAGCGCAGCGAAAACTTAACGCTCGTTCATTTTCAGCGTCGCTCGCGCAACAGCGCGCAAGCAGACGTTAGGCAATTCTGTCCGCAGCCTAAAAAAATTCTTGCGAACCAGAGTCAAAACGCTTATGTGCGGACTTGCCCAATTTCGCACGTGCCTGTGGTCGTGTGTCAGTCGGTAGGTATCCGGACAAGAGGCCGGACAGCCGCCAAGGGGTGAAGAAGCCGAGGGGCTCTTCGGAAGTGCGGAAGTCGAGGACTGAAAAGTCGAACGACCGAAGCAAACCCGGAGCGTCCAGCATCTCTCTCAAAGAGATGCCTAGTCGAAGGTGACTTCGCTCTTTGCAACCGTGACTGGCAGCCGGAGGCGAACCGGCGCACCCCGCTCTCAACGGGGGACGCGACTTAAAGCAACGACGGATCGGGCTTTTTTGGTCTCTACCGGCATTCCAACGCCGGCGCGGGCTACTGAAAAGGCTTGTCCTTCATTGCCAGGTGTGCGGGCGGGAATCTCTCCCAACCAATCCACGGCAGCACAGTCTGGTTTGAGTTTTTTGGCCTCAGCGCGCCTCCATCGCGCGATGTGGCCGAAGCACTCTCATCAGACGTCACGTTGATGCGGATCCCGTCGCTGGGACCGTTGGAGAGTGCCATGACCGAACGAATCCAGGAATTCCTGCGCAACCGCCGCAAGGAAGGTCTCGACACCGAGCCGTGCCTCGTCGTCGACCTCGAGGTCGTGCGCGACAATTACCAGAGCTTCGCCAAGGCGCTGCCCGACAGCCGCGTGTTCTACGCCGTCAAGGCGAACCCGGCGCCGGAAGTGCTGGCCCTGCTGGCCTCCATGGGCTCCTGCTTCGACACCGCGACCGTCGCCGAGATCGAGATGGCGCTGGCCGCAGGCGCGACGCCCGACCGCATCTCCTTCGGCAACACGATCAAGAAGGAGCGCGACATCGCGCGCGCCTTCGCGCTCGGCATCCGGCTGTTCGCGGTGGATTGCGTCCCCGAGGTCGAGAAGGTCGCCCGTGCCGCTCCCGGCGCGAAGGTGTTCTGCCGCATCCTCTATGACTGCGCCGGCGCCGAATGGCCGCTGTCGCGCAAGTTCGGCTGCGACCCGGAAATGGCCGTCGAGGTGCTCGACGTCGCCAAGCGCCTGGGCCTCGAGCCGTGCGGCATCTCCTTCCATGTCGGCTCGCAGCAGCGCAAGGTGAAGGCGTGGGACCGGGCGCTGGCGATGGCCTCGCAGGTGTTCCGCGACTGCGCCGAGCGCGGCATCAACCTCTCCATGGTCAACATGGGCGGCGGCTTCCCGACCAAGTACCTGAAGGACGTGCCGCCGGTCGTGACCTACGGCCGCTCGATCTTCCGTGCGCTGCGCAAGCACTTCGGCAACCAGATTCCGGAGACCATCATCGAGCCGGGCCGCGGCATGGTGGGCAATGCCGGCGTCATCGAATCCGAGGTCGTGCTGATCTCGAAGAAGAGCGACGAGGACGAGGTGCGCTGGGTCTATCTCGACATCGGCAAGTTCGGCGGTCTCGCCGAGACGATGGACGAGTCGATCCGTTACGCCATCCGCACCCGTCACGACGGCGCGGACATGACGCCGTGCGTGCTCGCAGGTCCGACCTGCGACAGCGCCGACGTGCTGTACGAGAAGTGCCCGTATCCGCTCCCCGTCACGCTCGAGATCGGCGACAAGGTGCTGATCGAAGGCACCGGGGCCTATACGTCGACCTACTCGTCGGTGGCGTTCAACGGCATTCCGCCGCTGAAGACGTATCACATCTGATCCGCCTCTCTGTCTGAGGCCTGACGAACCCGGGAGCCGGCTTGCCGGCTCCTCCCTGACATCTCGATTTTCTGACGACGTCTTGGACAGGCGTGCTGAACGCACGTCGGTTCAAGCGGGGACTGACGCGCCATGACTGCTTTTCGGAAGCCACAAGTCGCCCTCACCTCGAAAGCCGCTCCGTTCGCGATCCGTGCGGAACGTGCTGTCGACGTCGCCGCCCGTGAAGCGCTGCTGGATGCCTGCTTTGGCGAGAACCGCCATGACCGCACCTGCCAGCGCCTGCGCGACGGACGCGCGCCCGCCACAGGCCTTGCCCTGTCGGCGATGCGCGAGGGCAAGCTCGTGGGAACCGTGCGGCTGTGGCATGTCAGCGCCGGAGGCAGGCCCGCTCTGGTCCTCGGACCGCTGGCGGTCGACCCTGCCTGCCGCGAGCTCGGGATCGGCGCCGCGCTGATGCATCAAGCGCTGGCCGCCGCCCGGGCGCGCGGGCACGAGGCCGTGATCCTGCTCGGCGATGCCCCATATTACGCCCGCTTCGGCTTCGCGGCCGAGAAGACCGGCGCCCTGATGCTGCCCGGCCCGTTCGAGCGCGACCGCCTGCTGGCGATCGAATTCCAGGCCGGTGCGCTGGACGGCGCCGAGGGGATGATCGTGCCGACTGGCGCCGCCCTGTCCAAACGGAGGGTAGTTCGTCCCCTCCAGGCGCACGCGGCCTAACGGATCGCTTTCATAGCGACGACCGATGCCGCATCGAGCGGCAACGCCCGGCCGCGCCTGCGCCAAGCCCGTTCCTTGGGGGTTGCGCAGGCGCCGGAAACGCCCTTTAACCCCGCGAAACACCCCTTCAGTCGAGGCCCATGACCATGTCCCGTCGCCTGATTTCCACCGGCTCCCCGCTCGAGAAGACCGTCGGCTACAGCCGCGCCGTGATCGACGGCGAGTTCGCCTTCGTCGCGGGAACCACCGGCTATGACTACACCACGATGACGATGCCGGCCGATGTCACGAGCCAGTCACGCAACTGCTTCAAGACCATCGAAGCCGCCCTGAAGGAGGGCGGATTCGAAATGGCCGATATCGTCCGTGCGACCTACTACGTCACCGACGCCAGCTACATCGATGCCCACTTCGCCGTCTGCGGCGAAGTCCTCGGCGACATCAGGCCGGCTGCGACGTTGCTGGTCGTCACCGCTCTCGCCAAGCCCGAGATGAAGGTCGAGATCGAAGTCACCGCCAAGCGCCGCAGCGTCTGACAAGCGCCGCAGCGCCTGATCCACCCCTCACCATTGTCTGCCAGCACGTTCCGGAGAAACTATTCCATGAGCCCTCCCTCGCAGATCTACGCGAAGATCACCGGTCCCATCGTCATGGTCGGCTTCGGCTCCATCGGCAAAGGCACGTTGCCGATGATCGAGCGGCATCTCGATTACGACAAGTCGCGCGTCACCGTGATCGATCCCAAGGACGAGGGCCGCAAGGCGCATTGCGAGAAGCAGAATGTGCGCTTCATCCAGAAGGCCGTGACGAAAGACAATTACCGCGAGCTGCTGACCCCGCTGCTCACCGAAGGCGGCGGCCAGGGCTTTTGCGTCAATCTGTCGGTCGACACCGGCTCGACCGACATCATGGAGCTCTGCAACGAGCTCGGCGCTCTCTACATCGACACCGTCAACGAGCCCTGGCTCGGCTTCTATTTCGATGCGTCGAAGGGCCCGGAAGCGCGCTCCAACTACGCGCTGCGCGAAGTGACGCTGGCCGCCAAGAAGGCGCGCCCGGCGGGCTCGACCACGGCCGTCTCCTGCTGCGGCGCCAATCCCGGCATGGTCTCGTTCTTCGTCAAGCAGGCGCTGCTCAACGTCGCCGCCGACCTGAAGCTCAATGCCCCCCGTCCGAAGACCAAGGCCGAATGGGCGGACCTGATGCGGCAGGCCGGCATCAAGGGCATCCACATCGCCGAGCGCGACACCCAGCGCTCGAAGAAGCCGAAAGAGCCCGACGTCTTCGTCAACACCTGGTCGGTCGAAGGTTTTCTGTCGGAAGGCGTGCAGCCGTCCGAGCTCGGCTGGGGCACCCATGAGAAGTGGATGCCCGAGAATGCGCGGACCCACGAAGCCGGCTGCGGCGCTGCCATCTATCTGATGCAGCCCGGCGCCAACACCCGCGTGCGCACCTGGTGCCCGACCCGCGGCGCGCAATACGGCTTCCTCGTCACCCACAACGAGTCGATCTCGATCTCCGATTACTTCACGGTGCGTGACGCCTCCGGCAAGGCAGTCTACCGGCCGACCTGCCATTATGCTTACCACCCGGCCGACGATGCCGTGCTGTCGCTGCATGAGATGTTCGGCCGCGCCGCGAAGATGCAGGAGAAGCACCACATCCTCGACGAGAACGAGATCGTCGACGGCATCGACGAGCTCGGCGTGCTGCTGTTCGGCCACGACAACAACGCCTATTGGTACGGCTCGCAGCTCTCCATCGAGGAGACCCGCGCGCTCGCGCCCTACCAGAACGCCACCGGCCTGCAGGTGACCTCCGCCGTGCTCGGCGGCATGGTGTGGGCGCTGGAAAACCCGAACGAGGGCATCGTCGAGGCCGACGAGATGGATTTCGATCGCCTGCTGGAAATCCAGCTGCCCTATCTCGGCCCGGTCAAGGGCTTCTACACCGACTGGACGCCGCTGACGGATCGTCCGGGACTGTTCCCGGAGGATATCGACACCAGCGATCCCTGGCAGTTCCGGAATATCCTGGTGCGGTGAGGCGGACTCTTTCCACCCGTCATTCCGGGGCGACGCGGAGCGTCGAGCCCGGAATCCATCGGGCGGCAGAGTCAGCAGAAAAATGGATTCCGGGCTCGTGCTGCGCGCGCCCCGGAATGACGGCGAAAACTACTTCTTCTCAATCGGCGGCGCGATTTTCTCCGCCGGTGCCGGCGGCAGTGCCGGCTTGGTCGCCGCGCCCTGCGTCTGCGGCTCGGGACGTGCCGGCTCGGGGGCGGGCGTGGTCGGCCGGTCGCCGCCGGGCTTGGCTTCCGCGGGCGTCTTGCCCTGCTCGTCGGACGGCGTGCCCTGGAGCGGCTGCGTCGCCTGCGCCAGCTCCGACCGGCTTTCGGCACGGATTTGTGCCAGCGACATCACCGACACCACGACGCCTGCTGCGAACAGCAAACCGGCAATTGTCAGGTCGAGCTTCAATCTGCGCTTATTATCTGGGCCGGGCATGTCGATCACCGCCTTTGTCCGCGGGATCAACGAAACTGGAGCGCGCCGGTTCCGGAACAGGCAGGGCGGGAACCGCGCCCTCGCGCGAAAATGCCGACCTCACTCCGTCGTGCTGACTTCCCAGGTGGCATGCCGCACGCCGGGCAGATGCTGGAGATCGGTCGCCACCGCGTTCAACTCGTTCGGATCGACCGCGGTCGCGACCAGTTTTGCAGCGATCTCCATGATGTCCTCGCCGATCTCGGCGACCTCGATATCGGCGACCGGGTATTTCGCGGCCTCGAGCTTGTCGACGAGACGGTCGCGCATGTCGGGGAGCGCGTCGGTCGCAACCGCCAGCTTGAAGTAATAGGTCGCCTCCAGCGCCTTCTCGTTCAGCGGGATGCGGTTGATGGCGTTGACCAGCGGACGCAGCATGGTGTTGCCGGCGATGACGAAGACGGTGAGCGCGGCGGCCTGCGCGACCATGTCGGCGCCGGCGCAGGAGCCGACCGCGGCCGAGGCCCACAGCGTGGCCGCGGTGTTGAGCCCGCGCACGTCCATGCCCTGCTTCATGATGACGCCGGCGCCAAGGAAGCCGATGCCGGAGACGACGTAGGAGATCACCCGCACCGCGCCGTCGGCGCCATCCAGATGCATGGCGAGATCAACGAAGGCAGCAGCGCCGACCGCGACCAGCACATTGGTGCGCAGGCCGGCGGTGCGCTGGCGGTATTGCCGCTCGGCGCCGATCAGCGTGCCCAGCACGAAGGCCGTGGTCAGGCTGACCAGCGTGTCGGCGAAATCGGCAAGCTGGAAGGTCGTGAGAAATCGCATGAATGTGAGCTGCCGTAGGGTGGGCAAAGCGAAGCGTGCCCACGGCTCCCGTCAAAGCAAAAAGATCGTGGGCACGGCGCAAGGGCGCGCCTTTGCCCACCCTACGGCGGGAACGATGACAGATTAAAGCTCCAGCAGACCGCCATCCCCATTTTCGTCCGCGAACGCCAGCAGCGTGCCCTTGGCGTTCCAGGCAATCGCGGCCACCGGCGGGGTGCCGTTGCGGCGGACCAGGATCTCCGCGCCGTCTTCCAGCCGCACCATCAGCACGGTGCCGTCGCTGTAGCCGGCGGCGAGGATGTCGTTCTTGGGATGGCAGGCGACCACCGAGACGCGCGCCTGCAGCGGCGCGAGCATCGCGGGCTCCTTGCCCATCGGGCCGTCCTTGCTGGCGAAGGGCCAGATGATGACGGTGTCGGCGCCTGAGGTCGCCAATCCCTTGCCGCCCGCGCTCCAGGACATCGAGCGGACACGGCCGGGATAGCCGGTCATGCGCATGTGCCTGTTGTCGGCGAGCCGCCAGCCATGCAGCGCCGGCTCGTGCATCGCGGTGACCAGGAACTTGTTGTCGGGGCTGAAGGCGACCGCGTGATGCGAGCCGGCCCAGGGCAGGAATTCGGCCGATCCCTCCATGTTCGGAAACCACAGCGTCGCGCCGTTGTAATGGGCGATCGCGAGCCGCAGGCCCTTCGGCGCAAACGCAAGCCCGCCGACGGTCGAGGGCACCTCGAGCGACTTCTCCTCGGTCTTGCCGCTCTTGACGGTCGCCGTCTTGCCGGCCGACCAGGCGAAGGCGCCATCGGCGTGCAGCGCCACCGCGTCGATCCAGCGCCGTTTCGGGTCGGTGGCGAGCAGAGTCACCACGCCCTTGGCATCGAGCGAGACGACCTTGCCGTCGTCGCCGCCCATGACGATGCGCTTGCCGTCGGAAGCGGTCGAGAGAATGCCGCCGCCGTGCACGGCGACCGTCGTGACCTCACCCTCACCATCGACGAACTTGACGTTCTCCTCGCCGCCGACGAAGGCGGCGCGAGGCCCAAGAAAATGCACGGACGTAACCGCCATGCCGAGCGCGACCGGTTTGACGCGGTCGGTGACGGAGACGATCGAGGCGGAATCGGGGGGCGGCGAAAACTCTTTCATCACGAGACGATGCAGCTCTCGAAGCCCTTGCGGATCGCCTCTTCAGGCAGTTCGCGGCCGATGAAGACGAGGCGGCTCTCGCGCGGCTCGCCCTCCTTCCATTTCCGCTGGTGGTTGCCCTCCAGCATCATGTGGACGCCCTGGAAGACGTAGCGGTCGTCGTCGTCGTGGAAGGCGAGGATGCCCTTGGAGCGCAGGATCTTGCCACCCTCGACCTGCACCAGGTTCTGCAGCCAGGGCATGAACATGTTGGGATCGAGCGGCTTGTCGGTCTTGAGCGACAGCGACTGCATGTCCTCGTCGTGATAGTGCTTCAGGCCGTGACCGTGATCATGGTGGTGATGGTCGTGGCCGTGATGATGGTGATGATCATGGTCGTGGTCATGATCGTCGGCCTCGAGGAAATCCGGCTCGATGTCGAGGATGCGGTCGAGGTCGAAGGCGCCGCGGTCGAGCACGTCGGCCAGCGCCACCGAGCAGCGCTCGGTGCGATGCAGCTTCGCATACGGATTGATGCCGCGGATGCGGGCCTCGACCTCGGCAAGCTCGGGCTTGGTGACGAGATCGGTCTTGTTCAGCACGATGACGTCGGCGAAGGCGATCTGGTTCTTGGCCTCGGGCGCGTCCTTCAGGCGGTCGGACAGCCATTTGGCGTCGGCGACGGTGACGACCGCGTCGAGCCGGGCGTTCTTCTGCACGTCCTCGTCGACGAAGAAGGTCTGGGCGACGGGCGCGGGATCGGCAAGGCCGGTGGTCTCGACGATGATGGCGTCGAACTTGCCTTTGCGCTTCATCAAGCCGTCCATGATGCGGACGAGGTCGCCGCGCACGGTGCAGCAGATGCAGCCATTGTTCATCTCGAACACTTCCTCATCGGCGCCGATGATGAGGTCGTTGTCGATGCCGATCTCGCCGAATTCGTTGACGATGACCGCGTATTTCTTGCCGTGGTTCTCCGACAAAATGCGGTTCAAAAGCGTGGTCTTGCCGGCGCCGAGATAGCCGGTCAGGACGGTCACGGGAATTTTCTGAGAGGTCGCTTCAGACATAACAACTCCGGACTTTAAGGCTTTTTCGCGCGACGCGAGGCGGGGTGGCCCCTGCCCTAATGGTCAAGCGCGCTGGTCAGGGCCTTTATATTGTGCCTGACCATGTCAATGTAAGTGGGTGCAGGCCCCTTTTCGCCGGTCAAACCGTCCGAAATCAGGGTCCCGCCGACCTTTGCGCCGGTCTCGGCGGCGATCCGGCGGATCAGGCGGTCATCGCTGATATTTTCCAGGAACACGGCGGGGATTTTTTGGGCCCTGATCTGGCCGATGATGGCCGCAATGTCCCGCGCGCTGGGCTCGGTCTCCGTGGAGACGCCCAGGGGGGCGATGAACTGGATCCCGTATTCGGCGGCGAAATAACCGAAGGCGTCGTGGGTGGAGATCACCTTGCGCCGCTCCGGCGGAATTTTGGCCACGGTCTCGCGGACCTCGCGGTCCAGCGTTTCGAGCTTTTCCAAATAGGCCTTGGCCTGGGCGCGGAAGAACTCCGAATCATCCGGGACGGCGGCAGCCAATGCATTGGCGATGTCGGTCACGTAGACCTTGGCATTGGGGACCGACTGCCAGGCATGGGGATCCGCAGCCGAGCCGAGCTTGAGGGGCGCGATGCCGGCGCTCGCGGTGACCACCTGCGCCTTGCTCCCTGCGGACTGTACGAGGCGCGGCAGCCAGCCCTCCAGCCCGAGTCCGTTGACGATGACGAGCTTCGCTTCCGCGACCCGCTTCGCGTCGCTTGGGGCCGGCGTGTAGACGTGGACGTCGCTGTCGGGCCCGACCAGCGTCGTCAGGTTGATGCGGTCGCCACCGACATTGCGAACGAAATCGCCGAGAATCGAGAAGCTGGCGACCACATTGAGTCGCTCGGCGGCGTGCAGCGGTGAGGCGATCAGCAGAAGTACGCAAAGCAGGATACGCATCACCGTCACGCTTCCAGATGCCGACCGGGAAACAGCTGCCGGACGATGCCGCCGACGCGGCCGAACAGCACGGAGACGATGTACAGCACCGTCGCCACCAGAATGATCGCAGGGCCCGACGGCACGCGGGTCTGGAACGACAGCACGAGACCGGCATAGCCGGAGACGGCAGCGGCCACCACGGCGATGCAAATCATCGCGGTGAGATCGCGCGACCAGAACCGCGCGATGCCCGCGGGCAGGATCATCAGGCCCACCGCGAGCAGCGTACCCAGCGCTTGAAAGCCGTTGACGAGGTTGATGACAACGAGAGCCAGGAAGGCGAGATGCGCGGGGCCCCCGGCCCGGCTCACCGTGCGCAGGAATAGCGGATCGACACTCTCGATCACCAGCGGGCGGTAGATCACCGCGAGCACCAGCAGCGTCACCGTGGCGTTGAAGGCGACCACCAGCAGCGTCTGGTCGTCCATCGCGAGGATGTTGCCGAACAAGACATGCAGCAGGTCGATATTGGTGCCCTTGATCGAGACGATGGTGACGCCGAGCGCCAGCGAGGCCAGATAGAAGGTCGCGAGCGATGCGTCCTCCTTCAGACCGGTCGAGCGCGCGACGACGCCGGCGAGGATCGCGACGGCAAAGCCGGCGATCAGGCCACCGGCGGTCATGGCAAACAGGTTGAGACCGGAGAGCAGGAAGCCGATTGCGGCGCCGGGCAGGATCGCATGCGCCATGGCGTCGCCGACGAGGCTCATCCGCCGCAGCATCAGGAACACGCCGATCGGCGCGCCGGCCAGCGACAGCGCGATCACGGCGGCCAGCGCCCGCCGCATGAACTCGAATTCGGTGAACGGACCGATCAGCGCGTCATAGACCATCGGATATCAGGCCGCCCGCGAGCTGATATCATCGGCCGCGCAGGCCGCGGCTGTGTCGTCGAAGGCCTCGCACATCCGCATCGCGACCATCAGATTCTCCGGTGTCAGAACCTCCGCCGTCGGTCCCCAGGCCACGGGGCCGCGCGCCAGCACCAGCGTCTCGCTGAAATGGTTGCGCACCATCTCCATGTCGTGCAGCGCGGCGAGCACGGTGCGGCCTTCGCCGTGCCAGTGCTTGACCAGCGCGAGCAGGTCGGCCGTGGTCTTGCTGTCGATGGCGTTGAAGGGCTCGTCGAGCACGATCAGGCTGGCGTCCTGGAGCAGCACGCGCGCGAACAGCACGCGCTGCATCTGGCCGCCGGAGAGCGTGCCGATCGGGCGGTTCTCGAAGCCATTGAGACCAACGGACGCGATCGCGCGCAGGATCTTGTCCCGCGCCGCCTTGCCGATGCCGCCGAACAGGCCGGCGTTGCGCCACAGCCCGGTGCCGACGAAATCGAACACCGAGATCGGGAAGCTGCGGTCGATCTCCGCGCTCTGCGGCAGATAGGCGATGTCCCGGGCATCGAGCCCGCCGAGATGGATGCTGCCGTCGAGCGGCCTCAGGATGCCGACGATGCCGCGCAGCAGCGTCGACTTGCCGGCGCCGTTCGGGCCGATCACGGCGACCAGCGCGCCCGGGGCGACCTCGCCGCTGAGATGATGCACGGCGGGATGCCGGTCATAGCCGAGCGTGACGTTGTGGAAATGCAGCGCCGCCATCTTCACCTCATTGCCAGGAAGACCACGCCCCAGAGCACGGCGCAGACGGCGAGCGCGGCCGCGAGGCGGCCCGCCATGGTCATGCGCAGGATCGACCAGGGCGCCGCCTGGGCCGGATGCGGCGAGGCCGCATCGTGGACATGGGCGTGGGTGTGGTCGTGCCCATGCGCATGCGCGTCGTCATGGGAGTGGCCGTGGGCATGGTCGTGCTGGTGGGCGTGGGATGCGGCGGGAACCATCCGGGAACGTTATAATATAACATTACCCCTGTCCACGCTTCGAGGCGTCACGCCCGGCTCAGGGCTTCCCGATCACCATGACGATGGCGGCCGCCACGAACGGGAACGGCACCGAGACGGCGCAGCGGAACCAGACGAAACGGGCCGGCATGAAGGGGATTTCCCACAAGATCACCCGCTGGAAGGCAAACAGCGCCCAGGCGACGACATAGGCGACCACCTGGGGCACGCCGCCGCCGGACTTCAGCGCCACCGTGCCGATGGAGAAGCCGATCACGGGGCCGCCGGGCGTGGCGGCGCCGGCAACCACGGCGGAGGCAACCCCGAGCCAGCCGCTGTCCGGGCCGAGCCAGCCGGTGATCACCTCCTGCGGGATGATCGCGGCGATGTAGCCGGAGCCGATCACGCCGAGCGCAATCCGCGGCACGATGTTGATGAAGTCCATCGAGCCTTCGCGCAAGGAGGCCTTGAACACCGGCGGGCCGCGGCGGAAGGCGATCAGCCCGACGCCGAGCACAGAGCCCCACAGCAGGATGTCGATCAGAAGCGCCGCGCTCAATTCTCGTCGTCCTTCGCGAGCGGCTGCGGATAGAGCCGGACATAGACGAAGCGGCCGAGGGCACCTGCGAGCACCGGCAACGGCAGCGAGATCAGGATCCGCCACAGCGTGAAATCGGTGCCCATGATCGGGATTTCCCAGGCGACCGCCCGGCCGTAGCCGATCAGCGTCCAGCTCACGACCATGGCGATGGTGGCGCCGAAATCGGCGCCGACCGCGAGCAGCGCGCTCGCCACGGGATAGGCCGTGAAGGGACCGCCGGGCAGGATTGCGCCGAAGGCGGTGCCGATCAGAAGGCCCATCAGGCCGGATTTCGGCCCGAGCGAGCGCGAGACTTTTTCGTGCGGCAGGATCTCGGAAATGAAGGCCCCGAGCAGGCAGCCGGCCAGCACGCGCGGCAGGATACCGCCGAACAGGGACAGGTCATGGGTGAGGATGTCCAGAACACCATCGGTGCCGTCACGCCGCCAGACCAGTGCCGCGCTCACCGCCACCAGGGCCGCGATGATGATGGTCGACCAGCCGATCGGCTTGCGCACGCGTCCCGGCCGCGGCTCGGACTCCGCGTCCTCGGCAGGCGCCGGGGCTTTCGAGGGAAGTTCTGACAACGGGTGTGGGCGGCTCGAGGGTGATGCCCATCCTGATTAAGGGCGCCGCCAACGCGATGCAAACGGTACGATCACAGGCCGATACGCGCACCGCGCAGGGCAATTCCGCACAGCAAAAAGGCGGCCGCGCATGCGACCGCCTTGTCTGTCATTCCGGGGCGCGCGAAGCGCGAGCTCTGGTGCGCAATTGCGCACCTGAGAATCTCGAGATCCTCAGGTGCGCAAGCGCGCACCATAGTTCGATGCTGCGCATCGCCCCGGGATGACGGAGTGAAACTCAGGCCTTGTCGAACAGGGACTCGACGTATTCCCAGTTCACGAGGTTCTCGACGAACGCCTTGAGATAGTCGGGGCGGCGGTTGCGGTAGTCGATGTAGTAGGAGTGCTCCCAGACGTCGCAGCCGAGGATCGGGGTGGCGCCGTGCACCAGCGGATTCTCGCCGTTCGGGGTCTTGGAGATCTCGAGCTTGCCGTTCTTGACCTGGAGCCAGCACCAGCCGGAGCCGAACTGGCCGACGCCGGCCGCCTGGAAGTCGGTCTTGAACTTCTCGAAGCCGCCGAGGTCCTCGTTGATCTTCTTCTCGAGCTTGCCAGGCAGCTTGGTGCCGCCGCCATTGGGCTTCATCCAGCTCCAGAAGTGGATGTGGTTGTAGTGCTGGCCGGCATTGTTGAACACCGCGGGGTTCTTGCCGAACGAGCCCTTGACGATCTCTTCAAGGGACTTGCCTTCCCATTCGGTCCCCTTGAGCGCGTTGTTGCCGTTGGTGACGTAGGCCTGATGATGCTTGTCGTGGTGATATTCCAGCGTCTCCTTCGACATGTACTGGCCGAGGGCGTCATAGGCGTAAGGGAGTGGGGGCAGCGTAAAGGTCATGGGTTCTTGTCCGCAACTGGTGGGGAACGTTCTAACGGTCACCCCTTATAGAAGGTTCCGCCGCCATTAAATACCTCTGAATTTGCGAAAAGGCGTGATGGGGTGTCCTCGCCCGGATGCACAAATTCGTCGCAACGGGCAGCCGTCGATCAAACCTGCGGTTCGCCATAAAATATCATTGCCTTTGAAGCGCTTAAGACAGAACAAACGCGCCACGAAGCGAAGCTGTGAAGGACGACGCCATGACCATCGAGATCGACATTTTGAACGGCGACGCCTCATGGCCGATCGCAAAGCCGCTGCTCAGCGCGGTCTGGGGCCAAGACGCCGCGGACAAGCCAGCCTGGAGCCACGTCAAATGGGCCAATGCCGATCTGCGCGTGCTGCTCGAGACGCCCGAGGACGGGCTCGTCTGCCATGTCGGCATCTACTTCCGCACCGTGACCTGGAATGGGCAGAAGGTTCACGTCGGCGGCATCGGCGGCGTCTGCACGCGCGGGGACCGGCGTGGCCGCGGCTACGCGACGATCGCGATCGACGCGGCGGTGCATACCATGCGCGCCAACGAGGCGGTCCGCTTCGGGCTGCTGTTCTGCGAGCCGCACAATTTCGCGTTCTACGAGGCCCGCAAATGGCAACCCTTCAAAGGTGACGTCTATTGCGAGCAGCCGGAGGGGCGAATTCGCTTCGACTACATGGCACCCTACGTCTTCGACATCGTCCGGGCCCCGACGCTGGGCACTATCGACCTATGCGGCCTGCCCTGGTGAGCCCTGCGTGAGATGGGGGCTGGCGCGCGCCTCGCACGCCCTATAATATGTCGGTCATCATCCAATATTCCGCACCGTGGCACATGACCATCGACGCCCCTGCAGACGCCGTCCCGCCGGTTGCGCCGGTCGCCTCCCCCATCGCGAGCCTGCTGACCGCCCCGATCCTGCCGACGCTGCTGCGGCTCGCCATCCCCAACATGATCGCGATGGTCGGCAGCACGCTGGTTGCGATTGCCGAGACCTCCTATATCGGCCGGCTCGGCACCATCCCGCTGGCTGCGATCGCGCTGGTGTTTCCGTTCGCGATGCTGACGCAGATGATGAGCGCGGGCGCGATGGGCGGCGGCGTGTCCTCGGCGATCAGCCGCGCGCTCGGCGCCGGCGATCACGACCGCGCCGCGACGCTGGCGCTGCATGCCGCCATCATTGGCCTCTGCGGCGGACTGTTCTTCACGGTGATCATGCTGGTGTTCGGCCGCTCGTTCTTCACGCTGCTCGGCGGGCGCGAGCGCGTGCTCGAGGAAGCCTGCGGCTATTCACAGGTGCTGTTCTCCGGCGCTGTCGCGATCTGGCTCGTCAACACGCTGGCGTCCGTGATCCGCGGCACCGGCGACATGCGCCTGCCGTCGATGACGCTGATCGGGGCGAGCGTGCTCCAGATCGCGCTCGGCGGCACGCTGGGGCTCGGTCTGTTCGCCGCACCGCAATTCGGCATGCCCGGCGTTGCGAGCGGCCAGCTGATCGCGTTCAGCTGCTCCGCGATCTTCTTCCTCTGGTATCTCCTGTCCGGCCGCAGCCGGCTGCAGCTCGACTTCCGCGCCTTTCATTTCGAGCGCGCGATGTTCCTGGATATCTTGAAAGTTGGCGCCGTCGCCTGCCTGTCGCCGCTCCAGACCGTGCTCACCATCCTGATCTTCACGAAAATCCTCGCGACCTTCGGCACCGAGATGCTGGCCGGCTACGGCATCGGCTCGCGGCTGGAATTTCTGCTGATCCCGATCACCTTCGCCTTTGGCATCGCCTCGGTGCCGATGGTCGGCATGGCGATGGGCGCCGGACATGTCGCGCGCGCGCGGCGCGTGGCGTGGACGGCAGCAGCGGCCTCGGGGCTTACGGTCGGCACGATCGGCCTCGTCGTCGCGCTCGATCCCGCGCTGTGGGTGTCGCTGTTCACGCGCGATCCCGGCGTCACGGCGGCGGCGCACAGCTATTTCCACTGGGCCGGCCCGGCCTTCGTGTTCTTCGGCATGGGCGTGTCGCTGTATTTCTCCTCGCAAGGCGCCGCTCGTGTCGGCGGTCCGGTGCTGGCCTCCACCGCGCGGCTGCTGATCGTCGCGATCGGCGGTATCAGCCTCATGACGGCGCAGGCGCCGGCCTGGACGTTGTTCGCGCTGGTCGGCGGCGCCATGGCCGTGTTCGGGCTCCTGACCGCAGCCTCGGTCGCGTTCGTGCGCTGGGGCAAATGAGCGCAGGCAAATCACGCGCAGGAATGTGATTCGATCCGGCGTTGCACTATCCTGCCGGGCTGCTATGGAGGCGCCTCCATTTTTCAGGGCCGCTCCATGTTCAGCAGATTCGCCATCCTCTCCGTCATCCTGACTGCACTGCTTGGCGCGACTGCCGCGCATGCGCAGAGCGCCGACGGGACCTGGCTCACCCAGGCCGGCGATGCCCGCGTCAAGATCAGCAAGTGCGGCGGCGGCATCTGCGGCCACATCGTCTGGCTGCGCGAGCCCATGGACACCGCGACCGGCCAGCCCGCCAGCGACAGCAAGAACCCCAATCCCGCGCTCGCCAAGCGACCGATGATCGGCCTGCCGCTGTTCAGCGCCATGCAGCCCGCAGGCCCGAACAAATGGTCCGGCCAGATCTACAATGCCGACGACGGCAGCACCTATGCGAGCAGCGTCACGGTGACGGGCGCGGATTCGCTGCGGGTCGAAGGCTGCGTCGGCGCGCTCTGCGGCGGCGAGACCTGGACGCGCGCGGGACGCTAGCTCGCCGCCGCCGTCATCGCCTTCAGCGCCGTCGCCGCCGAGGCGTATCCGCCCCGCGCGCCGTCGATGAAGTGTACGTGATCGCTGCGCAGCGCCGACGGCGTGAAGCAGGTCATCATCGCGGCATCCTGCTGGTAGAGGCCGTAGCGTACGACGCCGTCGCGCGCGGCGGCCGCGAGACGATCGCTCAACGCGCGTTCGAGCTGCGGCGTGCAGTCGAGGATCATGCGCAGGCCGTCGTCATATTTCCTGAAGTCGGAGTTCTCGACCACCTGGCGCTTGTAGACATTGGGCACGAAGCCGCCGACCTTGAGATCGAAGCGCATGATCAGATAGACGAACAGCGTATAGGCCAGCACGCCGGCTCTGCGCGCGAGCAGCGGACCGCCGCGCCTGGTGCGGGCTTCGAAGTCCAGCCCCTGCGGCGGCCATTTCAGCGGCGGCCCCTGCGGCGGCACCGGGCGGCCGCCCTCCGGGCTGCGCTCGACGAGATGGATGATGTCCTCGATCACCTTGCGGAAAGCATGCGAATCGGCGCCGCGCGACGGCATCACCAGCACCGACAGGATCAGGCCGCGCGCAGCCGGCATCACCTCGAAGCGGCAGGACAGGCCCGAGAGATCCGGCTGTGTACCGGAGGGCGCTTCCGTGACCGCGAACTCGCCGCGCTTCATCGCGGCATCGGCCCAGGCGAGCCCGCCGCCGGAGAACATCGCGTAGGACAGGTTCGGCGACGGACCGAAACGCGCGACGCGCACGTCGAGGCCCTGCGCCCGGATGGCGCTCACCGGCACCAGCGCGACGCGCATCTTCAGATCGAGATCCTCGCGGACCCAGGTCGCGGTCGCGGCCAATGCCTCGCGCGCAGCATCGAGATCGGAAGGCGCGACCGCAAAGCTCGCTCCGTCGCCGCCGAACACGAAGGGGAATTCCCGCCCCTCCAGCGCGTTGGTCACCGCCGCGATCACGGCCGCACCGGCCATGTTCACCGCCTTGTAGCGCTGCGCCGCGATCGCCTTGGTCGAATCGACGATGTCGGCGACACCGATGCTCCAATCGTCCGGCAGCGGCGCATAGAGCGTGGGATCCATCAGGCTGGTGAAGCCGCGGAAGACGGAAATGCCGCCGTAAAAGGATTCGCCTGATGTCATCGGGTGATGCCGGATGGTTGGGAAGCGTCCTAAACCAGATACGTGGCAGGGTCGATCCGGGTTCGATTCCCGATCATTGGCCGAAATGGAGCCGGACAACAAGGTCGCAGCGCGCCGCAATGCCGCAGTTCGTCATTGATCGGCATCAAACAGCACGCCGCAAATGACGTTTACGGTTGATCCATCTGAAACGGTCGCGCGGGGATGATCGGGGTGTCTGATTTCGGCAGCAAGGACTCCGCCTCGCCGGTAGGCCGGCGCACGGGGCTCGATGCGATCAGTGCGGTGAAAATGCCGGAGATGCTCACCGCCACCGTGGATGCCTGGGCCGAAGCCCATCAGCTGTCGCGCTCGGATGCCATCTGCAGGCTGGTCGAGCTCGGCCTGAAGATCGCGCCCGCGGTACCTGCATCAGCACGCTCGGTCGCATCCGACGCCGACCGCATCGAGGAGCTGGCGGTGCACGAGATCGAGGGCCTGCTTGATCCCGCATTGCCGGACGACGAACGCGAACGCCGCATCCGCCGCCTCACCGAGGGCCCGCCGGAATTCTCACACGAACGGATTGACCTGCCGAAGCATCGGACGTGAGCGCCAACGCGCGCTAATGCAGCTTCTCGTCCTGGCGCTTGCGCAGCGCGGATGCGGGGACGTCGTGGCAGCCGACCAGACGCACGAATTGCTGCGGATACATTTCGTGGCCGTGAGCGCCGGAATTTTGATGCGACATCGGCGGACAGCGTACGTCATCCGGCTTCGCACACGATGGCTCCGTCAGAGCCTGACTTGAAGCGGTCATGTTTGAAATGGCCATCGACTGCTCCCCTTCGTTTAGGGCAGATCGATTGACGTAACCCAATCGATCGCGGGACATCTTACGACCAAATCCGGCTTGCTGTCATTGCGCCGGATCAACGCAATTGTGGCAGCCCGGTTCCGGTTATGCCGTATTCCCGGCGTCGATCGTGAACACGGTGCCCGTGACGTTGCGGCCGCCGTCGCCCAGCAGATATTCCACCATGCGCGCGACGTCTTCCGTCTCCGGCAAACGGCGCAGCGCGCTGCGGCCGGCGATGCGCTTGCGGCCTTCGTCGGAGAGATTGTGCGTGAGCTCCGTGTCGATGAAGCCAGGCGCGATCGCATTGACGGTGATGCCGAGCTTGCCGACCTCGCGCGCGAGCGAGCGAGTGAAGCCGGTCGCGGCCGCCTTGGTTGCTCCATAGACGGAGAGGCCGTTATAGCCGGTCGTCGCGATGATCGAGGAGATGTTGATGATGCGGCCGGCGCCATCGGCCATCATCTGCCGCGCCACATATTTGGTCAGGATGATCGGCGACAGCACGTTGAGCTGCACCAGCGCCTCGATCTCGGAATTGTGCATGGTGGCGAGCAGGCCTTCGGTGCCGAGGCCGGCATTGTTGACGAGGCCGTAGATCGGGCCGAACTCGTCGCGCACGAGCTTTGCGAAGGCCGGGATCGCGTCGATCACGGCGAGGTCGCAGGCACGGAAATGCAGGTGCCCACCGGATTCGGCAATGGCAGCCTTGAGCTCGTCGCTCTCGCGCCGCGCGGCCGCGATCACGTTGAAGCCGGCAGCGACCAGGCGCTTGCCGATCGCGAGCCCAATGCCGCGGCTGCCGCCGGTGACGAGAACGTTATGCATCTGTGCGCGCCAGTTTTCCGGCCGGGGTGACGTCGAGCGCTTCGACGAAGCGGATCACCGCCGGCACCTTGTGGGACGCGAGCTGGGCACGGCACTGCTCCAGGATCTGGTCGCGAATTTCCTTCACCCGGACCTGATCCGTGCCGTCGGCAAGGATCACGTCGGCGACGACGATGCCGCCGGTGATCGGGCTCTTGCGCGATTTCGCCCGCGACATCCGCACATCAGGATGACGGTTGATCACCGCCTCGATCTCCTCGGGATGGACCTTCAGTCCGCCGATATTGATTATGCCGCCACGGCGGCCGACAAAATAATAGCGGTCGCCGCGCAGCTCGACAATATCGCCGCTGTCGACGAACCCGTCGGAATCGGTGAGCGGGGCGGCATTGCGGCCGATGTAAGCGTGCGCCGTGCGCGTCGAGCGGATACGCAACGAGCCGTCCACGACCTTCATCTCGACGCCATTGCGGTTGCCGAGATAGTCGGCCGGAAAGCCTTCGAGCCCGTCGTTGACGGCGAAGCCGACGCCGGCCTCGGTCGAGGCATAGGCATGGCCGACGGAGGAATTGGGGAACGCCGCCTTGAGGCCGTCGAGCACGGCCTGGTCGGCGATCTCGCCGGAGAGACGGACGTAGCGCGGGGCGAATTGCGCGGCCGAACCGCTCATCAGCAGCTTGCGCCAATGCGACGGCGTGCCGGAGATGTGCGAGACGCCGCGCGCATTCAACCGTGCGACATGGTCGGCGAGCGCCTCATGCGGATCGGACAGCACCAAGGAGCCGCCGGAGAGAACGGCGCGAAGGAAGATCTGCAGGCCGCCATAACGGCGGATGTCGTAGAACGTGGCCCACACCGGTGCCGGTCCCTTTGCAGGGCCTTCTGCAACGATGGCGCCGGTCAAGGCTTCCAGCGTATGACCGGCGATCTTCGGCACGCCTGACGTGCCCGAGGTGAGCATCAGCCATTCGGTGGCACGCTCGGTCCTGGCCGGCGCAGCGGCTTGAAGCGGCAATTGTGCAGTGACGACCAGCGGCACGCCGGTCTCCGCCCAGCGCTCGGGCTCGTCGGTGACGACGGCATCGATCCCGGCATCCGCGATCAGCGCTTCGAGATGCGACGGATTGAGATCGGGCGGACAGAGCAGCATGCGACGGGCGATACCGTCGAGCTCGATCATGGCAAGGTCCGACCGGAGCTGGTCGGACAGCTTGAGCAACACGGCGCGACCTGACAATTCGTGCAGGCGGCCGCCCAGAACCGTGTGCGACAGGATGTCGGTCAGCGATACGACATCATGCGCATCGGAGATCGTGCGGCCCTTCAGCTCCGCACCGAGATGGTCGCGAAGCGCAAAGATCTCACGCGGGGACATTTTCGTAGGCCCGCACGAAATCGCCCACCGTGGCGGGGAACGCTGCGTCCTCGGAAATGGTGAAGGGGTCGACCCCGGTCTCGTCCTCGAGACGCGCCACCAGGATGGCGAAGGCGAGCGAGTCGAAACCCGTCTCGTGAAGGGACAGATCGTCCGAGAGCGCGGGAAGCGTGACGTGCTGCTCCTTGGCGATCTGCTGGATCGCCTCAATGACCTTAGACCTTACCGACATGGCTGGCTCTCTTTTGTTATGGCTCGTCCGTGTTGCGGCGGCTCTTGATGACCGCCTCCCCGTGGCCGTCTGTTTACCCGACAGAAGTAAATGGCTTCTTGGACAATTCAGATAAAATTGGACCTATCTCCTGATTTTGGCGCTACAGCCGGATCGCGCCCTCCGAGATTGCCGCATAGGCCGCCCCGTCCAGCACGACATAAGTACCCGACTTCGGTTCGAGCATGAACAACGGATCGGAGATCGCGCCCGGGTCAAAACCCTCGCGGGCGAGCTCGCCCTTCTTCTGCTTGAAGGTCTCGGTGGCATCGAGCTCGCGCGAGATGCGGATGAAGACCGGGCGGGCGTAAGCCGGCAGGCGCTGGGCGAGATGGGCAGGCAGTGCGGCGATGTCAAAGCCCTCGTTCACGACGATCGCGCTCATGCCGGCGCGGCCGTCGGTACCGGGGATGCTGACGCCATAGGTGATGGCATCGATCACGCCGGTGAATTCGCGCACGGCATCGTTCACCTCCGAAGTCGCGACGTTCTCGCCCTTCCAGCGGAAGGTGTCGCCGATGCGATCGACGAAATGGAAAAAGCCCTTGTCGTCGAGCCGCATCAGATCGCCGGTGCGGAACCAGGCATCACCCCTGGCGAAGACGTCGCGCAAGATCTTCTTCTCGGTCTCGCCGGCATCGGTGTAGCCCTCGAAGCGGCCGCCGCCCTGATCCGCGGTACCGATGCGGCCGATGGCTTCGCCGGCCTCGCCGCGGGCGCAGGCGAGGCAAAAGCCCTCTTCGTTGCGCAGCGGTGCTCCGCTGTCGGGGTCCAGCTTGACGATGCCAGCCGGAAAGCGATGCGCGAGCAGCGGCGGAATGCGGCCAATCGCGCCGACCTGTCCCTCGACATTGAATAGCGAGAAATTGCCCTCGGTGGCCGCATAGAATTCGAGGATGCGCGGAATGGCGAAACGTGCCTGAAAATCCTCCCAGATGTCGCCGCGCAGGCCGTTGCCGCAGGCAAGCCGCAGCCGATGCCGGTTCTCGTATTCCGACGGCGGCGCCTTGAGCAAATAGCGGCAGAGCTCGCCGATGTACTGGAACAGCGTGCAGTCGTGCCGCACGATGTCGGGCCAGAAATTCGAGGCCGAGAATTTTTCGGCGATCACCACCGAGCCGCCGGCGGCGAGCATGCTGCAGGGCGCGACGATACCGCCGACCGAGTGGAACAGCGGCAAGCAGTCGTAGAGCCGGTCCTGCGGCGTGGCACCGGTGAGACCGGCGAACCAGAAACCCCAATTGAGGATGCGACGATGGCTGATGCTCGCGGCCTTCGGCAGGCCCGTGGTGCCGGAGGTGTAGATCAAGAGCGCGCGGTCGTCGATGGTGACGTCGCCATGCTCCTCCGCCAGAAGCGGACCGTCGCCGAGCGCGGCAAGCGCGACGTCGATGGCGCGCTCGCTGCGGGCATCGCCATGGGTCCAGATCTTCGCATCCGTCTTCAGATGCGGCTTCGCGCTCTCCAGCATCGCCACCAGATCGTGCGCGACGACGATGTACAAGGGCCTTGCGACATCGAGGCAATGCGCGAGCGATTGGCCGACGAGTTTTGTGTTGATCAGCGCGACCACACCGCCGATCCGGCTGATGCCGAGCCAGGCAGCGACATAATCGATGCCGTTCGGCATGATCAGCGCAACGGTATCGCCCTTGGCCACACCGACCGAGCGTGCCCAGCGCGCATAGCGGTTGATGCGCTTCGACAGGCCGTCGTAGTCGAGGCTCGCGACATCCGTGACCAGCGCGACGCGGTCGGGCTGGCGCCGCGCCCAGTCGTCGACGACGTCGGCGAACAGGCGGCACGGCAGCGTCTCGATCCGCGCGGTGAGCTCGATGGCCTTCAGCCAGATCTTTGATGCCGACGGCGCGCGCGCGGCTTTCGGTTGCTCGATGACGCCGGTGATCATGCCGTTCATTCTTTCGGAACGTATCTGCTGATTTGGGCAGCTTAGCTCGCGCGCCCTGCCCAGGTGTTAAGAGACAAGGTAAAAGCCGGTTAGTGCGCGATTAACTCTGCTGACGGCGGAGGCCGAGCGCTGGCGCAAGGTGGTCGAGCTGTCGGGAATCAGGAAGGAATAGCGATCCAGCCTCGCCGCGACTAGGCGATCCCGGGTAAACGGGCTATCCTTTGCTACCCTGCGTTGTCGGAGTTTGAAGGGAGGCGACCGTGGCTCTCGATCCGTCAGAGTTTCCCGTCCAGGCCGCGCCGTTCGAGCAGCCACTGACGAATTTCGCCAGCCGCGTGAAAGGTGGGCAGGCCAGGGTGGTCGCGATCGGCTCGTCGACCACGGCGGGCGAAGGAGGCATCGCTCCTTATCCGCAGAGGCTGCTGGCGGCTCTTCGGATCAAATTTCCAAATGTCGCAATCGAGGTGATCAATCGGGGCGTCGGCGGCGAAGACGCTCCCTTGGAGCTGAAGCGGTTCGAGCGCGACGTTTTCGACCTGAAGCCCGATCTTGTCATCTGGCAGATCGGCACCAATTCGGTGTGGCAAGCGGACGGTCCCTCGTTCGCGGACACCAGGAACGCCATCCGTGAAGGTGTCGATCAACTGCTGGGCGCCGGAAGGATCGACGTGATCCTGATGGACCTTCAATATGTGCCGGCAGTGCTGACACCGGCCAAGCGCAAGAAGGCAGAGGCCATGGTCGAGGCGATCGGTCAGATCGCGCACGACAAGGGCGTCAACGTCTTCCGCCGTTTCGCGCTGATGAAGGGCTGGCACGAAGTCGCGCAGATCTCGTTCGACCGCCTAGTGGACCCGGGCGATGATACCAGGCTGCATGTCAGCGACTGGACCACGGACAAGATGACCTGGCAATTGGCCGATGCGATCGCCACCGCGGCCAAGGAGGCGCCTCACGGCACCTGAAGTACGATCCGGAAAAGGGAGCGCTAGCCGCTTCTCCCGCGGCGCGGACGCGGCGGCGGTGCGTTGACCGGATAAAACGGATTGAGATCGCAGGTGGCGGCACGGCCTGCGGCCGTGCCGCGGCACTGCGACAGCGATGCGAAGGAGCAATCGTACCATTCTCCGCCGCCGCTACTCCCGCCGGAATAGACGTGCATGCAGACGGGAAAACGGGGATCGAAGGTCTGCGCGTGTGACGGCGCGGCCGCGAGCACCGCGCCGACGATCACGACCTGGCCGAACGAGAAACGCATGAAGTACGCTCCTGCGCCCCGGATTGCCTAATACACCTTCTTGTGACGCTTGCGCGGAGGCGGTGGCGGTTCGTCGAAGGCGTAGTAGGGATTGAGGTCGCATGTCGCGGAGCGGCCCGAAGCCGTGGCGCGGCACTGCGGCAGCGATGTGAACGAGCAATCGTAATAGTCGCCGCCACCACCCCAGCCACCGGGCGTGTACACGTGCATGCACACCGGATAGCGCGGATCATAGGTCTGGGCGCGCGCATCTGCCGCAGCAAACAGCGTGACAATCGCGGTGAGGGTCAGGATCGGCAAACGCATGAAGACATCCTCGAATCGGTAGTGTCGGCAGATCTGATGCCGACGCCCTCCTATGGCATAACACCGCCGCGGAGGCGACTGTTCCCAGGGACATATGACGGCAAGGTGAGGTGGGCTTGTCGCGACGCGGTCGTCATGGCCGGGCTTGACCTGCCATGACGACCAACGAAGCCGCGCGAAGCTAGCCGAGCCCCTGCAGCACCAGCCGGTTCAACCTCGCCGCAAACGCCGCGGGGTCTTCCGGCAGCTCGCCGTCCAGGATCTGCGCCTGCTCGAGCAGGAGCAGGCTGAGATCGTCGACCGCCTTGGAGCCGGCCTGTGCCCGGGTGATCGCGCCCACCATTGGATGGCGCAGATTGATCTCGAGCACCGGCTTGGTGCGCATGCCGCGGTTCTGCTGCGACAGGATGCGCTCGAGCTCGCGGCTCGGGCCCTGGCTGTCGGCGACGAGGCAGGAGGCCGAGCTGGTGAGGCGCGTCGAGGCCTTGACGTCGCTGACGCGCTCGCCGAGCGCGGCCTTGATCACGGCGATGGTGGCCGCTTCATCGGCGACGGGCTCGTCCTTCTTCGCCTCGTCCTTGTCGTCGAGGCGCGGGATCAGGTCGAGATTGAGATCGCCCTGGCTCAGCGACTTCAGCGGCTTGCCCTCGAATTCCGTCGGCATCGAGGTCCAGAAGGCGTCGACGGGATCTGACAGCAGCAGCACCTCGATGCCGCGCGCCGTCGCAGCTTCCAGCCGCGGGTTGGACTTCAGCCGCTCGATGCTGTCGCCGACGAGATAATAGATCTCGGTCTGGTTCGGCTTGAAATCGGCGACGACCTGTTTCAGCGACCGCTTCTCGCCCGACGTGGTGGTGAAGCGCGACAGCGCCAGCAGCTTTTCGCGACGCTCGAAATCCTCGTAGATGCCTTCCTTCAGCACCGCGCCGAAGGCGTCCCAGATCCTGGCGAAGTTCTCGGCATCCTTGTCGGCGAGGCTTTCGAGCTCGGACACGACGCGGGTCGCCACGGCTTTGCGGATCTGCGCCAGCTGCGGATTGTTCTGGAGCATCTCGCGCGAGATGTTGAGCGGAAGATCCTCGCTGTCGACGACGCCGCGGATGAAGCGCAAATAGCCCGGCAAGAGATCGGCATCATCGGTGATGAAGACGCGGCGGACATAGAGCTTCACGCGGCCCTTGCGGTTCGGCTCGAACAGGTCGAACGGCTTGGTCGACGGCGCAAACAGCAGCACGGCGTAGGAGTAGCGCCCTTCGGCGCGGTAGTGCAGCGTCATCGCGGGATCGTCGAAGGCGGAGGCGATCTGCTGATAGGCCTTCTTGTAATCCTCCGCCGTGAGCTCGGATTTCGAGCGCTGCCACAGCGCGCTCGCCGAGTTGATCTGGCGCGGCTCGCCCTCTTCCGGGACGAGCTCGATGGGAAACAGGATGTTGTCGGAATAGGCACCGACGATGCGCTCGATCTCGTAGGTTTCGAGATATTTCTTGGCGTCGTCCTTGAGGTGCAGAACGATCTCGGTGCCGCGCACGACACGCGAGGCGTCCTCCTCGCTGGCGCGGGCGATCTCGAAGCCGGAGCCGCCGGACGATGTCCAGGTCCAGACGTCGCTCTCGCCGGCGCGGCGGCTGATGACGACGATCCTGTCGGCGACCATGAAGGCGGAATAGAAGCCGACGCCGAACTGGCCGATCAGGCCGAGGCCGTCCTTGGCCTCCTTCAGCTTCGACACGAACGCCTTGGTGCCGGAACGGGCGATGGTGCCGAGATGGTCGATCAGCTCCTGCCGCTCCATGCCGATGCCATTGTCGGCGATCGTGAGCGTTCCGGCCGTCTTGTTCGGGATGATGCGGATCTTGAGCGCGTCCCCCTCGCCCAGCAGCGCCGGCGTTGCGATCGCCTCGTAGCGCAGCTTGTCGCAGGCATCCGAGGCGTTGGAGACGAGCTCGCGCAGGAAGATGTCGGTCTCCGAATAGACGGAATGCACCATGAGGTGCAGAAGCTCGGAAACCTCGGCCTGGAAGGGCTGCGTGTGCACAGCCGTGTCTGACGTCGTCATGCGTTTACCCGGTCAAATCAAAGGGAAAGCCCGGATATAACGCGATGAGAGGGCGGATCAAGAGGACGTGAGGAACTTGGCCCCTGCCTGCGGCAGAGGCAATCCCGTCCAAGGACGGTGGGCGATCAGGTGACGCAACGGCCGGGCTGGAGCAGCTTGGCGACCTCAGTCAGGGAGCTGACCATCGGCTCGCAGGCGATCGTCGGCTTGTTGCTGCGACCCTGCTTCTTCTGGCTCTGGTTTTGGTTCTGGAGCAACACCGGCGGCTTGGCGTTGCCGGTCTCGATCACCGCGGGGACCCGCAGCAGCACCGAGGTATCGGCGAGGTCGTTCAGCCGCATCGACACAGTGCGGCTGGGAACCGCTGCCTGCTTGATCTCGGCCAGCCGGTCGGCCTTGCCGGCCCGGTTGACGTTGTGGCCCGGCTTGTCAGATTTGTCGGCGACCGCCTGCCAGCGGTCGGCCAGATCGTGGCCGGAGGCGAGTTGCACGGCGCCAAGCGTTGCGGCAATCGCGGCGGCGCTCAAAAATACCTTTTGAATCTGTGACATGGCTGTCAATCCCTCGCCCCATGGCGATCAAGGGAACAACGCGAGCCGAGGACCGGGGGTTCTCGACCGTCACGATCACTTAACCGTGTGCGAAAAGGTCGGGGCGCCCATGCAAAAAAATTCGCAACCGCCTGGAACGACTCCGGCAGTCGGGAGTCGTCTCTGCAGCCGGCTATTCCCCCCTGCCCCATAAGCCGGCGACGTAGGGCGCGACTGTGGTGATGCCAGTCGCGCCTTACTTTTTTGTTTGGGCGAGAGAATTTTGGCACCCTCTCGGCCGCCTCTGCCCCATGGCGGAAGCTCTCCCCCAGCCGAATTTTCCTCGTCGCTGAAGTCCGCAACGCGCGGTAGAGGTTTCCGGCCCGATCATCGCCTTGAGATTGCTGCCGTTCGCGGCGGACAAGGGTAGGCTCGACGTATTTGTAGAATTCGGGATCAACCCTCGCCGCGGCCGGCAGTTCGAGCGGATTGCGAGCGCGAAGGCCGGGAAAAGAGCAGGTCGGATTTCGGAAACGCCCGCTAGATCAGCCGTAGCGGCTGAAAAATTGCGACCTGGACCCACTATCATTTTGACCCCCTGCCTCCTCGTGGGCATGATGGAAACGAGAACAGCGCGTTCGGCACTTCTCTGATCCGCCAGCAGCGACAGTGGGTTGGAATATTGCCATGGAGCAGGAGCGGCCGGTTCGGCTTGAACGCAGGCTATCAGCGATAATGGCCGCTGACGTGGCGGGCTATTCGCGGCTAATGCACCATGACGAAGAAGCAACCCACTCCAAACTGACAAGTCTCCTTGCCGAAGGGATCGCGCCTGCCATCTCCGAACACGGGGGCCGGATCGTGAAGAACACCGGCGACGGGTTCTTGGCAGAGTTTCCAAGCGCGGTCGAAGCGGTTCGCGCCGCAGTGCAGTTTCAGACTCGCATCAGGGAGCTTACCGCCGCCGATGCGGAAGAGCGACGAATTGCCTTTCGCGTCGGCATCAATGTAGGCGATGTGATTGTCGAACCGCATGATGTTTTTGGTGACGGCGTCAATATCGCGGCACGGCTAGAGAGCATCGCTGACCCCGGCGGAATCTGCATTTCCTCATCTGCCTACGATCACGTCAGGGGCAAGGTCGGCATTGAGTTTGCAACTTGTGGAGAGCAGACTTTCAAAAATATTGATCTTCCGATCCAAACCTACGCCGCCCTCCTGGATGGCCTCCACCCCCAAAGACCCGTTGGCGCGAGGGCGACCCGCTTACCGCCCCGCCTCTCCATTGTCGTGCTGCCTTTCGCCAATCTTAGCGGCGACCCCTTGCAGGATTATTTCGTCGATGGCGTGACCGAGAGCCTGACCACCGACCTGTCGCGCATCAGTGGATCGCTCGTGATCGGCCGCCACACTGCATTTACCTACAAAGGCAAGCCGATCGACCTGAAGCAGATCGGCCGCGACCTTGACGTTCGCTACGTGCTCGAAGGGTCCGTCCAGCGCAGCGGAGACCGCTTTCGAGTGAACGTCCAACTGGTCGACACTGAAACAGGAAGCCACCTCTGGGCGGACCGCTTTGACAAACCCCTCGCCGATCTCTTCGAGATGCAGGACGAAATTGTATCGAGATTGGCCAACGCGCTTAATGCCCAACTCATCGCTGCCGAGGCACGGCGGGCGGAACGCTCATTGCAACCGAGCGCATTGGACTTTTATTTCCAAGGAATGGCCCTTTGGAACAAGAGTTGGACTTCTCCTCACCTGAGGCAGGCTCGAAGCTTCTTTGAACGGGCCTTGGGACTTGAGCCGGACAACGTTGAAGCATTGGTAGGGATCGCGCTGGTCGACGCGGCAATGGCTAGTGTTGTTTTCGCTGATGACCCCTGCCGATATTTCGCGGCGTCAGAGGCGGCCTCAATCAAAGCGCTTTCCTTAGACCCGCAACACGCTCTCGCTCACATGGCTTTGGGCATCGTGCAAGTATGTACGCAGCGCGCGGAGAAAGGAGTCGCCGAATGCGAGCGCGCACTGGCTCTGAACCGAAATTTGGCGGAGGCTCATGCTCTCTTTGGCGTCGCAAAAATGCTTCTCGGTCACCCAGAAGAAATGGAGGGATACGTACGAGATGCATTGCGCCTGTCCCCACGTGACGACGGCGCACATCGGTGGCTGTGCTGCGTTGGCTTAGCCAAATTGTGCCTCGGAGCCGAGGCCGAGGCGATTGAGTGGTTACGGCGAAGCATAAAGGCCAACCCAAACTACCCCGTTGCCCATTTTGTATCCGCAGCGGCTCTAGCCCTCGTCGGAAAGATGGATGATGCGGTGGCGGCTAAGCGAGACGGACTTGCACTGGATCCCGCTTTCGCCATTCGTCGCTTGAAGAATGTTTGGCTTTCGGACGATCCTACATTCCGCGCAGGAAGCAGGCGCCTCGTAAAGGGCCTGCACATGGCCGGAGTTCCGGAATAGTTGCGACGCCAGTCGCACCTTACTTTTGTCTGGGGCTTACTTCGCTTTCCCCGCCAGCCAGTCCCGCCCCTCGCTATAGAGCCTCTCGACCTCAGCACCGGTCAAGCCCGGCATGTCGCGCTTGACCTTGTAGCCGATCAGCTCCTGCATGTAAGCGAGATGCCGGTAGCCTTCGGGAAGCGCGGCGAGCGCCTGCTGATCGAGTCGCAACGTCGCGGCGGGATCGACCGGGTCGATGCGGTCCTTCTCGTAGATCGGCTGGCGGCGGACGATGCCCCATTTCCCCTGCCGCTTCTCCAGGAAATCGTAGAAGCGGCCGGTGCAGACGACGTCGCAAAGCACGTCGTGTACAGGTGCGCGCTGCGAGATCGTCATCTTGGTCTGGGCGATGGCGCGTTCGCCGGACAGGTCGATGCTGGTGCCGCCGAGAAAATGCAGGATGCGCACGCCCTTGGCGAACCCCTCCTGGCTGACGCGCATGAAATCCCGCGCCGGCCCTTGAAACCAGGTGGCGGACATCCAGCCCTCCTCGTGCCAGACGGTCGCAAAACGCTCCCAGTCACCGGCGTCGCGCCACACCGCCCAGTTCTCGACGAGGTCGCGGATGGCGAAGCGATCGAGCAGTTGCTGGTCCATGGTACGTCCCTCCCGGCGGCTTGACGCTGCGCTGAATCTCATCGGCCCGACGTATCAACGGGGCAATTGGGTTGCCGTCAAGCGCCCGATGCTTCGCGGCCGCTCGAATTGCCCACAACGGGGCAAGCGCGATACGAGCAACGAGTCTTGCAATCAACCGGACCGCGACTAGTATCCGCACCGATGCAGATGAAATTCCCCTTGCTGGCCGCGCTTCTCGGATTGCTCGCGGCTTTCCCCGCGTATGCGCAGACTGAGGCGCTAGACACCCAAGAGAGCTCTATCAACGCCTGGAAAAGGCAAGTTTCCAATCGACTGTTCAGCAAGAGGATCTATCCGCGCAATTCGCCTGCCGAAGGCGGAACGGCGAAAGTCCTGTTTGTTCTCGATCGGACGGGCAATTTGATTTCGAGCGCGCTGGTCGAAAGCACGGGCTCCAGCGAACTCGACGCCGCAGCCTTAGCGATGGTGGAAGCGGCTGCGCCATTTCCGGAGCCGCCCGCCGAGATTGGGGATGACAGTCTTCACCTCACGGCGCCAATCGTCTTCAGGGCAAAAACGACGCTACCGTGGTCGGGTAGCCCGCCGCCCGCAGAGGCGGCCGCAGAACAAGCTAAGGTCGATGCCAAGATGCGCAGCATCTGCCGGGGCTGCTGAAAAGGGTAGGCAAACAAAAAACGGCGCGCCTTGCAGCGCGCCGTTCTGTTTTTCGATACGAGCTTCCTTACGCCGCCGGGACCTTCGGCGCGCGGTTGCGCGAATTGCGCTGGAAGAACAGCGCCTGGCTCGCCACCGCCGACACCATCGCCGGCTGGAACGGTTTTGAGATCAGGAATGCCGGCTCCGGCCGTTCGCCGGTGAGGAAGCGCTCCGGATAGGCAGTGATGAACACCACCGGCACCTCGAAGGTGCGCAGCAATTCGTTGACGGCATCAAGCCCCGACGAGCCGTCGGCGAGCTGGATGTCGGCGAGGATCAGGCCGGGCCGCTTGTTCTTGGCGAGCGCCACCGCGTCGGCATGAGTGCGTGCGACGCCGACGACATTGTGGCCGAGATTCTTCACCAGGCTCTCGAGGTCCATGGCGATGAACGTCTCGTCCTCGATGATCAGTACGTCGGTGGCAATCTCGGCCGCCATCTCGCGCCCTGCGGCATCGGCCAGACGCCGCGTCTCGGCAACGTCGGTGCTGAGGATGAAGGCGACTTCCTCTTCCGAAAATCCCTCCAGCGACAGCAGCAGGAATGCCTGCCGCGGCAGCGGCGTGATGTTCGACAGCCGACGCTCGGGCGGCATCGGCAGGGTCGTCACCTCGGCATCGTCGTTGACGGACACCGAATTCCAGATCTGGGTGAACAGCCGGAACAGGCCCGCGCGGGGCCCATGGCTCTCGTCGAGGACCGACGGATCTCCCAGCATGGCTTCCAACATGGCTGCGACATAGGCGTCACCGGAGGCCTGGCTGCCCGTCAGGGCGCGTGCGTACCGGCGCAGCAACGGCAAGTGTTCAGCAACAAGCTGTGAACGGGACATCCCCACTCCATTCATCTTCGGGCCGACCTCAGAGAAACAGGAACAACGAGGGGAGGCCCGGGTTCCCCTGCTGGGCTGACTACGCCTCAGGACAAGAAAAGTTCCGCGACAGGGGGAACTTTTTGACGAACCTGGAATTGTGCCTATCCAGGGAACGGCTCCCGGTTGAGAAAACTTCTCGAATTTACAGTAACTTAACTCGGGGAAACGTGGAACAGGTCATGAAAGATCTCAAGTCTCAAGCCAGCAAAAGCACGACCCCCGGCAAGGGAGGCCTCACTCCGGAGATCCAATCCCGGATCGGGCATCAACTGCGCGCCATGTACGACGACGTCGTGCGGCAAGGGGTTCCGGACCGGTTCGCGGAACTGATCAAGAAACTTGATGCGCCGGGAGGCGCACCCCAAGTGGAAATTGATGGGGGCTCCAACGACAACAACAATGGGAGGGATTAATGCCTCTCACGGAATCCCTGCGTAACGACATCCTTGCGGCCGTGCCAAGTCTGCGCGCGTTCGCGATCTCGCTCAGCGGCAACGCTGACCGCGCCGACGATCTGGTTCAGGAAACGCTGTTGCGCGCGCTCGCCAACATCGACTCCTTCCAGCCCGGCTCCAACCTGCCGGCCTGGCTGTTCACGATCCTGCGCAACCTGTTTCGCTCCGACTATCGCAAGCGGCGGCGCGAGGTCGAGGATGCCGAGGGCAATTATGCCAAGACGCTGAAGACGCAGCCTTCGCAGAATGCGCATCTCGAGTTCGAGGAGTTTCGCGGCGCACTCGAGAAGCTTCCGCAGGACCAGCGCGAGGCCTTGATCCTGGTCGGTGCCTCCGGCTTCTCCTATGAGGATGCGGCCTCGATCTGCGGCTGCGCGGTCGGCACGATCAAGAGCCGCGTCAATCGCGCGCGCTCGAAGCTCGCCGCACTGCTCTATGTCGACGGCGCCGAAGACTTCGGGCCTGACGAGACCGTGCGCGCCGTGATCGGCGGCAGCGGCGGATAGCGCAGCCATCGGGTCCACAGCAGACGTGTGAAGGCGGCCGTTCGCGCGGCCGCCTTCGCGTACGTCCTCACTCCTCCACGAACGTCACGGTATCAGGCACGCTCGCGCGCGAGGTGCGGTAGCTGTTGACCTTGTGGGCGTGGTCGGCATAGCCGAACGAGATGCCGCAGACGACGCGGCGATCGTCGGGCAGGTTGAAATGGCGGCGGATCAGGCCGGAGTGGCGCGCCAGCGCCGCCTGCGGAATCGTGCCGAGCCCGAGCGCCTGCGCGGCCAGCATGAAATTGGAGACATAGGCGCCGCAATCGATCGCGCCGTAGATGCCGAGCGGCTCGTTGGTGTGAATGATCGCGATATGCGGCGCGCCGAAGAAATTGTAGTTCTCCAGCGCCTGCTTGGCGTAGGCGGCCTTGTCGCCGCGGGCAATGCCGAGCGTGTTGTAGAGCTGGAAGCCGCTCTCGCGGCGGCGCTCGAGATAGACCCCGACATATTCGCGCGGCGGGATGAAATCGTAATCGTCGCCGAGGCCTTTCGAGGCCTCCGCGTAGATCGCCTTGCGAAAACGCTCCTTGGCCTCGCCGCTGGCGATGATGACCTGCCAGGGCTGGCTGTTGCACCAGGACGCGGTGCGCTGCGCGGTGGTCAGCACATGCGCGATGGTGGCGCGGTCGACCTCCTTGGGCAGGAAGGCGCGGACCGAGTAGCGCTCGTTGAGGAGCTCTTCGAGCACGCCGATGCGGTCGTATTGTTTCACTTGTGCGTCCATGGATCAGCTCGCGCTTTCTCTTCGTAGGGTGGGCAAAGACGCGCAGCGTCGTGCCCACCGACAGACTTTCCCCGACGCATCTGCATATGGTGGGCACGCTTCGCTTTGCCCACCCTACGAGATACCGCGAGACGTGAGATCACCGCCCCTTGGTCGGGATCTTGTTATACGGCACATCCTTGTCGACGCGGATGTCACCCGGCAGGCCCAGCACGCGCTCCGCGATGATGTTGCGCAAAATCTCGTCGGTGCCGCCGGCGATGCGCATCGAGGGCGAGGACAGCAGCATCTGCTGGAACTGGCCCTGCACCGTCTCCTCGTCGCTGCCGGTGAGAACACCGGCCGCGCCCTGCAGGTCCATCGCGAAGGTCGCGATGTCCTGCAGCATCATGCCGGACACCAGCTTGCCGATCGAGTTCTCCGGCCCCGGTCGCTCGCCCTTCGACAGCGCCGAGATGGTGCGGTAGCTGGTGTATTTCAGCCCGCTCGACTTGGCCGCCCAGCTCGCCAGCTTCGAGCGCACCGCGGGATCGTCGATCGCAAGCCCGTCCTCCAGCATCAGATTGGAGCAGAACTCGAACATCTCAGGCACGCCGGTCGCGAGCCGCGAGCCGATCGACATGCGCTCGTTCATCAGCGTGGTCAGCGACACGCTCCAGCCTTCGCCGACGGCACCGAGACGCTGGCTGTCGGGGATCACGACGTCGGTGAAATAGACCTCGTTGAACTCCTGCATGCCGTTGGCCTGCCTGATCGGCCGCACCTCGACGCCGGGGCTCTTCATGTTGAGGAAGAACATGGTGAGGCCCTTGTGCTTGGGCACATTCGGATCGGTGCGCGCGATCAGAAGACCATAGTCGGAGTAATGCGCGCCCGAGGTCCAGATCTTCTGGCCGTTGACGACCCAGTTGTCGCCCTTCTTCTCCGCGCGCGTGCGCAGGCCCGCGACGTCGGAGCCGGCCGACGGCTCGGAGAACAGCTGGCACCAGATCTCCTCGCCCGAGGCGAGCTTCGGCAAATAGCGGCGCTTGGCATCCTCGCTGCCGAACGCCATGACGGTCGGGCCGCACATGCCCTCGCCGATCTGGAACGGCTGGGTCAGCTTGCCGTAGACGCCCTCCTCCTGCTGCCAGATCACCCGCTCGATCGGGCTCGCGCCGCGGCCGCCGTAGTCCTTCGGCCAGTGCAGGCAGGCCCAGTTGCCCTCGAACTTCTTCTTCTGCCAGGCCTTGCCGACATCGACGATGTCGTGCTTGGCAAGCCGGATGCGGCCGAGCGAGGACTTTGACAGTTCGGCATGCAGCTCCTTCGGCGCATTGGCCTCGACCCATTTGCGCGCGGTCTCGCGGAATGCGGCTTCCTGCGGGGTGTCGTCGAAATTCATCTTCGAGCTCTCCTCTCTCGTGCCCCGGACGCTGCGCAGCGCGAAGCGGTGCGCTGCAGAGCCGGGGCCCCTCGTGACCTTCTGGGTCCCGGCTCTGCGGAGCGGTACTTCGTACCGCACCGCGTCCGGGACACAATCAGCCTCTTCCCTTCGTCGGGATCTTGTTGAACGGCACGTCCTTGTCGACACGGATATCGCCGGGCAGGCCCAGCACCCGCTCGGCGATGATGTTGCGCATGATCTCGTCGGTGCCGCCTTCGACGCGCGTGCCGGGCGCACGCAGCAGCATGGCCTGGAAACGACCGGCCAGCTCGCCATCCTCGCCGCTGACCACGCCGCTCGCACCCTGCAAGTCCAGCGCGTAGGTTGCGACATCCTGGATCATCGACCCCGCAACCAGCTTGCCGATGGAATTTTCCGGACCCGGCCGCTCGCCTCTCGACAGCGCCGAGATCGCGCGCATGCTGGTGTATTTCAACCCGCTCGCCTTCACCGCCCAGTTCGCCAGCTTCGAGCGCACCGCGCGATCCTCGATCGCCGGACCGCCGTCGAGCATCAGGCTCGAGCAATACTCGAACAATTCGGGGAAACCGGTCGAGACGGCCGCGCCGATCGCGCTACGCTCGTTCATCAGCGTGGTCAGCGAGACGTTCCAGCCGTCACCGACCTCGCCGAGGCGCTGATGATCGGGAATGCGGACGTTGGTGAAATAGACCTCGTTGAAGTCGGAGGCGCCGCTCGCCTGCTTGATCGGCCTGACCTCGACGCCCGGGCTCTTCATGTCCAGGAAGAACATGGTGAGGCCCTTGTGCTTGGGCACGGTCGGATCGGTGCGCGTCAGAAGGATGCCGTAGTCGGAATAATGCGCGCCCGAGGTCCAGATCTTCTGGCCGTTGATGATCCAGTCGTCGCCGTCCTTCTCGGCGCGGGTGCGAAGCCCCGCAACGTCGGAGCCGCCGGCGGGTTCGGAGAACAGCTGGCACCAGACCTTTTCGCCGGAAGCGAGCGGCGGCAAATAGGTGCGCTTATGCTCCTCGCGCGCGAACGCCATCATGGTCGGTCCGCACATGCCGTGGCCGATGATGAACATGCGGGACAACTGGCCGAACGGCCCCTCTTCCTGCTGCCAGATCACGCGCTCGATCGGCGAGGCGCCGCGGCCGCCATACTCCTTCGGCCAGTGCAGGCAGGCCCAGCCGGCATCGGCCTTCTTCTTCTGCCAGGCCTTTGCCACTTCAAGAATGTTGGCGTTCTTGAGCACGGTGCGGCCGAGCGAGGATTTGCGCAGCTCCTCTTCGTATTGCTTGGGCGCATTCGCGCCGATCCAGGCGCGGGCGGTGGCGCGGAATTCGGCCTCTTGCGGGGTGTCGTCGAAGTTCATGGTCTCTCATCCCTCGCCGGCGTCGTAGGATGGGTAGAGCGAAGCGAAACCCATCTTTTAGACCACCCGCGTTATGATGGGTTTCGCTACGCTCTACCCATCCTACAAATAACCGATCACTACGCCGCGTTCTTCGTCCGCATGCGGTCGATCAGCTGGTCTTCCCAATAGCTGAGGCTGCCGAGCCCGAGCGCCATGGCGTTGGCACGGCGGTAGTACATGTGGCAGTCGAACTCCCAGGTGAAGCCCATGCCGCCGTGAACCTGGATGTTGTTCTTGGCGCAGTGCTGGAACGCCTGTGTCGCGCTGATGCGCGCGGCGGCAGCAGCTTCCGGCAACTCGGCCGCGTTGGTCGAGAGCGCCCAGGCGCCGTAATAGCTGTTGGAGCGCGCCAGCGTCGCCGAGACGTACATGTCGGCGAGCATGTGCTTGACCGCCTGGAACGAGCCGATCTGACGGCCGAAGGCGATGCGGTCGAGCGCGTAGTCGCGGCCCATTTCCAACGCGCGGTCGGAGCCGCCGACCTGCTCGAACGCGCACAGCACCGCAGCGCGGTCGAGCACCTGGGTCAAAATGCTCCAGCCATCGCCGGCGGCGCCAAGCGGCTCGGCCTTGCAGTCCTTGAAGGTGAGCTCGGCCTGCCCACGGGTCGGATCAAGATTGGTGAGGTTTTTGACCTCGACGCCGCCGGCCTTGAGGTCGACCAGGAACAGCGAGATGTCGTTCTCGCGCCCGCTCGATCCGGTGCGCGCGGCAACCACCGCGAAGTCGGCGATGCCGCCGTCGGCGACGGGCTTCTTGACGCCGTTGAGCACGCCATTCGCGGCCGTCAGCTTGACGTTCTTCGGCGCCGGATTGCCCTTGCCCTCGAACAGCGCCAGCGTGCCGATCGCCTCGCCCGAAGCGATCGCCGGCAACCATTTCTTCTTCTGCGCCTCGCTGCCGGCGATCAGCAGCGCTTCGGCGGCAAGATACACGGTCGAGGAGAACGGCACCGGCGCATTGGCCCGGCCCATTTCCTCCGCGATCACGCAAAGCTCGAGATGGCCGGCACCGGCGCCGCCGAACTCTTCCGGAATGGCAACGCCGAGAAAGCCCATCTCGGCAAGGCCCTTCCACAGGTCCTTGTCGTAAGCAGACTTGCCGTCGAGCACCACGCGCACCGCCTTGGGCGAGCATTTTTCGGCGAGGAATTTGCGCGCCTGATCGCGGAGCTGTTTCTGGTCGTCGGAGAAATCGAAGTTCATGGCGGCTTACCCTTGTTTATTTGTTGTTTTCATTGATGCCGTCATTCCGGGGCGCGCGTAGCGCGAGCCCGGAATCCATAACCACGAATCGGGGGTATGGATTCCGGGCCTGGCCCTTCGGGCCATCCCGGAATGACGAGGTGAGAGAGTTGCGCACTCATCGCAGCACGATCACATCTTCATCCGGCTCATCGGCATAGAGCCGCTCCACCAGCGCGGCGCGGCGTTCGAGGCCGGCGCGCTGGTTGATGTAGCCCTTGTCGGTGAGCTCGTTGCCGTCGATCGAGGGCGGCTCGACCATCAGCATGGCGCGGGCGATGATGCGGCTGCTGGCGCCCTCGCACTCCCGGTTGTGAGTCTCCAGCCCGCGCCTGAAGCAGGCGAGCACGTCAGGGTGCTTCACCGCATCCGCAAAACTCAGATCGGGATTGCCGACGAGCTGACGGCAGGCATGCAGGTTCGGCCAGGCGAGCAGGCCGATGAAGGCGCGATCCTGTCCCGCGACCAGTGCATCATGCACGACGGGCGTCGCCGCCGCGATCGCGTCGGTGCGGAGCGAGCCGACATGCACGAAGGTGCCGGTGGTGAGCTTGAAGTCCTCGACCACGCGCCCCGCAAAGATGATACCCTTCACCGGATCGGCATCGTCGACGAAGATGCCGGCATCGCCGATGCAGTAAAAACCTTCCTCGTCGAACATCTTCTTGGTCAGGTCAGGCTGACCAAAGTAGCCGGGCGTGACGTTGACGCCGCGCAGGCGCAGCTCGTATTTTGAGCCGCACGGCACCATCTTCAATTCGACGCCGGGGAACGGCAGGCCGATCAGGCCGACGCGCTCGGTGTCCCAATAGGTGCCGGTCGAGGTCGGCGCGGTCTCGGTCGAACCCCAGCCGGTGTAGAACACGATACGCTCGCCGGTGGTCTTCACCGCCAGCGCCTGCATGCGCTCGTAGAGATCGTCCGGCAGCCGCGCGCCGCCATAGGCCATGATCGACAAATTCTTGAAGAACGAGCGGCACAGCGCATCGTCCTTCTCCATCGCAGCCGCGAGCGCGGCATAGCCGGCGGGCACGTTGGCGTAGTAGGTCGGCGAGATCTCGCGCAGGTTTCGCAGCGTCTCCTCGAACTGGCCCGGCATCGGCCGGCCGTCGTCGATATAGAGCGTGCCGCCATCGACCAGCACAGGGTGGAACGCCGCGTTACCGCCCATCGTGTGATTCCACGGCATCCAGTCCAGCATGGTCGAAATTGGACCATCAGGCGTGCGCGGCCGCACCTGCATCATCATCGCCGCATTGGCGCACATCATCTCCTGCGTGTTGATGACGGCCTTGGGCATGCCGGTCGAGCCCGACGTGAACAGCAGCTTGCCGACCGTCTGCGGCGTGATTTTTGCGATCGACGCTTCGACGTCGGCGGTGACGGGCGTTGCCGCGAGCTCGGCGAAACTGACGCTCTTGATGCCGTCGCAGGGCCGCGCGACGTGAACGACGGTAACGCCAGTGAGGTCGAGCGCTTTCAGCGCCTTCTCGAAGGTCGGGCCGTCCTGCACCATCACCACGGCCGGCTTGACCAGGTTGAACAGGTACTTCAGCTTGACGTGATCGTGGCTCATCAGCGAGTAGGCCGGCGACACCGGTGCAGCCGGGACGCGCGCCTGCATCGCGGCCTGCGTCATCAGCGCGTGCTCGATCGAGTTGCCGGAGAGGATCGTGACCGGGCGCCCCGCGAGCTTGAGATTGAGCAGGCCTTGCGTCAGCGCATCGACCGTGCGCTTGGCGTCGCCATAGGAAACTTTTCGCCATTCACGGTTGGCACCGCCGCGCTGCGCGAGCCAGATACGCTCCGGCGCTTCCTTCGCCCATTTCGCCAGCGACGCCGGGATGTGCGTCTCATATGCTTGCAGCGGAATGCGCGACTTCAACACCACCGTGCCGTCGGCGCGGCGCTCGACGTCGATGTCGCGCTTGAGCCACTCGACCTTGCGAAAGGCGGGCTTCGTCATCACCGCCGCCGCGCTTCCACTCATTTTGCGTCTCCCGGAATTATCGTCCTTTGCGGATCTTCGTGGTTCAGCGCTTGATATAGACAGGCTTTCGCTTCTCAAGGAAGGCCCTGATGCCCTCCGAAAACTCTTCCGAGCGGCTGCACAGAACCTGGTTGCGATCCTCCATCGCGATCGCAGCTTCCAGCGAACCGGCATCCACGCTCATGTTGAGACATTCCTTCGACAACCGCAGCCCCACGGGCGACGCCGTCATCATCGCATCGACATAAGGCTCGGCCGCATCATCGAGCTTGTCCTCGTCGACGACCTCCGAGACCAGCCCGACCGCAAGCGCCCGCTCGGCGCCGATGAAGCGCCCGGTGAGGATCAGCTCGGAGGCGACGGAGACACCGACGAGACGCGGCAGGAAATAGCTGGTGCCGATGTCGCAGCCGCCGAGGCCGAGCTTGATGAAGGCGCAGTTCATCCGCGTCGATCTCGTCGCGATGCGGATGTCGGACGCCAGCGCCAGCGCAAACCCGCCGCCGGCCGCCGCGCCCTGCACCAGCGCCAGGATCGGCTGCGGGCAGCGCCGCATCAGCATCACGATGTCGGCGATGCGGCGCTGCGAGTCCAAGGACTCCGTGACGCCCGGCGGCTCCTGCTGCCCGGCACGACGCGCCATCGCGGCCTTGAGATCGAGGCCGGCACAGAAGTTCTTGCCGGCACCCCGGAGCACGACCACGCGCGTGTCGCGGTTGCGCTGCAGTCCCTGGAAATAGACGTTGAGTGCATCGATCAGCGCAGGATCGAGCGCGTTGAGGCTGTCAGGGCGATTGAGCGTCACCCGATCGACACCGTCGTGATGCTCGATCAGCAGCGGTTGGGACATGGGAGCCTCGCACATCAATCATGAGCCGGACTGCCACCCTCCCCTGGAGGGGGAGGGTCGATCGCGCGCAGCGCGAGCGGGGTGGGGTGACGGTCTCTCCCCAACCAACGCTGCCCGAGTGGAGAGATCACCCCACCCCGGCGCTTCGCGCCGACCCTCCCCCTCCAGGGGAGGGTAAAAAGCGAGCCTGCTCTACCTTGGCGCCATCCTGATGGCGCCGTCGAGGCGGATGGTCTCGCCGTTCAGCATCGGGTTCTCGACGATGTGCACCGCGAGCATGCCGTATTCATTGGCATCACCGAGGCGCGAGGGATGCGGCACCTGGGCGCCGAGGCTCTTGCGGGCCTCTTCGTTCAGACCCATCAAGAGCGGCGTGAAGAACAGGCCGGGCGCGATGGTGTTGACGCGAATCTTCTGGCTCGCGAGGTCGCGCGCGGCCGGCAACGTGAGGCCGACGACGCCGCCCTTCGAGGCCGAATAGGCGATCTGGCCGATCTGACCTTCGTAGGCCGCAACCGAGGCGGTGTTGATGATGACGCCGCGCTCTTCGCCGACCGGCTCGATCGTGACGAGGCGCTCGGCGAACAGCCGCAGGCAGTTGAAGGTTCCAATCAGGTTGACGTTGATGATGCGCGCGAATTTTTCGAGCGGATAGACGCCGTCGCGGCCGACGATGCGCTGCGAGCCGCCGATGCCGGCGCAGTTCATCAGCACGCGGGCAACACCATGCGCGGCTTCTGCTTTCGCGATCGCCGCCTTGATCTGCTCCTCGCTGGTGACGTCCGCATGCAGCGCAACTCCATTCACCTCAGTGGCGACCTTCTCGGCGTTCTCCTTGCTCTGATCGATCACGCCGATCCTCGCGCCCTTGGCAGCCATGGCGCGGGCGGTCGCGGCACCAAGGCCAGAACCACCGCCGGTGACGAGAACGGCTACGTCTTTCAACTGCATCGCTTGTACCTTTCCTCTACCTTTTCCTTGGACGTTTCTTCTCTAGACTTATGAAATGTTGGCCGGATCATCCGGCAGCGGCTGCTTCCCCGGCTTGCGTGAGGATGCCGCCGCAAATCAGCGTTTCCATGTGCTTGATGTATTGCCGGCAGACTTCGTCGGTGACCGGGCCGACGCCGGTCGCGCGGGACATCGCGTGCCGGCCGAAGAACAGGTGATCGCAGGCGCCGATCAGGCTGGTGTAGAACAGCACCGGATCGGTCTTGCGGAATTCGCCGCTGCTCTCGCCTTCGGCGAGCAGACGGCGGTGAAAATCGAGCAGCGGTGCGACGAAGAATTTCGAGACCTCGTCGGCCGACCCCGCACTGGTTTCGTGCAGGAGATAGTGGATCAGCCGGTTCATGTAGGGGAACCGGTAGTAGGCGCGGATGATGCCGCCGATATGCAGCTTCAGCTTCGCCGTCGCCGTGATCGGCTGCGCCAGCAGATATTCGAGATTGGAGAGCTCGGTCGCGGCATTGCGCTCGAGCAGCGCCAGCAGCAGGCCGTCCTTGTTCCCGAAATGGTATTTGACCAGCGCGGCGTTGGCGCCCGACTTCTGCGCGATGTCGGAGAGCGAGATCTCGATTGAGGAGCGTTCGATCATCAGCTCGCTCGCGGCCACGAGCAATTTCTCTGCCGTGGAATTTTTTCCGCTGGGGAGCCTGTTCGGTACGCTGGTAACCACGGAAATCCCTGTTTTGGCCGCTGAAGCGGGTCGCAGATAAGCCCAAGCAGCGCCTCATCACAAGAGTTAATTGATCGATTGACTAAATGATCTCGCGCCCGTTTAATCCGCCCCGACAACCAAACCACCGAGAAGAAATTCAGGGAGAAACCGACATGGCCGAGGCTTACATCGTCGCCGCCGCGCGTACCGCCGGCGGGCGCAAGGGGGGCCGTCTCGCCGGTTGGCATCCGGCCGATCTCGCCGCGAAAGTGCTGGACGAGCTGGTCGACCGCACCAAGGTCGACCCCGCGCAGGTCGAGGACGTGATCATGGGCTGCGTGATGCAGGTTGGCGAGCAGTCCAACAACGTCGCGCGCAACGCGATCATGGCATCAAAACTGCCGGAGAGCGTGCCGGGCACCTCGATCGACCGCCAGTGCGGCTCCTCGCAGCAGGCGCTGCACTTTGCAGCCCAAGCGGTGATGTCCGGCACGATGGACGTGGTGATCGCCGCCGGCGTCGAATCCATGACGCGCGTGCCGATGGGCCTGTCGTCGCAGCTTCCGGCCAAGAACGGTTTTGGCAATTACAAGAGCCCGGGCATCGAGGCGAAATATCCCAACATCGTGTTCAGCCAGTTCACCGGCGCGGAAATGATGGCCGAGCGCTACGGCCTCTCTAAGGACGAGCTCGACGAATACTCCTATAACAGCCATCAGCGCGCGATCGCGGCGACGCAAGCCGGTCACTTCAAGAAGGAGATCGTGCCGCTCGAGATCGTCAGGGCCGACGGCAGCAAGGACACCCACCACATCGACGAGGGCATCCGCTTCGACGCGACGCTCGAAGGTATCAAGGGCGTCAAGCTGATCGCCGAGAACGGCAAGCTCACCGCAGCCAGCGCCAGCCAGATCTGCGACGGCGCCTCCGGCGTCATGGTGGTGAACGAGAAGGGCCTGAAGCAGCTCGGCGTCAAGCCGCTCGCCCGCATCCATCACATGACCATGATGGGCGGCGATCCCGTCATCATGCTGGATGCGCCGCTGCACGCAACCAAGCGCGCACTGGAGAAGGCCGGCATGAAGATCGGCGACATCGATTTGTTCGAGGTCAACGAGGCCTTCGCCTCGGTGCCGACCGCCTGGCTCAAGACCACCGGCGCCGACCCTGACAGCCTCAACGTCAACGGCGGCGCTATCGCGCTTGGCCACCCGCTCGGCGGCTCCGGCACCAAGCTGATGACGACGCTGGTCCACGCCCTTTACCAGCGCGGCAAGCGCTATGGTTTGCAGACCATGTGCGAAGGCGGCGGCATGGCGAATGTGACGATCGTGGAGCGGCTGTAGTCGCCGTTGCACCGCTTAGGCGTTGCCACACTAAAGGTGTCGTCCCGGCGAAGGCCGGGACCCATAGCCACGGAGTGCGTGGTTAGGGCGAGCTGGGGCGACATCGCGCTTCAACAATCTGGATCGGTGGTTATGGATCCCGGCTTTCGCCGGGATGACACCTTTTTTGTTGTGAGACCTTCGCGATGACCCACCCCTCCATCCACGCCCGCACCACGCCGAACAAGATCGCCTACCAGATGGCCGGCACCGGCAAGGCGATCACCTATCGCGAGCTCGACGAGCTCTCGAACCAGGGCGCAAACCTGTTCCGCTCGCTCGGGCTGAAGGCCGGCGACCACATCGCGCTCTTGATGGAGAACCGTCTCGCCTTCATGGAGCTCTGCTGGGCGGCACAGCGCAGCGGGCTCTATTACACCGCGATCAGCCGCTATCTGAAGCAGGACGAGATCGACTACATCATCGGCGATTGCGGCGCCAAGGTCGTCATCACCACGCCGAAATGCGCGGACCAGATCAAGGACCTGATCAAGGGCACCGCCGGTGAGCCGATCTTCTACATGATGGACGAGCCGCTGCCCGGCTTCCGCTCCTACGACAAGGAGGCCGCCGCACAGCCGACAACGCCGATCGCCGACGAGGTCGCCGGCTACGACATGCTGTATTCGTCGGGCACCACCGGCCGCCCGAAGGGAATCAAGAAGGCGTTCGAGGGCAATCGTATCGACGTGCCGAACGCGTTCCTTCGCGTACTCTGCGCCGACATGTGCGGCATGAACGCCGAGAGCACTTATCTGTCACCGGCGCCGCTCTATCACGCGGCTCCCTTGCGCTTCAACATGATGGCGATCGTGCTTGGCGGCACCTCCATCATCATGGAGCACTTTGACGCCGAAGAGTTTTTGAAGCTGGTCGAAAAGTACAAGGTGACGCAGTCGCAGCTGGTGCCGACCATGTTCGTACGCATGCTGAAGCTGCCCGACGACGTCCGCAACCGCTACAATGTGTCGACGCTAAAGGGTGCGATCCACGCCGCAGCCCCCTGCCCGGTCGACGTCAAGGCGAAAATGATCGAATGGTGGGGTCCGATCCTGATCGAGTACTACGCCGGCTCCGAAGGCAACGGCGTCACCGTCTGCAACTCGCAACAATGGCTGGAGCACCGCGGCAGCGTCGGCCGCGCCGTGGTCGGCAAGATCAAGATCCTGGACGAGAACGACGAGGAGCAGCCGGTCGGCGAAATCGGCACGGTCTATTTCGCCGATGCTCCCGCGTTCACCTATCACAACGACCCCGAGAAGACGAAGAAGGCCTACAACGCCAAGGGCTGGTCGACGCTCGGCGATGTCGGCTATCTCGACAAGGATGGCTTCCTCTTCCTCACCGACCGCAAGTCCTACATGATCATCTCGGGCGGGGTGAACATCTACCCGCAGGAGACTGAGGACGTGCTGATCACCCATCCCGCGGTCGCCGACGTCGCCGTGTTCGGCGTGCCGAACGAGGAGATGGGCGAGGAGGTGAAGGCGGTGGTGCAGCCGCACGACATGACGCGCGCCGGCAAGGCGCTGGAGGCCGAGCTGATCGCATTCTGCAAGACGCGGCTTTCGGCGATCAAGTGCCCGCGCTCGATCGATTTCGAAGCCGAGCTGCCGCGTACGCCGACCGGCAAGCTGGTGAAGCGGCATCTGCGTGACAAATATTGGCCGAAGACAGCGGCGAAGATTTAGAACGCTCTTTCTTACCCTCCCCTGGAGGGGGAGGGTCGCTGTGCATGCAGCGAAGCGGAATGCGCAGCGGGGTGGGGTGATATCTCCACACGAAACACTGCCCGAGTGGAAAGATCACCCCACCCCGCTCGCGCTGCGCGCGATCGACCCTCCCCCTCCAGGGGAGGATGAAGAAGAGATCAATCAAACAGACTCGGCGTGTGATTCACCAGCGCGCCTTCGATCTCCAGCATCTTCAGCTTCGTCACCACGCCACCATTCGCCGAGAAGCCGCCGGGCTTGTTGCCGGCAGCCAGCACGCGATGGCAGGGCACGACGATCGGACACGGGTTACGGCCGAGCGCCTGGCCGACGTCGCGCGACAGCTGGACGCCGCCGAGCTGCTTGGCGATGTCGCCATAGGTGACGGTCTTGCCCGGCGGAATGGCGCGGGCGATCTCGTAGACGCCGCGGTTGAAGTCGGGCACGCCGTCGAGATCGAGCGGGATGTCGGTGAGATCGTCGGGCTCACCGGCGAGCAGCTTGACGATGCGGTCGATCGCCTGCTGCACCTCGGGCGTCGGCTCGGCTTCGGTCGCCTCCGCATGGCGCTGACTGATGCGGGTGCGGATCTTCTCTTCGCCGCCCATCGGCAATTGCGTGCCGTTGATGCCGCGCGGGCCCCAGGCGATGGCGCAGAGGCCGATCCTGGTGTCGAACAGGGCAAAATGCTGGTCGGTCATGGCTTGGTTCCTGAGCTTGCGTCCTTGTCGCATGCCCCCAATGTGATCTCGGCCCAAATCTAGGCTTGGAAATAGTTGCGATCCACCCGGTTTCCGGGAATCTTGCACAGGAGTTCCAGTCCTCTTGCGAGCCCAGAATGCAAAGCCTCCACGTCAACGGATACGACATGCCCTATCTCGACGTGGGCGACGAAAGAGGCCGCCCGCCGCTGGTCTGTGTGCATGGATCGCTCTCCGACTTCCGTATCTGGGGCTGCGTGCTGGGGCCGCTGACGCAGCGGCACCGGGTGATCGCGGTCAGCCTGAGGCACTTCTTTCCGGAGCGCTGGGACGGTGTAGGCGACACCTATTCGATCGCCCAGCACGTCGACGACGTCATCGCCTTCATCGAAAAACTCGACCTCGGCCCGGTCGACCTGATGGGCCACTCCCGCGGCGGACATATCTGCTTCCGCGTCGCGCAACGCCGGCCGGATCTGCTCCGACGGCTGATCCTGGCCGAGCCCGGCGGCGAGCTCGATGCGAGCCTCGACCCTGACTATGTCGGCGGTCCCTCGCCGTTGCTGGCGCGCTTCACGGCATCGGCCGAGAAGATCGCGGCCGGCGATGTCGACGGCGGCCTCGCCGTGTTCGTCGACACGCTGGAAGGCGCCGGCACTTGGCCGCGGCTGCCGGCAATGGTGAAGCAGAATTTGCGCGACAACGCTTACACGCTGATCGGCCAGGTCCGCGACGATCGCCCGCCGTTCTCGAAGGCGGATGCGGAGCAGATCAAGATGCCGACGCTGTTCATCCTGGGCGCGCGGACCAAGGGCCTCTTGCCGAAGGTGCTGCATGCGCTGGCCGCGCATGCGCCCTATTCCAGGACGGCGATCATCCCGAACGCGACACATCCGATGTTCGAGCAGGCGCCGCAAAAATATTCCGAAGTGGTTCTCGACTTTCTGGCGAGCTGATCATGCAGAGCTTTTCCGTCAACGGTTACGACATGGCCTATCTCGAAGTGGGAGAGGGCCCGCCGCTGGTCTGCGTGCACGGCACGCTCGGGGACTTCCGCACCTGGTATTCGGTGCTCGGCCCGCTGTCGAAGAATCATCGCGTGATCTCGGTCAGCCTGCGGCATTTCTTTCCGGAGCACTGGGACGCCGTCGGCGACGACTACAAGATGGCCCAGCACGTCTCGGACATGATCGCGTTCATCGAGCAGGTGAGGCCCGGCCCGGTCGACCTGATGGGCCATTCACGTGGCGGCCACATCGCGTTTCGCGTGGCGCAGGCGCGGCCTGATCTGCTGCGAAAGCTGGTGCTGGCCGAACCGGGCGGCGATCTCGACGCCAGCCTGCCCGTGCCCGAGGGCACGCCCGCGCATCCGCCGCTGGCAGCGCGGACAGTGCGCTCGGTCGAGATGATCCGCGCCGGCGACCTCGAGGGCGCGCTGCAGAACTTCTACGAGGGCATCGAAGGCGACGGCTCCTGGCGGCGCGTGCCGGCAGCGGCCAAGCAGCAATTGCGCGACAACGCACTGACCTTCCTCGGTCAGATCAACGAGCAGCGCCGGCCTTACACACTCGCCGATGCGCAGGCGATCAGGACGCCGACGCTGCTGATCGGTGGCGGGGCGACGACGGGAAGCCTCTCGGTGATGTGGCGCGTGCTGGCCGAGCATATCGCTGGCGCCAAGACGGCGGTGATCCCAAACGCCGGCCACTGGATGTTCGAGCAGGCTCCGCTGGAGTTCGGCGAGGTGGTCAGCAGGTTTCTGGCGGAGTAGCTCTCTCCTCGCGTACCGAAAGAGAGAAGGAAAGGCCTCACACCTTCCACACACCGACCGGCATCTTGATCGTCGCGTTCAGGCGGTTCCAGACGTTGATGACCGCGATCGAGAGGATCAGCGTTGCCAGCTCGCGCTCGTCGAAATGCTTGGCGGCCTCGTTCCAGATCGCATCCGGCACCGGATCCTCGCGATCGGCGAGGCGCGTGACGGCTTCGGTCAGCGCCAGCGCGGCGCGCTCGGCTTCGGTGAAATAGGGGGCATCGCGCCAGGCCGACACGGCGAACAGGCGCTCGTCGGTCTCGCCCAGCTTGCGGGCGATCTTGGGATGCATGTCGACACAGACACTGCAGCCGTTGATCTGGCTGGCGCGCAGGTGCACCAGTTCCAGGAGCTTTTCCGGCAGGCCCTGCTTGGTCAGATTGCCGAGGGACTGCAGGACATTCATGGCCTCGGGCAGGACCATGACGGGGTGATTCATGCGGGCGTGCATCATTTTCGTCTCCATCGTTCGAATTTCGAAGGTTCCGGTCACATCGGCCGGATTGGCTTCGTCATGGGCATGACGGATCGCGATGAGGGAATGTGACCGATGACCCAAAAAATCTCTGAAGAAAATTTTCTGGCGCGCCAGTTCGAGGCCGACAGGGACCATTTGCGCGCGGTCGCCTACCGGATGCTGGGGTCCCGCGCCGAGGTCGACGACGCCGTGCAGGAGGCCTGGCTGCGGGTCAGCCGCTACGACGTGTCCGACGTCGCGAATTTGCGCGGCTGGCTCACGACCGTGGTCGCGCGCATCTGCCTCGACATGCTGCGCGCACGGAAATCGCGCCGTGAGGATCCGATGGGCCCGCACGTGCCGGAGCCGGTCGACGAAACGCGGCAGCACGAGGCGGAGATGGCCGATTCCGTCGGCGCGGCGCTGCTGGTCGTGCTGGAGACATTGCAGCCGGCGGAGCGGCTGGCCTTCGTGCTGCACGACATGTTCGCAGTCCCCTTCGAGGAGATCGCGCCGATCGTCGGCCGCTCGGTCGACGCCTCGCGGCAACTGGCGAGCCGTGCGCGGCGACGCGTGCAGGGCGCGCCGGTGCCCGAAGCAAACCTGTCGCATCAACGCGGAATCGTCGATGCATTCCTCAAGGCGTCGCGTGAAGGCGATTTCGAGGGCCTGCTCGCCGTGCTCGATCCCGACGTGGTGTTTCGCGCCGACCAGGCCGCGGTGCGGCTCGGCACGCTGGCCGAGATCCGCGGCGCCGACGCCGTCGCGCAACTCTACAAGGGCCGCGCGCAGGCCGCACGCACGGCGCTGGTCGACGGCGCGATGGGCGTTGCCGTCGTCTTGGGCGGACAGTTGCGCATCGTGCTGCGCGTGACCTTCAGCGGCGACCGGATCGCGGCGATCGAGGCGATGGCCGACGCGGACGAGATCGCCGCGATGGAGGTGGAGGTGGTGGAGCCCTAGGCCGGCGTGGCATCGCGCCGTTGCGGGTGCTAGGCTTTCCGCATAATCGCGCAGTGCCCGCGCGCAAGATGCAAGAGGACGCAAGTCATGACTTTCCGCTTCACGCCCCTGCTCGCTTTGTCGCTGCTCGGCCTTGCCGCCGGCGCTACGTCCGCATTCGCGGCCGCCGACGAGAAGCTGAAGGCCGCCGCCGAGCAGGAGAAGACGCCGCTGATCGAGACCTTGCGCGACATGGTGATGATCGAGAGCGGCAGCAGCGACGTCGAGGGCCTGAAGAAGATGGCCGACTTCACCGAAGGACGCCTGAAGGCGCTCGGCGCCACGACGGAGCGGCGCAAGACCACGGCGGGCGCCCGCGCCGACATGGTGATCGCGACGTTCAAGGGCACGGGCACGCGGAAGCTGATGCTGATCGCGCATATGGACACGGTCTATCAGCGCGGCATCCTCGCAAGCGAGCCGTACCGCGTCGACGGCAACCGCATCTATGGCCCGGGCATCGCCGACGACAAGGGCGGCATCGCCGTGGTGCTTCATGCGCTCAAGATGCTGAAGGATGCCGGCTGGGCGGACTACGCGACGCTCACCGTGTCGTTCAATCCGGACGAGGAGGTGGGCTCGCCCGGATCTGGCGAGATCATCGCCGAGCTCGCCGACCAGCACGACGTCGTGCTCTCCTGCGAGCCGACGGTGGCCTCGCCGCCGGCAAAGAACGACTCGCTGCTATTGGGTGCCAGCGGCACCGCGACAGGCACCATCAAGGTGAAGGGCCGCGCCTCGCATGCGGGTGCCGCGCCCGATCTCGGCCGCAACGCGCTGATCGAGCTCTCGCATCAACTGCTCCAGACGCAGGACGTCGCCAAGTCGATCCCGGGCACCCAGCTCAATTGGACGACGGCGAAGGCCGGCACGGTGCGAAATCAAATTCCGGAGGAGGCCGAGGCTGGCGCTGACATCCGCCTCACCATTCCCGATGGCATCGCCAGGCTTCAGGCGGCGCTGGACGAGAAGATCAAGAACCGCCTCGTGCCGGACACCGAGACGACCGTGAAGATCGTGGCGGGCCGCCCGCCCTTCGTCGCCACCGATCGCGGCCGCGCGCTCGCGCAGGAGGGACAGGCGATCTATGCCGAGATCGACCGCAAGCTCGACATCGCCGAGATGACCGGCGGCGCCACCGATGCCGGCTATGCCAATCGCAGCGGCAAGGCGGTGGTGGTCGAGAGCTTCGGCCTTGCCGGCTTCGGCTATCACGCCCGCGACGAGTTCATCGACACCAACTCGATCGTGCCGCGGCTCTATCTGATGAGCCGGATGCTGATCGAGCAGGGCAAGAAGAAGTAGGCGCGGACAACGCGTTTCTCGTGTCCCGGACGCGCTGCAGCGTGAAACGCTGCTGCGCAGAGCCGGGGACCCAGATGGCGACACAGCACAATGCGGCGGCATGGGCCCCGGCTCTGCAGCGCACCGCACCGGGCGATGCTTCGCATCGCCGGCAGCGCTGCGCCGCGTCCGGGGCACGAGAGGGGATATTTGTTCCAAAACAACCCCATGCACAGTAGACGGCCCAAGCAATATCAATAGCTTAGACGGCACCAAAAGAGCGCAGGCGCGGCCTCGGACCGTGCTTGACGCCCTGCCCCGCCCGGGAGTAGGCTCCGAATACGGAATTCCGTATTCCCTATCGGAGCTGCCGGCGTGATTCCTCTCGACCCGCTCCCGAACCTGATCGACCAGGTCTATGCGCGCATCCTGGAGGCGATCTCCGATCGCACGCTCGAGCCCGGCCAGCGCATCCGGCAGAACGAGCTCGCCGACAAGCTCGGCGTGTCGCGCCAGCCGGTGTCGCATGCGCTGCATCTGTTGCACCGGCAAGGTCTCGTCGCCGAGAGCGGCAAGCGCGGCTTCGAAGTCACCCAGCTCGATCCCCCGCGCATCCGCCAGCTCTACGAGGTGCGCGGCGCCATCGATGCGCTCGCGGCGCGGCTTGCCGCTCAGCGTGCTGCGAGCGATGCGGCGGGACGCGCGCGACTGGAGACGGCGCTCGCCGCCGGACGCGGCATCGACCGCACCACGTCGCTCGCCGAGCTCATCTCGCTCGACGTCGAATTTCATCGTGCGATCTATCAGCTCGCCGGCAATCCCGTGATCGAGGAGACCATCGCGCCGCAATGGCCGCATATGCGCCGCTCGATGGCGACCGTGCTGTCGGAGCTCGACTATCGCGACAGCGCCTGGGCGGAGCATACCGATATTGCCGGACACATTCTGAGCGGCGACGCGAAGGCCGCCGAACGCGCCGCGCTTGCGCACGCGCAGACGGCGGGACGGCTGACCGAGGAGAGATTGAGGGCAACGGACGCGGCGGCGGCGTAGCTATTTGCACCGTCATTCCGGGGCGATGCGCAGCATCGAGCCCGGAATCCATCGGGCGGCAGAGACTGCGGAGAAATGGATTCCGGGCTCGCGACTTCGCCGCGCCCCGGAATGACAAAAACAAAACAACAGGAGGACGACCCATGAAACTGTCCCAGGAGCAATTGGAGTTCTTCCACCGCGAGGGCTGGCTGTTCCTGCCCGAGCTGTTCAGCCAGGAGGAGGTCGATTTGCTCGCGCGCGAGGCGGTCGGCATCTACGACGCCAATCGGCCGGAGGTCTGGCGCGAGAAGAGCGGCGCGCCGCGCACGGCCTTTGCCGCGCATCTCTACAACGAGGCCTTTCGCGCTCTCGGCGCGCATCCGCGCATGATCGAGCCGGTCGAGCAATTGTTCGGCGAACCCGTCTACATGCACCAGTTCAAGATCAACGCGAAATCGGCCTTCACCGGCGACGTCTGGCAATGGCACCAGGATTACGGCACCTGGAAGCGCGACGACGGCATGCCGGAGCCGCGGGCGATGAACATCGCGATCTTCCTCGACGAGGTGATGCCGATCAACGGTCCCTTGATGCTGGTGCCGCGCAGCCAGAATGCCGGCGATCTCGAAGCCTCGCACGACCTCGCGACCACCTCCTATCCGCTGTGGACGCTGGACGAGGACACGGTCACGCGCCTCGTCAAGCAGGGCGGCATCGTTGCGCCGACCGGCAAGCCCGGCGGCATGCTGATGTTCCACGGCAATCTCGTGCATGGCTCCAGCGGCAACATCACGCCCTACCCGCGCAAGATCGTGTACCTGACGCTGAATGCGGTCTCGAACTACATCCGCACGCCGACGCGGCCGGAGTACATCGCGCATCGCGATTTTGCGCCGATCAGGACGGTGGACGACGATGCGCTGCTGCGGCTTGCCCGTGCGCCGCGGCAGGCGGCGGAGTAAATCGGTCTCGTGCCCCCGACGCAGCGCAGCGCTTCTTCAGCGGTGCGCTGCAGAGCCGGGGCCCATGCCACGCGGATAGTTTTTCTCTGGGTCCCGGCTCTGCGGCGCAGCGTTGCACGCTGCACCTTGTCCGGGACACGATAGTTGCACTGGACATCCCCATGAACCTCTTTCGCCTCCTCCAGGCCCGCGCGTCCGCCGGCAAACCCGTTCGCGTGGCGCTGATCGGCGCCGGCAAATTCGGCTCGATGTTCCTCGCGCAGGTGCCGCATACGCCGGGACTCGAGGTACCCATCATCATCGACATCGACCGCGAGCGCGCGCGCGAGGCGTGCCGCACCGTGGGCTGGGACGCTGATCGCATCGCCCGCACCGTGTTCACCGATGACGGCGCCCGCGCCATCGCCGGCGGGGCGATGGACGTGGTGGTCGAAGCGACCGGCAATCCTGCCGTCGGCATCAGGCATGCGCGTGCCGCGATCGCGGCGGGCAAGCACATCGTGATGGTCAATGTCGAAGCGGACGTGCTGGCGGGCCCACTGCTCGCCGAGGAGGCGCGGAAGGCGGGCGTGGTCTATTCACTCGCCTATGGCGACCAGCCGGCGCTGACCGCTGAGATGGTCGACTGGGCCCGCGCCACCGGTTTTCGCGTCGTCGCCGCCGGCAAGGGCACAAAATACCTGCCGGCCTATCACGACGTGACGCCCGACGGCGTCTGGCAGCATTACGGCCTGACCGCGGGCGAAGCGCAGTCGGCCGGCATGAACCCGCAGATGTTCAACTCCTTCCTCGACGGCACCAAATCGGCCATCGAGATGGCCGCGATTGCGAACGCCTGCGGCCTCGACGTGCCCGCGGAAGGATTGCTGTTTCCGCCCTGCGGCGTGGACGATCTGCCGCACATCATGCGGCCGCGCTCGCGCGGCGGCGTGCTGGAGCGGTCCGGCGTGGTGGAAGTCGTGTCCTCGCTGGAGCGCGACGGACGGCCGGTGTTTCGCGACCTGCGCTGGGGCGTCTATGTCGTGCTGGAGGCGCCGAACGACTACGCCGCCGACTGCTTCAGGCAATACGGCCTGAAGACCGACGCCAGCGGACGCTTCGCCGCAATGTACAAGCCCTATCACCTGATCGGGCTCGAGCTGAACATCTCGATCCTGTCGGCCGCGCTGCGGGGCGAGGCGACCGGCCAGGCTTTCGGCTTCCGCGGCGACGTCGCCGCCGTGGCCAAGCGCAACCTGCGCGCCGGCGAGATGCTCGACGGCGAAGGCGGCTACACGGTGTGGGGCAAGCTGGTGCCGGCCGCCGCGAGCCTGAAGGCGGGCGCCCTGCCGATCGGCCTCGCGCATCGCCTGAAGCTGAAGCACGACGTCGCCCATGGCGAGATCGTGCGCTGGAGCGACGTCGAGTTCGATGCCAACAACGAGACGATCAGGACAAGGAAGGCGATGGAGGCGGCGTTCGCGAAGGCGGGGTAGCGTTGGGTTGAGTTGGTGCAGCCGCGATCTCGGTGCACCTCTCCCGCTTGCGGGAGAGGTCGGCGCGTAGCGCCGGGTGAGGGCTTTCTCCTCTCGGGGATTGTCCCGTTGTGGAGATACCCTCTCCCCAGCCCTCCCCCGCAGGCGGGGGAGGGAGCGCACCTCCATCGACGCCGCGTTGTTGCCCAATCGTGCGGCAGTTCGCCAATCATCGACTTTCGTCTGCCTCGCATTCGCAGTTGCGAGCGCGGCATGAGGCTTGATTGTCGCTGGCCGACAGGTCATCCTTGCTGACGGAACCGCAATGATCGGAATTCCAATAACAAGAGCCCGACAGGGCCTTCGGAAACGCTTCACAAGTCTCAAACAAAACAACGTCGATCTCGACCAAGACAAGACGACACCAAGGATCGTTCCCCTTAAGTCGAAGCATCGGCATCACGGAGGGAAGTGCATGGAACGTCGTAAATTCCTGACGGCAGGCGGATTGGGCCTGGCCGCGAGCGCTGTCGCTGCGCCGGCTATCGCGCAAGGTTCGCCCGAGGTCAGGTGGCGTTACGCCACGAGCTGGCCGAAGTCGCTCGACACGCTCTATGGCGGCTGCGAATATTTCACCAAGAAAGTCGCCGAGATCACCGACAACAAATTCCAGATCCAGCCGTTCGCGGCGGGCGAGATCGTCCCGGGCCTGCAGGTGCTGGATGCGGTCTCGAACGGCACCGTCGAGATGGGCAACACCGCGCTCTACTATTACTGGGGCAAGAATCCCGCCTTCACCTTCGCCACCGCGCTGCCGTTCGGGCTGAACACGCGCCAGCAGATCTCCTGGCTGCTGTGGGGCGGCGGGCAGGAGCTCGTGAACGACCTCCTGAAGGAGCACAATTGCTACGGCATTCCGACCGGCTCCACCGGCGCCCAGATGGGCGGCTGGTTCCGGAAGGAGATCAAGTCGATGGAGGACATCAAGGGCCTCAAGATGCGCATCGGCGGATTTGCCGGCACGATCATGGCCAAGCTCGGCGCGGTGCCGCAGCAGATCGCCGGCGGCGACATCTATCCGGCCCTCGAAAAGGGTACGATCGACGCGGCCGAATGGGTCGGCCCCTACGACGACGAGAAGCTCGGCTTCGTCAAGGTTGCGAAGTACTACTACTATCCCGGCTGGTGGGAGGGCACGAGCCAGGGCCACAACATCATGAACCTCGACAAGTGGAATGCGCTGCCGAAGCACTATCAGGCCGCGATCGATGCCGCCTCGCGCGACACGTTTACCTGGATCACCGGCAAATACGACGCATTGAACGCGCCGGCGCTGAAACGGCTCCTGGTGTCGGGCGCCATCCTGAAGGCATTCCCGCAGGACGTGCTCGAGGCCTGCTACGGTGCCGCCAACGAGATCTATGCCGATCTCTCCAAGAGCAATCCGCATTTCGGCAAGATGTACGCGAGCCTGACCGCCTTCCGCGGCGAGGCCCTGCCCTGGTTCCAGGTCGCCGAGCTGAGCTTCGACAGCTTCATGATGCGGATGCGGACGAAGACGTGAGGCGCCAGACGGCACACGACTAAAGAATGAGAAGCCCCGGAGATGGCGACATCTCCGGGGCTTTTGCATTGGACATAGCTCTCGTAGGGTGGGCAAAGCGACTTGTCCGCCGTAGCTCGAAGAGCGAGGGCGGAAGCGTGCCCACCTGCTCTAGCCAAGTGAGAAAGATCGTGGGCACGGCGCTATGGCGCCTTTGCCCACCCTACGGCTGTTCGGCGAGAGAGGTCGCGCTCAGCCTTCGCAACTGCGAGCGTTCCGACGCCGCTTGCTTATCGTGAGGCGAACGGTCATCCTCACATCGGAACCGCAATGCGCGGGATCCACAAAGAGCCCTGAAGGGCCTTCGGAAACGCCAAAAACAATCATCACAACACCACGTCGGTACCCGGCGAAGCCAAGACGACACCAAGATCGTTCCCTTAGTCGAGGACATCGGCGCAACGGAGGGATAGGCATGAAACGTCGTGAATTCCTGAAAGTGACAGGTGCAGGGCTGGCGGCGAGCACCGCGATTGCCGCGCCGGCGATCGCGCAATCTTCGCCGGAGACGAGATGGCGGCTCGCCGCGAGCTGGCCCAAGGCGCTCGATACGCTCTATGGCGGCTGCGAATATTTCTGCAAGCGCGTCGCCGAGGTCACCGACAACAAATTCCAGATCCAGCCGTTCGCGGCCGGCGAAATCGTCCCGGGCCTGCAGGTGCTGGATGCGGTGTCGAACGGCACCGTCGAGATGGGCAACACCGCGCTGTACTACTACTGGGGCAAGAATCCCGCCTTCACCTTCGGCACGTCGCTGCCGTTCGGCCTGAACACGCGGGCGCATATTTCCTGGCTGCTGTTCGGCGGCGGACAGGAGATGCTCAACGACCTCTTGAAGGAATACAACACGATCGGCATTCCGACCGGCTCGACCGGCGCCCAGATGGGCGGCTGGTTCCGGAAGGAGATCAAGTCGATGGAGGATTTCAAGGGATTGAAATTCCGCGTCGGCGGCTTCGCCGGCACGATCATCGCCAAGGTCGGCGGCGTGCCGCAGCAGATCGCCGGCGGCGACATCTATCCGGCGCTGGAGAAGGGCACGATCGACGCGGCCGAATGGGTCGGCCCCTATGACGACGAGAAGCTCGGCTTCGTGAAGGTCGCGAAGTACTACTACTATCCGGGCTGGTGGGAAGGCACCGGCCAGGGCCACAACATCATGAATCTCGACAGGTGGAACGCGCTGCCCAAGCACTACCAGGCCGCGATCGAGATGGCCTCGCGCGACACCTTCACATGGGTCACCGGCAAATACGACTACGTCAACCCGCCGGCGCTGAAGCGCCTGCTGGTAGCCGGCGCGATCCTCAAGCCGTTCCCGCAGGAGGTGCTCGAGGCCTGCTACAATGCCGCCAACGAGATCTATGCGGATCTCACCAAGACCAACCCGCACTTCAAGAAGATGTATACGAGCCTGTCGGCGTTCCGGAATGAATCGCTGGCCTGGATGCAGGTCGCCGAGCTCAGCTACGACAGCTTCATGATGCGGATGCGCACGCGGACGTGAGGCGCCGGACGGCGAACGAGGTCGGAAACGACGAAAGCCCCGGAGATGTCTCCGGGGCTTTTGCTTTGGTCTTTCCGCTTTCGCGGGTGATGACAGCCGTGGTGCGGCTGGCTCGATTGGCGCTAAGTTAAAACGACCGCTGCGGCACGCTAACACCTCTCCCGCTTGCGGGAGAGGTCGGCGCGGAGCGCCGGGTGAGGGCTTTCTCCTCTTGGGGATTGTCCCATTGCGGAACCACCCTCTCCCCGACCCTCTCCCGCAAGCGGGAGAGGGAGTGCACCTCCGTCGTTGCAGCGATCGCCGTGCGGCTAGACCAACCCGCCGGCATCCGCGACGCGGCGCTGGTGATAGTCGGTGTCGCCAAACGTGTTCTCGATCATGGTGAGGCGCTTGAAGTAGTGGCCGATCTTCGCCTCCATGGTCATGCCGATGCCGCCGTGGAGCTGGATCGACTGCTGTCCCACGAATTTCAGCGACTTGCCGATCTGCACCTTGGCCGCAGCAATCGCGTTGGAGCGCTCCTTGGCGTTCTCGAAATCGTTCGCCATGGTCGCGAACATCGACATCGAGCGCGCCTGCTCGGCGGCGACGAACATGTCGGAGGCGCGGTGCTGCAGCGACTGGAACGAGCCGATCGCGACGCCGAACTGTTTTCGCGTCTTGATGTACTCGACGGTGGTCTTCAGCGATTCATCCATGAGGCCAACCGCCTCGGCGCAGAGCGCGACTCGGGCCTCATCGACCACGCGCTCGATCAAGGCGAGCGAGTCGTCGGGATTGCCGATCACGGCATCCGGCCCGACCTCGACGCCGGTGAGGGTGATGTCGGCGGCATGCAGGCTGTCCTGGGTCGGGTAGGACTTCTTGGTGACGCCCTCGGCATTGGCCGGGACCAGGAACACGCCGATGCCGGTCTTGTCGCGGCGGTCGCCCTTGGTGCGGGCAGTGACTAGAAGAGTGTCCGCGTTCTCGCCGTTGAGCACGACGAACTTCTCGCCGTCGATGACCCAGCCGTCGCCCTTCTTCTTCGCGGTCGTCGCGACGTCGAAGAGATCGTAGCGCGAGTTCTTCTCGAGCTGGGCAAAGGCGAGCGTCTTGCTGCCGTCGATGATGCCAGGCACGTGCGCGGCCTTCTGCGCATCGGTGCCGGCATGGCGCAGGAAGCCGCCGCCGATCACGACCGTGGCCAGATACGGCTCCAGCACCAGCGCCTTGCCGAGTGCCTCCATCACGATCATGGTCTCGACGCCGCCACCGCCGAAGCCGCCATCGGCCTCGCTGAAGGGCAGGCCGAGCAGTCCCTGCTCGGCGAGCTTGAGCCAGACCGTTTTGCTCCAGCCGCCCTTCTCCTTCATGTACTTCTTGCGCTGCTCGAAATCGTAGGAATCGGTCAGCAGGCCGTCGATGCTTTCCTTGAGAAGCCGCTGCTCCTCGTTCAGGTCAAAATCCATGTTCTTTGGTTCCTCGTACCCGGAATTTTTGCTTCGTCATTCCGGGACACGCGCGACAGCGCGGGGACCCGGAATCCAGAGGTTGTGGCGCGAGATTCCGGGTTCGCGCTGGCGCGCGCCCCGGAATGGCGACGGTTAGAGCCCCAGCACCGCCTTGGCGATGATGTTGCGCTGGATCTCGTTGGAGCCGCCGTAGATCGAGACCTTGCGGTTGTTGAAGTAGCTCGGCGCGATCTGGGCGGTCCAATCCATGGCTTCGTTCGAGCCGTCGTCGCCGTGCACGTCGTAGGGCGCGGCGAACGGGCCGATCACTTCCATCAGCAGCTCCGTGGTGGTCTGCTGGATCTCCGAGCCCTTGATCTTGAGCACGGACGACGCAGGATTGGGCTTGCCCTTGCCGTGCTTGCCTTCATCGGCGACGACGCGCAGCTGCGTCAGCTCGAGCGCCTTCAGCTCGATCTCGCACGCGGCCAGCTTCTCGCGGAAGGCGGCGTCCTGGATGATCGGCTTGCCGGCGGATTCGACCTTGCCGGCGAGATCGCGGATGCGGCGCAGCCGCTCCTTGGAGACGCCGACGCGGGCGATGCCGGTGCGTTCGTTGCCGAGCAGGAATTTTGCGTAGTCCCAGCCCTTGTTCTCCTCGCCGATCAGGTTCTCGATGGGCACTTCGACGTCATCGAAGAAGACTTCGTTGACCTCGACGCCGCCGTCGATGGTCTGGATCGGGCGCACGGTGACGCCCTTCGACTTCATCGAGAACACGATGAAGGAGATGCCCATCTGCTTCTTGGCGTTGTTATCGGTGCGGCAGAGGCAGAAGATCATGTCGGCATGCTGGGCCAGCGTGGTCCAGGTCTTCTGGCCGTTGATGATCCACTTGTCGCCACGGCGCTCGGCTTTCGTCTTCAGCGATGCGAGGTCAGATCCCGAGCCGGGCTCCGAAAAGCCCTGGCACCACCAGTCGTCGACATTGGCGATGCGCGGCAGATACTGCTTCTTCTGCTCCTCGTTGCCGAAGGTGTAGATGACCGGACCGACCATGCTGACGCCGAAGGCGAGCGGCTGCGGCGCCGGATAGGACTGCAGCTCCTCGTTGAAGATGTAGTGCTGCACGGAGGTCCACCCCGTTCCGCCGTACTGCGTCGGCCAGTGGCTGACGCCCCAGCCCTTCTTGTTGAGGATGCGCCACCAAGTCACCATCTCGTCCTTGGTGAGATGACGGCCCTCGACCAGCTTGCGCCGCGTATCCGGCGGCACGTTGTCGCGGAAGAACGACCGCACTTCCTCGCGAAACGCCTGCTCTTCTTTCGTGAATGCGAGATCCATCGGATCCTCCTGTTTCCTCGTCGTCCTGGCGAAAGCCAGGACCCATTACCACCGGCCTTCGTTTTGCGAAGGCAATTGCCGTCTGTGCCCCTTACCCCGGCCGCGGAGTATGGGTCCTGGCTTTCGCCAGGACGACGGTGAACTACTGCAACACCTCAAACAAACCCGCCGCGCCCATGCCGCCGCCGACGCACATGGTGACGACCGCGTATTTCGCCTTGCGGCGGCGGCCTTCGATCAAGGCGTGGCCGGTGAGGCGCGCGCCCGACATGCCGTAGGGATGGCCGACCGCAATCGCGCCGCCGTCGACGTTGATCTTCTCGGGGTCGATGCCGAGCTTGTCGCGGCAATAGAGCACCTGCACCGCGAAGGCTTCGTTGAGCTCCCAGAGGCCGATGTCGTCGACGGTGAGACCGTGACGCTTGAGCAGGCGTGGCACGGCGAAGACCGGGCCGATGCCCATCTCGTCCGGCTCGCAGCCGGCCGAGACGAAGCCGCGGAAGATGCCGAGCGGCGCAAGGCCGCGCTTGGCGGCTTCCTTGTCGCTCATGATCACCGAGGCGCTGGCGCCGTCGGAGAGCTGGCTGGCATTGCCGGCGGTAACGGAGAAACCCTCGCCGCGCACCGGCTTGAGGCCGGCGAGGCCTTCGATCGTGGTCTCGGGACGCGGACCTTCGTCCTGCGACAGCGTGACCTCCTTCATCGACACGGCGCCGGTCGCCTTGTCGGTGACCGCCATCTGCGTCGTGATCGGGGCGAGCTCGTCCTTGAACTTGCCGCCCTGCTGGGCGGCGGCGGTGCGGCGCTGGCTCTCCAGCGAATACTCGTCCTGCTTCTCGCGCGAGATGCCGTAGCGCTTGGCGACGACCTCGGCGGTGTCGATCATGGGCATATAGACCTCGCCCTTGATCTTGAGCAGCGCCGGGTCCTGGGCGTGGAAACCGTTCATCTTGTCGTTCTGCACCAGCGAGATCGACTCGCCGCCGCCGCCGACCGCGATCTCGACGCCGTCGAAGATCACCGAGCGCGCGGCGAGCGCGATCGCCTGCAGGCCCGAGGCGCATTGCCGGTCGATGGTGGTGCCGGCGACGGTGACGGGGAGACCTGCGCGGAGCAGCGCCTTGCGCGCGATGTTGCCGCCGGTCGCGCCCTGCTGGAGGGCTGCGCCCATCACGACGTCCTCGATCTCCTTCGGGTCGACTTTTGCGCGCGCGACAGCCTCGCCGATGGCGTGGCCGAGCAAGGTTGCGCCCTCGGTGGCGTTGAGCATGCCGCGATAGGCCTTGCCGATCGGGGTGCGGGCGGTGGAAACGATGACGGCGTCGGTCAAGAGCGACCTCCTGGTTGCTTGGATTGTGATGGTTTCTGCTGCTGGCGCAACTCGTGGCGCGACAATTTTCCGACCGGCGTGCGCGGCAGATCGTCGACGAACTCGACCTCCGCCGGAAGCTCGTGCTTGCCGAGCTTGCCGGCGAGCTGGGTGCGCAGCTCGTCGAGCGAGAACGGTTTTGCGTCGGGCCTGAGCTTGATGAAGGCTTTTGCGGCCTCGCCGCGGTACTGGTCGGGAATGCCGAGCACGATCACCTCGTGCACGCCCGGAATGGTGTAGATCGCCTGCTCGATCATCTGCGGATAGACGTTGAAGCCGCCGGAGATGATCATGTCCTTCTTGCGGTCGACCAGGAAGAAATAGCCGTCGGTGTCGACATAGCCGATGTCGCCAGTGAGGAAGCGGCCGTCGACGAAGGCATCCGCGGACCCCTCCGGCTTGTTCCAGTAGCCTCTGGTGACGTTCGGGCCCTTGATGCGGATCTCGCCGACTTCGCCCGGCGGCAGCACGCGCTTGGGATCGTCGAGCGCGACGACGTCGAGCTCGATGCCGGGCAGCATCAGGCCGATCGAACCCGGCTTGTCCGGCCCCGTGGGCGGATGACCGGTGCCGGGCGAGCAGGTCTCGGTCATGCCCCAGCCGCTGCGCAGCTTCTTGCCGACCTTGCGCTCGAAGAAGCTCGCGATCTCCACCGGCAGCGGCGCGCCGCCGGAACCGATCGTCGCCAGCGAGGAGAAGTCGCGCTTGTCAAGGTCGGGGAGCGCGGCGATCGCGATCCACATCGTCGGCACGCCCGGGAAGTACGTCGCGCGCTTGACCTCGATGTCGCGCATCACGGCTTCGACGTCGAAGCGCTGATGCAGCGAGATCAAATTGCCGCGGCTGAGCGAGGACAAGAGCACGACGGTGAGCGCGTAGATGTGGAACAGCGGCAGCACGCAGATCACGCGCTCGACGACGTCGCCGCGTGCGGCGCGCGCCGGCTTGCCCCAGACGTCGTAGATCGACACCGCCGAGGTGAGATTGCCGTGGGTCAGCATCGCGCCCTTGGGCAGGCCGGTGGTGCCGCCGGTATATTGCAGCAGCGCGACGTCGTCGGCCGTGACTTTCGGCCACTCTGCCGGAGCGGTGGCGCCTTCGACGAAGGCCTTGAAGGTGACGATGCGGGGATCAGCGGGGATCGCCGCCTGCGGCGTGCCGACCTTGCCCCAATTGTCGTCCTCGCAGACGACGAGCTTGTCGATCAGGCCCTTCTCCAGGAATTTCAGCGCGGTCGGCAGCAGCGCCTGCAGGTTCGAGGTGATGAGCAGGCGCGAGCCGGAATCGGAGACCTTGTGCGTCAGCGCGATCTCGCCGTCGAGCGGCGACAGATGCGCGACACGGGCGCCTGCCTTCAGCGCGCCGAAGAAATTGACGGGATGGTCCGGCGTATTGCCGAGGAACAGCGCGACGGAGCTGTTCCTGCCGATGCCCGCGCGCAGGAACGCGACGGCGGCGCGCTCGGCCATCGCGGCGAGCTCGGTGTAGCTGATTGGACGGTCGCGGAATTCCAGCGCGGTGCGCGGGCCGTAAGTCGCCGCGGCTTTCGACAGGAGGTCGGGCAGCGAGCCCTGGGCGATGGTGTCGTCCCACCGCACGCCCTCGGGGTAAAACTGTTCGCCGGGATGGGTCATTTTCTTGATTGCTTGAGCGAGCAACTAACACAGACCGTCATTCCGGGGCGCGACGAAGTCGCGAGCCCGGAATCCATAACCACCAGCTGGGGTTATGGATTCCGGGCCTGCGCCTTGCGGCGCATCCCGGAATGACGAGGGTTGGGACGAAGCGGCCATCACGCCGCTTTCGACGCGGCCGCGAGCGAGGCGAACGTCTTGCCTTCCGCCGCGAGCTTCTTCAGCAGCGGGGCTGGCTCGAGGCTCGGATCGTTGGTCTCCTTGGCGTAGAACGACAGGCGATCGGCGATGTGCTTGAGGCCGACGCTGTCCGCCCAGAACATCGGGCCGCCGCGATAGATCGGCCAGCCATAGCCGTAGAGCCAGACCACGTCGATGTCGGACGGACGCGCCGCGATGCCCTCTTCGAGGATCTTCGCGCCCTCGTTGATCATCGGGTACATCATGCGCTCCAAAATCTCCTCGTCGCTGACGACGCGCTTCTTGCGCCCCAAGCGCAGCAGCGTCTCGTCGATCAGCTTCTCGACCTCGGGATCGGGCAGCGCCGAGCGGGAGCCGGCTTCGTACTTGTAGTAGCCCTTGCCGGTCTTCTGGCCGAAGCGGCCGGCTTCGCACAGCGCGTCCGCGATCTCCGACTTGATGCCGCGATCCTTGCGCGAGCGCCAGCCGATGTCGAGGCCGGCGAGGTCGCCCATCGCGAACGGCCCCATCGGCATGCCGAACTTCGTTACCACGGCATCGACCTGCTGCGGCAGCGCGCCTTCGAACAGCAGCTTTTCCGACTGCTTGCCACGCTGGGCCAGCATGCGGTTGCCGACAAATCCGTCGCAGACGCCGACCACGGCCGGCACCTTGGCAATTTTCCGCGCGATGTTGACGGCCGTCACCAGCGCGTCCGGCGCGGTCTTGTCGGCGCGCACGATCTCGCACAGCTTCATGACGTTGGCCGGCGAGAAGAAGTGCATGCCCAAAACATCCTGCGGGCGCTTGGTCGACTTCGCGATCTCGTCGATGTTCAGATACGAGGTGTTGGAGGCGAGCACGGCGCCCGGCTTGACGTACTGGTCGAGCTTGCCGAACACTTCCTTCTTCACCGCCATGGTCTCGAACACGGCTTCGATGACGAGGTCGGCATCGCCGACATTCTCGATGCCGACGACGCCGTTGATCAGCGCCATGCGCTTGGCCGGCGCATCCGCGGGGATACCGCCGCGCGCGGCGGTTGCTTCCCAGTTCTTCTGCATGATGCCCATGCCGCGCTTGAGCTGCTCCTCGCCGGTCTCGATCAGCGTGACGGGCACGCCGGCATTGGCAAAGGACATCGCGATGCCGCCGCCCATGGTGCCGGCGCCGAGAATGGCGACGCGGTTCACGGGCCGCGACTTGGTGCCCTCTGGCACGCCCGCGATCTTGGCGGCTTCGCGCTCGGCGAAGAAGGCATAGCGCTGCGCCTTGGACTGGTCGCTGGCGACGAGCTTGAGGAAGCCCTCGCGCTCCTTCTTCAGCCCTTCGTCGAAGGGCAGGTCAATGGCGTAGCCGACGGCGTCGGCCGCCGCGAACGGCGCCTCCAGGCCGCGCGACTTCTTGGTCATGGCGGCGACCGCATTGGTGAAGATCGAGCGGTCGGCCTTGGCGGCCGCGATCTTGGAATCGTCGTCGCGCAGGCGCCGCAGCGGACGCTTCTCGGCGATGAGCTTGCGGACGAAAGCCTCGCCGCCGGAGGCCGGCCCTTCGATGATCTCCTCGATCAGGCCGTTCTTGAGCGCTTCCGCGGCCCCGATCGGGTCGCCGCCGACGATCATCTTGACCGCAAGCTCAGGCCCGACCGCGCGCGGCAGGCGCTGGGTTCCGCCGGCGCCGGGCAACAGGCCCAGCTTGACCTCGGGCAGGCCGAGCTTGGCCTCCTTGACCGCGACGCGGAAATGACAGGCGAGCGCGACCTCGAGGCCGCCGCCGAGCGCGGTGCCGTGGATCGCGGCCACCACGGGCTTCGGCGAATTCTCGATCTCGGCGAGGACGTCGTTGAGGGCGGGCGGCTTCGGCGGCTTGCCGAATTCGGTGATGTCGGCGCCCGCGATGAAGGTGCGGCCGGCACAGGTCAGCACGATGCCCTTGATGGCGGGATCGGCGACCGCTGCCTTGATGCATTCCAGGATGCCGCCGCGGACCGCGGCACTCAGCGCATTGACCGGAGGGCTATTGACCGTGACGATCCCGATTTCGTCATGACGCTCAAGCTTGACCACTTCGCTCACGGTTTCCCTCCTTGGTGGGGATTTACTTTTGTTCGATTTCGCGGTGCGGAATTTAATTCCGCATCTTGACGGCAGGGTTATTTTGAAGCACGTGGCTTGTCAACGACTCCGCGCAAGAAGCAGATCAGGGATGAAGCGTACAGGAAAGAAGACTGCGACCGATCGGAATTTCGTCGTCGCGCTTTCCCGCGGACTGGACGTATTGCGCGCATTCCAACCCAATGACGGCCTGCTCGGCAATCAGGAGATCGCGGCGCGGACCAATCTGCCCAAGCCGACCGTATCGCGGCTGACTTATACGCTGACCAAGCTCGGCTATCTGACGCCGGTTCCCCGTTTCGAGAAGTACCAGCTCGCGCCCGCCGCGATGTCGCTCGGCTACGCCGCGCTCGCCAATCTCGGTGTTCGGCATTTGTCCGAGCCGTTTCGCGAGGAAGTGATGCGCGCCACCGGCGGCGCCGTCGCCGTCGGCGGACGCGACCGTCACAGCATGATCTATTTCGGGCAGAGCCGCGGCAGCGAAACGGTCGGCGTTCAACTTGACGTCGGCTCGCGCGTGCCGATTGCAACCAGCGCGATGGGCCGCGCCTATTTCTGGGCGCTCGACGAAGACAATCGTGCCGAGGTGTCACGCATGCTGCGTGAACATTACGGCAGCCGCTGGCCCAAGATGCGCGATGGCCTCGAACGTTCCGGCGAGACCGTCGCGAAATACGGCTTTGCGATCTCCGTCGGCGACTGGCACGACGACATCGGCGCCGCCGGCGTCGCGCTCAAGCTCAACGACGGAACCGGACCTTACGCATTCAATTGCGGCGCGCCCGCATTCCGCTTCACGGAAGAGCGTTTGATCAACGACATTGGACCGCGTCTGCTTGCGATGGTAAGGAACATCGAAGCGGCACTCGGGGGTCTGATGCCGCATTCCAAAAAAGAAGTCAGCAAAAAGCTGAAATCAGGAGGAAAAGTTGCGCGTGTGGCCGAGGGGATCAGATAGCCTTTGTCGTCACAGGGAGCGGTTCGCATCGCCCCTTCGCCCACTGAACATCGTGGGCGAGACGAGATGACGCAGGCACAGCTCGCGCAGGGTACATCGCCCCTGCTCGCGGTTCGCGACGTCAGCGTCGTGTTCGGCGGCATCATCGCGCTCAACGGCGTGTCCTTCAACATGCACAAGGGCCAGATCCTCGGATTGATCGGCCCCAACGGCGCCGGCAAGACAACGCTCTTCAACTGCCTCTCGCGGCTGTATCAGCCGTCGTCCGGCGACATCCTGATGGAGGGCGTCAGCATCCTGTCGCGCCCGCCGCACCGGATCGCCGAGATCGGCATCGGCCGCACCTTCCAGAACGTGGCGCTGTTTCCGAACCTGTCGGTGATGGACAACGTCCGCGTCGGCGCGCATTCGAAGACCTCCAGCGACATCATCAGCGACTCCCTGAAACTGGCGTGGGTCCGGCGCAGCGAGAACGACGTCAACAAGAAGGTGCACGAGATCCTCGCCTATCTCGACCTCGAGGACGTCGCCCACACCACCGTGTCCGGCCTGCCCTTCGGCACGCAGAAGCGCGTCGAGCTGGCGCGCGCGCTGGCTGCCGATCCGAAGATCCTGCTGCTCGACGAGCCTGCCGGCGGCCTCAACCACGAGGAAGTCTATGTGCTCGGCGACCTCATCCGCAAAATCCGTGACGAACGCCACATGACGGTGCTGCTGGTCGAGCATCACATGGGCCTCGTGATGTCGATCGCCGACCACGTCGTCGCGCTGAATTTCGGCAAGAAGCTCGCGGAAGGCACGCCGGCCCAGGTGCAGGCGGACCCCGACGTCATCAAGGCCTATCTCGGGAGCAAGGACCAATGACGACTCTGCTCAACGTCAAGGACTTGCGCGCCTATTACGGCCAGGTCCAGGCGCTCCATGGCCTGTCCTTCTCGCTCAACGAGGGATCGCTGACGACGCTGCTCGGGGCCAACGGCGCCGGCAAGACCACGACGCTGCGCGCGATCTGCAACATGGTGCGCTCCACCGGCGCGATCGAATTCGACGGCAAGCCGCTGAGCAACCGCTCGACCGAAAACATCGTGCGGTTCGGCATCGCCCATGTGCCGCAGGGGCGCGGCACCTTCACCACCATGACGGTGGAGGAAAACCTTCAGTTAGGGGCCATCACCCGCAAGGACAGCGCCGGCATCGTCTCCGACATCGAGCGCATGTATGCGCATTTCCCGGTGCTGAAGCAGCGCCACACCCAGCAGGCCGGCACGCTCTCCGGCGGCGAGCAGCAGATGCTCGCGGTCGCCCGCGCGCTGATGCTGCGGCCGCGGCTGATGCTACTCGACGAGCCCTCCTTCGGCCTCGCGCCGCTGGTCGTGCGCGACCTGTTCGGCATCCTCGGCAAGATCAACCGCGAGGACAAGGTGTCGATCCTGGTGGTCGAGCAGAACGCCCAGCTCGCGCTCGAGCTCGCCGACCAGGCCTACGTGATCGAGACCGGCCGCATCGTGATGTCGGGCAATGCCAAGGACATCGCGAACAACGAAGAAATCCGCAAATCCTATCTGGGTTACTGAGGGAGCCGGGACAATGGAGCTGTTCACCAACCAGGTCCTGGCCGGCATCGCCACGGGCGCGATCTACGCCTGCATGGCGCTCGCCGTGGTCATGATCTACCAGGCGATCGACCATCTCAACTTCGCGCAGGGCGAGATGGCGATGTTCTCGACCTTCATCTCCTGGCAGCTGATGCAGTGGGGCGTGCCCTACTGGGCCGCCTTCGTGATCACGCTGGCCTTCTCCTTCGTCGCCGGCATCGCGATCGAGCGCATCCTGTTCAAGCCGCTGGCGAAGGCGCCGGTGCTGACCAACGTCGCCGGCTTCATCGCGCTGTACGCGATCATCAACTCTACGGCCGGCCTGCTCTGGGACTTCACCATCAAGCAGTATCCGACCCCGTTCGGCTCCGCGCCGTTCCTGGGCAGCCAGCTGATCTCGACCCACCAGGCCGGCATGATCGGCGTCACCGTGCTGCTGCTGCTCGGCCTCTACTTCTTCTTCCAGTACACGCGGATCGGCCTTGCCATGCGCGCGGCCGCCTCGGTGCCTGAATCGGCGCGCCTCGTCGGCATCAACACAAGCTGGATGATCGCGCTCGGCTGGGGCATGGCGACCGCGATCGGCTCGATCGCCGGCATGCTGATCGCTCCCGTGGTGTTCCTCGAGCCCAACATGATGGGCGGCGTCCTGATCTACGGCTTTGCCGCCGCGGTGCTCGGCGGCCTCACCAGCCCGTTCGGCGCCGTGGTCGGCGGCTTCCTGGTCGGCGTCTTCGAGAACCTCGCCGGCACCTACATCCCCGGCGTCGGCAACGAGCTGAAACTCCCGATCGCGCTCGCGCTGATCATCTCCGTCCTGGTCGTCAAACCCGCTGGCCTGTTCGGCCGGCACATCGTCAAGCGAGTTTGATCATGAGCGCTGCAGAAGAAGTCGTTGCAGAGGGCCACCAGGCGGTCGAGGCCGTTCCGAAGCGGGCCATGACGCTGGGCACCGGCACCTCGCTGGTGGTGCTCGCCGCGCTTTTGATCGTGCCCGTCTTCGTCAAGAACTTCATCATCTTCCAGATGACGATGCTCCTGATCTACGGGCTCGCGGTGCTGGCGCTGAACATCCTGACCGGCGGCTCGGGCCAGTTCTCGCTCGGCCAGAGCGCGTTCTACGCGGTCGGCGCCTATACTTCGGCAGTGCTGATGGAGCACGCCAACATCAACTACGCGCTGACCATTCCGATTTCCGCCGTGGTCTGCTTCGGATTCGGTTACCTTTTCGGCAAACCGGCCCTGCGGCTATCGGGCGTCTATCTCGCGCTCGCGACCTTCGCGCTCGCCACCGCGATGCCGCAGCTCCTGAAGCTGAACTTCCTCGAGCACTGGACTGGCGGCGTGCAGGGCCTCGTCGTCACCAAGCCCGACGCGCCGTTCGGCCTGCCGATGTCGCAGGACATGTGGCTGTACTACTTCACGCTCCTCGTGACGATCGCGATCTATATCTTCTCGGTGAACCTGTTGCGCTCGAGATCAGGCCGCGCCTTCATGGCGATCCGCGACAACGAGATCGCGGCCTCCTCGATGGGTGTCAACGTCGCGCTCTACAAGACGCTTGCCTTCGGCGTGTCGGCGGCGATCACCGGCATTGCCGGCTCGCTCGGCGCCATCGCGGTGCAGTTCGTGGCCCCCGACAGCTACACCATCACGCTCGCGATCTCGCTGTTCCTCGGCATGGTGGTCGGCGGCGTCGGCTGGCTGCCCGGCTCGTTCGTCGGTGCGGCCTTCATCATCTTCGTGCCGAACATGGCGGAGAGCATCTCCAAGGGTCTCTCCGGCGCCGTGTTCGGCGTGCTCCTGTTCCTCGTCATCTACCTCGTGCCGCATGGCGCAAGGCAGATCGCAATCCTGGGCCAGCAACTCGCTGGAAAGCTCAGAAAGAACTGAAATCCATTCATCGTACAAAGGAGACCCGAATTGTCTTTTGGAAGAACACTGCGAGCCGCCGCGCTGGTCACGGCAACGGCGGCCATCACTTTCAACTCCGGCGCGGCATTTGCCCAAAAGAAATACGACACCGGCGCTTCCGATACCGAGATCAAGATCGGCAACATCATGCCGTACAGCGGTCCGGCGTCGGCCTATGGCATCATCGGCAAGACCGAAGAAGCCTATTTCAAGATGATCAACGACAAGGGCGGCATCAACGGCCGCAAGGTCAACTTCGTCACCTATGACGACGCCTATTCGCCGCCGAAAGCAGTCGAGCAGGTCCGCAAGCTGGTCGAGAGCGACGAGGTGCTGGCCGTGTTCAACCCGCTCGGCACGCCCTCGAACACGGCGATCCAGAAATACCTGAACGCCAAGAAGATCCCGCAGCTGTTCGTCGCCACCGGCGCCACCAAGTGGAACGACCCGAAGAACTTCCCCTGGACCATGGGCTGGCAGCCCTCCTACCAGAGCGAAGCGCAGATCTACGCGAAATGGCTGATGAAGGAGAAGCCGAACGCCAAGGTCGCGATCCTCTACCAGAACGACGATTTCGGCAAAGACTACCTCAAGGGCACCAAGGACGGCCTCGGCGCCAAGGCCTCGTCCATGATCGTCATGGAAGAGAGCTATGAGGTGTCCGAGCCCTCGATCGACGGCCACATCGTCAAGATCAAGGCCGCCAATCCCGACGTGCTGCTGATCTACGCGACGCCGAAATTCGCGGCGCAGACCATCAAGAAGACCGCCGAGCTCACCTGGAAGCCGCTGCAGATCCTGACCAACGTCTCGATCTCGGTCGGAAGCGTGATGAAGCCGGCCGGCTTCGAGGCCTCGCAGGAGGTGCTGTCGGCGGCCTATGCCAAGGACTCCACGGATCCGCAGTGGAACAACGACCCCGGCATGAAGAAGTGGAACGAGTTCGTCGACAAGTACATGCCCGGCGCCGACAAGACCGACACCGGCATGGTCTACGGCTATGGCGCAGCCTCGACGCTGGCCAAGGTGCTGGAGATGTGCGGTGACGATCTCACCCGCGCCAACCTGATGAAGCAGGCGGCGAGCCTGAAGGATTTTGCCCCGGACACCCTGCTGCCCGGCGTCAAGATCAACACCAGCGCCACCGACTTCGCCCCGATCTCGCAGCTGCAGATGCAGCGCTTCAAGGGTGAGAAGTGGGAACTGTTCGGCGAGATCATCAGCGGCGACGTCGCCTCCGAGTGACACGCTGACGTCATAGTCCTGGCATCGATAGGCCCCCGCGAGCGATCGCGGGGGCTTTTTGTTGACGCCGGGCGTCAATCTTGTTCAATGCGGCCGATCCAGCCCGGGGTAGGAGAACAATGACTGCCGTTCGTTTTCAGGTTGTGGCCGTCTCGGCCGCCCTTGCATTGTGCACCGCGATGACGAGCCCGGTGCTGGCGCAGAAGAAATACGACAGCGGTGCTTCCGATACCGAAATCAAGATCGGCAACATCATGCCCTATAGCGGGCCGGCCTCCGCCTATGCCGCGATCGGCAGGACCGAGGAAGCCTATTTCAACAAGATCAATGCCGAGGGCGGCATCAACGGCCGCAAGATCAAGTTCATCTCCTACGACGACGGCTATTCGCCGCCGAAGACGGTGGAGCAGGCGCGCAAGCTGGTCGAGAGCGACGGAGTGCTGCTGATCTTCGGTTCGCTCGGCACCTCCACCAATGGCGCGATCCGCAAATACATGAACGAGAAGAAGGTGCCGCAATTGTTCGTGGCGAGCGGCGCCTCGAAATGGAACGATCCGAAGCAATATCCCTGGACCATGGGCTGGCAGCCGAGCTACGCGAGCGAGGCCCGGATCTACGCCAAGTACATCATGAAGGAGAAGCCGGACGCGAAGATCGGCCTGCTCTACCAGAACGACGATTTCGGCAAGGACTATCTCAGGGGACTGAAACAGGGCCTCGGGCCGAAGGCCTCGATGATCGTGCTGGAGGACAGCTACGACACCTCGGAGCCCGCGATCGACGAACACGTCGTGAAATTGAAGGCCTCAGGCGCCGACGTCTTCATCAGCATCACCACGCCGAAATTCGCCGCACAGGCGATCAAGAAGGCGGCCGAGATCAACTGGCACCCGGTCCACATCATCTCCAACGTCTCGGCCTCGGTCGGCGGCGTGCTGGAGCCGGCGGGCCTCGAGGTCTCGCAAGGCATCCTGTCGGCCACCTACGCCAAGGACGGCTCGGACCCGCAATGGAACGCCGATGACGGCATGAAGAAGTTCTACAATTTCCTCGCGCAGTACGCGCCCAAGGCCAACAAGCTCGATGCCGGCGTGGTGTTTGGCTATGCCGCAGCCCAGACCATGGTGAAGGTGCTGCAGATGTGCGGCGACGATCTCACCCGCGAGAACGTCATGAGGCAGGCCGCCAGCATCCGGGATTTCGCGCCCGATACGCTGCTGCCCGGCATCAAGATCAACACCGCACCCGATAATTTCGCCCCGATCGAGCAGCTCCAGATGATGCGCTTCAAGGGCAAGAAATGGGAGCTGTTCGGCGACGTCATCTCGAGCGAGGTGAACCACTGAGCCCCCTCAACTCAAAATCGCCCCTATAGAGCAAGACAACTCAAGACGGTTACGCCATCTTGCACCGCACGCGCTGCTGCGCCCGTGTCCATGACTACTAAAGGAGCAGCCCCCGCGACGCCGTCGCGGGGGCTTTCTGTTGAAGGCACCAGGCAAATCGTATTGAATTGCGGGCGCGTCGCCAAGAACAAGCAACACAAGAAAAGGGACGCACACACACCAAGAAAATAAATAGGGAGATTGGAATGCCCGCTGTCACCGGCAAACTTGCGGCCGCGTCACTGGCGCTTGCGCTCATTGCGGCCTCGGCCTCCACTGCATCGGCCCAGAAGAAATACGATACCGGCGCCACCGACACCGAAATCAAGATCGGCAACATCATGCCCTACAGCGGACCTGCCTCCGCCTACGGCATCATCGGGCGGACCGAAGCCGCCTATTTCAAGAAGATCAACGAAGAGGGCGGCATCAACGGCCGCAAGATCAATTACATCAGCTATGACGACGCCTATTCGCCGCCGAAGACGGTGGAGCAGGCGCGCAAGCTGGTCGAAAGCGACGAGGTGCTGTTCATCTTCAACTCGCTCGGCACGCCGCCGAACTCGGCGATCCAGAAATACATGAATTCGAAGAAGGTGCCGCAGCTGTTCGTCGCCACCGGCGCCACCAAGTGGAACGATCCGCAGAACTTCCCGTGGACGATGGGCTGGCAGCCGAATTACCAGAGCGAGACGCAGATCTACGCGAAATATATCCTGAAGACCATGCCAAACGCCAAGATCGGCGTCCTTTACCAGAACGACGATTACGGCAAGGACTACCTGAAGGGCCTGAAGGACGGTCTCGGCGCCAAGGGCGCAAGCATGATCGTGCTGGAGGAAAGCTACGAGACCTCAGAGCCGACCATCGACAATCACATCGTCAAGCTGAAGGCGACCGGCGCCGACGTCTTCATCAACATCACCACGCCGAAGTTCGCGGCACAGGCGATCAAGAAGATCTCCGAAATCGGCTGGAAACCGACTCACTTCCTCAACAACGTCTCGGCCTCGGTCGGCAGCGTGATCAAGCCCGCCGGCTTCGAGAACTCGCAGGACATCATCTCGGCCGCATATCTGAAGGACGTTTCCGATCCGCAGTGGAAGGACGACGCCGGCATGAAGGGCTTCCTTGACTTCATGACGAAATACTTCCCGGAGGGCGACAAGCTCGACGGCGGCACCATCGTCGGCTATGGCGTGGCACAGACCCTGGTCGAAGTGCTGAAGAACTGCGGCGACAATCTCACGCGCGAGAACGTCATGAAGCAGGCGGCGAGTCTGAAGGATTTCCGCACCGAAGTGCTGCTGCCCGGCATCAAGATCAACACCGGCGCCAACGACTTCGCGCCGATCAGTTCGCTTCAGCTCATGAAGTTCAAGGGCGACAAATGGGATCTGTTCGGCGACGTGATCAGCGCTGACGCCGGCGGCTAGCCGCCAACAAGCACGTAAAGCAAGCCCCCTGCGGCCTCACGCAGGGGGCTTTTGTTTGCCCTTCGATTATCATCACGCGATTGCACAATCGAATGACAGGAAAGCCTGCTTACGCTTTTGCGCATGATGCGGTAGGCATGTGACTGGCGCTTGCCGCCGATCTCTCTTGTTCGCCGAAGGCCATCGTCATGACCGACCGACGTCCCCTGCTCCGCGCGCTCTACGACGCCGCCGTTGCCGCCGCCCATCCGAATACGATTCTGGCGCCGCACTTGCGCCCCGCGCCCAAAGGCCGCGTGATCTGTCTCGCCGCCGGCAAGGGCGCCGGCGCGATGGCCGCGGCCGCGGAACGGCACTATCTCGACACGTTGAAACTCGCGCCGGAGCGGCTGGTGGGCATCGCCACCACGCGCCACGGCTATGGCGTGCCGACGCGCCGCATCCGCGTGGTCGAGGCCGGTCATCCCGTGCCTGACGAAGCCGGCCTGAAGGGCGCCGCCGACACGCTCGCGCTCGCCGGCGAGGCTGGCCCTGACGATCTGCTGCTGGTGCTGCTCACCGGCGGCGGCTCGGCGAATTGGATCGCACCCGTGGACGGCATCAGCTTCGCGCAGAAGCAGGCGGTCAACAAGGCGCTGCTGCGTTCGGGCGCGCCGATCGGCGAGATGAATGTCGTCAGGAAACATCTCTCGCGCATCAAGGGCGGGCGGCTCGCGCGCGCCGGCAGGAACGCGGCCGAAATCGTCACGCTCGCGATCTCCGACGTGCCGCACGATGATCCCTCCGCCATCGCCTCCGGCCCGACCGTGCCCGATCCGACCACGCTCGCCGACGCGCGCGCGATCGTGGCGAAGTACAGGCTCGACATCGACGATGCCGTGCGCCGCGCGCTCGACGATCCCGCCAATGAAAGCTGCAAGCCCGGCGATGCCGCCTTCGCGCGCGCGTCGTTCGAATTGATCGCGCGGCCCAAGCAATCGCTGGACGCCGCGGTGAAGCTTGCGAAGGAGGCCGGCTACGAGACCATCGATCTCGGCGCCGATCTCGAAGGCGAGGCGCGCGAGGTCGCGGCCAATCATGCCAAGCTCGCGCTTCAGGCCCGCGCGCAAGGCAAGCGCATCGCGATCCTCTCCGGCGGCGAGCTCACGGTGACCGTGCGCGGCAACGGGCGCGGCGGGCCCAACCAGGAATATGCGCTGGCGCTCGCGGAACTGCTCAAGGACACGCCGAACATTTCGGCGCTGGCCGGCGACACCGACGGCGCCGACGGCGGCGCCGGCCACCCGACCGACCCCGCCGGGGCGCTGATCGACGCTGCGACCTTCGCCAAGATGAAGGCGCTGGGGCTGCAGCCGCAGGCCTATCTCGACAACAACGATGCGACGACGTTCTTCGAGGCGACGGGGGATCTGCTGCAGCCCGGCCCGACGCTGACGAACGTGAATGATATCAGGGTGATTTTGGTGGATTGAGGCGCGCCGGCTCCTCCGGCGTCATTGCGAGCGCAGCGAAGCAATCCAGAATCCCTCCGCGGAGACACTCTGGATTGCTTCGCTGCGCTCGCAATGACGTGAGGTGACAGCCCCCCTCAAAACTCGTTCGCGATCTTCGAGAGCATCCCGATCAGGGCCTCGCGGTTGGCCTGGCCGAGCAGATCGTTCAGCCGCGCCTCGTGCTTGGTGGCGACGAGCTTCTTGGCCCGCGCCAGCACCGCCTTGCCCTTGTCGGTCAAGACCAGGATGTGCGAGCGGCGGTCGTTGGTGGAGCGGATCCGCGCGCAAAGGTCGCGGCTCTCGAGATTGTCGAGCATGGCCACGAAGTTCGGCCTGAGGATGCCGAGCGTGGAGGCGATCTCGGTCTGGTTACGGCCCGGGTTCTTCTCGACCAGCAGCAGCACCGAGAACTGCGCCGGCGTCAGCTGGAGCGAGGCCATGCAGCGCAAAAAGTTCTCGAACACCTTGAGCTGTGCCCGCTTCAGGACATAGCCGAGCTGCTCGGACAACTCGCCGAGCTGGAGGGCTTCCGCCTGCGGCTCACCCGCGTCCTTGCGGCCCTTGGCCGCGTCGGCGGGCTTTTCGGAAGACTTTTCAGCGGTTTTGGAAACGGTCATCGCCTCGTGCTCGTAATCCCGCTAAATTCGGGACGGGTCGCTCCCCACCCTTGATGTTATATTTGATAATTGTTATGGACCATATCAAATATCGTCAGCGTTTTTCAATGGCTGTGTGGGGACCATCCACCGCAATTGCGGAGGCCGGTCCCCAATCTTGAGGGGGAGCGTCCGGTCTTGAACACCACCATCATGCTGTTCCTGGTGCAGGACGGCATCACCAATGGCGCAATCTACGCGCTGCTCGGCCTGGCGCTGGTGCTGGTGTTCGCCGTCACCCGCGTCATCCTCATTCCCCAGGGCGAATTCGTCACCTATGGCGCGCTGACCTATGCCTCGCTGGCCGCGGGCCAGATGCCGGGCACGGCGAAGCTTGCGCTGGCGCTGGGCATCGGCGCCTTCGCCTTCGACCTGTTCGTGGCGCGCAAGGCGCTGCATGGGCGGCTGGTCGTCCGCAGCTTCATCACCAACATCGTGCTGCCTTCCATCGTGCTGGCGCTGACCATCACCTTCGCCGCGCAGAAGCCGCCGGTGGCGGTCTGCATCGCGCTGTCGCTGGTGATCGTGGCGATGATCGGCCTCTATCTCTACCGCATTGCCTTCCAGCCGCTGGCGCACACCTCCGTGCTGGTGCTGCTGATCGCCTCGGTGGGCGTGCACCTCGCGCTGCAGGGCCTCGGCCTGTTGTTCTTCGGCGCCGAAGGCCAGCGCGGGCCTGCCGTGCTGTCCGGCGCCTTCACCGCCGGCGCGCTGCGCTTCACCGGCCAGAGCATCACCGTCTACGCCATCACCGTCGCCTTCATCGTCGGTCTCTGGCTGTTCTTCGGCCTGACGCTCTACGGCAAGGCGCTGCGCGCAACCGCCGTGAACCGGCTCGGCGCGCGGCTCGCCGGCATCCGCACCACGCTGTCGGGGCAGATCGCGTTCCTGCTCGCTTCCGTCATCGGCGCGCTGTCGGGCATCATGATCGTGCCGATCACGACGCTCTATTATGACTCGGGCTTCCTGATCGGCCTGAAAGGCTTCGTCGCCGCGATCATCGGCGGCCTCGTCAGCTATCCCCTCACCGCCGTCGCGGCGCTGGTCGTCGGCATCGTCGAGGCGTTCTCGTCCTTCTACGCCTCCAACTACAAGGAAGTGATCGTCTTCATGCTGCTGATCCCCGTGCTGCTGCTGCGCTCGCTCGCCGCGCCCGCGGTCGAAGAAGAGAAGGACTGAGGCCAAGATGCAGAGCCGGCTTCCCATCCTCGTCTTCGCACTCGTCATGGCGGCGATTCCGTTCGTTCCCGGCATGCCGCCGTTCTGGATCGTGCTGCTCGACAATATCGGCCTTGCGGCGCTGGTCGCGATGGGCCTCGTGCTGCTGACCGGCGTCGGCGGCCTCACCTCGTTCGGGCAGGCGGCCTTCGTCGGCTTCGGCGCCTACACCACCGCAGTGCTGTCGACGGCCTACGGCCTGTCGCCCTGGCTGACGCTGCCGCTGTCGCTCATCGTCAGCGGATCGCTGGCGGTGCTGCTCGGGCTGATCACGGTCCGCCTCTCCGGCCACTATCTGCCGCTCGGCACGCTCGCCTGGGGGCTCGGGCTGTTCTACCTCTTCAGCAAGCTGGAGTTCCTGGGGAGAAACGACGGCATCTCGGCGATCCCGCCGCTGTCGATCGGCACGTTCAAGATGCTCTCGCCCGGCTCGATCTATTACGCGATCTGGGTCGCTGTGATCCTCTCGGCCTGGCTCACAATGAATCTCTTGGACTCCCGCACCGGCCGCGCCATCCGCGCGCTGCGGCGCGGCCATGTCGCCGCCGAGGCGTTCGGCGTGCACACGCCGCGGGCCAAGCTGCTGGTGTTCATCCACGCCGCGGTGCTGGCCGGTCTTTCGGGGTGGCTCTACGCCCATCTTCAGCGCGCGGTGAACCCGACGCCGTTCGGCGCGCAGGCCGGCATCGAATATCTCTTCATCGCGGTGGTCGGCGGCGCCGGCTATGTCTGGGGCGGCGTGCTGGGCGCGGCGATCGTCGTGGTGCTGAAAGAGGTGCTGCAGAGCTATCTGCCGCTGATCCTGCCCGGCTCCGGCCAGGTCGAGACCATCGTGTTCGGCATCATGCTGGTGGCGCTGCTGCAGCTCGCCCCCGGCGGCCTGTGGCCCTGGCTGATCTCGTTCCTGCCCGAGCGCACCAGCGGCAAGAAGCCGGACACCTCGCTGAAGCTGGAGCAGCGCACCCGCGCGCCCGCCGAGGCCGGCGTGCTGCTCCAGGTCGAGAAGGCGCGAAAACAATTCGGCGGCGTGGTCGCGGTCAACAACGTCTCCTTCGACGTCCAGGCCAAGGAAATCGTCGCGCTGATCGGACCGAACGGCGCCGGCAAGAGCACCACCTTCAACCTGATCACCGGCGTGCTGTCGGCGACCTCGGGCTCGATCTCCGTGCTCGGCAGGAAGGTCGACAAGGCGCCGCCGCAGGAGATCGTCAAGCTCGGCATCAGCAGGACCTTCCAGCACGTCAAGCTGGTCCCCGACATGACCGTGCTGGAGAATGTCGCGATCGGCGCGCATCTGCGCGGCCATTCCGGCCCGATCGCCTCGATGCTGCGGCTCGACCGCGCCGACGAGGCAAAACTGCTCGCGGAAGCCGCGCGGCAGATCGAGCGCGTCGGCCTCGCCGAGCAGATGCACCAGCTCGCCGGCTCGCTCTCGCTGGGCCAGCAGCGCATCGTCGAGATCGCCCGCGCGCTGTGCGTCGATCCGATGCTGCTCTTGCTCGACGAGCCGGCCGCGGGCCTGCGCCACATGGAGAAGCAGCGCCTCGCCGCGCTGCTGCGCGAGCTGCGCGACGGCGGCATGAGCGTGCTCTTGGTCGAGCACGACATGGGCTTCGTGATGAACCTTGCCGACCGCATCGTCGTGCTCGATTTCGGCACCAAGATCGCGGAGGACACGCCCGCCACGATCAAGACCAATCCCGAAGTGATCAAGGCCTATCTCGGAGTGGCGGCATGAGCGCGCTGTTGTCCGTCACCGACGCCCACGTCGCCTATGGCAAGGTCGAGGCCGTGCGCTCGGTCTCGCTCGAGGTCGGCGCCAATGAGATCGTCACCATCGTCGGCGCCAACGGTGCCGGCAAGACCACGCTGCTCTCGGCCATCATGGGCATCCTGCCGCTGAAGGGCCGCGTCGCCTTCGCCGGGCAGGATCTCGCCCGGCTCGACATCGAGGACCGCGTCGCGATGGGGCTCGGCCTCGTGCCGGAGCACCGCGAATTATTCGTGACCATGAATGTCGAGGACAACCTCGAGCTCGGCGCCTTTCGCATCGAGCGGAGCCGGGCGAAGTCCTCGATCGAGCGGGTCTACACGCTGTTTCCGCGGCTCAAGGAGCGCCGCAAGCAGCTCGCCGGTACGCTGTCCGGCGGCGAGCAGCAGATGCTCGCCATGGGCCGCGCGCTGATGGGCGAGCCGAAGCTCCTGATGCTGGACGAGCCGAGCCTCGGCCTCGCCCCGATCATCGTCGCCGACATCTTCCGCATCGTGACCGAGCTCCGCACCAGCGGCGTCTCCGTGCTGCTGGTCGAGCAGAACGCGCAGGCCGCGCTGAAGATCGCGGACCAGGCCTATGTGATGGAGCTCGGCGAGTTCGTGCTCAGCGGCAAGGCCAGCGACATCGCCGCGAACGAGCGGGTGGCGGCGAGCTATCTCGGATTCCAGCACGAAGGCGCGAGCGTGATTTAGTCTCTCTTCTCCCTCCCCCCGTTCTTACGGGGAGAGGGTCGGGGTGAGGGGCTGCCTCCGCGCAGACGGTGATAGCCGAGCTCGCGATCTCTCCTCGTCGTTGCGAGCGTAGCGAAGCAATCCAGAATCTTTCCGCGGAGACACTGGATTGCTTCGCTACGCTCGCAATGACGGTGTGGATGGCGGGGCGCCATATCAACCTGATCCGACTCGCGGATACTCCCCCTGACCCGGATCGCACCTGCGATGCGATCCGGCCTCTCCCCGCACGCGGGGAGAGGCGAAGAGGGCCGCTCAAGTCGTCGCTGCCTTCCCTCCCTTCAACGCCGCGACTTCCGCTTCCAGCTCCGCGATCCGCTGGTCCCTCGCCGCCAGCGCGGTCGCCACATCGCCCGCGTCGAACTTCTGCGGAATGTGCTGCGGGCAGTTGGTGTCCCAGGCCGCGATCTTGAACAGGATCACCTGCTCCGGCCGCGCGCGGTAACCCTTCGGCATCAGCGACGTCGTCAGCGCCTCGTCGTCCTCGACGACGCGCGCCTCGCCCCAGATCTTCACCCGGCGGCGATGGGCGTAGTCCATCACGAAGATGTAGGCCTTGGGGTTCTCCGAGAGATTGCCCTGAGTGATGAACTGCTGGTTGCCGGCATAATCGGCGAAGGCAAGCGTCTGCTTGTCGAGCACCTTGAGAAATCCCTTCGGACCGCCGCGGTGCTGGATGTAGGGCTGACCGTCGGCCGAGGCGGTTGAGAAGTAGAAGCTGTTGGCGTCAGCCAGGAAAGCTTCGAGGTTCTCGTCGACCTCGGTGCGCCAGCCGCGCTGCTCGCTGCGCGCATAGGCATCGCGCGAGCCCTTGCGCGCCTGGATCGCCTTCACTGCGGGCGAGAAGGCGACGTCGCTGGCATAGGTGTGGACTGCAGTCATCGGAACATCTCCTGAAATTCCGGGCGCATTCTTGCGTCTTTCGCGGTTTAAGGTGGCCCCTTCGTCGCTTAAAACAATCGACGGCCTTGACACTTCATCATTGCGATATATGCAATAATGTCCATGGACCGGCTGGAAGCCATGTACGTCTTCGTCAGCGTCGCCGATCTGCGCGGCTTTGCGCCGGCGGCGCGAAAACTGCGACTGTCGCCTTCGGCGGTGACGCGGATGATCGCGGCGCTGGAGGAGCATCTCGGCGCCCGGCTGCTGCAGCGGACCACGCGGCAGGTGACGCTGACTGACGTCGGCACGCGCTATCTGGAGCGCGCGCGGCGCATCCTCGCCGATGTCGAAGAGGCCGACGGCTCGGCGCGGCAGGAGCGCAACCGGCCGAGTGGACGCTTGGTGGTGTCGGCGCCGGTCGGCTTCGGCCGGCTGCATGTCGGGCCGGTCATGACCGCCTACCTCAAGCGCTATCCCGACGTCGCCGCCGAGCTCAGGCTGTCCGACCACCTCGTCAATCTCGTGGAAGACGCCGTCGACGCCGCGGTGCGGATCGGCCATCTCGCCGATTCCTCGCTGGTGGCGCGCCAGGTCGGCGAGATGCGGCGGATCGTGGTGGCCGCGCCCGGTTATCTCAAGCGCAATGGCGAGCCGAAGACGCCGGAGGCGCTCGCCGCGCACCAGACCATCCAGTTCGGCCCATTCGCCAGCTGGCACTTCGTGCAGGACGGCCGCGACCTCGAGATGACGCCATCACCGCGCTTCACCAGCAACAGCGCCGATGCCGCCCTGCAATATGCCGAGGCCGGCGGCGGCGTGACGCGGGTGCTGGCCTATCAGGCCGCCGAGGGGCTGAAGCGCGGGCGCCTGAAAATCGTGCTGGCGAAATACGAGCAGCCGGCGCTGCCGATCCACATCGTCTACCCGACCTCGCGCCTGCTCTCGGCCAAGGTACGCGCGTTCATCGATCTCGTGGTGGAGACGGCGGAGTGGCGGTTCGGGTGATGGTCTCGCGTCCCGGACGCGGTGCGTCCGGAGCACGAATGCGAAGTGTGCCGCACCGCTATCCCCACGTCATTGCGAGCGTAGCGAAGCAATCCAGAATCTTTCCCTGGTGGCAGTCTGGATTGCTTCGCTGCGCTCGCAATGACGGAGCAAGAGGTCACATCGCGGCCCACCTCACGAGCGGCTCTACCCCTTCTTCGGCACCACACGAAACGTGCCGCTGGCCCGCGCGATCACGGCGTCGTCGGCCTTGATCAGGCACTGGGCGAAACAGATCGTCTTGCCGGTCTTGATCACGTCGCTCTCGATCGCGCACCACTGGCCGATCTCCGCGGAGCCGACGAAATCGACCGAGAGCGAGACCGTCACGAACGACGTGGTCCAGCCGGTCGCCTGCGCGCAGCTATAGCCCATGGCGTTGTCGGCGAGCGCGGTGATGAGGCCGCCATGGATCAGGCCGCGGCCGTTGGTGTGCGGCTTCGCCAGCCGCAGGCCGATGATGACGGCCTTGTCGGTCTTCTTCGCGTAGAGCGGCTCCCAGGGCTCGGTGAGAGGGCTCTTGCGAAAGAGCGGCTCGAACCCGGCGGGGATGTCGGTGGAGGTCATGGCTGTCTCGCGTTGCTGTGTCGCCGGCATTGAACGCGATGTGGAAGACGGTTTCACCGCCTACAAAGTTTTAAACGATATTTGCGCCGGTGTTTGAAATGGGCACCCGCGTCATTGCGAGGAGCTCTTGCGACGAAGCAATCCAGAATCTTTCCGCGGAAACAGTCTGGATTGCTTCGCTACGCTCGCAATGACGATGTGGAGAGATCCCGTAGGGTGGGCAAAGCGAAGCGTGCCCACCGGCTTTCGCGATTATGGGAAGATCGTGGGCACGGCGCTTTGCGCCTTTGCCCACCCTACGGCACCGTGTCAGAACGGCAGCCCCACGTAATTCTCCGACAGCGACGTCATCGCGGCCTGGGACTGCGTGACGTAGTCGAGCTCGGCGAGCTGGATCCGGGCGCCGATGGTGCCGGTGTCCGGAAATTTGTGCAGCATCGAGGTCATCCACCAGGAGAAGCGTACCGCTTTCCAGACCCGGGCCAGCGCCTTGGTCGAGTAAGCGTCGATGCCGGCGCTGGATTTCTCGTCGTAGAATTCGCGGAGCGCGCTCGACAGATAATGCGCGTCGCTGGCGGCAAGGTTCAGGCCCTTGGCGCCGGTCGGCGGCACGATGTGGGCGGCGTCGCCGCACAGGAACATCTTGCCGAAGCGCATCGGCTCGGCGACGAAGCTGCGCAAGGGCGCGATGCTCTTCTCGATCGAGGGGCCCGTGACGAGGCTGTCGGCGGCCTCCTGGTCGAGCCGCCGTTTCAATTCGTCCCAGAAGCGATCGTCCGACCATTGGTCGACATGGTCGTCGAGCGAGCACTGCACGTAGTAGCGGCTGCGCTTCATCGAGCGCATGGTGCAGAGCGCAAAGCCCCTCGCGTGGTTGGAGTAGATCAGCTCGTGACTGACCGGTGGCGTCTCCGAGAGGATGCCGAGCCAGCCGAATGGATAGACCCGCTCGAACTCCTCGATCGCCGCGGCCGGGACGCTGGCGCGGCTGACGCCGTGGAAGCCGTCGCAGCCGGCGATGAAATCACAGTCGAGCGTGTGGGTGACGCCGTCCTTCACATAGGTTACGCGCGGGTGACTGCCGTCGAAATCATGCGGCTGCACATCCTTGGCCTCGTAAACCGAGGTGAGGCCTGCGGCCTTGCGCGCATTCATCAGGTCGAGCGTGACCTCGGTCTGGCCGTAGATCATCACCGTCTTACCGGTCGCACTCTTCATGTCGATGCGGTGGCGGCGGCCGGAAAAGGCAAGCTCGATGCCTTCATGCACCAGGCCTTCGGCATGCGCCCGCGTGCCGGCGCCGACCTGGTCGAGCAGCGCGACGGTTCCCTCCTCCAGGAGGCCGGCGCGGATGCGGCCGAGCACATAGTCCGGGCTCTGGCGCTCCAGAATGAAATTATCGATGCCGTATCGATGCAGCAGTTGCCCAAGCAACAATCCGGCCGGCCCGGCCCCGATGATTGCGACTTTTGTCCGCAATACTTGCTCCTCTCGATCTTGTAAGGTGCGGCGCGGCCGCGCTTGTCGCGCCGATCCGCAGACGATAATTATATCATATAATTGTTGGGCAAAAGGGAGAGCGCGTCGCGCTAACCGCGACAAATCCATGCAACATGGCTGACGTAGATGTCGCGTCAGTTCCGGCTTGAACGCGCCGGCCAATTATATAACATGTTAAATAATGAGGACGGGCCATTGAAGCCCGCCTTTGAAAAGAGGGAGAGACGCGTGATGAGAAAAGCCTGTCTGGCTTTGCTGCTGGCAGCAAGCGTGAGCCCTGCGCTGGCGCAGGACAAGACCTTCGACCTGAAGGTCTCGCACTGGGTGCCGGCGTCGCACCCGCTGCAAAAATCCCTGGAAGACTGGGTGGCCGCGGTGAACAAGGATTCCGGCGGCACCATCACCGGCAAGGTGTTTCCGGCCCAGCAGCTCGGCAAGGCATTCGATCATTACGACATGGCGCGCGACGGCATCGCGGACGTCACCTATGTCAATCCCGGCTACCAGCCCGGCCGCTTCCCGATCATCGGCGCCGGCGAATTGCCGTTCCTGATTTCCGACGCCAAGGGCGGCTCGATGGGGCTCGATGCCTGGTACCGCAAATATGCCGAGAAGGAGATGAAGGACGTCAAATACTGCCTCGCCTTCGTCCACTCGCCTTCCTCCTTCCATTCCAAGACCAAGAAGATCGCGGTGCCCGAGGACGTGAAGGGCCTCAAGATCCGTCCCGCCCACGCCACCATGGCGAACTTCGTGACCTCGCTCGGCGGCACCAACGTGCAGTCCTCCGCGCCGGAAGTGCGCGACATCATCGAGCGCGGCGTCGCCGACGGCGTCACCTTCCCCTGGGGCTCCCTGGTGCTGTTCGGCATCGACAAGGTGACCAAGTACGACATGGAGGCGCCGCTCTACACCACGACCTTCGTGTTCGTGATCAACAAGGACAAATACAACGCGATGTCCGACAAGCAGAAGGCCGCGATCGACAAGAACTGCACAGTCGAGATGGCCGGCGCGGTCGGCGAGCACTGGGGCAAGTTCGAAGATGCCGGCATCGACAAGATCAAGGCGGAATCCGGCCACGAGGTCTACAAGCTGACGCCCGAGCAGATCGCCGCCTGGAAGAAGGCGGCCGAGCCGCTGGTCAAGACCTGGGGTGATGGCGCGAAGAAGGCCGGCGCCGATCCGGATGCGGCGCTTGGCGAGCTGAAGGCGTCGCTGAAGAAGTACAACGCGCTGGCGGAGTGACGCGATGGCAGGCTCTCTGTCCCCCTCTCCCCGTTCTTACGGGGAGAGGGTTGGGGTGAGGGGCTGCTTCCGCAAAAATGGTGACAGTCGGACTCGCGGAGAGTCCCCCTCACCCGGATTGCATCTCCGATGCAATCCGGACTCTCCCCGCACGCGGGGAGAGGCGGAGTGCGCGGCGAGACCGGGATCTATCAATGCCATTACGTAGGACACTCCCATGAAGCGCGCCTGGATGGATCGCTTTATCGACACGATCGAGTGGATCGCGGCCGGCTTCGTCGGCATCGTTGCGCTCGACATCTTCCTGTCGGTGCTGCTGCGCAACACGCTGAACTACTCGATCCCCGACTCTTTCGACATCGGCCGCATGCTGCTCGGCATCCTCATCTTCTGGGGCATCGCGGCGACCTCCTATCGCGGCACCCACATCACGGTCGACCTCGTCTGGGGCAATGTCAGCCCGCGCTATCAGCGCTGGATCGACGTGTTCGCGACGCTGGTGCTGCTGTTCGTCGTCACCGTGCAGACCTGGACGCTGTTCGACAAGGTGCGCGGCACCTACAACGACAATGTCCAGACCTTCGACATGCACATGCCGACCTGGCCGTTCTTCGCGGTCGCGTGGATCGGCGATGGCGCGGCCGTGCTGCTGATCGCGATCCGCACTTACCGATTGATCTTTCATCCCGAAGACATGCACGATCCCAAATTGAAGGCGACGGAGTAATCATGAGCACCGATGCCGTCGCCTTAATCGGCTTCGTTTCCCTGTTCGTGCTGATGCTGCTGCGCGTGCCCGTCGGCATGGCGATGGGCCTCGTCGGCGTGTCGGGCTTTGCCTATCTCGTCAACGGGACGGCCGCGCTGAAACTGGTCGGCCAGACCTCGATGCGGACGGTCACCGACTACACGTTCGGCGTCATTCCGATGTTTCTGCTGATGGGCTCGTTCGTTTCGAATTCCGGCATGAGCCGCGAGTTGTTCCGCGCAGCCAACGGCTTCGTCGGACATCTGCGCGGCGGGCTCGGCATCGCGACCGTCGGCGCCTGCGGCGGCTTTGCCGCGATCTGCGGCTCGTCGGTCGCGACCGCCGCGACCTTCTCCGCCGTCGCTTACCCAGAGATGCGCCGTTTCGGCTATCCGCAGTCCTTCGCCACCGGCGTGATCGCGGCGGGCGGCACGCTCGGCGCAATGCTGCCGCCCTCCACCGTGCTCGCGGTCTACGGCATCATCACCGAGCAGGACATCGGAAAACTCTTCATCGCCGGCATCATCCCGGGCCTGCTGGCGATGACCATGTACATGATCACGATCTTTCTGATCGGCTATTTCCGCCCCGACTTCCTGCCCAAGGGCAAGGTGCTGCCATGGCGCGAGCGCTTTGCCGGACTGAAGGACATCTGGGCGCCGGTGCTGCTGTTCGTCTTCGTGATCGGCGGCCTCTATGGCCTGCCGTTCCTGCCGCGTTTCACGCCGACCGAGGCCGGCGGCGTCGGCGCCACCGGCGCCTTCATCATCGGCATGGTCACCGGACGGCTCGACCGCGAGAAGGTGCTGGCATCGCTGCTGCAAGCGACGCGCACCGCAGCGGCGGTGTTCACCGTGCTGATCGGCGCGCTGATCTTCGGCTACTTCCTCACGGTGACGCAGACGCCGCAGAAGGTGACGGAATTCTTGACCGGCCTCGGCCTCGGGCCCTACGGCGTGCTGGCGCTGATCATGGTGATGTATCTCGTGCTCGGCTGCCTGATGGACGCCATGGCGATGATCATCCTGACCGTGCCGATCATCTTCCCCGTCATCATGCATCTCGGCTTCGACCCGATCTGGTTCGGCGTCATCATCGTGATGACGGTCGAGCTCGGCCTGATCCATCCGCCGGTCGGCATGAACGTCTTCGTCATAAAAAGCGTGGTGAAGGACGTCTCGTTCTCCACCATCTTCAAGGGCGTGATCCCGTTCGTGGCGACGGACCTCGTGCGCCTGGTGATCCTGATCGCCTTCCCGCTGCTGGCGACCTGGCTGCCGACGCGGATGATGGCGCATTAGCTGATCGAAGACCGTCACTTACCCTCCCCTGGAGGGGAGGGTCGATCGCGCGAAGCGCGAGCGGGGTGGGGTGACGGTCTCTCCACATTGAATACTGCCTGAGCGGAAAGATCACCCCACCCCGTCTCGCAGCGCTCTGCGCGCTGCGAGCCGACCCTCCTCCAGGGGAGGGTAAAACGCAGTATCGTGCGTCATAGTCAGTTAAGAGGTGACTGATGACCCCTACCCTCGAAACCAAATACGTCTTCACCATCACCGCGCGCATCGGCGACGTCGTCACCGCCGGCGAAACCGGCATCGGCGTCCGCCGCATCATCCCGATCATCGGCGGCGAGGTGACGGGCGCGGTCACCGGCAAGGTGCTGCCGTTCGGCGCCGACTTCCAGACCATCCGTCCCAACGAGCTGATCGACCTAGAGGCCAAGTACGCCTTCGAGACCGACGACGGCGCCGTTGTCTATATCGAGAACAAGGGCATGCGCTTCGGCCCAGTCGAACTCCTGCAAAAGCTCAAGCGCGGCGAGGCGGTCGATCCGAAGCTGATCTATTTCCGCACCGTGCCGAAATTCGAGACGGGGCATGAGAAGTACCGCTGGCTGATGCAGCACATTTTTGTCGGCTCAGCCGTGCGGCATGCGGATCGTGTGGTGATCGACGTGCATCAGGTGATGTGAGAGGGATTCCAATCCATCACACATTACGAACCCATCCGGTCGGCACGGCTGGAAGCGGCTTAGCTGAACTACCACCAATCTTCGGTACAGGCTGAACTTGCGCGCTTAGGTCGAATTTGGTTACCTGCGCTCCAGCAGGGGGCTGCACGGATGCATTCACCGAAATTTCCGTTGAAAATTGATGACCTCCGGAAAGTCATTAACCGCAGTCGATTGAAAGCCACTTGGAAGTCCAAGGTTCGGGATGCCCTTCGACGTCAACCAATTCCGGATCCCCTTGAGAATCTAGATTTCCATGTCAGCCTCACATCCAATTGTGAGGCCATCGAAGCTGAGGACTTCTTATATTCCCCGGCCGCCGAATCGCTTCCTGTCCGAAAAATCAAAGGGACTTTGTCGACAACTAGTTATCCCTTCGGTGAAGGATGCCCTGATTCTGCAAACCTTATCAGACGCGCTCTGGGAAGAGATAAAATCAAAGGCACCGACGAAGAAGTCATTCTACTCCCCGGCGGACCACGGCTTTTCCAAAGCGATCGCTGGCCATGGCAGCGAGTACGGCTCCTATGCTGCGTGGCTAGCGTTTCAGAAGACAGTATTTGGCTTTACCGAGACAAAGAGTTTCTTGGTCATCACCGACATAGCCAACTACTATGATTTTATCTCTTACGAGCATCTAAGGAATATTATCGCTGACCTCTCTCTTGCAAGAGAACACGCGCTAGATCTTTTGATTTACACTTTGTCCTGCATGCTATGGCAGCCCGACTACATGCCTCGTGTCCCCGTCGGGCTACCGCAGATAAATCTAGACGCCCCAAGACTGCTCGCGCATTGCTTTCTCTTCGAGATAGACAAACTCCTCAGCAGCTATCCGAATGCGGACTTTGCGCGCTTCATGGACGACATCGATGTCGGGGTGGATTCTATTCCAGAGGCACGCGAGATATTAAAGAACCTAGACTTGGCTCTACAAACGCGTCAGGTGCGGCTTAACTCTGGCAAGACGCGAATCTTGACTGAAAAAGAGGCTCGCGCTCATTTCAAAATAAAAGAGAATCTGCTGCTTAGCGCATTATCGCAGAAGATAAATGACAAAAAGGGATTGTTTCCTTTATCAAAGGAGAAGCGAAAAACTGAACTTGCAATAAGAGCCGGCCTGAGACGAAATTCATTCGCGACTGGCAATGGCGACAAGATATTGAAGCGACTTCTTGCTCTCGCAAAGGAAACTTTCGGTACATTGGCCGATGACGAATTCCAGGAGCTTTTTGAGGGATGGCCCTCAGCTCGTTCCGCCATCTTGATTTGGTGGCAACATCAGTCGTCGCCAGCCTCAAATCTTCATGTACTGACAGAAATCCTCAGTGACGGTCATTTGGTCGACGACGCATCGCGCATGGATATTGCGAATGCCTTAGTCGCCGCGCGTCTCCCTGACACGTCCTATGTGCGAGGCCACATAAAGCAAATCATAGCGGGCATAAGCTCGGCGTCCGTATGGAGCTTATATAGCAACGTGTGGATCGCATCCAAATACGGATCGGTCGACGACCTGATTGACATTGTTGAATCTCGAACATCTGTCTGGGCTAGCCACGAACAGTTGTCGCGGCTGATAGCCGGCCTATTCCCTAGATTCCTTGGATCACCCTCGCTTCCAAAATTTAGAAATATATTGAGGAGGGCTGGCGGTGTGGGCGCTGTATCCGTCTTTCGTTTCCACGAGGAACTTTCAAGCACCAAATCTGGCTATACTTCTATTGGTGGATTCATCCGGGCCGTAAATTCCTCCGCTCCGAATCGTATTTCGCACGCCAAATTCTTGATGCTTCTATCATTGCTTCAAAACGCTTCTCTGACACCGGCGGTCATATCTCAACTCAAAACGATCCATTCGAAGGCACTGACCGACGATTTTTATAAGATCCTAGTACCTTAGCTCTCACGCGCCGATTCACACTAGGTCGAGCGCGCTATCCGGTGCGGGAGAGCCCTTCGCTTCCTTATTGACTCCTGCCAAATTCGTTATACAACATAACTATTCTGACAAGGACGCAAATGACACAGGGAAACGCCGATACCGCTGACGCGGGTACCACCGGGCTGCTCCGGATCGAGCGGGCGGACCGGGTTCTGACCGTGGGTCTGAACCGGCCGGCCAAGCGCAATGCGCTCAATGACGGCATCATCCTGGAAATCGGCGAGTGCTTTGCCTCCCTGCCCGAGGACATCGGCGCGGTCGTCATCCACGGCATCGGCGACCATTTCTCCAGTGGCCTCGACCTCTCCGAATTGACCGAGCACGACGCCACCGGCGGCCTTCTGCATTCCCAGATGTGGCACCGGGTGTTCGACCGCATCCAGTACAGCCGCGTGCCCGTGATCGCGGCGCTCAGGGGCGCGGTGATCGGCGGCGGGCTGGAGCTTGCCTGCGCGGCGCATATCCGCGTCGCCGAGCCCTCGACCTATTTCGCCCTGCCGGAAGGACAGCGCGGCATCTTCGTCGGCGGCGGCGGCTCGGTGCGGCTGCCGCGGCTGATCGGCGTTGCCAGGATGATGGACATGATGCTGACGGGCCGCGTCTACAGCGCGACCGAAGGCGCCTCCTACGGCTTTGCGCAATATCTGACCGAGGCCGGCAACGGGCTCGGCAAGGCGCTGGAGCTTGCGACCAAGATCGCCTCCAATGCGCCGCTGACGAATTTCGCCGTGCTGCAGGCGCTGCCGATGATCGCGGAAGCCAACCCCCAAACGGGTCTCTTGATGGAATCGCTCATGGCCACCGTCGCGCAGAGCGATAAAGAGGCAAAGCGCAGGATCCGCGAATTCCTCGAGCACAAGACCGCGAAGGTGAAACCCAAATCATGAGTGCGCAGCCGTCCTCTTCCAGCATGGAGCGCGGCGCGAGCACTTCTCCGCTGCGACCCATTTCGTTCGGCGATCCCGTCGTCAACATCGAGCGGCGCGACGACGGCACGATCTACCTGCGGCCGAAGCAGCCGCTCGGCGACTATCCGGTCCGCATCACCGACCGCCTGCATCATTGGGCGACGACGACGCCGGACCGCGTCTTCATGGCCGAGCGTGAAGGCGGCCGCGGCTGGCGCAAGATCACCTATGCCGAGCTGCTCACCGCGAGCCGGCACATTGCATCGAGCCTGATCGCGCGCGGCCTGTCAGCGGAGCGGCCGGTCGTGATCCTCTCCGGCAATTCGATCGACCATGCGCTGCTGGCGTTCGGCGCATTCTACGCCGGCGTTCCGTTCTGCCCGGTATCGCCGGCCTATTCGCTGGTGTCGAAGGATTACGGCAAGCTGTCTTACCTGATGAAGCTGCTGACGCCCGGCCTCGTCTTCGCCGAGGACGCCGGCAAGTTCGCCGACGCGCTCGCCGCCAACGTCTCGCTCGGCACCGAGATCGCCGCATCCTACGGCACCGTGCCGGGGCGCGACGTCACCCTGCTCGCTGATCTCATGGCGACACCGATCCGCGGCGATCTCGACGCGGTGCATGGCAAGATCGGCCCCGACACGATCGCAAAATTCCTGCTGACGTCAGGCTCGACCGGCAATCCCAAGGCCGTCATCAATACCCAGCGCATGATCTGCGCCAACCAGGTGATGCTGCGCGAGACGCTCGCCTTCCTCAAGGACGAGCCGCCCGTCATCATCGACTGGCTGCCTTGGAATCACACCTTTGGCGGCAACCACAATATCGGGCTGACGCTCTACAATGGCGGCTCGATGTATCTCGATGCCGGCAAGCCGGTGCCCGGTGGCATCGAGGAGACCGTGCGCAATCTCCAGGAGATTTCGCCGACGGTCTATTTCAACGTGCCCAAGGGCTACGAATCGCTGCTGCCATACTTGCGCGATGATCAGGGTCTGCGCGCGAAGTTCTTCGACCGGCTGCATGCGATGTTCTTCTCCGGCGCTGCGCTGTCGCCGTTCGTCTGGAACAGCCTCGACGAGCTCGCGGTGAAGGAGAAGGGCTATCGCGTGCCGATGCTGACCGGCCTTGGCGCGACCGAGACCGCACCGTTCTTCATGTCGGTCAATCCGCGCACCAGCCGCTCCGGCCATGTCGGCCTCCCCGTCTCCGGCAACGACGCAAAACTGGTGCCGAACAACGGCAAGCTGGAGGTCCGCGCCAAGGGGCCGAACGTGATGCCCGGCTACTGGCGTCAAGCGGACATCACCGCGAAATCCTTCGACGAGGAAGGATTTTACAAGATGGGCGACGCGCTCAAGCCCGGCGATCCCGATGATTTCAACGCCGGCTTCGATTTCGACGGCCGCGTCAGCGAGGACTTCAAGCTCGCCAGCGGCACCTGGGTCAGCGTCGGTCCCCTGCGCGCGCGCCTCACCGCGGCCTGCGCGCCGCTGGTGCGCGACGTCGTCATCGCCGGCATCAACCGCGACGAGGTCTCCGCGCTGGTCGTGCTCGACCTCGACGGTTGCCGCCTGATCAATCCGACGCTGCCGGCGGACAATCTCGTCGTCGCCACGCGCGACCGGCTGGTGCGCGAGGCCTTTCGCGAGCGCTTGACGGGCTTCCTCAGCCAAGCCACGGGATCCTCGACCCGGATCACGCGCGCCATCCTGATGGACACGCCGCTGTCGATCGACAAGGGCGAGGTCACGGACAAGGGCTCGATCAACCAGCGCGCCGTGCTGGAACATCGCAACCTCTTGATCGACGAGCTCTACGCTGCCAATCCGTCGGACCGTGTGATATCGGTCGGCTAAGAAACCATCGCCAAAGGAGAACGCCATGTTGTTGAAGGATCAGGCAGCCATCGTCACCGGCGGCGCATCAGGGCTTGGCGCTGCCACCGCGCGAAAGCTGGCGGCGCAGGGCGCCAAGGTCGCGGTGTTCGACCTCAATGCCAAGCTTGCTGAAACCGTTGCCGCCGAGATCAAGGGCGTCGCCGTGACCTGCGACGTCTCCGACGCCGCTTCCGCTGAAGCTGCGGTCGCGCAGGCCAACAAGGCCCATGGCCCGGCGCGCGTGCTGGTCAACTGCGCCGGCATCGGTGTTGCAAAACGCGTCGTCAGCCGCGACGGTCCGATGGCGCTCGCCGACTTCGACAAGGTGATCAAGGTCAACCTGATCGGCACCTTCAACATGCTGCGCCTTGCCGCGACCGAGATGTCCAAGCTGGAGCCCCAGGCGACCGGCGAGCGCGGCGTCATCATCAACACCGCGTCCGTCGCCGCCTATGACGGCCAGATCGGCCAGTCGGCCTATTCGGCGTCCAAGGGCGGCATCGTCGGCATGACGCTGCCGATCGCGCGCGAGCTCGCGCAGTTCGGCGTCCGCGTGCTGACGATTGCGCCGGGCCTGTTCCTGACGCCGCTGCTTGCGAACCTGCCGCAGGAAGCCCAGGATTCGCTCGCCGCCGCGATCCCCTTCCCGCGCCGGCTCGGCCAGGCCGACGAGTTCGCCGCGCTCGCCCTGCATATGGTCGAGAATGCGTATCTGAACGGCGAAGTGGTGCGCCTCGACGGCTCGCTGCGCATGGCGCCCAAGTAACTTCGTAAGCAAGGCGCGACAGATGTTCGTGAACCGGCGCGAGGTCCAGATCCAGTGGGGCGATTGCGACCCCGCCAACATCGTCTATTACCCGCGCTATTTCGCGATGTTCGACGATTCGACCTCGACCCTGTTCGAGGTCGCCGGCTTCTCCAAGCAGGACCTGGTCCGCAAATACGGCCTGGTGGGCATCCCCATGGTCGACACGCGGGCCAAGTTCTACATCCCCTCGACCTATGGCGACTGGATCACCATCGAGACGAAGATCGAGAGCATCAAGCGCTCGAGCTTCGAGGTGAAGCACAACGTCTACAAGGGCGAGGCGCTGGCGATCGAGGGGTTCGAGACCCGTGTCCTGGTCGGCCGCGACCCTGCCAACCCCGACAAGCTGAAATCGGCACCGTTTCCGCCGGAAATGGTCGCCAAATTCACGGGAAGCTAAATCGCCGCATCACCAAAAGACGGGGCTGAATTCACGTTCGATTTCTGCTTTCAAAGAAAACACGTCAAGGGAGGAATAGATGAAACGCTTTTACCTGACCGCCGCCATTGCCGCGGCGACGCTCGCTCTGCCGGCGCTGCCCGCACTGGCCCAGACCAGCGAAATCACCATCGGCATCACCACCACCACCACCGGGCCGGGCGCCGCCCTCGGCATTCCCGAGCGCAACGCGCTGGAATTCGTACCGAAGGAGATCGGCGGCGTGCCGCTGAAGGTGATCGTGCTCGACGACGGTGGCGATCCCACCACGGCAACCACCAACGCCCGCCGCTTCGTGACCGAATCCAAGGCCGACATCATCATGGGCTCGGCGCTGACGCCGCCGACCATCGCGGTCTCCAACGTCGCCAACGAAGCCGGTATCCCGCACTTTGGCCTGGCCCCCTTCCCGATCACGCCCGAGCGCATGAAGTGGTCGGTGGCGATGCCGCAGCCGATCCCGATCGTCGGCAAGGTGCTGTACGATCACATGAAGTCGAAGGGCATCAAGACCCTCGGCTATATCGGCTATTCCGATTCCTATGGCGACCTCTGGTTCAACGATCTCAAGGCGCAGGCGGTGCCGATGGGCATGACCATCGTCGACGAGGAGCGCTTCGCCCGTCCGGATACGTCGGTGACCGGCCAGGTGCTCAAGCTCGTCGCCGCCAATCCCGACGCGATCCTGGTCGGCGCCTCCGGCACCGCGGCCGCGTTGCCGCAGACCGAGCTGCGCGAGCGCGGCTATCAGGGCCTGATCTACCAGACCCACGGCGCCGCCAGCATGGACTTCATCCGCATCGCCGGCAAAGCGGCGGAAGGCGTGCTGATGGCCTCCGGCCCCGTCATGGACCCCGAAGACCAGCCGGATGAAGCCGCCACCAAGAAGCCTGGCCTCGCGCTCAACACGGCCTATGAAGCCAAATACGGCCCGAACAGCCGCAGCCAGTTCGCCGGTCATTCCTACGATGCGTTCGAGATCCTCAAGCGCGTCATCCCGACGGCACTGAAGACCGCAAAGCCCGGCACGCCGGAATTCCGCGAAGCCATCCGCCAGGCTCTGCTCTCGGAGAGGGAGCTGGCGGCAAGCCAGGGCGTCTACAACTTCACCGAAAAGGACCGCTACGGCCTCGACGAGCGCTCGCGCATCCTGCTCACCGTGAAGAACGGCAAGTACACGCTGGTGAAGTAGGCAGAGCGACAGTTTTTGAGACGACGAGAGCCGGTCCCATGGGCCGGCTCTTTTCATTTGCGATCCGTGAACACCTAAGCCGCCTGCCGCAGCGGGGTCCAGGCGAACTCCGGATAGTAATTGTCCATCATGCGGTCGACATACGCCGTGAGGTTCGGAAATCCCTCGGCCCGCTGCCGCAGCCCGGACTCGAAGAACGGCGTCAAAATGCCGGCGAGCGCACCGAAGGCTGTCGCATCGACGCCGCAGGGCTTGTTGCCCATCAGATAGGCCTTGTCGCCGAGCTGCACGGACAGCGCGAACAGCGAACGCACGGCGAGATCGACGTCGTCGTCGGGCGCGTGGCGGCCGAGGCCGGAGAGCAGATAGTTCTCGGCGACGCGGAACTGCGCATCCTCGCGCAGCTTTTCGCGGTTGTGCTCCGGTGCGCCGTCGAAGAAATGCGCAGGCCCCTTGGCAAAATTGACCGGATCGACCCAGCGCGCGCCGACCAGCGCCCAATAGACGTGATGCTCGATCATGCGCTCGAACGCCCAGGCCTGTGCGCGCTCGGCCAAGGAGAGGCCGGCGTCGAAGTCGAAGCCGTAGCGGCGCTCGATATGGGCGCGGATGAAGGTGGAATCGGCCACCGCCTCGCCACCATCGTCGATGAACGGCAGTTGGCCCTTGGGTGAGGCGGGCGGCATCGCCCGCTCCTTCCGGTAGGGCAGTCCCGCCATCTTGAGCTGCACCTCGGTCTTGGTGACGAAGGGGCTGATTTCCGGCAGGCCGAAGCCGGTGCCAAAGCCGTAAAGCGTGATCATGAAAGCTCTCCTGAACCTGCCAAGTTTGACGGAACCTAGTGACGGGCTGCTGCCACCATGGTGGCAGCAGCCGTGATATCTTCTGCGAAACGGGCCCCCCGCCAGGCGCGGGCCATGACATGACGGACCAGCGCGTCCGCAGCCTGGGTTAGCGAGCGTGCCACCATGCTTGCGAGGGCAAATCGGAGGTCGACGGCCATGAGATCGAACGAAACGAAGCGACCGAACGCCTGGGCGGACCACAGTTGCGCCCGCAACATCGGAACAACCGGGCCAAAATGGGTTGGAACGATCATGGACAAATCCTCTTCAGTCGATGTGTTGTCCCGGTATAGAACCCCCCTGCTGCCAACATCCTGTCAGCAGCCGCGCGCCGATTTCTGATCCGTCGTTCGAGAAGAGAATTGTCATGAGACGCGCCGACCGGCTGTTTCAGATCATCCAGGTGCTTCGGCGCACGCGTAAGCCGCTGACGGCGGACGCGATCGCGGCCGAGCTCGAGACCTCCAAGCGCACGATCTATCGCGACATCGCGACCCTGATCGGCCAACGCGTGCCGATCCGCGGCGAGGCCGGCATGGGCTACATCCTGGAAAAGGGTTTTGACCTGCCGCCTTTGATGCTGACGCCCGACGAGATCGAAGCGGCGGTGCTCGGCGCGCAATGGGTCGCGGGCCATGCCGACTCGGCGCTGGCGCGCGCGGCCGAAGACCTGATGGCCAAGATCGCCGACACTGTCCCTGAGCGCCTGCGTCCCTTCGTGCTGGAGCCGGCGAGCCGGGCGCGGCCGAGCTGGAACAGGGAGCCTGATCGCCTCGACATGGTGCGTACGCGCACCCAGATCCACGAGGGCAAGAAGATCATGCTGCGCTATCGCGACGAGCAGGGCCGCGCCAGCGAACGCATGATCTGGCCGATCTCGGTCGGCTATCTCGAAGCCGTGCGCCTGCTCGCGGCCTGGTGCGAGCTGCGCAGCGACTTCCGCAGCTTCCGCACCGACCGCGTGGTGGACGCGACCTATCTCGACGAAAGATATCCGGAGCGGCGTGACGTGCTGCGCGCGAAATGGCGGCAAAGCCTGGTCTGGGGCCCGCCAAAGGACACATGAGCGCTATGGAGGAAATCGATCTCTCGGCCTGCTGCCAGAGCTGCGGCGCCTGCTGCGGCTATTCGCAGAACTGGCCGCGCTTCTCGATCGAGAGCGACGAGGAGCTTGCCGCGATTCCGGAAGTGCTGGTCAACGACCGCCAGTCCGGCATGCGCTGCGAGGGCGATCGCTGCGCGGCGTTGCAGGGAGAGATTGGACAAGCGACGGCCTGCGGCATCTATGCGGTGCGGCCGGAGGTGTGCCGCACCTGCATGCCGGGCGACGCCGAATGCGCGATTGCGCGGCGGAAGTTCGGGCTGCCGGTTATACAGTCTGCTTAGGCCGGGACGGCTTCGCTGATCTCGTCGTCGATCTCGTCATCGAGCGGTGCGAGCACCGACAATGGCTTGGTCGACAGCGTGATCGGCTTGCGGCCCCCCGACAGCGACGGCGAGGCTTTGGCCGATCGCTCACGCGACAGCGCGTAGAGCGTCGAGCCGACGCGGCCGCCGTTGTCGATCAGGTCGCGCTCGCTGCAGCTCGCTGCGATCGCGACCGCCAGCGAATGCAGATGGCTGCGGCGATAGCAGAACAGCGCCAGGCGGGCGCGCGCGTCAGGGGAAACACTCTCAACCAGCCTCGGCAGGCCGCTCTCGCTGGCGCGATACATCTCGCCAAGGAGTTCGTCGCGAACCGGGCAGAAATCGCTTTCAAAAGCGTCGCGGCTTGAAAACATTGCAGTTCTCCCTCGTGTCGGGAAGATGCAGCGCAATTCTCTAATGAAAGGTTAACCACGCCGGGCGGTAGTCACCCGGGGTTCTTGTACGCTGGCCGCGAATCGGAAGGCCGGCAGGCAGCTTGCTAGCGGCCATCCTTCGAGACGCCCGCCTTCGGCCGGCCCTCAGGATGAGGTCTGTTGATGCGTAGCCCGGATGGAGCGAAGCGTAATCCGGGAAAGGTCGCAGTGCATGGCGCGACCCCGGATTGCGCTGCGCTCCATCCGGGCTACGACATCAGCCGCCGCCTCAGTTCGCCGCCATGAAGATGGAAAGACCGAAGCCGGTCAGGTGGTGCAGCGCCTGGTCGACGCCGATCAGGGTCCAGAACCAGGGATGCGCAAGGTCGACCCCGAAATTGGCGGAGACGAATCCCTTGGCGCGGTCGATCGTGATGTGGATCACGAAGTCGATGAAGGCCACGAACCAGAATTTCGGCGCGACGATCACGATCAGCGGCAACGCGACCGCAAGATGAACCAGGCAATGCACCAGCAGCGGCAGGGCCCAGCCGTGCTTCTGGTCCTTGCCATGCGCCATCCAGGCGGTCTGGAGGACGAAATCGGCGATGATGTGCTTGAAGGTGAGCAGCAGCATCCAGCCAATGAGCGCTTCGACCGGAACCGCCGATGACATGGATGGAAACGACAAAGCTGACGCCCTCATTGACGTGACAAGAAAGATTGGAGCGTTCAGCGCAACTTCTTCTTGGACCGGTCAAATCGCCGGGACGGCCAATTTATGACATCTCCTGCGGCGGAATGCAGCCGGGGGGAACCGGAAAATCGCAAACTGTGGCTAACTGGTGATAGGATGACCAATCGCCGCGCCCGCGTCGAGTAAGGTTACCTTCGGCTCGAAATTTGCATTCCGGCATCGGCGCGCTATCATCGGCGGCAGAAAATATCGTTCTTTTTTCAGGCGTTTACGAATTACAGGGCGTCCGCAGTGATCACACGAGCGAGCCGCCTGCCACCGAAGAATAAGGCCAAGAGTGCTGCCATGAGTACTGAAGGCCCCAGTTCGTCACCGGCCGAACCGCCGCCGCGTCGCCCCAAGGTGATCAAGACCAATCAGCAGCAGGTGTTGCTCTACGTCGTGCTGACCCTGCTGTTGTCGCTCGCCACCGTCTGGGGCGGCCGCGCCCTGCTGCATAATTCGGAGACGCTGACCTTTGCCGTCGGCGCCCCCAACAGCGACGAGGCGCTGTTCGCCGCCAAGCTCGCCACGGTGTTGAAGAACAACGCCTCGCGCTTCCGGATCAAGATCGTCAACAATCCCGACAACGCCAAGGCGCTCGCGCAGTTCGACCGCAGGCAGGCCGACCTCGCCGTGCTGCGCACCGACGCCAAAGTGCCGCTGCGGGCGCGCACGCTAGCGATCCTCGAGCACGACCTCGTGCTCCTGCTCGGACCCGGCAACAAGAAGATCAAGTCGCTCGCCGAGCTGAAGAAGAAGAAGGTCGCCGTCCTCGCCGAGAACGAATCCTCACTCGCTTTCGTCCGTGGCATCCTCGACATCCCCGAGGGACCCGATGCCGCGAAGGTCCAGTTGGCGCCGCAGGGCGCAACGCTCGACAAGCTGTTTGCGCCGGCAAACGGCTTCGGTGCGGTGATCGCCATCGTCCACGCTTCGAAAGCGGTGCGCGACAAGAGCTATGAGCAGGTCGCCAAGCGCGGCGGCTTCACCCTCAACGCGATCGACGAAGCCAAGGCGCTGGCGCGCAAATTCCCCGGCATTTCCGAGGAAACGCTGACGGCAGGAACGCTGTCGGCCTCGCCTGAAATTCCCGACGACGATCTCGATACGATCGGGCTCGAATGGCTGCTGGTCACGCAATCCCGGATGTCGGTGACCACGGCGGGCGAGTTGGCGCGCACCATCTACGAGAACAAGTCCGCCCTCGGGCTCGACAGCGGCTTCGCCAGCAGGATCGAGCCGGCCTCCGTCGAGAAGGACGCCTTCGTGATGGCGCATCAGGGCGCGGCCGATTACATCAACGACGACACCAAGTCGTTCATGGATAAGTACAGCGACATGATGTATCTGGGCGCCGCCGCGCTCAGCGTCATCGGCTCGATTTTCGCCGCGATCTACGCCAAGGTCACAAGGATCGCGCCGGAGAAGGCCAGCGAGCTCTCCACCGCCATTCTCGACATCGGCGAGCGCATCGAGCACGCCCATTCACTGGACCAGCTCGAATGCCTCCAGGACGAGCTGGAAGGCATTTTACGCGGCGCCGTCATCGGCCTTAGGGACGGGACGATCAGTACCGACGGGCTCGACACCTTCAAGCTCGGATACGAATTCGTCCGCGACGAGATCGGCATGCGTCGCGACTATCTCAAGCGCCACGCCGGCGAAGCCGAGAAGACCGCCCGCGACGCCGCAGCGCCCCCGCTCGACGAGAGCAATGTCGTGGTGGTGAAGACCGCGCAGAGCGCTTGATTCGCCTCTCTCATGTCCCGGACAAGCTGCAATGCCGAAGGCGTTGCAGCGCTGAGCCGGGACCCAGGAAGCCGCACCATGCGCTGCTGCATGGGCCCCGGCTCTGCAGCGCACCACCATGGCGCGTCGAAGACGCGCGTAAACGCGCTTGTGGTGCTGCGCTGCGTCCGGGGCACGAGACTGAGGTCGTGACGTCGTCTCGAAGGACGAGGCGTGCGCGGACCGCCGCCGAAACGGCATAAGCGATAGCCCCGCCGCAAAGCGGGGGCCAGCATGCGTTTTTCCCGTTAGATCAAGACCCGCCGCCTGGAACCGTCCCCACCCACAACCGTTGGTAACCGGATACAACCGGAGAAACGCACCATGCGTATACTCCTCATGATCTTCCTCCTGGGAATGCTGGCGGCGGTGGGCTATTTCGCTTATTCCGCGATGGCTGTCGAAGGCGACCCGATCCCGACGGAAGGCTATGTGGCCCTCGCCCTGGGGGCCGGATTTTCCGTCATCGTCGGCATCGGACTGATGGTCCTGCTGTTCTTCAGCAGCCGCCGCGGCTACGACGAGCCGCCGCATTTCAGGTAACGGCCCGGCCGGCCGCCGCCCCCGCCTTCGCCCCCCGATTCGACGATGCTGCCGCTCGCGCCCGTCGTTGACGGCCTTGGCGCGGGCGGGCACTTTGGCGCCGGGATCCCAGCCGGGCCCACAAGAACCAAGACGAGCCGCCTTCCTGCATGTCCACGCCGCTGATCTCCGCTCTGGCCCAGTTTGCGGCCGCCACGGCCGGCCGCAACATGACCAAGGCGGCCTATGTCGCCGTCGGCGTCGGCGTACTCAGCATGGTGCTGCTGACGGACAACCGGGCCAATGAGGCGCGCGGCTGGGTCCACGGCCTGCTCTGGGCCTGTCTCGTCTACTTCGTGTTCGAATGGGTGGTCCGGCTGCGCCACATGGCGCGAACGGGGCGCCTTGCGCTTTACATGTCCTCCTCCGCCGGCATCGTCGACGCGGTTGGGGCGCTGGCCGTGCCGGCCGCGCTGGTTCTCGGCGTCGAGCCGAAGACGGCCTGGCTGCTCAGCGTGCTCTGGGTTCTGAAGGTGGTGCCGGGCATTCCCGGCCTGCGCCAGCTCCGCCGCGTGCTGGTGCTGGAATCGGGGCCGCTGGTCAGCGTGCTCGTGATCTTCCTGATGGTGGTCTTCCTCGCCTCGGTCGCCGAATATTTCCTGGAGCGGGACGTGCAGCCGCAGACGTTCGGCAGCGTCCCGGACGCTTTGTGGTGGGCCGTCGTAACTCTCACCACGACGGGCTACGGCGACGTCGTGCCGGTCACCCCGTTGGGGCGCATGGTGGCGGCGCTGGTGATGATCTCCGGCCTCGGCGTGTTCGGCCTCTGGACCGGTATTTTGGCGACCGGCTTTGCCGCGGAGACCCGCCGCGACAATTTCCTCAAGACCTGGGAATCCGTCAGCAAGGTGCCGTTCTTCGCAGCGCTCGGGCCTGCCGCCATCGCCGACGTCACCCACATGCTGCGGACCATGGAGCTGCCGGCGCGCACCATGATCATCCGCAAGGGCGCGCAGGGCGACTGCATGTATTTCATCGCGGCAGGCGAGGTCGAGGTCGACCTTCCGGGTAAGAAGGTGCAGCTCGGCGAGGGCGCCTTCTTCGGCGAGATGGCGTTGCTCGGCAACAACATGCGCGGCGCCAACGTCTCGACCACGAAGGTGTCGCGGCTGCTGGTGCTCGACCTCGTCGATTTCCGCGTCCTGATGGCGCGGCATCCCGACCTCGCCGAGACCATCGACGCGGAAGCAAAACGGCGCGCGCTCGAAAACAAATAAGAGGAGACAAGAATGTCGGATACAGCCGACGCGGCATCCAGCCCCGTGCTCGAAATCACGGGCGCACGCGCCACCATCCGCCTCAACAGGCCCAAACATCTCAACCGGCTGCAGGCCGAGGATCTCGGCGAGCTGGTCAAACTTTTCGACGCCGTCGAGGCCGATCCAGCCATCCGCGTGCTGGTGCTGACCGGCACGGGCCGCGCCTTCTCCGCCGGCTATGATCTCAACTCGGTCGCCGAGCGCGCGGTGAGCGCGAGCGAGCAGCAGAGCGCGGGCTCGGCGTTCGAAGTGGTCGTCAACCGTCTCGAGGATCTGGGCGTGCCGACGATCTGCCGGCTCAACGGCGGCGTCTATGGCGGCTCGACCGACCTCGCGCTCGCCTGCGATTTCCGCATCGGCGTCGACACCGCCGAGATGTTCATGCCGGCGGCGCGGCTCGGGCTGCATTATTACCCGAGCGGGATCAAACGCTACGTGACGCGGCTCGGCCTCGATAATGCGAAGAAGCTGTTTTTGACCGCGCAGAAGATCAGCGCCCCGGAGATGCTGCGCATCGGCTATCTCACCGCCATGGTGCCGGAAGAGACGCTCGACGAGGAGGTCGACAAGCTCGCCAATATCCTCGCCGGTAACGCGCCGCAGGCGATGGCTGGCATGAAGCGCGCGATCAACGAATTCGCCCGCGGCGAGCTCGACGAGGCTGCCGCCGACCAGCGCCACCGCGACAGCATGCGCGGCGACGAGATCAAGGAAGGCATCAAAGCGTTCGCGGAGAAGAGAGCGCCGCGGTTTTGAAATTTCTCTCGCTGTCGTCCCGGACAAGCGCGCCCTAAGCGCGCGCAGATCCGGGACCCATAACCACAGGGAGTGGTTATGGAGAGAAGCTGGCAACTCCGATTCTTCGCCAAACTCCACCCTGTGGTTATGGGTCCCGGGTCTGCGCTTACGCTTGCCCGGGACGACAGCGGAGATTGAGGCGCTCGCTCAGGCCCCAGCTACCTTCGCATGCTGCGCGGCCATCTCCTCATCCGCCGCAGTGATGCGCTGGAACGCCGGCCGTGACGTCATGCGCTCGGCATAGCGAACGAAGACATCTTTTTTCGGCACGATGCCGAACATCATGGTCCAGCTGAAGGCGACGCCCCACAACACGTCCGCCGCCGTCATGCGCTCGCCGAGCAGGTACGGGCCCTTCTCCAATTGCGTCTCCAGCGCACCCAGCATGGTGTCGTAATCCGCATAGGGCGATTGCGTGATCGGTGCCGGCTCGCGCTGCATGAACTTGTCGATCAAGGCCGGCTCGAAGGATGCGCCATAATAGGCGATCCAGCGCAGGTACGGACCGCGCAGCGGATCGTCCAGCGCGGGCGTGAGGCCCGCCTGCGGGAAGAGATCGGCGAGAAAGATGGTGATCGCGACCTGCTCGGTCACGAGCTCCCCGCGGAAGTGGATCGCCGGCACCTTGCCTAGCGGGTTGATGGCGAGATAGCCGGGCTTGCGCTGCTCGCCAGCCTTCATGTTGAGGATATGGAGATCGTAGGGCGCCCCCAGTTCCTCCAGCAGCACCCGCGTGCCGGTGGCGCGGCTTTGCGGCGAATAATACAACGTGATGCGGTTCGGATCGGTCATGGCGGGTCTCCTCGGATGCCGTCTGGCGAGGCGCATCTTGTAGCGACCCATACCTGACATCCATTGTCAGGTATGGTTTAAGACATCATGCGCGCGAGCCGGATGCTGTCGATCCTCACCACCCTCCAGGCCAAGGGACAGGTCACCGCGCCTGAACTCGCGGAGGCCTGCGAGGTATCGGTGCGCACCATCTATCGCGACATCGACGCGCTCGCGGCATCGGGTGTCCCTGTTTATGCCGACCGCGGCGCGGAGGGCGGCTATCGCCTGCTCGACGGCTATCGCGTCCGGCTGAATGGCCTGTCGCAGAACGAGGCGGAAGCCCTGTTCCTGGCGGGACTACCGGGACCGGCGGCGGCGCTGGGGCTGGACGCGGCAATGATCGCCGCACAGAACAAGCTGATGGCGGCGCTGCCCGCGAACTTGCGCGAAGATGCCGGCCGGATGCAGGAGCGCTTTCACCTGGACGCACCGGGCTGGTTCGGCGAGGCGGAGGAGCCAACACATCTGCGCACCATCGCCGGCGCCGCCCTGCGCGGGACATTGATAAAAATCCGCTACCAGAGCTGGCGCTCGGAGAAGCAGCGCCGTGTCGCCCCGCTCGGCCTCGTGCTGAAGGGCGGCAGCTGGTATCTCGCCGGGCAAGTCGACGGCAGCGTGCGGACCTATCGCGTCGCGCGCGTGCTCGACTGCACCACGCTCGACGATCGCTTCGACCGGCCCGCCGATTTCGATCTCGCCGCCTATTGGCAGGCTGCGACACTTCGTCTCGAAGCGGAGATGCATCCCAATGTCGCGATCGTCCGGCTGTCGCCCTTCGGCGTCAAGCTGCTGGACGCGTTGAGCCAGCCCTACGTCAAGGCGCGCACGGAGATCGAAGAGACCACTGACGCCGGCGGCTGGCGCATCGCGCGGGTGCCGACCGGCAAGACGTCATGGCACGCCGCAGCCGAATTGCTGCGGCTCGGCCCCGAGGCCGAAGTGCTGGAGCCGGCCGATCTCCGCGAGAAGATGGCCGAGATGACCCGGGCCATGGCTGCGCGTTATGGCGCGGCGCAGAAAGCCTGATCGCGGCGCACCTCGCCACAGCCGACGAAACAATCCTGAAACACGATTCTCAAGGACCGCCGTGAACGCATTCGCGGCTCAAGCCGACCGAGATGCAGGGACACAACAACGGCCTCGCGCCATATTGGAGAATGAAGATGTTTCGTAAGCTTGCTCTTGGTCTGATCGCTGCCGGCTCGCTCGGCGTTGCCGCGCTCGCCCCCACCGCCGCTTCGGCCGGCGGTTTCCATCATCATCACTGGGGTCATGGCTGGGGCCCGGGCTATGGCTTCGGCGGCATCTACGTCAACACCGGCGTCAGCAACTGCTACCAGGAGCGCGTCGTCCAGACCCGTCACGGCCTGCGCGTCCGCGTCGTGAATGTCTGCGCCTACGGGATCTACTGATATCTCGCCTTCACGACAAAGCTCCGGTCGCATCGCGGCCGGAGTTTTTGCGTTTGACTAGCTACCCTGCCGCTCCTGGCGAAACCACGCCCAGGTCTCGCGCGTCGTTTGGATGTAGCCGCGCCCGCGATAGACGATCTCGCCGTCGACGATCCCGTTCAGCTTCGGCAGGGCGTGAAAGGGAATCGAGGGATAGGCGTGATGCTCGACATGGTAGGGCATGTTCCACGCCAACCATTTGACGATGGCACCGGTATAGGTGGTGCGGGTGTTCTGAAAGGCACTGCGGGTTCGGTCGCAGCCGGTGTGCTCGGCATAGAGATAGGGCCGCAGGAAGAATTGCCCGATCACCAGCGGCACCATCCAGACCCAGAGCAGCAGCGCCGAGGCGAACCACAGCGAGAGCGCGAGCAGCACGGCGTAGAGCGCGACATAGGCGCGCGCCTCGGCGACGATGGTGGCGGGCCTGCTTTCGGGAATCCAGGGCACGACGACCTTGCCGGTGACGGCATGGCCGAGCATCAGCCGCAGACGCCCGGCGACCTGGAGCAGGCCGCTATAGGCGATCGCGAGCTGTGTATCGGAGGCCGGCTTCACGCCGACGATCAGCTCCGGATCCTTCTCCGGGTCCTGGGTGTAGCGGTGATGGTCCCAGTGGAACAGGCAGTAATATTCGTACGGCAATCCGATGATGAAGGCCGAGAGATAGCCGACCGCGAGATTGAGGCGGCGGCTTCTAAACGCGGTCTTGTGCGCGGTCTCGTGCACCGCCATGAACAGAAAGGCGACGACATAGCCCTGCACCGCCATCAGCGGCAGCGCCCAGAGCAGCCCGTAGCGTGAGGTCACCATCCAGATGAGCGCGCCGACCAGCGCGATCACGCCGTAATGACCGAGACTTTGCGCTGCGCCCCTGAGATTGGAGCGCACCGACAACTCACGCAGCATCGCCGGGCTCAGCGGCTTCAGGCGATGCCCAGGCTCTGAAACGGTCGCGTCGGTCATGATCGGATGCCCGTGTTACTTGGCGAGGAGTGCTGCGATCTCGGCCTTGATGAAGGCCTGGTCGCGCGGATTGTTGACGGGATTGCCGGCACGATGGCCATGCAGCGACGGGATCGGATGCAGCACGGCCGATTTCGCGTTGATCAGCTTGCCGAGCTCGTCCTCGTTGTCGCGGACGTCGAAATAGCGATCGGTCGCGCCCGGCATCAGCAGCATATGCGCACCTATCGCGGCGAGCGCGCGATCGAGATCACCGCCGAAGGCGGCGCCGCGGCTGATGTCGCCGCGCTGCCAGATGCCGATCTGCGCCAGGAGATCGTTGGCATCGCGCCGCGCGAAGGTCGCATCCCATGCGCGGGCGAGATAATCCTCCAGCGAGGTGAAGCCGGCCTCGCGCCAGAGCTCGTCGCGATAAAAGCCATGCGACATCGCCCAGCCGGCATAGACGCGCCCCATGGCGCGATAGCCGGCGACGGGCCTTTCGACGAAGCGGCCGTCCCGGAAAGCGGGATCGCCGGTCAGCGCCGCCTTCACGCTTTCCAGGAAGACGTGATTGTAGGGCGCGCAACGCGCGCTGCCGCAGACGACCGCGGCACGCTCGACCATGGCAGGATGCAGCGCGGCCCAGTGATAGGCCTGCATGCCGCCCATCGACCAGCCATAGACCAGCGCGAGCTTGGTGATGCCGAAGCGTTCGGTGAGGAGACGATGCTGAATGGCGATGGCGTCGTGATAGGTGACTTGCGGAAACGGAGCGGCCGAATTCGACGGCGACGACGACAGGCCGTTGCCGAACAGGTTCGGGATGACGATGAAGTAGCGCGAGGGATCGAGCACGCCATCGCGCCCGATCAGCCACTCGGTGTCGACATGCTGCGCGCTGAACGAGGTCGGATAGAGGATGACGTTGTCCCGGGCCGGACTCAGCGTGCCGTAAGTCTTGTAGGCGAGCTGCAGCTTCGGGAAGACGGTGCCGGACTGGAGCGCGACGTCGCCGGCCTCAAAGATCTCGTAATCGCGCTCAGCCATGATGCGTCCCACCCTCGCTCACCCGGCCCCACAACGCGCCGCGGCAACGGCAATGCATCGATCATGCCGGGCTGCAGACGCGCCATTGCGCCACACTCAATAACTGTACGTTTAGTACATTTATTGCCGACCGGCAAGATAAATCCGACGAAGCGTCGGATCTCAGGCGATGGCCGCGATATATCGCGCCACCGATGCCGCGAAAGCGGCCCTGGCACCATTGGCGATGTTGCGGCCCCACCAGGCGCCATAGATGCGGTCGAAGGCGAGCGGCTCGACGGCACCAGCGATCCGCCGCACCGCGGCTGCGTTAAGCGGCATGTAGTTCGGATAGGAGTACATGAAGCTGACGAAGCGGCGGTCCATCGTCACCTGCGCGATGTCGCCGGTGAGCAGAGCGCCCCTGCCCTCCGCGCCACGCGCCCAGTGCAGCATGGTGGCGCCGGCGAAATGACCGCCGGTGCGCAGCAGCAGCACATCGTCGGAGATACGGTGCCGATCGCCGGTCCAGTGCACGATCGATGGATGCGGACGCGTCACCCATTGGCCATCGTCCGCGTGCAGATAGACCGGCACACCGCCGAAGGCATCGCTCCAGTCGGCGAGCGCGCCATAATAATGCGGATGCGAGATCGCGATCGCTTTCAACCCGCCGAGCGCGCGGACATGAGCGATTGCTTCCGGCGTCGCCAGCGGCACGCAGTCCCACATCATGCATCCCTCGCTGAGCGGCACCAGCAGCGCGCGCTGGCCGATGGCAAAACTCGGCTCGAGCGCGAGACCAGTGAGGCCCAGATCGTCGCGCCAGACCACGCGGTGACGTTCCGCCAACGCCTCCCGCGTCAGGAACGTTTGTCCCTTCCAGTTCACGAATTGCCGTTCGTCCTCGCAGATCGGACAGGATTCGGGCAGGTGTGCACTGTCCGAAAATTGCGCGCCGCAGGTTTCGCAGGTCCAGAGGGGCATGGTCAGGATCCGAAAGAGGCCGGGAACGGCGTGACGGGACATCATCCCGCCGACGCAAGTGGCGAGGAACCAACGTTGTCAACGCAGGTTACGTTCTGGTCCATGCCGGCGCAATTGGCCGGTCGTCACGATCAGCTTTGCACGAGACCTACTCGACGGCAGGAACATTTCAGCGTCTCGATGACATCGCGCCCCTCAACAACCCGCACCTGGCCGCTGTTTGCAGTCAATTTTTTCATGGCCGACATGCAGTCCGGCATCGGCCCCTTCGTTGGCGTGTTCCTGCAGGAGCGCGGCTGGGCGAGCGGGCTGATCGGCACAGCCATGACGATCGGCAACATCGCCGGCATGCTGATCACGACGCCGATCGGCGGCTTCATCGATGCGAGCCGCAACAAGCGCATGTGGGTCGTCATCCCCGGCATCTGCGTGGTCGCGGCATCCGCGATCATCCTCGTCTCGCAAAATTTCTGGGCCGTCACCTTCTCCCAAATCGCCCAATCGCTCGCGAGCGCCGCCATCGTGCCGGCGGTCACCGGAATTACGCTCGGCATTGCCAGGCAGAAAGGCTTCAACGCGCTGAACGGCCGCAACCAGGCCTTCAACCACGCCGGCAACATGGTCGGCGCGGCATTGTCGGGCTATCTCGGCTACAAGTTCGGCTATGTCGCCGTGTTCGTGCTGGCGGCGCTGTTCGGCGCCATTGCGATCGCCTGCGTGATGATGATCCCGGCGAAAGCGATCGACGATCGCGCCGCACGCGGCAGCAGGGAGGACGACAGCAAGGCTCCGCCGGACGGCATGTCCGCCCTCCTCAAGCACAAGCCGCTTCTGGTGCTGGCGCTGGCGCTCGCCCTGTTCCATCTCGGCAATGCGGCCATCGTGCCGCTCTATGGCCTTGCGGCCGTGGCCGAGGGCCAGGCCAACGGACCGAGCTTCGTGGCGACCACTGTCGTGATCGCGCAAGGCGTGATGATCGTGACCTCGCTCATCGCGATGCAGATCGCAGGCAAGCGCAACTACTGGCCGGTGATCCTGGTCTCCTTCATGTTCTTGCCCGTCCGCGGCGTGCTCGCCTTCTTCGTCACGGGCTGGTGGGGCGTCGTGCCGATGCAGGTGCTCGACGGCATCGGCACCGGACTGCAAACGGTCGCCGTCCCCGGCATGATCGCACGTTCGCTCAACGGCACAGGCCGCATCAATCTCGGCCAAGGTGCCGTGATCACGGTGCAGGGTGTCGGTGCCAGCCTCAGTCCCGCGCTCGGCGGCTGGATTGCGCAATGGATCGGCTACGGCCCGACCTTCCTGCTGCTCGGCGGCTTTGGCCTTGCGTCGATCGCGCTGTGGCTGACCTTCGGAGCAGCGGTGAAGAAGTATTGAGACCAATCGTCGCGGGAATTCCTGGCACAATTCACGCGGCAATCCGGGCTACCAGCAGACTGCGGCACCTGGTCACGGTCTCAACGCGCCGTTGCGAGTGGCTTATCACGCAATCCAGCGCTTTTCTCGTTGCAGCGCACTGGCCCGACGGCGAGGATACTGGCTGCAGCAAATCGCTCAGCGAACGATTCCCACTCGACCGATGACCCAGCCGCAACTCTCATTCGATGGCGACCCCAACGGTCCGGCCTATGAAAGATGGCGCGAGCAGTTTTGCCGTCAGGTGGCGAACGTCGATTTCGTGCCGGTCGGCGAAGGGCGCGTCCACCGGACCATTGCGCCGGCCATCCTTCCCCGCCTCAGACTCTCGGCTTCGTTCGGCACCCCGATGTCTTTCGTGTCGTTGGGAACGAACGACGAATTGGTGATTACGATGTCGCCCAATTCGGCGCTAAGCGGGGCCATGGGAAAACGCCCCCTGGAGATCGCGGCGGGCGACGTCACGATCGGCGATCCCTCGATCAAGGGCGCCCACATTACTCAGACAGGGTATGGTAATTTCCAGACCGCGCTGCTGCCACGCAAGGCCCTGCTGCGCGCCTGCCCGAATGCAGAGGACCTGATTGCGCGGTCGATCTCCGGCGTCAATCCGATCACGTCGATGTTCCTGCGATATTACGATCTCGCGCATGCGCATGCGGACAAGCTCGCGCCCGCGGAACTCGACGCGGTCTCGCAGCACCTGTTCGACCTCTCCGTGCTGATGATCGGGGCGCGCGGCGATGTCGCCGAGGAGGCGCGACTACGCGGCCTTGCGGCAGCGCGTTTCGAAGCCATCAAGGCCGACATTCTGGCGCAGCTGGACAAAGCCGCACTGTCGCTGTCCGACCTTGCGGCCACCCACCGGATCAGCCCGCGCACGATCCAGTTGCTGTTCGAGAAGGCCGGCATCACCTATAGCGGCTTCGTGCTCGAGCAGCGTCTGCTGCGCGCCGAGCGGCTGCTTCGAAATCCGGGCCTGCGCTCGCGCAAGATCATCGAGATCGCGCACCTCGCGGGATTTCACGACGTCTCCTACTTTCATCGCGCGTTTCGCCGCCGTTTCGGAGCGACGCCCGACGATGTCAGGAAGCTGGCCGGCGGGGCGGAATAGACGAGCTCCGCCGCGACGGCGGCGGAACAACGCCTGCTATGTCCCAAAGCTCTTCTGGACCGCCTTGTCGAGCGTCTCGCCGCCGACGAAGCGCTGGCGCAGCTCGCGCTTGAGCAGCTTGCCGCTCGGATTCTTCGGCAGGGCATCCACGAAGATCACGCGCTTGGGCACCTTGAAATGGGCCATCTGGCCGGCGCAATGCTTGATGACGGTGTCTTCGTCGAGCGTCTCGCCGCTCTTGACCACGACGATGGCGGTGACCGCCTCGATCCAGCGCGGATCGGGCAGGCCGACCACGGCGACCTCGGAAACCCCTGGAATGCGATAGACCATCTCCTCGACCTCGCGGCTCGCGACATTCTCGCCGCCGGTCTTGATCATGTCCTTGACGCGATCGACCACGGTGATGTGGCCCTCGTCATCGACGGTGGCGAGATCGCCGGAGTGAAACCAGCCGCCGCTGAACGCCGCTGCGGTCTTGACGGGATCGTTGTAATAGCCGGAGAGCAGATGCGGTGAGCGATGCACGATCTCGCCGACTTCGCCGACCTTGACGTCTTCCATCGCCGTATTGACCACGCGCGTCTCGACATTGAGCACCGGCTTGCCGGCCGAACCGGCCTTGCGCAGCTGGTCTTCGGGCCGCAGCACGGTCGCCAGCGGCGCGATCTCGGTCTGGCCGTAGAAATTCCAGAATTTTACGGCGGGCAGCCGGCGTTGCAGCTCGAGCAGGACTTCGACCGGCATGATCGAGGCCCCGTAATAGCCCTTCTGCAGCGTCGACAGGTCGGTCTTGTCGAAGTTGGGCGAGCGCAGCATCGCGATCCAGATCGTCGGCGGCGCGAAGAAGGATGTGATCTTATGCGCCTGGATCAGCGCCAGGATGTTGTCGGCGGTCGGCTTGCCCGTGATCACGCCGGACGCGCCGAGATAGATTTGCGGCCCGAGGAAGACGTCGAGCTGAGCGCAGTGATAGAGCGGCAGCGCGTGCAGGAATTTGTCCTCGACACTCATGCCGCCGTCGATGATGCAGCTGACATACTGCCACATCACCGCTTCATGCGTCAGCATCGCGCCCTTGGGCAGGGACTCCGTGCCGCTGGTGTAGACGATCTGCGCGAGATCGCGGCTGTCGACCGATGCTTCCAGGAACGAACCGTCGGGGACGAGAAGCTCGTTGAAAGTGGTGAGGCCGGCCGGAGCCGTCGCGGGATCTTCGCCCGGCAGCCAGATCATCTTTTCGACGGCGCAATCCTTCGCGCTTGCGGCCTTCGCCGGTTCGACGAAGTCAGGACCGGCCGCGAGCAGCTTTGCACCAGAACTTTTCAGGATGAAATTGATCTCGTCCGGATTGAGCATGAAGTTGATTGGCACCAGCACCGCGCCGATCCGCGCCACCGCGAAGCGCAGCGCGGCAAAGGCGTGCGAGTTGCGCGAAAGCACGGCGAGGCGGTCCCCCTTCTTGACGCCGAGTCCAAGCAGGCCGCGGCCGAGCCGGTTGCAGATCGCATCCATCTCGGCAAAGGTCCAGCTGACATTGCCGCAGCTCACCGCGAGCTTGTTCGGCTCGCGGCCTGCGGAGCGGCGCAAGAGATCGCCGATGGAATGCTCGCGTGCTTTCGAGATGGTGGCTGCGATGTCGCCGGTCATGTGTCCCTCCGTGTGATGTCTTTGTTTGTTGGGTTTATTGCTTGAAATCTTGCGTCATCTGCGCCGGGCCGCCTGCGCGTGCTCCATGTACATGTGCTCGACCGACCGATCTAGCGAGGCGATCTTCTCGAAGCCGCGCCGCCAGTCCTGCAAATGCCGGCGGGTCCACAGCACCCCGGCTTCGCGGTCACGCCGGCGGATCGCGTCGATGAGATGGCGATGCGCCGCGACGAGGCGCGGGCCGCCTTCGGCGACGCCGGTCACGATCATCTCGGTGGTCGGATAGAACAGTTGCGCCGCAGGCTCGCGCGCAAGCTGGAGCACGCGGTTCTGCGAAGCTTTTGCGACCAGCACGTGGAATTCGGCGTCGCATTCGGCGAGTGCTGCGGGATGACCAACGACCGCCTCGCTGCGCGCGAGATTGTCGGCGAGCTCGGCGAGGTTCTCCTCGCTCGCCCGCTCCACCGCGCCCTCGATGCTGGCGACCTCCAGCGTCATCGAGGCCTCGTAGAGCTCGCGGAAGGTCACTTCGTGCAGAACCAAAGCGCGGCTGAGGCGGCTCGCGAGCTTGCTGTAGCGCGGCAGGCAGGCGTGCAGGCGGCGCGATGAATCGCGGCGGATCAGCCCGCCTTCCTCCAGCACGCGGATGCCTTCGCGAATGGTCGAACGGTTGACGCCGAACTGGCGGACCAGATCGTGCTCGGTGCCGATGGGATCACCGGGCTTGATGCGACCATTGACGATCTCGCGCTCGATGGCGTCAGCGACCTTCTGATAGGCCGGCGCGACATCGATCGGGCGGAACAGCGGCGCGACGGGCACGATAGCTCCTAATGGCGTTTGTCGGACAAACTATAGGACCGGCCCGAAACCGCGTCAAACTGCATTTTTAGGCCGCAGATGCAGCAAATTGACTCCTGCGGAACCCCGCTCTAACTTTGTCGGACAAAGGGACAGAATAGCCCCGCATAAGAGGAAACGTATCCATGAGACCTATCGCAGCCCTCGTGTCTGCGGCCGGCCTGCTGTCGGCTGCCCTGATCATCCCCGCATCGGCCCAGCAGACCCCGCTCAAGATCGGCGTGCTCTCCGACTTCTCCTCGGTCTATTCCGACATCGGCGGCATGGGGAATGTCGAGGCCACCAAGATGGCGATCGAGGATTTCGGCGGGCAGATGTTCGGCAAGCCGATCGACATGGTCTCGGCCGACGTGCTCAACAAGCCCGACGTCGCCTCGACCATCGCCCGCAAATGGTGGGAGACCGAAGGCGTCGACATGATCATCGACCTGCCGACCTCCGCCACCGCGCTCGCGGTGATGGAGCTGTCGAAGCAGTACAAGAAGATCATGATCGTGACGGATGCGGCGAGCTCCGACATCACCGGAAAATCCTGCTCGCCCTATACGGCGCACTGGACCTACGACACCTATGCCAACGCGCACACCGTCGGCAGCGCCATCGTCAAGAACGGCGGCGACACCTGGTTCTTCCTGACCGCCGATTACGTGTTCGGCCATTCGGTCGAGCGCGACACCGGCGACGTCGTGAAGGCCGCCGGCGGCAAGGTGGTCGGCAGCGTCAAGCATCCGCTCAACACCGCAGACTTCTCGTCGTTCCTGCTGCAGGCGCAGGCCTCCAAGGCCAAGATCATCGGGCTCGCCAATGGCGGCGGCGACACCATCAACGCCATCAAGCAGGCCGGCGAGTTCGGCATCGTCGCCGGCGGCCAGAACCTTGCTGCGATCGTGATGTTCATCTCCGACGTGCACAGCCTGGGACTGAAGCTCGCGCAGGGGCTGATCATCACCGAGGCCTATTACTGGGATCTCAACGACAAGACCCGCGCCTTCGGCAAGCGTTTCCTGGAGCGCGTCAAGCGCATGCCGACCATGAACCAGGCCGCGACCTACAGCGCGACGCTGCATTACCTCAAGGCCGTGCAGGCCGCCGGCACCAAGGACACCAAGACGGTGATGGCCAAGATGCGCGAGCTGCCGGTGAAGGATGCCTTCACCGACAACGGCAGCTTGCGGGAGGACGGCCGCATGGTGCACAGCATGTATCTGTTCCAGGTGAAGAAGCCCGAGGAATCGAAGGGACCGTGGGATTATTACAAGCTGCTCGCCGAGGTCCCTGCCGACCAGGCGTTCCGGCCGCTGAAGGATGGCGGCTGCCCGCTGGTGAAGTGAGGCAAGCGGGCGGGCAACCTTCGGCTTCGTGCCGATCGCTCCGGTCCGATCTCAGAGCTTGTGCCCCTTCTGGCGCAGCGCCTCGATGAGGCGCTGCTTCAATTCGTCCGCAGCCTTCTGGCTGACGTCCTGGCTGATCTGCGCGCTTGCCTGCGCCAGCGCATCCGACTTCTCCAGGAGCTTTCGGCCGGCGGGCTCGGCGTAGAAGCTGTCGATCTGGCGCAGCTCATCCACCGTGAAACTTTGGGCATAGAGCGCCGCGATCTGCTCGGTCATGGACGCAATGAACGGAGCATAGATTTCGGAGCCGGGCGCCGTCACCGCATCGTAGTCGCGCTCGATCTCCGGCCTGTCCTGGGAGACCACGGGCCGCAGCTTGAGCAGGAGCTGCGGCAGCAACGCGCGGTACTGGTCGGGGATCTTCAAGGTGACGACGAGCTTGCGCGCCGCGCTCATCGCCTCCGGCGACGGCGCCTGTGCCGCTGCGTCGCAGACGAGAAACAGGAGAGTGCCGGCGATCGTCAACAAACGTCTGGACATTGAGCTCTCCGTTGGACCTCTCCGTGAAAAGCGGGCGGCGCGATGCTTCAGCGGCTCGCAGGGGCGACGGTAGCGGTTGCGCTGCTCTCGGCCGCCATCTCCGGCTCCTCGACCTCCGTCACCTTCACGAACAGGTTCGGCACGCGCTCGGCCCGACCGAGCAGCCACGCGGCGCCGACCATGATGACGATGCCGGCGATGGAGACGGCGAGCTGCTCCCAGACGCCCTTGGTGTACTGGGTCAGGATCCAGTGCGCCGAGAACGACAGGAACACCCCGAGACAGAAGATCGGGAGCGAATGCTGGCCGCAGAGGATGACGGGCCGCAGCCAGACGGCATGCAGCGCCCGCCATTTGCGCGAGACGAAATGGGTCACCCAGATCGCCAGCGCCAGGAAGTGCGTGAAGCGCAGCATGTCGAGGTCGGTCTTGTCGATCGGGTAGATCGCCTTGATCATCCATTTCGGGATCAGGGCCTCGAGCGCGGGGACGTGCCAGGTCATCACGATCAGCAGCGCGAACACCAGCCACGCCGCCGCGAGCGCCATCGCCGCTCTCGACCAGACCCATTTCGCGATCTTCTCGACCTGACCGATGCCGCACCAGGCCGCGAACACGAACATCAGCTGCCAGCAGAACGGGTTGAAGTACCAATGGCTGCCGGGCGGATAGGACGCCACGTTCCAGTCGAACCAGCGCGACAGCACGTAGAGCACGACGGAGCCGGCGAGCGTCAGGTTCGGCCGGCGCACCAGGCACCACACGATGAAGGGGGCGGCGAACACCAGCGTGATGTAGAGCGGCAGCACGTCGAGATTGACCGGCTTGTACTTCAGGACGATCGCCTGCCCGATCAGCTCGTCCGGATGCGACAGGAAATTGAACACGTTGAACTCGTGCTCGTACATCGGATTGTCGAAGCGGCGCGCGGTGCGGGCGATCTGCGCCGTGAACAACAGGAACAGCATGATGTGGGCGACATACATCTCGAGCGCGCGCCGCCACAGCCGCTTCAGCGCGGCGAGAAACCAGCCGCCCGCGACGATCGGCCCGTAGATCCACCCGACCAGATAGCCGGAGATGAAGACGAAGAACTCGGCGGCATCGCTGAAGCCGTAATTGCGCAGCGTCAGCCAGGCCACGACGTCGTGCGGGATGTGGTCGAGGAAGATCATCCACAGCCCGATGCCGCGGAAGAGATCGAGCCGCAGATCGCGCTCGATCGGCGCAAGGAGTGCTGACTGGTCCCGTATGTTCATGGCCCCGCCTCTTCGGGTGGGCGTCGCGCCATGGCGGCGCCGACAAATGGAATGCTAAAAAATGCGCATCAAAAGGTCACCTGACCCAATGGCCAGCTGCCCGCCCACGGTAGCCGACCTCCGTGTCTGCGCAAGGGACTTTGTTCGTCGCGACGACGCCGAAGACCGGGCGCCGAAGCGGCGGCCGGCTCAAAAAAGTGCGAAAACATCCCCATGCACAGTAGACACCGCCCGCTAAGGCATTGCTTGATTTTGGAAATTCAAATGCTCCGTCGGGCAAGAAACGACGGCTCGGGCGGTAAGAAAATACAGAGCTCGCTTCTCATTGCGATACGGCTGGGCATTGCTTCCCGTCGCCAGCGCGACAGGTGGGGCCAAACGTAATCTTGCCGGCATCAGCGGTCGTCGGCGGCGGAGGCGGCACGATCTCGATCGGCGCGAGATCGCGCGACCCAAGCGGAGCGGCGGGATCGGGCGACGTGGCGCCGCAGGCCGGGCTGCCGCCAGCCCCGAGAGAGCAGCCGCCCACATCCCGCGAAATGATCAAGAGACGGCCGTCGACATAGCTGATGTCGTAGTTCACGGACGTCAGGCCCGAGGCGGTGATGCCGTAGAGTCCGGGATTGCGCGCTCCCTGCGCCGAGCCGCCATAGGCGAGCGTGCCGGACAGCGCGGACGGCCCCTCCCCGTGGACGAAACCGGAATAGGCCACGCTGCCCCCCGAGAACGGCATACCGTCATACATCCTGGTGACGTCGCCCGCCGTGATGGTGAGGGCCGCCTTGTTGACGGTCAACCCGCCGTCGACAAAGGTGATGGCGTAGTTGGCCGATGAAAGGCCGGACGCGGTCAGGCTGTAGTGCCCCGCATTCACCGCGCCCTGTGCCGTGCCGCCATAGAGAAGCGCACCCGACAGCACGGACGCGGTCTCGCCGTTCATGAAGCCGGAATAGGTGACGTTGCCGCCGGAGAAGGCGAGGCCGTCATAGAGCTTGGACGCATTGGCGGTGATGGTGAGCGGCGCCTTGCCGATGGTCAGGCCCACCGCAGTCGATCCGATATAGACCGGGCCGCCCGAACCGGTCGCGCGGAGAATATCGGGGCCGCTGAGATTGTAGCTGCCCGCGCCCAGCGATGTCGTCACTGCGCTGCCCCAGCCGAGCGTGACGCGATCGGCATTCACGCCGGTCATCGTCAATCCACCGAGCGAGGCCAGCGTGCCATAGGTGGTGCTGGTCGAGCCCGCGACGTTGACATAGGCATCGTAGACGGTGTCGCCGAACGCGCGCAGCACCGGCATGCCGTTGTTGGCGCCGCTGACGGACTTGCCCCAGATGCCGGCAAAGTCGTAGCCGTTGTTGATGAAGGTGAAGGGATCGCGCAGCTGAGCTGTGGTGAGCATGCTGCCGTCGCAGATGTTGCCGACGCCGGATCCGCCACAGGCGGCGCTCTGCCCCGATGTCTCCCTGTTCGCATAGCTTTGGATGACTTGGCCGCCATCCCAGTTCAGCCCCACGATCGCGCCGACATTGCTGGTTCCCGACACGGTGCCCGCGAAGTAGCTCCGGACTACGTTGCTTTCCTGGTTCATCCCCACCAGCCCGCCGACCACGTCAGTTCCTGAAACTGCTCCCGTGGCGTAGGAATCGAGCACCCAAACGGCTTCATTGCTGTGCCCGACCAGCCCGCCGGCGAATCTGCCGCTGCCGGTCACATTGCCGGTCGCGTAAGACTGGCTTACCACAGCGCCGTACCAGCCGGCTCCCACCAGCCCGCCGACCGAATCGACACCGGACACGTTGCCGGTGGCGTAAGACCGCTCCACCCGGCTGTACTGTTGGAACCCCACCAGTCCGCCGGCAGATGTGCCTGTGCCGCCAACTGCGCCGGTGCCCGAAACATTGCCGGTGGCGTAACTGTCGGTGACGAGACCGATGTTGCTGTACCCCAACAAGCCACCGACCATGATGCCGCCAGATACGGTACCCGTAGCATAAGAGTGGCTCACCGTACCGATGGCATAATCCGCCGGGTTCGGTCCCATCCACGTGCCGATATTGTACGCGATCAGCCCGCCAGCACCGTCCCAGGTCGCGGACACGTTGCCGGTCGCATACGAGTTGGAGACGAACGAGGCGACGACGCGCCCTCCCAGCCCGCCGGCGGCGCCATAGCCCGCAATCGTACCGGTGGCATGTGAGTCGCTGATCGCAGTGATCCAGGCGTCGCCGACCAACCCGCCGACCAAGGCGCCGATGGCGGTCACATTGCCGGTGTTGTAAACGTTGCTGATGGTGTTGTTGGCGACGCTGCTCGTGCCGCCGTAGACCCAGAGACCGCTCAATCCTACCAGCCCGCCGACGGCATTGTTGCCCGTCACGCTGCCGCCTTCCAATCCGACGTTGCGGATGGTCGCGCCATCGATGTAGCCGAACAGACCGACATTGTCGGTGCTCGGCCGGTTGATGGTCAGGTTGCTGATGACATGGCCCAGCCCGTCGAAAATTCCGGAAAAAGAGCTGGAACCGCCATTGCCACCGATCGGCGTGAAGCCCGCGCCGCCATTCCAGCCGGCCGTGGCGCTCGCATCGATGTTCGTGCCCAGCACATAGTTGCCGATGAGATTCGTATTGATGTTCTGCAGGGCGTTGAGATCGGTAATCACGGTGTAGGTGATCGGCGCGGCGCTGCCATTCTGGGTCCGGAAGAGGCTGCCGGCGGCGAGATTGACCGGCGCATTGACGCTATAGGTGCCCGTCGTGGTGGTCTGCGCATATTGCAGCACGAGGCCGTCGAGGCCGGTCGTGCCGGTCGAGGTCAGCGGCGCGTTGATGCTGATGGCGTTGTCGGCGCGCAGGGTGAGGATGTGCGATGCCCAATTGATCGGCGCGTTGACCGCGATGTTGCCCGCATCCGTGCCGCTGCCCGAGGTCGTCACCGTCACATCACCGCTCGCGAGCGCGGTTTGCAAGGCCGCCGCGTAATTGGCGTCGATGGTGATGTTGACGGGATCGATTAGCCAGTGCCCGCCCAGCGTGTCGACCTTCAGGTTTGCGGCGAGATTGACCTTGGCGGCGGAGGTCTCGACCGATCGGGCGCGCAGCGTGCCGCCGGCATTGACCTCGCCATGCCTGGCGTCGCCAAGCAGCAGGATGCGGCCATTGCGGCTGCCGATGCTCGCGGCCTGCACCATCCCGGTGTTGTTGACGACACCCTTCATGGCGTCGCTGGCGCCCTTGGCGGTGAGGATGGCGACGCCGCCATCGGCGCGGATCAACCCCTTGTTCTCGACCAGGGTCCTGACCGTGGAGGCCTTGACCTCGACCGAAAGCAGACCATCGCCATTGAAATCGAGCAGAACGTCTGTGCCGGCCGCGAGCGCCGTGCTGCCGGTGATGGTGCCGGAATTGCTGACGCTCGGCGAGATCAACGCCACCACCTTGCCGGAGATGCTGCCCTCGTTGCTGATCGCACCGCTGCTGCCGGTGAAGTTGTAACGGCCGGCCAGAAAATCCGCGTTGCTGATGCCGAGCGTGGAGGCGACGAAGCCGCCGGTCTGCACGCTGCCGGTCTTGCCGACGGCAATGCCGTTCGGATTGATCAGGAACACCTGCCCGTTGGCGCTGAGGCTGCCGAGAATCCTGGAGGGGTCCTGTCCGACGACGCGATTGAGCGCGACCGAGGATGCGCCGGGCTGATTGAAGGTCACGGAATTGCCGGCGCCGATCGAAAAGCTCTGCCAGTTCGCGATCATCCGCTCACTCGACTGGTTGACGGTCATCGCATTGCCGGACTGGCTGATCGTGGCCTGCCCCGACACGACCTGGCCGCCGGTGGGCAAGGTCTGGGCCAGCGCCGGCGGCGTCAGCATCGTGGTCGCGGACAGGGCGATTGCGAAGCGCTTCTTCGGCAGGATCGATGTCATGGCGTGCCCTCTCGAAACGTCAGAAGCGAATGCCGGCCTGCAGCCAGAACTGGTCGCTGGCCTTGACGCCGTCGGCATTCGCGCCGGTGATGATGGAGCGGCCGGGATTGTCGCCCAGCGTATGGGCCCAGCTTGCCGACACGTTCAGCCACTCGCGCGTCCAGCGCGCGGCAAGACCGGCGCTGGCAAGCCCGTAATCATTGCAGCTGCAGACATTGAGCGGCGGGATGCCGTTCGGCGACACGTTGATCTTGACGTAGCCGCCGTCCACGAAGCTCGCGAGCTGGAGGCTGCCGAAGCGCTGGGGTACCGGGGCGTTGTAGCGAAGCTCGAGCGTGCCGAGCACGCCGATGTCGCCACGCGCTTCGCCGACCGGATAGCCGCGCACGCCGAACGGTCCGCCCAGCGCAAAATCTTCCGAGGAATCGAGGTTCTTGTCGGCCCATTGCCCATAGAGCCGGCCGAACAGTGCGAAGTCACCGGGCAAGGCCTGCAGCCGGGCGACCGCCGCATTGATCCGGTTGAACTGCCCTTGCGTCTTCAGCCCGGCCTGATCCGCCGCAAGCGCGCCCGGCACGCGTCCGAGATCGAGATCGCCGAACGTCCAGCTCACCGACCAGTTGGTGATGCCGCCGCCGAGTAGCGCGTCGCGCCGGTCACCACTGAAGCTGAGCGTGCCCGAGGTGGAGCGCTTGTCCTGGAGCTTTCCGGCGATGCTGTCGTCGACCAGCGCCTTCCAGGTCACCGCGCCGCCGAGCTGGAGGTTGAAATCGCGCGAGCGAATCAAGCCGTAGTCGACCCCGCCATTTGCGAAATGGGCAAAGCCGGTGAGACCGAGCGCGCGGCCGATGGCGTCGATGTTACGATAGCCGAGATAGCTGTAGCTCGCATTGGCTGTGAGGCCGCTGGCACCGAGCGGTGCGCTCGTCGCCAGCGTGCCGTACTCCTGGCCCTGCGATACCGTGCCGGAGAGCCGCGTCAGGTCGCCATAGCCGGACACGTCGGTGAGCGTCACCAGCCCGTTGCCCTGCGCCTTGCCGACGTTGGAGCTGCCGTAATTGTCGGCCCAGATGCCGCCGCCGAGAATGGGCACTTGGGCGACGTCGACCACGAGCCTGCTGGTGTTCGGCGCCTCGCCCGGCGCGAGCTTGGCGTGCACCGATACGCCCGGCAGGTCGTTGATGCGCAGCAGCGCGTCTTCCAGATCCTGCCGCGTCACGCCATCCGGCTTGAGCCGGCCCTCGATGATGGCGCGCAGGAGATCCTCGCGCACGCGCACGCCCTTGGCGCGATCGAGCGTGATGGTCTTGAGCGCGCCCTCGACGATCTCGATCGTGACGATGCCGTTGGTGACGTCCTGAGGCGGCAGCAGCGCGCGCGCCAGCAGCCGGCCCCGGCCCTGGAGCGCGGCGGTGACCTGATCGGCCAGCGCATAGAGCCCCTTGATGCCGAGGCGCTTGCCGCGCACCGCAGCGACGAGCTGCTCGCGCGCCTCGTCCGGCAGCAGCCCCACCTTGCCGGTGAAGCGCACCCCCTTCACGGTGATGCGCTCACCCCGGTCCGGAATCGCCGCCGGCGCCTGCTGCCGAGGTATCCCGTCGGGGGCCGGCAATCTTTGCTGCTGCTGAAATTCCTGCTGCCGCTGCATCTCGCGCAGCAGCGATCCGGCATCCTGCGCATCGGCCGGGACCGCGGCGCCTGCCACCAGCATCGCCGCCCAGACCGCCCGGCACCGTCCCATTCCCATCCGACAACCCGCTTCACTTCCACGGGCACGGCCTTCAGGCAATTAGGCAACAACATCAGCGACTTGAATCGCTTGCAGTGTCCCCGAATGATGGCTTTGGGCGCGCCCGCAACGGGCATGCCACGGGCTTTATGCAACCCGCCAGCGAAACTGCGAGGCGACGACTCGATTTCTCATTGCGCGCAAAAGCTCCGCGGAAATTTCACCCTGTGCGCAAACCGCCCGATCTGGTTCAGCCTGTTACGAGGGGATGCTGGTCATCCATTTCCACCACATCTGCCGCGTGAGGAGTTGCGGGTCCCAGGAACGTTGATCGCGCGCCAGGGCCCGGAACTCGCGCGGCGTCAGCCCGTGCAGACGCTGGAAGGCGCGGGTGAAGCTCTGCGGATGCACGAAGCCATGCGCTTCCGCGATGTCCGAGATCGATTTGTGCCGTTGCGCCGAATCAGCGAGCGCCATCCGGGCGCGATGCATGCGCTGCTCCCCGATATAGCTCGCGATGCCGCCCGCATTCTCGAACAAATAAGACAGTTTTCGCGGGGAGATGGCGAAATGCGCCGCAATGCTCTCCGGTGTCAGTTCGGGGTTCAGCGCATGGTCGATGACATGGCGGCAGATCATGTCGAACAGCGCGAGCTGCACGCCGCTTGCGGCATCCTCGCGCACCGAGCCGTTGATCACCGTTGCCGCCAGCTCCAGCGTCGGCTTCGCCAGCGCCTCGCCCTCGCGCACGGTCAGGAGGGGCGCCCGGCGCCACAGCGCTATCAAATGATCCCGGAACATGCCGACCAGCGCGCCGCCGCCGGAGAAGATGCGCATGTTCTGCTCGTCCGGCGCGCTCAGCAGCGGCGCCAGCAGCGGACGCGGCACGAAGAGGTGGATGCTGGCATAGTCCGGCGTCTCCGTCATCTGCGGCTGCGCGCAATCGAACGTCATGAAATCGCCGGATGCACTCGACGCCGTCTGCGCGCCGAACCGCGGGCGGCAGCCGCCGTCCACATAAAACTGCAGGACATAATGGCTGACGCCGTCACGTCCGATCTGGTAGCGCGAGCGGTCGAACGATTGTGCCTGCGTCTTCGCCGAACCGAGCACGAGCGCGCCGAGCTGATAATATTCGACCCGGGCGTGGAAGCGCTCGGGGTTCTTGAGCCGGGTCTGGCCGAGGAGGCCGACCTGCTCGTGCCAGATCGCCAAAGCCTGCTTGTGCGGCGTGCCCTGCGTATCAAGTATGAAATGAGGAAGCGGCGATTGATCTGCCGCGTTGTCGTCCGCCCCCTGCACCTGACTTCCCCTTCACCGCTTACGAACCAGTGCCCCGATACCTAGTGCACGGCCGTGATCATTTCCAGATGTGTCCAGACCTGTGCCGCCTGCGGCTGCACACCCGTGACCTGCATCGAACGGCTGCCATTCTGTCAGGTCAGCTCGTCGCCGCGGGCGAGCATCTCGTTCAGCATCGACTCGGCCTTGTGCTTCAGCGGCAGCGCGCCGCTGTCGGAGGCGATCGCGATGGCGGCGCGCAAGGCAGCCAGGATCGCGGCCTCGTTCGCCGCGCCCGAGGGCGGCGTCACCATGGCCTCGCCGAACAGCGCTTCGGCCTCGAGGCCGGAAAAGCCCTGCTGGCGGGCGGTGTTTCGGGCCTCGCGCAGCATGTTCTGCGCGGCCTGGACATCGCCGAGGCGGTGGGTCGCGAGCGCAAGATAGATCGAGCTGCGCAGCACCGCCGAGGTATAGCCGACCGCCTTCGCCTCCTCGCGCGCCTCGGTCAGCATGCCGCGCGCCCGGTCGAACAGCCCCTGCTCGAGATAGGCGATGCCGAGATGGCAGGCGAGCACCGGCACGAACAGCCGGATGCCGTGCTTCTGCGCGAGGACAAAACCGTCTTCGAGGATGGCAGCGGCCGCCGCGGGTTCGTTGCGGCCGAGCTTCAGCCACCCGCCGCTATAGGCGGCAGCGACGCGGTCATAGGGACGGCCGGTCTCCTCGGCGATCGCGGCGGCCTGTTGCTGGAGCTGTTCGGCGGCGTCGAGCTCGCCCATGACGGCTTTATTGATGCCGTTCATCATGCAGCAGAGCAGCAACGCGGATTTCGGGGTCGAACCGAAAGGAGCACTGGCCTCTGGTCCCGCGAGTTGGGCGCAAGTCCGTACAAAAAGACCATCGGCCGCACGATAGCGTCCGGCAAGAAAATACACCTGGCCAAGGCCGTATTGTGCAGCATTGAGCCAGCCCGGATTGCCCCACTCCTGCGCAAGGCGCACCACGTCCTCACCGACGGTGACCGCTTCGATCGGTGTCCCGTAGAAGTTCTGTGCAGCCGCCATGACCGTCATGGCAGCGACCTTCCGGCCGATGTCGTTGATCGCGTCGGCACGGCGCTCGGCCTCCTTGCCGAGGTTCAGCCATTCGGCAATCTGACCGGACGCGATGAACGCCGCACGCGCCTCGATGCGAATATCCACGGCAGTCGCCTCCCTTGAGGGAGTCGCCGGTGTCATATCCAAGGAACCCATCGCGGTCTCGAAATAGTCAGCCGCATCGGTAAATGCCGACCGCGCCAGACATCGTCTCGCCGAAGCCCTGCCATACGTGAACGACTTGCCCCAATCCTTCGCCCGCGTGGCGTGATAGCATAGCTTGTCGGGATCGTCGGCACCGCCTTCGCTGCTCTCCAGGGCAGAAAGAACGCGCGCATGAATGTCTTCACGCACCTTTTCGACCATCGAGTCGTAGGTGACCTGTCGAACCATTTCATGCCGGAACTCCAGCGAATTCTCCAATTCGCTATCGACCCTGACGAGCAACTCGGCGCGATCAAGCGCTACGAGGCACTCCTGCAGAACATCCTCAGACAGGGCTGCGATCTTCCGGAGCATGGTCTCGTTCGATCTCGGCCCCAAAGTGGCGGCGACCTGAAGAACGGATCGTTCTTGCTTCGACACCCGATCGAGACGCGCTGCAATGACGCCCTGGATGCTGGTGGGAATGCCGAGCTCGTCGATTGGACGCACAAGTGCAAGATCGCCCCATTGGCCGCGCAGCGTGCCGCTATCTTTCAATCCGCGGCAAACCTCTTCGATAAACAGAGGAACGTTGGCAGTATGAGAAATGATCCGGCTCTTCAAATCGGCGTTCGTCGCGGAGGAGCCGAGCATGTCAGCCAGCATGGCCAGGCCCGAATCGTCGTCGAGGGGCCGCATTGCGACGATCTCGGCGTGGCAACGCGCAATCCAGACCGGCATATCATTGGGTCGCGAGGTGAAGAGCACGAGAAGACCGGCCGCCTGTAGCGACGCGATGGCGGCTACGACGACATCGCTGGCCCGGTCGATCCAGTGCAGATCCTCGAGCAGCACCACCGTCCGCTGACGATCGGCCAGGCTTCTGACGATCGCACAGCTTGCATCGGAGATTGCTCGTCCTCGAGCATGAGGCTCCAGCTCGTCCCAGTGCGGATTCGAGATCGGCAGATCGAGCACCGCGTCGAGGGCGGTTTGCTGGATCACGGACAGATCTCGCCGAGGATCCCCCGGGCTGCCGGAGCCCTTCGCTGCCGCATCCATTGCAGACAGCAAAATCCGCTTGAGCGTGCTGAAGGGCGCACCCTGAAGGTTCGGGCTGGACTCGGCATCGATCAGCCGCCAGCCGTCGGCCTTCAGCTCCTGGGCAAACTCATGCGCGAGCCGCGATTTGCCGATCCCCGCATCGCCCAGCAGCAGAACCGTCTGCCGGCTTGCCCTGGCGTTTCGGGCTGTGCGCTCCAGCAGAGCCCGCTCGGCAGTGCGATCGACGAAGCGAGAGACACTGCGCGCCCGCCGCACCCGCCAACTCGACAGGTCGCTCGCGCCTACGATCCGATAGACCGGCACGGGCTGGCTAAAGCCGCGTAGGGACTTGCTGCCCAGCGATTCGAACCGGACATGTCCCTCAGCAAGCTTTTGACAGGCTTCCGAGGCGTAGATCTGGTTCGCCTCGGCCGCCGTTTCCAGCCGCGCGGCCAGGTGCTGGGCGGCACCACCGATCTCGTAGACCTTGGAGAACTCGCTGGCGACCATGTAGGCAACGACATGGCCGGAGTGCAGGCCGACCCGCACTTGAAGACCGGGGTCACCCAGGCTTGCGACTCGCCGCACGAGCTCGATCGCCGCGTGACAGGCCATCGGCGCATGATTGTCGTCCGCAATGGGAGCGCCGAACACCGCCGCAAGCCCATCGCCCAGCTCCTTGCTGACGATGCCGCCGAACTGCCTGACCGCCCCTCTCATCGCCGCTAGCGCCGGCTCCAGGCGTGAGACCGCCTCCTCCGGGTCCAGCTCGGCAACGAGCCCGGTGGAATCGATCACATCGGCCCGAAGGATTGTGACAAACCGTCGTTCACTGTCGGGATCGGAGCGGCGCACGCCTGCACCGCAATTGGGGCAGCGGCTGTCGCCTGGGTCGATCGTCGACTGACACGCCGTGCAAAGCATTCCGTGCTCTCAAGACCTTGCAGCGGTATGGTCGGTAAGCCACTGCGAACGATGGCGACAAGATCGCTTATGAAAACCTGCTTAGCAACGGGGCATGCAGTTCATCCTGGGCATAGAGCCCCCGAGCCGGTTGCTGATCTGGACGTTTCACAGTCCCAGGTGGTAGCTTGCCAAGAGCTGCGCGAAAAAGTGGCTTTGAACGACGGGCCGCCAGGCCCTTGTTCTCGCCGTCAAGCTTCGAAGCGCTGCATATTTCCCGGGGAAGCCAAGCACTCATTGAGGGGCAGAATACATGGGCATGATCGTCTATACCGGTAAGCCATTTAAAGACCTGATGAACAGCAATTACTATCCGCTGGCGAACATGAAGAGGAGCGTGGCCAAGCTCAAGGCCTCGGAAGACATCGATCTACCGACTTTGGAGTACGGCCAGTACCACCTGATCTTGAACCCGCCGTCGAAATGGCCGCAAGGCAGTGCCAAGTACTGGCACAAGGAGAAGGGCCGGGCCCGCGTCGACCTTAGTACCCAACCCAACATGGTCCCCCTGTCCAGGGACGAGCCCGGCGTCATCCCTCTGACACGGTGCGACCTGCTCGATGCCTGCGTCCGGAAGTGCTTCAACTCCGAACCGCCGATCCCGATGAAAACCAACATCATCAGCCACGCGGCGAGCGACGCCTATGCCCATCGGCACGAGATCCGGTTGGAGTGGGAATACAAGAAGGGCTCGGATAAGCCGACGCTGCTCTATCTGACTATGGTCTGCCCGCATAAGCCTCCCAAGTCCTGATCTCGGGTCGAACCTGACGGGTCGACGGAGGAAGGTCTGATGTCATCGCCGCCGCGCCCAGCCGCGAATGCGTTGCTCGACGGACCGATCCTGCGCACACTGCTCTCGCTTGCCTGGCCGAATGCGCTTGCGTTTTTGGCCGGCACCCTGGTTGCGATCGCGGAAACTTCGTACATCGGCAGACTGGGAATCGAGGCGCTGGCGGCGATGGCGCTGGTGTTTCCTTGCGTGATGCTGACCATGAGCATGTCCGGCGCGGCCATGGGTGGGGGCGTGTCCTCGGCAATTGCCCGCGCGCTCGGCGCGGGTGACCGCGACCGGGCCGAGAATCTCGCCACGCACGCGCTTCTCATCGCGATCTTCTTCGGCCTCGTCTTCATGCTGGGGATGCTGCTCGGTGGCCGGCAACTCCTGGAGCTGCTCGGCGGCCAGGGTGACGTGCTGGCGCAGGCAACTGCCTACAGCCAGGTCTACTTCGGCGGAGCCGTGCTCACCTGGCTGGTCAATATCCTGGCCGGTGTCCTGCGCGGCACCGGCAATATGAAACTTCCATCGCTTATGATCGTCAATTCCGCGATCTGCCAGATCATCCTTGGCGGGACGCTGGGTCTTGGCTTCGGGCCTGTACCGCAATTCGGGATGCCAGGAGTCGCGACAGGATCGCTGATCGCCTATTCGATCAACATCACGGTGATGAGCTGGTACCTGTTCTCCGGCCAGGGTCGCATCGTTCCGCGACTACGCGGGTTTCGCATGCGATGGGGGTTGTTCGCCGACATCCTCAAGGTCGGCGTGGTCGCCTGCTTCTCCCCGCTGCAAAACACGCTGACCAACCTCGTCTTCACTCATATGCTGGCCGTGTTTGGGACGGCGGTCCTCGCGGCGTATGGCATCGGCGCACGGCTTGAATACGTGCTGGCGACCATTGCCTTTTCCGTAGGCATCGGCTCGGTGCCAATGATCGGCGTTGCGATCGGCGCCGGACTTATCACGCGCGCCCGCCGCATCGCCTGGACGACCGGCCTCGTAGCTCTCGTTGTCGTCGGCGCGCTCGCGAGCGCGGTCGCCCTCTTCCCGGACCCGTGGGTTCGCCTCTTCACCGACAATGCCGACGCAGATGTCGCCAGCCGCCAGTTTCTCCGAACTGTCGCCCCGTTCTACGGCTTCATCGGGCTTGCCTCGGCGATGTATTTCTCGTCGCAGGGCGCCGGCAACGTGCTCGGTCCGGTGCTGGCGCAGACGGCGCGCCTCCTCTTTATCGTTTTGGGCGGCTGGTATCTGATGTCGCGGGCGGCAACTGCCGAGAGCTTCTTCACGCTCGCAGCCGTTTCGATGATGCTGCTGGGCTTTCTCTCCTGCGCGGCGGTTGCGTTTACACGCTGGGGACCACGTACGATCGTCGCAAAGAGCCCGCTGAGCTTGGCGAGCGCCGGCGACAAGTAGCGGCGCAAGGCACACAACAAAACGCTCTCAGGTTGCTTTCGTTGACGTCGCATCTTCACGAATGATAGCGTTCGCAATGTAAGCTTGGGGGCACAAGCGCGGCTCGTCGTTGGCCGCGCTGCCGTGGAATATCTCGCCGGCACTCGTGCCAGTGCGACGGCGGAAAAATCGAGAGCGATCGATGGCGGGAATCTATGACGATCAGAACTACAAGAACCTGATGAACGGCAACTACTATCCCCTCGAAAACATGAAGAAGAGCGTGGCCCGGCTGAAGGCCTCGAAGCAGATCGACATCGAGACCATGGAATACGGCCAGTATCAGCCGATCCTGTCGCCGCTGGAGACCTGGCCGAACGGCAGCGGCAAAGTGTGGTTTAGGGCGCTCGGCCATGCCCGCCTTCAGCTCACCGCCCAGCCGAACACCACGCCGCTGTCGAATGACGAGCGCGTCGTGGTCCCGCCGACGAAATGCGCGCTGCTGGATGCATCCATCCGCAAATGCTTCAACTCGGAGCCGCCGATCCCGATGAAAGCCGACATCACGCAGCATCGGCAGGACGCACCGAACTCGGACCAGCACGAAATCCGCCTCGTCTGGGAGTACGGCAATGGCGAGGATCAGGCACCGACGCTGCTCAACCTGACCATGGTCTGCCCCTACACGACGAAGTCGCGGAAAGCGGATGTCTCAGCCGAGGCCCGGCAGGACCTCTCCGAAAAGTAAGCGGCGCCTCGGCGGCATCATCATCCGATTGGGCGCGGGCCGGCACTTTGCCGGTCCGCGTTTTTCTATTGCGTGCACGGGAAAGGCAACGACCGCGCGCGCCGCGCCGCGCCATGTCGCCCCTGTCCTGCCTCCCGTCACGGCTCTGTCGTACGAACATGATCCGCTGCCCTTCAGCGTCGGCTCCTAAGAGGACGACCGTCGCGCGACTGGACAGGGAGCGGCCGATGCCCGTGGGACTGCTGGAGGTCGAAGGCACCATCGATGTCAAACAGTTCTGGCCGGCGGGCCGGTCTGATGCCGACACGACCAAGGTGATCGTCGCCGTCGCGCCCGACGCGATCCGCTTCCGCAAGAACGACACGGCACCGTTCCAGCCGACCCACGTCTTCGAAGGCGCCAAGGTCAAGGGCCGCACGTCGACGGCGCCGATCAAGAACGGCAAGCTCACCATTCGCCTCCAGGGCATCGACGCGCCGGAGCTGCACTACATGCCGTCACCGCTCTCGGCTGCCGAGAAGAAGGGGCTGACCGATGCCAAGAAGCAGGCCTATCACGAGGTCACGCATTCCTACCGGCAATTCCTCGGCGCGACCGCGACCAAGGCGCTGCATGATTTCCTCAGCCAGGCCGGCGGGACAACGCTGCCCTGCCGCGTGTTCACCCATGTCGATGCGCCGAACGAGGTGTTCGACACCTATGGCCGGCTGGTCGGCGACATCGAGGTGACGGTCGCGGGCGAAAAGGTCGACATCAACCACTGGCTGGTCGCGCAGGGCTTTGCCTATCCGACGTTCTACTCTTCGATGAACGAGGACGAGATCACGGCTTTCCTTGCCCTGACCAAGACCGCGCGCACCAAGAAGCTGCTGGTCTGGAAGCATCTCGCCAAGACCATTGGCGCCTTCGACTTCGACCTGCGCGAGCCCAAGGCGGGCGAGACCAGCGTGCTCGCGACCGACAAGGGCCCGGTGATCCTGCCAAAGCTCTACCGCCGCACCACCAACTGGTCCGCGCGCAAGAAGGCCAAGGTGACGAGCCAGACCTTCCAGAAGTTCTTGAGCGAAGGCTCCGGCGGCAAGCCCGACACCTGCTACGAGACCGGCGACTTCCTGCAAAACGGCGTGCACTCGGCGACGCCGCGGAATTTTGCGGGGTTCGTCGAGGGCGGCAAGACGATCAAGTTTCAGCCGGAGGGGCTGGTGTTTGGCGAGGCACCGTCGACGTTGGTGGGAGCGGACGGGAAGGTGATCAAGGAGTTTTGAGGGGGGCGGGTTACGTCACGCTCTGCCCGCGCCTCATCGCGACTAGAGCTGCAAGGCGTGCGACTCCACGCGCGCCACAGACCCTCCGAGCAGGCAGCCGACAGGCCTGCTGCCCGCGAAGCCGAGGCGCACCCGGATCTCGGACAAGGCTCCCATGGCCCGCCCCTGCATGATGGTAATCCGCTCGCTGTCGCGCTCGACAAGGCCGTTCCTGAGCAGCCCGAAGGCGAGCGCCGCGGCGGCAATGCCGGTGGCAGCGTCCTCCGGATAGCCCGACGATTTCGGAAACTGCCGGGCCTCGAAGCGCCGTTCGCCCTGATGGTCCACGGCGTAGGGATAAAGACCGGTCGACCCGATCTGCCCGCAACACGCTTCGATCTGCGCGGGGTCCGGCACCAGCTCGTTGAGCGCGCCGACGCCCTTCATCGGGATGAGCGTCTTCACCCGCGAGGTGACGGCGTTCTGTATGGGCAGGTCGAGCAGATCGCGGCGCGACAGCTTGAGCACCGACAGAACGTCCTCCTCTTCGGCACGCGAGAGATCGACGACCTTGCCGACAGGCTGGCTGATCTCGACGGACGGCTCGCCCGAGCTGCCACGATCGACATAACCTGTCACCGCTCCGCTGCGCGTCTCGATGCGAACCTGATCGCCGGACAACAAGCCCTTGGCCGCGAGCAGCCACAGCGCGCCAATCGTCGCGTGACCGCACATCTCCATCTCGTGTCGCGGAACCCAGAAGCGGAAGACATAGTCAGAATCGAGTCCCGGAGCCGGCAGCACGAAGCCCGACTCATGCCCGAAGTGCCGCGCCACGGACTGCATCGCCTCGGTGGGAAGGTTCGAAGCGGCGACAACGATCGGACACGGATTGCCGCCACGCCCCATGTGCGTGAACACATTGACGAGTTCGACCTCGGTCATTGGATAGCTCACCTCACGATTGCCCCAACATCCTGAAAACAAAAACGGCCCGCATCAAGCGGGCCGTTTTCGTATCGGATCCGGTGAAATCCGAATTTGGTTGCGGGGATAGGATTTGAACCTATGACCTTCAGGTTATGAGCCTGACGAGCTACCGGGCTGCTCCACCCCGCGTTAAACCGTTGCTTTGCCTTCGCCGAAATGCCGGGGACGGTGGATGAGGGCCGGCGCTGTTCGCGTGGCTTTTCTCTTCCGTCCCAAAGGCTTCCTTGGAAGGCAATCCCGGGGCGAAGCCCGTCGGGTGCGGGGGGTATGTATCAAGGCGGGCTGCCTTTGGAAAGGGCTGCGGGGACGTTTTTTTCGACTTTATGACAGGCTGATGGACCGGATTCCGGTCGATTTGCCGTAGACTTGCCAGAAGTTCCGCAAACGGCCAGCTTGCGGCAACAAAAATCGGGGCAAACGCCTTTGAGGGGAGAACGCCATGGACCACGCCTTGGATCGTCCCTTGGATCATCCCTTGGACCGCCCCCTGATGAGCGCCGCGGTCGGAGCGCTGGAGGATGGCTTCCATGCCATGGTCGCGCGGTCGCGGGGCCGAGCCGGCCGCGACGCTGACCGAGCGGCTCGACCGGCTGGCGCGGCTGCGCACTGTGGTCGCCGACAATGAAGAACGCTTCCGGCAGGCGATCTCGGCCGATTTCGGCCACCGCTCTTCGGTCGAGACCACCATCGCCGAAGCGATGATGGTCTACAGCGAGATCCGGCATGCGACAAAACACCTGAAGGGCTGGATGGCGCCGCAGCGCATTGCCACCGCGCTGCAATTCCTGCCCGCGCGCAACCGGCTGATGGCGCATCCGCTCGGCGTCGTCGGCATCATCGCGCCCTGGAATTATCCGCTGCAGCTGACGCTCGCGCCCGCGATCGGCGCAATCGCCGCCGGCAACCGAATCATGATCAAGCCGAGCGAGCTCTCGCCGCACTTTTCCGCACTGCTGAAGGAGACGGTGGCCGCAAGGTTCGATGCGACCGAAGTGCTGATCACCGGCGTTGAGGACGAGGTCGCAAAGGCGTTTGCGAGCCTCCCCTTCGATCATCTCGTCTTCACCGGCTCGACCCGGGTCGGGCGGCTGGTCGCGGAGGCCGCGGGGCGCAATCTGACGCCTGTCACGCTCGAGCTCGGCGGCAAGTCGCCGGCTATCATCGATGCCTCGGCAGATCTCGAGGAGGCCGCCGAGCGCATCGCCTACGGCAAGCTGCTCAATGCCGGGCAGACCTGCATCGCGCCGGATTACGTGCTGGTGCCGGAAAATTCCGTGCAGGCTTTCGCCGAGAAGGTGCGCGCGCAGATGCGGCGCATGTTCGGCGCCGATCCCGCCAGCAGGGACTACACCTCCATCATCTCCGACCGGCATTATGCGCGGCTGGAGGGGCTGGTCGCGGATGCCGCCCAGCGCGGCGCAAAGATCCTGCAGCCGGCGAAGGCGGACGATCCCAACTGGAAGGCGCATCGCAAATTCCCGCCGACGCTGATCCTCGGTGCGACCGAAGCCATGGCGGCGATGCAGGAGGAGATCTTTGGGCCCGTGCTGCCGGTGCTGGGCACTCGCGATGCGAACGAGGCGATCGCTTTCGTCAATGCGCGCGAGCGGCCGCTGGCGCTGTACTGGTTCGGCAAGGACCGCATTGCCCGCGACGAGGTGCTGGCGCGCACGGTCTCCGGCGGCGTCACCGTCAACGACTGCCTGTTTCACTTCGCGCAAATCAACCAGCCGATGGGCGGCGTCGGTGCATCCGGCAGCGGCGTCTATCACGGCGAATGGGGTTTTCGCACCTTCAGCAAGCTGAAGCCGGTGTTCTATCGCTCGAAATTCAACCGCCTCGCCGATCTCTATCCGCCCTATGGCGGCAAGATCGCGCGGCTGGAGAAGCTGATGCGGTTGATGTCGTAGCTGACACGAACACCGTCATTGCGAGCGCAGCGAAGCAATCCAGAATCCCTCCGCGGCGACAGTCTGGATTGCTTCGCTTCGCTCGCAATGACGAGAAGAGGGACAGGGGGAAACAGCATTGACCGACACATTCGATTTCGTCGTCGTGGGCGCGGGCTCGGGCGGCTGCACTGTCGCAGGCCGGCTGTCGGAGGATGCGGCCACATCCGTCGCGCTGCTCGACGCGGGCGGGCGGAACGACAATTGGCGGATCACCACGCCATTCGGGCTCGCTTTGCCGTACGGCGCGGCCAACTGGGCGTTCGATACTGTGCCGCAGAAGGGATTGAACGGCCGTATCGGCTATCAACCGCGCGGCAAGGGCCTCGGCGGCTCCTCGGCGATCAACGCGATGGTCTACATCCGCGGCCACAAATGGGACTACGACCACTGGGCCGCGCTCGGCAACGCGGGCTGGTCGTATGCGGACGTGCTGCCCTACTTCAAGCGCTCGGAGCACAACGCCGATTTCGACGGCGAATATCATGGCAAGGGCGGCCCGCTGCACGTCAACAGACTGCGCTCGGACAATCCGATCCATGACGTCTTCCATCAGGCCGCGCGCGAGGCGCAGTTCCGCATCCGCGAGGACTTCAATGAAGAGGACCATGAAGGGCTCGGCAGCTACCAGGTGACGCAGCGCAATGGCGAGCGCTGGAGCGCGGCGCGCGCTTATCTGCAGCCGCACATGGACAAGCGCGCGAATCTGCGGGTCGAGACGGGGGCGCAAGCAACCAAAATCCTGTTCGAAGGAGACCGCGCAGTCGGCATCGAATATGTGCAGGGCAGGCAGACAAGGCAGCTGCGCGCCCGCCGCGAGGTGATCCTCGCTGGCGGCGCCTTCCAGTCACCGCAGCTGTTGATGCTCTCGGGCGTCGGCGACGGCAATGCGCTCGCCGAGCACGGCATTGGCGTCGTCCATCACCTGCCGGGCGTCGGACGCAATCTGCAGGACCATCCGGATTTCGTGTTCGTCTACGCCTCCGACTATCCGCACTTCGTTCACTCGTCCCTTGGACGGCTGCCATCCCTGCTGCGCGCGATCCAGCGGTACCGCCGCGAGCGACGCGGACTGATGACCACCAATTTCGCCGAGTGCGGCGGCTTCCTGAAGACGCAGCCCCACCTCGACGTCTCAGACATTCAATTGCACTTCGTCATCGCGATGCTCGACGACCACGGCCGCAAGCGTCACAAGGAAGCGGGCTTCTCATGCCATTTCTGTCTGCTCAGACCGAAGAGCCGCGGCAGCGTATGGCTGAAAAGCGCCGATCCGCTCGCAGCACCCATGATCGATCCGAACTTCTTGGGTGAGGCGGAGGATCTCGAGGCGATGGTCGCCGGCTTCAAGACGACACGGCGCCTGATGGAGACGCCGGCGCTGCGCGCGCTGCAGAAGAAGGACATGTTCACATCCGATGTGAGAACGGACGACGACATCCGCAACGTTCTGCGCGAGCGCGTCGACACCGTCTATCATCCCGTCGGTACCTGCAGGATGGGCACGGATGCGATGGCCGTGGTCGATCCCGCGCTGAAGGTGCACGGGGTGGAAGGCCTGCGCGTCGTCGACGCCTCGATCATGCCGACGCTGATCGGCGGCAACACCAATGCGCCGACCATCATGATCGGGGAGAAGGCGGCGGATATGATCAGGGCGGAGATGCGGGCGAGTTAGGCGATCGTCGTCCCGGTGAATTGCGACAAAGCCGCGTCATTCTCCGCTGTCGTCCCGGCGAAGGCCGGGACCCATAACCACAGGGAGTGATTTGGCGAAGACTCGGGGTTACCGATCTCGTACCACACCTCTGCCTGTGGTTATGGGTCCCGGATCTACGCGCGCCTGAGGGCGCGCTTGTCCGGGACGACAGTTGGGCTCAATTCAGCAAGAACCCGCCATCCACCGTCACTACGCTCCCCGTCATATACCGCGACGCCTTCGACGCCAGCAGCAGGATCGCGCCGTCGAGATCGGATTCGGCGCCGACGCGGCGCTGGGGGATGCGTTTGGCGAGGCGCTCGCCTGCGGGCGTCGACCAGAAGGCGTGATTCATTTCGGTGTCGATATAGCCGGGCGCGAGCGCGTTGATGCGGATGCTTTGCCCGGCAAGCTCCAGCGCCATCGCTTTGGTCGCCTGGATGATGCCGGCCTTGGAGATCGCGTAGGGCGAGACCGCCTTCAAGACGCCGGTGCCGAGCACGGAGGCGATGTTGACGATGTTGCCTTCCTGCTTGCGCGCGATCATGCGGCGGGCGATTTCGGTCGCAAGGAAATAGGCGCCCTTGAGATTGGCGCCGATCACGGCATCCCAATCGGCCTCGGTCTGCTCGGTCGCGAGCTTCTCGATGGCGATGCCGGCATTGTTGACCAGCACCGTGACGGGACCGAGCGCAGCTTCCGCCGCATCGACAGCCTTCGCGATCGAGGCAGTGTCGGTGACGTCGAGCGCAACGGCGGCGGCGCGGCCGCCCTTGCCGCGGATTTCGTCTTCCAGGCTCTTCAGCTTATCCGTCTGCCGCGCGGCGAGCGCGACAGCCGCGCCATGCGCTGCCAGCACCCGGGCAAACTGCCGCCCCAGCCCCTGGCTCGCGCCCGTGACGAGAATGGTTTCTTTACTGACGTCGAATAGGTCTGACATGACGATGTCCTTGCGCGCAACCCTGCTGTTTTGGAGCCATCAATACAGACGATTTTAACGATCTGAAACCGGAATGACCGGCCCGGCGTTCATTCGTTCCATCTAGTCAGGGTTGTGGTCATGAACAGTTTCGATCTCGCCGTCTATGCCGCGCTCGCCGTCGCGGTGGGCCTGGGTTTCAGGACCGGTCTGCTCCGCAGCGGCATGACCATCCTCGCTTATCTCATCGCCGCGCCGATCGCGGTCGCGCTGATGCCGCTGATCGCGCCGCAGATCGCAGGCAATCCGAACGCGCCGCTGCTGCAGAACTGGATCTGGTTCTTCGGCATCTTCGTCGTCGTCGGCATGCTGTTCGGACATATTGGCCGCTTCGTGTTGGACGACACGGTCGGCGAGGCCGGAATCGCCGACCGGCTCGGCGGCGCCGCGCTCGGCGCCGTCAGGGTCGGCCTCGTCGCCACTACGCTGGTGCTGGTGTTCGACCGGATCGTGCCGGCGAACCACCAGCCGCCATTCCTCGCCGGCTCGCATCTGCGGCCGTTGTTCTCCACGGTCGGCCAGATGGGTTTCAAGTCACTGCCGCCGGAGGCAGCGTCCGTGATCGACCGGCTCAAGCAGGAGCGGCGGATCTAGCGCGCATTTGCATCGCCGCGCCGAGCGCCATGCATTTTGACGCGGGCCCGTCTCTTATCAGCGGCGTCACAGTTGGCTAAGGTGGCCGCCGTCCAAAACCTGCCTGCTATTTTCGGGAGTGAAACAGTGGATCTTGGGATCAAAGGTCGCCGCGCCATCGTCTGCGCATCCAGCAAGGGCCTCGGCCGCGCTTGCGCCATCTCGCTGGCCGAAGCCGGCGTTCATGTCACGCTGACGGCGCGGGGCGCCGAAGCGCTGAAGAAGACGGCCGACGAGATCCGGAAGGCCTATCCCGGCGTGACGGTCACCGAGATCGTCGGCGACATCACGACGCCTGCGGGGCGCGAAGCCGTGCTGAAGGCCTGCCCCGATCCCGACATCCTGATCAACAATGCCGGCGGCCCGCCGCCCGGCGATTTCCGCAACTGGACCCGCGACGACTGGATCAAGGCGATCGACGCCAACATGCTGACCCCGATCGAGCTGATCAAGGCGACCGTCGACGGTATGATGGCGCGCAAGTTCGGCCGCATCGTCAACATCACCTCGGCCGCGGTGAAGGCGCCGATCGACATCCTCGGCCTCTCCAACGGCGCGCGTGCCGGCCTCACCGGCTTCATCGCCGGCCTGTCGCGCAAGACGGTGATCAACAACGTCACCATCAACGGCCTGTTGCCGGGCCCGTTCGAGACCGACCGCCTGACCGGCACCGCGAAGGCCGAAGCCGACAAGCGCGGCACGACGCCGGAACAGATCCTGGCCGAGCGCGCCAAGCTCAACCCGGCGGGCCGCTTCGGCCAGCCCGACGAGTTCGGCTATGCCTGCGCCTTCCTCTGCGGCGCCAAGGCCGGCTTCATCACCGGGCAGAACATTCTGCTCGACGGTGGCGCCTTCCCAGGCACGCTGTAACGCCGCTTCGCTCTCTCCCCGCTCCTGCGGGGAGAGAGCGCTTTGCAACATTCACCGCTGCTTCGTCGGCTCGTCCTCGTCCCGCTCGCTGGGATCGGAGGAATCGGCGGTGAGACGCTCGTCGGTCCAGTCGATGCCGAAGGCATCGAGACCATCGGCGAGCAGATCGCCCAGCATCGGCTCGCCGAGCAGGTACTGCACCGTTTCGTGCCGGGGCTTGCGATACTCGGACCGCGCCTCCACGGCGCGGGCACGTAAGTCATCCCAGTCATCGATCGTACCGTCGCCACGACCGAGCCAGGTCAGCGCGACGAGGTCGACCTGCTCGTCCTCGTTCAGGGCAACGATGAAGCCGCCGAGCTCGCTGGCGACCGGATCGGAGCCGTCATCCCCGAGCACGTCGACCGCGTCGTCATCGCTCGGATTCGACCCCGAATCGGGATCGACATCCCCTTCCTTGACGTCGAATTCGCGCGCCTTCTCGATGATGAAGGCGACTTTCTCGGCGGAAATTGCAAGCTCTGGCATGGCAGCCTCTTTTGTCGTCGCTTTCTCTTGGGGTTCCCGCGATAACGCCGCATCGCACCAGATGATCCATTGCGCTTGACGGCGGAAAACCGCATGTTTCGGCACCAAAACAAGAAACATGGGAAGGCGCCCGATGCAGTGGAAAGTGGGCAGGGTCAAAATCACCAAGGTGGTGGAATTGGAGACGGTCGGCTCGACCCGCTTCATCCTGCCGCTAGCGACCAATGATGAGATCCGGAAGCTGCCCTGGCTGATCCCGCATTTCGCCACCGAAGAAGGCCGGCTGAAGATGTCGATCCATTCGCTGGTGGTGGAAACGCCGAACCACCGCATCGTGGTCGACACCGGCCTTGGCAACGACAAGCAAGGCCGCGGCGTCCCGACCTGGAACAACCGCACCACGCCGTTCCTGGAGACGATGATCGCGGCGGGCTTTCCGCCCGAGAGTGTCGACACCGTGCTCTGCACACATCTTCATGTCGATCACGTCGGCTGGAACACGAAGCTGGTCGACGGCAAATGGGTGCCGACCTTCCCGAAGGCGCGTTACGTCTTCGGCCGCACCGAATACGAGCACTGGCGCGACCATTCCATCGAGCCGGACAAGGCCGCCGTGTTTGGCGATTCCGTGCAGCCGATCGTCGACGCGGATCGGGCCGATCTGATCCCGAGCGATCATCAGCTGTGCGACGAGATCAGCATGATCCCGACCCCGGGCCACAGTCCCGGCCATATGAGCATCCTGATCAAATCTGACGGCGAGCAGGGCCTGCTCACCGGTGACGTCGCCCATCATCCCTGCCAGATGGCGCATCTCGACTGGTCCTCGACCGCCGATTCCGACCAGGCGCAGTCGGCGGTGACGCGGGCCGCGCTGTTCGGCCGCTTTGCCGACACGGAGACGCTGGTGATCGGCGGGCATTTTTCGGCCGGGCACATCAGGCGCGACGGGGCCGCGTTCAGGTTTGTGGCGCTGGCCTAGGTCTCGTGCCCCGGATGCTGCGCAGCGCCAAGAGCGCGTTTACGCGCGTCTTCGACGCGCTATGGTGATGCGCAGCTAAGCCGGGACCCACGATTGTGGCAATCTGGGTCCCGGCTCTGCGCCGCACCGCTTCGCGCTGCGTCGCGTCCGGGACACGAGACCTGAGCCTGCCCACCGAATCCAGAAGCCTGCAATGCGGCCCGTTTTGAGCGGTTGAATTTCCTGCCGCGCTGTTCCATGAAGCTGTTTAACCGATCGGTCCATTTCCAGGGAGAAACGAGAATGAAGCTTGTTCGTTATGGCGAAAAGGGTGCGGAAAAGCCCGGCCTGATCGACAAATCCGGCCAGTTGCGCGACCTGTCGGCCCATGTGAAGGACCTCACGGGTGAGGCCTATTCGCCGGAGTCCCTGAAGAAGCTGGCGGCCCTCGACCCCGCCTCGCTGCCCGCCGTCTCCGGCAAGCCGCGGTTCGGCGCGCCCGTCACCGGCATCTCAAAATTCGTCGCCATCGGCCTCAATTACAGCGACCACGCCAAGGAGACGGGCGCGGCGATCCCGACCGAGCCGATCATCTTCATGAAGGCCAACACCTCGCTGTCGGGCCCGAACGATGCGGTCGAGAAGCCGCGCGGCTCGACCAAGCTCGACTGGGAGGTCGAGATCGCCGCCATCATCGGCACCCGCGCCAAGTACGTCTCGGAAGCCGACGCGCTGAACTACGTCGCCGGCTATTGCGTCTGCAACGACGTCTCCGAGCGCGCCTTCCAGATCGAGCGCCTGGGCCAGTGGACCAAGGGCAAGTCGCATGACACCTTCGGCCCGGTCGGCCCCTGGCTCGCGACCAAGGACGAGATCAAGGACGTGCAGAACCTGTCGATGTGGCTCGACGTCAACGGCCAGCGCCGCCAGACCGGCTCGACCAAGACCATGATCTTCTCGATGGCCAAGTGCGTCTCCTACGTCTCGCAGTTCATGACGCTGCTGCCGGGCGACATCATCACCACCGGCACCCCGCCCGGCGTCGGCCTCGGCATGAAGCCGCCGACCTTCCTCAATGTCGGCGACGTCGTGACGCTCGGCATCGAGGGCCTCGGCGAGCAGCGCCAGGAGATCATCGCGGCGTAAGCCTCCGCCCTCTCCCCGTCATTGCGAGGAGCTCTTGCGACGAAGCAATCCAGGTTCTTTCTGCGGAGACAGTCTGGATTGCTTCGCTTCGCTCGCAATGACGAAAACAACCGCCGGATGTTCATCAGGATCGTTCCATGAAGCTCACCTTCTCCCCCGCCTCGCCCTTCGCCCGCAAGGTGCGCATCGCCGCGATCGAGCTCGGGCTGATCGACAAGATCGAGCTGACGCCCGCAACCGTCGCGCCGGGCACGGCCAACGAGGACTATTCGAAGATCACGCCGCTGAAGAAGCTGCCGGTGCTGATCACCAATGACGGCGACGTCATTTTGGATTCCTACGTCATCGTCGAATATCTCAACGAGATGGCCGGCGGCAGCCTGATCCCGGATTACGGCCCGCAGCGCTGGAAGGCCAAGACCAATCACTCCCTGATCAACGGCATGCTCGATTCCATGCTGCTGTGCCGCTACGAGAAGATGGTGCGGCCGCAGGGCCTGCAATGGCAGGCCTGGTCCGACGACCACTGGAACAGGGCCTGGACCGGCATGGCGCGCTTCGAGAACATGCCCGACGTGCTGAACGGTCCGTTCGACATCTCGCAGATCGGCCTCGTTTGCGTGCTCGGCTATGCCGACTTCCGCTTCGCCGATTGCGGCTGGCGCAAGGCCTATCCGAAGCTCGACGCCTTCCACCAAAAAATGCTGGAGCGGCCCTCCGTGAAGATCTCGGTGCCGCCTCCGGCGTAACCTACGCGGGAGTTCTCATGAGCCTGAAATATGCGGTCGGCGATCTCACCATCCATCGCGTCATCGAGCAGGAAACCTCGTTCGTCCCGGCGCTGGAAATGCTGCCGGGACTGACGCCGGAGGTGCTGGCCGAGAACCGGGCGTGGATGCGGCAGGCCAAGGCGCTCGACGACAACGATGTGCTGATGTTGTGCTTCCAGTCCTATGTGGTGAAGACGCCGCACCACACCATTTTGGTCGACAGCTGCATCGGCAACGACAAGCCGCGCCCCAATCGTCCGAAATGGAACATGAAGACCGACGACACGTACCTGAGTGGGCTCAAGGCCGCCGGGTTTGCGGTCGACGACATCGACTTCGTGATGTGCACGCATCTGCATGTCGATCACGTCGGCTGGAACACGCGGCTGGAGAATGGCCGCTGGGTGCCGACCTTCCCCAAGGCGCGCTACGTCTTCGCCAGGCAGGAATACGACCACTGGTCCGCCGAGAATGCGAAGACGGAGATCCCGCCCTTCGCCGACAGCGTGCTGCCGGTGGTCGAGGCTAACAGGCACGAGCTCGTCGGCAACGATCATCAGATCGGCGATCACGTCCGCATCCTGCCGACGCCCGGTCACACGCCGGGCCACATCGCCATCACGATGGGCCGCGGCAAGGACGACGCGGTGTTTTCGGGCGATCTCATGCATTCGCCGTTGCAGACGCTCTATCCGGAGCTGTCGATCAAGTTCGACGTCGACCCCGCGAAGGCGGCCACGACGCGCCGCAGCTTCCTGGAGCGTTATTGCGACACTGACACGCTGTGCTGCACCGCGCATTTCCCCTCGCCGTCGGTGGGGAAGATCAAGCGCAAGGGCAATGCGTTCGTGTGTGCGGCGGTGTGATTTAGCCGAGGTCGCGCGGCGAACTCCTATCCTCCCCTGGAGGGGGAGGATCGGTTCGCATGCAGCGAAGCGGAATGCGAACCGAGGTGGGGTGACGGTCTCTCCTCGTTGAAACTGCCCGTGTCGAGAGATCACCCCACCCCGCTCGCGCTTCGCGCGATCGACCCTCCCCCTCCAGGGGAGGGTAAGAGACGCCCTAGTGGAGGAAACGATGACCGCGCTTCCCGACATCCCCCTCCCCGCGGGAATCCGCTCGCGCACCATCGACGGCATCAACGGCTTGCGCATGCATGTGCTCGAAGCCGGGTTCGAGACCAAGGGCCGTCCGTGCATCCTGCTGCTGCACGGCTTTCCCGAGCTGGCCTTCTCCTGGCGCAAGGTGATGCCGGCGCTGGCGGAGGCCGGCTATCACGTGATCGCGCCGGACCAGCGCGGCAATGGCCGCACCACGGGATGGACCGCGGACTATGACGGCGATCTCACGCCGTTCTCGCTTCCGAACCTGGTGCGCGACGCGCTCGCTTTGGTGTCGGCGTTCGGCTACAGGCAGGTCGATCTCGCCGGGCATGATTTCGGCAGTCCGGTCGCGGCCTGGTGTGCGCTGATCCGGCCCGACGTGTTTCGCTCGGTGACTCTGATGAGCGCGCCGTTCGGCGGAGCGCCGACAATGCCGTTCGATACGGTCGATGGTCCCGCAAAGGCTGCCGTGGAAGATCCCGTACATCGCGAGCTCGCTGCACTGCCGCGCCCGCGAAAACACTATCAATGGTACTACGCGACACGCCCGGCCAACGCGGACATGCAGCACGCGCCGCAGGGCGTGCATGATTTCCTGCGCGCCTATTATCATCACAAGAGCGCGGACTGGATCGACAACAAACCGTATCCGCTCAAGGCGTGGTCGGCAGACGAACTCGCAAAACTGCCGACCTATTACGTGATGGACGCCGGCGAGACCATGGCCGAGACGGTCGCGAAGGAGATGCCCTCGCCGGCCGCGATCGCCGCGAACCAATGGCTGCCGGACAGCGACCTCGCCTATTACAGCGCCGAATACAGCCGCACCGGATTCCAGGGCGGGCTGCAATGGTATCGCTACGGCACCTCCGGCATGCTCAACCGCGAGATGCAGCTGTTTGCCGGCCGCAGCATCGACGTGCCCTCCTGCTTCATCTCCGGCAAGCAGGACTGGGGCACCCATCAGCGCCCCGGCGTGTTCGAGGCGATGCAGGGGCGCGGCTGCACCAAGATGCTCGGCTGCCATCTCGTCGACGGCGCCGGCCATTGGGTGCAGCAGGAGCAGCCGGCCGAGGTGAGCCGGTTGCTGCTCGACTTCCTCGCAAAGGCCGGCACGGTCTGATTTGACCCGGAAACCGCGGCGCCGTATATAGTTTAGAATAGTTCTAAACTATCGAAACAGGGCCGTCGTGAAGAATTTTGCCGATCTGACCGAGCGCGAGGTGCTGGCGGTCGCGATCTCCTCCGAGGAGGAGGACAGCCGCATCTACATGACCTTCGCCGAGGATCTGAAGGAACGCTATCCGGACTCGGCCAAGCTGTTCGAGCAGATGGCCGAGGAGGAGCGCGGCCATCGCCACATGCTGCTGGAGATGTACGAGCAGCGCTTCGGCCAGCATCTGCCGCCGATCCGCCGCGATGACGTCAGGGGCTTCCTGCGCCGCCGCCCGATCTGGCTGACCAAGAACCTGCCACTCGACACCATCCGCAAGGAGGTCGAGACCATGGAGCTCCAGGCCGAGCGCTTCTACGCCAAGGCCGCCGAGCAGGCGGATGACGTCAACGTGCGCCGGCTGCTCGGCGACCTCGCCGAGGCCGAGAAGAACCACGAGCACACCGCCGCGAAACTGACCGGCGAGATCCTGAAGCCCGACGTCCGCGCCGAGGAGGACCGCACCCGCAGGCGCATGTTCGTGCTGCAATATGTGCAGCCGGGCCTTGCCGGCCTGATGGACGGCTCGGTCTCGACGCTGGCGCCGCTGTTCGCGGCCGCCTTCGCCACGCATCAGAACTGGCAGACATTTCTCGTCGGCCTCGCCGCCTCGATCGGCGCCGGCATCAGCATGGGCTTTGCGGAAGCCTTGTCCGACGACGGCTCGCTGACGGGGCGCGGCTCGCCCTGGCTGCGCGGCGTCACCTGCGGCGCGATGACGACGCTCGGCGGGCTCGGCCACACCGCGCCTTATCTGGTGCCCGACACATGGCCGAACGCTTTCTGGATCGCAACCGCGATCGCCTGCGTCGTCGTGTTCTTCGAGTTGTGGGCGATCGCCTTCATCCGCTCGCGTTACATGGACACGCCATTCCTCCAGGCCGTGTTCCAGATCGTTCTCGGCGGCGCCATCGTGCTGGCGGTGGGGATATTGATCGGGGCAGCGTAGGGGTTCTCCATCGTCACTCGTCGTCCCGGCGGAGGCCGGGACCCATACTCACAGGCAGTAATTTGGCGAAGACTCGGAGTTGCCGGCTCGCGCCACAACTTCTCCCTGGGGTTATGGGTCCCGGCCTTCGCCGGGACGACGACGGAATTTGTGGCGACGCCACCGCGCTTGTTTAGCTCCCTTCTCATTCCGTCCCGCCACACATCAATCACGGTCAAACAGCGGTTGCAGCCTTCTGCCAAACTGCGCATCATCCTCCAACAACCGGAGCGGGAGACACGCCGTGGCCAGATCGGAATGGAGTTTCAAGAGCGCGGTCGAGGTGTCGGCCGCATTGAACGCGAAGAAGGTCTCCGCGGTCGAGCTCACGCAGGATGCGATCGGCCGTATCGAGCGTCACGACGGCAAGATCAACGCGATCTGCGTCCAGGATTTCGATCGCGCGCTCGGCGTCGCGCGCGAGGCGGACGCCGCATTGGCCCGCGGCGAGCGCAAACCGCTGCTCGGCCTGCCCGTGATGATCAAGGAATCCTTCAACATCGCCGGCCTGCCGACGACCTGGGGCTTCGTGCCGCAGAAGGATTTCAGGCCCGTGGAAGACGCGCTGCCGGTGGCCCGCATCAAAGAGGCCGGTGGCGTGATCCTCGGCAAGACCAACGTGCCGGTCGGCCTCTCCGACTGGCAAAGCTACAACGACATCTACGGCACCACGAACAACCCCTACGATCTCGGCCGCACACCGGGTGGATCGTCCGGCGGATCGTCGGCCGCCCTTGCCGCAGGTTATTGCGCGCTCGCCTCCGGCTCCGACATCGGCGGCTCCCTGCGCGTGCCGGCATTTCATTGCGGCATCTTCGCTCACAAGCCGACCATCAATCTCTGCCCGGCGCGCGGTGAGACCCCGCCGCCATTTCCAGCCCTACCGCGCGAAGGCGACCTCGCCGTCATCGGCCCGATGGCGCGCAGCGCTGCGGATCTGTCCTTGCTGCTCGAAATCATGGCCGGACCGGATCCGCTGGACGCCGGTGTCGCCTACAAGCTCGACCTGCCTGTTGCGCGACATCAGTCGCTGCGGGATTTTCGTGTCCTGGTGGTCGACAGCCATCCGCTGCTGCCGACCGACCGGGATGTCCGCGGCGCGATCGACAAGCTCGCAACCGATCTTGCGAAGGCCGGCGTCACGGTCGCACGCGAGAGCGCGCTGCTGCCGGATTTCGCGGAGACCTCGCGGCTTTACATGCGCATGCTGCTGGGCTTCCTCGGCGCGTTCTTCCTGCCGGAGGAGCTCGCGGATTCGCGGGCCCGGGCGAGCCAATTGTCGCCGGAGGACCGGAGCCTCGGCGCCGAGCGGCTGCGCGGCACGATTGCAAGCCACCGCGCCTGGGTGCTCGACGCCGGTCGCCGCGCCGGCCTGCGCGCGCAATGGCGCGCGCTGTTCAACAGCTTCGACGCGGTGATCTGCCCGATCATGCCGACGCCGGCCTTTCCGCATGATCATTTGCCGGAACAGGACCTGCGACGCATCAGCATCGACGGCCAGGACTACCCCTATTCCGACCAGCTCGCCTGGCCGGGCATCGCGACGCTTCCGGGCCTGCCTGCGACGGCCGTCCCGCTCGGGCTGTCGAAAAGCGGCCTGCCGCTCGGCATGCAGATCGTCGGCCCGTGGCTGGAAGATCGCACGCCGCTGAAGCTCGCCGAGCTGATCGAGCGCGAGTTCGGCGGCTTCGTCCCGCCAGAAATGTTTGACGATTAGGGCTTCTTCCCGTCATTGCGAGGAGCTCTTGCGACGAAGCAATCCAGACCGCATCCCCGGTGATATTTCTGGATTGCTTCGCTTCGCTCGCAATGACGGGGTAAAATAACATCGAGATTGCGGGTTCGCGCTCCGCGTGTCCCGGAATGACAGAGAGGGAGGAAGCACCATGAGCCAGGATCTCGAACAGCTCACCGCGCTCAATCGCGACTACGTCGCCTCCGTTCAGAACTGCGACGTCAGGCGCTTCGACGAGATCCTGGCGCCTGAGTTCTACTGCTCCAATCCCGACAAGACGCTGGTCGATCGCGCCGCCTTCCTGGAGCAGACGGCGCGGCCGATCGCGATCCGCAACCTGCACGCGCATGACGTCATCATCCGCATCATGGGCGACTTCGCCATCATCCACGCGGCGACCAGCTACACCACGGCCGACGGCCAGCAGGCGACGGGCCGGTACACCGATTGCTGGGCGAAGAAGAACGGGACATGGCTGGCCGTGTCGGCGCACGTGTCGCGGTGAGGTGTTTCTCCTGTAGCCCGGATGGAGCGAAGCGAAATCCGGGACAGTCCGTCCGCGACAAAGATCCCGGATTACGCTTTGCTCCATCCGGGCTGCAGACTGTCATGCCCCGCGACCCGGCTACGCCAAGGCTTCGCCGGGGTTGAGATCGAGGGGCGCCGAAGCTTTAGCGTAGGCGGCAGGCGGGGCATCCAGTACCCTGCGGCAGCAGTTCGTTCACTCAACTCCCGCCGGAGTACTGGATCGCCCGGTTAAACCGGGCGATGACACCTGTGTTGGATCAACTATCGAACACGATCACGCTGCGCAGCGTCTTGCCGGCTTTCATGTTGGCAAAGCCCTCGTTGATCTCAGACAATTTCAGCTTCGCCGAGATCCAGTCCTCGAGGTGCAGCCGGCCGCGCAGGTAGAAATCGACGAGGCGCGGCATGTCGACGCGGAAATGGTTGGAGCCCATCGAGGAGCCCTGGATCCGGCGCTCGCGCAGGAAGTCGAAGCCGTGCAGCTCGATCTTCTGGCCGAACGGAATCATGCCGACGATGGTGGCGGTACCGCCGGCGGCGAGCATGCCGAACGCCTGCTCCGCGGTCTCCTTGCGGCCGAGCACCTCGAAGGCGTGATGCACGCCGCCATTGGTGAGGTCGCGCACCTGCTTCACGACGTCGCCGTCGGCGGGATTGATGATGTCGGTGGCGCCCAGCTTGGTCGCGAGCTGGAGTTTTGCCGGATTGGTGTCGATGGCGATGATACGGCCGGCGCCCACGATCTGCGCGCCGTTGATCGCGGCCATGCCGACGCCGCCGCAGCCGATCACCGCCACGGTCTCGCCGGCCGTCACCTTTGCCGTGTTTACGACCGCACCATAGCCGGTGATGACGCCGCAGCCGATCAGCGCGGCGAGATCGAGCGGCATATCCTTGCGGATCTTCACGATGGCGTTCTCGTGCACCAGCATCTGCTCGGCAAAGGACGAGAGATTGAGGAACTGGTGCAGCTTCTCGGAGCGAGACCACTGCATGCGGTTGGAGACGCCCGGCAGCATCTTCACCGTCGCGTCGGTGCAGAGCACGGTGCGGCCGGTGGTGCAATTGTCGCACGTGCCGCAGAACACCGACAGGCAGGTGACGACGTGATCGCCCGGCTTGACGTAAGTGACATCGGAGCCGACCTGCTCGACCACGCCGGCAGACTCATGCCCGAGCACCGCCGGCAGCGGATGCGGATAGAGCCCTTCCATGAAGTGCAGGTCGGAGTGGCAGAGGCCGGCCACCGCGGTGCGGATCAGGACCTCGCGCGGGCCGGGCTTCGGCAGGCTGACATCCTCGATGACCAGCGGCTGGTTGACTTCATAGAGGACGGCGGCCTTCATCGAACACTCCCTATCGCGTTTCTTGTTTGATCGCGGCGCGCAGCCTACGCCGCCAGAACCAGTTCGCCAACCTCGCTCATGCCGGCTGGGCTGTCGCCGAACAACAGCGCGGCGATCTTGGCCTGCACGGCATTTTCCGTCAGCCGGAACGGATCGCTCGGCGACACGCGATGGTCAATCACGAGGCGCGACAGCAGCAGCCGGCGCGCATCGCCGCGCATCTCGTGGATGCGGTGCGCTTCCCAGGCGAGCGCGACCGCGCTTGCGACATGATAGAGCAGGCTGGTGGCGCGGCGCGCATCGGCTTCGTTCTCGGCCTTGCCCGCAACCTCGCGCGCAAAGCCGACCGCGCGATCGACGAGGCCGCGCAGATTGTCGCGCCAGGCCTGCGGCACGGAGGCGCTGTCGTCGAGCCGGGCATGCAGATCGGCGGCGAGCGCGGATTCCGCGCCATGGCGACCGACCGCACGCCGGAGCGCATCGATCGCGACGATGTTGCCGGTGCCCTCCCAGACCGAGCCGAGATGCGCATCGCGCAAGAGCCGTGGGGTAACGAATTCCTCGATATAGCCGATGCCGCCGCGCATCTCGAGTGCATCGCCGCAGACCTTGCGCGCATCACGCGTGGCACGGAATTTCAGCGTCGGGGTCAGGATGCGCAGCAGCGCCGCCGCATCCTGGCTGCCGGCTTCGGCACGGTCGAGCGCGTCGGCGGTGAGAAAGCTCATCGACAGCGCCTGCTCGACCGGCAGCATGATCTTCAGCATCTGCCGCCGCCCGAGCGGTAGATCGATGATGCGCTGACCGAACACGACGCGGTTCTTCGCCACGGCAAGCGCATCATGATAGGCGCGGCGCATCAGCGCGGTGGATTTGACGCCGTTGGAGAGCCGCGACGAATTCACCATCTCGGCCATCTGCACGAAGCCGCGGTCGAGCTTGCCGACCGCATAGGCGATCGCCCCTTCGAGCTTGATCTCGCCCGAGGCCATCGAGCGGGTGCCGAGCTTGTCCTTCAGGCGCACGATCCGGTAGTGGTTCTGCGCGCCGTCATCGAGGAAGCGCGGCATCAGGAACAGGCCGACGCCGCGCGTGCCGGGACCGGCGCCTTCGGGGCGCGCCAACAGCATCACGACTTTCGCATCGGCATTCGAGCAGAACCATTTCTCGCCATAGAGGCGCCAATAATCGCCCTCCTGCACCGCGCGCGTGGTCAGCGTGCCGACGTCGGAGCCGCCCTCCTTCTCGGTCATGAACTGGCCGCCCTGCGTCAGCTTGCTCATGTCGGTCGAGGTCAAGCCGTCCAGATATTTCGCCTTCAGCGCCTCGCTGCCGAAATTCGAAAGCAGCTTGGCGCAGCCGTCGGTGACGTTGATGGGGCAGCCCATGCCGAATTCGGTTTGGTTGAACAGGAAGGTGAAGGCATGCTTGGCGACGACAGGGTACTTGTCTGGCCAGCCCATGATGCCCTTGCGGATCGAGAGCGCGTGGACGCCGAACTGGCCGAACGCGGCGTTCTCCAGCTCGCGATAGGCCGGATGATATTCGATCGACTGCACGTCGCGCCCGAACTTGTCGCGCTGGTGCAGCACCGGCGTGTGCCGGTCGGCGAGCCGCGCGCACTCGTCGAGCCGGCCGCCGGCGAGCTCGCCGAGGCGATCGAGATGCGGCTCGATGTGGCGGAACAGATTGTCCGGCAGATGGATGCGGAGCAGATCCGTCAGCGCCGGGTCGGCGCGGTAGAAGTTCATGCCGGACGTATCGGGCGCCAGCAGGCCGGATGGCTCGGCCGCGACATGTTTCGGCTGCGCTGGGACCGGCTTGTGCATGATCGTCCTCTTCGTTTCCGCCTTACGGACATTTTGCGCTGTTTTGGCGCTTGCCGCTTTGAATGATGTCGATCATGCTCCAGCCAGGAAGCGCGATAAAGCCGCAAATTGTCAGGGAGGCATGATCGCCGTGACGGAGCAATTCGCTCTGCGGAATTGTGATCGACTGGCCGTCGGCTCTTGGCTGGTTGCCCGCGCGGCCCATGCATAGATCAACTGCTTCCCGTCCTGAGAGATCACGCCATGGAACACCCGAAATACAAGATCGCGCTCATCGTCGGTGCCGGCGAAGGCCTGAGCGCCTCGCTGGCCCGGCTGCTGTCCGCCCAAGGCATCCGTGTCGCACTCGCCGCGCGCAAGGTCGAAAAGCTCGGCGCGCTCTGCAGCGAGACCGGCGCGAAAGCCTATGCCTGCAACGCCGCCGAGCCTGATGAGGTCGAGCGGCTGTTCGGCCTGGTCGAGCGCGAGATCGGCACGCCCGATCTCGTCGTCTACAATGCCAGCGGCCGCACCCGCGGGCCGTTCGTCGATCTCGTTCCGGCCGACGTCGCGCAGGCGATCGCGGTCAGCGCCTATGGCGGCTTCCTGGTGGCGCAGCAGGCGGCCAAGCGCATGCTGCCGAACCAGCACGGCGCGATCCTGTTCACCGGCGCTTCCGCCAGCGTCAAGGGCTACGCGCAGTCCGCCTCCTTCGCGATGGGCAAGTTTGCGCTGCGCGGGCTCGCACAGAGCCTGGCGCGTGAACTCTCGCCGCAAGGCATCCATGTCGCGCATTTCGTGATCGACGGTGGCATCAGGAGTACAGCGCGCACCGAGCCTGCCGACAAGCCGGATTCGATGCTCGACCCCGACGCCATCGCACAGAGCTATTGGAACGTGTTGCAGCAGCCGCGCAGCGCCTGGAGCTGGGAGCTGGAGCTGCGGCCCTGGGTGGAGAAGTTTTGAGACGATAACGTAGCAACAACCGTCATTGCGAGCGAAGCGAAGCAATCCAGAAATGTCTCCGCGGAAGCAGACTGGATTGCTTCGCTTCGCTCGCAATGACGAAAGAGAGGGAGGCGACATGACCACGGAAACCACCATCGACACCGGCACCAGCGAGCTCCTCTGCACCATCCGCGACCGCGTCGCGGTCATCACGCTGAACCGTCCGGAGGCACGCAATTCGCTGTCGGACGCGCTGACGCCGGCGCTGCGCACCATGATCCGGACCTGCGCCGAGGATCCGAGCGTCGGCGCGCTCTTGCTCACTGGTGCCGGCGAAGCCTTCTGCGCCGGCGGCAACGTCAAGGGCATGGGCGCGCATCGCGACCCCAAAAAGCTGGAGATGTCGTTGGACGATCGCATCGCCGATCTGCAGGAGCGGCAGCGGCTGCTCACCGGCGCGCTGGTGTCGGTGCGTAAGCCGACGATCGCCGCGCTGCCCGGCCCCGCGGTCGGCGCCGGGCTTGCCATCGCCATGGCCTGCGACATCCGCATCGCCGCGCAATCGGCCTTCGTCGCCACCGGCTATGCCCGCATCGCGCTCAGCGGCGACTACGGAATCGCCTGGCTGCTCACCCGCCTCGTCGGCACCGCGCGGGCACGCGAATTGATGTTCACCGGCGATCGCGTCGACGCCGCGCGCGCCGAAACGATCGGCCTCGTCAACCGCGTCGTGCCCGACGACAAGCTGCAGACTGAGGCGTTCGCGCTGGCCAAATCGCTCGCCGAAGGCCCTCGCCTCGCGCTGCGCTACATGAAGGACAATCTCGACGAGGCCCTGCTGTTCGACTTCGAAACCGCCCGGGATCACGAAGCCGAGCGGCTGATCCGCCTGACCACGACCGCCGACCACAAGGAAGCCGTGCAGGCGTTCATCGAGAAGCGCAAGGCGGTGTTCGCGGGGAAGTAGGATTTTTACCCGTCACCCTGAGGCGGCCGCTTCTTCAGCGGCCCTCGAAGGGCGACGGCCCGGCTGCGGCCGCGGGGAATCGGATGCCAATGGACAGCGAGGCCGTTCATCCTTCGAGGCTCCCCATGGGACACGTTGCGTCCCATGCCTCGCACCTCAGGATGACGGGATGCGAGCGCGGGAAGAATCCCGGATTGCGCTGCGCTCCATCCGGGCTGCGCGGTCCGAACCATTCGATCATTCCCTATAGTAGGGACCCTATTTTTGGGATTACTGAATGGACTGGTCTGAGGTGGTCCGGAAGGCCGCCATCCTGGCGGAGAAGACGGGCTATGTTACGTTCGATCAGCTGAACGAGCTGATGCCATCCACCAAGGTGGAGCCGGAAGACATTGAAGCTGTGCTCGCGGCTTTAAGCGAGCGGGGTATCTGGATCGAGGAAGAATAGGCCGGCGCTTTCGCGGGGTGGAATTGGGCTCGCCTCAAAAAAATGCCCGGCTCTGGCTTGGCCAGGCCGGGCTTGCAGTGGTGTCAGGCCGAGGCTGAGGGGCTTTCGGCCTGACGGGAAAGGGCGGCTAGGCGCCAGCTGGCACAGGGAATCTCCTTCGGTGCGATGCTGATCTCCTTGTCGAAGCGCACCAGCTTCCAGTCGTCGGGATGGTTGACGAAGGCGAAGCCGGATTTGCGTGCGAGCGAGACCATGGCCTCGTTGGAGCGCAGCGTGTCGCCGAACATGTGCTCGGCATTGAGCGCAGCCGCGCGGCATTCCAGGTTCTTCATCAGCGCAGTGGCGATGCCGTGGCCGTGCCAGCGGTCATCGACCGACAGGCCGAATTCGAGCGTCGCGGTTTCCGCATGCAACGCATAGCGCGCCTCAGCGACGATGGTCTCGAAACCGTCGACCATCATGGTCGCGACAACAGTGAAACGTTCGCGCTCGCCGACCTCGAGGAAATCGTGCAGCAGGCCCTTCGGCAATTCGCTGATCGCACCGAAGAAGCGGTTGTAGCGGGAGCGGGTCGAGAGCGAGCGGAAATAGTGCTGCAGCTCCTCGGTGTCGCGCGGCTCGACGAAGCGAACGTTGAGCGTCTCGCCCTGCTGGGTGCGCAGCGTATCCGAATATTGCTTCAGGTCTTCGAGGCGGAGAGTGCTCATGACACGAGCCTTTAAGAAATTTGCCCTTCACAAAAAGGGACCGCCGGCGCCCCCACAGTCAGGCGGCGCCGGCCTGGCGGCCAATCAGGCCCGCCAGAAGGGTTTGTCGGCCTCATAGGCGATGTCGGACCAGGACAGCCCGACGTCGTGGAGATCGCGGGCGGTCCAGTGCGTCAGCTCGCGCCGGGTCCGATAGCGCTCGTGCCAGACGTGAAGGGTCTCGCCGATCTGGTGGAGCAGGCCGTGCGCATGATGATTTGTCATCGAATTGTCGGTCAAAGTAGACATTTTCAGCTCCTGGAGCTAAGTTGACCGCTAATATCTGCCTCTGAGTGCGCCGCGACAAACGACAATTTGTACCCTTTCGCATGAAATAACGTCATGCATCCTGCTGCCAGATGACTGCCAGATTGCCCTCCCTGAACGGATTGCGGGCGTTCGAGGCCGCCGCGCGCCATCTCAGCTTCACGCTGGCGGCCAGCGAGCTGAACGTGACCCAGACCGCGATCAGCCATCAGATCCGCAGGCTCGAGGAGGAGCTCGGCATCCGCCTGTTCATCCGGCAGAACCGCGCGCTGGCGCTGACGCCGGAGGCGCGCGATTATTTGCCGGGCGTGCGCGCCGCCTTCAACGACCTGCGCCTTGCCACCGATCGCCTGCTGCGCAAGGACGACGACAAGGTGCTGACGGTGTCGACGATCGCCTCGCTTGCCGCAAAGTGGCTGCTGCCGCGACTGACCGATTTCCAGGAGAGCCATCCCGGCATCGACGTCCGCATCACCACCTCGACCAGCCTGGTCGACTTCCAGCGCGACAATGTCGATGTCGCGATCCGCTACGGCCGCGGGCAATGGCCGGGCCTGCGCGCCGACTGGCTGATGGCGGACGAGCTGTTTCCAGTGTGCAGCCCCTCGCTGCTGCGCGGTGACAAGCCGCTGCGGCGTCCGGAGGATCTGAAGGACCACGTGCTGCTGCACACCAACGTCAGTGACGACTGGCGGCTGTGGCTGACCGCGGCGGGCCTTTCCGCCGGCATCTCCCGGCAGCCCGGCATCACCTTCGACATGACCTTGATGACGGTGCAGGCGGCGATCGACGGCATGGGCGTGGCGATGGGACGGACCTCCTACGTCCAGGACGACATCGCCAAGGGCCGGCTGGTGGTCCCCTTCAAGATCGCGCTGCCTGCGGATGCAGGGTTTTACCTGGTCTCTCCCGACGGCCGTCGAGAGGCACCGAAGCTTGCCGCGTTCCGCCAATGGATCCTCGCTGCAACGCAAAATAAAGCCTGAAAAATCATCAGCTTCCTCCGGAAAACCGGTTGACTCCCTCCGCCTCGCGCGGGAAGGGGATGACAGATTGTCGCAGCTTCAATCTGTCGCCTTGCCGTGAAATGAGTTCCGGTCCGGCCACGTCTTTCCAAGGGGAGCAACGTCATGGCTGGACCAGCCACCTCAACCAATCCGCCCGAGATCAAGTCGCGCATCGGCGCGATCCTGCGCGCCACTTCGGGCAATTTCCTCGAGCAGTTCGATTTCTTCCTGTTCGGCTTCTACGCCGCCGCGATCGGCAAGGCGTTCTTCCCTTCGAGCAACGAAACCGCCTCGCTGCTCAACACCTTCGGCGTGTTCTGGCTCGGCGCGTTGATGCGGCCTGTCGGTGCGATCGTGCTCGGCGCTTACATCGACCGCATCGGCCGCCGCCAGGGCCTGATCGTCACGCTCGGCATCATGGCGTTCGGCACGGTCGTGATCGCGTTCTGCCCGAGCTATGCGACCATCGGCATCGCGGCGCCCGTCATCGTGCTGATCGGCCGCCTGCTGCAGGGCTTCTCCGCCGGCGTCGAGCTCGGTGGTGTGTCGGTGTATCTCGCGGAGATCGCAACGCCCGGCAATCGCGGCTTCTACACCTCGTTCCAGTCGTCGAGCCAGCAGGTCGCGATCTTCGTGGCGTCGATCCTCGGCTTCATCCTCTCCGAGGTGATGCCGGCCGACACCGTCGCGTCCTGGGGCTGGCGCATTCCGTTCTTCGTCGGCTGCCTGATCATTCCCTTGATCTTTGTCCTGCGGCGCACGCTGGAGGAAACGCCGGCCTTCCTCGCCATGAAGAAACATCCGACGACCAGCGAGGTGTTCGCCTCCGCGCTCGCCAACTGGCGCATCGTGCTGCTCGGCATGATGATCGCGATCCTGACCACGACGACGTTCTACTTCGTCACCGTCTACACGCCGACCTTCGGCAAGACCGTGCTGAAGCTGTCGACGCAGGATGCGCTGCTCGTGACGCTGCTCGTCGCCGTCACCAATTTCATCTGGAATCCGGTCGGTGGCGCGCTGTCCGACCGCATCGGCCGCAAGCCGGTGCTGATCGGGATCGCCGGCCTCGCGCTGGTCACCGCCTATCCGGCGCTGTCCTGGCTGGTGGCTGCGCCGACCTTCGGCAAGCTGCTCGCCGTCGAGATGATGTTCTCGTTCTATTTCGGCATGTACAGCGGCACCATGCTCGGCGCCCTCGTCGAGATCGTGCCGGCGCATGTGCGCACCACCTGCTTCTCGCTCGCCTTCGCGCTCGCGGCCGCGCTGTTCGGCACCTTCACGCCGTTCGCCTCGACCTGGCTGATCGACTACACCGGCAACAAGGCCGCGCCCGGCGCCTGGCTGATGTTCGCGGCGCTCCTCGGCATCATCGCGGCCTCGATCGTCTACCGCGGCGGCGGCAAGGCAGTGCCGATCTATGATACGGCGGCGGAGCCGGTTGCGGGGCATTGACGGTCACGTCAATCACCGCCGCTCTTACCCTCCCCTGGAGGGGAGGGTCGGCTCACATTGAGCGCAGCGATAATGTGAGACGGGGTGGGGTGGAGGTCCCTCCGCATCGAACGCTGCCCGTGGGGAGAGATCACCCCACCCCGCTCGCGCTTCGCGCGATCGACCCTCCCCCTCCAGGGGAGGGTAAGAGCGGGGGCTTACAGCTCCACCACCACGTAATCGCTCTCGACCTTCACGGGAATCGTCTCGGCGACATACGGCCCCTTCACCACGCTTGCACCCGGCTCGACATGGGCCGGATAGGCCTTCACGCGGAAGCGGCGGGGATCGCAGTAGGACTGTCCGGTGCGGATATCGAATTCCCAACCGTGCCAGGGGCAGCGGATGATCTCACCTAACTTCGTGTATTCGATCTCGCCGGGATTGCTCGACTGCGCGAGCCCAATCAGCGGGCCCTCGCACAATGCCGCGCCCTGATGCGGGCAGCGGTTCATCAGGCCGAAATATTCGCCCTTGATGTTGAAGATCGCGATCGGCCGTCCGTCGATCTCCAGGAATTTTCGCGTACCCGGCGGAAGCTCGTCGACCGGCGCAATCACATGACGCGCCATCAATTTATTCCGTAGAGCTTCTTCGCATTGCCGAGATAGAACGCCTCGCGATTGGCTTCGCTGACGCCCGCCGGCAGCACGCGCGAGGGCTCGTCATAGTCCCAATGCGGATAGTCGGTCGCGAACAGCAGCCGGTCCCAGCCGATCCATTTGATGACGTCGAACAGGTCCTCGCGCCTTTCAGGATCTTCCATCGGCTGCGTCGTCCACCACACCTGCTCGCGGATATATTCTGACGGCGGCCGCTTCACATGCGGGACCTCGCTGCGCAGCCGCTGCCAGGCCTTGTCGAGCCGCCATGCCAGTGACGGCGCCCAGCCGAAGCCGGCCTCGATCATCACCATCTTCAGTTTCGGGAAGCGCTCGAACACGCCCTCCAGCACCAGGCTCGCCAGCGCCGATTGCTGGCACTGCGAGTGGCCGACCATCTCCTCGATGTAGTAACTCGGCCAGCCCGATGGCGTGATCGGGTTGCCGCCGAAGCCGAAAGCGTGCACGCCGACGGGAAGACCCGCCTCTTCCGCGGCCTGATAGATCGGCCAGTAACGGCGCTGGCCGAGCGGCTCGACGTTACGACTGAGTAAGAGCACCTGCACAAAGTTCTTGTCGCCGGCGCGCTCGCGGATCTCGGCGGCTGCCGACAGCCCGTCCTCATTGCCGACGACGATGGACGCCTTCAGCCGCTTGTCCTTGCTGGTCCACTTGTCGATCTGCCAGTCGTTGATCGCCGAGCACAGCGCAGCCGAGAGCTCGTGATTGCGGATGCCCTGCCCGGTGTTGAGCGGATTGAGCACGCCAAGCTGCACATTGTTGGGATCGAGCAATTGCTTCTGCATGAAGGCGAGCGAGGAGCCCTGCGGGCCGCCCTCCGGCGGATAAGCATCGCGGCGGGAGGCATTGGGCTGCGCCTTCGGATAGGGCGGGCCTTCCATCATGCCCTGGTAGGCATGGACGCCGTAGATCTCGAGATGATGCTGCCAACGCTTGGCGAGGTAGGGATAGAGCTCGGTGCGGGTGGCGCGTGCCGGGTGGATGTCGCAGTCCGCGATCGCGGTTTTGGCGGTCAGTGGGGAAGCGGCTTCTTGGTTCTCGCGGAACTGTATATTCATCGCCTTGCCTCCTTTGGCAGCGGGCTCACGTCAGGCGGGGATAGGTTGCATACGGATTGTCGATCATGATCTTGCGCACGAGATCGGGGGACAGACCTTCGGGCAGCGCGTCCTGGTCGTCGAACTGCCAGTGCGGATAGTCCGTGGAGAATAAGACCAATTCGTCCGACTGCATATGCTCAAACAGGCGAATTAATGTCTCGGGTTCCGGCGGCGCATCAAATGGCTGTAACGAGAAGCGGATGTTGCTGCGCACAAGTTCCAGCGGCGCGCGATCGACCCACGGCGTCTCCATCCGCACCCCGCGCCAGAACTTGTGCAGCCGCCAGAGATACGGCGCGATCCAAGAGACACCGGACTCCAGCATCACCATTTTCAGCCGCGGATATTTGGCGAACACGCCTTCGACGATCAGGCTGGTGAGCTGAGCCTGGAACGCCTGGGCCTGACCGACATAATCCTCGATGTGATAGGAGCCCCATCCCACCGCGGTCGGCGGATTGTGATAGGCGGAACCGGCGTGGATGCCGATCGGCAGGTCGAGCCGTTCCGCGGCTTCATAGATCGGCCACAGCGCACGCTTGCCGAGCGGCGTGTCGCCCATCACCAGCATCAAGACCTGCACGAAGCGACGATCTGGCGCACAGCGCTCGATCTCGGCGACGGCCTTCTCGACGCTCTGCGTGGGGATCACGATCGAGCCGCGCAGTCGTGAATCGCGGTCGAGCCATTCCTTCACAAGCCAGTCGTTCAGCGCGCGGCAGAAGGCGGCCTGCATGTCCTCGGAAAACACCATCTGCACGCCATAGAGCGGATTGCAGATCGCATGCTTGAGCTGGAAGGGATCGAGCACATGGCGCTGCATGGCCTCGAGGCTCTCGCCCGGCTTGCCGCTTTCGGGCCGCCAATCGGGACGCGCCGTGATCGGCGAACTCTTCGGATAGGATTGCGAGACGAGGTCGACCATGCCGCGCGTCGTCACCTGATCACGCCAATAGTCGTTCAGGTACGGCAGCAGGCTGGTCAGATGCGGCACGGCCGGATGCACGTCGCAATCGATGCCGCCGGCGATCAGGGACGCCATGACGTCTCCCTTCTCACGTTTCCTCGCATGTCTCTTCTTGTACCCGCCATTCAAGCAGGCCTGCCCCTCGCCCGCAACTCGGCCAAGCCTGCTGTCATATGCTAGGAAGGCTGAGCTCGGTTGCGAAGGAATAAGGGGTCTTGGGGATGAAAGAGCTCATCGGCATTGCGGAACAGGTCGCGGCAAAACTGATCGCGCGCAAACAGACCATTGCGGTCGCGGAATCATCAGCCGGCGGGCTGATCGCGGCCAGCCTGCTCGCGGTGCCCGGCGCGTCCGCCTACTTCCTCGGCGGCGCCGTGGTCTACACCCGCGATGCGAGGGGTGTGCTGATGGATATTTCGGATGAAGGAATGAAGGGCTTTCGCTCGTCCTCGGAGCCCTACGCGCAATTGCTGGCCGAGCGGATGCGCAGCCGCTTCAATTGCGATTGGGGCCTGTCCGAGACCGGCGCCGCCGGCCCCACCGGCAACCGCTACGGCGACGCCGCCGGCCACAGCTGCATGGCCGTCGCGGGGCCCGCGTCGGAGGTGATGACGCTTGAGACGGCGAGCGGCGACCGGTTCGCGAACATGCAGGTGTTTGCGGCGACGGCGTTGAGGTTGTTGCTGAGGAAGCTTGAGGGGTGAGTTGCTGTTAGCAGCGACCACCCTTTCTGTACCGTCATCCTGAGGCTCCCCTTGCATCGCAAGGGGAGCCTCGAAGGACGACGGCCCGGCTGCATCTCGGCCGTTCATCCTTCGAGGCTCTCCGCGCGGCGCGTTGCGCCACGTGTTTCGCACCTCAGGATGACGGAGAGGCGTTATTGCTCGCGGCAACGACCGACGTCACCTTCCCAGATGCCGCATGAAGATCCGCACCACGTAGCCCTGCACCCTCGGCGCCTCGTCGTAGAGTTCCGACGCGATGCGTTCGATGGTCTCGCGCAGGGACAGGAACTGCGCCTGCCGCGCGCTGCTTTCGGTGCCCTGCATGCCCGCGAGTTCGTCCATCGCCGCGTCGGAGATCTGGCACTGCACGACCTCGCCATCGTCCAGCATGGTGAAGCGAAAGGCCAGCCGTTCCAGATCATGGCCAATGATCTTGTCGCGCAAAAGTGGCATCAAGTCGTCCCGGTCGAGCCCCGCGCCGGACAATGCTGAAAATCTGACGCGTTGTCACCACCCGCACTAGAGCGCGATGAGATTTGGATGAATCGTCATCGCGCTTTAGGTTGTTGTTTACGCATGATCTTTCCGGAAAACCGCTTCGCACTTTTCCGGATCATGCTTTAGGGGACATGGCGGTCATACGACGTGCGCCAACAGCGCGCTCGCGTCAGCCCGCCACGTTCCGACCTCAATAGACGAGCGCTGTTCCGGCCGGCTTGTCCAGTGCCGCAGCCAGCGACCGGTATTCCTCGCAGTCGGTCCCGCAGATGGATGCGATCCGACCGAGGTGATAGAGCGCCTGCTCGCGGTTGCCTCGCTCGAGCTGCCACAGTCCATAATATTGCCACGTCAGCACGTGGTTCGGATCTGCCTGCAAGGCGCGCTCGTACCAGACCTGCGACTGCTCGTAGTCGCCGAGCTTGCGGTAGGCATAGCCGATGAGGTTGGCGACGTTCGGATGGTCGTCGTGGCCGAGCGACTTCAACTGCGCGATGGCGGCCGCATAGTCGTTGCGCTCGTAGATGGTATCATAGGCGACGCGGTAGCCTGCGGCGAAAGCGGGATCGCCGATACTGGACTGGTTGCCTTGCTTCTTGCCCTTCTGGGTTGCCTTGGCGCCCGGCCGCTTCGGATAGGTTGGCTGCGGCTTCTGATCCGAATAGGCGCCGGCATAGGGATCGGTCGAACTGATACTGCCACCGCCTCCTCCACCGCCGCCTCCGCCCGCGGCGAACGCCGGCGAAATCCACAGCGTTGCCGCAAATGTGCCGAGTGTGACGAGCCTGATCATCCCAGTGAACATCTTCGTCTCCTGTCCTGCTTCAAGCGGCCCCGGACGAATTGATAACACTGGCTCGGCAGCGATATTCCGGGACTCCGCGCTCACGGAGACGTCAACGTTCGTACGACAGTTCTGTTGTCCTTCTACTGGAATGCCACTTCGGCAAAGCTTCTCAGCTTTCGCGAATGCAGGCGTTCGGATTCCTGCTGCTTGAGCCGCTCCAGCGCCTTCAGGCCGATCTCGAGATGCTGGCCGACGCGGCGGCGGTAAAATTCGCTGGCCATGCCCGCGAGCTTGATCTCGCCATGCAGCGGCTTGTCGGAGACGCACAGCAGCGTGCCGTAGGGGACGCGGAAGCGGTAACCGTTGGCGGCGATCGCGGCTGATTCCATGTCGAGCGCCACCGCGCGCGACTGCGACATGCGGCGGATCACCTCCGGGCCGGAGATCTCCCAATTGCGATTGTCGACGCTCGCGACGGTCCCCGTGCGCATCAGGCGCTTGAGCTCGAAACCTTCGAGGCCGGTGACGTCCTCGACCGCCTCCTCGAGTGCGACCTGCATTTCCGCCAGTGCCGGAATCGGAACCCAGAGCGGCAACTCGCGGTCAAGCACGTGGTCCTCGCGCACATAGCCGTGGGCGAGCACGTAGTCGCCGAGCCGCTGCGTGTTGCGCAGGCCCGCGCAATGGCCGAGCATCAGCCAGGCGTGCGGGCGCAGCACCGCAACGTGGTCGGTGACGTTGCGCGCATTCGACGGGCCGGTGCCGATATTGATCAGCGTGATGCCACGATAGCCCGGCGTAACGAGATGAAAGGCCGGCATCTGCGGTGTGCGCAACGGCGCATCCCCGCTGGTGGCACCGCCACTGCGCGTGATGACATTGCCGGGCGCGACGAAGGCTTCGAGACCCGCCTCGCCGGATTGAAGTCGCTGCTGACAGAGCTGCGCGAAGGCATCGACATAGAACTGGTAGTTGGTGAAGATCACGAAGTTCTGGAAATGTTCGGGGTCGGTTCCGGTGTAGTGATAGAGTCGGCGCAGCGAGTAGTCGACGCGGGCGGCCCGGAACAGGGACAGCGGCTCGGGCGCGCCCGCCTGCAGCACGAAAGTGCCGTCTGCGATGGCATCGTCCATGGTGGCGAGGTCAGGCACGTCGAACGCATCGCGCAGCGAGCGCGTGACGGGCGAGTTCTCGCTGGTGGTGATGGCGGCTTCGATGTTGATGTCGCGGCGATAGGCGAAGTGGATCGGGATCGGCTCGGCCGACTCGCCGATCTCCACGGGCACGCCATGGTTCTGGATCAACAGACCGATCTGCTCGGTCAGATAGGCGCGGAACAGATCCGGCCGCGTGACGCTGGTCTCGTGCACACCGGGGCCGGCAACGAAGCCGTAGGACAACCGGGAATCGAGCCGCGCATGTGTTGCGGTGGTGAGGCGGACGAAGGGATAGTAGGCCCGCACCCGCGTGGTGACGGCTTCGCCGCCAACGTAGGCCTCGAACCGGTCGCGCAGGAATTTTGTATTGCGCTCGTAGATCTCTTCGAGCCGGGCGACGGCAAGAGACGCGTCGGAGAAGGATTTGGTGGCGATGGAGGGTGGGGATTGCATTATTCGACCGCCGGGTTGCTGTTTGCGATCGCAGTATAGCAAACTGACAGCCAAGTCGTCATTGCGAGCGAAGCGAAGCAATCCAGAAATCTGTCCGCGGAGACAGTCTGGATTGCTTCGCTACGCTCGCAATGACGAGGAAAGATGACGCGCTTTCGCGCGTCACTTCTCGCGGAACGCCCGCATCAGCTGGTCGTGCAGCGGCTTCATCAGGTAGGACAGCATGGTGCGGTCGCCGGTCTGGACGAAGGCTTCCACGGGCATGCCGGGAATGATCTTGACGTCGCCGAGGCGGGCGATCTCTTCCGGCGGCATCGAGACGCGGATGGTGTAGTAGCTCTGGCCGGTGCGCTGCTCGGTCGTGACGTCGGGCGAGACGCGGCTGACGACGCCGTTGAGCTCGGGCGTGGTGCGCTGGTTGAAGGCGGACAGGCGCAGCAGCGTCTTCTGGCCGATCTGGAGCTTGTCGATATCGACCGGATTGACCTTGGCCTCGACCTGGAGGTCGTCGGCCTGCGGCACGATCAGCATCAGGGTGTCGCCGGCGGTGACGACGCCGCCGACGGTGTGCACCGTCGATTGCAGCACCATGCCGTCCTGCGGCGCGCGGATGTCGACGCGGCGAAGCTGGTCCTCGGCGGCGACCTTGCGCTCGATCAGCTCGCCGATCTTGTCGTTGGTCTCGCGCAGATCCTTGGAGACCTCGCTGACCATGTCCTTGTCGACCTGGATGATCTGGAGCTCGGTCTCGGTGATCTTGCCCTTGGCCTGCGCGCGCGAGGCGATGTATTGCGCGCGCTCGCCGTTGAGGCGGGCACTGTCGCGCTCGAGCTGGGTCAGACGCGAGATCTGCACCAGACGCTTGTCGTAGAGATCGCGGACGCCGGTGAGCTCGTTCTGGACCAGCGCGATCTCCTTGTCCTTGGCCGTCTCCTGCGCGGACAGGCCCTCGATTTCCTCGTTGAGCTGCAGGACGCGCTCGCGGAGCTGCGCCTTCTGGCCGGCGCGGCCGTTGACGCGGACCTCGAACAGCTTGGTCTCGGCGGAGATCAGTGCCTTGACGTCGGGGTCGTTGCCGCGATCGAGCAGGGATTGCGGAAACTCGATCTTGTCCAGACCGCGCTGCTCGGCCTGGAGCCGGGCGGTGCGCGCCTGCGCGGCGTCGAGATTCTTGGTGACGATGGAGAGGTTCGCCCTGGTCACGGTGTCGTCGAGCCGCACCACGATGTCGCCGGCCTTGACCACGTCGCCGTCGCGGGCGCGCAGCTCGCCGACCACGCCGCCGGTCGGGTGCTGCACCTTCTTGACGTTGGATTCGACCACGATCTGGCCCGGCGCGATCAGCGCGCCCGAGATCAGCACCGTCGATGCCCAGCCGCCGAGGCCGACGACGAGGACCAGTACGATGCCAAGGCCGAGCATCAGGTGAAACGTGATGGAATCACGCACGGTCTTCTTGGCGGGCTTCGCACCGCCGATCGCCACCGTGCTCATGATTTGGCCACTCCGCCTTCACTGACGACCTTGATCGGTGCCGGCGGCGTCACCCGCGGCTGGAGCACCTGGGCGAGCACCTGCTCCTTCGGGCCGAAGGCCTGCATGCGGCCATCGCGCAGCACCAGGATCTGGTCGACCGCCTCGACGCCGATGGGGCGATGCGCCACCACGATGACGATGGCGCCGCGCTCGCGCGCCGAGCGGATGGCGCGGGTCAGCGCCTCGTCGCCTTCGGTATCGAGGTTGGAATTGGGCTCGTCGAGCACGATCAGGAACGGGCTGCCGTAGAGCGCGCGCGCCAGCGCCACGCGCTGCGCCTGGCCTGCGGAGAGCGCTGTGCCCTGCTCGCCGACCTGGGTGTTGTAGCCCTCGCGCATCTTGATGATCATCTCGTGCACGCCGGCCTCCTTCGCCGCGGCGATGATACCGTCGGAGGTGGCCTCGGGATCGAACCGGCTGATGTTCTGTGCGATGGTGCCGCCGAACAGTTCGACGTCCTGCGGCAGATAGCCGATGTGGCGGCCGAGCACGTCGCTTGACCATTGGTCGAGCGCCGCGCCGTCGAGCCGCACCTTGCCGCGCACCGGCTGCCAGACGCCGACGAGCGCGCGGATCAGCGAGGATTTGCCGGAGCCGCTCGGCCCGATCACGCCGAGACCGTTGCCGGCGGCGAGCGCGAAACTGACGTCCTGCACGATGAGGCGCTGGTCGCCCGGCGGCACCATGGCGACGCCCTCGACGGAGAGGCGGCTGGTCGGCGCCTGCAACTGGGTCGGCATCGTCTGCGCCGGCATCTGCTCCAGGAGGCGCGTGAGGCGCTGCCAGCTCTGACGGGCCGCGACAAAGGACTTCCAGTGCGCGATGGCGAGATCGACCGGCGCCAGCGCGCGGGCGGAGAGGATCGAGCCGGCGATGATGATGCCCGCGGTCGCCTCCTGGTGGATGACGAGATAGGCGCCGACGGCGAGCACCGCCGATTGCAGCATCATGCGCAGCACTTTCGCGACCGCCCCTAAGCCGCCGGCGACGTCGCTCGCACGCTGATTGCCGGCGAGATATTTTTCGTTGGCCTCGCTCCAGCGCTGGTTCATCCGGCCGGTCATGCCCATCGCCACCATCACCTCGGCGTTGCGGCGGCTGGACTGGGCGAGATCGTTACGCTGCGCGGCAAGGCCCATCGCCTCTTTCGCCGGCTGGCGGGACATGAATTCGGTGACCAGCGTCAGGCCCACCAGGATGATGGCGCCGACCAGAGCGGTCACCCCGATCAGGACGTGGAAGGCGAAGCAGATGGCGAGGTAGAGCGGCAGCCAGGGCAGGTCGAAGAACGCGCTCGGGCCCATGCCGCCGAGGAAGGAGCGGACATTGTCGAGGTCGCGCAGCGGCTGCAGGCCCTCATTGCGGCTCCCGACCAGCAGCGGCAGGCGCACGATGGTGTCGAACACGCGCTTGTTGAGGGCATCGTCGAGCGAGGTTCCGATCCGCCCCAGGATCCGGTTGCGGATCATGTCGAGCACGCCCTGCGCCATGTAGAGGAAGCTGGCGAGGATGATGAGGCCGACCAGCGTTGGAACGCTGCGGCTCGGCAGCACCCGGTCGTAGACCTCCAGCATGAAGATCGAGCCCGTCAAATAGAGCAGGTTGATCACGCAGCTCATCAGGCCGACGCCGACGAACGCCGTGCGACAGGCGCGCAGCGCGTCAGCAAGCTCTGAACGGCGAACGCCGGGTACGGCTGCCATCAGTCTGATCTCTTTCGGGTATGGGGCAAGGCCCCTGATTTCAAAGGCAATTTCAGGAGTAATTGACCCGGATTAACATCGCGTTCTCGCCCCTTCGTCAACGCGGTTGATCAATCCAACCCCTGGTGGCCACATCTACTACCCCTGATGGCCCCGCGCGCAAGCCCGGATTCTCACAGGCTTGCGGCTTTTTCTTGCGGACCTGACGCCTTTCCCAAGACGGGGAGGCGCCAGGTTGACTTGCGGCGCTAGAGCCGCCCGCCGCCGCGCACCAGGCGGACAACCAGCAGCAGGATGATGGCGCCGATCGCGGAATAGATGATCTCCGAGACCAGCCCGACGCCAAGATGGATGCCGAGCTTCGGGAACAGGAAGCTGGCGACGAAGGCGCCGGCGATGCCGATCACGATGTCGCCGATGATGCCGAACCCGGCTCCCCGGACCACCTTGCCCGCGAGCCAGCCGGCGACCAGGCCGACGAACAGGATGACGATGAGGCTTTGGCCAGAAATGTACATAAGTTGAAGTCCCTCTCCGTGAACGGGCGCATGGAACCGGAACCGGGATGAATGGGGTCTGAATGGGTTCCGCGGACGGCGCGGCAACAAAAAATGTCGAAAACAACCCCATGCACAGTAGAGACACGCCTTGCCATCGGCGCGCGGCGAACTGTGACAAGTCGATGTTGTCGTAGAGGAATTTTGATGAAGCGCGCGAACTGCTCTTAACCTCTACCCGCCTGCGGGGAGAGGTCGGATTGCATCGAAGATGCAATCCGGGTGAGGGGGTACAGGTCCCTCGACATGGTCTTGCGCGGAGAGAGGCCCCTCACCCCAACCCTCTCAGCGCGAGCGAAGCTCGTCGCGCCCCGTAAGAACGGGGCGAGGGAGCGCAGCGGCGCACGCGGCCAAACTCCGGCCTAAAGCGCTAGGTCGCCACCACCGGCTCCGCCAGCACGCACCGCGCCGCGCGGCCCGGTCCGACCTCGACATTCGCCGGCAATTGCTCGAGGCAACGCGGCTGCGCCACGGCGCAGCGGGGGGCGAAGGAGCAATTGTGGGGCTTCTCGGCCAGCGATGGCGGCGTGCCGGGGATGGTCTCGAGCCGCTGCCCCCGCCTCGCGCCATGAATGGTCGAGGCAAGCAGGCCCTTGGCGTAGGGATGCACGGGGGTGCGGACGATGTCACGCAAGGCCCCCTGCTCCACGATCTGGCCGGCATACATCACCGCGACGCGGTCGCAGATCTCGATCGCAACACCGATATCGTGGGTGACGAAGATGACGGACATGCCGAACTCGCGCTGCAGCTCGCGCAGCAGCAGCAGGATCTGGATCTGCACGGTGGCATCGAGCGCCGTGGTCGGCTCGTCCGCGAGCAGGATCTTGGGACGGCACGCGAGCGCGAGTGCGATCATCGCACGCTGGCGCATGCCGCCGGACATCTCGTGCGGATAGGCATCGAGCCGGCGTTTTGCCGAGGGAATGCGCACGACCTCTAACATCTCCAGCGCTCTCGCGCGTGCCTCCGCGTAAGACTTGCCTTCGTGGCGCACGACGCTTTCGGCGATCTGCGCGCCGATGGTGTAGACCGGATCGAGCGCGAGGGCAGGCTCCTGGAAGATCATGGAGACGGTCTGGCCGCGGAACGACGACAGCTGCTCGTCGTTCATGGCGAGCACGTCGCGTCCCATGACGTTGACGGTGCCCGAAATCTGCGTGCGCTTCCTCGGCAACAGCCGCATCAGCGCACGCAGGGTCACGCTCTTGCCCGAACCGGACTCGCCGAGCAGGCCCAGCACCTCGCCGTCGCCGAGCGACAGGCTGAGATCATTCACGGCATAGACCGTGCGCTCGCCGGTGAAGCGGATGTTGAGGCCTGAGATCTCGACGAGCTTGGTCATGACGGCAGTTTCGGCATCCGGTCGTGATAGTCGGTGACGCGCTGGAAGGCGGCGCCGATGGTGAGCAGGGTCGCTTCATCGAAGGAGCGGCCGATCAGCTGCATGCCGACCGGCAGGCCGCTCTTTGTGAAGCCCGAGGGCACGGTCAGCGACGGCAGGCCCAAAAAGTTCACCGGGCGGGTGAACAGCGTCAGCCGCTGCACCATGGCCGGCGCGTTCGGTCCGCCACCGACGTCGCTCTCCTCGATCGTCGGCGCCGGCACTGGCGAGGCCGGTGCGATCACCGCGTCGACGCCCGCGGTCGCCGCATTGTGCGCGGCGAGCGCCGGGCCACGCCAGCGCATCGCCTCGAGGTAAGTGATGGCGGGAACGGTGAGCCCGTTCTGGAGCCGCATCAGGACCTGCGCGCCGTAATCCTGCGGACGCTCGATCATCCAGCGCTTGTGGAAGGCGGCAGCTTCGGCGGCGAGCACGAGCTGGCTGGCCGAGGACAATTGCCGCTGGTCCGGCAGCTCGACCTTGACGATGTCGGCACCTTCGCGCTTGAGCACTGCGATGGTCTCGTCCAGCACGCGCGCGACCTCGCTGTCGAGATCGTCGACGTAGAACGACGCGGGGACTCCGATCTTGAGTCCCTTCAGCGAGCCCTTGGTTGCGGCGACATAGTCCGACACTGGCTCGTGGCTGCAGGTTGGATCCTCGGTATCGGGACCGACCATCAGCGCCAGCAGCAGCGCGCAATCCTCGGCGGTGCGGGCGAGCGGGCCGACGGTGTCGAGCGATTGCGACAGCGGCATTGCACCGGCGCGGCTGACGCGGCTCCAGGTGGTCTTGAGCCCGGTGACGCCGCAGAAATGCGCGGGCATGCGGATCGAGCCGCCGGTGTCGGAGCCGAGTGCCGCATAGGTCAGGCGCGCGGCGACCGCCGAGCCCGAGCCCGACGACGAGCCGCCGGTGATATGCGCGACGTTCCAGGGATTGCGCACCGGTCCGTAATGGGCGTTGTGCCCGGTCGGACCATAGGCGAATTCGGCCAGATGCAACGTCCCGAGGCGGACCTGGCCGGCGTCCTTCAGCCGCTGCAGGGCCGTGGACGTCGTGGTCGCGACGAAGTCGCGGCGGATCAGCGAGCCGCAGGTCGCGACGTGGCCGGCGTCGTAATACATGTCCTTGTGCGCGAGCGGCACGCCGTGCAGCGGTCCGCGGCCATTGCCCTTGGCGAGCGCAGCGTCGGCGGCCTCGGCCGCCTTCAGCGCGGCTTCCGCTTCGATCGACATGAAGGCGTTGAGATGCGGCTGCCACTGCGCGATGCGGTGCAGCAGCGCACGCGTCACCTCATGCGAGGACAGCTGCTTCATCGCGATCGCATGTGCGACCTCGGTGAGCGTCATCAAGGCAGGTTCAAGGCTCATTTCGACACCTTCTGCGTCTGCGCCACCACGTAGGACGCGGGCTCGAGGTCGAAAGGCAGCGTGCCGGCGATCGCGGCAAAGCCCTCGAAGGCCGGCCCGATGGCGCCCGAGATGCGCGTTGCGATCTCATCGTCCACGGGAATGCCCGAGACTTGCGCGATCGGCTTGATCTCTTTTGGTGTCGGTCTTGTCATGCTGTTTCCCCTGCGGGCGCGCGGCTATGGCCTGAACCCGGGATCGCCATGTAGCACGCGGCCTCGTGGCCCATTGTATCGACGGCCGTGAGCTTTGGTGCAGCATTTGCGCAGAGCGGCTCCGCAAACGCGCAGCGGGTGTGGAAGCGGCAGCCCGGGGGCGGGTCGATCGGATTGGGCGGATCGCCCGTGATCGGCGGCTTCTCGGTGCGGTTATCAGGATCGGACGATGGCATCGCCGCGAGCAGCGCGCGCGTGTAGGGATGCGCCGGGCTGTCCCAGACCTGGTCGACCGGGCCGAGCTCGACGACCTCGCCGAGATACATCACCAGCACGCGGTCGGAGATGTAGCGCACGACGTTGAGGTCGTGGCTGATGAACAGATAGGTCAGGCCGAACTCGCGCTTGAGATCGGCAAGCAGATTGAGCACCTGCGCCTCGACGGACTTGTCGAGCGCGGAGACGGCCTCATCCAGGATCACCAGCCGCGGCGACAGCGCCAGTGCGCGGGCGATGTTGACGCGCTGGCGCTGGCCGCCGGAGATCTCGTGCGGATAGCGGTTGGCGAAGTTTTCGGGGCGCAGGCCGACCTTGCCGAGCAGCTCGCGCGCGAGCGCGCGGGCAGTGCCATCGGCCATGCCGTGAACCTTGGGGCCGAAGGCGATGGATTCTTCGATGGTCAGGCGCGGATTGAGCGAGGCATAGGAGTCCTGGAACACCATCTGCATGCCGCGGCGCAGCTCGCGCAGCGACAAGGATCGGCCGACGGTCATGCCGTCATAGATGATGTCGCCTTCATCGCGCGGCATCAGATGCATCAGGAGCCGTGCGGTGGTGGACTTGCCGCAGCCGGACTCGCCGACGATGCCGACCGTCTCGCCCTTGGCGACGGAGAAGGAAACATTGTCGACGGCACGCACGGTGCGCTTGGCGGCGAACAGCCCGCCGCGCACCGGAAAGTGCTTGGTCAGGCCGTTGACCTGGAGCAGCGGCTGCGCGACGCCGCCGCGATCCTCCACCTGCTCCAGCATAGCGACGGAAGAGTTGGTTTCGCTCATGGCCTAGTTCCTGATGTCCATGGCGCTGCGCAGGCCGTCCGAGAGGAGATTGAAGCAGATCGAGACCGCGAAGATCATCGCACCCGGCAAGGCTGCGACCCAGGGGTTGACGTAGATCGCAGTGCGCAAGGTGTTCAGCATCAGGCCCCATTCCGGCTCCGGCGGCTTTGTGCCGAGGCCGAGGAAGGACAGACCGGCCGCCAAAATCATCGAGACCGAGATCAGGCTGGTGGCATAGACGAAGATCGCGCCCAGCACGTTGCCGAGGATGTGCACGCGCATGATGGTGAAGGCGCCGGCGCCGGAGGCGCGCGCGGCCTCGACGAAGTCCATGTTGCGCACGCCTGTGGTGACGCTCTCGGCGACGCGGGTGATCTGCGGCACGAACACGATGGTGAGCGCCACGATGGAGTTGAGGATGCCGGCACCCAGCGCGCCGGAGATCGCGATCGCCAGCAGCACCGAGGGGAAGGCGTAGAACACGTCGACCGTGCGCATGATCGCGGTGTTGAGCTTGCCGCCGACATAGCCGGCAATGATGCCGAGTGAGGTGCCGATGCAGAAGGCCAGGATCACGGGCAGGATGCCGATGACCAGCGACAGCCGCCCGCCATAGATCAGCCGCGCCAGCATGTCGCGGCCGAGTTCGTCGGTGCCGAGCGGATAGCCGACCGTTCCGATATGGCGGAGGCGGCGGATCATCGAGCCCCTATAGGGATCCTCAAGGCCGAGCCACGGCGCGAGGATCGCGGAGAGGAAGATCAGCAGCAGCACCAGCGCGCAGGCCATGCTGACCTTGTCCCGCATGATGCGGCGGCCGACGGTCGCCCAATAGCCGCGCGCCTTGGTCGCGGGCGCGGCCTGCAACGCGGCATCGGCGGTGGTGGTGGCGGACAACGGAAGCTCGCTCATTGGCTGGCTCCCGGAAGTTGGTACGATCGATGCGAGCCAAGGAAGCGGTGCACCTCTCCCGCTTGCGGGAGAGGTCGCGCCGAAGGCGCGGGTGAGGGCTTTCTCCTCTGGGGGGTTCTCGCTTGTGGAGAGACCCCCACCCCAACCCTCCCCCGCAAGCGGGAGAGGGAGCGGACCGCCTTCGCGGCTGCAGCTGGGCTCGTCTGGCGCGCACGATGCAAGCCGAGAAGGCAGTGCACCTCTCCCGCTTGCGGGAGAGGTCGGCGCAACGCGCCGGGTGAGGGTTTTCTCCTCTTGGGGGTTCTCGATTGCGGAGACACCCTCTCCCCGACCCTCCCCCGCAGGCGGGGGAGGGAGCGCACCGTTTGCGTGGCGATTGCTGGGCTCATCCCGTCAGCCCCGCTTGATGCGCGGGTCGATCGCGGCCTGCGCGATGTCGACCAGGAGATTGAGGAAGACGAAGAACAGCGCCAGGATCAGGATCGTGCCCTGCAACAGCGGCAGGTCGCGCTGGAAGATCGCGGAATTGAGCAGGAAGCCCGAGCCCGGCCAGGAGAACACGGTCTCGATCAGGATTGAGCCGCCGAGCATATAACCCAGCTGGAGGCCCATCACCGCGAGCGCGGTGGGCGCGGCGTTCTTGATGACGTGGCGGAACACGCCGGTTTCGCGCAGGCCTTTTGCGCGCAAGGCTTCGACGAAATCCTGGCTGAGGATATCGCCGGTGAGCGCGCGCACCGTGCGGGTGACGATGCCCATGGGAATCACCGAGGTCGTAATCGCCGGCAGCACGAGATATTTCAGGTGCGCCCAGTCCCAGGCCCAGGAGTTGGAACCGCTGGGGCCGGCGCCGACCGCGGGCAGCCAGTTCAGCTGGACCGAGAAGATGATGACGAGCAGCATGCCGAGCCAGTAGTGCGGCACCGAGACGCCGGCGATGGCAAAGGAGGTCGCGACCTTGTCGATCCAGGTCTCGCGGAAATAGCCGGCGATCAGGCCGAGCAGGATGCCCATGGTGAAGCCGATGATGGCGGCCGCGATCGCCAGCGTGACGGTGTTGCCGACCGCGCGCATGACTTCGGCGAGCACCGGGCGCCCCGTCGCGATGGAATTGCCCAGATCGCCATGCAGGGCACGCAGCAGCCAAAGCCCGAACTGCACCGGCAGCGGCCGGTCGAAGCCATAGGCGGCGCGCAGCTGCGCCGCGAGCTCCTGCGACGCATCGGCCGGCAGCACGGCGACCAGCGGATCGCCCGGCGTGATGTGCACGAGCAGGAAGCACACCAGCGCCACGCTGATGACGATCGGGACGACATAGACAATGCGTCTGGCGGTATAGGCGAGCACGTTTGGTTACTCAGTTGAGTGCATAGACATCACGGGTCTTCTTGATCCGTCATTCCGGGGCACCCGAAGGGTGAACCCGGAATCTCGAGATTCCGGGTTCGATGCTACGCATCGCCCCGGAATGACGGAAGGAAGACGTGGATGCCCGGGTCAAGCCCGGGCATGACGCATTGATAGAGCGTCCTCACCTCACTAATTCACCGACACCAGCGAGAAGTCGATGAACCAGCTCTTCGGTTGCACGACGCCTGTGACCTTCGGGCTCATGGCGCGGGGGCCGACGTCGTGGGCGACATAGAGGAAGGCGGCGTCATCGACGGAGGCCGCGTGCAACTCGGCGAGCGCGGCGTCGCGTGCGGCCGGGTCAAACGTCTGGCGCGCCTTCTTCACCAGCTCGTCGAACTTGGGATCGTTGATGAAGCCCCAATTGTTCGAGACCGGCGGCGCCATGCTCGATTGCAGGAAGCGCACCAGCGCGAAGAACGGGTCCATCGCCGCATAGGTGACGTTGGTCGCGTTCGAGCCGTTGGCCGAGGGGTCCTTGGCGCCGCGGCGCCAGTTGGTGAACAGCGTGTTCCACTCGATGACGTCGAGCTTCACCTCGAAATAGCATTCGGCGAGCGCCTGCTGGAGATATTCGTTCATCGGCAGCGGCTGCATCTGCCCGGAGCCGGAGGCCGAGGTCTGGATCTTGACCGCCAGCTTCTTGTTCGGACCGAAGCCCGCTTCCTGCATCAGCTTCTGCGCAGCCGCCTTGTCGTACTTGATCTCGAAGCTCGGCTTGCCGCGCCAGGGATGGCCGGGCTCGAAAGTGCCTGACGCCGGCACCATCAGGCCGGCAAGCAGGCCGTCCTTGAGGCCTTCGCGATCGACGCAGAGGTTCGCCGCCTTGCGCACGCGGATGTCGTTCCAGGGCGAGCCCTCGACGCGCGAGAACTGCCACGGCCAGACATGCGGCTGCTCGTTGGCGTAGAGCTTGAAGCCACGCTGCTTGAGCTCGGGCAGCGCATCCGGGGCCGGCGCCTCGACCCAATCGACCTGCCCGGACAGCAGCGCCGCGGTGCGCGCATTTGCTTCCGGCATCGGCAGGAGCACCATCTTGTCGACCTTGGGTACGCGATCCTTGTTCCAGTAGCTCGCGTTCTTGACCAGCTCGAGCCGTTCGCGCGGGGTGAAGCTCGCCATCTTCCAGGGGCCGGTGCCCGCGGCGTCCTTGGCGAAGGCGGTCCAGGCGGCCTGCGACTTTGCCTTGGCGTCGGCGCCTTCGGCCTTGTCGTAGAAATGCTGCCACTTCGCCGGGCTCGCCATGAACAGATTGGTGAGGTTGATCGGCAGGAAGCTGTCGGGCTCCTTGGTGGTGAGCTCGACCGTCATGTCGTCGATCTTCTTCGCGGAGGCCAGCGTCGGCATGCGCGAGGCCGTGACGCCGACCTGGCTGGCGTCGAATTGCGGCGCGTCCTGCTTCAGCACCTTCTCGACGTTCCACACCACGGCGTCGGCATTGAACGGCGAGCCGTCATGAAAGGTGACGCCGGAACGCAGCTTGAAGGTCCATTTGGTCTTGTCGGCATCGTCGACCTTCCACTCGGTGGCAAGGCCCGGGATCACCACGCTCGGCTTGTCGGCAGAGGACAGATCCCAGCCGGTCAGCGCGTCATACATGGTGAGGCCGGTGAAGCGATTGCCTTCAAAACCCTGATCGGGCTGGCCAAGGGTGCGCGGAATATCGGCAGCAGTCATGCCGATGCGCAGCACCGTTTCCGCAGCGACCACGCGCGGCCATGCGGCCGCGCTGCCGAGCGCCAAGAGCGCGATCAGCGCCGCCCGTGTCTTCTTGTTCTTGATAAGCATCGCCTCGATCCTTCTTCGGCTTTCGATGATTAATTTTGATGCAATCGTATGCAATGGCTATGCCAAGGAGAAACTTTTTCTGCAAATTGCCCCTGCGACGACAAGTCCTTGTGATGACGCACGGGCGAAACAGGTGCGCTGCCTATTCTGGCATCAAGATTGCAAGTTTGGCCCCAGATCCTCCCTGGAGCTTTGGGCCATGCGTATTCGTCTGTCGACCTGTCTCGCCGTGCTTGCGCTGGCAGTTTCTGCGATCTCGGCGCACGCCGAAACGGTGGTGCGCTACGGCATCTCGATGGCGGACATTCCGCTGACGACGGGCCAACCCGATCGCGGTGCCGGCGCCTATCAGTTCACGGCCTACACGATCTACGATCCGCTGGTCGCCTGGGAGATGGACGTCGCCGACCGCCCCGGCAAGCTGGTGCCGGGCCTCGCCACCGAATGGAAAGTGGACGATGCCGACAAGACCAAATGGCGCTTCACCCTTCGCAAGGGCGTGAAGTTTCACGACGGCAGCGAGTTCAACGCCGACGCAGTGATCTGGAATCTGGACAAGGTGCTCAACGACAAGGCGCCGCAATTCGACAAGCGGCAGAGCGCGCAGGTGAAGACCCGCCTGCCCTCCGTCGCCAGCTACGCCAGGATCGACGACTTCACGGTGGAGATCACCACCAAGACGGTGGATTCCTTCTTCCCCTATCAGATGCTCTGGTTCCTGGTGTCGAGCCCGGCGCAGTATGAAAAGCTCGGCAAGGACTGGGACAAGTTCGCCAGCCAGCCCTCCGGCACCGGCCCGTTCAAGCTGACGAAACTGGTGCCGCGCGAGCTCGCGGAGCTCAGCAAGAATCCGGACTACTGGAACACGAAGCGCATTCCCAAGGTCGACAAGATCGTGCTGGTGCCGATGCCGGAAGCGCTGACGCGCACCAACGCGCTGCTCGCCGGACAAGTGGATCTGATCGAGACGCCGGCGCCGGACGCCGTGCCGCAGCTCAAGGCGGCCGGCATGAAGCTGGTCGACAACGTCACCCCGCATGTCTGGAACTATCACCTCAGCGTGCTGCCGGGCTCGCCCTGGACCGACATTCGCCTGCGCAAGGCGCTGAACCTCGCGATCAACCGTGACGAGGTCGTCGGACTGATGAACGGCCTCGCCAAGCCCGCCAAGGGCCAGGTCGACCCGTCGAGCCCGTGGTTCGGCAAGCCGACCTTCGAGCTGAAATATGATCTCGCCGCCGCCAAGAAGCTGGTGGAGGAAGCGGGCTATTCCAAAGCAAAACCGCTGAAGACCACCTTCATCATCGCGCAAGGCGGCACCGGCCAGATGCTGTCGCTGCCGATGAACGAGTTCCTGCAGCAGAGTTTTAAAGAGATCGGCATCGACATCGACTTCAAGGTGGTCGAGCTCGAGACGCTCTACACGCATTGGCGCAAGGGCGCGGCGGACGAGATGAACGCCGGCATCACCGCCAACAACATCGCCTATGTCACCTCGGACCCGCTCTACGCCATCGTCCGCTTCTTCCACTCCGGCCAGATCGCGCCGGTCGGCGTCAACTGGGGCGGCTACAAGAACCCGAAGGTGGACGCACTGATCGACGAGGCCAAGCAGACCTTCGACAGCGCCAAGCAGGATGAGCTGCTCGCCCAGGCGCATGCGCTGATCGTGGATGATGCCGTGCTGGTCTGGGTCGTCCACGACACCAACCCGCATGCGCTGTCGCCGAAGATCAAGCAGTTCGTGCAGGCCCAGCACTGGTTCCAGGACCTGACGACGATCGGGGTGGAGTGAGGGGGGCGCAAAACACCGCTGCCGTAGGGTGGGCAAAGCGCAAGCGTGCCCACCAGGGAGAAGACGTGGGCACGGCGCTACGCGCCTTTGCCCACGGGAGTTGTGACGGCGTCGTAGATGAGACTCACACTGGCGCATCAAACTCAACCGTCGTCCCGGGCAAGCGCAGCGCAGACCCGGGCCCCATAACCACAGGGAGTGGTTTGGCGAAGGCTCGGAGTTACCAGCCCACCCCATAACCGCTCCCTGTGGTTATGGGTCCCCGCGTTCGCGGGGACGACAGCTGTGGTGTGGCCGCCTTCAAACCACACCCGCCGCCCCCTACTTCGTCAGCAGCGCGTACGCCCCGGTCCAGTCCTCCGGCGGTGGATTGAGCTGGAAATCCTTGATCCTCGCCTCGTAGAGCTTGAACAGCTTTTCCAGCGTGTCGGCATCTTCGCTGCGGCGGCCACGCTCGATCGCGTTCATCGCGCCCTGCCAGTCGCGGTTGCGGTAGCAGCCGAGCATCTCGATGGTGATGTTGCGCAGGCGCTGGAAGGCGGCCGAATGCATCACGTCCTCGCGGCCGGCGATGGCGTAGATCACCTCCGGCTCGGTCTTGCCCTTGACCATGATGAAGTCGAGCTCGAGGATCGCGAACTTGTCCTTGGCGGCGAGCGCCGTCCTGGAGCCGACGATGATCGGGAAGCCGTATTCCTTGGTCTGACCTTCGAGGCGCGAGGCGAGGTTCACGCTGTCGCCGAGCACCGAATAGTTCTTCTTGAGGTCGGAGCCCATGTTGCCGACCACGCCGATGCCGGTGTTGAGGCCGATGCCGACGTTGAGCGGGATGTAGACATGGCCGCCGTCGGCGGCTTCCTGCTCGCGCTCCTTGTTGACCGCATCGATCTGCTCGAGCATCTGGATCGCGGCTTCGCAGGCGTTGACCTGGTGCTCGGCATCGTCGAGCGGCGCATTCCAGAACGCCATGATGGCGTCGCCCATGTATTTGTCGATGTAGCCCTTCCGCTCGATGATGACGTCGGTCAGCGGCGTCAGGAAGCGGTTCATCAGCGCGATCAGCCCCTGCGGATCGTGCTTGTAGCTTTCCGAGATCGTGGTGAAGCCGCGCACGTCGGAGAACATGATCGTCATCTCGCGCTCCTCGCCGCCGAGCACCAGCTTTTCCGGCGACTGCGCCAGCTGCTCGACCAGCACCGGCGACATGTATTGCGCGAACATGCCGCGGATCTGCACGCGCTGGCGCTGCTCGCGCACGAAGCTGCCGAAGATCAGGGTCAGGTAGATCGCGGTGGTCGAGAGCAGCGGATAGGTGAAGTCGATGAGCTGGCGGTTCTGCGCGTAGAAGAACCAGGACGTGCCGACCAGGATCGCGGCGAACATCGCACCGGCAAGCACCAAGCGGACGGGGCCGAGATTCGGCGTGAAGATGATGACGAGCAGGCCGATGAACAGCGCAGCGATCAGCTCGATACCGAGCGCATAGTTCGGCTGCGAGATCATCGCGCCGGTGAGCACGCTTTCCAGCACCTGGGCGTGGATCTCGACACCCGGCATGGCCCGGGATACCGGCGTGGTCTTGATGTCGTTCAGGCCGACCGCGGAGGTGCCGATCAGCACGAGCTTGCCGGCGATCTTGCTCGGCGACACCGTGTTGTCGAGCACGTCGGCGGCCGAGACGTAGATCGAGGGATCATAGCGGGCGTAGTGCACCCAGAGCTGGCCGTTCCTGTCGGTCGGGATCTCGACGCCCTTGAGGCGGATGGCCCGCACGCCGGACTTGTCGGTCCGAACCAGCAGCGTCGGCGTGCTGGTGATGACGCGCAGGATCTCCAGGCTGAGCGAGGGCATGATGTTGCCCTGGGCGCGCATCACCATCGGCACGCGACGGATCAGGCCGTCGCGCTCGGTCCTGATGGTGAACAGGCCGCGACCGGCGGCGACCTTCTCGATCACGGGCACGTTGCGCAACAGGCCGGGGAACTCGAACAGAAACTTCTCGGCATTCTCCTCGCCGACCGTCGCCACCCCCGTGAAGGGAAGCGTCTTGTCGATCTCCGACGTGATCACCGACTGTCCGGTCTCGCCCAGCACCACGCGCGAGCGCTTGATCGCTTCCGAGAGGATCTGGTCGTTGCTCGGCAGCTCGCTCAGCCTGGTGCGGGTGGCGTCGTCCAGATAGCGCATCTGGCCGGCGACCAGATCCGGATTGAGCCGGTCGGGCTCCGAAAACACCACGTCGAAGCCGATCGCGACCGCGCCGTTATTGGTGAGGTTGATGATCATGTCCGCGATCCGCGTCCGTGACCACGGCCATTGGCCAAACTTGGCGAGGCTCTTGTCGTCGATGTCGACGATGGTGACCGGCCGTATCGTCTTGTGGCGCGGATCGATCAGCTGGAACATGTCGAAGGTGCGCAGCCGCAATTCCTGGATCGGCGGCGGGTCCCAGAGGCGGGCGCCGGCGAACGCGACCAGCAGCGCAAGGCACATCAGCCGCGCAAAGCCGAGCTTTTGCGCAAACCACCGCCGCAGGATCTTGAGACGTCTCATGCTGGTCGAGTTTCCCGCAGCCCGCCTTCGGCCGTAACCGGGCCAAGAATACGCAATCGGCTATGCCTTTGATACTGGAATCCGCCGCGGACGAGGTGCCGCCGAACCGGGCGAATGCCCGTCAGGCGTGGTTCGCAACGATGAAATCGCTGGCGTGCAGGCTGCTCGCGACGAGATTCTTCAGCAGGATCGACTGGTGATCGTCGAGCGTGACCAGCGCGCCACCCGCCTGCTGCGTGATGACGATGTCGCTGAACGACTTGATGCCGGCGAACTCGCGCAGGTCGATCTTGTCCTGGCCCAGCTCGAAATCGACGATCGTACTCTGGACCTGAAGCGTCGAATTCGTGAAGGCGAACTGGTCCTGTCCACTGGTCCCGACGAGGGTCGGTCCCGTGGGCGGATCGACGACCAGCGTGCCGCCGTTGCCGTCGCTGACGAAATGGAAGCTGTCGATGCTGTAGCTGCCGGCGAACTTGATGTTCGCGGTGCCGGTGCCGTCGCTCAGCGTCAGCACGCCGCCGAGATGGTCGGCGTTTTCGGTGTAGTTCACCCCGGTCAGGTGCGCGAAGTCGATGTCCTTGAGGTCGAGCAGATCCGAATTGGCGACGGTGCCGTCGCCGGCAAAGCCGCTGATGGTGCCGGTGAAATCGGCGGCGTGCTCGAGCGCGAGCGTGCCTGTGGTTCCGCTGTCGTTGGCAAAGGTCACGTCCTGCGACGAAGCCTCGCTGAGGTTCAGCACGGTGCCGCTCTCGATCGTCATGGGCGCGTCGGCGAGCGGATCATAGACGGTGGTGCCGCCTTGGCCGTCGCTCTGAAGGTGCCAGTTCACGTCCCTGCCGAGGAACGACAGGGTGACGGTGGTCGTGCCGTTGTAGAAGTCGACCGTGGTGATGTTCGAATCCGAATTGTAGTCGGCCTGCGCCGACATGGTCGACGTCCAGGCGAGGTCCTTCAGGTCGATCAGATTGTTGGACGAGAGCGGGGCTCCGGCCGGGGACCCCGAGATCAGCCCGTGGAAATCCTTGGAATCGTCCAGGATCAGGGTGCCGAGCCCGTTGTCGTAATAGACGGTGATGCCCGAGAACTCTCCGTTGACCAGCGTGCCCGAAACCGAGCCCTCGATCTCCACGACGGCCTTGTTGGAGATCTCGATCGCTCCGGTGCCGGTGACGTTGCCCTTGATGTCGATCGTCGACACGTCGTTGCCGGAGAACGGGCCGGCCTCGATCAGGCCGTCGAGAACGACGTCGCCGTTCACGGTGAACACGGTGCCGGGCTCGGTCAGCAGCGTCACGCCGGAAGCGACGGTGAGGTCGTGGATCGTGACGTTGGTCGCACTGTCGACGGTGATAGGTTCGCCCCCGGCGAGCAGCTTCACGTCGTAGCTGGCCGCTGGCACGCCCAGGCTCCAGTTCGACGCCGTGTTCCAGTCGCCGCCGGCAGGATTGGTCCATTCATCGACCGGAGCGATCTCGACGATGGTGCCCCCGGCGCCGTCGCTGCTGGTGATGAAATGCGTGTCGCTGTAGTTGCCGATCAGCTTGAGCGAGATGCTGTGGCCGTGCGTGTCGCTCACGACGAGATTGCCGGTCAGGGAGTCGTAGACGGCCGTGGTCCCGCTGTCCCAGGTGATGGTCGACAGGTCGATTTTCTCGTTGACGGCGAAGCCGGCGATCGAACCGCCGAAGGTTGTCGTGTCGATCTCGAGCTCGGCACCGGCGCCGGAGAAGGTGATGGTCTGCGCCACCGCGTTCTTGATCTCGAGCGTCGCGCCGGCGTCGATCGTGACCGAGCCGGAGCCGGACAGCGAGCCGAACAGCGTCAGCGTGCCGGTATGGACCTCGATGGAGTGGTTGTTGGTGATGGTGCCCGTGATCGACGCCGTGCCCCAGCTCTCGATCTCGTTCGAATTGGTGATGCCCGGCCCGGCCACGGAAATCCAGGCGCCGTTGAGCAGATCGATTTCGCCGGCGTTGACGATCGAGGAGACGTTGCCGAAGACGCTCGTTCCGGACACCGTCCAGATGCCAGTCGCCAGGTTGTTGAAGGTCGCGCTGTCGACAGAGATGTTGCCGTTGATGTGGCCGGTGTTGTTGATGGTGGTGATGGCACCGCCGGTCTCGACGATCGCATAGGTCGCAGAGCTCACGCTCGCGGCGGCGGCCGGCCCGATCGTGCCGGAATTGTCGATCGTCGCAGAACCGGTGGCGTTTTCCTGGATGAAGATCGCGGCATGGCCGGCCGCACCCACGACCGAGCCGCTGTTGGTGATATGCGTCGAGCCGGTCGCGACCGGATCGCCCGCCGCATCCGCATCGTTCTGCGTGACCCTGATGCCGACAGAACTCGTGCCGGTGATGCTGCCGTGATTGACGATGGTGACATCGCCCGCGCCCGCCGCCAAAGCCGACAGGCCGACGGCGCCGCTGGCGGAGCCATTGTTGGTGACGGTCACGTCGCCGCCGCCATGATCGAAGGCGGCGATCGCGGTACCTGCGGCGGTGATCTGCGAGGTCGCGCCGGTCGTGACGGTGACGTCGCCGACGCCCCAGGTGAACGCCTCGATGCCGTAGCCGGCATCCGCGGTGATCGTCGCATCACTGGTGACGATGACGTCGCCATTGACCGCGCCCGAGAAGGTCCCGTTGCCGCCGGGCTTGTAACCGGCGATGATCGCGCCCGGCGTGGTCAGGTCGTTGTTCAGCGCGGAGCCGGAATGGATCGTGCCGTGCGCCTCGACGGAGATCGTGCTGCCGACATCGTCGTCGATCGCGACGGCGTAGTTGACTGCCACGACGCCGGAGCTGCCCGAGGTGACGTGATCGCCCGCCGCCAGGGCAACGCTGATGTCGCCCTGGTCGACGCTGTAGGCGAGAATGCCGTAGCTGGTCGTGCCGGTCACCGAGGCGTTGGCGCCGAGCGTGACGGCGATGTTGCCGGTTCCGCCGCTGAGCGTCTGGGCGAGGATACCAATCTCGGCACCGATGACGGTGGTGTCGGCCGCGTCGTTCACCGTGACGTCGCCGTTCCCGTAATTATAGGCGTGGATGCCGTAGCCCGCGGCGGCGGTGATGTTGGCATGGTTGTTGACGACAACCGAACCGTTGACGGCGGTGGTGGCGCTGGCGCCGTTGGTGGCGCCGGTGTAGCCGGTCTGGATGCCGGCCGGGGCATTGCCGCTCAGGTTCGGGCTGCTGCCGGAATTGATCGTGCCGTAGGCGTTGACCGTGATGGTGCTGCCGGCCGCTGCATCGATCGAGGTCGCACGGTTGACCGCGACGATGCCGGAGCTGCCCGAGGTGAGCACGCTCCCGGCCTCGGTCGTGACGGTCTGGTTGCCGGTGCCATAGCTGCGCGACCGGATGCCGTAGGTCGAGCTGCCGGTGATGGTCCCGCCGGCGTCGATGGTGATGTCGCCACTGCCCTGGGTGAGGGCATCGATGCCGTAGGCACCGCCGACGGCGCCGCCGAGCTGGGTGATCGAGATGTCGCCGGCATTGCCGGCATTCGAATTCTCCACGAGGACGCCGGCCGAATCGGCCCCGGTGCCGGTCGCCTTGCCGGTGACATCGTTGACCGTGATGTTGCCGGCGCCGGTCGACCCGTCGCTCAGCCAGATGCCGTGGCCGGCGGAGCCGGTGATGTCGCCGGTGGCGGTCAACGAGACGTCGCCGGCGCCGTTCTGGGTGACGTCGATGCCGTTGCTCGCGCCCGTGAGCTTGCCGCTCAGTGCGAGCGCGACGCCGGCATGCGTCCCCTTCGACACGGAGAAGTCGAGCGCGTCGCCGGCCGACGTCGCGATGTCGGCATCGCCGGTGACGGTGAATGTGCCGTCGGCCGTCGCCGCGCCCGCGATGGTCCCGGTGAAATGCTGGCCGGCGATCTTGTCGAGTTGCAGCGTGCCGGTGCCGCCGGCGAATGTGACAGTCTGCGCATCGGCGCCGCCGAGCTCGAGCGTCGCGCCGTCGTCGATGATCAGCGTGCCGGCGCCGGTGATGCCGCCGGCGAGGTTGAGCGTGCCGGCCTGAACTTCGATGGTGCCGCCGATGCTGGTGACGCCAGCCGCGACCGTGTTGGAGCCCGAGACGCTGTAGAGATTGCCGGCATTGCTCAGACTGCCGCCGTTGATCGACACGTGGGTCAGATAGAGCTTCGATGAGCCGTCAACCGAGATCGTCCCGCCGCCATTGGTGATGGTGGCCGCCGTCAGCTTCAGCGTGCCGCCGGTCACCGCCTCGATCAGGCCGTGATTGGTGACGGCGTGGATCGTGGCCGGATCGATCGTCAGCGTGCCGCCGGTGACGGTGATCGTACCGGTGCCGGCAATGGTGATGCCGGCATTGTCGATGGCGCTCGTGCCGGTCGATTCCAGCGTGCCGGAGACGGTGAGCGTACCGCCGGTCAGGCTCGCACCGTTCAACGTCAGCTTCCTGCTTGCATCGACATTGACGGTGCCTTGATTGGCGATCTCGGTGCCCGCAACGGTCGCGTTGCCGAACGTCAGCGTGACGTCGCTCTCGACCGTGACGGTGCTGATGCTGACCGTCGCCCCGCCGTCGATGCGGCTGGCGCCGGTGACGTCGATCGTGCCCGCACCCTTGATCGCGCCGCCGCTGATCGTGGCGTCGTCCAGCGTCAGCGCGGCATTGCCGTCGATGACGACGTTGCCGCTCGAATTGTCGACCGTCGAGCCCAGATCGATCGCCAGCGCGCCGCCGGCGAGCACTTCGATGATGCCGGCATTGGTGACGGTCTCGCCGCTCAGCGCATTGCCGGTACCGCTGACTTTGAAGAGGGCATTGTTGTTCAGGATGCCGCCGCTCAGGACGGCGTCGCCGGTGAGATCGATCTCACCATCGCTGGTGATCGTGCCAGCCCCGCTGAGACCGGTGTTGAAGATGGGACCGCCGTCACCCTCGCCGTTGCCGTTGCCGATAACAACGCCGGGTCCACCGATCGTCGCGTTGTTGACGACCAGCCTGCCGGAAGCGTCGATGGTGATCTGGCCGGCGTTGGTGACGCTGGTGCCCTGATGGATCGTCAGCCAGCCGTTTGCCAGCACCTCGATCACACCGCTCGACGCGTTATCCACGGTCTCGCCTGAGAACTCGGCGGTGCCCTTGACGTTGATCGTGCCGGAATTGCTCAGCGTGCCGTTCTCGATCAGGCTGACGCCGTCGAGCTCCAGCGTGCCGAGAATGGTGACGGTGCCGCCGTCGACCGTCGTGCCATCGACGATCAGCGTCGCGCCGGCATCGGTCTTCAGCGTGCCGCCGGCGTTGTGGATCTCGGCGCGCGTCTTCAGCGTGCCGCCGAACAGTTCGAGCGTGCCGGAATTGGTGATCGTGGTACCGACGGCGAAATCGCCGCCGGCCTTGAGCGTCAGGTGCCCGGCATTGGTCAATACGCTGGTGTCCAGGATCTCGGCCAGGCCGCCGACCGACGCCGTGCCGGTCGCGGCGTTGGTGAAGATCGAGTCCGCGCGCATGTCGAGCGAGCCAGCGATGGTCAGCGAGCTCTTGTTGATCAGCTGCGGCGGCGGACCGCCGAAATCGTTCATCGTGACCGACTTGGCATAGGCCGGCGCGTCGATCGTGGCCGGGAAAGACGGCGTCAGGCCATGCAATTGATCGGTGATGACGATGACGTCATCGTCGATGGTCGGAACGGTGCCGGTCGCCCAGTTCGCGGCGTCTTTCCAGAAGCCGCCCGAGGGTGCGCCGGGCTTCTCGGTCGCGATCCACACCACGGCGGGCGCATCGGTCCCGGTGATCGTGACGGTGATGGTCTGTTGCGCGGTCCCGCCATGCGTGTCCTTGACCGTCACGGTGTAGACCAGCGTCAGCACCTCGCCCTTCGGAATGAAGTCGGCGAGGTAGACCGGAAGGTCGGCCAGCGACCAGTTGATGGTGCCGGTGCCATCGCCGGTGCTGTCGGCCCCCGCCGCGATCGCAACCGACATCGCGCTCTGGAACGCCGCGAGCGGGCCCGGCGGAACGGTGCTGCCGTCGGGCAGCGTCGCACTGGTCAGCGCCACCGACACGGTATGGGTGTCGGTCAGATCGACGTCGGCGAAGTTCAGCGTGCCCGAGGTCGCCTCGTCGCTGACGAGCGGGCCGCCCGGCACGCTGGTACCGCCTTCGAAGGTGATGGTCGGAACGCTGCTGGTGATCACCGGCTTGTCGTTGGTGCCCGTGATCGTGATGGTGATCGGGATGAACTTGGATTCTGGGGCGACCTGGAAATTGGTGTCGACGCGGACCATGTAGGTCAGCGTCAGCGTTTCGCCGGCCGCGAGGAAATCGAACACGTTATCGGGGATCGTATAGGTCCAGACCGCCGAGCCGTTGTTGTTGTTGCCGCCGTCGGGGGCCACGCTGATCTGGATCAGCGTCGCCGCGATGTCCTGCTTCTGAAGAGCGCTGAGCGAGCCGGTGACGTCCTGCTGGCCGGCGTTCTTGTAGACGTAGTTCGGCGCCTCGGCGAGGCTTATGCTCACCGTCGGCCGGTCGCCGAGATTCTGATCGACGAAGGTGATCCGGCCGGAGATCGTATCGGAATGCGTGGTGTCGCCGGTGGTGTCCGCGCGCTCGCTCAGCGAGAACGCCGTCTTCACATTGCCGCCGAGATCGAGGCTCTGCACCAGCGGCTGGCCGGGCATACGCGTGGCGCTCGACGTGGAATTGCCGGGCCCTTCCGATTCTCCCCGATTGAGGTTCGTGAAGGTCGCGATCACGACGGCACCCGACGCCGACTTGAGCACCAGATCCTGGGTGGTCGGCGTGATCGTGTCGGTGAAGTTCGTGGTCAGCTTGGTGTTGCTGTTGTTGTCGGTGAACTTCAGCGTGAACACGTCGGTGATCAGCTTCTGCACGTCCGGCGACATCAGCGCGTTGCTGATCGAGACGTTGCCGCCGCTGATCTGGATCATCTGGCCGGCCTGGTTGACCGTCGCGATCGGCAGCAGCGTGATCTTGTCGAACAGGATGTAGGAGCCCGTGGTGCCGTTCGGCTCGACCAGCACCTGGAAGCTCGCCTGCGGCTGCGGGTCGCCGCCGCCGGCAGGAATGACGAAGTTGATCTGGGTCAGTACCGCGGTGCCGCGGATGCCCATGGTGGCGACCGGCGTGTCGACCTTCATGTCGCCGTGCTTGGCGGTTTCACCGGCGACAAAGGTGATGGTGCCTGCGACCAGGCTCAGCAGCGAGGAGTTGTTCGACCCGTTGGGGTCGTAGACCATCTCGTTCAGCACCATCCGCGCATTGGAGGACAGGCCGAACACGGTGCCGTCGATGAAGGTGATGCCGAGCGTCGAATCCGCGCCGGTCGACACCACGTCGCCCTTCTCGACATTGTCGCCGTTGTTGAGGATGACCGAAACGCCGTTGCGGATCGCGGTCGCGCTGCCGGAGAGCTTGGTGACGTGGCCGATGACCTGGGCCGCGGCAATGCCCGGCGCGGCCTGGGCAACCTGAATGTGGCCCGTCAGCGCGTTGACGACGTCGCCGGTGAGGTGGGCGCCATCGGACGAGGCGAGTGCGGCACGCTTCTCGCCCCTAAAATAATCGTGAACGACGAAGTCGCGCCCCTCATGGGACAGCACGAGGTCGAGACCCGCGCGCTTGAACTCGCCGTTGAAGATCAGATTCGGGTCGGGAACAACGACAGCCCCATCCGGCACGTGACCGTGCGCCGTTGCAGTAAAGGACTTGGCGGTAAAGGAATCGACATGAACATAGGCGGGCGAGTGGGAACCTTCGCCGTTCAAGGGAATCGCGGCGTCAAATTTGCCAGCGTAATTCAACGGGGCACCGTAAAAGGGTTAATAATTATGAAAGTATCGACCGCCTAAGCTTGCTTAGCATTACCAAGTCCTTAGCGAAACCATCTATTGCTTGTGTGATTTCGCATCACTTGGCCTTGCGGACGCCGGGAAAACCGCGCTCCTGGGAAGGAACCGCAGTAATACTTACAGTATTCTGAAGTCAAATTCGGCTTTTTTGCGGACATTTCCAAGCATCCAAAGTAACCTGCTGTATAGATCGGACAGCAGATACTGATGTCATCTTTTCCCGAGGGTTCCCCGCGGCATCCTGCGGCAAATACGGAGCTAAATCTGTGACCTAACTAACAGACCCCGTGAAATCGCGGGCTTGTTAGCCATAGGACGCAGAATCGGCGCTTCTACAACCTATACTTGCAATCGAATCATTTTCGCCGCCGCCGGTCACCTCCTAGCCGGCGATTCGTAAAATTTTACGCAATTTGGGCGGGCTTGTTTCAGCCTGTCCCACGGTTTTGGGACCCCAGACGGGCGCGTTAAGCAGAACAAAACGGCCCGCCTCGCACTATCTCCGCGAAAGCAACAAAGCCCGGCACGTCGCGGTCGAGAGACCTGAGCGAAGCCGGAAGGGGATGTCAGATGGAGACCGCTGCTCGCTCGCGCGCCTGGCGCGCAATCCTTGTCGTCTGCGGACTGGTCCTGTTCGGATCGGCCGCCGAGCTTCGCGCCGGCACGCTGCTGTCGCCGGGCGCCGGCGCGCTCGTGCGCAAGTCCGCCGAGCCGTTCGGCGTGTTCGCCTTCGCGATCTCGTCCGGCGGCCTCCAGCAGAAATGGTCCGCGCTGAAATCCAGGCTCGACGACGACATGGTGCAGCTCGCGCTATGCGACGGCGACCGCGACAATTGCGCCTCGCCCGCAGCCCTCAAGCTGCTGGCCATCGTCGACCAGGCCCGTGCCCGCGACGGCCGCGCCCGGCTGGGCGAGACCAACCGCGCGATCAATCTCGCCATCCATTCCGCCAATGACGGCAACGACGACGTCTGGAGCTCGCCGCTTGCGACCTTCGCGCGCGGCGCCGGCGATTGCGAGGACTACGCCATCGCCAAGCTGGCCGCGCTGCGGCTTGCGGGCGTCGCCACCGAGGACCTCCGCCTCGTCGTGGTGCGTGACGTCAGGGCCGGCGAAGAGCATGCGGTTGTGGCCGCAAAGCTGGACGGCCACTGGCTGATGCTCGACAACCGCCGCATGGCGATGGTCGAGGACGAGGCTGCGCGCAGCTACCAGCCGCTGTTCGTGCTCTACCAGTCGGCCGTGATGAAATATGTCGACGAGCCGATGCGGCTGTCGATGGCGCCCGCCGAGACGCATTGACTTTCTTGTAGCCCGGATGGAGCCAACGGGTCGGCGCGAAGCGCCGCCCGATGACAGGCTCCGCGAAATCCGGGGCCGCTGCCGCCTGTTGCACGAATCCCGGATTGCGCTTCGCTCCATCCGGGCTACGGATCTCACATAGGCTTCCCAAAAACCCATTCCACCGCACGATCCGGAACGCTAGCATGGCCACGGGCTTTGCGGGGGCGACTGGAATGCGGTTCATCGTGCTGTCTGTGCTTGCGCTGCTGGCGTTTGCGGCGGCGCCCGCCTCCGCGCAATCCGACCGCGCCATCGCCGACAGGCTGCCGCTGTTCGCGAAGAACAACTGCCAGCAGATTCGCGATCCCGGCAATCAATTGTTCTGCGGAGACACCGAGCTTGCCGCCGCCGCCGCGAAGCTGAGCGCGGCAATCGAAGCGCGGCTCGCCCGCCTGCCCGATCGCCTGCCCGCGATCGAGGAGAATGCGATCTGGAGCCGTCAGCGCAATCTCGGTTGCGGCATCGTCGGCCAGACCGCGATCCGCGCCGACGAGTTCGATCGGGTGAAGGCGTGCCTGCTCAAGGTGACCGAGGAGCGCGCCGCGATCCTGCGCGATCCCGATTTCGACTGTCTCGCCGCCAACACGGCGGCGGGCGCGCTGATCTGCGCAGACCCGTCGCTGGCGCTCGCCGAGACGGAGCTCAATGGCCAGGTGCTCGGCCTGATCGGCAAGCTGGACCCGACCGCGGCGCGCTTTGCCTTCGCCGAATACGGAAGGTGGACGCGAGAGCGCGATCGCAAGTGCAATCTCGTCGGCAAGGAGAACGTGCCGCTGCAGGAGCTCGAGCCTGCGGAGGATTGTCTCGCCGACTACCTCACGCGCAAGGCCGACGAGATCCGCGCCGCCAAGGGCGATCCGAAAAAGGTGTTCGGCCGTCAGGTCGCGGCTCACTCGCCCGACACCGACGCCGTCGATTTCTGCGCCGCGCGGATCCACGCGGCCAATTCCTGCGGCAATTTCCTGCGCATCAACCGCGTCTACGCGGTCGACAGCCAGGTGACCGACCAGGAAGCGCAGGTCACGGGCGAGATCGAGATGGTGGTGCTGGCGCCCTTCACCACCTGCAGCAAGGTCGCCTCCGGCTGCACCGGCACCTGCTGGGACCCCCGGACGGGTCTTCCGCAGCCGGGCGCCGGCACGAGGGAGCGCTCCGGCGAGGCCTTCAACGTCACGCGCCGGCTGAGGATCCAGCGAACCTTCGCCTTCGTCAAAGCCGCCGACGGCTGGCGCTGCCGCGAAGACGAGCTGGCGCCGGTGAATTCGGGGACGGCGGGCGGGGGATCGTAGGGCTCTTACTTACCCTCCCCTGGAGGGGGAGGGTCGCTACGCATGTAGCGAAGCGGAATGCGTAGCGGGGTGGGGTGACAGTCTCTCCGCATCGAGCAGTGCCCGTGTTGAGAGATCACCCCACCCCGCTCGCGCTGGGCGCGATCGACCCTCCCCCTCCAGGGGAGGGTGGACGCCCTCAATCAAAACATCAGATTGTCCTTCACCAGCACCCAGCGGCCGTTCTTGACCTGCTGGACCTGTGTGATGGTGGTGGCAAGATGGTTGGTCTTCGAGAACACCGTCGGCGGCGAATTGAAGATGTCCTGGAACTTGTCGCCGGACTCCAGCGCGTCGAGCATCTTCTGGCCCGTGAGATCCTTGCCAGCCTTGTTGGCATAATGCGCGAACGTCATCACCGCATTGTAGCCAATGATCGCCTGGGTGTTGGCGTCGGCGTTGAACATCTTCTTGTAATTGACGAGCCAGTCCTTCACCTTTCCTTTCGCGGTGTCTTCATAGGGAATTTCGAAGTTCGAAGCGGCATACAAGCCTTCCACCGCTTCCTTGCCGAGCGCCGGCACTTCGAGCACGTTAACGGGCGTGGCGCCGAGGAAGGTGACGTCCCATCCGAGCTTCTTGGCCTCGGTCATCGTGCCGATCGGCTCACGGAGGACCGCGCCGAGCACGACGAGGTCGCAGCCGTCGGACTTCATCTTGGCGACCTGCGCCGAGAAGTCGGAGGCGCCGCGCTTGTAGCTCGTGATCGAGGCCGGCTGCACCTTCATGGCGGCGAGCTGCTGGTTAAATCCATCGAGCACGTTTTTGCCGTACTCGTCGTCCTGATGCATGATGCACGGCTTCTTGAAATTCTTTGCCTCAATCATGTATTTGAGCGCTGCGCGCGTGCTCTCGACATAGGGCAGGAGGTTGTTGAACTTCAGCCGCTCCTGCGGCTTGGCCGGATCGAACTTGAAGGTGAACTCGGCCGCCGTCAGCGGGAACAGCTGCAGCACGCCGGCGTCGAGCAGGATATCCTGCGCGGCGAGCACGGTCGGCGACCCCATGGGTCCTACCATCGCAAAAATCTTGTCGCGCTCGATCAGCTTCTGCGACGCCAGCACGGCCTTCTTCGGATCGTAGCCGCTGTCCTCGACGACCAGCTTGATCTTGCGGCCCTGCACACCGCCCGCCGCGTTGATCTCGTCCACCGCCATCTTCATGCCGTTGGAGACCGGGACGCCCCAGCCCTTGATCGGACCCGACAGGTCCTGATGGGTGCCGAGGACGATCTCGGTTGCCGAGATGCCTTCATTGGTGACCTTGGTCTGCGCTGCGGCCGGCAGACAACTGAGCGCGATAGCGCCCATAGCAAGGCCGAACGCGTTGAACGACTTCGACATTGACGTCTCCTCTCCTTTGGGCCCGTATTGTGCGAAGGGCGGGGGCCGCCGCTCCTTCGCTTTCTCAAATCGGCATGCGCGTCACGCCACCGCGCGCTCGCGATACATCGCGTCGATCTCGGCGGCGTAGCGCTTGTTCACGAAGCTGCGCTTCAGCTTCATGGTCGGCGTCAGCTCCTCGTCCTCAGGCGTGAGCTGACGCTCGATCAGATAGAACCGCTTGATGGTCTCGACGCGGGCGAAATTGGCGTTGACGCCCTCGATCTCGCGCCAGATCAGGTCCTGGATCTCCGTCGCCCGGCACAGGCTGGCATAATTGGTGAAGGGGATGTCGTGATCCTGCGCGAACTTCTCGACATTCTCCTGGTCGATCATCACGAGGCAAGTGAGATACGGCCGCTTGTCGCCGATCACGACGGCATCGGAGATGTAGGGCGAGAATTTGAGCTGGTTCTCGATCTCGGACGGGGTGATGTTCTTGCCGCCGGAGGTGATGATGATGTCCTTCATCCGGTCGGTGATGCGGACGAACCCCTCATTGTCGATGGTGCCGACGTCGCCGGTGTGCAGCCAGCCGCGCTGATCAATCGTCTCCGCGGTCTTCTCCGGCTGGTTGAGGTAACCCATGAACAGGAAGTCGCCCTTGATCAGGATCTCGCCGTCGGGCGACAGCGTGACCTCGCCCCAGGGCACGGCGGTGCCGACCGAGCCGAGCTTGATCCGGTCCGCCGGCATCATGGTGGCAACGCCGCAATTCTCGGTCTGGCCGTAGAGCTCGTGCATGTCGATGCCGAGCGCGAGATACCAGCGGATCAATTCCGGCGCGATGGGCGCTGCGCCCGTGAAGGCGATGCGGCAGCGGTCGAGCCCGATCATGCGGCGGATGTTGCGGAAGGCGAACTGGTAGGCAAACCGGTTGGCGATGCGCAGCGACAGCGGCGGCGCCCTGCCCTCGATGCGGCAGTCGACCATGCGATAGCCGATGTCGATGGCGCGACGGTAGACCCATTGCTGCAGCGGCGTCGCATCCTTCAGCGCGATGGTGATGGCGGAATAGAATTTCTCCCAGATCCTGGGCACCGCGAGGAAGACGGTCGGCTGCACCTCGCGCAGATTGTCCGGCACGGTCTCCGGGCTTTCGGCGAAATTCATCACCGAGCCGAGCGCGACCGAGATGTAATAGCCGCCGATGCGCTCGGCGACATGGCAGAGCGGCAGGAAGATCAGCCGGTCCTCATCCTCGCGCGCCGGGATGAAGTCGTTGGCGTGCCGCATCTGGTGCGTGACGCTGCGGTTGGCGTGCATCGCGCCCTTGGGCGGGCCGGTCGTGCCGGAGGTGTAGACCAGCACCGCGAGATCGCCCGCATTGCGGCTGTCGATCATCTCCTGCCACAGCGCCTCGCGGCCGACCATGTGGTTGCGCCCGAGCGCGCGGAACTCGTCGAACGACATCACCATGTCGTCGGAGAAGCCGCCGAGGCCCTCCATGTCGCACACGATGACCTTCTGCAGGGACGGGCATCGCGCGCGGCAGGTGAGGATCTTGTCGAGCTGCTCCTCGTCCTCCGCGAAGATCACCCGGGTCGCGGAATCGTTGACGAGATACTCGACCTGGGATGAGGAATCGGTCGGATAGATCCCGGAGGAGACGCCGCCGGCGCACAGGATGCCCATGTCGGCGTAGACCCATTCGGGCACGGCATTGGCGATGATGGAGGCGACGTCGCCGGGCATGAAGCCGATGGCGCGAAGCGCGTAGGCGATCTCCTTCGAGATCGCGAGCCACTCCCGCCAGCTGGTCGGCTGCCATATGCCGAACTTCTTCTCGCGGATTGCCGGCCGGTCGCCCCGCGTCTCCGCGGCAAGCAAAAAGCTCCTTGCGATCGTATCAGCGACCGTCAGCACCGCCGGTCGGGCCATGCGCGTCTCCTCCTTGTCGCCTTCGCCCTCCGCTGCCTGCCTTGCCGGCGGTCTTTGTCTTGCGGATGGGCTCGTCCATCTAACGCCAAGTTTTCTTCTTCTTCCAGCGCCGTTCGCCTCGCGCGCCGGCTTCCTTGGCGCCAAGGTAAAACTCCTGGATGTCCTGGGAATGCATCAAGCGGTCGCAGCTGTCGTTCATGACGATGCGGCCGATCTCGAGCACGTAGCCGTAATGCGCGGTCTCCAGCGCCACCTTGGCGTTCTGCTCGACCAGCAGGATCGACATGCCCTGCTCCTCGTTGACCCGGCGGATGATCGTAAAAATCTCCTTCACCAGCAGCGGCGACAGGCCGAGCGAGGGCTCGTCGAGCAGCAGCAGCGTCGGACGGTTCATCAGCGCGCGCCCGATCGCGAGCATCTGCTGCTCGCCGCCGGAGAGCTGGCCGGCCGGCTGGTTGATGCGCTCCTTCAGCCGCGGGAAATAGCCGTAGACACGTTCCATGTCCTCCGCGACGCCCTCGCGGTCCTTGCGCGGATAGGCACCCATCATCAGGTTCTCCCGCACCGAGAGGAACGGGAACACCTCGCGTCCCTCCGGCACGTGGCTGAGACCCAGCCGGACGATCCGGTCGGCCTCCATGCGCTGGATCGACTTGCCCAAGAACTCGATCGCGCCCTTCTGCGGATCGAGGATGCCGGAGATCGTTTTCAGCACCGTGGTCTTGCCGGCGCCGTTGGCCCCGAGCAGCGTGACGATGCGGCCGCGCGGCACCTCCAGCGAGATGCCGCGGATCGCCATGATCGGCCCGTAATAGCTCTCGACGTTGGAGAGTTTCAGGATGATATCCGGGGTCACCGCGGCGTCCATGGCGTCAGGCTCCCAGATACGCGGCGACGACGTCGGGATGCTGCTGCACCTCGGCGGGCGAGCCCATCGCGAGCACCCTTCCATAGTTCAGCGCGATGACGCGATCGGAGACGCGGTTGACCAGCGACATGTCGTGCTCGACCATCAGCACGGTAACGCCGAGCTCGCTCTTCATGTCGCGGATCCAGAACGACATGTCGTCGGTCTCTTCGACGTTGAGGCCGGAGGACGGCTCGTCGAGCAGGATCAGCTTCGGCTCCGAGCACAGCGCGCGCGCCAGCTCGATCACCTTGCGCACGCCGTAGGGAAGTCCCGAGATCAGCTTGTCGCGATAGGGTTCGAGGTCGAGGAGCTCGATGACCTGCTCGACCCGGCGGCGGTGCACCTTCTCGCTGGCCCGCACGCTCGGCAGGAACAGCAGCTCCTGCCAGAGCTGCGTGGTGGAATGGCGGTGGCGGCCGACCAGCAGGTTCGACAGCACGGTCGCATTCTCGAACAGCTCGATGTTCTGGAAGGTGCGGGCAATGCCGAGCTTTGCGATGTCGTAGGGCGGCTGCTCGGTGATGTCCTGGTCCTCGAAGAAGATGCGGCCCGAGGTCGGCCGGTAGATGCGCGAGATCAGGTTGAAGATCGAGCTCTTGCCGGCGCCGTTCGGCCCGATGATCGAGAGGATCTCGCCCTTCTCGACCGCAAAGGACACCGCATCGACCGCCTTGAGCCCTCCGAAATGCAGCGACAGGTTCTCGGCGCGGAAATAGCTCATCGGTTGCGCTCCGACTTCACGTAGATCTTCTGCCGCTTGAAGGTGGCGCGCTTGTAGAGCGGGAACAGCTGGAAGAAGAGCTTGATCTTCAGCCAGCGGCCGTAGAGCCCGAGCGGCTCGAACAGCACGAACAGCACGATGATGATGCCGTAGATCGCGCCCTTCAGGCCGTTGAGCGAGGCGAAGGCCGCGACCTTGGACTGGATATTGCCCGCAGTCGCCGTGCCGGCACCGAACGTCGCGGCAATGCCGGCGATGATGCCGGGCATGTCGTCCTTCAGGTACGTCAGGAACGGATCGATCATCACGATGAAGATCGCGCCCAGCACCGCGCCGTGCAGGCTGAAGGTGCCGCCGATCAGGATCACGATGATGAACTCGATCGAAAGCTGCAGCGTGAACATCTCCGGCGAGATGAAGGAGAGCTTGTGCGCGAACAGCACGCCGGCAAAGCCGGTGATCGCCGCCGAGATCGCAAAGGACTTCACCTTGTAGAGCGCGACATTGACGCCCATGCTGCGCGCCGCGGTCTCGCTGTCGCGGATCGCGACGAAGGCGCGCCCGGTCGGCGAGCGCAGCAGGTTGAGCGTGCCGACGATGGTCAGCACCAGCACGGCAAGGCAGAGGTAATAGAAGGTCGGACTGTCGCGCGGCACGGTGACGCCGAGCAGCGACAGCGTCTTGACCCGCATGCCCTCATTGCCGTTGGTGACGCTCTCCCACCGCGCCAGGATCTCCTCGACGATCAGGGCAAAGGAGATGGTGGCGATGACGAGGTAGATGCCGGTGAGGCGCAGCGCGGGAAATCCGACCATCGCGCCGATGAGGCCGGTCAGGGCGCCGGCGGCGAGGAAGTAGACCGGAAACGGCACGTTGTATTTCTGCAGGTACGCCGCAGTGTAAGCGCCGATCGCGAGGAACGCGGCATGACCGAGCGAGGCCTGGCCGGTGAAGCCGGTCAGGATCAGCAGCGCCACGCCGACGGTTGCATAGATGCAGACGAAGACGAGCTGGCTCATCAGGTAGCTGGAGAGCAAATAGGGCGCGATCAGCAGCAGCGCGAGCAGGACGCCATAGGTGACGACGTAGCCCGAATGCGGAAACAGCTTGATGTCGTCCTCGTAGTCGGTCTTGAACAGGAAGCGCATGGCGTTCAGACCTTCTTGCGGACGTGAAGGCCGAACAGGCCTTCGGGCTTCAAGAGCAGCACGGTGAGCAGCACGATGTAGGGCGCGACGTCCTTCCAGCCCTCGGCCAGGTAGAAGCCGGCCATGCTCTCGATCACGCCGATCAGGACGCCGCCGACCACGGCGCCCGGGATCGAGCCGAAGCCGCCGAGCACGGCCGCCGGAAAGGCCTTGAGACCGAGCACGAGACCGACATTGGAATGGATGAAGGTGATCGGCGCCAGCAGCACGCCGGCGCAGGTCGCGACCGCCGCACTGATCGCCCAGACGATCGACACCACGCGCTTGACCGGAATGCCCATGTAATAGGCCGCCAGCATGTTCTCGGAGCTGGCGCGCATCGCAGTGCCGAGCGTGGTCTTGTTGAAGAACAGATAGAGCAGCGTGCACAGGATCATCGTCGCCGCGATCACCGACAGCTTGTCGTAGGCGAGCACCAGCGAGCCGATCCGCAGCACGCCCTGGCTGAACGGCGTCTCGATCTTCAGATCGTCGGTGCCCCAGATCATGCCGGCGATCGAGCGCAGGAAATAGCCGAGGCCGATCGTGGCCATGATGATGGAGAATTGCGGATAGCCGAGGATCGGCCGCACCACCACGCGCTCCGCCAGCATGCCGAACAGCGCCATCGCCGCCACCGCACCGGCAAAGCCGATCCAGTAGTTCAGGCCCATCATGCCGATGAAGGTGAAGGCGAAGAAGCCGCCCAGCATCATCAGATCGCCCTGGGCGAAATTGACGACCTCGGTGGCCTTGTAGACGAGCACGAAGCCGAGCGCGATCAGGCCGTAGACGCAGCCGAGCGCAACACCGCTGACCAGCTGCTGAACGAAATCCAGCATCGCCGCGCATCCTCCCGATGCAACCAACGGTTCTTCCGACCGCCTCGATGCATCTTGTGTCCAGTCGCTACGCAGTCGTTTCGCCGCGTTAGCTCCATTTGTCCCGGCGCCAATTCAGCCTGAACGCCCGCGCGCTGTCAACAAACGGTGACTTGCCTTTAGTCCAAGACGGATGACGGAATTTGTCGGCCGTAGATTCACGGTGCCGAAACATCTTCAAGTCAAGGTCGCGCGCGATGCAAAACCGGATGGTATGGCCGTCATGAAGCCGGACAACTCGGCGCTGGAAGTCCGAGGGTTAACGAAGCGTTTTGACCGTCTGGCGGTCGACAGCCTCGATCTCACTATTCACGCCGGGGAATTCTACGCCCTTGTCGGCCCCAACGGGGCCGGCAAGACCACCACTTTGCGCATGGTTGCAGGCCTGCTCAGGCCCGATGCCGGCGCGGTCTCGATCTTCGGCATCGACGCGCTCCAAAACCCCGTCGTCGCCAAGCAGGTGATGGCGTGGGTCTCCGACGAGCCCATGATCTATGACAAGCTGACCCCGCTCGAATATCTCGAATTCGTCGCCGGGCTCTGGGGCATCGCGCCGTCGATCTCGGAGCCGGTCGCGGAGGAACTGCTGAGCTCGCTCGGGCTCGAGCCGCACCGGCACGAGCGCTGCGAGGGCTTTTCCAAGGGCATGCGCCAGAAGGTGGCGCTGGCCGGCGCGCTGGTGCACGATCCCCGTCTCATCATCCTCGACGAGCCGCTGACGGGGCTGGATGCCGTCTCCGCCCGCCATGTGAAGGGTCTGCTCAGCGAGCGCGTCCGCGCCGGCTGCACCGTCATCATGACCACGCACATCCTCGAGGTCGCCGAACGCATGGCCGACCGCATCGGCGTGATCGCCTCGGGGCGTCTCGTCGCCGAAGGCACGCTCGGCGAGCTGCGCCAACAGAACGGCCACGCCGACACCAGCCTGGAAGACCTCTTCATTGCGCTGGTGACGCTGCAGGAAGCAGCATGAGCTCGGCGACCGCATTGTCCTGGTTCGCCCGGCACGAGCTCAGGCTCGCCTGGCGCGAATGGTTCGCCATGATGACCGGCGGGAGGCGCACGCGGGCGCGCGCCGCCGTGATTGGTCTGCTGTTCTTTGCGGCACTGCTGCACGTGCCGGCCTGGGCGGTGATCGGCCGCTTCGCCGATCTGCAGCTGCCGCTCGACAAATCCTCGCTGATCGTGATCACGGCGACGATCTTTCTCGCCTGGACCTTGATGCTGTCGCAGGCGATCGAGTCGGTGACGCGGGTGTTCTACGCTCGCGCCGATCTCGACCTGATCATGTCCTCGCCCGCGACACTGGCCAATCTGTTCTCGGTCCGCATCGCCGCGATCGCGCTCACCGTCACCGCGATGGCGCTGCTGTTCTCGACGCCTTTCATCGACGTGCTCGTGATCGGCGGCGGGCCGCGCTGGCTCGCGGCGTTCGGCGTCGTCATCGCCATGGGCCTGTCGGCCGCGGCGATCGCGATCGCCGTCACCATCCTGTTGTTCCGCCTGATCGGCCCGGCGCGGACGCGCCTCGTGGCGCAGATCCTCGCCGCCATCATCGGCGCCGGCTTCGTGATCGCGCTGCAGGTCGCCGCGATCATGTCCTATGGCACGCTGTCGCGCTTCACCATCCTGACCTCCGGCAGCATGGCCGCCCACGCCCCCGAGATCGACAGCATCTGGTGGTGGCCGGCACGTGCCACCATGGGCGACAACGAGGCGCTGTTGCTGCTTCTCGCGCTCGCTCTCGTGCTGCTCGGAAGCGTCATGGCGATCTTCTCGGGCCGCTTCGCCGACACCGCGATCGACGCGGCCGCCTACGGCAGGTCCGGCCGCCGCAGCGCGAAGCAGCGCGCATTCCGCGGCGGATCGCGGCAGCAGGCGTTGCGGCGCAAGGAATTCTCGCTGCTCTGGCGCGATCCCTGGCTGATCTCGCAGACCCTGATGCAGCTGCTCTATCTGGTGCCGCCGGCACTGCTGCTCTGGCGCAATTTTGCCGAGAGCTCGGCGGCCCTGACGCTGATCACGCCCGTGATCGTGATGGCGGCAGGACAGCTCGCCGGCGGGCTCGCCTGGCTGACGATCTCCGGCGAGGACGCCCCCGACCTGGTCGCGACCGCGCCATTGATGCCGTCGAGCGTCATCCGCGCCAAGATCGAGGTGGTGCTGATCGCAATCGCCGTCATCTTCTGTCCGCTGGTCGCCGCGCTTGCCTTCGCCTCGCCGCTCCAGGCCGCGGTGAGTGCCGGAGCGATCATCGTCAGCGCGGCCTCCGCGACCGCGATCCAGCTCTGGTTCCGCGTCCAGGCCCGGCGCAGCCAGTTTCGGCGCCGCCAGACCTCGTCGCGGCTTGCGACCTTTGCCGAAGCCTTCTCCTCGATCGGCTGGGCCGCAAGCGCAGCGCTGCTGCTCGCCCTGCCCCTGGCCGGCCTGATCAGCGCCCTGATCACCGCGGGCCTCGTCGCCATCACCTGGAAGTTCAGCCCGCGGCGGGACTAGATGGCGGGCATGACGGATAGACACCGCCGCGTCAGGTGTCGAAGGCCGGTTGTGCGCTGCGTACCGCGCCGGCCTTTCGCCGATCCGTCAGGCGCCTGACCCAGTTGCGCCCCGGCTCTTCCACGAAGCGATATGTTGCGACCGACAGCAGCACGGTCAGCAGCAGCATCGCAATTTGGAGGAGATCACCCAGCCAGAGCGATCCGCTCACGGAGACCACTTTCGTCGGTTCGTGGCCCGCGCTCAACGCATAGGAGACGAACAGCTCCGTGTGGCCGAGACGTTCGATGACCATGAGGATCGCCCGCACAACGGCCCTGACGAGCGGATGCAGCATATAGATCGAATAGGTCAGCGTCCCGATCAGGAGCATGGATGGCACAGTCAGCAGACGGCTGACCGCGCCGGCCTCACGCGCGAACACCAGAACGACCAGCGAGAACACCAGCGGCGAGGCCACCTGAAGGATGACGCTGCTTCCGGCGACCGAAACATAGAACACGACGAGCATGAAGCTCACCGCCTCGAGCCATGTCTCGACGGACGGCGCCAGGCGCCTGCGCAACACTGGGAAGCACTCTCGCAAATCGAAGCAGACAACGCCGAGCGCGAAGCCATAGAGGCAGCGCACGAGGCCGTAGTCATAGGTCGCGTTCATCCCGTCCGGGCTGATGGTGGCGAGCACGATTGGCCCGGCAACGATCGGGAGCAGCCAGGGCCATATCGTCGGCCCGATCCTGTTTACGACGGCGGCGAAGATCACATAGGCGGCGAATTCGGCGCTGATGCTCCAGCTGGCGAAGTTCAGCCAGTTCTGCGGATTGACGCCGAGGCCCTGCAAAAGAAGAACGTTGGTGACGACGGCCTGCAGCAGGCTCGGGCCGATGCCGTCCTTTGCGGCGTCAATGGGAATGAACAGCAGCAACGTCACGAGATGCAGCGGATAGATCCGCCCAAGCCGCAGGGCGATGAAGCGGCCCGCGCCAAAACCCTCGGCGAGCCGCGCACGATAATTCGACGCGATGACGAATCCGCTCAGGACGAAGAAGAAGTCGACGAACAAATAGGCATGTCTGGTGAGCGGCATGAAGGACAGATGACTGATCACGTCGAAGTGAAACAGCGCGACCATGCAGGCACAAATGCCACGCCAGCTGTCGAGCGCATGATATCGGATGATGTTTTCAGCCGAGGCCATCGAAAACGGGTAGGCGAGGCCACGCGCCGGAACAAGCAGAGGTTGATTCTATACTTAATGCAGCATGCGGTCGCGGCATCGGCATGACGCCGGAACGATTCGAAGCTAAACTGACGGGATCGAGCGGATGGCGGGCGGACTGGTGATGTCTCGACTATTGCTGACGGCTTTGGCGTTCTTCGGGTGGCTGCTGGCGCCCGCCCTCGCCCAGCAGCCCCAGCGCAGCGAATGCCTGGCGATGGCCAATGTGGCGCCTCGTATCATGTCGGCCGCATTCCGGCAGGCGGCCGCCGCCGCCGAAGTCCAGATCACCTATGCCGGCCATTCCACCTATTTCATCGACACGCCCGGCGGCTTGCGCATCGCCACCGACTATAGCGGCGCGTACCAGGTGGGGCGGCTGCCTGACGTGGTCACCATGAACCGGGCGCACAGCACGCACTACTCTTTATTTCCGGACAAGCGCATTCCCCATGTGCTGCATGGCTGGGGCGAGGACGGCAAGCCCGCCATCGTCTCCGAGCGCATCGGTGACACCTTCATCCGTAACGTCACCACCGACATCCGCCGCTATTTCGGCGACGATGCCGGCACCGACATGATCCGCGACGGCAACTCGATCTTCATCTTCGAGGTCGCCGGCCTCTGCATCGGCCATCTCGGCCATCTCCACCACAAGCTCGACGACAGTCATTTCGCCCAGATCGGCCGGCTCGACATCGTGATGGTGCCGATCGACGGCACCTACACCATGTCGCTCGACGGCATCTCCGAGATCACCAAGCGACTGCGCGCTTCCGTGGTGCTGCCGATGCACCGCTTCGCCACCCCGCTCGACGACTTCATGCGCCGGATCGGCCAGCAGTTCGAGATCGACCGGCGCATCGACCGCTCGTTCCGGATGTCGCGGGACGCCTTGCCGTCGGCGCCGACGGTGATCATCCTCGACGGCGTCTGACGCGCGAAGCAGGAACGCATCAACCTTCTCCGACTTGGTTGCTTCGAGATCGTCTTCGATCGGAGCAATCATGAGCAGAAGGTTCCTGGTCATCGGCGCGTTCGCCGCCATCTATCTGCTATGGGGTTCCACCTACTTCGCCATCACATTGGGCCTGAAATCGATCCCGCCGTTTCTGCTGATGGCGTTGCGCTCGTTCTGTGGCGGCATCGTGCTGTTGGCAATCAGCGGCCGACAGATCGCGAACGTGTCGTTGCAGGCGTGGGCGGCGGCATGCCTGTGCGGGCTGCTGTTCTTTGTCGGCTGCCACGGCGTGCTCGCCTACGCGCAACAATCGGTTCCTTCAGGCGTGGCAGCCATCGTGCTCGCCACGATCCCGTTCTGGATCCTGCTGATCGATACCTTGTTCCCCGGCGATCAGCGGCCGAGGCCCCTTGCGCTGCTCGCGCTGGTGCCGGGCTTCTTCGGCGTCGGGCTCGTCGCATGGCAGAACGTCGCGCAGGCCGGTATCAGCATTCTTCCCGTCGTCTGGCTGTTGCTTGCGGCCTTGTCATGGTCCGCCGCGACCGTCCTGTCCCGACACACATCAGGCGAGACGTCCGCCATCCTGCTGTTGGGCATGCAGCTGTCGATCGGCGGTATCGTCTTGTTCGCGATCAGCTGGCTGACGGGCGAGGTCGAAAACTTCAGGCCGGGCGACGTCTCGCCGACTTCGCTTGCAGCGGTGCTATGGCTGATCATCGCTGGCAGCGTGGTGGGATTCGCCGCCTACAATTGGCTGTTGGAGAACGTCTCGACCTCGCTGGTATCGACCTATACGTTCGTCAACCCGGTCATCGCAGTGCTGCTCGGAACCGTCGTGCTCGGCGACCGTTCTCACGCACGATGCTGCTGGGCGCGAGCCTCGTCATTGTCTCCGTCATCATCATTTGGTGGGCGGAACGCTCAGGGAGCAGGCGGACGAACGAGAGGAGCGACAGGAGCATGGCACGTCTGTCCCTGCGCAAGACCTGACGATCGCCGACGGCAATTTTCTCCAAGTCCTCCGCGGTCCGGCCGTGCTGATCTCAGCGAACAGGAGATTGCCATGACCGACTTTGCGCGATTGTTACACGCCGATGGACCGAACCCGGAGCACGCCGCGGCGCTCCAGCTTTACGGCCGCTTCGTCGGCGACTGGGAAGCCGAGATCACGGCCCATGGCCCTGATGGAACGAAACACATCGCGCCCGGCGAGATTCATTTCGGCTGGATTCTGGAGGGTCGCGCCGTCCAGGACGTCTGGATCATCCCCCGCCCCGTCGGCAGCGCGGCTTTTCCGATCGCCGGCAATTGGTACGGCACGACGCTGCGGGTCTATGACCCCTCCATCGACGCGTGGCGGATTTCCTGGTTCGATCCCGGTCGCTGCGTGTTCCGCCAGCAGATCGGCCGTCCGCGCGGCGATGACATCGTGCAGGAAGGCACGACGGATGCGGGCGACCAGACGCGCTGGAGCTTTACGGAGATTACCGGCGGCTCCTTCCACTGGCTCGGCGAGGTCAAGCCTGCGACGGCAAGCGACTGGCGGCTCGTCGTCGACGTGAAGGCGAAACGGCGCAAGGCTTAAGGCCAAATGGATATTGATTGAATCGATCGGGCCGCGAACCTGCTGCAACCTCTCCCTCTTGCGGGGGAGGTCGCGCCGAAGGCGCGGGTGGGGGGCTCTCTCCACACTGGGAATCTCTCTGCGGAGACACGCCACCCCGGCCCTCCCCCGCAAGCGGGAGAGGGAGCACACCCCCTCCGCCGCTGCTATGGTGCTCTGAGCAACGCGCGCTGCTGCGCGGAGACATCAGGTGCTAGGCTCCCGCCAAAACAATACAAAGGGAGCGAACGCCGATGGCTGCAAGCGGTCTGCCCGCCAACACGAGCGGGCTATTCGTCGAGCCGCGCGAGGACTGGCTCGCGCTGTATCAGGAAGAGGTCATCGACCCCTTGCGGCCGATCGTCGATCCGCACCACCATCTCTGGAATCGCGGGCACCGCTATCTGATCGAGGAGATGGCCGCCGACATCGCCAGCGGCCACAACGTCATCGCCACCGTCTATGTCGACTGCCGCTCGATGTATCGCGCACATGGACCCGAGGCGTTCCGCCCCGTCGGCGAAGTCGAGTTCGCCAACGGTGTCGCGGCGATGAGTGCGAGCGGTGGTTACGGCAGGGCCGCGATCTGCGCCGGCATCGTCAGCCACGCCAACCTGCTGCTGGGTGACGCCGCAAAACCGGTGCTGGAGGCGGAGATCGCCGCCGGCAACGGCCGCTTCCGCGGCATCCGGCATTCCTCGGCCTGGGACGAAGACCCCGTCGTCGCCGGCATGTACGCCAACCGGCCGAGGGGCCTGTTGCAAGACCCGGCCTTCCGCAAGGGCTTTGCCTGCCTTGCCCCGCTGAACCTGAGCTTCGATGCCTGGCTGTTTCATCCGCAGATCGGCGAGCTGACCGAGCTGGCGCGCGCCTTTCCCGACACCAGGATCGTGCTCGACCATTGCGGCGGGCCGGCCGGCGTCGGCCGCTTTGCCGGGCGGCGCGAGGAGGTGTTTCCGCAATGGCGCGCGTCGATCCGCCAGATCGCGACGTGCGAGAACGTGGTGGTGAAGCTCGGAGGCCTTGCGATGTGCCTGCTCGGCTACGACTTCCATCTGCGCGAGAAGCCGCCGTCATCCGAAGAGCTCGCCGCGGCCTGGCGGCCCTATGTCGAGACCTGCATCGAGGCGTTCGGCGTGAAGCGCGCGATGTTCGAGAGCAACTTTCCGCCGGACAAGGGCCAGTGCAGCTACCAGGTGATCTTCAACGCCTTCAAGCGCATCGCCGCGCCCTTGAGCGAGGCCGAGAAGACGGCACTGTTCTCGCGGACCGCAACCGAATTCTACCGGCTCGATCTGCCGTCGTGACGAGAAGAGGGGCCGGGATGTTGATCCCGACCCCTCTTCGTCGTGGCCGCTGGGAAGCGTTCTTGAAAGCGTTATCGGATGACTAGCCGGCGCCCATCAACGAGGCCGGACGGCGCTCGCCGCTGAAGGCGAACATCTTCTTGAGCTTGTTGACGACACGGATCAGGAAACCGATCATCACCGGATTGGTCTTGCGGCAGAAGGCGATCTTCCTGACGTGACCTTCGACATGCCATTTCGCATGCGCGCCGTCGCGGAAGAAGATGACGTCGCCGGGGCCGTAGCGCTTCGGCGGCATGCCGTCGCTTTCGAGCACGATCGATCCTTCCATGATCATGATCGTCTCATCGATATCGTAGTACCAGTTGAAGCGCCCTTCGGTGCAGGCCCAGATGATTGTCTGGGCGGTGCCGTCGGCGCTGGTCGACAGGACGCGCGAGCGCGACACTGGATTGCCTTCGATGATCCAGGACGGCTCGATCGGCCGCAGCTCCAGCTCCACATTGCTACTACCGATTTCAATCAATGCGCGCGACATCTACTTCCCCAGGAAATATGAATATGTATGGCCGGGTCTCGGGCCCGGATTGTTTCGAAAGATGTTGGAACGCTAGTAGCCGGTTTTTAATTCTTTCTTACGCAGGCCCCGACAATCAGCCGCAAGTTGCAGGTGCGACACGGTTAACGTCAGGATTTCCCTGCGAATCCGCGCAGATGAACCGATCTTTTCCGGGGTGCGACAAAGTGCGCGAAGTATCAGGAAGGAGCCACGCGATGCCGCTCAGCCCAGAGGTTCTGACAGCCAAAGGCGACGTGGTCGCCCGGCTCGGCGACTTCGATATCTCCCTTATGCCGGACGAAGAGCCCTGGTTCAGCATCGACGGCATCGAAAGCCCGCGGCAGATCGGCAGTGACGGTTCCGGCGGCGCGTTCGTGCTGCTGCCGTCGCAGAATGTGCTCTACGTGTCATCCGAGGGCCGCGCGGGAATCATCGCGGAGAGCTTCGAGGCGTTGGTCCAGCTCGTCGTCGCCCGCCCCTACTGGCTCGACATCCTGAAATTTTCAGCCGGCGGCGACCTCCTGGAGATGCGGCGCGCGGCGGATACGCTGGAGGCGACACTGGACGACGAGGACGAGATCAACGAGGCCCGCGAGGACATCCGCAAGGCTCTCGACCTGCCTGAAGTGGACGATCCGGTCGGCGCGCTCTACGAGGCGGTGGCTGCCTCCGACGCCATCGTGCGGGCCACCGACGGCAGCCCGTTCACGACGCTGTTCAACCGTTTCAGCATCGACAACCACCCGATGCTTCGCAACGTGGCGGCGTGAGACGGGGACGTGCTCGGCCTGCATGGTTCGAGACGCGCCGTAAGGCGGCGCTCCTCACCATGAGGGTCTGATATCTCGCTCGCCGCGAAACGAGACCTCATCCTGAGGAGCCCGCCAGCGGCGGGCGTCTCGAAGGATGGCCGCAAGACGCGCTACTTCGCCCACTCGCCCTTGCGGAACACCGGGACCTTGCTGCCGTCGGCCAGAATGCCGTCGATATCGGTCTCGGCCGAGCCGATCATCCAGTCGATATGGATCAGGCTCTGGTTGCCGCCCTGCGCGGCGATCTGCTGCGGCGTGAGCTGGGCGCCGTTGACGAAGCATTTGGAGTAGCACTGGCCGAGCGCGATGTGCGAGGCGGCGTTCTCGTCGAACAGCGTGTTGTAGAACAACAATCCACTCTGCGAGATCGGCGAGGAATGCGGCACCAGCGCGACTTCGCCGAGTCGGCGCGCGCCCTCATCGGTGTCGAGCACCTTGTTGAGCACCTCCGCCCCGCGCGAGGCCTTGGCGTCGACGATCCTGCCGTCCTCGAAACGCACCGCGATGTTGTCGATCAGCGTGCCCTGGTAGGACAGCGGCTTCGAGCTCACGACATGGCCGTAGACGCGGCGGCAATGCGGCGTGGTGAAGACCTCTTCGGTCGGGATGTTGGCGTTGCAGCTGATGCCGTTCTTGGACAGCGACGCGCCGCCCTCCCATTCATGGCCGTCGGCCAGCCCGATGGTGAGGTCGACGCCCGGCCCCGAATATTGCAGTGCGCGAAAACGCTGGCCGTTGAGCCAGTTGGTGCGCTCGCGCAGCACCGCATTGTGGCTCGCCCAATTGCCCATGGCGTCCTCGCGGTCGACGCGGGACGCGGCGAAGATCGCATCCGCGAGCTTGCCGACGGCGACGTCCTCGGGATCACCGGGGAAGACCTGCCTGGCCCAGGACGGGCTCGGATAGGCGATGATGTTCCAGTTGGTGTCGAAATTGACGATCTTTTCCAGCGCCGGCTGATAGGCCATCGAATTGGCCTTGCTGGCGCGCGCGACCTTGGAAGGATCCTCGCCCGACAGCAGCATCGGATTGTCGCCGACGATGGCGAGCCGCGCGGTGTTGTCGGAGAATGCCTTCGCCATGCCCTCGTAGAGCCAGCTCGCGGCGCGATCGAAGCTGCTGTCGTGACCGTGGCGGTAGCGCGCCAGCGTCATCTCCTCGTCCGACAGGATCGGCGTCACGATGCCGGCACCGGCCTTGTAGGCATGCACGGCGATGCGCCGCACCAGCGGCAGCGCGATCGCCGGCGCCGTCAGCAGCAGATCCTGTCCCGGCCGCAAGCCCAGGCCCACCTTCACCGCCACCTCGGCCAGCCGGTCGAGTTTCGCGGGATCGATGGGAGTGGCGGTGATGCGTTGATCGGTCATGCCGGGTCCTCTGCCGAAAGTCTCTCGTTCAATCTAAGTCTAGCATCGCGAGACACAAGTATGCGAGCGCCTTGCGACAGATGAAAGATACGCAGTTTCACGCATCTTGGTTTTCAACGTGTTGAAGATTTCAGCACCCGATCGACCATGGCAGGCGCAAGCCCGAGGTAATTTTTCGGTGAGGTGAGCGCCTCGATTGTGGCACGGTCGATGCGGCTGGATATCCGTGAATCTGCGGATAGCGCGTCGGCAAGGCTGATTCCCTTGTCGCTGGCCTCGCGGCAGGCGTCATAGACCACGTCATGCGCCTCCTGCCGCCCGATCTGCGGCGCGAGACCCATCATGACCGCTTCGGCCACAATCAGACCGCGGCTGACGGCGAGATTGTCGTTCATCTTCCTTTCGTCCACGATGAGGCCTGCGAGCGCGAACTTGGCCTGGTGCAGTGCGCCGGCGGTCAGCACGAAGCTTTCCGGGATCGCCATCCATTCGGCGTGCCAGGGACCGGTGGCGCGCTCGAAATCCTGCACCATCGCGTCCAGCATCAGGCCGGCGTGCTGGCGCACCGCCTTGGACGCCGCAAGCATCAGCTCCGAGGAGATCGGGTTGCGCTTCTGCGGCATGGTCGAGGAGGCGCCGCGGCCCTTGACGAAGGGCTCGTAGACCTCGGCGAACTCGGTCGAGGCCATGATCATGACGTCGAGCGCGATCTTGCCGAGCGAGCCGGTGACGAGCGCCAGGAAATTGACGGCCTCGGCAAAGCCGTCGCGCGCGACGTGCCAGGTCGAGGCGGGAATGCCGAGCTTCAGCTCGGCGCAGAGCGCCTCCTGCACCTCAAAACCCTTGTCGCCGAGCGAGGCCAGCGTGCCGGCGGCGCCGGCGAACTGCCCGACCAGGACGCGCGGCTTCAGTTGGGCGAGACGCTCGGCGTGTCGGTCGAACATCGCGAGCCAGATCGCGGTCTTGTAGCCGAAGGTGACCGGCAGCGCCTGCTGCAGATGGGTGCGGCCCGCCATCGGCGTGTCGCGATGGCGCTTGGAGAGGTCTGCGAGGATCTTGCGCAGCTCGGCGATGTCGCGCTCGACGAGCTCGAGCGCGGCGCGCAGTTGCAGCACCACGGCGGTGTCCATGATGTCCTGCGTGGTCGCGCCCCAATGCACGTAGCGGCCGGCCTCGCCGCACTGTTTCACCATCTGATGCACCAGGGGAAGGATCGGATAGCCGACGATGTCGGTCTCCTGCCTGAGCAGGTCGAAGTCCAGCGCCGCGACGTTGGTCCTCGCCGCGATCTGATCGGCAGCGTCCTGCGGGATCACGCCGCATGCCGCCTCCGCCTTCGCCAGCGCCACCTCGACCTCGGCATAGCGCGCAACCAGCGCGACGTCGGAAAACACGTCGCGCATCTCGGGCGTGCCGAAGGCATCGCGGAACAGCAGGGAGTCGAGCACGGTGGTCGAGGCGTGAAAAGCGGGCATGGGCGTTTCTTCGTGGCTGTTGTCTTGTCTGCGGATAGCTTACGCGGGTCGCAGTGTTCGGCAATGGACATTCGCAGTTCGTCACATGTTCTCGGGTTCGCCCGAGCGGAATGCGGTGCGACGCCGGAGCTAAGTCGCGCGCTGTCCCAGCCCCGTCATTGCGAGGAGCTCTTGCGACGAAGCAATCCAGACTGCCTCCGTGGAAGGATTCTGGATTGCTTCGCTGCGCTCGCAATGACGGCGGCGCGAGTCACCTTCCTGTCAAAACTTTAATTCAGCGCGCTTGCCCAGTTGCACTATCACTCGTCATGCGGCGGCTCTCGCGCCGCCTGACGAGGAGACCTCAATGTTGAAATCGTTTTGCTTCGTTGCTGGAGCTTGTCTGCTTGCAGGCCTGTCGACGGCAACACTGACGAGCGCGTCGGCGGCGCCGATCGGGCAACCGCTGGCGATGACGCACGCGGACCAGGGGCAGGTCGAACAGGTGCGCTGGTATGGCCGTCGCGGCTGGGGTTGGGGCGGCGGCGCGTTCGTCGGCGGCCTCGCGGCCGGCGCGATCATCGGCGGCGCGGTGGCCGCACCCCAATATTACGGCTCACCTTATTATTATGAGCCGGGCTATCCGCCCCCGCCCGCCGCCTATGGACCGCCGCCGGAAGGCGACGTGCAGTACTGCATGCAGCGCTACAAATCCTACAATCCGGACACCGGGACCTATCTCGGCAATGACGGCCGGCGCCATCCCTGCCCGTAATGATTCTGATCACGCAGTCTCGTAGCCCGGATGAGCGCAGCGACATCCGGGGACTGCGCAACGACCGGCCCCGGATGTCGCTTCGCTCATCCGGGCTACGATCAGCACCCGACAATCTGGCCGGAACGGCCAGATCGTCTTTTCAGGTTGTATTCCTCCTCGAAAATCGCATGGCTGCCATCACGCGATCGTGGTGAACCGGAGAGACCGTTCGGCGGACTCACAGACTTCAAGTCGAAATCCATTTTGATTTTTTTATTGCCCGATACCGCTGTGAGATCTGAGTCTCGACGTGCAGTTTCTATTCCGGGATCACCTTCTCGATACTGACCTGCGCGAGCTGAGCCGCGAGCAGGTTCCCGTTGCCGTGGAACCCCAGGTTTTCGATCTCGTGGTCCATCTCATGGAGAACCGCGACCGGGTGGTCAGCAAGGACGAGCTGATCGACAAGATCTGGCACGGGCGCAGCGTCTCCGAATCCACCCTGACCAGCCGCATCAACGCGGCCCGCAAGGCGATCGGCGACAATGGCGCGAATCAGGCGCTGATCCGCACCATCGCGCGCAAGGGATTTCGCTTCGTCGGCGACGTCGAGACCAAGCTCGGCGCGGTCGCGCCGGAGATCGGCCGTTTCGTCCAGGCGCCGCAGGCCGTGCTCGCGCTGCCCGACCGGCCCGCGATCGCCGTGCTGCCCTTCACCAACATGAGCGGCGACCGCGAGCAGGACTATTTCTCCGACGGCATCAGCGAGGACATCATCACCGCGCTGTCGAAGCTGCGCTGGTTCTTCGTCATCGCGCGCAATTCCTCCTTCGTCTACAAGGGCCGCGCCGTGCACATCCACGAGGTCGCGCGCGAGCTCGGCGTGCGCTACGTGGTCGAAGGCAGTGTGCGACGAAGCGGCGACCGCCTGCGCGTCTCGGCCCAGCTCAACGACGTCTCGACCGGCAGCCATCTCTGGGCCGAGCGCTACGACCGCGAGCTTGCCGACATCTTCGCCGTGCAGGACGAGATCACTGAGGCGATCGTCGCCGCGATCGAGCCGCAGCTCTATGCTGCCGAGAGCTTTCGCGCCCAGCAAAAGCCGCCGGGCAGCCTCGACGCCTGGGGTCTCCTGATGCGCGGGCTGTCGCATTACTGGCGCATCACCCGCGAGGACAATGCGACGGCGCAAGGACTGCTCGAGAAGGCCGTCGCGATCGACCCGGCCTATGGCAAGGCGCTGGGCCTGCTCGCGACCAGCCACATCTTCGGCGCGCATATGGGCTGGGCCGACATGGCTGCGACCGTGCCGGTCGCCGAACGCGCCGCGCTCGCGGCGGTGGAGGCCGATCGCGAGGATGCCTTCGCCCACCACGGCCTCGCCTATACCTATCTGTTCCGCCGCCGTTTCGACGACGCGCTGGCGGAGTTCGAGCTGGCCTTGCGGCTCAATCCGAACTTCGCGATGGCGCACGCCTTCCACGGTGTGACGCTGTGCTACGCGGGACGATGGCAGGACGGCGATGCCGCCGCGCGGCGCGCGCTGCGGCTGAGCCCGCGCGATCCGCTCGCGGCGATCTATTGCGGCGTTGCCGCCTATGCCCAGTTCATCGGCCGCAACTACGAACAATCCATGCAGATGGCGCGGGAATCGATGCGGCAGCGCGCCGATTTCGTCGGCGCCCATCGCGTGCTGACCGCCGCCGCCGGCATGTCGGGAGATCCCGCGCTCGCTGCGTCCGCGCTGGAAGGCCTGCGCCGCACCCAGCCCGGCATCTCGCTCGCCTGGATCACGCGCGAGCTGCCGATGCTGCGGGAAGAGGACCGCGAACATTACCTGGAAGGATTGCGGCGCGCGGGGATGAGGTAGGCGTTCACCCTCCCCTGGAGGAGGAGGGTCGGCTCGCATCTGAGCGCAGCGAAGATGAGAGACGGGGTGGGGTGACGGTCTCTCCACAACGAACACTGCCCGTGTTGAGAGATCACCCCACCCCGCTCGCGCTTCGCGCGATCGACCCTCCCCCTCCAGGGGAGGGTAAGAACGAGCCTACTCCTGCATCATCTCGCCGCTGCCGCCAAACTCGGCCGGGAAATCCTTCAGCTTGGGCAGGCCGTCATGCATCGGCAGCACGGTCTCAGCGTAGTTGACGTGGACGCCGGGCGTGAAGGCGAGCGTGGGAATGGTGGCGGTGAAGACGTCGATGAGGCCGAGCGGCGGATGATTGGTCATCAGATGGCCGCCGCATTTCCTGCAAAATTTGCGCTGGCTGAGCGGCGTCTTGGCGAAAGTCTCGACATGCTGGGCGCCCTCGGTGATGCGCACGGCTTCGGGCTTCCACAGGCTGAAGGCATTCACCGGTCCGCCGGACCAGGACCGGCAGGAGCGGCAATGGCAATAGCCCATCGCCTCCGGCGCGCCCGTGACCTCGACCGTGACAGCGCCACAGAAGCAGTTTCCGACATGTTTCATTTGGTCGTCTCCATGATGAGGGATCGATATCGCGTGTCGGGGCGCCATGCGTCCTCCTTTCGGTGGACGCATGGCGCGAGGCAGAGACTATACTGATCTGCGCCAGGGAATAAGCATCGACACCCGTTGTTTGTACTGCCGGTACTCGTCGCCGAAGAGCTCGACGAGGTCGCGCTCCTCCAGCGCGATGCCGACGAAGATGTAGATCGTGGTCACGGCCGCGAACAGCAGATGGCCTACAGTCATGACCGGCGCCGCCCAGAACGCGATGATGAAACCGAGATAGATCGGATGGCGAACGAACTTGTAGAGCAGCGGCGTCTTGAAACGCGGCGGCGCGGCTTCCCTGCCGACGAGATGATCGGTCACCTGGGACAGGCCGAACAATTCGAAATGGTTGATGATGAAGGTCGAGGTGAACACCAGCACCCAGCCCGCGAAGGACAGCGTGACCACCGTCACGGCAAGATCCGGGTTCTCGACCTCCCATATGACCGTGGGCAGCGGACGCCACTGCCAGAACAGGAGGAGCAATGACAGGCTCGCGAACAACACATAGGTCGAGCGCTCGACCGGCTTGGGGACGAACTGCGTCCACCACGCCTTGAATTGTTGACGCGCCATCACGCTATGTTGAACCGCAAATAGCGACATCAGCAGCAGATTGATGATGACCGCGCGAAAGACGGGCGCTTCGGCTCCGGTGTCGATGGTCTTCGGCACCATCACCCCCATGACGAAGCCGATGGCGTAGAGAACGGTGACGAAAAAGACGAGATATGCCGCAATTCCGTACAGAAAGGCGATGAACCTGAAAATGCGCGAGCCCGCAACCTCCGGGCCGATGGAATGAACCTGGTGATCAAGTTGGGTCATAGAACGCTCCGTTGTGCCGAGGCATCGGCACTGTTTGGTCTTCGCACCATGCCGGATCGGACGTCCTCCGGCTTTCGCGGAGGGTTGATTTTCGCCTGAGACGACTTTGATTTTTGCTTGAGACGACAGAAACGTGCGATTTTGCTTTGAAAACAACGTGCTGGACGGCGATCTGCGGGAGCTCACCTGCGGCGGGGCGGCCGTGCCGTTGCAGCCGCAGGTGTTCGATCTCCTGCTTTACCTGGTCGCGGAGCGCGCCCGGGTGGTCAGCAAGGATGACCTGATCAGCCAGATCTGGAGCGATCGCATCGTCTCGGATTCCGCCCTGAACAGCCGCATCAACGCCGCGCGCAAGGCGCTGGGCGACGACGGAGCGACCCAGCGGCTGATCAAGACCATTCCGCGCAAGGGCTTTCGTTTCGTCGGCGACGTCAGGGAAGACGTGGCGGCCGCGCCGGTGCCAGCTGAACCCGGCACAGCCCGGCCGCGCGCAGTGACGGACCGCCCGGCGATCGCGGTGCTTGCCTTCGAGAACATGAGCGGCGATCCCGCGCAGGACTATTTTGGTGACGGAATCAGCGAGGACATCCTCACGGCGCTGTCGAGGCAGCGCTGGTTCATGGTGATCGCCCGCAACTCGTCCTTCACCTACAAGGGTCGCGCGGTCCACATCAGGCAGATCGCCGAGGAGCTCGGTGTCCGCTACATCGTCGAGGGCAGCGTGCGCAAGGCGGACAACCGGGTGCGCATCACCGCGCAGCTCAACGACGCCACGTCGGGCAGCCATCTCTGGGCCGAGCGCTACGACCGCGAGCTCGTCGACGTCTTCGCCGTGCAGGACGAGATCACCAACGCGATCGTCGCGGCGATCGAGCCGCAGATCCACGCCGCGGAGAATTTTCGCAGCCATCGCAAGCCGCCCGCGAGCCTGGACGCCTGGGATCTCTTGATGCGCGCGCTGTCGCATTACTGGCGCGTGACCCGGCAGGATCACGAGGCCGCGAAGACGCTGCTCGAGCGCGCGATCGCGATCGATCCGAATTATGGCCAGGCGCTGTCGGTGCTGGCCGTGAACGACATGTTCGGCGTGCATCTCGGCTGGGCCGAGCTGACCGCGGTTGCCCCGGCCGCGGAAACCGCCGCGCTCAAAGCGGTGCGCTGCGACCATGAGGATGCCTGGGCGCACGCCGCGCTCGGCAGCGTCTACTTCTCGACCCGCAGACTTGCGGACGCGTTGTCCGAGTTCGAGCAGGCCCTCGCGCTCAATCCGAACTTCTCGCTGGCGCAAGGCTACCACGCGCTGGCGCTGTCCTATGCCGGACGTTCCGGGGATTCATTCGAGGCGGCGCAGAAGGCGATCCGGCTCTCACCACGCGATCCGTCGCTGGCGATCTATCACGGCATCGCGGGCTATGCGCGCTTCACCGAGCGGCAGTATGACGAAGCCATCGCGCTCGCGCGCGAAGCGATCCGCCACCGCGGCGACCTCACCGGCGCCTACCGCGTTCTCGCCGTTTCGGCCGGTATGACCGGCGATAGCGCGCTCGCAGAGATGGCGCTCGACGAGCTCCGCCGCACACAGCCGGGCATCTCGCTGCACTGGATCGCGACGAAGCTGCCGTGGGCCAGCGACGCCGATCGCGAGCACTATCTGGAGGGATTCAGACGAGCGGGGTTGCGGTGAGGCGCGACGCTGCTCTTACCCTCCCCTCCACAATCGTAGGGTGGGCAAAGGCGCATTTGCTCCGTGCCCACCATCGATCCAATACCGCTAATGAAGAGGTGGGCACGCTTCGCTTTGCCCACCCTACGATATCTATGGGCGTCGACAGAAACTGCCCGTGTTGAGAGATCACCCCACCCCGCTCGCAGCGCGATCGACCCTCCCCCTCCAGGGGAGGGTAAGAGCGGAGGGTAAGAGCGCGGCGACGCTAGGCGACGCTCTTCCGGCGCAGATGGACGATGACGTCGAGCCGCGCGATCTCGTGGCCGGGAAGCGCCTCGGGCACCCTGGTGAAGGCGAGGCCGTCGGCGACATCGACCAGCACATCCTCGCCTTCGAGGTAGAAGTGCGGATGCACCGATGTGTCGGTGTCGAAGAACGACTTGATGCCGTCGGCGGCGATCCGGCGCAACAGGCCGGCTTCGGTGAACTGGTTCAGGGTGTTGTAGACGGTCGCGAGCGACAGATAGGCGTTCGCCGCCATCGCCTCTTCATAAAGGCTCTCTGCGGTGACGTGACGGTGGCCGCGCAGGAACAGCAACTGGCCGAGCGCAAGGCGCTGGCGGGTCGGCCGCAGGCCGGCATCGACGAGCAATTGCAGACAGTGCTGCATGCCCTCATCGACCTCCGGTCCGGCGACATCGGGGCCGCTGTCGTCGCACGCAGGAATATTCGTGACCTGGATGTCCATCGATCGTCTCACGTCTGCAAGAACCAGGACGCGCAACACGACATCCCGCCAGTTGCTATTGGATCGCAGAAGCGGCGCGCCGGCTTTGATCCGGATCAAATTTGGGACTTCGACTGCCTCCACGCCGTCATTGCGAGGAGCCCTTGCGACGAAGCAATCCAGAATCTTTCCGCGGAGAGATTCTGGATTGCTTCGCTGCGCTCGCAATGACGGAATTCGTGGGAGCAGCGCCTGCCCTTTTGGCGACTGGGGAGCCGCCGCAGTTTCGTGCGGCTACTTCGCTTTCACCTGGATCGGCTTCGGGGCCGGCACCGCCGCCCATTCCTTGTCGGCGCGCGGGCCGTTGAGATCGCCGGTCAGGCCGACGAGCTGGCCAGGCAGCACGTCGAGGGTCTGCTGCCAGGTCTGGGTCTGGCACAGGAATTTGATGAGGCAGCCTTTCAGCTTCAGGCGATCGGCGGATTCGCGCCAGAGCGAGACCGAGTAGAACTTGCCGTCCTCGGCATTGTAGATGTCGCCGGCAAACCGTCCCTCCGGCGTCGCCTGCAGGCCCATGATGAGCTGGTGACCGAGCAGCGTGCGGGCACGCTTGTCGGGGTCGGGGTTTTCCTTGTCGCGATAGGGCTGGCCGCGCTTGTCGGCCGGCTCCTTCATCCAGACGATGAAGCCGCAGATGCGGTCGCGCGCCGGGCCGCAGCGCTCGAGCCGGATACGGGCGCGGCCGTCCTCGACGAGCCATGTGCCGCTGGGATCGGCCGGGGCGGCCGCGCCGGCCCGGCCACCGATGATCATCATCACGACGGTGATCGCCACGCGCAGCACGAAGCGAAGGAGAAAGTTCATCTCAATGCCTTTCGTTGAGGGGGCCGCGTCAGTTGAGTTGCGCCATCAGCGCGTCGGCGCCCTTGTCGATGCCGGCGGTGGCGGCCGCGAGCGCGCCGACGCTGGCCTTGATGTCGTAGGCGCCGGGATATTGCTTGGTGACGTAGGCCGAGAGCAGGCGTGAGGTCGAAGCGTCGAAGATCTCGACGCCGTAGATGACCGAGCCGGTCAACATGCCCTCGCCGTCGCGTGCCGCCTGCACGCCGTTGTAGACCGCGCCGGCCATGTCGAAGCGGGAGAGCGTGCCGAGCACCGGCGTGTTGGTGACGGCGCCGGTCAGCGTCAGCCTGATGCGCAGCGTGTTCGGCCCGCGCTCGCGCACCAGCGCGAAGCGGCCGCGCAGCCGGTCGGCGAAACAGTTCTGCATGTAGGCGGCGAGCGTCGCCTTGTCCTTGTCGGACATGTCGCCGAACTGGTGATCCCTGCCGCGATAGACCACGACGGGATCGAGGATCACTTTGTTATATGAGCGCCAATCGACCGGCGTGGAATAGCGGTAGGGCACGCGGCCGGAGGCGTCGGACTTGTCCGGGGCCATGTAGGCCGAGGACGCCATCTCCGAATAGGGCACGGGCGCGACCGAGGCGCAGCCGGCCGAGGTGACGCAAAGCACCAGCGCTCCCAGACCGCGCAGGGCGATCGAGCAATCCATTCCAGACTCCTCTTGCGGCTTCTTTGGAAGGCCAACCTTTAAAGATGCAATGACGACCGCAGCCGCGCTTGGGACCAGACACGGCTGCGGCGCTCACCATTGCCGGCCCAAGGCATCGTCCGGGGCCTTTTCGGATGCCCTTGGCCGTCTCAGTGTTTCCATTTATAAAACCGACCAGTTGGTTTGTAAAGTGTCAAAAGAGAGCCCTGACACATTTGGCCGCAGGCGCGGTTTTGGGCAGCGCTCGGTTGGAATTCGTTAACGATGAATCAGGCGCGCTTGCGCGGGGTTGCCGCCTTGGCCGCCGATGCCGCTCCGGATTTTGCGACACGCTTCGTGGCCGGCTGTTCGAGGCCGGTCCACTGCCCGTCGTCGAGCAGGCGCGCGAACAGCCGCTGGTGCTCGTCCTTGCTGAGCGGCGACATGCCGAACAATGAACTCAGCAGCAGTCCGAGTGCTCCGGCCCAGCGCAGCATCGCGAGATCAGGGTCGGCAGCCTCTTCCTTGATCGCCGTCATCCGCTTCGTCTCGAGTTCGCGCGGCAGGGCCATCAGGCTCGGATTTTCAACCATGGCCGCAACCAGGGCCAGCGCGGCGGAATTCGGCGAGGTCGCCGCCTCCCTGATCGTGGCGAGCTGGGTTGCCAGATTGGGATTTGCCGAGGTCGCGCTCACCTTCGCCATGTATCGGGTCGAGAACTCCTCGAAATGCGCCATCTGCCGCTCGAGCAATGCCTTCAGCACCGCCTCCTTGGTGCGGAACTGGTGCATCACCCCGCCCTTGCTGAGGCCGCTCTCGCGCGCGATCGCATCGAGCGTCAGCCGGCCGGGCCCGTCGCGCGCGATGATGGCGATGGCCGCCTCGAGCGCAGCATTGCGGGACCGTTCGGAGCGCGTGGCATTGTCCATGGCGGACTTGTCTCCGTGACACGTCCATGAATCAAGTGAAAACAGGACGCGCTGTACATTTTTTGTGCGAACCCTGTCGAGACTTTCATCTTGCGGCGCCGAATGAGACTGTGTGAGCCTCGATACCGGATGGGGACTGGGATGGGCCGGCCGTCGCTTTGCGCGCGAGGACGTCGCGAAGCGTTTGCGGCTGGCCGCGCTTGAGAAAGATACGATATGCCAAAACGCGTGTTGCTTGGTCTCCTCCTCGCTTGCGGCCTCACAGCCCCGGCGCTGGCGCAAGAGCCGAAAACGGGAGGCGTGATCAATGCCGTGATCCAGCCCGAGCCGCCCGGCCTGATGCTGGCGCAGGTCCAGAACGGCCCGACCCAGATGGTCTCGGGCAACATCTTCGAGGGCCTGCTGCGTTACAGCCCCAAGCTCGAGCCGCTGCCGGAGCTTGCCGAAAGCTGGAGCGTCAGCGAGGACGCCAAGACCTACACCTTCAAGCTCAAGAAGGGTGTGACCTGGCATGACGGCAAGCCCTTCACCGCCGCCGACGTCCTGTTCTCGATGGAGATGCTGAAGCAGACGCATGCGCGTGCCCGCACCAATTTGGCGCAGGTCGACAAGATCGAGACGCCGGACGACTATACGGTGGTCTTCACGCTGAAGCAGCCGTTCGGCCCCTTCCTCGGCATCTTCGAGGTCGGCTCGATGCCGATGGTGCCGAAACATCTCTACGAAGGCACCGACTGGAAGACCAACCCCTACAACAACGCACCCGTCGGCACCGGCCCCTTCATGTTCAAGGAGTGGCAGAAGGGCTCGTTCATCCGCCTGGTCAAGAACCCGAACTACCACGAAAAGGGCAAGCCCTATCTCGACGAGATCTACTGGCAGATCATTCCCGACGCGGCTGCGCGCTCGGTGGCGTATGAGACCGGTAAGGTCGACGTGCTGCCCGGCGGCTCGGTGGAGAATTTCGACGTGCCGCGGCTGTCCAAGCTGAAAGACACCTGCGTCACCGGCGCCGGCTGGGAGTTCTTCTCGCCGCTGTCCTGGCTGTGGCTGAACAACCGCCAGGGTCCACTCTCCGACAAGCGGGTGCGGCAGGCGGTCATGTACGCGATCGACCGCGATTTCGCCAAGGACGTGATCTGGAATGGACTCGGCAAGGTGGCGACCGGTCCGTCCGCCTCGACCATCAAGTACTATACGGACGACGTGAAGAAATATCCGTACGATCCGGCCAAGGCCAAGGCGCTGCTGAAGGAAGCCGGCTACAAGGGCGAGAAGATCCGCCTGCTGCCGCTCGCCTATGGCGAGACCTGGCAGCGCTGGGGTGAAGCGGTGAAGCAGAACCTCCAGGACGTCGGCATGACCATCGAGACGATCGCCACCGACGTTGCCGGCGGCAACCAGAAGATCGGCGACTGGGACTACGACATCGCCTTCACCTATCTCTACCAGTATGGTGATCCCGCGCTCGGCGTCGGCCGCAATTACATCTCCAGCAACATCGCCAAGGGGCAGGTCTTCAACAACGTCGAGGGCTACTCCAACCCGGAGATCGACAAGCTGTTCGCCGACGGCGCGACCGCGACCCCGGATTCCAAGCGCAAGGAGATCTACGACAAGGCACAGAAGATCCTGGTCGAGGATGTGCCGGTGGCCTGGATGCTGGAGCTGCAATTCCCGACCATCACGCGCTGCAAGGTCAAGAACCTGATCACCACGGGGATCGGGGTCAATGACGGCTTCAAGGACGCATGGCTCGACAAGTGAGGGCGTGCCTTCCTTCACCTCTCCCCGCCTGCGGGGAGAGGTCGAATGTGCGCGAAGCGCATATTCGGGTGAGGGGGTACAGGTCCATCGGCATTCTCACGTGTGGAGAGAGGCCCCTCACCCCAACCCTCTCCCCGCAAGAGCGGGGCGAGGGAGCGCACCGCCCCAGTGGCTCCAGGTCACGTTACAAGATATGATTCTCTAGATGCTCTCCTTCGTCGCTCAGCGTGTCGTGAAGGGCGTGATCGTCCTGCTCGCGATCGTCGTCCTCAATTTCTTCCTGATCCGGCTTGCGCCCGGCGACCCCGCGATCGTGATGGCGGGCGAGGCCGGCGCCAGCGACCAGGTCTTCGTCAAGCAGCTTCGGGAGAAGTTCGGCCTCGACAAGCCGCTGCCCGAGCAGCTCCTCATCTACGTCAAGGGCGTCGCCACCCTCGACCTCGGCTTCTCCTTCCGCCAGCAAGCGCCGGTCGCCAAGCTGATCGGCGAACGGCTGCCGGCGACGCTGCTGCTGACGCTGACCGCCTTCGCGATCTCGCTCGCGCTCGGCATTCTGTTCGGCACATTCGCCGCGCGCTTCGCCGGAACCTTTCTCGACACTGGCATCACCATCTTCGCGCTGATCTTCTACGCCATGCCGATCTTCTGGGTGGCGCTGATGGGCATCCTGCTGTTCTCGGTCACCATGGATTGGCTGCCGAGCTTCGGTTACGAGACGGTCGGCGCCAACCTGACCGGCCTTGCCCATGCGGTCGACGTCGCAAAGCACCTGATCATGCCGGCGATGACACTCGGCCTGTTCTTCATGGCGACCTATACCCGCATGACCCGCGCCTCGATGCTGGAGGTGAAGCGGCTCGACTTCGTCAAGACGGCGCGCGCGAAGGGCCTCTCCGACGCCGTGATCCAGCGCCGCCACGTGCTGCGCAATGCGCTGCTGCCGGTCGTGACGCTTGCCGGCGTGCATTCCGGCACGCTGATCGGCGGCGCCGTCATCACCGAGACCGTGTTCGCCTGGCCCGGCATCGGGCGGCTGATGTACGACGCGCTGCTGCAGCGGGACTACAATTTGCTGCTCGGCGTCTTCGTGATCTGCTCGGCCATGGTCCTCATCTTCAACCTCATCACCGACCTCGTCTATCGCCTGGTCGATCCGCGCATCGAATACGCCACATGAAACAGTTCTGGAAATCGATGCTGAGGAGCCCCAGCGGCGTCATCGGCCTCATCATCCTTCTCCTCGCGATCTCGGTCGCGGTGTTCGGGCCGATGCTGTTCCCGAACTCGCCCTGGCGCATGGTGCAGCGGCCGTTCCTGCCGCCCTTCACGCTCTCGGCTGTGCCGCTCGGCACCGACGCGCTCGGCCGCGACGTGTTCGCCGGCATGATCTTCGGCGCCCGCGTCTCGCTGCTGGTCGGTCTCGTCTCCACCCTGGTCGCACTGGTCGTGGGCGTGCCGATCGGCGCCATGGCCGGCTATTTCGGCGGCAAGGTCGACGACGCCCTGATGCGCTTCACCGAGTTCTTCCAGACCATTCCGAGCTTCGCGCTCGCCATCGTGCTGGTCGCGATCCTGCAGCCCTCGATCTATTCGATCGTGGCCTCGATCGCGGTGGTGAGCTGGCCGCCCGTCGCGCGCCTCGTGCGCGGCGAGGTCCTGTCGCTGCGCACGCGCGAATATGTCCAGGCCGCCGTCGTCACCGGGCAGTCGCACAGCTGGATCATCCTGCGCGAGATCCTGCCGAACGCGCTGTCGCCGGTGATCGTGCTGGCCTCGCTGATGGTGGCGACCGCGATCCTCCTGGAATCCTCGCTGGCGTTCCTCGGCCTCGGCGATCCCAATTTGATCTCCTGGGGCTACATGGTCGGCGCCGGCCGCACCGTGATCCGCCAGGCCTGGTGGATCACGGTATTTCCCGGCGTCGCCATCCTGATCTCCGTGCTCGGGCTGAACCTGATCGGCGAAGGCCTCAACGACGCGCTCAATCCGCGCCTGTCGCGGGAGGGCCGCTGACGATGACCGCCCCGCCCGCCGTCTCGATCAAGAACTTGCGGATCGCGCTGCCCAAGGGCGCCGAGCGTCCCTTCGCCGTCGACGGCGTCTCGCTGGACCTGCGGCCCGGCAAGATCGTCTGCGTCGTCGGCGAATCCGGCTCGGGCAAGTCGATGTGCGCCCATGCGTTGATGGGGCTGCTGCCCGACACGGTCTCCGTCACCTCGGGCGAGATCCAGTTCGAAGGCCGCGATCTGCTCAAGCTCGACGACGACGGCTGGCGCGACCTGCGCGGCCGCCGGCTCGCGATGATCTTCCAGGAGCCGATGACCGCACTCAATCCGTTGATGCGGATCGGCGATCAGATGGCCGAGATGTTCGAGGCCCACGGCCTGCTGACGCCGAAGGAGCGGCGCGCGCGGGCACTCGCTTTGGCGCGCGAGGTCGGCCTGCCCGACCCCGAGCGCATCGTGCGCGCCTATCCGCACCAGCTCTCCGGCGGCCAGCGCCAGCGCGCCATGATCGCGATGGCGCTCGCGCTCGAACCGGCCGTGCTGGTCGCGGACGAGCCGACCACCGCGCTCGACGTCACCACGCAGGCGCAGATCCTGAAGCTGATCCGCAACCTGCAGCGCAACCGCAATATGGCGGTGATGTTCATCACCCACGATTTCGGCGTCGTCGCCGACATCGCCGACCAGGTCGTGGTGCTCCGCCACGGCAAGGTCGTCGAGGAAGGCCCCGCCGCGACTGTCTTCAGCGAGCCGCAGCACGACTACACCAAGGTGCTGCTCGCCGCCGTGCCGTCGATGGATCCGCCGGCGCGCGAGCCCCTCGACGACGAGGCCAGGGCCGTCGAGGTGATCGGGCTGGACAAGACCTATGTCACCTCGGGCGGCTGGTTCCGCGAGGACCGCCGCGTCGATGCCGCGCGCGCGGTCAACTTCAACATCCTCAAGGGCGAGACGCTCGGCCTCGTCGGCGAATCCGGCTCCGGCAAGTCGTCCGTCGCGCGCCTCGTGATGCGGCTGATCGAGGCCGACCGCGGCACGGTGCGGATCGGGGAGACCGATCTCACCTCACTCTCGGGCAAGGCGCTGCGCGCTGAACGCCATCGCATCCAGATGATCTTCCAGGATCCGTTCGCCTCGCTCAATCCGCGCCGCAAGATCGGCAACATCATCGCTGACGGCCCGATCGCGGCCGGCACCGATCCGAAGGTGGCGTTCGATCGCGCCCGCGATCTCTTGAAGATGGTGGGCCTCGATGCCGGCGCACTCGAACGCTATCCGCACGAATTCTCCGGCGGCCAGCGCCAGCGCATCGGCATTGCCCGCGCGCTCGCGCTCGAGCCCGAGATCATCGTCGCCGACGAAGCCGTGTCCGCGCTCGACGTCTCGGTGCAGGCGCAAGTGTTGAAGCTGCTGGAAGACCTCAAGGCGCGCCTTGGTCTGTCGATGCTGTTCATCACCCACGACTTACGCGTCGCTGCGCAAATCTGCGACCGCATCGCGGTGATGCAGCGCGGCGCCATCGTCGAGCTGAAGCCGACCGCGCAGCTCTTCGCTGCGCCCGAACATGCCTATACGCGTGAGCTGCTGGCGGCCGTGCCGGGACGGAAGGAACGCGCGCCGGCGGCCTGAGGCGGCCGATCGCCGTTCATCGATCTCAGTGATGGTTCCAAAACTTGCGCGCTGCGCGAGACGAAACATATTCGATCCAGCAGCATTTGCTTCGTGAGACGATCCTTGCTGATGGCAGCAAGGGGTAAGTTGACACCAGCAATCGTTCGCTCGCCGGCGGGAGCCTTACAGCGAACGTGACGTGGTGGAAGCTTCACAACGCAGCGCGTGAGCCACACCGGGACATTTCGGTTTCCGGGCGCATGGTCACGCGCTTTTTATCCGGTCGTGACCGGCTGCGCCGCTTCAAAGCCGAAGACGGCACCTTAGATAAGGATTGAATGATCGACGTCATCTCATGACGGACTCACACACCGATATTCGGAGCCAACATGGGCGAAGTTATTCGATTTGTCTCAAAGTCCGAGCGCGAGCGAGCACGCCTCATCGCGGAGGCCCGCGCCATCTACGACAGCATCTTCCCGCCGGACGATCCGGCCAACGAGAGCCAGGGCAAGCCGGCGATCGGCCGCGCGTTCATCGGCCGCGACGGAGGTAACCTGTCGTGATCAAGATCATCGCGGTGCTCTGCAGCCTCGCCTCTCCGACCAATTGCCACGAGCAGATCGTCACCACCTCGGACTTCGCGCAGGTCTCGGTGCAGTCCTGCCTGATGGGCGCGCCGCAGCTCGCCGAATGGATGAACCAGCATCCGGCCGAACGCCTGGCGGCGTGGCGCTGCGTGATCGGCCAGCAGACCGGCCGGGGCATCTAGGGCCGGCGGCCCGCTGTCCCCGGACTTTCAAGCCGGAAGCAGCTCACGCAAGGCAGTGACGACGATCCATCGCCGGGGTAACCTCTCGTTGCGGCCATTGGCAGCAAGGGGGAAGCCGGATGGAAGTCGCCAGCCTCGTTCTTCCCGTATTCGCGATCATCGTCACCGGCTGGCTCGCCGGTGAGCTCGGCTATCTCTCACGATCGCTGGCCGATGCGCTGGTGCACTTCGCCTACAATGTGGCGATGCCGGCGCTGCTGATCGTCACGATCGCGCAGGAGCCGGCGCGCAATCTGCTGGAATGGCGTTTCCTGCTCGCCTTCGGCGGCGGCTCCCTGATCTGCTTCGCGCTGGTCTTCGTGGCGGTCCGCGCCGGCGGAAAGCATGATCTCGCCAGCAGCACGATCCATGGCATGGCGGCGGCGATGACCAATACCGGCTTCGTGGCGCTGCCGATCCTGCACGCGATCTACGGCCAACCCGCCGTGCTGCCGGCTGCGGTGGCAACGGTGTTCGTCGCCGCCGTGATGTTTCCGATCACGGTCATCCTGCTGGAAAGGGACGCGCGCGGATCGTCGGCGCAGTCCGCGGGCCTCGCCAAGCAGATCCTGCTCAATCCGATGGTCCTGTCGACACTCGTCGGCCTCGTCTGGGCGATCACGGGCCTGCCGATTCCGGCGCCGGTCGCGGCCTATCTCAACATGATCGCCGCCGCGCTGACGCCCTGCGCATTGTTTGCCATCGGGCTCGGCCTGTCGGTCGAAGGCCTGCGGTCCAACCTCAAGACATCGTCCGCGCTCGCCGCCGTGAAGCTCGTGATCATGCCGCTGATCGTCTACGGACTTTGTGTGATCACCGGCCTCAACGCGCTCTACACCGTCGCCGCCGTGATATGCGCCGCCGTGCCGACGGCGAAGACGGTGTACGTGCTGGCGCACGAGCACAAGGTCGAGGAGAAGCTGGTCGCGGCCACGGTCTCGGTCACGACAATGCTGTCGGTCGCGACGTTGCTGGTCGCGCTGTACCTTCTCTCCGGTCTCGCGACCGGAACGCGCTAGGGCTTATCTCGTGGTATTGCTCCAGGTCGGAACTGAGTTGGTCACGCCGACCGAGGGCCAGCTATACGTTCCGATCGACGGCGCGGTAACGGTGCCGACCGTCTGGCCGGACGAGCCGTAAGCGGCCCTGGGCTGCGCAATTGGCGCGCCGGCACCGCCATAGGTCGGGCCCACCACGGTTGTGTTGTAATAATGCCTGCTCGAGCGGGCCTTCTTGGCTTCGGCCGCGAAAGGCGCAGCCACCAGTCCGGCGGTAATGAGTGCGGCAACGGCCAGCTTCATGCTTGTCATGGCTGATCCTCCTCGTTGGGGCGCCCCTTCGATCATCTGATCATGCATCGGACAATTTCCATAGGCCTCTCGTTCATAACTCCGTGCGCAAGCGAAGGTGCCGCAGTCGAGCGCGCCGCCTTCGGATGGACCCGAATCAGCGCTACTGCATTGCCTGAACGACTTCCTGGACGCGAGTGACATGACCGGCCCTGAACTGAAGCAGCTTCGCAGCGACCTTTCCGACGTGATCGAGCGCAAGCTGACGGCAGCCGATATGGCGAGACTCTGCGGATTGCCGGAGAAGGGCGGGGCCGACACCATCCGGCGCTGGGAGGTGAGCGGCCCGTCGCCGTCGGCGACCAAGGTGCTGCGCGTGCTCGCGATGGCGAGCGAGCGCTATCCGATCCTGGAGAAGTTCGACATCTTCGACCGCCACGACGTGCGCGAGGAGGATCGGCCGGCCAGGCGCGCAGCGTTCCGCGCGCAAATGCGCGACGAGGTGCTGCGGCGTCTCGGCTAACGAAAGGCGCGCGCAAGCTCGCCGGCAGCGCAAAATTAAGCCTTCCTTCAGAATTTCTTAAGCTGCCATTAAGCACGAAAATCAATTGCAGCCCAACAAGTTAGGTTGGCTGCCGCTGTGCCACGGTTGTGACAGCATTTTCATCAAAAGCGAGCTATCTGCAAAACCAACGACGGCGCGGAAATCGCGCCAGCCGGGGTTATCAGTGTTGGAGTTCAAGACTATGAAGAAGATTCTGTTTGCGACCGTGGCGCTGCTGGTGGTGGGCGCTGCCGCGCCGGCGATCGGCGCCGATCTCGGTAACCGCAACTACTACAAGACGCCGGCGCCGGCCTACGTCGCGCCGATCTACAACTGGACCGGTTTCTACATCGGCGGCCATCTCGGCGGCGCCTTCTCCAGTGACAACAATTTCAACGGCCTCTCCACCGGCAACAACGGCAACGGCCGTTTCCTCGGCGGCGTGCAGGTCGGTGCGGACTGGCAATTCAACCCGAACTTCGTGGTCGGCGTCGAAGGCCAGTATTCCTGGCTGTCCGGCAGCGTCGGCGCGGTGTTCCCGGGCGGCATCGCCTATACCAACGACCAGCGCGGCCTCGGCTCGATCACCGGCCGCGTCGGCTATACCTGGGGCCCGGGCCTCGTCTATGTGAAGGGCGGCTACGCCTATTCCGACAACAACGAGAAGGTGACCGTCGGCGGCGTGCCGACCGCTTTCGTCATCACCGGCGATCACCGCAACGGCTACACCGTCGGCGCCGGTCTCGAATATATGTTCGCCCCGAACTGGTCGGCCAAGGCCGAGTACCAGTACTATAATTTCGGCGACGCGAGCTTCACCGGCGGTCCGCTGGCGGGCACCGGCAGCTTCACCACCGACGACCACACGGTCAAGGCCGGCCTCAACTACCGCTTCAACTGGTCAAGCCCCGCCGTCGCGCGCTACTGATCGGTTAGCAAGATCTTATCTCGACGAAGGGCCGGCGATCTCGCCGGCCCTTCTTTTTTCGCTGTGCGGAACCAAGCAAGCAATTGCACCGATTGCGATTTTTTAACCGGCCCTGCCGATACTGCCCGCCACAAAACAGAAGCAAGAGCGTGGGGGAATTTCGATGGCGATCCGTCTGGGCGCTGGCCGTTTGCTTGATCGATTCAAGCCTCGTTTCAAGAAGAAGCCGCAATGGGGCGTGCGCGGGAGCCTGTTCACGGCCTTCGCGGTGATCGCGGGCATGGGCCTCGTGATCGCAGCCGGCGCGGGCCTCGCGCTGCAGAATCTCGGCGGACGCATGACAGAACTGAGCGGGCGGGACATTCCGCGCCTTGCCGCCAGCCTGCAATTGTCGGCCCTGAGCGCGAGTCTTGCGGCACAGGGACCGGCCCTGCTTGCGGCTCAGAGCGAGGAAGCCCTGAACGAGCGCACCAAGAAGCTCAGGGAGTTGCAGGAGCAGACGCAGCAGAAACTCAACGAGATCATCGAGCTCGGCGGTGACAAGTCCGTCGTCTCCGGACTCAGCGAGACCATGAAGAGCATCAACGAGGCGGCCCAGAGCCTGGCCAAGGCCGCCCGCGAGCGGCTGGACGTCGCGGCCCTCCATGACAAGCAATATGACGCGCTGCGCAACGCGCAGGGCGCATTCGTCGGCGCGGCCAGCCCCGCGATGCTCGATGCGCAGACCCGGGTCAACGCCATTCTCGGCTCGGCCAACCTATCGGCCGAAGACGCCACCGAAGCGGCGCAGACCGTCGGCCAGCTCGGCAACGTCGTTGCCAGCGGTAATCTTGCAGCCGCCGACATGAGCGCGGCGCTGTCGGCCAACACGAGCGACAAGCTCGACGACATCCAGAAGGAGTTCAAGACCGCACAAGGACGCCTGCGGTCCAACCTCGATCTGTTGCCGGACAATGAGGGCAACAAGATGCTGCGCGCGACGGCGGAAAAGCTGCTCGCGCTCGGCACCGGCAAGACCGGCGTGTTCAATCTGCGTGAGAAGGAGCTCGACTCCATCGACTACGGCCAGACCATCCTGGACGAGACGCGCAAGCTCAATGTCGGCCTCGGCATCAGCGTGCAGCAGCTCGTCGACGGCGTGCAGAAGGAGACCAACGCCTCGACCTTCCAGGCGCGGCAGGAGATTTCGCTCGCGACCTCGGTCATGCTGGCGCTGGGCGCGTTGATGCTGGTCGGCTCGGCCCTGTTCGTCTGGCTCTATGTCGGCCGCAACATCCTGCGCCGGATCACCGGCCTCCAGCGCGCCATGCAGCAACTCTCGGCCGGCGACCTCGACACCGAGATCGCGCGCTCGAAGCACAATGACGAGATCGGCGCGATGACCGACACGCTGACCGTGTTCCGCGACAGCATGGTCGAGGCCCGCGCGCTCACCAGCGAGCAGGACAAGGACCGCGCCGCCAAGGCCGAGCGTGCCGCGCGCATGGAAGCCAGGATCGCCGAGTTCGAGGGCACGGTGCGCACCGCGCTCGACAATCTGGCGCAATCGGCCAATTCGATGCAGTCGACCGCGCAGAGCATGTCGACCACCGCCGACCAATCCAACGCGCTGGTGAACGCGGTCGCTTCCGCCGCGGAGGAGACCTCGGTCAACGTGCAGACGGTATCGTCGGGAACCGAGCAGCTCTCGTCCTCGATCGAGGAGATCAGCAAGCAGGTCGTCACCTCGGCCGCGATCGCCAAGAAGGCGGTCGACGAGGCCGGCGCCACCGACACCACGGTGCAGAGCCTCGCCGACAGCGCGAGCCGCATCAGCGTCGTCGTCGACCTGATCCAGACCATCGCTTCGCAGACCAACCTGCTCGCGCTGAACGCCACCATCGAGGCGGCCCGCGCCGGCGAGGCCGGCCGCGGCTTCGCGGTCGTCGCATCCGAGGTGAAGAGCCTCGCCAGCCAGACCGCCAAGGCGACCGAAGAGATCCGCACCCAGATCGCCAGCATGCAGCAGGTGACGACCTCTGCGGTCGGCGCGATCCAGGGCATCGGCCGGATCATCGGCGAGATCAACGATGTCACCACCACGATCGCAGCCGCGGTGGAGGAACAGGGCGCGGCGACCCGCGAGATCGCCCGCAACATCCAGCACGCGGCGGGCGGCACCAGCGAGGTCTCCAGCAACATCGTCGGCGTCTCTACGGCCTCCGCGGAGGCCGGCGCGGCGGCAAACGACGTGCTGGGCGCCTCCGACGCGCTCCGCCGCGAGGCCGACTTGCTGCGCGGAGAGATCGACGCGTTCCTCAACAACATGCGGGCGGCCTGATGATCGCCCGTAGCCCGGATGGAGCGCAGCGTAATCCGGGGATAGTCCCTCACGAGAGAAAATCCCGGATTGCGCTGCGCTCCATCCGGGCTACGGAAAAATCAGGCCGGTATGACCGCCATGCGGAGACCACGGCCCGTCCTTTTTCGGCTGGCGCCCCGCCCGCGGTGGGTTTAAGCCGGTAGCATGAACGCAAAACCTGACACCGTGCAGTCCTCGGCCGAGGCCCTGCGCTATCCCTGGGACCAGCATCCCGGCCCCGAAGAGGTCGTGGAGATCAGGCCCGGCGTGCTGTGGGCGCGGCTGAAACTGCCGTTCCGCCTCAATCACGTGAACATCTATCTGCTCGCCGACGGCGACGGCTATGCGATGGTCGATGCCGGCTTCGGCAACGAGGAGACGATCGAGGCCTGGACGAAACTGTTCGACGGCCCGCTGAAGGGCGTCAACATCACGCGCCTGATAGTCACCCATTCGCATCCCGATCATGTCGGGCTCGCCGGCTGGATCGTGGAGCGCTTCAACTGCCCGCTGGTGATGTCGCAGGTCGAATATCTGCAATCAGTCTATCACCAGAACCGCGGCACCGAGGAGCGGAAGGAGGCACAGCGGCTGTTCTTCCGCCGCCACGGCATGGACGAGTCGCTCACCGAAAAGCTGCTCGGCCGCGGCCAGGACTATCTCAAGCGTGTCTCGGTGCTGCCGCCATCCTACCGCCGCATCTCGCATGGCGACGAGGTCGTGATCGGCGCGCGGCGCTTCAAGGTGATCACCGGCGGTGGGCACGCGCTCGACCAGGTGATGCTCTATTGCGCCGACGACAAGCTGTTCCTCTCCGCCGACCAGGTGCTGAGCAAGATCTCGCCGAATGTCAGCGTGTGGGCGGTCGAGCCCGACCAGAACTCGCTCGGCGAATACCTCGCATCGCTCGCAAGCCTCACCACCACCCTGCCTTATGACTTGCTGGTGCTGCCCGGCCATGGCGTGCCGTTCTACGGCCTCAAGACCCGCATCAAGCAGCTCGCCGACCACCACGAGGAGCGCTGCCGCCTGATCGCGGACGCCTGCCGCGAGCAGCCGAAGACCTCGCGAGAGCTGGTGCCCGTGGTGTTCAACAAGCACGTGCTGGACGAACACCAGATGGGCTTTGCCGCCGGCGAGCTGGTCGCCCACGTCAACTACATGATCGTCGAGGGCCGGCTGACGGGCGAGACGAAGGACGGCGTGCTGCAGTTCCGGACGACGTGAGTGGTGCTTCACCTCGCCCCGCCTGCGGGGAGAGGGAGTAGATCTCACTTCATATTCGCGATCGCGTGCAGCGCCGCGATGTAGCCGAACGGCCCCAGCCCGCAGATCACGCCCGTTGCCACGAACGAGATCTTCGAGTGGCGATGATATTCGTCGCGGGCGTGGATGTTGGAGATATGCACCTCCAGCACCGGCCCCTCGAACGTCTTGATCGCGTCCATGATCGAGACCGAGGTGAAGGACAGGCCAGCCGGATTGATGACGATGGCATCGGCATCCTGCCGCGCCGACTGGATCAGATCGACCAGCACGCCTTCATGGTTGGACTGGTGGAAGGCGAGCTTGAGCCCGAGCTTTCCGGCAGCCTCTTCGCAGCTCGCATTGACCTCCGCGAGCGTCGTCGTGCCGTAGATGTGCGGCTCGCGGATGCCGAGCATGTTGAGGTTGGGACCGTTGAGGATCATCACGCGCTTCATGGAAAAGGTCCTTTCGAAGGCCTGGTTTGAGCATGCCCTCCGGGCCAATGGCGCATGCGCTGCGGGAATCGGATTGGGTAGAGCCGGCGGCCGCGGTCAAGGAAAGCGTGTGCCGGGCCGCGAAGAAAGACCAGGGCTGGCCAGACCCGCATCCCGGCTGATGCTGCAAAGCAACATTACGTCTCGCGCGAACTTGATCGGGATCAAGTTTCAAATCGCACGATAGGGCATTTTGCCCAAATGCCCTCCAGGGCCAGATGTGGGATAGCGCATAGACATTGGAGCTGGAAAAGCTCTAAGAAGATGCGGCCCTTTTGGTCAGTTCCGTCTTAGGTTTTGCCGATGGATTACAGCCAGTTCTTCAATTCCGCCCTCGATCGCCTCCATTCCGAGCGGCGCTACCGCGTGTTCGCCGATCTCGAGCGCACGGCCGGCCGGTTCCCGCACGCGGTCTGGCATTCTCCGAAGGGCAAGCGCGACGTCGTGATCTGGTGCTCCAACGATTACCTCGGCATGGGCCAGCATCCGAAAGTGGTCGGCGCCATGGTCGAGACCGCAACCCGGGTCGGCACCGGCGCCGGCGGCACCCGCAACATCGCCGGCACGCATCATCCCCTGGTGCAGCTCGAGGCCGAGCTCGCCGATCTCCACGGCAAGGAAGCCGCGCTGCTGTTCACCTCGGGCTATGTCTCGAACCAGACCGGCATCGCGACCATCGCAAAGCTCATTCCGAACTGCCTGATCCTGTCGGACGAGCTCAACCACAATTCGATGATCGAGGGCATCCGCCAGTCCGGCTGCGAGCGGGTCGTATTCCGCCACAACGACCTCGCCGATCTCGAAGCGCAGTTGAAGGCTGCGGGCCCGAACCGGCCGAAGCTGATCGCCTGCGAGAGCCTCTATTCCATGGACGGCGACGTCGCGCCCCTCGCCAAGATCTGCGATCTCGCCGAGAAATACGGCGCGATGACCTATGTCGACGAGGTTCACGCGGTCGGCATGTACGGCCCGCGCGGCGGCGGCATCGCCGAGCGTGACGGCGTCATGCATCGAATCGACATCCTCGAAGGCACGCTGGCCAAGGCCTTCGGCTGCCTCGGCGGCTACATCGCCGCCAACGGCCAGATCATCGACGCCGTGCGCTCCTATGCGCCGGGCTTCATCTTCACCACCGCGCTGCCGCCGGCGATCTGCTCGGCCGCGACCGCCGCGATCAAGCATCTGAAGACCTCGAACTGGGAGCGCGAGCGCCACCAGGACCGCGCTGCCCGCGTCAAGGCGATCCTCAGCGCCGCCGGCCTGCCGGTGATGTCGACCGACACCCACATCGTGCCGCTGTTCGTCGGCGATCCCGAGAAGTGCAAGCAGGCCTCCGACCTCCTGCTCGAAGAGCACGGCATCTACATCCAGCCGATCAACTACCCGACCGTGCCCAAGGGCACCGAGCGCCTGCGCATCACGCCCTCGCCCTATCATGACGACGGCCTGATCGATCAGCTCGCCGAAGCGCTGTTGCAGGTGTGGGATCGCCTGGGGCTGCCGCTCAAGCAGAAGTCGCTGGCGGCGGAGTAACGTCGTCCTGGCGAAAGCCAGGACCCATTACCCGACTGCGGGTTGTTGCAGCAGGTTGGGGCTACTAGCGTGCCCACTACCGCGTCCTGTGGTTATGGGTCCTGGCTCCCGTGCGCAATTGCGCACTAGGCCAGGACGACGCTGGGGCTGACGGACTGCCAGTCACCTTAACGACAACCCCAGTTCCTCGCCCCGCACGGCATTTCGCTGTCGCTTGCGCCCCTGCAACGCGCTAGATTTACAGGGAAAATGAGAACCGGGCGCGTTGGCGCCCAGGGAGAAGCGCGCTCGCCATGCTGCACGACTGGGGCGTGATCGCCGCCGCCTTCGGCTATATCGGCTTCCTGTTCCTGGTGGCGAGCCATGGCGACCGCCGCTCGCAGGCCAAGGCCGGCCGCGCGTCCGGGCTGATCTATCCGCTGTCGCTGGCGATCTACTGCACCTCCTGGACCTTCTTCGGCTCGGTCGGCTTCGCCACCCGCACCTCGACCGACTTTCTCGCGATCTATGTCGGCCCGATCCTGATGATCGGCATCGGCACCGGTGTGCTGCGCCGCGTGATCCAGCTTGCGAAAGCCCACAACATTACCTCGATCGCCGACTTCATCGGCGCGCGCTACGGCAAGAGCCAGGCGGTGGCGGCGACCGTGGCGCTGATCGCGATCATCGGCTCGGTGCCCTACATCGCGCTCCAGCTCAAGGCCGTCGCCTCCTCGCTGGAGACGATCCTGAGCGAGGACCAGGCCTTCTCCCATATCCCGATCCTCGGCGACATGGCGCTGATGGTGACGCTGGCGATGGCGGCTTTCGCCGTGCTGTTCGGCACCCGGCAGACCGATGCGACCGAGCACCAGCACGGATTGATGCTGGCGGTGGCGACCGAATCCATCGTCAAGCTGGTCGCCTTCCTCGCCGCCGGCATCTTCGTCACCTTCTGGATGTTCTCGCCGCACGAACTCATCGAGCGCGCGATGAAGACGCCGGAGGCGGTGCGCACGATCAACTATTCGCCGTCGATCGGCAACTTCCTGACCATGACGCTGCTGTCGCTGTGCGCGGTCATGCTGTTGCCGCGCCAGTTCCACGTCAGCGTGGTGGAGAATTCCAGCGATGCCGAGGTCGGCCGTGCACGCTGGCTGTTCCCGCTCTACCTCGTCGCCATCAATCTGTTCGTGATCCCGATCGCGCTCGCCGGCCTCGTCACCTTCCCGTTCGGCGCGGCCGACCCTGACATGTACGTGCTGGCGCTGCCGATGGAAGGGGGCGCGGATCTGCTCAGCGTCGCGATCTTCGTGGGCGGCCTGTCGGCGGCGACCGCGATGGTGATCGTCGAATGCGTCGCGCTCTCGATCATGGTCTCGAACGACCTCGTGGTGCCCCTCGTGCTGCAGCGGCGGCCGGAGGGACGCACCGGCGGCGCCGATTTCAGCGACTTCCTGCTGCGCTCGCGCCGGCTCGCGATCTTCGCCATCATGGTGATGGCCTATTTCTACTATCGCGCGCTCGGCAACACCCAGCTCGTCGCGATCGGCCTGCTCTCCTTTGCCGCCATCGCCCAGCTCGCGCCGAGCTTCTTCGGCGGGCTGTTGTGGCGGCGCGCGACCGCACGTGGCGCGATCGGCGGCATGCTGGTGGGCTTTGCGGTATGGCTCTACACGCTGTTCATACCGAGCTTCATGGATTCCTCGACGACGGGCATCCTGCTGCTCCAGCATGGTCCGTTAGGAATCGAGGCGCTGCGGCCGCAGGCGCTGTTCGGCGCCGACCTGCCGCCGCTGATGCACGGCGTGATCTGGTCGCTGTCGCTCAACATCCTCACCTATGTGCTGCTCTCGCTGGCGCGGCGGCCGTCCTCCATAGAGCTGGTGCAGGCCGATCTGTTCGTGCCCAACACGCTCGCCCCGATCGCCCCGAATTTCCGCCGCTGGCGCACCACCGTCACGGTGCAGGACATCCAGACCACGGTGGCGCAGTATCTCGGGCCCGACCGCGCCCGGCATTCCTTCGAAGCCTTCTCTGCGCGGCGCAATGTGCGGCTCGAGCCCGGGGCACCCGCCGATTTCGAGCTGTTGCAGCACGCCGAGCACCTGATTGCCTCGTCGATCGGCGCGGCCTCCTCGCGCCTCGTGATGTCGCTGCTGCTGCGCAAGCGCACCGTCTCCGCTAAAGCCGCGCTAAAACTGCTCGACGATTCCCACGCGGCGCTGCATTTCAACCGCGAGATCCTCCAGACCGCACTCAATCATGTCCGGCAGGGCATCGCGGTGTTCGACGCCGACCTGCAGCTGATCTGCTCCAACCGGCAGTTCGGCGATCTCCTCAATGTTCCTCCGCATTTCATCCAGTTCGGCACGCCCTTGCGGGAAATCCTGGAATTCATGGGCGTGAGCGATCCGGACAATGAGGCCGACCGGGAGGCGATGATCGAGCAGCGGCTCGTGGCCTACACCACCGACAGCGAGCCCTATCTCGAGCGCCTGCCGGAACGCCACATGGTGATCGAGGTGCTCACAAACCGCATGCCCGGCGGCGGCTTCGTCATCACCTTCACCGACGTCACGCCGACCTTCGAGGCGGCGGAAGCGCTGGAGCGCGCCAATGCGACGTTGGAAAAGCGCGTACGCGACCGCACCGAGGAGCTGACCCGGCTGAACTCGGAACTCGCGCTGGCCAAGAGCACGGCGGAAGATGCCAGCATCTCCAAGACGCGCTTCCTCGCCGCCGCGAGCCACGACATTCTGCAGCCGCTGAACGCGGCCCGGCTCTATGTCACCAGCCTGGTCGAGCGACAGCACAGCGGCGAAGAGACGCGGCTGGTCGAGAACATCGACGAGTCGCTCCAGGCCATCGAGGAGATCCTCGGCGCGCTGCTCGACATCTCCCGGCTGGATGCCGGCGCGATGGCGACCTCGATCTCGAGCTTCAAGATGGCCGATCTGATGCGCTCGCTGGAGATCGAGTTCGCGCCGATCGCGCGCGCCAAGGGCCTCGACCTCGCCTTCGTGCCCTGCTCGCTGCCGGTGCAGTCGGATCGGCTCTTGCTGCGGCGCCTGCTCCAGAACCTGATTTCCAACGCGATCAAATACACCCCGCGCGGCCGCGTGCTGGTCGGCTGCCGCCGCCAGGGCGCCTCGCTCAAGATCTGCGTCTACGACACCGGCGTCGGCATCCCGCCGGTCAAGCGCGGCGAGATCTTCAAGGAATTCCACCGCCTGGAGCAAGGCGCTCGAATCGCGCGTGGCCTCGGCCTCGGGCTGTCGATCGTCGAACGGCTGGCGCGCGTGCTCAACCACAGCATCGCCATCGACTCCAATGTCGGCGGCGGCTCGGTCTTCTCGGTAACGGTGCCGACCGCGAAGGCGATCACCCTCACCGCCGCCGTCACCAGCGCCACGCCGCTGGCGCGCACGCCGATCGCAGGCGCGCTGATCGTCTGCATCGAGAACGATGCCGCGATCCTCGACGGCATGCGCACGTTGCTGAAGGCATGGGACGCCGAGGTGATCGCGGTCGCCGATCCCGAGGCCGCGATCGCCGCGATCGAGGCTGCCGGCAAGCGCGTCACCGGCCTGCTCGTCGACTATCACCTCGACCGCGGCAACGGCATCGCCGCGATCCGCGACATCCGCCGCCGCTTCGGCGACGCCATCCCAGCGATCCTGATCACCGCCGACCGCAGCCCCGCCGTGCAACAGGCCGCGCGCGAGGAAAAGATCGCGGTGCTCAACAAGCCGGTGAAGCCGGCCTCGCTCCGCGCCCTGCTCGGCCAGTGGCGCACGCAGCAGATGGTGGCGGCGGAGTAAGGCGATGCTGCGTGCCTTCGCGTCTCAAGGCGCGAGCCGCGTGAAGACGTAGTCGCGGCTCTTGGCGCGGGCTTCGTGACAGCCCCAGCAGGTGCGATGCTGCGCTTCATCGACGGGTTTGCCGTCGATGAAGCGGCCGAAACCCCAGCCGCCCGTCGAGGCATATTTCTGGGAATCCTTCACCATCACCTGCACCGTAGTGGCGGCGCCGGGAATCGTCGCGGATGCGAATTCCGGTGACTGTTTCCGCTTCCAGGCGCGCTTGACCAGAATCGTGCCGTCCGGGAACGGAAGCTTTCCGGCCTGATAGGCCTCGATGGCGGTCTGGTTGCCGACAACGGCGCGAAGCTCGTCGAGCGGCGCCGCCTCCTCGGCCGGCGCAATCAGCTCCCACTGCTTGTAACCGGCCGGTATCGTGACGCCGAAAATCGGCGAGGCGTCCGCCGCATTGCTCTGCGCGGGGCCTTCGGCAACAGCGATCGAGACCAGATAGGGCAGGCAAGTCAGGAGAACGACGAGAAGGAGCGCCGCAAGCGTAATCACCGTAGTGAAGGAGCGCTTTTTCGTTTCAGGTTCATTAGACGTCATGATGTTTCTTCAAGTGGGGACCGCGGCACGTCCTCGGTCCAGCCGCGCTGGACCGAGGCATCGAATGTGTCCTCAGGCGCCGTCGGCGTCGATGACGGCCTTGGCAAAGGCCTGCGGTGCCTCCTGCGGAAGATTGTGACCGATGCCGCCGGTGATCAGGCGAAAGTCGTACCGGCCGGAGAATTTCTTGGCATAGGCGCTCGGATCAGGATGCGGCGCGCCGTTGGCGTCGCCTTCCATCGTGATCGTCGGCACGGCGATGACGGGAGCTGCCGCGAGCTTCTTTTCGAGCTCCTCATACTTCGCCTCGCCCTGGGCAAGCCCAAGCCGCCAGCGGTAATTGTGGATCGTGATCGCGACATGATCCTTGTTGTCCAGCGCCGCCGCGCTGCGATTGAAGGTGGCGTCGTCGAACTTCCATTGCGGCGAGGCCAGCTTCCAGATCAGCTTTGCGAAATCGTGCGTGTACTTCTCGTAGCCGGCGCGGCCGCGCTCGGTCGCGAAATAGAACTGGTACCACCATTGCAGCTCGGCCGATGGCGGCAAGGGGGCGGCGCCGGCGGCCTGGCTGGAGATCAGATAGCCGCTGACGGACACCAGCGCGCGGCAGCGATCCGGCCACAGTGCGGCGATGATGTCGGCGGTGCGCGCGCCCCAGTCGAAGCCGGCAACGACCGCCTTCTTGATGTCGAGCTTGTCCATCAGCGCGATGATGTCGGCGGCCATCGCGGCCGGCTCGCCATTGCGCGGCGCTTCGCTGGAGAGGAACTGCGTCGTGCCGTAGCCGCGCAAATACGGGATGATCACGCGATAGCCGGCCTTCGCCAGGATCGGCGCGACATCGACGAAGGCGTGGATGTCGTAGGGCCAGCCGTGCAGCAGGATCGCCACCGGACCGTTCGATGGACCTGCCTCGGCATAGCCGACATTGAGGACACCGGCCTCGATCTGCTTGATCGGGCCGAAGGACGCATTCGATGCGGCGACGCGCGGCGCTTCCGTTTCGGCGCGGGCAAGGTCGAGAACGCCGAGACCGACGGCGACGCTTCCCGCGGCGACGCCAAGAAACTTGCGGCGGTGCTGGTCGATGAGCTGCTTCATGATGTTGCTACCTCGTTGATGATTGGTGATGGTGCGTCAGATCAGTGCGACCGCGACGTCGATGTTGCCGCGGACGGCCTTGGAGTAAGGGCAGGTCTCGTGCGCCTCATCGACGATGTCGCGCGCAACCTCGCGATCGAGGCCCGGCAAGCTGACATTGAGGCGCGCCCGCAGGGCGTAAGTGCCCTCATCGAGAAGAAGATCGATTTCCGCATCGATCGCGCTTTTTCTCGGAAGCACGATTTTTCGCTTGCGCGCGGCGATCTCCATCGCGCCTTCGAAGCATGCCGACCAGCCGGCCGCGAACAATTGCTCGGGATTGGTGCCGATGCCGGCGTTGCCCGGCGGTGACAATTTGACATCCAGGCGGCCATCGGAACTGCGGGACATGCCGTCCTGCCGCCCGCCGCTGGTGCGGGTCCTGGCCGTGTAGAGCAGCTTTGCCGCTTGCGTCATGAAAGTCTCCTTGCCGTCGCGCAACTGACTATCAGCCGCCTCGGCAGGACACCCGTTGGGACTTGTGAGAAGTTGTGAGGCCGGCAGGGAACCCGATCAGGAGGCCTGCAAACGCGGTCTTATGCCGATGCAAGGCCGGTCTTGCGGGATCGGCGCCCGCTGGTTATCCGGTTCACCAAATGAGCAAGATTTCGCGATGACTGATCCGGCCGCGCCCGCGGCAACAACACTGTCGTTCGGGCCATTCACCGTGAGGCCACATGAGAGGCTCGTGATGCGCGACGGCGTCGCGCTGCAGATGGGTGCCAAGAGCTTCGATACGCTGATCGCACTGATGTCGCGGCCGAACGAGGCCATCAGCAAGTGGGACCTGATGGCGCGGGTCTGGCCCGGCATGGCCGTCGAGGAGGCGAACCTACGCTTTCACATCGCGGCGCTTCGCAAGGCCCTCGGCGACGGCAAGGACGGCGCCCGCTACATCACCACGCTCTCGGGCCGCGGCTATTGCTTCGTGGCGCCGATCTCGCAGACGCCGATCTCGCAAACGGAGATTGCGGCGAAGCCACGCCCCGCACCGCGGATGGAGCTGCCGCCGGTGAAGCTGCCGAACCGGCTGCAACGCATGGTCGGACGCGACGACGCCGTCGCCGCCATCTCGGACAAGCTCATCACCGCTCGCTTCGTCACGATCGCCGGCCCGGGCGGCGTCGGCAAGACGGCCGTTGCCGTGGCGATCGCTCACGACCTGCTCGAAAATTTCTCCGACGCCGCACACTTCGTCGATCTTGCTGCTCTGAGCGATCCCGATCTCGTGATCACGTCGATCCTGCTGATGCTGGGCCTGCCGGCCGAGACGGATGATCCCCTGCCCGCGCTGCTCGCGCATCTGCGCGACAAACGGATGCTGCTGATCCTGGACAATTGCGAGCACGTCATTGCCACGGCGGCGCCACTCGCGGCGGAGATCTTCCACGCCGCGCCGCATATCCATATCCTCGCAACCAGCCGTGAAGCCCTGCGTGTCGAGGGCGAGCAGGTCTATCGATTGGCGCCGCTCGCCGTTCCGCCGGACAGTGCCGGACTGACTGCGGCGGCCGCGCAGACCTATCCGGCGCTTCAGCTTTTCCTCGAACGGGCCACCGCCGGCGGCGCGCAGATCGCGCTCGACGACGGCAATGCCGCGATCGTCGCCGGCATCTGCCGCAAGCTCGACGGCATGGCCCTGGCGATCGAGCTCGCTGCAGGACGGGTCGAGGCCTACGGCCTGGAGCAGACGGCGGCGCTGCTCGACGAGCGCCTCAATCTGCTCTGGCAGGGTCAGCGCACCGCGCCGCCACGGCAGAAGACCTTGCAGGCGACGCTGGACTGGAGCTACGGGCTGCTGTCCGACACCGAGCGCCTCGTACTGCGCAGGCTCGCGGTCTTCGCCGGCCATTTCACCCTCGACGCCGCGCTCGAGGTCGTGCCGGCCGCGCACGTCGACCGCGCCCGACTGTTCGATGCCATCGACAGCCTCGTCGCCAAGTCGATGGTCGCACCGCGACCGATCGGCGCCATGATGCGTTACCGTCTGCTCGACACGACGCGCGCCTATCTGTTCGAGGTCGAGCCTGATGACGCGGCACTATCGGCGCGCCACGCGATCTACTACCGGCGATGGCTGGAGCAGGCCGGCACGACATGGGCGACGGTGCCGAGCGCCGACGAACGGGCCATCCATTTCTCCGCGCTTCACAATGTGCGCGCCGCTCTGAGCTGGTGTTTTGGCGCGAACGGCGATGCGAACATCGGTATAGCGCTGGCTGCCGCTGCAGCTCCGATCTTCCTCGCGATGTCACTGCTGATCGAATGCCGGCGCTGGTCGGAACGGGCGCTGCTGGCGATCGATCCGACCTCGCGTGGCAGCGCCGAGGAAATGCACATCCAGGCCGCCCTCGGCCTGACCTTGATGTTCACGCGCGGCGGCAGCGAGGCGGCGCTGACCGCGCTGCGCAGAAGCCTTGCGATCGCACGGGCGCGCGGCGACGCGCCGAACCAGCTTCAGCTGCTCGGCCGGATGCATATCTTCCACGAGCGGATGGGACAGTTCGACGCCGCGCTTGGTTATGCGCGGCAGAGCCTCACCGTCGCCGAGACGCTGGGCGATGCCGCATCCATCGCCCTCGCCCATTCACTCCTCGGTGTCTCCTTGCATCTGGCCGGCGAGCATCGCGATGCGCTGAAGATGCTGCAGGCTGCCTGGCAGGGGCCGGGCACGGAGCGGATCAGCACGGTCCACGGCTTCGATCACCGCAACCGCGCCGGCATCTCGCTGGCACGGGAGCTGTGGTTGCAGGGCCGGCCCGCGGATGCGCGGATGTTGGCGCGGCAGACGGTCACCGAGGCCGCGCAGATGGACCATCCGATCACGCTTTGCATCGCGCTGATCTGGGCGGTCTCGATCGATCTCTGGAGCGGAGAGCTCGACGATGCCGACGAGAACATCGACCGCTTCATCGCGCATGCCGAGGCGCGCTCGATGGGGCCTTATCTCGCGGTCGGTCGCGGCGTCAAAGGCGAGCTGGCGATCCGGCGCGGCGACGCCGCCAGCGGCGTCGAGACGATAAGCGCCTGCCTGCGCGAGCTCCACGATGCCGGTTACGAGCTGCTCACCACGACGTTCAACATCGCGCTGGTGCAAGGCTTGTTGGCACTCGGTCAGGCCGAGCAAAGCGCGCGCGTGATCGACGATGCGATCCGGCTCGTCGAGCAAGCCGGCGACCATCTCTACATGCCCGAGCTGCTGCGGATGAAGGCCAAGGTCCGCTTGCACCTGCCAGAGCCGCAGATCGAGGACGCAGAGGCCTGCCTCATGCAATCGCTGCAGCTCAGCCGCAGCAAGGGCGCGAAAGCCTGGGAACTGCGCGCGGCAATCGATCTTGCCGAATTCCTTGTCGAACGCGACCGACGCGAGGAAGCAAGGCTATTGCTTCAATCGGCGCTCGAAGGCTTCGCCGAGGGCTCGGAGACCGCGGATATCACGGCGGCCAACAGCCTGCTGCAGACATCATAGAGGCGTACCGTATCAAGCTCCGTCATCCTTCGAGGCCTCCGCTACGCTCCGGCGCTTCAGGATGACGGATTTGATAGTGCCGCAACGCTCACCCCGTCGGCGTGCCCTGCTTCCACTGGCCGCCGGCGATCTTCGCGGCGGCGATCACGGCCTGGGTGCGGCTCTCGACACCGAGCTTTTGCAGGATCGCCGAGACATGCGCCTTGATGGTGGCTTCGGAGACGCCGAGCTCGTAGGCGATCTGCTTGTTGAGGAGGCCCTCGGACAGCATCATCAGGACCCGGACCTGCTGCGGGGTCAGCGTCACCAGGCGGTCGCGCAGGCGCGTCATGTCAGGATCGGCGGCGGCGGACAGGTCGGTGTCGGCGGGAACCCAGACGTCGCCTTCCATCACCTTGAGAATGGCGTCGCGCAGCGTCTCGACGCCGAACCGCTTGGGGATGAACCCGGAGGCGCCGAAATCGAGCGAGCGGCGGATCGTGGCGCTGTCGTCAGAGGCCGAGACGATCACCACCGGGACGGCCGGATATTGCGCGCGCAGATAAATCAGACCGGAGAAGCCTGAGATCCCGGGCATCGAGAGGTCGAGCAGGATCAGGTCGACGTCGGAGGTCTGTTCCAGGAGCTTGGTCAGATCCTCGAACGATCCGGCCTCGTCGATCCTGGCCGAGGTCAGGACGCTCGCCACAGCCTGCCGGAGCGCATCACGGAACAGGGGGTGATCATCGGCAATGACGAGATGGGTCGAGGGAGCGTTCATCGTTCTCTTGCTGTCGTTCGCAACCGGCCGGCGAGTCGCTGCCGCGGCAGGTCAATTCTTCCCTGCCCGGCCGTGGCATGCAAGTGCACATTATCCCTTTGCTGCAAAGGGGTTAATCCGCAAGCCTTCGCGGTACGCACCGGCGCCCGATACCGGGCAGTCAGGTGCGCGTCAGTGCGCAAGGCCGAAAGTCGTATTGGGGCGGGTTTCACGCCGATGTTACCTTGCGGGCAAGACCTGGGTCGATCCGGCATGTCCGGACGCCCGGGGCGCGAGGAAACGCATTTCGGGGAGCGACTCAATATGTCGACAATGGCTGTGTCTCAGGCTGGCGCAGGAGGGATGACGAAGGACGAACGGTTCGTCATTCTCGCCTCCTCACTCGGTACCGTGTTCGAGTGGTACGATTTTTACCTCTACGGTTCGCTCGCCTCGATCATCGGCGTGCAGTTCTTCTCGGACTATCCGCCGGCCACCCGCGACATCTTCGCGCTGCTGGCATTCGCCGCCGGCTTCCTGGTGCGTCCGTTCGGCGCGATCGTGTTCGGCCGTATCGGCGACATCGTCGGCCGCAAATACACCTTCCTCGTCACCATCCTGATCATGGGCCTGTCGACCTTTATCGTCGGCCTGCTGCCCAATGCGGCCACCATCGGCATCGCGGCCCCGATCATCCTGATCGCGCTGCGCCTTGCGCAGGGCCTTGCCCTCGGCGGCGAGTATGGCGGTGCGGCGACCTATGTCGCGGAGCACGCGCCGAACGGCAAGCGCGGCTACTACACCTCCTTCATCCAGACCACGGCGACGCTCGGTCTGTTCCTGTCGCTGCTGGTGATCCTGTTCACCCGCACCGCGACCGGTGAAGCCGATTTCGCGAAGTGGGGCTGGCGCATCCCGTTCCTGGTCTCGGTGCTGCTGCTCGGCATCTCGGTCTGGATCCGGCTTCGCCTCAATGAATCGCCGATCTTCCAGAAGATGAAGGACGAGGGAAAGAGCTCGAAGGCGCCGCTGACGGAAGCCTTCGGCAACTGGCAGAACGGCAAGCTCGTGCTGCTCGCGCTGCTCGGCGGCGTGATGGGCCAGGGCGTGGTCTGGTACACCGGCCAGTTCTACGCGCTGTTCTTCCTGCAATCGATCCTGAAGGTCGACGGCTACACCGCCAACCTGCTGATCGCCTGGTCGCTGCTGCTCGGCACCGGCTTCTTCATCGTGTTCGGCGTGCTGTCCGACAAGATCGGCCGCAAGCCGATCATCCTCGGCGGCTGCCTGATCGCGGCGCTGACCTTCTTCCCGATCTTCAAGATGATCACCACCAACGCCAACCCGGCGCTGGAAAAGGCGATTGAGTCGGTCAAGGTCGACGTGGTGGCGGATCCCGCAGGCTGCGGCGACCTGTTCAACCCGGTTGGCACCCGCGTCTTCACCGCGCCTTGCGACACCGCGCGCGCCTACCTGTCGCAGTCGTCGGTCAAGTACTCGACCACGCCAGGCGCGGCCGGCTCCGGCGTGAAGGTGGTCGTCAACGGCAAGGAAGTTCCGTACGCGAACGCCAAGGAGAGCAACCCGGCCGTCCTCGCCGCGGTGCAGGCTGCGGGCTATCCCAAGACCGGCGATGCGGGCATCGTGAAGATGGCCCATCCGTTTGACGTCTTCCGTCCGCAGGTGGCCGCGACCATCGGGCTGCTGTTCATCCTGGTGATTTTCGTCACCATGGTCTACGGCCCGATCGCCGCGATGCTGGTCGAACTGTTCCCGACCCGCATCCGTTACACCTCGATGTCGCTGCCCTACCACATCGGCAACGGCTGGTTCGGCGGCCTGCTGCCGGCGACCGCCTTCGCCATCGTGGCTTCGACGGGCGATATCTATGCGGGCCTTTGGTACCCGGTCACGTTCGCGGCCATCACCGTTGTGATCGGCTTCCTGTTCCTGCCCGAGACCAAGGACGTCGACATCAAGGCGACCTGATCGGAAGCAGCGAACCCAAAAGATACGAACCGGCCGCGGTCTCCGCGGCCGGTTTTGTTTTGGATCAGAGCTTTTTGTTTCGACGCGTTGTCTTCACGCGAACCGGGATTCAGTTCGCTCGAAAACGCCCTACTGATTGCTGCCGATGAATTGCAGCACCACCTCGCGCCGGTGCGGGCGGGCGCGATGCTCGATCAGATAGATCGCCTGCCAGGTGCCGAGCGCAAGCCTGCCGTTCAGGACCGGGACCTGCAGCGACGTCTGCGTCAGCATGGTCTTGACGTGCGCGGGCATGTCGTCCGGTCCCTCGGTATCGTGCGTCCAGCCGGCGTTCTCCGGCGCCAGCCGGGACAGCGCGGTGGTGAGATCGACCAGCACGGAGGGATCGGCGTTCTCCTGGATCGTCAGCGACGCCGAGGTGTGGCGAATGAACAGCGTCAACGCGCCCTCGCCTGCGTGCGCCTCGGCGATGAATTTTGCGGCTTCGCTGGTGAGGTCGGTGAAGCCGCGACCCGGCGTCTGCACGGTGAGCAGTGACGATGAGATGGTGGTGGCTTGCACCGTCGATGGCGCCGAGCGGGTTACGGATTTGGCTGATGTCATCAAAGGTCTCGACTGATCGAACACTGCCGTAGGGTGGCGGGCAAAGGCGCGTAGCGCCGTGCCCACGTCTTCCTTCATTGTTGTAGAATCATGGTGGGCACGGCGTAAGAACGCCTTTGCCCACCCTACGGCACCTCAACGCATGGATCGCGCGAAGGGGCCATCTGATGTCATCAAATTCTCTCAACTCCGAAAGCTGCCGTAGGGTGGGCAAAGCGAAGCGTGCCCACCATCCCCGCGACTATATCGAGGTGGTGGGCACGGCGCGTCGCGCCTTTGCCCACCCTACGGCAGCTCGTCACATGCTAAATCTTCCCCGACACGTCCTTTTGCACCCGGTTGGCCATGTCGATCAGCCGGCGCCAGGCCTTTTCCAGGAACGACATCACGCGATCGAGGTCCTGATCGCTGGGCAGCGGGATCTCGATCTTGCGGTCGCCCTCGGCGACCTTCGGCTCCGCCTTCTTCAGCGGATCGGATTTCGGCAGCGCCTCCTCGATCTTGCCCGACACGGTCGGCCCGGCCGCGAGCTGTCCCTTCAGCTTCTCGACCTCGGCCTGGAGCCGGCCGATCTCGGCATCGAACGCGGCGCGCTCGTCGGGCACCGCGTAGCAGGCCCAGCCGGTGCCGTTCCTGGTGCAGGTCGACATCGTTCCTGTGCGGGTATCGAGCCGCAGCACCCCCTCCGGGATCGGCGTCATGGTGTAGCGGCCATTTTCGCCGTCGGGCGCCGATTGCGCGGCCACCAGGCTGCCGCTGACGACCATCAAGGCGGCGAACGACGCCGCGAGCCATGATGCTGTGGATGACGTCACTGGTCTCATCGCGCTCTCCGCCACCACGCGTGTGGCACGTCCGCAATTCTACACCGCGGCGCAGCGATCTGCCGCCAAAAACACCCGCCGAAATCAACGATCCCGCCGGCCCGTTTGATCCCGTCAGCGCGGCGAAATGGCGACGACATCCACCGATCAAGAGGAGAGCTGCTGCGGTGCGGCGTCACGCTGTGCGCAGCGCTGCCGCGCGCGCCAATATTGTCAGGTAAATCAGCTACATAGCAGAAAGCGACGCAATCGTGACTTGGCTTGACTTGATTATAGGCCATCAGTATGGTCCGCGCGGCTTTTGAGGGTGGCGGGCGTAATTTCCATTCAGCCGGTGCGTTTCGGGTCTTCGTTGCATGACACAGGGCACGGGACACGGCGAGAATGGAGATCGCGATAGATCGCCCGAGGAAGCTGCGCTTTCCGAACGGCTCGGAAATCTTGATCAGCGGTTGTCCGAACTTCGCGACCGCCGCACCAAGACCGAGCAACCCGCAGGTGACGGTGAGGACAGAGCGGCCAGAGCCTCGGCGATGGCGCTTGGTTTTCGGTTATCCTCCGAGTTGGTCGCCGGTGTCGCTGTCGGGGCGGGGATTGGCTGGGGGTTCGACCGCTTGCTGTCGACGTCGCCTTTCGGATTTATCGTGTTCCTGCTGCTGGGCTTCGTGGCCGGCGTGGTGAATGTGGTGAGATCGGCAGGCGCGGGTCAAAACAGGCGCGGTGGCTCGTAAGGCGATCCGCACAGGAGAGGAATGATCGTGCCGGCCTTGCCGGTACGGGCCGGCCCGGCCGGCAGACCGAGACCCGCCGGCATTGCCCGGCAGACCAAGAGATGCCGCGCCGATGAAAATCGATCCGATCCACCAGTTCAACATCGAGCCTCTCTTTACGATCGGCCATATCGGCAATCACACGATCGCCTTCACCAATTCATCGCTCTACATGCTGGTGGCAGTTGCGATCATCTCGCTCCTGATGCTCGCCAGCGGCTCGCAGCTGATTCCCGGGCGCCTGCAGTCGGTCGCCGAGATCTCCTACGAGTTCGTCGCCTCGACCATCCGTTCGACGGCCGGCGCGGAAGGCATGAAGTTCTTCCCGCTGATCTTCTCGCTGTTCATGTTCATCTGCGTCTCGAACCTGGTCGGCATCATCCCCTACACCTTCACGGTCTCGAGCCACCTGATCGTCACCGTCGGACTGGCGCTGCTGGTCTTCTTCACTGTGCTGATCTACGGCGTCGCCAAGAACGGCCTGAAATTCTTCTCGATTTTCGTTCCTCACGGCGTCCCGGGCTACATCCTGCCGCTGGTCATGTTCATCGAGATCCTGTCGTTCTTCCTGCGGCCGGTCTCGCACAGCATTCGTCTGTTCGCCAACATGCTGGCCGGCCACATCGCGCTGAAGGTGTTCGCGGGCTTCGTCGCCATGCTGGGCTTCTCGCTCGGCGCCATCGGCTGGGTCGGCGGCGTGCTGCCGCTGGCGCTCACGGTCGCGCTGTACGCCCTCGAGATTCTGGTCGCGTTCCTGCAAGCCTATGTGTTTGCGATCCTGACCTGCATCTACCTCAACGACGCCATTCATCCGGGACACTGAGCGGTCCGGGGAATTTCCACCCACAACCCAATCTTTCTTCCAAGGAGTCTAAAATGGATCCGGCAGCAGCAAAACTTATCGGCGCGGGCATCGCGTGCATCGGCATGGGCGGTGCGGGCGTCGGCGTGGGCGTGATCTTCGGCAACTACCTCGCCGCAGCGGTCCGCAACCCGTCGGCCGCCCAGGGCCAGTTCGGCAACCTGATCTTCGGCTTCGCCGTGACCGAAGCGCTCGGCATTTTCTCGCTGCTGATCGCGCTGCTTCTGCTGTTCGTTTTCTGAGAACGACTTCTTTCGCGCCGCTTCATCCGAAGCGGCGCGTGACAGCAACAGGAGTACTCCATGGCCGAGAGTCATGGCGGGGCAAAAGGACCGGCGGCGGGTGCCCACACCGAAGCCGATGGCGGTCATCACAGCGGCGGCTTTCCGCCGTTCGAGAGCAGCACCTTTGCTTCACAGCTGGTGTCGCTCGCGATCTTCTTCGTCCTGCTTTACGTGATCGTGTCCAAGCTCGCTCTGCCGAAGGTCGGCGGTGCGATCGAAGCACGTCAGAACAAGATCGAGGGTGACCTCACTGAGGCGCAGAAGCTGAAGGACCAGTCCGAGGCGGCGCTGAAGGCCTATGAAGGCGAGCTCGCTTCGGCGCGTTCGCGGGCACAGGCGATCGGCAACGAATCCCGCGACAAGGCGAATGCGCAGGCGGACGCCGAGCGCAAGGCGCTGGAAGAGCAGCTGGCGGCCAAGCTCGCCGAGGCGGAGAAGACCATCGCCTCGACCCGCACGACCGCCATGAGCAACGTCCGCGGCATCGCGGCCGATGCAGCAGGCCAGATCGTGCAGCAGCTCACCGGCGTCGTTCCGGATGCGGCGTCGGTCAATGCCGCCGTTGATGCGTCCTTGAAGGGTTAGTCGAGATGTTCTTCGATCCTGAAACCTGGGTCGCCGTCGCCTTCGTGGTCCTGATGGTCGTGTTCGGCTATCTCGGGGTCTTCAAGTCGGCGATGACCGCGCTCGATCATCGCGCTGAGCGCATCAAGGCCGAGCTCGAGGACGCGGCGCGTCTCAAGCAGGAAGCCGCCAAGGTGCTCGCGGACTACAAGGCGCGCAGTGCCACGGCCGAGCGCGAGGCAGCCGACATCATCGCCAACGCCAAGGCCGAAGCCGAGCGCATCGCGGCCGACGCCAAGGCGAAGATGGAAGATTTCGTCGCCCGCCGCACCAAGACCGCGGAGAGCAAGATTGCGCTCGCCGAGGCCCAGGCGCTGGCCGATGTCCGCGCCGCAGCCGCGGAAGCCGCCGTCCAGGCCGCTTCCACGATCCTGTCGCAGTCGGTCAAGGGCCAGGTCGCCGACGACCTGCTCGCCAAGGGCATCAACGAGGTTCGGCAGAAGCTGAACTGAGGCCCTAGCCCTCATCAATCAAAAAGCCGGCGCGCGAGCGCCGGCTTTTTTGTTTGTCCGAGAGCGCTCCCGCAACCCGCCTCAGTCGTAATCCACCTGCATCAGATACAGCCCATCCGGCGGGGCGACGATGCCACAGGCGGTGCGGTTGCGGGCGGCAAGGGCTGCGGAGAGATCATCCGCGGTCCAGCGGCCCTCGCCGACCCACACCAGCGATCCCACCATCGAGCGCACCTGGCTGTGCAGGAACGATCGCGCCGAGGTGACGACGGTGATCTCGCGGCCGTCGCGAATCACATCGAGCTGGTCGAGCGTCTTCTCCGGCGATTTGGCCTGGCACTCGGTGTCGCGGAAGGTGGTGAAATCGTGCTTGCCGAGCAGGCGCTGCGCCGCCGCGTGCATGGCCTCGGCATCGAGCCGGCGCGGCACGCGCCAGGCATGGCCGACGTCGAGCGCGAGATTGGCGCGGGTGTTGAGGATGCGATAGCGGTAGTGGCGCTTGACCGCCGAAAAGCGCGCCTCGAACGTATCGGGCACGATCTCGGCCTCGAGCACCGCAATCGGATGCGGGCGCAGATGCGCATTGAGCCCGTCGCGAAAACGGCCGGGCGGAAACTGCTTCTCGACGTCGACATGCGCGACCTGGCCGCGCGCATGCACGCCGGCGTCGGTGCGGCCGGCGCCATGCACCCGCAAATCCGCGCCGGTCATCGCCTTCACCGCCGCCTCGAGCGCGCCCTGCACCGACGGCAGCGTGTCCTGCACCTGCCAGCCGAAGAACGGCGCGCCGTCATATTCGATGGTGAGCTTGTAGCGGGGCATCTTTCCCAGTGTCATCGTCCGCGCAGGCGGGCGATCCAGTACGCCGTGACGGTTCGGTTCAATTTCAAAAGCCTCGGCGTACTGGATACCCCGCCTTCGCGGGGTATGACAGCGTCAGTTGAATTTGGCGCCCACCCTCAGCGGCACGCCGCGCAGGAAGTCCGCGGCCTGCATCCGGCCCTTGCCCTCGCGCTGAAGCTCAATGATGCGGATCGCGCCGTCGCCGCAGGCGATCGTGAGCTGGTCGTCGAGCACCTCGCCGGGCTCCCCCGATCCTTTCGCGAGCTCGCAGCGCAGGATTTTGACGCGCGCATTTTCGAGCTCGGCCCAGGCGCCGGGAAACGGCGACAGGCCATGGATGTGGCGCAGCACCGCGCGCGCGGGCTTGCTCCAGTCGATCCGGGCCTCGGCCTTGTCGATCTTGGCGGCGTAGGTGACGCCGTCCTCGCTCTGCTGCTTGAGCTGGAGGCCACCGCGTTCGAGCGCGGCCATGGCGCGTACCATCAGGTCGGCACCGAGGCGGGAGAGACGGTCATGCAGGTCGCGCGCGGTCATGTTGTCGGTGATTGGAAGGCGCTCGGCCATGGCAACGTCGCCGGTGTCGAGGCCGACATCCATCTTCATCACCATGACGCCGCTCTCGGCATCGCCTGCCATGATCGCGCGATTGATGGGGGCGGCACCGCGCCAGCGCGGCAAGAGCGAGGCGTGCAGATTGTAGCAGCCGAGCTTCGGCGCATCGAGGATCGCCTGCGGCAGGATCATGCCGTAGGCGACGACCACGGCCGCGCCGGCATCGAACGCACGAAACTCCTCGAGCGCTTCCGGAGTCTTCAGCGTCTTCGGCGTCAGCACCGGAATGCCGAGCTTCCGCGCGGCTTCCTCGACCGGGGTAGGCTGCAATTGCAGGCCGCGCCGCCCACCCGGCTTCGGCGCGCGCGTATAGACCGCCGCGATCTCATGGCCATGCGCGACCAGCTCGAGCAGCGTCGGCACGGAGAAATCGGGCGTGCCCATGAAGATGAGGCGGAGGGGCATCAGAAAACCTGCGAAGGACGCAATTCACCAACAGTCATTCCGGGGCGGCTCGAAGAGCCGGACCCGGAATCTCGAGATTCTCAGGTGCGCAATTGCGCACCATGGTTCGATGCTGCGCATCGCCCCGGAATGACGGCAAGCTTATTCCGCGCGCTTGGCGGCTTTCTCGAACTTCTTCATCACGCGGTCGCGCTTGAGCTTCGACAGATAGTCGACGAACAGCACCCCGTTGAGATGGTCGATCTCGTGCTGGATGCAGGTGGCATAGAGGCCTTCGGCATCCTCCTCGTGCACCTTGCCGTCGAGATCGGTGAAGCGCACGCGCACCTTCGCAGGCCGCTCGACCTCCTCGTAATATTCGGGAATCGACAGACAGCCTTCCTCGTAGACCGAGAGCTCTTCGGAGGACGCCAGGATCTCCGGATTGATGAAGACGCGCGGCTCGTGCTTGGTCTCGCCGCTCTCGTCGCGCTTGGCGAGATCCATGGTGATCAGCCGCAGCGGCTGCGCGACCTGGATCGCCGCGAGGCCAATGCCGGGCGCGTCGTACATGGTCTCGAACATGTCGTCGGCAAGCTTGCGGATCTCCGAAGTGACCTTCTCTATCGGCTTGGAGACCAGCCGCAGCTGCTTGTCGGGCAGGATGATGATTTCTCGTAGGGCCATGGCCGCGATTTAAGCCCCGCGCCGGATGCGGTCAATGCGGAGAGGAACCCCGTTAACCCTCCGTTAACCATAAAACTTCAGGTTTTGTTAACCATAAAAATTCAGGGACCATTAACCTAAGACGTTCCCTCTTCGTTCGCGCCGGGCAGCGAATCGGTTAGAAGGGCTGGCATGAACGAGATCATTTTCATGCTCGGCGACTGGCCGGTGCGCACCATCGACGCGCTGATCGGCTTCGGTGCGCTCGTCCTCATCCTGCTGGTTGTGATTGCGGTCGTGATCGCGCGCTCCGGGCGGCGCGGCGCGGAACTCGCCATGGCACACGCGATCCGGGCCGACGAGCTCGAGGAGCGGCTAAGCCAGGTACTCCGCGCCCAGAGTGAGGCCTCGGGCCGGGTCGACGCCATGACCCAGGCGCTGGCCGGCCGGCAGGCCGAGATGGCACGGGCGGTCAACGAGCGGCTGGATTCGGTGACCCATCGCGTCGGCCAGTCCATGGAACATTCGACCCGCAACACCATGGAGAGCCTGCGCGCCCTGCACGAGCGGCTCGGCATCATCGACAACGCGCACAAGAACCTGACCGACCTCACCACGCAGGTGACGACGTTGCGCGACGTGCTCGCCAACAAGCAATCGCGCGGCGCCTTCGGCCAGGCGCGGATGGAGGCGATCGTCCAGGACGGTCTCCCCAAGGGGTCCTACGAGTTCCAGTTCACGCTCTCGACCGGAAAACGACCCGACTGCGTCGTGTTCCTCCCCGACCAGCGCCCGCTCTGCATCGACGCCAAATTCCCGCTGGAGGCGATGACGGCACTGCACGACGCCCGCACCGACGAGGAGCGGCGCGTGGCCACGCAGCGGCTGCGCGGCGACGTGATGAAGCACGTCAGCGACATCGCCGAAAAATACCTCGTCACCGGCGAGACCCAGGAGATGGCGCTGATGTTCGTGCCGTCGGAATCCGTCTACGCGGAGATTCACGACGGCTTCGACGACGTGATCCAGAAGGCCTATCGCGCCCGCGTGGTGCTGGTGTCGCCCTCGCTCCTGATGCTCGCGATCCAGGTGATGCAGCAGATCATGAAGGACGCGCGCATGCGCGATGCCGCCGACCAGATCCAGACCGAGGTGATCAAGCTCGGCGACGATCTCGGCCGCCTGCGCGAGCGCGTGGTCAAACTGCAGAAACATTTTTCCGACGCGAATGAGGACGTCCGCCAGATCCTGATCTCCGCCGACAAGATCGAAAAGCGCGCGGGGAGAATCGAGGAGCTCGATTTCAGCAAGACCGACGCGCCAGCGGAGGGCCCGCGGCTGGTGGCAACGGCTGCGCCGGAACTGTTTCCGCGGAAGCTCCAGGCGGGGGAGTGATTTGCTTACCTCTCCCCGCTTGCGGGGAGAGGTCGGATAGCTCTTGCGATCCGGGTGAGGGGGTGCAGGTCTCCTCGACCTCATGCGCGGAGAGAGGCCCCTCACCCCGCCCTCTCCCCGTCAGAACGGGGAGAGGGAGACGAGGCATCAGGGCCAGAATCTGCTAACACCACCCCATGACCGCTCCCGACGCGACCTCCTCCGCCGCGACTGCCGCCCCTGCGCCCTCCTGGCGCGAGAGCCTTGCCGTGTACCTGCAACCGCGGGTGCTGATCGTGCTGTTCCTCGGCTTCTCCTCGGGGCTGCCGCTGGCCTTGTCGGGCTCGACGCTGCTGGTGTGGATGCGCGAGGCCGGGGTCGATCTCAAGACCATCGGGCTGTTCGCGCTGGTCGGCACGCCCTACACGCTGAAGTTCCTGTGGGCGCCGCTGGTGGACGCGCTGCATGTGCCGCTGTTCACCCGCGCGTTCGGGCGGCGGCGCGGCTGGCTGGTGTTCTCGCAATTGCTGCTGATCATCGCGATCCTGCTGCTGGCGATGACCGATCCTGCACGCTCGCCGTTCTACGTTGCGCTCGGCGCGCTGCTGGTGGCGACGACGTCGTCGACGCAGGACATCGTGGTCGATGCCTTCCGCGTCGAGAGCCTGCCCGAGAGCGAGCAAGCCGCCGGCATGGCGGCCTACGTCGCCGCTTATCGCATCGGCATGTTGGTCTCGACCGCGGGCGCACTGTTCATCGTCTCGGGTTTCGAAGGCACCGGCATCCCGCGACCATCGGCGTGGATGTGGGGCTATGTGGTGATGGCGGCGATGGTGCTGATCGGGACGATCACGGCGCTGGTCGCGACCGAGCCCGAACAATCAGTGCGGGCCGAGGCCGTGACGCAAGAAGAGACTGCGTTCACGCGCGTGCTGCATGCGGCGATCGGCGCCTTCTCGGAGTTCCTGTCGCGCAAGGACGCGCTCGCGGCACTTACCTTCGTGGTGCTGTTCAAGTTCACCGACGCCTTCTCGGGCACGATGACGGCGCCGTTCGTGATCGACCTCGGCTTCACCCGCAACGACTATGCGGCGATCGTGAAGGGCGTAGGCCTTGCCGCAACCCTGATCGGCGGCTTTGCCGGCGGGTTTGTCGCGCGGCGCTATTCGCTGGCGACATCGCTCTGGATCGGCGGCGTGGTGCAGGCGCTGGCCAATTTGTCCTTCTCCTGGCTCGCCGTGGTCGGCACCAACCAATGGGCGCTCGCGCTCGCCATCTGCGCCGAGAATTTCACCAGCGCGATCGGCACCGTGATCTTCGTCGCCTATCTCTCGGCGCTGTGCCAGAATCCGCTGCACACGGCGACGCAATATGCGCTGCTCACCGCGCTTGCGGCGGTGGGACGGACGTATCTCTCGTCAGGCGCCGGGTACGTCGCGGAGACGACGGGCTGGGCGCTGTTCTTCGTGATCTGCGTGCTGGTGGCGATCCCGAGCCTGATGCTGCTGGCGTACTTGCAGAAGCGCGGGCATTTTGACGCGCTGGGACCGGTGAGGGTGTGAAGCTGCCGTCTCTCCTCCGTCATTGCGAGCGAAGCGAAGCAATCCAGACTGTCACCGGAGAAACAGTCTGGATTGTTTCGTCGCAAGGGCTCCTCGCAATGACGACGGAGAGAGCGAACCGCCGCCCTACTGCTTCTTGACCAGGCTCCACTTCGTGATCACGGCCTCGCTCATCTGGCCGGGATCGCTGGCGCAGGCGACCTCGTCGACCTTGACCGAGATCTCCTTGCCGACGAACGACTTCAGCTGCGCGGCCTGCGCGTCGCTGGAGGTGACGAGCTGGAACGTCTCAGGTCCCGTCTCGAGATTGCACAGCCCGTTCGGCGCCGGCAGGCGGCGCGGCTCGGAGGTGATCTGGTACATCGCAACACGCTTGCCGGCATTCTTGACGTCGCGCACCTTCATCGCGTTCAGCTCGCCCGAGAGCACGTCGCCGGTGTTGATCGGCTTGCCGGGCTTGGGGGCTGGCGGCGCCGCATCGTCCTGCTGCGCGGAGATGGCCGGGGTCACCAGCAGCATCATCGTCGCGGCCAAAGCCAAGCGTGTGGCGAAAAGTTTCGTCATGTCGTCCGTTCCGTGAAGTCTGCAGGATGGCTAGAACAAGGTCCGCTGCCGCATGGCGGCCGATAGCGTACCTTCGTCGAGATAATCAAGCTCGCCACCGACCGGCACACCATGCGCGAGTCGGGTTACTTTTACGTTGGCGTCCTGAAGCAGGTCGGTGATGTAATGCGCCGTGGTCTGGCCGTCCACCGTCGCATTCAGCGCCAGAATGATTTCGTGCACTTCCGGTGCGTGGGCGCGCGCCACCAGCGCGTCGATGGTGAGGTCTTGCGGACCGACGCCGTCGAGCGGCGACAATGTCGCGCCCAGCACATGGTAGCGCCCCTGGGTCGCATTGGCCCGCTCCAGCGCCCAGAGGTCGGCGACGTCGGCGACGACGACGATGATCGCGGGATCGCGCTTCGGATCGGTGCAGACCGTGCAGGGATTTTGCGTGTCGATGTTGCCGCAGGTCTTGCAGACCTGGACCTTGTCCAGCGCGACCTGCAGGGCGGACGACAGCGGCATCATCAGCGCTTCGCGCTTCTTGATCAGATGCAACGCCGCGCGCCGCGCGGAGCGCGGACCAAGGCCCGGCAGCCGCGCGAGAAGCTGGACCAGCCGCTCGATCTCGGGACCTGCAACCGCGCCCATGTTACTGGCCGAACAGCCCCGGCGGCAGGCCGAGCCCGCCGGTGAGCGACTGCATCTTGTCCTGCACCGCCGTTTCCGCCTTGCGGCGGGCATCTCCGAGCGCGGTGACGAGCAGGTCTTCCAGCACCTCGCGCTCCTCCGGCTTCATCAGCGAGGGATCGATCTTGATGCCCTTGACGTCCATCTTGGCGGTCATGCGCACGGTGACGAGACCACCGCCGGAGATGCCTTCAACCTCCACATTGGCGAGCTGCTCCTGCATCTCCTGCATCTTGGATTGCAGTTGCGCCGCCTGCTTCATCATGCCGAGAAAATCAGCCATAGGTCGCGTGTCCCTTGAAAAGGTCGGCTCAGAGATCGTCGTCGGCGTCGGAACCGTCGACAGGATCGTCACTGCCATAGTCCGCATTAATATTGGATTCCGGCGCCTCGGGGGCAAGCCTGCGGACCTCGACGACCTTTGCACCGGGGAAGCGCGACAGCACCTCCTGCACGCGCGGGTCGGCTTCGGCGGTACGCGCATGCTCCTGCTTGGCGGCCTGGTTCAGCGAGCGCAGGGTCGGCTGACCCTGCTCGTTGGAGACGATCACGGTCCAGCGCCGGCCGGTCCACAGCTCGAATTTTTTCGCGAGCTCCGAGATCATGGTCTTGGAGGCGTTCGGCTCGAGCGCGACCTCGAGCCGGCCCTCCTCGAAACGGACGAGGCGCATGTCGCCCTCGAGCGCGCCCTTGGTCATGAGGTCGCGCTTCTGGCCGGCGACCGCCACGAGCTGGGTGAAGCTGGTGATGCGCAGCTGGGGCGCCGCGCCCTGCGGATCCGGCGCGGGTGCCGCCATCTGCGGACGGGCCGCGCCGGCGAATGCCGTCGGCGACGATGTCGGCATACGAACGGGCGCCGCTGACGCAACCGGCGTCGCCGAGGCCATCGGTGCGGCCGGCGCACTGCTGCGCGCAGCACCGCCGCCGTTCACGACCGGCGAGCCGCCGCCGTTCTGCTCCAGCATCCTGATCGCTTCGTCCGGCGTCGGCAGATCGGCGACATAGGCGATGCGCACCAGCACCATCTCGGCGGCCGCCGCCGGGCGCGTCGCGGCCTGCACCTCGGCAATGCCCTTGAGCAGCATCTGCCACATCCGCGACAGCACCCGCATCGAGATTTTCGAGGCGAAATCCTTCGCGCGGAGGCGCTCGGTCTCGCCATAGGCGACGTTGTCGGCGGTCGCCGGAACGATCTTCACGCGGGTGACGAAATTGACGAATTCGGCAAGGTCGGAGAGCACCACGATCGGATCGGCGCCGACATCGTACTGGTCGCGGAACTCCTTGAACGCGGCGGCGATGTCGCCGCGCGCCAGCGAATCGAAGAGGTCGATGACGCGGGTGCGGTCGGCAAGGCCCAGCATCTGCCTGACGGCATCCGCCTTCACCTGCCCCGCCGCATGCGCGATCGCCTGGTCGAGCAGCGACAGAGAGTCGCGCACCGAGCCTTCCGCGGCGCGCGCGATGATGCCGAGTGCCTCCGGCTCGATCTCAACGCCCTCCTTGGCCGCGATGTTGGCAAGATGCTTCATCAGCACATCGGCCTCGACGCGGCGGAGATCAAAACGCTGGCAGCGCGACAGCACCGTGACGGGAACCTTGCGAATCTCCGTCGTCGCGAACACGAACTTGGCGTGCTCCGGCGGCTCCTCCAGCGTCTTCAGGAAGGCGTTGAACGCCGCCGTCGACAGCATGTGGACTTCGTCGATGATGTAGACCTTGTAGCGGGCGCTGGCCGGCGCGTAGCGCACGCTGTCGTTGATCTGGCGGACGTCGTCGACGCCGGTGTGCGAGGCCGCGTCCATCTCCAGCACGTCCATGTGCCGGCTTTCCATGATCGCCTGGCAATGCACGCCGAGGGTCGGCATGTGGATGGTCGGGCCCTGCACCGAGCCGTCCGGCATCTCGTAGTTGAGCGCACGGGCCAGGATGCGCGCAGTGGTGGTCTTGCCGACACCGCGGACGCCGGTGAGGATCCAGGCCTGCGGAATGCGGCCGGTCTCGAACGCATTGGAGACGGTGCGGACCACGGCCTCCTGGCCGATCAGGTCGTCGAAGCTGGAAGGACGGTATTTGCGCGCCAGCACCCGGTAAGGCGCGTTGCCAGCCGGGCCGGCGCTGTCAGGATTGGGAGGGGCGCCAGCGTCGGTCATCGGTCGATCCGCAATGAAATCTCTCTCGGCCGGCTTTTGCGGAAAGGAGCGCGCTGGCGGGGGGCCCGCCGGCGCAATTCGCTCAGAAAAACAGGTAGGAGACTGACGAGCGACCCGATCCGGACCTCGTTAGGGCTGCTTCCTTCCGGACCTGACCCGGTTGGCGAGTGGCTCGTCCACCGCCAATCTCCCGGTCCCTATTTGGGGCCAAAGGAAGCGGAAAGCAAGCGGGTATCGGTCTGAACAGCTTCAGTTTGCCCAGCATCCGGGCAATCCCGGTCCTGCCCAGCCGATAGGCTGTGCTTTCGCTGCGGGGGCCACCTTGCTAAGAACGCTGCCGGAACTCCATCCAACCAGAAAAGCGATTGATCCCAATGGTTACACGTCGTGATGTTGCATCGATTGTCGGACTTGGCGCGGTGACCGCGGCCGCGCTGGCCGCGCCAGCCGTGGCCCAGACCGCCGATCCGAACGAATCGACCTTCGCCCGCATCCGCCGGACCAAGAAGATGCGGATCGGCGCCGTCGGCGGCGGCGCGCCCTATTATATGAAGGACCTCGCCACGGGCCAGTGGAAGGGCTTTTACATCGACATTGCCAAAGGCCTCGCCGACGACATGGAGGCCGAACTCGAGATCACCGAGACCACCTGGGGCAATTCGGTGCTCGACCTGCAGTCCAACAAGATCGACATCTTCTTCGGCCTCAACCCGACCCCGAAGCGCGCGCTGGTGGTCGACTTCTCGGTGCCGGTCTTCAACAACGCCTTCGGCATCCTCTGCAAGAAGGACTTCAAGCCGAAGAGCTGGGCCGAGCTGAACTCGCCCGACATCAAGATCGCCGTCGACCAGGGCTCCTCGCACGACCAGGTCGTCAGCCGCCTGACGCCGAAGGCGCAGATCTCGCGCCTGAAGACCGCCGACGATGCCACCGCGGCGCTGCAGACCGGCCGGGTCGACGCGCAGTGCCTGATCACCATGCTGTCGCTCACCGTGCTGAAGAAGAATCCCTCGCTCGGCCAGTTCGTGCTGCCGACGCCGATCTTCGCGACGACGTCGAACGCCGGCTTCCGCCGCGAGAACGACAAGACGTTCCGCGACTTCGTCAACACCTGGATCGACTTCAACAAGGGCCTCGGCTTCATCCGCAACGCGATCATCACGAATATGGAGCTGGTGGGCGTGACCGAGGCGGACATTCCGCCGGGCGTGTCGCTGTAAGTTATCCGTTTGGGGCAAGTGCGAGCCGCGCACACCGCTCCTCTCCCTCTCCCGCTTGCGGGAGAGGGCTGGGGTGAGGGTGTCTCCGCTGGCAAGACTCCCCCAGAGGAGAGAGCCCTCACCCGCATCGCATCTCCGATGCGATGCGACCTCTCCCGCAAGCGGGAGAGGTGAAGCAAGAAAGCACGCATGTATCAGTGGGACTTCGGCATCCTCTGGAGCTATCGCTGGCTCTTTCTCAACGGGCTCGGCGTCACCGTCGGCTTCACCGTGGTCATCGTGGTGCTCGGGCTCGTCTTCGGCCTGTTCGGCGCGTTCGGCAGCCTGTCGCGCTTCAGGGCGCTGCGGCTGACTGCGCTCGCCTTCATCGAGGCGTTTCGCTGCACGCCGATCCTGGTGCAGCTGATCTGGTTCTATTACGCGCTGCCGATCCTCGCCGGCGTCGAGATGACGCCGATCACCGCCTCGGCGCTGGCGCTCTCGCTCTATGGCGGCTCATTCTACTCGGAGATCATCCGCGGCGGCATCATCTCGATCGACAAGGGCCAGTCGGAAGCAGGCGCCGCGCTCGGCATGACACCCAGCCAGAGCATGCGTCGCATCGTGCTGCCGCAGGCGATCAAGCGCATGATCCCGGCGCTGATGAACCAGTCGATCATCCAGTTCAAGAACACCTCGCTGGTCTCGGTGCTGGCGGTGCCTGATCTGGTCTATCAGAGCCAGGTCGCGGCCCATGACAGCTACCGGCCGCTGGAAACCTACACCGCGGTTGCGGTGGCCTATGCGGCGATCCTGATCCCGCTCACCATCATCGTCCGCCGCGGCGAGAAGCGACTGGCGGTCAGCGAATGAGCGACACAACGAAGATCGAGATCCGGGCCTTGCGCAAGAGCTTCGGCAGCAACGAGGTCCTGAAGAACATCAATCTCGACGTCGCCAAGGGCGGTGTCGTCGCGCTGATCGGGCCGTCAGGCTCGGGCAAGTCGACGCTGCTCCGCTGCATCAATCTGCTGGTCGTGCCCGACGGCGGCAGCGTCCGCGTCGGCGATACGCGTTTTGCATTCGGTGAAGGCACCAGACTCCCCGACGTGAAGGCGCTGGCAAAATTCCGCGCCACCACCGGCATGGTGTTCCAGCACTTCAATCTGTTCCCGCACATGACGACGCTCCAGAACGTGATGGAGGGACCGGTTACGGTACGGCGCATGGCCAAGGCCGACGCCGAGAAGCTCGCGCGGGCGCAGCTCGCCAAGGTCGGCCTTGCCGAGAAAGCCGACCAATATCCGGCAACGCTCTCCGGCGGACAGAAGCAGCGCGTCGCGATCGCACGGGCACTCGCGATGGAGCCTGACGTGATGCTGTTCGACGAGGCCACCTCCGCGCTCGATCCCGAGCTCGTCGGCGAGGTGCTCAACGTGATGCAGCGGCTGGCGTCCGAAGGCATGACCATGGTGATCGTGACCCATGAGATTGCCTTCGCCCGCGAGGTCGCCGACCGCCTGATCTTCATGCGCGACGGCGTCGTCGTCGAGGAAGGCCCGGCGCGGCAGGTGATCGACAATCCGCAGCAAGCCGCAACGCGCGCCTTCCTCAGCCATTTCCACCGCACCGGCGCATTGCCGCCGGCCACACCTGCACCGTGATGCCAAATATCGATCGCGCCTATCTCGTCACCGGTGCCGCCAGCGGCATCGGTCGCGCCACCGCAAAGCTGCTCGCGGCGCCTGGCACCGCGCTGGTGCTGCACACGCGCTCGAACGCGGAAGGCCTCGACACCACCGCCGCGGAAGCTGAAGCCAAAGGCGCCGTTGTCGCAAAATGCCTCGGCGATCTCGCCGAGGACACGGCGGTCACCGACGCCATCGCCGCCGCGCAACGCGCCTTCGGCCGGCTCGACGGACTGGTTCTCGTCGGCGGCCATGCCCGCCGCGGCAGCGCCATCGGCACGCCCGCCGATCTGTTCCGCCAAGCGATGGACGAATCCGCGCTGGCCTTCACGCGGCTCGTTGACGCCGCGCTGCCGCTGCTGCGCGCGGGACAAGATGCGCGGATCGTCGCGGTCTCGTCCTTTGTCGCGCATGCGATCCGGCCCGAATTCGCGCCTTTTGCCGCGACCGCCGCGAGCCGCTCCGCGCTCGAGGCGCTGGTGCGCCTCACCGCGATGGAGCTGGCCAAGGACGGCATCACCGTCAACGCGGTTTCACCCGGCCTCATCATCAAGGACAAGCCGAGCGAAAGCCGGCTCTCGCCCGAGCAGATCGCCGCAACCGAAGCACTGATCCCGATGCGCCGCCGCGGGCGGCCGGAGGAAGTCGCCGAAATCATCGCCTTCCTGGCATCACCGAAGGCGTCCTACGTCACCGGCCAGGTCTGGCACGTCAATGGAGGCCTGACATGACCGAAGCAACCGTCGCACGCATCAGGCTGTTCCTGATCGAAAGCCCGATCAAGATGGCGCGCCTGCAGGGTGTCGGCAACGTCAAGGGCACCGTGAAGCGCGTGCTGATCGAGCTGACGTCCAGCGATGGTATCGTTGGCTGGGGCGAAGCGGCGCCGTGGGAGGTGTTTACCGGTACGCCCGAGGCTGCCTTCTCTGCGCTCGACATCTATCTGCGGCCGATCGTGCTCGGCAAGCCTGTGCGCCGCATCCGCGCGCTGATGGCCGAACTCGACCGCGCGCTGGTCGGGCATGCCGAGGCCAAGGTCGGAATCGAGATGGCGCTGCTCGACATCGTCGGCAAGTCGTCGGGACTATCGGTCGCCGATCTCCTCGGTGGCCGCGTGCGCGACACGATTCCCCTCTCCTTCTCGATCGCCGATCCGGATTTTTCCGCCGACCTCGAACGGATGCGAAAGATGGTTCCGGAGGGGAACGTCATCTACAAGGTCAAGACCGGCGTAAAACCGCATCGCGAGGATCTCGATCATCTCGAAGCGATCCGAAAAGAATTCGGCGACAAGGTCGATCTGCGCGTCGACTACAACCAGGCGCTGGCGCCGTTCGGCGCCATCAAGATCCTGCGCGATGTTGAGCAGTTCGCGCCGACCTTCATCGAGCAGCCGGTGCCGCGCAAATATCTCGATGTGATGGCGCAGCTCACCGCAGCGCTGGAGACGCCCGTGCTCGCCGACGAAAGCTGCTTCGACCGCCGCGACATGATGGAGGTGGTGCGGCGCGAAGCGGCGGACGCCGTCTCGATCAAGCTGATGAAGGCCGGCGGCCTGTTCGAGGCGCAGGCGATCATGGCGATCGCCGACATCGCCGGCCTGCCCGGCTATGGCGGTACGCTGTGGGAGGGCGGCATTGGGCTTGCCGCCGGCACGCAGCTGATCGCGGCGACATCAGGCATCTCGCTCGGCTGCGAGTTCTACATGCCGCATCACGTGCTGACCGAGGACGTCCTGGAAGAGCGCGTCGCCAACCGCGCCGGCCATGTCGTGGTGCCCGACGGCCCCGGCCTCGGCATCCGCGTCAGCGAAGCCTCCGTCCGCGCCAATGCGCGCGTGCTGGCGGAGGCGTAGTTTTTTGGTCGTCCTGGCGAAAGCCAGGACCCATTACCCCAACGCGGGGTTGTGACACGCAGCTGGTCACCACGAGTCATCGCAAAACTACTCCCTGGGGTAATGGGTCCTGGATCTGCGCTCCGCTTTGCTACGCTTGTCCAGGACGACGATCGAGTATGCAGAGACGGCGGAGCCCCAACCTTCCCCTGGCTAACTCCCTATCGTATGGTCTCCGCAAACATGCCCGTTCCCCGTCGGGCCACCCGGAAACGCATATGCCCGAACCCGCCTGGTCGCTGCACTCCCGCCTGAAAGAGGATACCATCGACATCGGCGATCTGCCGCTGTCCAAGGTGCTGGTCATCAAGGACGCGCATTACCCTTGGCTGCTGCTGGTGCCGCGGCGGGTGGATGCGGTCGAGATCATCGATCTCGACGAGGTGCAGCAAGCGCAGCTGATGACTGAGATCTCCCGCGTCTCGCGTGCGCTGAAGGAGATCACCAAATGCGACAAGCTCAATGTCGCAGCGCTCGGCAACCTCGTGCCGCAGCTGCACGTCCACATCATCGCGCGGCGGACCAGTGACGCGGCCTGGCCGCGACCGGTGTGGGGCGTGATGCCGCCTCTCGCACACGATGCGACCGAGGTTCAGAATTTCATCAGCGCGCTTCGCCGAAAAATCTGGTTGGGTTGAAAGAACAACAATGTCAGCATTCGACGCATTTCCACTGGGGCAGCCGGCCTTCGTCACCAACGTCCTCGACCGCGCCGCGCATCTGCGCCGTGACGACGAGAAGCTGTTCGCGCTGGAGCAGAAGCCATCGTCGCGCGCCTACGTCGTCTATCGCGATTCGCTGCTGGTGAAGCGCGAAGGCGACAAGGTGCGCGCGCTGCTCTCGATCGACGAGGCGCTGAAATGCGGCGCCAATCCCGGCACGATTTTCCTCGGTCTGCGCGATGGCGCCGCGATGTTCGGCATGGGCCTGGCGCAGGCCGCGGCCGAGAAGCTGGTCGGGCGCGAGGACTATACCGTCACCGAGCTGCGCGGCATGGCGATGCAGGGCACGATCCCGCCCGACGAGCTGTCGGCGATCGCGATGGCGAAGTCGATGGTCGGCTGGCATCAGCGCCACGGCTATTGCGCCAATTGCGGCGCCCGCAGCGGAATGAAGGAAGGCGGCTGGAAGCGCGAGTGCCCGGCTTGCAAGGCCGAGCACTTTCCGCGCACCGATCCGGTCGTGATCATGCACGTGGCATCCGGCGAAAAGTGCCTGCTGGGCCGCCAGAAGCAGTTTCCGCCGGGCATGTATTCGTGCCTTGCCGGCTTCGTCGAGGCCGCCGAGACCATCGAGGACGCGGTGCGCCGCGAGATATTCGAAGAATCCGGCATTCGCTGCACCGACGTGCAGTATTACATGACCCAGCCCTGGCCCTATCCGTCGTCGCTGATGATCGGCTGTAGCGCGCGGGCCGTGAGCGAGGACATCGTCGTCGACCATTCCGAGCTCGAGGATGCACGCTGGTTCACGCGCGAGGAGGCGGCCCTGATGCTGAAACGCACGCATCCCGACGGATTCGCCGGCCCGCATCCGTTCGCGATTGCCCATCATCTGCTCGGCCGCTGGGTGCACGACAAGAGCTGACCGCCGATGGCGCCATCTGTGCTCGCGCCGCGCATCCTCTGCATCGGCATTCCCGTGCGCGACCTCACCTTCCGGGTCGAGGCCGTGCCTGCGCGCGGCAGCAAGGCCAATGCCACGCATCTCGCGGAGATCTGCGGCGGCAATGCGCTCAACGCCGCCATCGCGATGACGCGACTTGGCGGCCGCGTTTCGTTTGCGGGGCCGATGGGCGATGCGCGGGAAAGGTCGAGCGATTTCATTCTGGCGCGGATGGCGCATGAGGGCATCGACACTGCGCATATCGTGCGCATGCCGGGCCTGAGCACGCCTGTCTCCGCCTCCGGCGAGCGGACGCTCACGATCTTTCGCGATTCCGCGCTCTGGGGCATGAAGCTGCCCGACACCGACGAACTGCTGGCCGATTGCCAGGCCGTCCTGATCGAGAGCCGCTGCGGCGCCTTTTGCATTGATCTCTGCATCGAGGCACGCCGGCGCGGCATTCCCGTCATCATCGGTGTCGACCGCGCGATGTCGTTGCAGGACGAGCTGCTCACCGCGGCCTCGCACCTGCTGTTCGCCAGCGAGCAGGTGCAGGAGACGGCCGGCATCGCCGATGACGGCGAGGCGTTGAAGCGCTTGGCAAGCCTGACGCCGGCCTTCCTCGCCGCCACCCGCGGCCCGCAGGGCACGATCTGGCTCGACGAGGCGGGCGCGCTTGAGGAGACCCCGGCCTTCCCGGTCGAGGCGGTCGATACGCTCGGCGCCGGCGACGTCTTCCATGGCGCATTCGCGTTTTGCCTCGCCGAGGGTAAGGGGGTGCGGGAGGCGCTGCGATTCGCCGCGGCTGCCGCAGCGCTGAAATGCACCCGCCATGGCGGCGGCCTGGCGGCCCCGCAACGCATTGAAGTTGAAGGGTTTTTACGCAGCCAACCCTAGAGCGATTCCACTGAAGCGCCAAGATTATGGGCTTGCTGTGGAAAGATTTTCTCTATATCAGGGAAATTAGCCCATGAAATGGAACAAAGTTCTTCAAATGACTGATGCCGCTGTCCAGATCCCCGAGACCAGCCGCCGCCTCGACGCCATCGACCGCAAGATCCTGATGGTACTCCAGGAAGATGCCTCCCTGTCCGTCGCCGAGATCGGCGACCGCGTCGGGCTGTCCTCGACCCCCTGCTGGAAGCGTATCCAGCGCCTGGAGGCCGATGGCGTGATCCTGAAGCGGGTCGCCCTGGTCGACCAGAACAAGATCGGGCTCGGCATCTCCGTGTTCGTCTCTGTGGAAAGCTCCGACCATTCCGATGCCTGGCTCAAGAAATTCGCCGAGGCCGTCAGCGCCATGCCCGAGGTGATGGAGTTCTACCGCATGGCCGGCGACGTCGATTACATGCTGCGCGTCGTGGTCGCGGACATGCAGGCCTATGACATCTTCTACAAGAAGCTGATCAGCGCCGTGCCGCTGAAGAACGTCACCTCGCGCTTCGCGATGGAGAAGATCAAGTCGGTCACCGCACTGCCGATCCCGGCGGTGGTGGCTGCCTGATATTCAAGCGGCGTTTCGTTCACCTCTCCCCGCTTGCGGGGAAAGGTCGGATTGCATCGCTAGATGCAATCCGGGTGAGGGGGTACAGGTCTCGCAGCAGCCTCATGCGCGGAGAGAGGCCCCTCACCCCAACCCTCTCCCCGTAAGAACGGGGCGAGGGAGTGGACCGCCGTCGGAGCGGCCGCCTCGCCTCAAATCGTCTGATTGTACTCGCCGACTTCGGGATGCGTGCGCAGCACGCTGTTCACCATCTCGAACATGTCGTGCATGCGCTGCTCGGAGACCGGGCTCTCGACCACGACGACGAGCTCGGGCTTGTTGGAGGAGGCGCGCACCAGGCCCCAGCTGCCGTCCTCGACCGTGACGCGCACGCCATTGACGGTGACGAGATCCCGGATCGCCTGGCCGCCGATCTTCGCGCCCTTGGCCTGCAAACCTTCAAAATGCTTCACGACCTTGTCGATGACGCCGTACTTCACCTCGTCGGCGCAATGCGGCGACATGGTCGGCGACGACCAGGTCTTGGGCAGCGCGTCCTTCAGATCGGCCATCGTCTTGCCGGGCGCACGATCGAGCATGTCGCAGATCGCGATCGCTGAGACGAGACCATCGTCATAGCCGCGTCCATAGGGCTTATTGAAGAAGAAGTGGCCGGACTTCTCGAAGCCGGCGAGCGCGCCCGTCTCGTTGGTGCGGCGCTTCATGTAGGAATGGCCGGTCTTCCAATAGGCGGTCTTGGCGCCCTGCTTCTGCAGCACGGGATCGGTGATGAAGAGGCCAGTCGACTTCACGTCGACGATGAACTGCGCGTCCTTGTGGATCGCCGACATGTCGCGCGCCAGCATCACGCCGACCTTGTCGGCGAAGATCTCCTCGCCGGTGTTGTCGACGACGCCGCAGCGGTCTCCGTCGCCGTCGAAGCCGAGGCCGACATCGGCCTTGTGATGCAGCACCGCGTCGCGGATCGCGTGCAGCATCTCCATGTCTTCCGGATTCGGATTGTATTTCGGGAAGGTGTGATCGAGCTCGGTGTCGAGCGGAATCACCTCGCAGCCGATCGCCTCCAGCACCTGCGGCGCGAACGCGCCGGCGGTGCCGTTGCCGCAGGCCGCGACGACCTTGAGCTTGCGCTTAAGCTTCGGACGATTGGTGAGATCGGCGATGTAGCGCGCCGGATAATTCTCGTGGAACTGGTAGGCGCCGCCGGCCTTGTTCTTGAATTCGGCGTTGAGCACGATCTCCTTCAGCCGCGTCATCTCGTCGGGACCGAAGGTGAGCGGACGGTTGGCGCCCATCTTCACGCCGGTCCAGCCATTGTCGTTGTGCGAGGCCGTGACCATGGCGACGCAGGGCACGTCGAGATCGAATTGCGCGAAATAGGCCATCGGCGTCACCGCGAGGCCGATGTCATGCACCTTGCAGCCCGCCGCCATCAGGCCGGAGATCAGCGCATATTTGATCGAGGCCGAATAGCCGCGGAAATCATGACCGGTGACGATCTCCTGTTTGACGCCGAGCTCGGCGATCAGCGCGCCCAGGCCCATGCCGAGCGCCTGCACACCCATCAGGTTGATTTCTTTCTGGAACAACCAGCGCGCGTCGTATTCGCGAAAACCGGTGGGCTTCACCATCGGCTCGGATTCGAAGGCGTAGGTGTTGGGCAGCAAGACGGGTTTCGGCTTGGGAAACATTGAGACAGTCTCGTGAAAAGGGCAGGAATTGATGCAGCCTTAGCGAATGCCGGGCCGCAGCGGAAGGCGGGAATGAAGGCTTATGGCCGATAATTGCGGCAGTTTGGTAACGGGGAAACGTGATCTTGCGCGGGCCTTGCGCCCGTGCAGTCGAAAAATTCGTGCGAATGGCGGTACGTCAGCTCGCGACGGAGCGCATGTCGCGACTTACTGCTCCAGCACCATCTGCCCGTTGGCGTATTCAAAGCGCTTGAGGCGGGACAGGAAGGAGAGGCCGAGCAGGTTTTCGGAAAGCGCCTCGTCGGGCAGCACCATTGCGTCGACATCGCGCACGATGAGGCCGCCGACATCGAGCATGGCGATGCGGGTACGCGCGGCCTTGATGGTGCCGTTGGCGGTGGAGACTGTGGCGTTGTATTCGCCGCGCGAGGGACGGAGGCCAAAGCGGGCGGCCGAGGTCTCGTTCAGCGCGACGACGGAGGCGCCGGTGTCGATCATGAAGCCGATGCGCTGGCCGTCGATCCGGCCTTCGGTCTGGAAGTGTCCGCGACCGTCGCGGGAAATGGCGAGGCTGCGGCTCCCGGCTGGCGCTGCGGCGGCAACAGCAACCGTCGTGCGCGGCGCTGACGTGGCGGAGGCGGAGCTCACCCTGTCGGCCATCTGCGCCATGAAAGTGCCGAGGCCGATCATGATGGCCGCGAAGATCATAATGTTACGCATCACACCACTTCCGAGCCGGAACGCTCGATTTCACCACGCAACCCGTTCGCCCGCGAGCGGAGCCGCGGCCAGAACCTCGCCATTTTGGCGAAAAGGATGAGCGGACGGTTAATGCGGCGACTTAAACCTCTCCCCGCCTGCGGGGAGAGGTCGGATCGCCCCGGCGATGCGAAGCATCGTCCGGCGCGATCCGGGTGAGGGGGTACAGGTCCATCGATAGAGATCAGTTCGCGGAGACAGCCCCTCACCCCGGCCCTCTCCCCGCAAGCGCGGGGCGAGGGAGAAGACACATCACGTCCCGCGCGGCTTTGCCCGGCGGGTCGGCAGCGCGCTCGCGGGATCGTCCGGCCAAGGGTGGCGCGGATAGCGGCCGCGCAGATCGGAGCGCACGGCGGCGTAGCTGCCGCGCCAAAAGCCGGGAAGGTCGCGCGTCACCTGCACCGGGCGCTGTGCCGGCGACAGCAATTCCAGCACCAGCGGCACCTTGCCGGCCGCGATCGACGGATGGGTGTTGAGACCGAACAATTCCTGCAGACGCACCGCGATGGTCGGCCCCTGCTCGGCCTCGTAGTCGATCGCGAGCACGCTGCCCGTCGGCGCCTCGAAATGGGTCGGCGCCTCGCGGTCGAGCCGCGCGCGCATTTCCCACGGCAGCAGCGCCATCAGCGCATCGGAGAGATCGCCGGCGGAAATGTCCTTGAGCGCGATCTTGTCGTAGAGCGCCGGCACCAGCCAATCGTCGCGCCGCGCGATCAGGCCGTCGTCGGACAGATCCGGCCAGCTGTCGCCCTCGGCCTTGCGCAGGAACATGACGCGGTCGCGCCATTGTTTGGCGGCTTTCGACCAGGGCAGCCGATCGAGGCCCGCAGCGATCAGCCCGTCGGCGAAGATGCGCGCGGTGTCCTCCGAGGGCGACACGGCGAGCGTGGCCTCGGACAGCGTGATCGCATGCAGCGCACGCTTGCGCCGTGCGCGTAGCGCCATCGCGCCGCGGTCGAAGGAGATCTCGTCGACGCCCTCGATATGCTCGGCGAAGTGACGCTCGATCTCGTCCTGCGAGATCTGCGCCGCGAGCAGAATGCGGCCGCTTGCTGCCGTTCCCGTCATCTCGCCGATCGCGATATAGGGCGCGCGGGCGAGCGAGGAGGTCTGTTCCACGGCCGCGCCGCGGCCGTTGGCGAGCACAAAACTGCCATTGCCGCGATTGCGCGCGACACGGTCCGGGAAGGCATAGGCCAGCATCAGGCCGGTCGAGAGATCGTCCTGCTGCCCCGCCTTCTCCGACGCTGCCACCTGCGAGGCCCAGCGTCGTGCCAGATCGCGTGCGCTCGCGGCACGCGGGGAGCGGTCGCGGCGGAACTGGTCGCGCCGGTGCTCGAGGTCGACACTGTCGCCGCCTAACCCGCGCTCGGTGATGATCGCCGCGATCTCGGCCGCGTCTTCGCCCGCACCTGCGCGATGCGAATCCACGATCATGCGTGCCAGGCGCGGCGGCAGCGCCAGCGCGCGCAGGCTCTTGCCCTCGGCGGTGATACGGCCGTCGGCGTCAAGCGCGTTGAGCTCGGAGAGCAGGCTTTTTGCCTCCTTCCAGGCCGGCTGCGGCGGCGGATCGAGGAACGACAGCGCGGCGGGATCAGTGACGCCCCATTGCGCGAGATCGAGCACCAGCGACGACAGGTCGGCGCTTAAAATTTCCGGCTGAGTGTAGGGCGCGAGCGAGGCCGTCTGCGGCTCGTCCCAGAGCCGGTAGCAGACGCCGGGCTCGGTGCGGCCGGCACGGCCGCGGCGCTGGTCCACCGCCGCGCGCGCGGCGCGCACAGTCTCAAGCCGCGTCAGGCCGATATCGGGCTCATAGCGTGGCACGCGGGCAAGCCCGGAATCGACCACGATGCGCACGCCCTCGATGGTCAGCGAGGTCTCCGCGATCGAGGTCGCCAGCACCACCTTTCGCGTGCCCTTCGGCGCGGGCGCAATAGCGCGATCCTGCACGGCGGCGTCGAGCGCGCCGAACAGCGGCACGATCTCGATGGAGGCATCCTGCACGCGCTCGGCCAGGAAATTCTGGGTGCGGCGGATCTCGGCGGCGCCTGGCAGGAACGCCAGCACCGAGCCGCTATCGGCACGGAGCGCGGAGGCGATGGCATCGGCCATCTGCCGTTCGATCGGCGCATCCGCCTTGCGGCCGAGATAACGCGTCTCGACCGGAAAGGCACGGCCCTCGCTCTCGACGACAGGGGCATCGCCGAGCAGTTTTGCCACGCGCGCACCGTCGAGCGTGGCCGACATCACGAGGATGCGCAGGTCCTCGCGCAGGCCGGTTTGAGCATCGCGCGCCAGCGCGAGGCCCATGTCGGCATCGAGCGAGCGCTCGTGGAATTCGTCAAACAGGATCGCGGCAACGCCTGACAGCTCGGGATCGTCGAGGATCTGGCGGGTGAAGATGCCTTCGGTCACGACCTCGATGCGGGTCGCGCGCGAGATCTTCGAGCCGAAGCGGACGCGGTAGCCGACGGTCTCCCCGGCGCGCTCGCCCAGCGATTTGGCCATGCGGTCGGCGCTGGCGCGCGCGGCGATGCGGCGCGGCTCCAGCACGATGATCTTCTTGCCTTTGGCCCAGGGCGCATCGAGCAACGCCAGCGGCACCCGCGTGGTCTTGCCGGCACCGGGAGGCGCTACCAGCACGGCGGCATTGTGCTGATCCAGCGTGCGCGACAAGTCGTCGAGCACGGCATCGATCGGGAGGGGCGTGTCGAAGCTACGGGGCAAAGGTCTCGATCCGTCATCGTCCGCGCCTTGTGCGCAACTGCGCACTGGGTGGACGATCCAGTCAATTAGATCCCGGCCATTCCAAAGATCTGTGTGTACTGGATACCCCGCCTTCGCGGGGTATGACAATCGTGTGTAACGATCAGCCCTGCGCCGACGGGCGTCCGACGCTCTCATAGGTGAAGCCGGCCGCGCGCATGTCCTCGGGGCTGTAGATGTTGCGGAGGTCGACGACGACGGGCTGTGCCATCACGCTCTTCAGCCGGTCGAGATCGAGGCCGCGGAACTGGACCCATTCGGTGACGACGACCAGCGCATCGGCGCCTTGCGCGCAGGAATAGGCGTCCTCGCAATAGGTGATGTTGGGCAGCTCACCCTTCGCCTGCTCCATGCCGACGGGATCGAACGCCTTCACCTTCGCGCCCATGTCGATCAGGCCGGTGACCAGCGGGATCGACGGCGCATCGCGCATGTCGTCGGTGTCGGGCTTGAAGGTCAGGCCGAGCACGGCGATGGTCTTGCCGCGCAAGGAGCCGCCGAGCGCCTGGCTTACTTTCCGCGCCATCGCGCGCTTGCGGTTCTCGTTGACCGCCAGCACGGACTCGACGATGCGCAAGGATACGTCATAGTCCTGCGCGATCTTGATCAGCGCCTTGGTGTCCTTCGGGAAGCAGGAGCCGCCGAAGCCGGGGCCGGCATGCAGGAACTTGGTGCCGATGCGGTTGTCGAGGCCAATGCCGCGCGCGACCTCCTGCACGTTGGCGCCGACCTTCTCCGAGAGGTCCGCGATCTCGTTGATGAAGGTGATCTTGGTCGCCAGGAACGCGTTCGCGGCGTATTTGATCATCTCCGCGGTGCGGCGCGCGGTGAACATCAGCGGCGCCTGGTTCAGCGACAGCGGGCGATAGATATCGCCCATCACCTTGCGGCCACGCTCGTCGGAGGTGCCGACGACGACGCGATCGGGGAACTTGAAGTCGCGGATCGCCGCGCCCTCGCGCAGGAATTCGGGGTTGGAGGCGACCACGACGTCCGCCTTCGGGTTGGTCTCGCGGATGATGCGTTCGACCTCGTCGCCGGTGCCGACAGGCACGGTCGACTTGGTCACGACCACGGTGAAGCCTTGAAGCGACTGCGCAATCTCCTTCGCGGCGGCGTAGACATAGGACAGATCGGCGTGACCGTCGCCGCGGCGCGACGGCGTGCCGACCGCGATGAACACGGCGTCGGCATCCGCGACCGGCTTCGACAGGTCAGTGGTGAAGTCGAGCCGCTTGGCCTTGACGTTAGTTGCGACCAGCTCGTCGAGGCCGGGCTCGTAGATCGGGATCTCGCCGCGGTGCAGGGCCGCAATCTTCTTCTCGTCCTTGTCGACGCAGGTGACGTCGTGACCGAAATCCGCAAAGCAGGCTCCGGACACCAGTCCCACATAGCCCGTTCCGATCATCGCGATTCGCATGGAAAACCCTGTTTTGGCTTGGTTAACGAAACCCCAATGCGGAGCGGTTTAGCATTTTCCCGGTGGAAGGGAACGGTCAGCGACGCAAAAACCGGCACGCGACTTGAACCGGTAAAGAAGTCTGAAACCGCGGGGCTTCAAACTGCCCCACGCCCATACAGGGCCGGGCGGAATACGGCTCGAAAAGGGACACCATGGCTTCATCAGGCACAATCGTAGCACACGGGCCGTCCAAGGCCCCTGCTGCCGCGCGTGTCGACTGGGTCGACTATGCCAAGGGCATCTGCATCGTCATGGTCGTGATGATGCATTCGGTGCTGGGGGTCGAGCTCGCCGCCGGCGAGACCGGGTTCATGCATGTCGTCGTGGCCTTCGCAAAGCCGTTCCGGATGCCGGATTTCTTCCTGATTTCGGGCCTGTTCCTGCCGCTCGTGATCGACCGCGACTGGCGAACCTATCTCGACCGCAAGGTGATGCATTTCGCCTATTTTTATGTCGTCTGGGTGACAATCCAGTTCGGCTTCAAGGCGCCCGCGTTTGCCGCGGAGACGAGCTGGCGCGAGGTCGGCCTCCTGTACCTCGAATCCTTCATCGAGCCGTTCGGCACGCTCTGGTTCATCTATCTATTGCCGGTCTTCTTCGTCGTCACAAAATTGACACGCAAACTTCCGCCGCTCGCGATCTGGCTCATTGCCGCAGCGCTGGAGACGGCGCGCATCACGACCGGCTGGACCGCGATCGACGAGTTCTGCGCGCGCTTCGTCTATTTCTATTCGGGCTATCTGTTCGCCCCTTACGTGTTCGCGCTGTCGGATCGCGCGCGCAGCCATCCTGCATGGGCGATCGCAGCGCTCGCGGCCTGGGCGCTGGTCAATGCCGGCCTCGTCGCGATTGGTGTCAGCGAATGGAAGATCGTGTCGCTCGTGCTCGGCTTCGCCGGCGCCTGCGCCATCATCACGACCGGCACGCTGCTCGCGCGCGCACACTGGCTGAATTTCTTCCGCTTCTGCGGCGAGCATTCGATCGTGATCTATCTCGCCTTCTTCCTGCCGATGGCGGCGACGCGCACGCTGCTGCTCCGCACCGGCATCATTCCCGATATCGGCACGGTGTCGCTGGTCGTCACCATCGCCGGCGTGATCGGATCGCTTGTGATCTGGCAGGTTGCCTTGCGGCTCAACGCACACTTCCTGTTCGAGCGACCGGATGCATTCTGGATCGCGCCGAAGAAGGCCGGGCCGGTGTTGCAGGCGGCGGAGTAGCTGCACTCTCGGTGTCGTCCCGGCGAAAGCCGGGACCCATAACCCCAGGAAGCGGTTATGGCGGGAGATGGCAACCACGAGTCTTCGCAAAACTACATCCTGTGGCTATGGGTCCCGGACCTTCGCTCCGATTCGCTGCGCTCGTCCGGGACGACGAGAGGTGTGGGAATCCGGCCAAAAATCCCCCTCCCAAGGCTGTCAAAGCCCGCAAAAATTCATACATTGCGGCCATGCCCAAAACATCCCCGAAGACCACCGCCAAAGCTGACACCAAGGCCGCGCCAAAGGCTGCCGCCGACACCAAGCCCGCGGCTGCGACAGCTGCTGCCAAACCGGTTGCGGCGAAGGCCGCCGGCAAGGGCGATCATGTGTTCCTGGTCGACGGTTCCTCCTACATCTTCCGCGCCTATCACGCGCTGCCGCCGCTGAACCGCAAGTCCGACGGCCTGCAAGTCAATGCCGTGCTCGGCTTCTGCAACATGCTATGGAAGCTGCTGCGCGACATGCCCGAGGCCGACCGGCCGACGCATCTGGCGATCATCTTCGACAAGTCGGAGATCACCTTCCGCAACAAGCTCTATCCCGACTACAAGGCACACCGGCCGCCGGCACCCGATGATCTGATCCCGCAGTTCGGGCTGATCCGCGAAGCCGTGCGTGCCTTCGACCTGCCCTGCCTGGAACAGGTGGGCTTCGAAGCCGACGATCTCATTGCGACCTACGCGCGACAGGCGTCCGCGCGCGGCGCCACCACGACCATCGTGTCCTCCGACAAGGATTTGATGCAGCTCGTGAACGACAAGATCATGATGTACGACACCATGAAGGATCGCCGCATCGGCATCCCCGAAGTGATCGAGAAGTTCGGCGTGCCGCCGGAGAAGGTGGTCGAAGTGCAGGCGCTCGCCGGCGATTCCACCGACAACGTGCCCGGCGTCCCCGGCATCGGCATCAAGACCGCGGCGCAGCTGATCACCGAATATGGCGACCTCGAACAGCTCCTGTTCCGTGCCACCGAGATCAAGCAACCGAAGCGGCGCGAGGCACTGCTCGAGAACGCCGAGAAGGCGCGCATCTCGCGGCAGCTCGTGCTGCTCGACGACAAGGTCGATCTGGAGGTACCGCTCGACGACCTCGCGGTCCACGAGCCGGATGCGCGCAAGCTGATCGCGTTCCTGAAGGCGATGGAGTTCACCACGCTGACGCGTCGCGTCGCGGAGTATTCGCAGATCGATCCGTCCAACGTGGACGCCGATCCCGGCTATGCGAGTGGCGCCAGCGTCTTCTCGCCACTGCCGCCCTCGGACGTCGTGCCCGCGCCGGGCAGCGGCACGGCGCCACAGGCCCGGCCGAACGAGCCCAACAAATCAGCGGGCAAGGAGGACAAGGCCGCGAGCCCGAAGGGCGGGCCGATCTCGCTCGCCGCGGCGCGCGAGGAGGCCCTGCGCAAGCTGCCGGTCGACCGGGCCAAATATCAGGCGATCAAGTCGCTGAAGGAGCTCAACGCCTTCATTGCGCGCATCCATGACACCGGTCATGTCGCGATCGAGATCAAGGCAAACTCGATCGATCCGATGCAGGCCGATCTCTGCGGCATCGCGCTGGCGCTGGCGCCGAACGAGGCCTGCTATGTGCCGCTGGCGCACAAGCAATCCGGCGGCGGCGGCGGCCTGTTCGACGCGGGCCTTGCGCCCGATCAGGTCAAGCATGCCGATGCGATCGAAGCGCTGCGGCCGGTGCTGGAATCGGCAGGCATTCTCAAGATCGGCTTCGACGTCAAATTCACCGCGGTGATGCTGGCGCAGCACGGCATCACCCTGCGCAACATCGACGATGCGCTCCTGATCTCCTACGTGCTCGACGCCGGACGCGGCTCGCATGCGCTGGAGCAGCTGTCCGAGCGCTGGTTCGGCCACGCCATGCTCAAGGAGGGCGAGCTGCTCGGCAGCGGCAAGGGCAAGATCACCTTCGACCAGGTGCCGATCGACAAGGCCGCGCCGCTGTCGGCGGAAGGCGCCGACATCGCGCTACGGGTCTGGCGCGTGCTGAAGCCGCGGCTCATCGCCGAGCACATGACCACGGTCTACGAGACGCTGGAGCGGCCGCTGGTCTCCGTGCTCGCGCGCATGGAGCGGCGCGGCATCTCGATCGACCGCCAAGTGCTGTCGCGGCTTTCCGGCGACTTCGCCCAGACCGCAGCGCGGGTCGAAGCCGAGATCCAGGAGATCGCGGGCGAGCCCGTCAATGTCGGCAGTCCCAAGCAGATCGGCGACATCCTGTTCGGCAAGATGGGATTGCCCGGCGGCACCAAGACCAAGACCGGCGCGTGGTCCACCACCGCGCAGGTGCTCGACGACCTCGCCGAGCAGGGCCACGATTTTCCGCGGAAGATTTTGGAGTGGCGGCAGGTTTCAAAATTGAAATCGACCTATACCGACGCGCTGCCGACCTATGTCAATCCGCAGACGCATCGCGTGCACACGACCTATGCGCTGGCGGCGACCACGACGGGCCGGCTCTCGTCGAACGAGCCCAACTTGCAGAACATCCCGGTGCGCACCGAGGACGGCCGCAAGATTCGGCGCGCCTTCATCGCGACATCAGGACACAAGCTGGTGTCCGCCGACTATTCGCAGATCGAGCTGCGCCTACTCGCCGAAATCGCCGACATTCCCGTGCTGAAACAGGCGTTCCGCGACGGGCTCGACATTCACGCCATGACGGCCTCCGAGATGTTCGGTGTGCCGATCAAGGGCATGCCGAGCGAGATCCGCCGCCGCGCCAAGGCTATTAATTTCGGTATCGTCTACGGCATCTCGGCGTTCGGCCTGGCCAACCAGCTCGGCATCGCGCGCGAAGAAGCTTCCGCCTATATCAAGAAATACTTCGAGCGCTTCCCCGGCATCCGCGCCTACATGGACGAGACGCGCGATTTCTGCCGGAGCCACGGCTATGTCACCACGCTGTTCGGCCGCAAGTGCCACTACCCCGACATCAAGGCCTCGAATGCCTCGGTGCGCGCCTTCAATGAGCGCGCCGCGATCAACGCCCGTCTCCAGGGCACCGCCGCCGACATCATCCGCCGCGCCATGACGCGGGTGGAGGATGCGCTCGCCGAGAAGAAGCTCTCGGCGCAGATGCTGCTCCAGGTGCATGACGAATTGATCTTCGAGGTGCCGGAGGCAGAGGTCGAAGCGACGCTCCCCGTCGTGCAGAAGGTGATGCAGGACGCGCCATTCCCCGCCGTGCTGCTCTCGGTGCCGCTGCACGTCGACGCGCGCGCGGCAAACAATTGGGACGAGGCGCATTAGTCTCGCTCGGTGTCGTCCCGGCGAAGGCCGGGACCCATACCCCCAGGGAGAAGTTGTGACACGAGATGGCAGTTGGCAATCTTCGCCCAACTCGATTTCGTGGTTATGGGTCCCGGCCTTCGCCGGGACGACCGTGGGGTGAGCACGAGCGCCTAATTGTCCTCCGAGCAATTGCGTGATGGCTCCGCCGCTCCTCGCATACTAGAACCTTTGCATCTCCCGCACCGGTTCGCCCATGCCCCACACCTCCGCTTTGCTCGGCTTCGCCCTCGTCTGCCTCGGTCTCGTGCTCACGCCCGGGCCGAACATGATCTATCTGATCTCGCGCTCGATCACGCAGGGGCCGGCGGCCGGCATCGTCTCGCTCGGCGGCGTGGCACTGGGCTTCGTGTTCTACATGCTGTGCGCGGCGTTCGGCATCACGGCGCTGCTGCTCGCCATTCCCTTCGCCTATGACGCGCTGCGCTTTGCCGGCGCCGGTTATCTCTTGTGGCTCGCCTGGCAGGCGGTGAAGCCGGGCGGCCGGTCGCCGTTCCAGGTGAAGAAGCTCGCCATCGACAGCCCGCGCAAATTGTTCGCGATGGGCTTCGTCACCAACCTGCTCAATCCCAAGATCGCGATGCTGTATCTGGCGCTGCTGCCGCAGTTCATCGATCCCACCGCCGGCAGCGTGCTGACGCAGTCGGTGGTGCTGGGCGCGATCCAGATCGCGATCAGCGTCAGCGTCAATGCGATGATCGCGCTCGCCGCCGGATCGATCGCGCTGTTCCTTTCGAGCCGGCCGAGCTGGATGCTGGTGCAGCGCTGGCTGATGGGCACGGTGCTCGCCGGGCTCGCGGTCAGGATGGCGGTGGAAGCGAAGAAGGTGTAGCCGACGTCGCAAGCCGCATCGTGTCCCGGACGCGCTGCAGCGCTCTTGCGCTGCTGCGCAGAGCCGGGACCCAGAAGGCTAAGGATAGAATTCGCAGAGGCATGGGCCCCGGCTCTGCAGCGCACCGCTCGCGCGCTGCGCTGCTGGCAGGCTAATCCAGCTTCGCGTCCATCCCCCGCTTCACTCCCGGGCGGGCCATCAGGGCCTCGTACCAGCGCTTGACGTTGGGGAAGTCGGCCAGCTCAACCTTGTGGCGAGGGTGGCGCCAGGCCCAGCCCAAAATGGCAAAATCGGCAACCGAGAGGTCGCCGGCGACGAAGTCGCGCCCCTCAAGCCGGCGGTCGAGCACGCCGTAGAGCCGGCGGGTCTCGGCCATGTAGCGCTTCAGGCCATAGGCACGGTCCTGCTCGTTCTCGAGCGCGATGAAATGATGCACCTGGCCGGGCATCGGGCCGAAGCCGCCCATCTGCCACATCAGCCATTCATAGACCGGGATGCGCTGGCTGAGCGATTTCGGCAGGAATTTGCCGGTCTTTTCACCGAGATAGAGCAGGATCGCGCCTGACTCGAAGATGCCGACGGGCTTGCCGTCGGGCCCCTCGGGGTCGACGATGGCGGGAATCTTGTTGTTGGGCGAGAGCTTGAGGAACTCCGGCGCCATCTGCTCGCCCTTGCTGATGTTCACCGGGATCACCCTGTAGGGCAGCCCCATCTCCTCCAGCGCGACCGAGATTTTCCGGCCGTTCGGCGTATTCCAGGTGTGGAGCTCGATGGTCATTTGGCTGTTCCTTCCCGCATTGCTGGCATCCCACTAGCCCAGGACATCTCGGTCTTTCAACCAGCGGTCGGGCATGGTGGCTGTCCGATCGCCGCGGGCGATGCCCTGTTGACGGTGGTCTTGCGGGGCCTGCCCCCTCTGGCATGTCGCGGCCGTCGCGGATAAATTCCGCCTCCTCCAAAAACGCTGTTCGAGGGACCGCCGTGTCGAAATCCGCTTCCCGCGCCCGCCTGTTCGAGATCATCCGCCGGCGCTCATTCGGCCGTGGCGAGGTGACGCTCGCGTCGGGCCGCAAGAGCGATTTCTACTTCAACCTCAAGCCGACCATGCTCGACCCCGAGGGCGCGACGTTGCTGGCCGAGCTGACCTATGAGGCACTGAAGGACGACCAGCTCGATTTCATCGGCGGGCTCGAGATGGGTGCGGTGCCGCTCGCCGGCGCGCTGGCGCAGATCTCCTGGATCAAGGGCCATCCGATCGCCGCCTTCTTCGTGCGCAAGAAGCCGAAGGAGCACGGCGCCAAGCTCGCGATCGAGGGCCTGCCCAAGGGCGAGACGCTGGCCGGCAAGCGCGTCGTGATCGTCGAGGACGTCACCACGACAGGCGGCTCGGCGATGAAAGCGGTGGAATCGGTGCGCGAGACCGGCGCCGAAGTGGTGCTGGTGCTGACCATGGTCGACCGCGAGGAAGGCGCCACCGACACGTTCGGTGCGGCCGGCCTGCCGTTCCGCTCGCTGTACAAGGCGTCGGAATTCTTGAAGGCTTGACGCGGCGAAACATCTTTCGCCGTCATGCCTCAGTGTGCCCCGGAAGCAACCATCCGTCCAAAGCTGCGCCCGGCCTTAAAGAGGCCACCGCCTCGTCTTGAAACCGCCTCCGCTCAACTGCTCATTTACCATCGCGCCTTATGGTGAATCATGTGCTGAGACCTCTCGGTCTCGGCCCGGTTCAGTAGCGTCGGGTGGAGTAGGCATTGCGTACAGTCATGTCCCATGCGCGCCGGCGGCGTCGCGCGATGCTTGTGGCCGCCATGCTTGCAGCTCCGACGCTCGCGGCTCCCGCCCCGGTTTCGGCCGAGGGCCTGTTCGACTTCCTCTTCGGCGGAATGCAGCAGCAGCGACCGCAGCGTGAGGTGCCGCAGCAGGCGAACACGTACACCGATCCCTTCACCGGCCAGCAGAATGCCGCAACCTCGCAATATGTGCCGCCGACACGCTCGGCCGCGGCCGGCGGCTCGGGACCTGCCTTCTGCGTGCGCAGCTGTGACGGCAAATATTTTCCGCTGATGCGTGGCCTCGCCTCGCCCGCACAGATGTGTCAGGCGTTCTGTCCCGCTAGCGCGACCAAGGTCTATTTCGGCTCCTCGATCGACGGCGCCTATTCCCAGACCGGCGAGCGCTACGCCGACAGCGAGAATGCGTTCGCCTATCGCAAGGCGCTGCGGTCGGATTGCACCTGCAACGGCCGCGAGCCGGCCGGCCTTGCCCCGGTCGATCTCGCGCTCGACTCCTCGCTGAAAGCCGGCGACGTCATCGCGACCAGCGACGGCCTCGTTGCTTATACCGGCATCCGCGTCGGCAACGACCAGGCTGCCGACTTCACCCCGGTCGCCTCCTATCCCGGCCTCACCGCGCAGGTCCGCGCCCGTCTCGGCGAGATGAAGGTGGCGCCGGTGCGCGCGGAGACGGTGTCGGCCGATGCGCCGGCCCCGGCCGAGATCGTGCGCGAGGCGCTGCCTGACGTGACGGTGCCGAAGACGACGGCGCAGAAGCCGGCGAAGCGCGCGGGACTGGAGTAGTCCCAACTCTCTCCAAGCCGCTATTGCGAGGAGCCCTTGCGACGAAGCAATCCAGGGTCCCTCCGCGGAAAGATTCTGGATTGCTTCGCTACGCAATGACGGAGGTCGTCGCGTCACCTCCCGATGATCACCCCGATCACGTTCGGCGCCGTCAGATATTTCTCCTCGATCGCCGCGCGCGCGGCTGCGCGGTTCTCGGCCGTGAGCAAACCGCGCTTCTCAGCCAGGATCATCCAGCAGAATCCCCACCAGTCGGTGAGCATGCCCGCCTCGCCGATGAGGTCATACCCCTGCTCGGCCGCGAAGATGCGCGCATGCGCTTCGTCCAGCGTGTCGAGAAACAGATGATCCTCGACCGAGAACAGATCGTCGCTGATGTCGTCGATGGTGTAGCCCCAGATCGACTGGCACACCGCGTTGAACTCGCGATCGAACTGGTCGTCATCGATTCTCTGCCGCCGCGCCGCCTGATGCAGCCGCGACAGCGAACGCGCGAAATCGGCGATCCGGGTGAGGGCAAACTGATCGAAGGCAATGGTGGACATGTAGTCCTCGCAAGGTCGGGCAAACGCTAGATATTGTGTCGGCAACGCGCCGAATCACAATGATATATCAAAGACTTGCTAAAGTGTTCTTAATTTGTTCCGATGTTGAAAGATCGATTGTTGAGATCGTCGTCCTGGCGAAAGCCAGGACCCATTACCCCGGTCAGCTTTGCTTTTGCGGGCTCGAGCCATGTGGACAGGCAGCTACTACGTCTACATTCTGGCGACACGGCACGATCTATATCGGCATCACCAATAACATCCGCATGCGGCTCGAGCAGCACCGAAGAGGCCGCGGCTCCAAGTTCGTGCAGAAGTACAAGATCCTCCGCCTCGTTTACATCGAAGCGTTCGCGACACCGCAGGAAGCCATCGCGCGTGAGAAGCAGCTGAAGTTCTGGAAACGCGACTGGAAGATCAAACTGATCGAGCAAGAGGACCCGGACTGGAATGACCGGTCGGGCCTCATCTGACAGTCGGGGTAATGGGTCCTGGCTTTCGCCAGGACGACGACATGGCGAGCACCTTCGCCGGGACGACACCAACCTTATTGCATCGCCCCTCAATTCGCCGCCGACACCAACCTGTCCCCGCACGCGTTCGCGTAGAACTTGCCGCCGCATTGGCGCTTGATGGCGGCGCAACGGGTGGCGGGTGAGGCGTTTTGCGGGACGGCAAAGCCGCAACTGAGGCCGTCGGCGCTGCGACCGGTCTTGCCGGCGGCGAATGCCGCGCTGGAGGCGGTGATGCAGACGACGAGGAACGTGGCGGCAGCGATTTCGATCAACAGTCGCATGGCGTCTCCTCCACACTGCTGGCTGAATTGGCCGCCATTCTAGCAGGAAATCCGCGTCTTTCCGTGCTCGTCCGGGTTCCCAAACGGCCCATTCCTTGCATAAATTTACGCCAGCGCAGTGCACGGCCGCGCCAGCGATGGTTCCGGTGCAGGGGCAGGACGCTTAGGGTTACAAGACGCGTAGGTTTAGTGGTGTTGTTTCGACCAGGAAGTGACGGCCTTGCAAGATCAATCGTTCCAGCCAAATTTTCCCGCTCCCGGCCAGCCCATCGACGAGCTCGCGCTGGCTGAGATCAAGGGCGCGATCCTGGCGAAGCTGCGCCTTGCCATCGGCAAGGACGCAGGCATGGCGACGAAGCATGACTGGTACCAGGCCGCCGCGCTCGCGCTGCGCGACCGCATCGTGCATCGCTGGCTCAGCGCGGAGAAGCGGAGCTACGACGCCGGGCGCAAGCGAGTCTATTACCTTTCGCTCGAATTCCTGATCGGTCGTCTGTTCACCGACGCGCTGAACAATATGGGCCTCCTGAATATCTTCGAGGTCGCACTCGGCGATCTCGGCGTCTCGCTGCCCGAGCTGCGCAAATGCGAGCCGGATGCGGCGCTCGGCAATGGCGGTCTCGGGCGGCTCGCCGCCTGCTTCATGGAGAGCATGGCGACGCTGTCGATCCCCGCGATCGGCTACGGCATCCGCTACGATTACGGCCTGTTCCGCCAGATCATCAATCAGGGCTGGCAGCAGGAATATCCCGACGAATGGCTGAGCTTCGGCAATCCCTGGGAATTGCAGCGGCCCGAGGTGATCTACGACATCAATTTCGGCGGCGGCGTCGAGCATGTCGACGACAAGGGCCGCGACCGCGCGATCTGGCACCCGGCTGAGACCGTGCAGGCGATCGCCTACGACACGCCGATCGTCGGCTGGCGCGGCCAGCACGTCAACGCACTCCGCCTGTGGTCGGCGCGCTCGCCCGATCCGCTGAAGCTCGATGCCTTCAACAAGGGCGACTATGTCAGCGCCAGCGCCGAGCAGGCGCGCGCGGAAGCGATCTGCAAATTCCTCTATCCCAACGACGAGAGCCCGGCGGGCCGCGAGCTGCGGCTGCGCCAGGAATATTTCTTCGTCTCGGCCTCGCTCCAGGATCTGGTCAAGCGGCACCTGTCGTCGGACGGCCAGCTGCGCAGCCTGTCGAACAAGGTCGCGGTGCAGCTCAACGACACCCATCCGAGCCTTGCCGTCACCGAGCTGATGCGCATCCTCGTCGACCTGCACAATTTCCGCTGGGACGAGGCCTGGAAGATCACGGTCGCCACCCTCTCCTACACCAACCATACGCTGCTGCCGGAAGCGCTGGAGACCTGGCCGGTCGAGCTGTTCGAGCGGCTGCTGCCGCGGCATCTCGAGATCATCTACCGCATCAACGTCCAGCATCTGGCGCTCGCCGAAGCGCGCGCACCCGGCGACATCGACTTCCGCGCCTCGGTCTCGCTGATCGACGAGAAGAGCGGCCGCCGCGTCCGCATGGGCCAGCTCGCCTTCGTCGGCTCGCATCGCATCAACGGCGTCTCGGCGATGCATTCGGACCTGATGCGCGAGACCGTGTTCCACGATCTCAATCATCTCTATCCCGGCCGCATCACCAACAAGACCAACGGCATCACCTTCCGCCGCTGGCTGATGCTGGCGAACCCGAAGCTGACCGACCTGTTGCGCGAGACCTGCGGCGACGCCGTGCTCGACGATCCGACCCAGCTCTCCCTGATCGAGGCCCGCGCCAGCGACGTCGAATTCCAGAAGAAATTCCGTGCCGTCAAGCACGCCAACAAGGCGGCGCTGGCGCGCCTGATCGGCGAGCGGCTCGGCATCAAGGTCGACCCCGGCGCACTGTTCGACGTGCAGATCAAGCGCATCCACGAGTACAAGCGCCAGCTGCTCAACGTCATCGAGACGGTCGCGCTGTACCAGACGATCAAGGACGATCCCAACGGCAATTGGGTGCCGCGCGTCAAGATCTTCGCCGGCAAGGCGGCGGCGAGCTATCGCTACGCAAAGCTGATCATCAAGCTGATCAACGACGTCGCGGAAGTCGTCAACAACGATCCCGCGATCGGCGGCAAGCTGAAGGTCGCGTTCCTGCCCGACTACAATGTCAGCCTCGCCGAAGTCATCATTCCCGCGGCCGATCTCTCCGAGCAGATCTCCACCGCCGGCATGGAAGCGTCCGGCACCGGCAACATGAAGCTGGCGCTGAACGGCGCCATCACCATCGGCACGCTCGACGGCGCCAATATCGAGATTCGCGACCATGTCGGGGCCGAGAACATCGCGATCTTCGGCATGGAAGCCGGCGACGTGATGATCCGCCGCAAGCAGGGGCTGGATGCCTCCGACGTGGTCCGCAAGTCGCCGAAGCTGCAGCGCGCCATCAATGCGATCGCCGCCGGCGAGTTCTCGCCCGGCGATCCCGGCCGCTTCGAATCCATCGCGCATGCGCTGCGCTATCTCGACCATTACATGGTCAGCGCCGATTTCGACTCCTACTACGAGGCGCAGCGCGCGGTCGACGCACGCTGGCAGGTGGCGCCGGCCTGGACGCGCGCCTCCATCCTCAACGTCGCGCGCATGGCGTGGTTCTCCTCCGACCGCACCATCCGCGAATATGCCGAGGAGATCTGGAACGTTCCGGTCAACCCGACCACGCCGCTGCTGCCGAACCTGCGCGACGTCGCGGGCTGATTTTCCGCGGCGTGAAATCGGCGTTACCTGCGAGGTTATTGCATCTCGGCAAGCGGATGATGATATGATCGTCATCATCCCCCGGAACGGTGCCTGTAAGGCAGACGCCGTCACCTCAGACACCGTCATTGCGAGCGCAGCGAAGCAATCCAGACTGTCTCCGCGGAAAGACTCTGGATTGCTTCGCTGCGCTCGCAATGACGGCTGGGGAGGCATCGAGGACCAACAATGCACGCCAAGCTCCCTCACCCATTCGACGACGCCACGCGCATCACCGCGGGTGACAGCAGCTGGCAGGGGCACACCAGCGACGATTACTGGGCCTTTGTCGGCCCATTCGGCGGCGCCACGGCCGCAACCATTTTGCGTGCGCTGATCGAGCATCCGCAACGCGCCGGCGATCCGCTGGCGCTGACCGTCAATTACTGCGCGCCGATCGCCAAGGGCCCGTTCGATCTCGACGTGCGGCTGGTGAAGGCCAACCGCTCCAGCCAGCACTGGAGCGTCGAACTGTCGCAAGGCGGCGGCGAGGTCGCAACGCTCGCCACCGCCGTGTTCGCCGAGCGGCGGCCGTCCTGGGAGCACCGGGTGGCGAAGGCCCCGGACGCCAAGCCGTTCGAACAGACGCTGCCGTTCCCGAAAATCCAGGCATCCTGGGCCAACCAGTATGAATTCCGCTTCGTCGAGGGCGAGATGCGCATCGGCCCGCCGCAGGCCGAGCTCGCCGGCACCTACTCGAAGATCTGGATCAGCGACCGCACGCCGCGTCAGCTCGACATGCTGTCGCTGATGTCGATGTCGGACGCCTTCTTCGGCCGCATCTTCCACGCGCGGCGCGAGCTGGTGCCGTTCGGCACGGTATCGCTGACGACCTATTTCCACACCGACAGCGAAGAGCTGGCAGCCGAAGACATCACGCGCGTGCTGGCGACCGCCGATTCGAAGATCATGCACAAGAGCTACGCCGACCAGAACGCCGAGCTGTGGTCGCCGAACGGCCGGCTGCTCGCGACCACGACGCAGATCGCGTATTTCAAGGCCTGAGCTGCTTCCACGTCATTGCGAGGAGCGTAGCGACGAAGCAATCCAGAATCCCTCCGCAGAGGCAGTCTGGATTGCTTCGCTGCGCTCGCAATGACGAGTGGAGAGATCATGCCACAAACAAAAAGGGCGGCCTCACGGCCGCCCTTTCGTGTTTCAAGCTCCGCGACCTTACTCCGCCGCCATCTTCACATCCGGCGCCGCCGCACGCACCTCGGCGTCGACCTGGGCCTCGAACTTGGCGAAGTTCTTCTGGAACATGCCGACCAGCGCGCGGGCGGTCTTGTCGAACTCGTCCTTGTCCTTCCAGGTGTTGACCGGGTTGAGGATCTCGGCCGGCACGCCCGGCAGCGCGGTCGGGACCGCGAAGCCGAAATATTTGTCGGTGCGGAATTCGACATTGCGGAGCGAACCATCGAGCGCCGCGGTGAGCAGCGCGCGCGTCACCTTGATCGGCATACGCGAGCCGACGCCGTACTTGCCGCCGGTCCACCCGGTGTTGACCAGCCAGCAATCGACATTGTGCTGGGCGATGAGGTCGCGCAGCATGTTGCCGTAGACGCTGGGGTCGAGCGGCAGGAAGGGCGAGCCGAAGCAGGTCGAGAATTCCGGCTGCGGCTCGTTGCCGAGGCCGCGCTCGGTGCCGGCGACCTTGGCGGTGTAGCCGGACAGGAAGTGATACATCGCCTGCGCCGGCGACAGCTTTGCGATCGGCGGCAGCACGCCGAAGGCGTCGGCGGCGAGCATCACCACGTTCTTCGGCTGCGGCGCGCGACCGGTGCGCGAGGCGTTCGGGATGAAGTCGAGCGGATAGGCCGAACGCGTGTTCTCGGTCTTGGAGCCGTCGTCGAAATCGACGACACGGGTGTCCTCGTCGAGCACGCAGTTCTCGAGCACCGCGCCGAAGCGGGTCGAAGCCGCATAGATCTCCGGCTCGGCTTCCTGCGACAGCTTGATGCACTTGGCGTAGCAACCGCCTTCGAAATTGAAGACGCCGTTCGGGCCCCAGCCGTGCTCGTCGTCGCCGATCAGCGTGCGGTTCGGATCGGCCGACAGCGTGGTCTTGCCGGTGCCTGACAGTCCGAAGAAGACCGCGGTGTCGCCGCCTGCGCCGACATTGGCCGAGCAGTGCATCGGCATCACGCCGCGCTCGGGCAGGTAATAGTTCAGGGTGGTGAAGACCGACTTCTTCATCTCGCCGGCATAGTAGGAGCCGCCGATCAGCACGATCTTGCGGGCGAAGTCGATCGCGACGACGTTCTCGGACTTGCAGCCGTGGCGCTTCGGATCGGCGCGGAAGCTCGGCATGTCGATGATGGTGAGCTCCGGCGTGAAGCTCGACAGCTCGACCGCCTCGGGGCGGATCAGGAGCGTGCGGATGAACAGCGAGTGCCAGGCGAGCTCGGTGAAGACACGCGTCTTGATCCGGTAGGCCGGATCGGCGCCGCCATAGAGGTCCTGCGCGAACAGGGTCTTGCCTTCGGCGTGCTTGAGGAAGTCCTGGTACAGCGCCTCGAACTGCTCAGCGGTGATCGACTGGTTGCCGGCCCACCACATCTTCTTGTCGGTGGTGGCGTCGCGCACCGTAAACTTGTCCTTGGGGCTGCGGCCGGTGAACTCGCCGGTGTCGGCGCAGAGCGCGCCGTCAGCAGACAGCACGGCCTCGCCCGCGGAGAGCGAGTATTGATAGAGTTGCGGCGCACCCAGATTCCAGTGAACCTGCTTGAGCTTCTTTAAGCCGAATTTGTCGGCGCCGAAGGCACCGTTGCGCACGCCCGTCTCTTGCACGAAAAAATCCTCCTAGAACCCGCGACACTCAGCGCGACCAAGCTTTGGCACCATCGCGGTCACCGTGAATAGTAGGCCATCCGGCCTCGGCTGGACGACCTAATACTGATGAACGCTGGCGTTGCCAAGCTGATCCCGCAGGATTTGGTTTATTCAAGGACCGCGCCAAACGTCGCGCATGTCTGCTCTGAGCAGGCGCATCAAAAAAATCACGAATGATCGCGCAACCAAATGCTTGTTTTGGCGTTGCCTGGGGTTATTGCGACGCACAATCCCTTGCGGCGTTTTATCTTACCTCACCCTCGCCGATCAGCGCGAAGGGTCCCCACATCGCAGGATAGGCATTACGCGGCGACGAGGCGTCATCAACGTACGTCAACATGGCGCGGCGCAAAGCTTCGGCACGACCGATTTTTGGTTCGTTTTTGAGCAGGGCGAAAGTCGACGTGGTCAAGCGGGTGGCAGCTTCCGAATCGACTGCCCAATGCGAGACCAGCAGCGCACGAGCGCCGGCGTAGAAGAACGAGCGTGCCAATCCGGACAGTGCCTCCGCACCCGGCTTATCGCCGGCAATGGTGTTGCAGGCCGACAGCACAACCCAATCCGCATTGAGCTTGAGCTGCGCGACTTCGCTCGCGGTCAACAGACCGTCGTCGATCTCGGAGGGCTGATCGGGAATGGAGAGCGCAAGCGATGGCTCGCCCAATCCCTTGACGTCGCCCGCAACGAGGCCGTGGGTGGCGAAGTAGATGATGCTGTATTGAGCAAGCGGTGCACGCTTGAGCGTCGTTTCGCTGGCGTCGCGACCGAGATGGATGTCGACCTCGCCGGCGCCCACATCCTTCGCCACCGCATTCAGCTCGTCGGCGGTGTCAGGCAGTTGCGGCAGCGCTTTCGCAAGCTGCGCGCGATCGACGCCAGCACCGCGCCAGAAATCGGTATAGGCCATTGTCGCGATGCTGCGCGCGGCAACCTTGCCGCCCGCGGCGCGCCGGTCGGCCGGCCCTTCGGCTGCAGGGTTGAACACGGGATCGCCGAAGCCGGTCATTGGCTTGACGCCTTGATCCCGCCGCGCAAAGGCGCGCAGCGATTTCAGGCTGATCACCGACGGCAGCACCGAGACGGCCTGACGCCGCAACAGCCAAGCGGCGTTGCGATAGCCCTCGAGCTTGTCCGGGATCGCAGCTTGCGGCGTCTCCGTGACGAGCAGATGAAACGGCAATGCAGTCAGCGCCGCCGACGGCACCACCAGAAGGCTGCGCTTGTCTTTCGTCAGCGCCTCGACCGGCCCGAGCAGCGCGGCATAGAGCTCATGGGCGAGCGCGAGGTCGAACAGGCCCGATTTGCCGGAGGCATCGCGCGCCTTGCCGACGTCGAGCCCCTTGCGGAACGCGGACACCTTCTGCGTCAGCGCGTCCGCACCGAGCGGAACCTGCTTCCAGTCCACGCCCTCGCGCGTGATCGCGATGACGTAGCTCTGCTTGTCGACGACGGAATAGATCGTCATCGCTTCATCGGCCGACAGCAGCGGCTGGATGTCCTTCACTGCGAGCGGCAGCGGGTTGGAGAGCGAGGCATAGTCGGGAAACTCTACGGCGAGCGTCTTCTGCAGGCCTGCGCGCTCGCTCGCGATCGCCGCGATCCGCGCGCGGCTGCGCTGCTCGGCCGCGGCATCGCGCTGCCCGGCCTGCTTGGATACCGCCGTGATGATCGCCTTGTCGAGCGCCTCGGCCTCGGCGCTGAGATCCTGATCCTTGCGCACGAGCTCGGCGAGCCGGTCGCTGCCGGCAGCAAGCCTCACCGCAAGCTTGTTCACGGCCGATGCCGCAGAGGATTGCGTGCCGCGCTGGATCGCGGCGAGCGCTTCGTCCAGCGCCTTGTCGTTGGGCAGGAGATGCTGCTGGCGCGCGGAGAACAGGATCGGCAGCACGATACGCAATTGCGCGCGACCGCTGGCAAGCGTCTTTTCCGCCAGCGGCAGCGCATCGGCAGTACGACCGGAGACGTAGAGGAAATAAGCGAGATTGCCGGTCGAAGTCAGAGTGTCCGGATGCTCCGGCCCAAGCGCACGCTCGCGGATCGCCAGCGCCCGGCGATACAGCGGCTCGGCATCGACATAGCGCTGCTGGTGCTCGTAGAGCCCGGCGAGATTGTTCAGCGAGCGCGCGACATCGGGATGATCGGGCCCCAGCACTTTTTCGCGGATCGCGAGCGAGCGCTTGATCGGCGCCTCGGCGTCCGCATCGCGGTTGAGGTCACGGTCGACCTGGCCGATGTTGTTCAGGACGGTGGCGACCGCGGGATGCTCGGGACCTGCGGCCTTCTGATAGATCGCGAGCGCACGCTGGAACAGCGGCTCGGCGTCGGCAAAATGCTCCTGCTTCACATAGAGCGTGGCGAGATTGTTGAGGGCCCGGCCGACATCGGGATGCTCGCGCGACAGGCTCCTTTCGCTGACGGCCAAAGCGCGCTTGAACAGCGGCTCGGCTTCAGTGAAGCGGCCCTGCCGCTGATACAGCGCGGCGAGATTGCTCAGCTCGGGCGCGATCAGGGCGGTGTCGAGGCCGAGCGCCTTCTCCATCAGCGCGATGGCGCGCTTGTAGACCGGCTCGGCCAGATCGTCGCGGCCCTGGCCGGCATAGACCTGGCCAAGATTGTTGAGTGCGGCGGAGAGTTCGCGGCCGTTGTCGCTCTCCAGGCGCGCGACCATCGCCTGCGCGAGCGGCAGAGCCTCCGGATACTTGCCGGCACTGATGAGCGCGTTGATCCGCGCGCTCTCCGCTGCAAGACCTTTCTGGGCAAGGCTGGGCGTGGCAAGCGATGTGGCGATCGCGAGCGCCATCCCCGCAACCAGCGTCAAACGACGGCGTGTCATGAACCCTCTCGCGGCCGACCTCGAACCATTACGGTGTTGGGTCGCCGCGGTGGGGCACAGCGTTCAAAGGCTTGCGCTTCAGTCCACCTTCGTGCGCGCTTCGCCAGCGAGGCGGACCAGCATCTTGCGCAGCGCCGTGCCGTCGGTCACGCGTTCCGGGAAATCCAGCCGTAGCGCGGTCTGCCCGTCCTGCATGTCGAGGCCTTCGGGGTCGCAGCCGGTGCAGCGCCAGTCGCCGGCCGGCGCGCCGAGCAGCCTGGTCGCATAGAGGTTCATGGCGTCGCGATGATCGGCATTCATGTGCTCGACGGCGCCCTCCTCGGCCGCCAGCAGGTCCTCGGCACCGCTGAGGTCGGTGAGGAATTGCTCGGGCTTGAGATCGACGATCCGGCCGAACCCGGCGACCAAATGGGTGCCGGTGGGACGGATCCGGAAGAAGGAGAAATCCTTAAAGGAGACAAAGGCTTCCGCCGACGGATGGGCACCCAAATACCGCCGCTGGAGCAGATCTTTCTCGTCCCCGGCCTGTTCTGCCCGCCCAGACAGCATGATCCGGGCCCCTTCCAGGGGATCGCCGGGAGCGCGTTCGTCCAGCATCAGGGAGACCCTGGGATCGGCGAGGATGTTCCGGGTGTGCACGGCCAGCCCCGAGATCAGCAGGATGGGCGAGCCATCCGGGTGGCTCGCCAGATTGACCAGGGAACAATAGGGATCGCCGGAGTCCGCCATCAACGTTGCGAGAGCGCCCTGCCGGGACCGTCTCAGCAGCGATTTGGCGAGCTTTCCGGGGTCGAAATCGGGGGTCGGTTGCATGGGCTTTCTCGGCTCAGGTGGTTGCAAGGGAGGTCTTTTTTCGGCTAAACGGGGGTCCGGTTATGGGTCGAGATGCGGCGAATCTGCCGTGTTTCGTGGAACTTGGTCACACTTCAGCCCAGCTTGCATTGCTCGGTGACAAAAGTTCGAACGCCAAGTTCGGGACCCATGTATGCGGCGCATCACTGGATTGCTCGCCGTTCAAGCCACGACCCAAACGGAAAGCAGAAAGCAGAGGCTCATGCCCACAATCGCTTTGGTCGACGACGACCGCAACATTCTCACATCCGTCTCGATCGCGCTGGAAGCCGAAGGCTACCGCATCATGACCTACACCGACGGCGCTTCCGCGCTTGACGGTTTCCGCACCACCCAGCCCGATCTCGCCATCCTCGACATCAAGATGCCGCGCATGGACGGCATGGAGACGCTGCGTCGCCTGCGGCAGAAATCCGACCTGCCGGTGATCTTCCTGACCTCCAAGGACGAAGAGATCGACGAGCTGTTCGGCCTCAAGATGGGCGCCGACGACTTCATCCGCAAACCGTTCTCGCAGCGTCTTTTGGTCGAGCGCGTCAAGGCCGTGCTGCGCCGCTCGGCGCCGAAGGACCCGACCGTCGCGCCGAAGGAGAACGACGCCAAGGCGCTCGACCGCGGCCTGCTGCGCATGGATCCGGAACGCCACACCTGCACCTGGAAGAACGAGCCGGTGACGCTGACCGTCACCGAATTCCTGATCCTGCAGGCGCTCGCGACCCGGCCCGGCGTGGTGAAGAGCCGCAACGCGCTGATGGACGCCGCCTATGACGATCAGGTCTATGTCGACGACCGCACCATCGACAGCCACATCAAGCGGCTGCGCAAGAAGTTCAAGGTGGTCGACAACGAGTTCGAGATGATCGAGACGCTTTACGGCGTCGGCTACCGTTTCAAGGAAGCCTGAGGGCGGCGGGCGCCTTCACGAAGGACTGAGAGCATCGCCGGTTCTGATTCCATCGCGACCGGGATGGCTCTAGGATGCGGGGACCATTGCCACGAGCTGTCCTAACGCGGGCATAAGCATTGCTGGACCGAACGCAGCCTGACACGAACCAGAGCGCCGGGGATATCGCATCCGACGGCGCTCCGGAGCGCGTCGTCGAAGACAAGCCGCAGGGATGGCGGCCGCTGAACTGGCTCAAGCGCGCCGGGCAGTTCTTCTTCGCGCTGTCCTTCTCGAGCCTGACCCGCCGCATCGTCTCGCTCAACCTCGCCGGCCTCGTCGCGCTGGTCGCCAGCATCCTCTATCTGTCGCAATTCCGCGCCGGCCTGATCGACGCGCGTGCGCAGAGCCTGCTGGTGCAGGCCGAGATCATCGCCGGCGCCATCGCGGCCTCTGCGACCGTGCAGACCAACGCCATCACCATCGACCCCGACCGGCTGCTCGACCTCAAGCCGGGCGAGACCTATGGCGGCTCGGACGACTATTCGCCGCTGGATTTCCCGATCAATCCGGAGCGCGTGGCGCCGGTGCTGCGCACGCTGATCTCGCCGACCAAGACGCGCGCCCGCATCTACGATCCGAACGGCAGCCTGCTGCTCGACAGCCGCAACCTCGAAAACGTGCTGCGCTTCCCGCTGCCGCCGCTGTCGGCCGAGAAGCCCGGCGTGGTCGAGCGCGGCATGGTCGCGGTGCGCACCTGGCTGAACCGCGGCGACCTGCCGCTCTATCGCGAGCTCGGCCCCGAGAACGGCAATGGCTATGCCGAAGTCGGCGATGCGCTGCAGGGCCAGAAGCGTTCGATGGTGCGGGTCAATGCGCGCGGCGAGGTGATCGTCTCGGTGGCCGTGCCCGTACTGCGCTCGCGCGCCATCCACGGCGCGCTGATGCTGTCCACCCAGGGCGACGACATCGACCAGATGGTCACCGCCGAGCGCCTCGCCATCCTGAAGGTCGGCGGCGTCGCGGCCGCGGTCATGATCATGCTGTCGCTGCTGCTCGCCAGCACGATCGCCGGTCCCGTGCGCCGGCTCGCCGACAGCGCCGAGCGCGTCCGCCGCCGCATCAAGACCCGCGTCGAGATCCCCGACTTCACCCGCCGCCGCGACGAGATCGGGCATCTCTCCGGCGCGTTGCGCGACATGACCAACGCGCTCTACAGCCGCATCGAGGCGATCGAGATGTTCGCCGCCGACGTCGCGCATGAACTGAAGAACCCGCTGACCTCGCTGCGCTCCGCGGTCGAGACGCTGCCGCTGGCGCGCAACGAGAACAGCCGCGCGCGCCTGCTCGAGGTGATCGAGCACGACGTCAAGCGGCTCGACCGCCTGATCTCCGACATCTCCGACGCCAGCCGTCTCGATGCCGAGTTGCAGCGGCAGGATGCGATTCCGGTCGACATCAGGCGCCTGCTCGGCACGCTGGTCTCCGTCGCCAACGAAACCAAGCTCGGTCACGACGTCGCGGTCGAGGCCCGTTTCGAGGGGCGCGGGCCGACCGACACGTTCGCGGTGACCGGCCACGATTCTCGGCTCGGACAGGTGGTCTCCAACCTGCTCTCCAACGCGCAGTCCTTCTCCGAAGCCGGCAACAAGGTGCGCCTCACCTGCCGCCGCGTCCGCGGAGAGATCGAGATCGTGGTCGACGATGACGGCCCCGGCATTCGCGATGACGCGCTGGAGCGCATCTTCGAGCGCTTCTACACCGATCGTCCGCATCAGGGCTTTGGCCAGAACTCCGGCCTCGGGCTCTCGATCTCCAAGCAGATCGTCGACGCCCATGGTGGACGCATCTGGGCGGAGAATCGCGCAGGCCCGGCGGACGACGAGGGCATTCCGACAATTGCCGGCGCGCGCTTCGTGGTGAGACTGCCGGCGCTATGAGCGACGGCGGGCCCAGCGTGCACGCCTCCGCCGTCAAGGTCGGACAGATCGCAGTTCTGATCCGCGGTCCCTCGGGCTCCGGCAAGTCGCGCCTTGCCTTCGATTTGATCATGGCGGGGCGGTCAGGCCTGCTCGAAAGGGCCGTTCTGGTCGGTGATGACCGTGTCCATCTGGCGACAGTCGGCAACGAAATTGAGGTCCGCCCCGCGCCTCCGCTGGCCGGCCTGATCGAGATCCGAGGCCTCGGAATCCGCCGCTGCGACTTCGTGGAGCATGCGACCGTCGGCCTCGTGGTCGATCTGGATGCTGAGGACGCGGAGCGGCTGCCTGCGGCCGAATCCCTGAAAACAAGCATTTTCGGTGTGGAAATACCGCGAATCCCCGTCAGCCGCGACTATTCGCCCCTCCCTTTGGTTGTCGCGGCCTTGACCACTACCAAGAGTTAACCTTCTGCTAAGCCCTCAGGCGATTGTTTGAAGGGAAATGGTAACCATATGAACCCCACTATCGCGACCGAGTAGACCGGCGCAGCTCCCCTCATCCATCCGTCTAGATTCAGGGAGATACGCAACATCCCCTCTTGCGCGGGGGCTCTGGATGGTCAAAGTGGCGCGTTCGTGCGGTGCACCAAAAGCGCCCGCGAGGAGTTTTCCGATGATTGGTCTAGTACTTGTGACCCACGGGCGCCTTGCCGACGAATTCAAGGCAGCGCTTGAACATGTCATGGGCCCACAAAAGCAAATCGAAGCGATCACGATCGGCGCCGAAGATGATTCCGATCTCTGCCGAAGCGATATCATCGAGGCGGTTAACCGCGTCGATTCCGGCGATGGCGTTGCGATCCTCACCGACATGTTCGGCGGCACGCCGTCGAACCTCGCAATATCCTGCATGAGCCGGCCCAAGGTCGAAGTGCTCGCAGGCATCAACCTGCCCATGCTGGTGAAGCTCGCCAAGGTGCGCGAGGAGCGTCCGCTGCCGGACGCGATCGCGATGGCCCAGGAAGCTGGCCGCAAGTACGTCACCATCGCCAGTCGCGTGCTCGCCGGCAAATGAGCGACGACGCGCCACAAGCGGCGACAGGCGTGCCCGCGGGCGCGATCTCCAAGGAGCTCCTGATCATCAACAAGCGCGGCCTGCACGCGCGCGCCTCGGCGAAATTCGTCCAGGCGGTCGAGCGCTTCAACGCGCAAGTGTGGGTGACGCGCGGCGGCGAGACTGTCGGCGGCACCTCGATCATGGGCCTGATGATGCTCGCCGCGGGGCCGGGCACGACGATCACCGTCGCCGCGACGGGTGATGACGCGGAAGCCGCGCTTGCGGCGATCACGGAGCTGGTTGAGAGCAAGTTCAACGAGGAAGGGGTCTGAGCCACACGCTCAGTGCCGTAGGGTGGGCAAAGCGAAGCGTGCCCACGACTTTTCTGGCGATTATCGAGAGATGGTGGACACGGCGCGTCGCGCCTTTGCCCACCCTACGGCACCTTCGCTATTTCGCCGGCGGCGCGATGTAGATATTCCAGCTCATCGACGGGCCGGCCTTGCCGTGGGTGAAACGGCGCGTCGTCATCACGATGCGCTCGGCGTTGGGCGCAGTCTCCGACACCCATTTCTCGAAGGCCGGCAGGCGGCCGTCGGTCGGGTCGAACACGCCGATGAAGCCGTACTTCTTCACGTCGTCGCGCGAGGTCAGGCCGGAATCCCAGGCCTCTAACGGCAGCAATGCGGACGGATGATCCGGGCTGTAGAACACCAGCGGCTGGATCTGCTCCATCGTGCCGGCGACGACGGCCCAGCGCGAGCCGAAGCGGGTGTGCCAGGCCTGGGTCAATTCGCGCGCGAGCTCCGAGCGCGCGCCATAGATCTGTGCGTTGCCTGCATTGGCGGCCATCTCGCGCGCGGCGATCCAGGGCGAGGCCGCGAGCGTCGCGACGCTGAGCACGAGCCAGATCGCGGCGATGTTGAACAGCACAGCGCTCTGCACCCGCAGCGCCGGAATCGCGACCAGCGCTAACGGCACCAGGAAGAACAGCGAGATGCCCCAGTCGGTCTTCATGTAGATGCTGAAGGCCAGCGCGCCGAGCGGCGGGCCGACCGCGACGATGATCTGGACGATCCAGATATTCAGCGCCTGCGCAACATTGACGCCCGGATTGGCGCCGCGCGCCCAGGCGCGCGTGACGATGCGCGACGGCGCACGCACGAGCAGCTCGAGCCACGGCGGCACCCACGCCATGGCGAGCGCGGCCAGCGCCACCGGCAGCGCCAGCAACGCGAAATTATGCAAGGCGTAACCGGCCACGAGCTGATGCACGAGACGCGCGTCATCGAGGCTGTAGGTGTCGCCGGCATAGGTCAGCGGCACGAAATGCGCCTCCGCGAGCCAGACGATGTGCGGGATCATCGCCACGACCATCGTCGCGATCGCCACCCACGGCGCCGGCGAGGAGAGGAACTTCATCCGCTCCGGATGGATCAGCGCGGCAAGGCCGATGGCGCCGATCATGGTCAGCACCCAATATTTGGTCATCAGCGCCAGCGCGCCGGCAAGGCCGAGCCAGATGCCGGACTGCCAGCTCCGCTTCTCGAAGGCGTTGAGATAAGCGAGCACCAGCAGGGGCAGCGTGACGAGCTGGAGCAGGTCGGGGTTGTACTTGAAGCCCTTGAAATTGAAGATCGGATAGAGCGCGACCATCACCACGACCAGGAACGCGCGGCGCGCATCCACCACGCGCAAGGCAACCAGCCAGCAGATCACCATGCCGATGCCGACCGTCGTCATCGCCAGCGCATAGGTCGCCCAGTCGGTCGCGGGGAACATCTTGAACCAGAGGCCGGCGACCCAGCCCGACAGCGGCGGGTGCTTGCCATAGCCCCAGAGGAATTTCTGGCCCCAGCCCCAGGCTTCTGCGACGTCCATGTGAACGTCCTGCGCCGCCTTCAGATTGACCAGGATGAAGGTCCAGAGCACGCCATGCAGGATGGCGAGCTGGATCACCAGCCAGAGACGGGCCTCAGGCCGGATCGCGCAGGCGACCAGCCAGGCGCGGAAGCGGTCATAGCTCACCCGGACTTTTGCGCGCGGTCGGGAGGAAGAGATCGAGGTCGTGGACATGGGCGCTTGCGTAGCGCGTTTTGCGCCTGAGTGAAATCAGCTTGGCGTGAATGAATGACCGCCTGGCGCACGGAAACGATGCGGGATCACCGGGCCAGCAGTTCCGGGCGATACTCAAAATGCATCGTGTCGTAGTGATACCATTTCCCACCCCAGATGAAGCCGTGGCGCTCGAAGATATCGACGATCTCCTGTGGCATCCTGTTCTTGTAGGGGATGGATTTTCCGCGGCCCGCCCACAGCCAATAGTCGGAATATTTCAGGTTCAGATCGATCGCGACGGCATAGCCGTGCATGCTCATCTTGCCGGTATCGGCGACGGGCCGGCACGACAGCACGCCGGCGATCGGAAAGGCCGCGGCCCTCAGCGCCGGATCGAGCTTGTCGATCTCCGCGGACACCTCCTTGAGCCGGTCGGCCACGCCATTGATCCGCGTCACCTGGACCGCCTTCCCCCATGATCGCGGCAGCCAGGTGATGGTCACGAGATTGCGCTGTATCGCTCCATTGCGGCAGTCGCCATACATCTTCTTGAAGAACGCTTCGTTCCGGAATCGTCCGGGATCGGCGTTCACCGCGGGCGGCGCGGAGGCGCCGACGGGATAGGGCAAGCGGAGCTGGTCGATGACCGAAGCATTGCGCAGGCGCTGATCAAACGATTTGTCGTCGATGCCATCGTCCACCGACATCGCGGTGCCATCGCGCCAAAATATCTGCTTGCCGTCGTGACTGGAGAGAAAGTCCGGGTAGGCACGCACCAGCCGATCAAGAAGCTCCGTCCTGGATTGGGCGCACGCCGGGACGGACGCAGCCACGAGAACGACGATAACTTGTGCCGCCCGCAACGCAATCGTCATCGACGCTTGCCGGCCTGATCGAGCAGCGCAACGTTCGCCTCCTCGATCGAATTGAGCTTTGGATTCCATGTGCTCGGCGAATACCACGGGAAACGTTCGAAACGGGCCTTGAGATCGGCCGCCTCGAAATACCGCCCCCGCCGCGCGAAGATCTCGTTCCGCGCTATACGGAGATCGTCGTTGGAAAGCCCGCGCAGGTCTGCGACCGTCAGCAGCCGCCGATCCGAATCGGGAAAGATGAAGCCGCTTTGCGCCGGCCCGCCGGCTTCATAGCGATCGATCAAGGCGATATTCGCCTTCTCGACGGCGTTCAACTGGGGGTCCCAGGTGTGGGGCGCGTACCAGGCGAACTTGCTGAACCTCGCGGTCAGATCGGGCGAGTTGAAGTAGCGCCCTCGCCGCGCAAAGATCTCGTTGCGCGCAAGGCGCAGATCGTCCTTGCTCAGCGTCCTCAGATCACCATCGGCAAGCAGCCGGCTATCCGAATCCGGAAACAGGAAATCCGATTGGGTTCTCGTAACCGGGGCTGTGGACGGCGGCAGGTTCGCAGGAGGCGTCGTGACCGGTGCCGGCACGTTGAGTGCCGCGACCTGCCCTGCTGGCGCGCCTGAAAAATAGAACGATCCATCGATCGGCGAGCTGGAGACCCAGGGCTGCTGGTTGCTGCCGGTCGCGCGCTTGACGGCGAGTCCCACCTGATTGAACGTCTGGAGCACGTCCAGACCGGGGCGCTGCATCGTCTCGACCAGTGCCCGTGTGTAAGGGCTATGTCCGTCGGACCCGTCGAGCGCGACGTTGCCGGGCTGCGTGGCATAGGAGAGCAGCGTTCCCTCCGGCGCCCGGATCTGCGCCAGGCCGCCGTCGGAGGCGCGCAAGCCCCGTCCGCCAAACGGGTTGTTCCTGCACGCATCGAGAATGACGATGTTCAGCTTGGTTCCTGCGCCGTCCATCTGCCGAAGGACCAAAGCGGCGTCGACCATCTGGAAATCGACGTCGGTCTCGCGCGTCGGATTCGCGGTGATCGGCACGAGATAGTTGGTCCCGCGGACCTGGATGCCGTGGCCGGCGTAATAGAACAGGGCCACGTCGGCACCGATCAACTGGTTGCCGAAGCGCTGGACCGCCGCGTCGAAGCTCGCCTTGTCCAGCTCGACCTGGGCGCCGCCGCCGACCAGCGTGAAGCCAAGCTTCTGCAACGTGTCGGCCACCAGCAGCGCGTCGTTCCGGGGATTTTCCAGCCGCGACACGCTCTGGTAGGCGGAATTGCCGATGACGAGGGCGACGCGCTTTTCAGCCGCGGCCGGGAAGGCGAAACACGCTGCAAACAACAAGGCGAAAAGACGCTTCCAACACATTGCCTATTTCCGTGACAGAAAGCCGGAAAGCTAGCAGAGCCGCCCCCTGAAATCGATGGCGGGGAGGCCGAGATTGCGGCGGCATCACGAATCGACGTCGCCCCCCCCGGACCGGCTGAGCGGGCTGGCTGCCCCCGTCCCGGACGCACCCCCGTGCGGTCGCGGGAAGGCCAAGTGAATGGTTGCCGCACGGGGATGTGAGTGGTATCCCGCGCCCATGACGACCGTCCCCATTTCCAACATCCGCAATTTCTCCATCGTCGCCCATATCGACCATGGCAAATCGACGCTGGCCGACCGCCTGATCCAGATGACCGGCGGCCTCTCCGACCGCGAGATGGCGGGCAAGGAGCAGGTGCTCGATTCCATGGACATCGAGCGCGAGCGCGGCATCACGATCAAGGCGCAGACGGTGCGCCTCGCCTACCGCGCCAAGGACGGCAAGGATTACATCTTCAACCTGATGGACACGCCCGGCCATGTCGACTTCGCCTACGAGGTCTCGCGGTCGCTGGCGTCGTGCGAAGGTTCCCTCCTCGTGGTCGATGCCAGCCAGGGCGTCGAAGCGCAGACGCTCGCCAACGTCTACCAGGCGCTCGACAACAACCACGAGATCGTCCCGGTCCTGAACAAGGTCGACCTGCCCGCGGCCGAGCCCGAGAAGGTCAAGCAGCAGATCGAGGACGTCATCGGCATCGACGCGTCCGACGCGGTGATGATCTCGGCCAAGACCGGCCTCGGCATCCCCGACGTGCTGGAAGCCATCGTCACCCGCCTGCCGCCGCCGAAGGGCGATCGCGAGGCGACGCTGAAGGCACTGCTGGTCGACAGCTGGTACGACGTCTATCTCGGCGTCGTCGTGCTGGTGCGCATCGTCGACGGCACGATGAAGAAGGGCCAGCGCGTGCGCATGATGGGCACGGGCGCGGCCTACGACGTCGAGCGCGTCGGCTTCTTCACGCCGAAGATGCAGCAGGTCGACGAGCTCGGCCCCGGCGAGATCGGCTTCATCACCGCCGCGATCAAGGAAGTCGCCGACACCCGCGTCGGCGACACCATCACCGACGACAGGAAGCCGGTGGCGGACATGCTGCCCGGCTTCAAGCCGGCGATCCCCGTGGTGTTCTGCGGCCTGTTCCCGGTCGACGCCGACGACTTCGAGACGCTGCGCGCCGCGATGGGCAAGCTGCGCCTCAACGACGCCAGCTTCTCCTTCGAGATGGAGACATCCGCCGCGCTCGGCTTCGGCTTCCGTTGCGGCTTCCTCGGGCTGCTGCACCTCGAGATCATCCAGGAGCGACTGTCGCGCGAGTTCGATCTCAACCTGATCGCGACCGCGCCGAGCGTCATCTACAAGATGAAGCTCACCGACGGCACCGAGCTCGAGATCCACAATCCCGTCGACATGCCCGACGTGGTGAAGATCGAGGAGATCCAGGAGCCCTGGATCGAGGCGACGATCCTGACGCCGGACGAATATCTCGGCAGCGTGCTGAAGCTGTGCCAGGACCGCCGCGGCTCGCAGAAGGAGCTGACCTACGTCGGCGCCCGCGCGATGGTGAAATACGACCTGCCGCTCAACGAGGTCGTGTTCGACTTCTACGACCGGCTGAAGTCGGTCTCCAAGGGCTACGCCTCGTTCGACTACCATCTCACCGACTACAAGCCGGCCGATCTCGTCAAGATGCAGATCCTGGTCAATGCCGAGCCGGTCGATGCGCTCTCGATGCTGGTGCATCGCACCCGCGCCGAAGGCCGCGGCCGCGCCATGGTCGAGAAGATGAAGGAGCTGATTCCGCCGCACATGTTCCAGATCCCGATCCAGGCGGCGATCGGCGGCAAGGTGATCGCCCGCGAGACGGTGCGCGCGCTGCGCAAGGACGTCACCGCAAAATGCTACGGCGGCGACATCACGCGTAAACGAAAACTTCTGGAGAAGCAGAAGGAAGGCAAGAAGAAGATGCGGCAGTTCGGCAAGGTCGACATCCCGCAGGAAGCTTTTATTGCCGCGCTGAAGGTGGATAGCTGAGGCGGACGCTGAAGCTGTTTCACGAATCCATTCGCCGATGCCATGCCCGGGTTTGCCCCCGGGCATTTGCATTTTGGACGCTGCCGAGACGTCGTGCATAGGCGGAGTAAGCAAAAAGATCGAAAACAACCCCATGCACAGTAGCCGGGAGTTTGTTTGGATTGAGTTTTTCGATTTTCGGAATTCAATTTGCTCCGTCGGGCAAAACAGGGGCATAATGCAATCATCGCGGTGTGTGGCACATCGTCATTCCGGGGCTCGGCGCGAGGCAGGAATGACGATGCGGCGAACGCCTTGATCATCGCGACGGAAGAGACCGCGCTCACGGCAGAGCGGCAAATCGCGCATCGCGGGTCACCTTGCCCTTCACCGGCAGATGGGCCACCATCCCCGTGCGCAGTATCAACAAAACCAAAAGCGCGAGGAAACGCATGAGCAAGCCATCAGGCTTCGACTATGGCTGGGTCATTGTCGCCGCGGGTGCGCTGATGACGTGTGTCGGATTCGGCACAATGCTGTCGCTCGCGGTGTTTCTGCAGCCGATCTCGGAGGCGATGGGGTGGTCGCGCGCCGGCGTGTCGGCCGCCGCGACGCTGGATTTCCTCTGCATGGGGTTTGCCGCGTTCCTGTGGGGCACGCTGTCGGACCGGTTTGGCACTCGTATCGTGGTCCTCGCGGGAAGCGTTCTGCTGGGGATCGGTCTCATCGCCGCGAGCCAGGCGACAAGCCTATGGCAATTCCAGCTCTCCTTCGGCGTGCTGATCGGCATTGCCGCCGGCAGCTTCTACGCGCCGATGATGGCGCTGGCGAGCGCATGGATCGAGAAGAACCGCAGCCTTGCGGTGGCGCTGGTCTCCGCCGGCATGGGCGTGTCGCCGGTGACGATCGCGCCAACCGCGAGCTGGCTGATCACGGCCTATGACTGGCGCACTGCGATGCTGGTGATCGGCTGTGCTGCGTGGGCGCTGCTGATCCCGGCCTGCTTCCTGGTGCGTCCGGCGCCGGCAACGACGGGCGCCACCGCTGCAGATGCCGCGCCGGAAGTCGAGCTGACCGCGGCGCAGGCGCTGCGCACGCCACAATTCATCGCGCTCGCAGCGGCGCATTTCGCCTGCTGCGCCGCGCATTCCGGCCCGATCTTCCACATGGTGTCCTATGCGATGGTGTGCGGCATCGCCCCACTCACCGCGGTGACGGTCTACAGCGTCGCCGGCGTCTCTGGCCTCGGCGGACGCCTGCTCCTGGGCGCGCTCGCCGACCGCATCGGTGCAAAGCCCGTGCTGGTCGGCGGCCTGTTCGTGCAGGCAATGTGCATCGCGACCTATCTTGCGGTCGCCCAGCTCGGCGAATTCTACGCGCTCTCGGTCGTGTTCGGCCTCGCCTATGGCGGCGTGATGCCGCTCTATGCGGTGCTGGTGCGCGAATTCTTTGGCGCGCGCATCATGGGTACGGTGTTCGGCGCGGTGTCGGCCTTTGCCAGCCTCGGCATGGCGCTCGGACCCTGGGCCGGCGGCCTCGTGTTCGACAATTTCCAGCAATACACATGGCTGCACGTCGGCTCCTTCGCGATCGGGCTTGCCGCCGTCGCAGTGGCGCTCAGCTTCCCGACCAAACGCAGGCAGCAACTCGACCTTGGCCGCGCTGCGGCGTGACGAGGCAACGCTTGAACAGGCTGCAAAGGCTTTCGGCGGGGTCGACATTCCCCCAGAGCTTTTTTGCCGCTATCAGACCCGCCTTCGCTCTTCGAGCTACGGCGGACGAACTCCGTATCCGGCCAAGGCAGTTCTGACCGTATCTGATAAGGCTCCAAGGGTGATGGACCTCAAGCTCGAACCAATAGTCGACAAATTACCCGCTGGCTTCGCTGACCTGGAGGCGGATGCAACAGCGGATGGCCATCGGCAAATGACGCGCCTGGCCGCTGAGTTGACAGAGACCCCCGCCATTTTTCATGCAGCATACGCCTGCTATCTCGGCGGCAGACTCGCGGGTATCGGTGCGATGACCAACGAACCTGCACCGACAGGGCAACCGACGTGGAGAATGCGACGGTTCTACGTGCATCGCGAATTCAGACGGCGCAATGTTGCCTACACCATTGCCATGGCGCTGTTGCAGGACGCGACCGGAAGCGTTTCCACCATGACTGTCCATGCAGGCAATCAGGCTGCAGCGCAGTTTTGGGAGGCGATTGGATTTAGCCGCGTTGTCGGTCTGGCCTGGTCCCACCAAAGAACGATGCTCGACACGACTGCCCGCATATGAGGTCGACGGCAGGTCCGGGTTGGCAGTCCCGGCAGCGCCGATTTTCTACTGCCAGAATCTGTCACTGCCCCGCGCTAGGCCTTCTTTCAGTGCACCAATCACTGAAAGGAAGACCATGAATACCCAAAGCAGCGGCGAGGCAGTGCAGATCGCCAACACCTATGTCGAGGCCATCGCCCGCAAAGACGTCGATACGGTCATCTCCATCTCGGCGGACGACATCGTTTGCACATCACCGCGCGGGCGGATCGTCGGGACCTCGACGTTTCGCGAGTTCCACGGCGGCTTTGCCCGCATGCTCCAGAAGGTGACGCTCCTTGCGACTTACGGCGACGATCAGCAGGCTGTTGTCGTCTACAACGCGGACACCCATCCGGTTGCCAACGCCATCGTCGCGGAGCTCCTCAAGGTGAGGGACGGCAAGATCGTGTCGACCGAGGTGATCTACGATGCCGCGCCGTTTGCCGCCTACGCGGCGACGGTCCAACCGCGCTAGGAATCCGGTCCAACTCATCAGGCGGCGCGGCTGCCCGAAGCCGTGCCGCCATTCTGCGGTAGATTGCTGCCAATCTTTGGCAGGATACCTGCTAGACTTGCAGCATGTCCAAGAGCCAGCGGCTGTTCGACCTCATGCAGATCCTGCGGCGGCACCGTCATCCGGTGTCGGGCAGCAATCTGGCTGCCGAGGCGGGCGTCTCGCTGCGCACGATCTATCGCGACATCGCCGAGCTGCAGGCGCTGGGCGCGCAGATCGAGGGCGAAGCCGGTCTTGGTTATGTGCTGCAGCCCGGCTTTCTCCTGCCTCCGCTGATGTTCTCCGAGCAGGAAATCCAGGCCCTGGCGCTCGGCGCGCAGTGGGTGTCTCGCCAGACCGATGAAGAGTTCGCGCTGGCAGCGCGTAATGCGCTCGCGAAAATCGGCGCCGTGCTGCCGTCAGAGCTGCGGCACAAGATCGACGACAATGCATTTCATGTCGCGCACAGGCCGAAGCAACCCGAAGCCGTCGATCTCCGCCTTGTGCGCCAGGCCATGCGCGACCAGCACAAGCTTTCCATCGTGTATCGCGATCCGAACGGCGCGAAGACCACCCGGACGATCTGGCCGATTGGCGTCGCCTTTTTCGAATCCCGGCGCATCCTGGCCGGCTGGTGTGAAATGAGGAAGGATTTTCGCTCCTTCCGGGCGGATCGGATCGAAAAGCTCCGGCTCAAGACCGAACGTTATCCCGGCCGCCGGCGCGACCTCGTCAAGCAATGGCGGACCCAGGTCGACGCAGCCAGGCGTAGGATGGGTTGAGCTCTTGCGAAACCCATCGCCCTGCCGGGCGGACGGAGTATCTCTTACTTCTCGTTAGCTCGACCCGATTGTGGGGATGAGCTTGATGGGTTTCGCTTCGCTCTACCATCCTACGAGCTTCGAGCTACGGCGGACAAGCCGCGCGGCCCATCCGCCCCCGTCCCATCAGGTTGCGCCCGAGGAACCATCCAGGATGGACATCGTTCTACGCCAGTGGAGGTCCCTGATGATTCACGAGCGGGAACAACACGACGTTTGAGCGGGTCGATACAAGGAAGGCTGGCAACGAGACCCCGCCCGGTACGACGGGCCTCGCAAGCCACATCCGCCACTGGACCGCGCACCAGGCCAGCTTTGTCAGGTAGATGAGCGGCCCATATCCTGCCGGTCGGTGAGAACCTCCGGATAGGAGCAACAACATGACGCCACATCTCCTTGAGGAATTCACTGGATTGATCGACTGGCGTTGCTTCGTGATCGTGGGCAACACGATGCCGCCCCGAGATCCCGATGAAGACGAGGATGCGGACGAAGACGACGACGGCGACGACGAGCACCGAGATGATGAAGCGCCGGTCGTGCGCGAGCCGGACGAAGAGTAAGCAGGATGCTTCTCGAAGGGGCTTTCCGCGGGGAGCAACCGCTCGGCGTTGACTGAGCAGGAGGACGAGCATGACCCTCATATGGCTTGGTGCGCTCCTGGTTTTCGTCGGCGTGCTCCAGATGGCATTCCAGCCGATCTGGCGAGGCCGGCTGAGCGGCACCAAGCGGCTTCGCTCCGGACTTGACACGCTGGAACCTACAGCGCCGGGCAGCGGCTTCGGCATCAAATCGAACTGGCCCGGCCTCGTGCTGGTCGCGGTTGGCGGCGCTTCCCTGCTGGCCGCAGCTGTCATCTGAGAGCTCGGATGGGTTGAGCTTCCGCGACACCCATCGCCCCGACGCGGGCACGCAATATCCGGTAATCCTTGTTAGCTCGATCCAATTGCGAGAATGAAGCTTGATGGGTTTCGCGTCCGCCTTCGCTCTTCGAGCTACGGCGGATAAGCCGCGCGACCCATCGAGCTACGAGCCAAGGGTTCTATTTCGGCGCGCTGGTCTGGCCACCCGAACCCGTGGTCTGCTCACTTCCCGGTCGACCCGGAGGATGCGCAGCAGCACCTGGCTTGTCTTGGTCGGCCACGTATCCGGACTCTCCGGAGTTGCGGGTCTTGATCCCTTTGTCCGCATCACGCTGCATCTGCTCGTTGGGCTCGCCAGTCTTGAGCCCCTGGTCTACATCACGGCGCATCTCCTCCTTGGTTTGCTCACTGGGTGCGGCCTTTTGCTGTTGGGCCGTTGCCTGGAAGGTCATTGCGCTTCCGGCAACGACAATCAACGCGAGAATTGCTGTTCGCATGCTTCTCCTCCACGGCTTGCTCCGGCCCCTAAACACGCGAACTTCCCAAGGTTTTTCTTGTTCCAATCGCCATTGCCGAAAGGCGCATCTCGCGATCAGTCGCAGGTTGGCAAAGCGACTTGTCCGCCGTAGCTCGAACGGCGAAGGCAGAAGCGTGCCCACCAAATTGTGTGCCGTCGGGAAGAGTGGTGGGCACGGCGCTCTGCGCCTTTGCCCACCCTACGAAAGCTGCAATCCCGGCCTTGGATGGCAAACGTCCAACGAGATCATCATCACCCGATGGCGAAATCGGCCGCCGCCTCGGCGTGGATGGCGGTCGTGTCGAATGTTTCGACCGTTGTGTCGCCCTGTCCGACCAGCATCGTGATCTCGGTGCAGCCGAGGATGATGCATTCGGCGCCGGCGGCGACGAGCGCCGCCATCACGTCCTGATAGCGGCGACGCGAGGGGGCGGTGACATTTCCGAGGCACAGCTCGTCGTAGATGATCCGGTTCACGTCCGCTCGTGCGCCTTCGGAAGGAACCAGGACGTCGAGATCATGGGCGCGAAGCCGGTCGATGTAAAACTCCTCCTCCATCGTGAACCTGGTGCCGAGCAGCCCAACCCGCCGGTATCCCTTCGCCCGGATGCGCTGCGCGGTCGCGTCGCCGATGTGGATGAAGGGAATGGTCAGGCTCGACGTGATGTCGGGCGCCAATTTGTGCATCGTGTTCGTGCACAGCACGATGGCGCGCGCGCCGGCGTCCTCGAGACGCCGCGCGACCTCCGCGAGGCTGCTTGCGGCCTCCCGCCAGCGGCCGGCATACTGCATCTCCTTGATCTCCTGGAAATCGTAGGAATAAAGCAGCAGCGGAGCCGAATGCAGCTTGCCCAGACGGTCGCGGACGCGCTCGTTGATGAGCTTGTAGTAGAGCGCGGTGCTCTCCCAGCTCATGCCTCCGATCAGGCCAATGGTTCGCATCCCTGCGTCTCCGGAACAATTGCGCGATGGGATCGTAGACGAAGACGCGGAAGCCCGCCAAGGCTCCGCGCCCTGCACACCCTCACGACGTCTTCTTCGCCGCGACGTAGCGTGCGAAATTGTCGAGGATGGCCTGCCAGCCGCCTTGCTGCTGCTCGACAGAGTGCGTCGGTTCGCTGTCGAAGACGACGCGGACGACGACGCCCTTCGGACCGGGGACGAACTCGACTTCGGCCTTGCGATCGCCGAACGCATATTCGATCAGCTTGTGCTCGACGATCGTCGTGTAGGTGCCGGCGAAGTCAAAGCCCATGCTGCCGTCCTTGGCCTCCATGCGTGAGGAGAAAGCGCCGCCCTCGCGCAGGTCGACCGTGGCCCTGGTCGTGTGCCAGTCGTCGGACGCGGCGTTCCACTTCACGATATCGGCGGGTGTCGTATAGGCACGCCAGACCTGATCGATGGGGGCGGCGACGCTGGTTTCGACGGTGATCCTCATGGGCATTGCTCCAGTTGCGACTTTGACGGCTCGAATTGACGAAATCACGTCACGTGTCTCGGGTCCATATCTCCAGCACGTCCGGGGACGTGTCCACCCAAGGACGATCGAGACCGGTCCTTGCCGACATGGTCCGGCCGTCAATGCGCCAAAAAAGTTGGAAAAGTGTCGCAAGGTGGCAAAGCGACTTGTCTGCCGTAGCTCAAAGAGCGAAGGCGGAAGCGTGCCACAAACTTGTGTGCCGTCGGGAAGAGTGGCGGGCACGGCGCTCCGCGCCTTTGCCCACCCTACGAAAGCTATTCAGATCGGCCTTGTCTTGCCGCGGATGGCCATCGAACGCTTGAAGATCTGCTGGGCATCGGCATAGCGGCCCTGATCCTTGTAGAGACCGGCGAGGTTATCGAGGACACCGGCGAGATCCGGATGGTTGGGACCGAGAGTCTTCTCGAACGTGGCCACCGACCGCTTGAACAGCCGCTCGGCCTCGGCGTTACGCCCCTGACGCGCATAGAGCGCAGCCAGATTGTTCTGCGCCTGCGCGATATCGGGATGATCGGGACCGTACGCCTTTTCGGTCACCACCATCGACCGCTTCAGCAGCCGCTCTGCATCCGCATAGCGATGCCGCTGAATGTAGGCATCGGCCAGATTGTTCATCAGCACCGTGGCTTCGGGATCGTCGGGGCCGAGCGCTTTCTGCAGCACGGCCAGTCCCCGCTTGAACAGCGGTACAGCCTGGTCGTATCGGCCCTGATTGCTGTAGGCGGCGCCGAGGTTGCTCAACGCCAGCACGAGCGACGGATCGTTGGTTTTCTCGCCAATGGCGATCGACCGCTTGAGAAGCGGCTCCGCTTCCGCGTAGCGCTCTTCGGCGCGAAAGAGATCGCCCAGATTGTTCAGCACCATTGCGACTTCCGCATGATTCGGACGCAGCGTCTTCTCCCGGATGGCCAGCGCGCGCTTGTACAGCGGCTCGGCAACGGCGTATTGGCCGAGATTGTAATGGATCGTGCCGAGGTCGTTCAGCGGCATCGCGACGTGCGCGTCATCGGGGCCAAACTCCTTCTCGCGAAGGGCCAGCGACTTCTGGGCCAGCGGCAGCGCTTCCGTGTACTTCCCCGCCCGATAAAGCTCCTTCATCTGCCGCGTGAGCGTGCCCGCCTCATCCTCCTGGCCGTAGGATGGCGCGCCGAACGACAGGCTCAAGGCAAGCGCGGCGACTGCAACGCAGATCGATGCTTTCAGGGTCCTCATCGCGCCTTCCCTCGTCGCTTCTATCGGGACTTACGAGCCGTTGGTGCTCCCGGAAGCCGGACAGGTTCAATGCAGCCGCGGCGCGACGGCCAATCACCGGCCGGTCGCCAGGTTCCGGCCAGGAGGTTCGGATCGCGGGCATTAGCGTGATCGCAGCAGTCGTTTGACCGAACGAGAGCGGGACGGGTTGAGGATTGAACGTCCTCGCGCGCGAAATCAATCAAGCAGGTCACGGGATGGCTTGGGCTCCGAAGCGATAGCCGCACCATCTTGATCCTCCCCGCCAAATAGACCACCATCGCACCCCCAAGACCGCTCACAGCAGAAGGGGCGAGGAAACGCAGCAATGAATGCAGCTCCCGGCGTCGGCCTGGTCGAACGTGCCCGCGCGCTCGCGCCGCTGATCGCGGGCGAAGCCGCCGAGATCGAACGGACGCGGCGGCTGACGCCTGCCGTGGTCTCCGCCCTCATCGAGAACGGGTTTTATCGCGCGCTGCTGCCGCAGAGCCTCGGCGGCAGCGAGGCCGCGCCGGAAGCATTCATGCAGATGCTGGAGGAGATTGCGAAGGCGGATGCCTCCACCGCCTGGTGCCTCGGCCAATGCAGCGTCTGCGCGATGATCGCGGCCTGGCTCGATCACGACACCGCGCATGAGATCTTCAACACCGCGCCCGGCATCCTCGCCTGGGGCGCGATTGCGCATGAGGCGCGCGCGGTCGAGGGCGGCTATCGCGTCACGGCGCGCTGGGATTTTGCCTCGGGCTCGCGCCAGGCGAGCTGGCTGGGGGCGCATGTGCGTATCATCGGAAGCGACGGTGTGTCGCGCAAGAATGCCGACGGCTCGCCGGAGGTGCGGACCATTTTGTTTCCCGTCGCAAGCGCGACGCTGCACGACGTGTGGCAGGCAATCGGGCTCGCCGGCACCGGCACGGACTCCTATGAGGTAGCGGACCTCTTCATCCCTGAGCGCTTCACCGCGTTCCGCGACGTGTCGTCCGCGCTGCGCGAGCCGGGCCCGCTCTACAGGATCGGCACCGGCTCGACCTTCAGTCTCGGCTTTGCCGCGGTCTCGCTCGGCGTCGCGCGCGCCACGCTGGATGCCGCCATTGTGCTCGCGCGCGCAAAGCATCAGTCGCTGGCGGCCAGCGCCATGCGCGACAATCAGGCAGTCCAGGGACTGATCGGCCGCACCGAGGGCGATCTGCGCGCCGCGCGCGCCTATCTCTATGCCACGGCCAATGCGATGTGGCGCGACCTGGTCGCGACCGGCGAATTCAGCGCGGCGCAGCGCAGCGCAGTCCGGCTGGCGGCGACCTGGACCATCCATCAATCGGCAAAGGTGGTCGATACCGCCTATCACATGGCCGGTGCGACTGCGGTGTTCCGCAGCCAGCCGTTCGAGCGACGGTTTCGCGACATGCACGCGATCGCGCAGCAGATCCAGGCGCGGGATACGCATTACGAGGATGTGGGCAAGGCGATTTTGGCGGGGGGTTGAAGAGCAAGCAGCTCACTGAACCTCTCCCCGCCCTTTGCGGGGAGAGGTCGGATCGCGCAGCGATCCGGGTGAGGGGCAAGGCGAGATTTCGACCAGAGCAAAGGTCGATCCGACATGCATAATCGCGCGCACACAGTTTGAACGGAGTTCGCGGAGACGCCCCTCGCCCCACCCTCTCCCCGTAAGAACGGGGCGAGGGAGTGAGAGAGCGGCGCGTCCCTTACGTCAGTATCCGCTCACGCCACCAGCGCGGCGTCCTCGTCGGCGGCGTCGATGCCGCGCTGCGCCTGCAAGAGGCTGATGATCTCGAGATTGGGCCGGGCCTTGCTGAACAGAAAACCCTGGCCCTCGTCGCAGCCCTCAGTGCGGAGGCAGCTCAGCTCGGCTTCGGTCTCGACGCCTTCCGCGGTGATGGTGACGCCGAGGCCTTTGCCGAGGCTGACGATGGAGCGGATGATCGCCTGCGCCTCGCGATTGGCCCCGAGATCGCGCACGAAGGACTGGTCGATCTTGATCTTGTCGAAGGGGAAGCTGCGCAAATAGCTGAGGCTGGAATAGCCGGTGCCGAAATCGTCCATGGAGATGCGCACCCCGAGCGCCCGCAGCGCATGCAGCGTCGCCAGCACCTGCGCGCTCTTCTCGAGCAGCAGCGTCTCGGTGATCTCGAGCTCGAGCCGGCGCGGCGGCAGGCCGGAATGCTTCAGCGCGTCCGTCACCATGGAGAGCAGGTTGCCGCTGCGGAACTGCAGCGGCGACAGGTTGACGGCAACGCGGACGTCGTCCGGCCAGGTCGCGGCATCCAGGCACGCCCGGCGCAGCATCAGCCCGCCGAGCGGATTGATGAGGCCAGTGTCTTCCGCGACCGGAATGAACTCGGCCGGCGAGACCATGCCGCGCTCGGCATGGGGCCAGCGCACCAGCGCCTCGAAGCCGGTGATGCGGCCGCTCTGGAGGTCGATCAGCGGCTGGTAGTAGGGGCGCAGCACGTCGTTCTGGATCGCATCGCGCAGCTCGACCTCGATCTTGCGGCGGCTCTGCGCTTTGGCATCGAGCGCGGCCTCGAAGAAGGCGAAGGTGCCGCGCGCATCCTGCTTGGCCCGGGACAGCGCCATGTCGGCGCTCTTGAGCAGTTTTTCGGAATCATCGCCGTCGCCCGGCGCCATTGCGATGCCGATGGAGGCGCCGATCACCACGGAATGGCCGTCGAGCAGATAGGGATCAGAGATGGCCTCGAGCAGGCGTTTTGCCAGTCCCACAGCGTCTTCCGGCCGGGCCAGCCCGCTCTGCACGATCGCGAACTCGTCGGAGTTGAGGCGCGCCAGCGCGTCCTCCTCGCGCAAGGTGGAGCGCAGACGCTTGGCGACGCCGCGGAGCAGCTTGTCGCCGATCGCGTGTCCCAGCGTGTCGTTGACTGACTTGAAATTGTCGAGCCCCAGCATCAGCAGCGCGACCTTCTCGGCGCTGCGGCGCGTGTGCAGCAGCATCTCGTCGACCTGCTGGCGCAGGAGGTTGCGGTTGGGAAGGCCGGTGAGCCCGTCGTGCTGGGCCATGAAAGCGAGCCGCGCCTCGGCGCGCTTGCGCTCGGTGATGTCCATCAGCGCGAGCAGCACCGCGGGCCGCTCGGCATAGGTCAATTCGCGCGAATAGATTGCAAGGTCGATCAGCGCGCCGTCGGCCTTGACGTGCTTCCAGGTGCGGCCGGCCTGCTCCTCGCCGGTCACATCAATGGTCCAGGGCGGCTCGCTGTCGAAGGCCTGCAAGGAACGGATCGTCAGCTTCTCGAAGTCGCTACGGCTATAGCCATAATGCGCGATCGCGGCGTCGTTGACGCCGAGGATGCGCTCGTCGTCGAGCGCGCAGACGATCATGGGAACGGGATTGCCGTCGAACAGCAGACGGAACGAGGCTTCGCGCTGCTTCAGCTCGGTGATGTCGACGCGCAGGCCGACGACGCCGCCGTCGTCGGTCAGCCGCTCGTCGATCAGGATGACGCGGCCGTCCGCCAGCTTCTGCTCGTGACGTGCGCCGGGCTGATAGAGCTTTTGCAGCCGCTCGGCGATCCACTCGTCCTCGTGGCCTTCGGCCTCGGGATAGTCGCCGCGCGCGACGCCGACGCGCAGCGTGTCCTCGAGGCGCGCACCTTCGGCGAAGAGGTCGGCGGTCTTGCTGTAGATCTCGGCGTATTTCTTGTTCCAGAGGACGTAGCGGCCCTCGGCATCGAGAAACACGATGCCCTGCGGCAGGATGTCGATGGCCTGGCGCAGCCGCTCATGGGCCTTGCGCGCCTCCGCGATCGCGGCCTCCGCTTCCGCGCGGCTCTGCACGAGCTCGGCCTGTGCAACGGGCGAATGCGGCGCGCGCGCGAATCGCGGCTTGCGCAGCTGCCCGCCGGCCGCCGCAAGCACGTTACGCTTTCGCCTTTTTTGTTTTCGAGACCCCAAACTCAACGTCACATGTCCCAGTCGCGCCCTGTGGCCGCAAGTTTTGGGGCAAGTGTCTGAAAAAAAAGTAATCTTGGCCTCGGGATCGCCGCCGCTCGCCGGCACTCGTGCCTGTTTGCGAGGCGCAAAATGCGCCGACCGACGCGCCAAACCCATTCCGCCGTCGCGATCAGATGGCGCGCTGGCGCAAAATTACGCGCGCGCTTGAATCATTTCCGAAATCATGGCCGATTGCATGCGGACCGCGGCGTTCCCTCACTCCGCGCACGAATTTTGGTCAATGCAGGATACGGTTATCGCGCCGTTAAAATGCGGCCGGGCGACGCAAAAAAATTGCGATGCTCGACGATTCCCTAGTTGGAGATACGGATCGTCGTATTGCGTGCGCCCTCGCGCTGGATCAGCGCGAACAGGGTCGCCGCATGCGCCGGATGCAGGCGGATGCAGCCATGCGAGGCCGGTCCGCCCAGGCGCGAGAGGTCGGTGGTGCCGTGGATGGCGAAGCCGTGATGGAAGAAGATCGCGTGCGGCATCGGCGAATTGTAGTATTTGCGCGAGAAATAGCGCCGCATCATCGCCTGCGGATGGAAGGTGCCGCTCGGCGTGCCGTAGCCGCGGCGGCCGGTCGACACCGGCCAGGAGTAGCGCGGCGCGCCGTCGACGCGCACCGACATGCGCTGGGCTGATTTGTCGATGTCGACCCTGAGATCGGCCTGCGCCGGGGTCGCAATGAGCGGGGTCAGTACAAAAGCGGCCATTGCAAAAGCGGCCATGGCGGCCCGCCTCGCGAGCCGCGCCAAAACAAATGTCATGATAAAAGGCCCTTTGCCTCGAGGGCATGATGTCGCCAGCGGCTGGCGGCTGTAAAGACGCCGTGAGATCGCGCCCTCGCGACAAGCCTAATTCTTAACCCTGCCGCGGCGTTGGGTTATAATGACCGGGCATGAGTCCCCGCCGCATTACCCCTCTCCTGCTTGTCATGACGCTCCTGGCCGCCGGCGGCGCGCTGGCCCAGGACAAGGGCAGCGTCAACCCGAAGCCGCTGCCGCCGCTGGCCAATCCGAACGATCCGCATCTCGGCGCCAAGGAACTGTTCGCGCGAAAACTGCTGCCCTCGAAGGGGCCGGCGCATGTCATCGGCTCCTACACCAAGGGCTGCATCGGCGGCGCCGCGCAGATGCCGCTCAACGGCGACAATTGGCAGGTGATGCGGCTGTCGCGTAACCGCAATTTCGGCCATCCCGACATGATCGCGCTGATCAAGCGCCTTGCGGCCAGGGCCCACAAGGACGCGGGATGGCCGGGCATCCTGGTCGGCGACATCGCGCAGCCGCGCGGCGGGCCGGCGCTGTCGGGTCATGCCAGCCACCAGATCGGCCTCGACGCCGACATCTGGCTGACGCCGATGCCGGACCGCCGCCTCTCGCGTGAGGAGCGCGAGGAGATGTCGGCGGTGATGATGGTGCGCCAGGACCGGCTCGACATCGACCCGAAGGTGTTCACGCCTGCCCATGTGCTGGTGCTGCGCGACGCGGCGCAGGAGCCGGCGGTGCAGCGCATCTTCGTCAATGCCGCGATCAAGAAGGCGCTGTGCCGCGAGGCCAAGGGCGACCGCTCATGGCTGTCGAAGATCCGCCCCTGGTGGGGCCACGACTATCACTTCCACATCCGCATGCGCTGCCCGGCGGGCGCCGGCGAGTGCGAGGGCCAGCCGTCGCAGTCCGAGGACGAAGGCTGCAAGGACGCCGATCTCGGCTACTGGTTCTCGGACGCCGTGCTGCATCCCAAGCCGCCGCCGGAGCCGCCGAAGCCCAAACCGCCGATGACGCTGGCGCAGATGCCGGCGGCTTGCAAGGCCGTGCTGCATGCGGGCGATGCGAAGCCGTAGGGTGCGCTGCAGCCTACCAACCGCTGGCATCCCGGGGCGCGAAGCGAGCCCGGGACCCATAACCACAGGGAGTGGTTGTGGCGCGAGATGGCAACTCCGAATCCCGTAACCACACCCGCCTGTGGCTATGGATCCCGGATCTGCGCTCCGCTCCGCTGCGCTTGTCCGTGATGACGAGGGGAGATTGACGCTGCCGCCTCACCTTCAGCCGTCGTCCCGGCGAAGGCCGGGACCCATACTCCGAGGCGGAAGTTATCGAGCAAACCGGTAACTCCGGGTCTTCGCTAAACTTCTCCCTGTGGTTATGGGTCCCGGCCTTCGCCGGGACGACGCATGGAGAGATGGTGCCTACTCGCTTGTCCAGGACGACGAGTGGTTTGCACCACGCGAATGCGCTAACATGCCTCGCCGCCCAGCCGTAAGCCCGCGGCATCCCGGGATGCGCATCCCGTCTTTCAACAAGCCTGACCGCACGCCGCGCCTCCGCGCGTGGCCAACGATGGGATTCCACATGCGCGTCCTCACTATCCTTGCTGCGCTCCTGCTTAGCGCGACCTCCGCCCTCGCCGCCGAGGAGCCGAGCGGCTGCGACAAGTTCAAATGGCCGATCGAGCGCGAGCGCGCCGCGCTCACTGCGCCGGATCGGGCAAAACTCGCCTCGGGCGCCGAGCAGGCGGCCCTGCCCGCGTCAGCCATCACGCTGGGGCTGGTCGCCCCGAGTGACGCGAAACTGCCCTCGCCGCCGGAGCGGGCGCCGAAGGACGGCACCTTTGCCGGCTTCACCAGCATCAAGGCGCCGAAAGCGGGGCTCTATACGATCAGCCTGTCTTCGGGCGCCTGGGTCGACGTGGTCCAGGACGGCCATTTCCTCAAGCCCGTGGCTTTCAGCGGCGCGACCGATTGCGACGGCATCCGCAAGACCATGAAGTACGAGCTGTCGGCGCAGCCGCTTGTCCTCCAGGTCAGCGGCGCCAAGGACAATGCGCTCTCGATCGCGATCCTGCCGGCGCAGTAGATCCTTTGACCTGCGGCCTCAGCCTGCTATGTTTGCACTGCGATATCCCCGCCGGCCGTAAGCCGTCGCAAGGGACCGTGGAACAGCGCTTCCGCCCGTCGCATACCTGACCCAACCAACGCCAGATTTGCGCGTGTTGCCTGCGCGCGAGCTCGCACGGAGCGCTATCCATGTTTCGTATCACCGGACTTTTCACCGCCTTCGTCATCCTCGCGAGCGCGACCCTCTCGCCCGCCGCGGCGGAGGACAAGACCATCACCGTGTTCGCCGCGGCGTCGATGAAGAACGCGCTGGACGAGATCGATGCCGCCTACACCGCCAAGACCGGCGTCAAGTTCAGCGTCAGCTATGCCGCAAGCTCGGTGCTGGCCAAGCAGATCGAGCAGGGCGCCCCCGCCGACGTGTTCGTCTCCGCCGACAACGACTGGATGGACTACGCGGTCTCCAAGAAGACGATCAACGAGCCGACACGCGTCAACCTGCTCGGCAACAGCATCGTGCTGATCGCGCCGAAGGATTCCAAGATCGACAACGTCACCATCGCGCAAGGCTTTGACCTCGCAAAACTCGCCGGCGACGGCAAGATCGCGACCGGCGACGTCAAGTCCGTGCCGGTCGGCAAATACGCCAAGGCGGCGCTGGAGAAGCTGGGCGCCTGGCCGGCCGCCGAGCCGAAATTCGCGATGGCCGAGAGCGTGCGCGCCGCGCTGACGCTGGTCGCCCGCGGCGAGGCCGCGCTCGGCATCGTCTATTCCACCGACGCCAAGGTCGAGCCCGGCGTCAAGATCGTCGGCACCTTCCCGGCGGATTCGCACCCCGCGATCATCTATCCGGTCGCCGCGACAACGACTGCGAAGGGCGAGACCAACGACTATCTCGCCTTCCTGCGCTCGACCGCCGCCAAGTCCATTCTGGAAAAATACGGATTCAAGTTCCTGATCAGCCCGACAACCTGATTTTGCGACCTGACATTACGCCTTGATGTTCGAGATCTCTCCCGCCGAATGGACGGCGATCCTGCTCTCGCTCAGGGTCGCCGTCATCGCTACGCTGGTCGCGACGCCGTTCGGCATCGCGCTGGCATGGCTGCTCGCGCGACGTGACTTCTGGGGCAAGTCGGTGCTCGATGCCGTCGTGCACCTGCCCTTGGTGCTGCCGCCGGTCGTCACCGGCTATCTGCTGCTGCTCACCTTCGGCCGCCGCGGCCTCGTTGGCGGATTTTTGGCCGACTATCTCGGCATCGTCTTCGCGTTCCGCTGGACCGGTGCGGCGCTCGCCTGCGGCGTGATGGCGTTTCCGCTGCTGGTGCGGCCGATGCGGCTGTCGATCGAGGCGATCGACCGCCGGCTCGAGCAGGCGGCGGAAACGCTCGGCGCCGCACCCTGGAAGGTGTTCTTCACGGTGACGCTGCCGCTGGCTCTGCCCGGCGTGCTCGCCGGCATGGTGCTGGGCTTTGCGAAAGCGATCGGCGAGTTCGGCGCCACCATCACCTTCGTCTCCAACATTCCCGGCGAGACCCAGACGATCTCCTCCGCGATCTATTCGCTGATCCAGACGCCCGACGGCGATGCAGCCGCGGGCCGGCTCGTGATCGTCTCGATCGTGATCGCGATCGGCGCGCTGATCGCGGCCGAATGGTTCGCCCGCCGCGCCACGCTGCGCCTGCACGGGAATTGACCATGCTGCGGGTCGACATCGAAAAACAGCTCGGCGAGTTCTCGCTTCACGCGTCCTTCACCGGCGAGGGCCGCGTCATCGGCCTGTTCGGCGCCTCGGGCGCCGGCAAGAGCTCGCTGGTCAACATGATCGCCGGGCTGTTGCGGCCCGACCGCGGCACCATCGTGATCGACGGCGAGACCGTGGACGATACCGCGGCCGGCATTCACGTGCCGACCTGGCGCCGCCGCATCGGCTATGTGTTCCAGGACGCGCGGCTGTTTCCGCATCTGAGCGTCGCGCAGAACCTCGACTACGGCAGGCGGATGAACGGACTTGCGCCCGATCCTGCGCAACACAAGCGCATCATCGACCTGCTCGACATCGGCGCGCTGCAGGACCGCCGTCCCGGAAAGCTCTCCGGCGGCGAGCGTCAGCGCGTCGCGCTCGGCCGCGCGCTGCTGTCGAAACCGCGCCTCCTGCTGCTCGACGAGCCGCTCGGCGCGCTCGACGAGGGCCGCAAGCTCGAGATCCTGCCCTATCTGGTGCGGCTGCGCGACGAGGCCAACGTGCCGATGGTCTATGTCAGCCACGACGTCGCCGAACTGCGCCAGCTCGCGACCCAGATCGTGATGCTGAAGCAGGGCCGCGTGACGTCGTTCGGCGGGGTCAAGGTGCTGACGTGAGGCACTTCAGCTCTTAATGAAGGGCGACGATCCCTCCCCACGTCATTGCGAGCGCAGCGAAGCAATCCAGAATCTTTCCGCGGTGACAGTCTGGATTGCTTCGCTGCGCTCGCAATGACGGCGGAGAGGCCGGCGCCCGGATAGCAGCGCTTCCGCCGCTTCGGCTTTACCAGCCGCGGTCGACGTTGCGGACCTCGCCGGTCCGCGCATCGACATCGACCTCCATCCAGCGCCCGGTGCGATCGCGGCCTTCGATCTGCCATTCATCGCCGAGGAAGTTCGTGTGCGAGACCGTGGCGACACCAAGATCGCTGGCAACGTCGAGCGCGACCTGCATCGAGATCTGGTCGCCGGTGTCATAGGCCATCGCCGGCGCAGCCGATCCGAGACCGATCGCGACGATGGCAGGCAAGATGAAGCTTCGCATGGAACTGCTCCTGTCAAAGACGTTGGCTGTCACGCGAAGAACGAGCGGCGCCGCAGGGCGTTCCGGATCCAGAGGTTACGAAGCCGCGCAAATCTTCGGCGGTTGCGGCGATTTGGTGGCGGTTGTCTGGCGAACGGTGCCGACATCTACAGAGTGACGCGCGGTTAACTCTCGTGCCCCGGACGCGACGCAGCACGAAGTGATGCGTTGCAGAGCCGGGGCCCACAGCCATGGGTCCCGGCTCTGCGGAGCAGCGTTTCACGCTGCACCGCGTCCGGGACACGAGACCGTCTACACCCCCGCCACCGACGTCCACAAATCCGCAAGCTTCTTCCGCAGCGCCTGCCGGCGCGTCAGCGGCGGCGGCGTCTCGTCTTCTTCCGGCAGGCGGAGGCCAACGACATTGACGCGGCCGCCGGAGATGCTGCGTGCGACGAGGACGATCTCGTCCAGCGCGAGCTCGGCGCCCTCCTTCGGCGCGCGGTCGAGGTGGACGTCGAAATAGTCGGCGAGCGTGAGCTTGCCCTCGTCCTCGCTCACCTTGACGCCGTAGATTCCGGCAAGCTCAGCCAGCGTGTGCTCGCCTGACACCATGAAGTCGCCGAGCAGATGCGGATCGGGCGCCGAGCTCGGCTGCATGTCGACGAAGAAGCGGTCGAGCGACTCGGCCTTTTCCGGCGGCGCCAGCAGGTAGATGTAGTCGCCGGGTGCGATCGGATCGGCTTCAATGGGCGTCAGGATGTTCTGGTTGCGGATCACCAGCGTCGGCTTCGACCAGGACGGGATCAGGCCGCGGCGGAAATACAGGCTCTTGGGGCGCACCGGATAGCCGACCAGCTGCTGCTCGAGCTGGCCGGGCAGATCCAGCTCGACGCGGCGCGGGCCGCGCTCGGCGCGCGGCAGCGCGACGTGCAGCTTGCGCGCGGCGGGCGCCAGCGTCCAGCCTTGCAGCAGCAGCGAGATGATGACGACGACGAAGGCGACGTCGAAATAGAGATAGGCCTTGGACAGGCCGACCAGCATCGGGATCGACGCCAGGAAGATCGCGACCGCACCTCGCAGGCCGGTCCAGGCGATGAAGATCTTTTCGCGCCAGTTGAAACGGAACGGCGCCAGGCACACGAACACCGCGAGCGGCCGCGCCACCAGCATCAGGATCAGCGCGACGGCGACCGCCGGCAGCACGCTGGCCCCTAACCGGCTCGGCGAGACCAGGAGGCCGAGCAGCACGAACATCACGATCTGCGCCAGCCAGGTCGCCGCATCCAGGAAGGTCACCACCGAATTATGCGCGCGCGTCGGCCGGTTGCCAATGATGATGCCGGCGAGATAGACCGCGAGGAAGCCCGAGGCGTGCATGATCTGCGAACCGCCGAAGATCACCAGCGCTGCGGTGGTGACGAACGGCGCGTGCAGGCCCTGCGGCAACGCGACCTTGTTGAGCGCGATGACGACGAGGCGCCCGCCGAAGAAGCCGACGACGGCGCCCAGTACCGCCTCCTGCAAGAACTCCATCAGCACGTGACCCGCCGTGCCCGTTCCCAGCGAGATGTACTCGACCAGCATCAGGGTGAGGAAGATCGCGAAGGGATCGTTGGTGCCGGACTCCGCCTCCAGCGTCGCGCCGACGCGCGGACGCAGGCGCAGGCCCTGGGTGTGCACCAGCAGGAACACCGCGGCGGCGTCGGTCGAGGCCACGACGGCGCCGACCAGCAGCGCTTCCGTCCAGTTGAGATCGAGCGCGTATTTGGCGAACGGCGCAGTGACCAGCGCGGTCAGAAGCACACCGACGGTGGCGAGCACGAGGGACGGGGCGAGCACGGTGCGGATGCTGGCAAAGCGCGTCTTCAGGCCGCCGTCGAACAGGATCAGGGCCAGCGCCACCGAGCCGACCAGATAGGTCGTGCCGACGTCGTTGAACTGGATCTGCCCGGGACCGGAATCTCCCGCGAGCATGCCGATGGCAAGGAACACGAGCAGCAAGGGCGCGCCGAACCGCAGCGCAAGCAGGCTCGACAGGATACCGGCCATGACGAGGACGGCGCCGAGCAATATGGTGAGGCTGAAGGAGTCGAGGGAGGCCATCCACCTTCCGGGTAAAAATCGCAGGATTTTCATCCTTATCGTCGGCATTCCCCCGCGCCAACCCATTTTCGCTGCTCGCGGCAATCTGCCCGTATTTTGCGGCCTTAACGCGCTTCACTTCACGGTGTATCGATGGCCGGGCCGCACCCTTTGTGGGATTCTGCGGCGCCCTCGAATCAATTCCTCCCCCGCTTCCCGACGAGACCGATGGACATGGACCTCAAAGACTTCATGGAGTTCGTGCAGACGACCGCACGCAGCGTCGGGGCGGAGATTTCCTCACCCTGGTTCTACCTGCAATTTGGTCTCATTCTCGCGGCAGCCGGCATCGCCTATGCCGCGGAAGCCGGCATTCGCAATCGCGTCGACATGACATCGCTGGCGATGGGCTGGCCGCTGCCGCTCCGGCACTTCTCGCGGGTGATGATGTCGAGCGCCTCGACGGCGGTGTTCACCCTGCTCGTGATCATCTCGCGCGTGGTGATGTACCACGCGACCTGGCCGAGCCGCTCCTATCTCCTGATGGTCGCCGCCAAGATGGGGCTGGCCTGGCTGGTGATCCGGCTGGTGACCTCGGTGCTGCGCAACGCCTTCATCGTCAAGCTGGTGTCGATCACGGCCTGGTTCGTCGCGGCGCTGTCGATCATCGGCCAGCTCGACACGACCATCGAGCTGCTCGACTCCTTCGCGATCGTGCTCGGCGGCCTCAGGCTGACGCCGCTGCTGGTGATCAAGGCCGGCGCGCTGCTGCTGATCGCGCTGTGGGCCACCAACATCGCCAGCAATTTCGCCGAGAGCCGGATCAACTCGACCACCGACCTGACGCCGTCGGTGCAGGTGCTGCTGGTCAAGATCATCCGCATCGGGCTTCTTGCCGTCGCAATCGTCATTGCGCTCGGCGCCGTCGGCATCGATCTCTCCGCGCTCGCGGTGTTCTCCGGCGCGGTCGGCGTCGGCATCGGTATCGGCCTGCAGAAGATCGTGGCCAATTTCATCTCGGGGATCATCCTGCTCGCCGACAAATCGGTGAAGCCCGGCGACCTCGTCACCATCGGCGACAACACCGGGCGGATCAGCGCGATGAAGACGCGCTATATTTCCGTTGCCGCCGGCGACGGACGCGAATTCCTGGTGCCGAACGAGGATCTGGTGACGCAGAAGGTCGTCAACTGGACCTATACCGACAAGAACACGCTGGTGAAGATCGCCTTCGGCACCAATTACGACGCCGACCCGCGCCTGGTCACCAAGCTCGCCGCCGAGACCGCCGCCGCCCATCCGCGCGCCACCAAGGGCAAGGCGCCGAACAGCATTTTGACCGAGTTCGCGGAAGCCGGGATGAAGTTCTCGCTGACCTTCTGGATCGCGGACCCCGACGGCATGGACAACGTCAAGAGCGACGTGATGCTGGCGCTGTGGGACGCCTTCAAGCGCGAGGGTATCCGGGTTCCCTACCCCGTCCGCGAAATCCGCGTCCGCGGCGGCGCCCTGCCGGTGGAAACCACCGTAGAAGTCCCGAATTAGGCCCGCTTTCGGGCGCAAGGGCCGGTAAGATTCTTGTTTTGAAGCGTTTTCTTCACGCGAACCGGTAGCCACTTCGCTCGAAAACGCTCTGCCTTGGCTTGCACGAAAGCGGGCAATCATTAAATTAGGGCCTGAAATCAAGCCTTTCCATCGACATCGAGATCAGCCCGGAAGACCGCCCAAGCATGAGCTACGTCGAAGCCACCGAGACCTCCCTGCGTAAGACCGGACAGATCAAGCTGCATGGGCCCGCCGCCTTTGCCGGCATGCGCAAGGCCGGCGCGCTGGTGGCCAAGTGCCTCGACGCGCTCACCGACATCGTCGGGCCGGGCGTGCCGACCTCGAAGATCGACGAATTCGTCCGCGACTTCGCCTTCAGCCATGGCGCCTATCCGGCGACGCTGATGTATCGCGGCTATCGCTACTCGACCTGCACCTCGCTCAACCACGTGGTCTGCCACGGCATGCCCGGCGACCGTCCGCTGAAGGAAGGCGACATCGTCAACATCGACGTCACCTTCATCGTCGACGGCTGGTATGGCGATTCCAGCCGGATGTATGCGGTCGGCCCGATCGCGCGCAAGGCCGAGCGGCTGATCGAGGTGACGTATGAAGCGATGATGCGCGGCATCGCCGCCGTGAAGCCCGGCGCCACGACCGGCGACATCGGCCACGCCATCCAGAGCTTCGTCGAGCCGCAGGGCATGAGCGTGGTGCGCGATTTCTGCGGCCATGGCCTGGGGCGCATGTTCCACGACGAGCCGAACATCATCCATATCGGCCGGCCCGGCGAAGGCGTGCAGCTCAAGCCCGGCATGTTCTTCACCATCGAGCCGATGATCAATCTCGGCAAGCCGCATGTAAAAATCCTCTCCGACGGCTGGACCGCGGTCACCCGCGACCGCTCGCTGTCGGCGCAGTTCGAGCACTCCGTCGGCGTCACCGCGACGGGCGTCGAGATCTTCACGCTGTCGGAGCGGCACGGCGAGAAGCAGATCGGGTGAGCCACTAAGGGAGCCGACCCGCGCGAACCGGATTTGCCGCCGCAATTGACGGTTGCAAAAACAGAGTTCCACGGCAATGCTGGCGGTCGATGCCCGCCAAGCCAGACCACGACAAGAGCAAGCCGGAGGATGCGCCGCACTATCACGGCCATCGCGAGCGGCTGCGCGAGCGGTTCTACAGCGCCGGCGCGGATGCGCTCAGCGACTACGAGCTCCTGGAGATGGCGCTGTTTCCGGCGCTGCCGCGGCGCGACACCAAGCCGCTGGCGAAGACGCTGATCAAGACGTTCGGCTCGTTCGCCGAGGTCGTGCATGCTCCGGTGGCGCGCCTGCGCGAGGTCGACGGCATCGGCGAAGCCGCCATCAACCAGCTCAAGCTGATCGCCGCCGCGGCGCACCGCGTCGCCAAGGGCGAGGTCAACAGCCGCAATGCGCTGTCGTCCTGGAACGAGGTGATCGACTATTGCCGCACCAGCATGGCGTTTTCAGACAAGGAGCAATTCCGCCTGCTCTTCCTCGACAAGCGCAACCAGCTGATCGCCGACGAGGTGCAGCAGACCGGCACCGTCGACCACACCCCGGTCTATCCACGCGAGGTGATCAAGCGCGCGCTGGAATTGTCGGCGACCGCGCTGATCCTGGTGCACAATCATCCCTCAGGCGATCCCTCGCCTTCGCAGGCCGACATCCAGATGACGAAAGCGATCATCGACATCGCAAAGCCGCTGGGAATTGCCGTGCACGATCACATCATCGTCGGCAGGAGCGGGCATGCGAGTTTGCGCGGGATGCGGTTGATCTAGGGCACCAAATCAGGCGACAAGAACGGCATGTCATGCCGGAGGCAGCGAAGAGCTAGAGCGCAAGCGCGTTAAAGCGCGATGAGATTTGGATGAAATCGTCATCGCGCTTTAGTTTGTTGTCTACGCATGATCCTTCCGGAAAACCGCTTCGCACTTTTCCGGATCATGCTTTAGTAACAATAACGGGAATCGACCCGGACGTAGTAGCCATCGGGCCGCTGCATGTAGCAGCCGCGCTGATAGGCGTAGTAGCCGGAGCGGCGGCGCTCGCCTTCGGATGCGATCGCGGCGCCCGTACCGGCACCGACGACGGCACCGATGGCCGCGCCACGGCCTCCGCCGAGCGCGCCGCCGACGATTGCACCACCGACGCCGCCGATGATCGCGCCGCCGATGGCATCCTGGGCCACCGCCTCATGCACCGGCACCGCCATCGTGACCGTCAGACATGCGGCGATTCCGAAAATTCCAATGCGAAGACCTCGAAACATGCGCGTCCTCCCTGTGGTGAGGCGAGTTTTAACGTCCGGCGGGGATTCGGGCCAGATCAAATCGCCCCTTCCGTCGATCCCAAAGCGCGGAGGAATGTCGCCCTGGTCCCACCGCACGCGGTATGCCGCGCGCTCCGACCTCATTTGTCGACCGCGAAGGCGAGCACGATCCTGTCGGGTGTCTGCTTGAAATCCTTGGTGACGGCGTCGCGGACGAGCCCTGCGAGCTCGTTCAACGGCTTGTTTTCATAGGGACGGGGGAATTGAACCGTCACCAACACCAGCCTCCCGTTGTGCCAATTGAAGCCGACCGCCGGCTTGACGCCGGTCGATTGCTCGAGGTCCGTCTCCACGGCTTTCGACTGCTTGAATCCCTCCGTCACCGTGCTGACGGCATCGCAGCCCGCAAGGATCGTTGCGCAGACGAGCAGCAGCAAAAATCTGGACATCGGGATTCCCACCAGTGATGACTGCGAACATGATTGGTCATAAAGCTCGCATCGTCAACGGATGGTTGTGCCGATGAATTGACACTCGCCGCCTTCAAACCGGCCGCGAGCCGGTCATCCTGGTTCGATCCAGCGCTGCACGGCTTCGGCGGTGTCGGCCGGGGTGGAGTTGAAGCAGATCGCAGCCTCCGGCGCGAGGCGGTGGACGAGGTTGAGCACCTTCTCGAACAGCAGCAGGCGTTCCTTGGGCTCGCGCAGACCGGCGCCGATCACGATGCATTCGAAGCGCTCCTCGCGCAGCGCCGCCGCGACGCCGGCTTCGGCGGCCGCGTCGAGATCGATCAGGCAGCTCGTGACCTCGAAGCCGCGATCGCGCAGGCGCAACAGCTGCGCCTCGATATAGTTGCGCACGAGATCCGGCGTGAGCTGCGGGAATGTGCTGTAATCCGCAACGCCGGGTTCGATGCCGATCGCGAGGACACGCTTGGTCATGCAGGCCTCCTTGCCGGATCCTGTCCGATTGCTAACGGGCGGACGGTCCTGCGGGTTCCCGTGGGCCCTCCACACTGTGCCGCCAATTTTCCCGCAAAAGCTGTAACCCAGTTCACATGCGCAAGACCGACAACCTGCCAGATTTGCGGCAATCACGCTGGTCTCACGCGCCGATCACGGCGCCCGGTTCATTTTGTTTGTCCGGAGATTCGTTCATTCATTAATTTGCGGGAGCGGAAAATGGTGTCCTTCGAGAGTTTGAAGAGCGAATACGAGCGCAATTGGGCCAATCTCGAGATCCGGCCCGGACGCCACTCCGACGCGAATGCGGTTGCACGCAAGGCAATCAACGGCAAGGCGACCTATCAGCAGATCGAGCGGCTGACCGGCGTTCCCTGGTATTTCACGGCGCTCTGCCACTACCGCGAATCCAATTTCGATTTCGACACCTATCTCGGCAACGGCGAAACGCTTCATCGCACGACGACCATCGTGCCGAAAGGACGCGGCCCGTTTGCCACCTTCGTGGACGGCGCCGTGGACGCGTTCAGGATCGAGAATTTCATCGGCGCGCAGGACTGGAGCATCGCACGGATGCTGTTCCGGCTCGAGGCGTTCAACGGTTTCGGCTACCACGCCAAGGGCGTGAATTCGCCCTATCTCTACGGCGGCTCGAACCTGTACGGCCCGCCCGAGGCAAGGGCCGGCAAATTCGTCCGCGATCACGTGTTCGACCCGAACCACGTCGATTCCCAGCTCGGCACGGCCGCGATCCTGCATGCGATGCTGGCGCTGGATTCCTCAATCACGCTCGACGGCAGCCCGCAATTCGCAGGCCGCATCGAGCCGGAGGATGATGCGGCTTCGACGGTCGTGCTGATGCAGCAGGCGCTCAACAGGCTCGGCGCCAATCCGCCGCTCGCCGAGGACGGCATCAGCGGGCCCAAGACCAGGGCCGCGGTCTCGCAGTTTCAGCAGCAGAACGGGCTCAGGGATACCGGCCTCCTCGACGGGGCCACGGTCGCCGCCATCACGCGCGCGACGCAGCCGGGAGGGGTCATGCAGGGCGGCGATCTGTCCCAGGTCCTGACGCGGCTGGAAGACCTCGCGCAGGTGCTGCGGCCATCGGCCGGCGGAACGCTTCCGGCACCGACGATGCCAGGCAACACGCTGCCCGCCACCAACGATCCGATCAGCCTGTTCGAACGGCTGTTCTCCCTCATCAACAACAAGACGACGCCGATGCCAGGACCGGTCACGCCGACGAACCCCGCTCCCGTCGATCAGCTGAAGCAGGTCGTCGACCTGCTCAGCACATTGCTCAACAAGAACGGCAAGCCCGTGCTGGGCCAGGTCAATGGCGCGCTGGGCGAGACCATCGGCAAGCTGCTCGACGGCAAGAAGACCGCGCTCGGCATCGGCGGCTCGCTCATCACCGCGCTGCTCTCTTCGGTGACGGCGAGCCCCAGTGCAGGCGGTCTTGCCGGGCTGCTCGGCACGATCGTCTCGGCGGTGCCGGGCCTCGGCCAGTTCGCGATGCCGATCTCGCTCGCGCTCACCGCGTGGGGCGTGCTCGGCAAGCTGGAGAAGTGGGCACAAGGCACCGCGCCGCCGCCGAAGGTGACGGCGTAGTCGCGTTGGATGAAGGCCGAGTGTTTCGCCACAGAACAGGCGCACTCCCTCTCCCGCTTGCGGGAGAGGGTTGGGAAGAGGGTGTCTCGGCAATCGAGAACCCCCACGAGGAGAAAGCCCTCACCCGGCGCTACGCGCCGACCTCTCCCGCAAGCGGGAGAGGTTGCACCGAGCCTGCGGCGCCCCCGATTCAACCAAAGCCATTCTGCTCGAGTGCATGATGACTCGCGCACCTGGCGGCGCGCTTACTGACGCAGCATGATCAGGGGATCGGCGGTGTCGGGGACGCGCCGCCACTGCGCGTTGTCGTCGGCCTCGAACTGCCAGACATCGCCTGATTTCGACATCAGGATGATCTGACCGCGCTCGAGCCGCCATTGCGTCGGGTTGAACTGCGCGATGGCGGGATCGCATTTCGGCTTGAGGAAGACCTGGAAATTGTCCTGGCTTGCTTCGGTGTTGGTCAGCGTCAATCCGCACACCGGCTGGCCGTTGCCGCGCACCATCGACCAGTCGCCGATCATCTGGTCCATCGACTTGGCCATCGAGCGGGCGGCGGCGAGGTCCTGCAGAATGTAGACGCCCTCGCCCTGGCGCAGGCCCTCGAAGATGCCGGCCTCGACCTCGGTGAAGTCGATCACGGCTTCACCGGTCGCATCCTGCAGGCGCACGATGTCGAGGCCCTTCACGCTCCAGGCGACGATGTCCTTGGTGAAGGGCAGCGCGGCCTTGCAGGCCGGCTCCAGCTCCAGCTTGTAGCCGTGACCCGCCGCGTCGGCCTTGAGGGTGACGACGCAGGTCTTGCTGCGCTCGGTGGTCGAGAGCTCCCACTGCCCGGGCATCGTCTTCTTCAGGGTCGTCGCATCCTGCGCACGCGCAGAACTCATCTGAGCAATGCCCATCGCGGCAGCACATGCCGCGATGGCGAATGCGAGGACCCGAAGACCGACCATCAGCGCCCCTTGAACGGCGTTTCCGCAACCGGCGTCAGCGGCGCCTTGCCTGAGAACCAGGACTTGAGGTTGTCGACGACGAGTTGGTCCATCGCGTTGCGCGTCACCACCGAGGCCGAGCCGATGTGCGGCAGCAGCACCACATTCTGCATGGTCTTGAGCTCATCAGGCACGTTCGGCTCGGCCGCGAACACGTCGAGGCCGGCGGCGAGGATGGTGCCGGATTTCAGCGCCTGGACCAGCGCGGGCTCGTCGACCACGGAGCCGCGCGCGACGTTGATCAGCACACCGCGCGGGCCGAGCGCCTTGAGCACCTCGGCGTTGATCATCTTGTTGGTCGAGGCGCCGCCCGGCACGATCACCATGAGCGTGTCCACGGCCTTCGCCATCTCGATCAGATCAGGATAGTGCTTGTAGGAGACGTCCTTGGACGGATTGCGCGAGTGATAGACCACCGGCACCAGCGAGGCGTCGAGCCGGCGCGCGATGGCCTGGCCGATCCGGCCCATGCCGACGATGCCGACCTTGCGATCGCGCAGCGAGCCGACGCTGAGCGGATAGTTCTGCGTCTGCCAGAGCCCGGAGCGGACATAGCGGTCGGCCTTGATGAACTCGCGCAGGGTCGAGATCAGAAGGCCCATCGCGACGTCGGCGACCTCCTCGGTCAGCACGTCGGGCGTGTTGGTGACGATGATGTTGTGCTCGGCGGCGTATTTGGCATCAATGTGGTCGTAGCCGACGCCGAAACTCGCCACCATCTCGATCTTGGGCAGCTGCGACAGCGAATCCTTGTCGGCCCGGACGGTGTGATAGGTCACCGCCACGCCGCGGATTTTTTCGCGGATCGCGGGCGTCAGACGCTCGAGGTCGCCACGCGTCTCGGCCTTGTGCACGACGAAATGATCGGAAAACCCGCTTTCGAGGATCGGCCGCACCGGTCCATAAATCAAAAGATCGATCTTTTCGGACGAAATCGAACCGGTAGACATCAGCTTTCCTTTCCAAGCGCGCTTTCGTGCCAGCGCCGTAAAACGAGGTGGGAAACTAGCGCCAGCACCCCATAGATGACAATCCCGGCCAGCGACAACAAAAGCAGCGCGGCGAACATGCGGGGTATGTTCAAGCGGTAGCCCGACTCGGCGATCCGGTAGGCGAGCCCGGAGCCGGCGCCGGCCGTTCCGGCCGCAATCTCGGCCACGACCGCGCCGATCAGCGACAGGCCGCCGGCGATACGCAATCCGCCGAGGATATAGGGCAGCGCCGCGGGCAGCTTCAGGAAGCGCAGGGTCTGAGGCGGTGAGGCGCCATAAAGCTGGAACAGCCCGGCGAGATTGCGGTCGACCGAGTTCAGCCCCAGCGTGGTGTTCGACAGCACCGGGAAAAAAGCGACGATGAAGGCGCAGACGACGACCGCGGTCTGCTGCTCCAGATAGATCAGGAGCAGCGGTGCGATCGCGATCACGGGCGTCACCTGGAGCACGACGGCGTAAGGGAACAGCGAATATTCGACCCATTTCGACTGGTTGAACAGCAGCGCCAGCGCGATGCCGCCGATGCTGGCGGCGATGAAACCTTCGAGCGTCGTCAGCAGCGTGGTCGCGAGCGATTGTGACAGCACCGCCCAGTCCTTGATCAGTGTCAGGACGATGACGGACGGCGCCGGCAGCACGTAAGGCGGGATGTCCTTGATTCGGACGACGAGTTCCCAGGCGAGGAGCCCGGCCGCGAACACGATGACGGGCAGCACGAAGCGCATCGCGCGTTGCGCGGGTGACGGTTTTGCGATGACGGGGGCTTGCGCGTTCATAGCGTCGATTGCCCCGAATAGGACGGCGCCAGCGCGGCCGACACGCGCCGGCAATAATCGGAATAGGCAGCGGAGGTACGAAACTCCTCGCCGCGCGGTTCGACCGTCTCGATGCGGATGTCGGCCTGGATGCGGCCGGGCCGCGCCGTCATGACCACGACGCGCTGTGACAGATAGACGGACTCGAACACCGAATGCGTGACGAAGATGACGGTCTTGCCAAGGCTGCGCCACAGCGCGAGCAGGTCGTTGTTGAGGCGGAAGCGCGTGATCTCGTCGAGGGCTGCGAACGGCTCGTCCATCAGGAGGATGTCGGGGTCGGTGACGAGCGCGCGCGCCAGCGACACCCGCATCTTCATGCCGCCGGAAAGCTCGCGTGGGAATGCGTCGGCGAAATCGGCGAGCCCGACGCTGGCCAGCGCCTGATCGGCCCGCGCGCGCCCTTCCGCCTTCGGGACGCCGCCAAGCTTCAGCGGCAGCCGCACGTTCTCGCGCACGCTGGTCCAGGGCATCAGGGTCGGCTCCTGGAACACGAAGCCGATGCCATGACCCGGCTGCGCGGGGCCCTCGTGATGCGCCACCCGCACGGTGCCCGACGACGGCGCGCTGAGCCCCGCGATCAGCCGCAGCGCCGTCGACTTGCCGCAGCCGGACGGGCCGAGCAGCGCGATGAACTCGCCCTTGCGCACCGCGAGGTCGAGCGGCCCCAGCGCCATGACGCCGTTGTCGTACGTCTTCGTCACGCCGCGCAGGCTGACGGCGAGAGCCGTCAGGCTGGCCTCGACGGCGGACGAGGTTGGGGCAGCGGACATTGGCCGCGCGTTACGGCTTGTTCGGACGCAGCTCGACGCCGACGCCCTTGTTGACGAAGCGCAGCGTGTAGGATTTGCGGAAGTCGAGATCCGCCTTCACGACGCCCGCCTTCACCATCTTGTTGAAGAAGGAGGTGTAGCGCTCGTCGCTCATCGCGCCGATGCCGTTCTTCAGGCTGTCGCCGGAATCGACGATGCCGTATTCCTTCATCTTGGCGACGGAATAGGCGAGCAGATCGTCGGTCATCTCCGGATTGAGCTTCTTGATCAGGGCATTGCCGGCGGAATTGTCGCGATAGATGTAATTGTACCAGCCGATCATGGAGGCATCGACGAAGCGCTGCACGAGGTCAGGCTTCTTCTCGACGACGTCGCGGCGGGTCTCGATCAGGGTCGAATAGGTGTTGAAGCCGTAATCGGCGAGCAGCAGCACGTTCGGCTTGAAGCCGGCGGCCTTCTCCACCGCGAACGGCTCGGAGGTGACATAGCCCTGCATCGCGCTCTTGGGGTTGGCGATGAAGGGCTGCGGATTGAAATTGTAGGGGCGGACGTTCTTCTCGTTGAAACCATATTCGGACTTCAGCCACTGGAAGTAGCTGGTCATGCCCTCCTTGGAGACGAACAGCGTCAGCGGCTTGAGGTCTTCGATCTTGGCGACCTTGGCATCGGGTTGCGTCAGCATCACCTGCGGATCCTTCTGGAACACCGCGGCGATGGTGACGACCGGGACGTTATTGGCCACCGCGTCGAACGACATCAGCGTGTTCGCGGCCATGAAGAAATCGATCTTGCCGGCGATCAGCAGCATCCGGTTGTTCTCGTTGGGACCGCCGGGGACGATGGTGACGTCGAGCCCGTACTTCTTGTAGGTGCCGTCGGCCACCGCCTGGAAGAAGCCGCCGTGCTCGGCCTCGGCGACCCAGTTGGTGCCGAAGGTGACCTTGTCGAGCGTCTCGGCACGCGCCGGCAGGATCGAGACCAAAGCGGCCATCAGGCCTGCCGTTAACGCTCGCCGCAGATGAGAGGGGCTCATGAGTGCACTCCGTCGATCGCTTCTAGCCGATACCAAGCCAACGCGATAAAACCGCATGACATTGGGGACGCGAGCCGGTCGGGCCCGCGTCCCCTCATAACCCAAATTACGTGACAAATTCGGGCAAAGAAACCTTGATGACGCCATCCCGTGCCTGGACCGAGATCCGCTGGGCCGATGCGCCCCCTGCGGATGTGTCGCGCTGGATCGCGGTGCTGCCGTTGGCGGCGACCGAGCAGCACGGCCCGCATCTGCCGCTCGAGACGGACGTGCTGATCGCGGACGCCTATCTCGCGCGCGTGCGCGAGGTGCTGCCCGAGAACATTCCGGCCAGCTTTCTCCCCGTCGAACCGGTCGGCATTTCCACCGAGCATATCGACTATCCGGGGACGCAGACGTTGCCGACCGACGCGGCGCTGAAGAGGTGGACGGGAATCGGCGAGGACATCGCGCGTCGCGGCGTGAGGAAGCTCGTCATCATCACCAGCCATGGCGGCAACAGCGCGGCGATGATGCTGGTGGCGCAGGATCTGCGCGCGCATCACAAACTCTTTGTGGTGACGACGTCATGGTCGCGGCTCTCGGGTGCGGACAAATTGTTCCCCGCCGATGAAGTGCGCCACGGCATCCACGGCGGCGCGGTCGAGACCTCGATCATGCTGGCGCGCTATCCGGGTCAGGTGCGCAAGGATGCGATCGCGGATTTTCCAGCGAGCAGCGTGGCGCTGGAAAAGCAGTATCGCTGGCTGTCGACGCAGCGCCCCGCGCCATTCGCCTGGCAGGCGCAGGATCTCAACGCCAGCGGCGCCGTCGGCGATGCGACATTGGCCGTCGCCGAGAAGGGCGAGCAGCTGATCGATCAGGGTGCGCGCGCCTTTTGCGAGCTGCTGGCCGAGGTCGATAACTTCGACGTGAACAGGCTCGCCAAGGGACCCCTCGGCTAGCCCATATCCAACTGAAATTATTCGGGAAATGACCGGCTTTCGGAGGCGCCAGGTGCGCTTTCGAACCTGACGCGGCATGCCTCCGTCCAACTGGGCACGCGGACCACAACGGACCGCCTCAACCCGGATGGAGTTTCACATGTCGATCAAGACCAAGATTGCCGCCGCAGCCCTCGCTGCCCTCGCCGTCACCGGCAGCATCGCGTCCACCACCACCTCGGCCGAAGCCAAGCAGCCCGGCTGGGTCTGGGGTGTCGGTGCCGGCATCGCCACCGCCGCCGTCGTCGGCTCCGCGATCGCTGCCAGCAACGATCCCTACTACCACGGCTATCACCGCTGCGGCTGGGTCGCCCAGTACAACGCCTTCGGCCAGTACGTCGGCCGCGTTCGTACCTGCTACTGATCTGAGTACCTGAGGCCGATCTCCCACGTGGATCCTGCGTCCGACACGGGCGCCTCATCCACCCCGTGTCGTGCCCCCGACCCGCCCGGCTGTCCCCCCGGGCGGGTCACCCATTTTTGGGGCCGGTATTTTGTTGCAGTCCTGTCACACAGCGGTGCGAACCATTTTCCGCGGCAACTCGCGCCAGTTGCTATTGCGAATTAATCGCAATAAGGTTCGCAACAGGCGCAGGAACTTGGGACGAAGCCGGATCGAATCGAGGTCATCTCGGCCGATCGCGGCGGCAACCGAAGCCTGATGACAGAGTGGCCGCGAATCGGCAGGGATATCGCGGCGCGTGGGACACATTCGCGTTTGGGGGCGTTTCGTTTTGACGTTGAGAGGTCACCGTTACAGGTACTTGCGGACGGCCGCGGCGATTGCCACGGGCGTGATGGCGTTCCCCGCTGACGGCCGCGCGGCCGATCTGCCGCTGAAGGCCCCGGCGCTGAGAGCGGTCTATGACTGGACCGGTCTCTATATCGGCGCGCATGCGGGCTACAGCCGGGGCTCGTCGCGCTTCGCACTTAACGACGGCACCGCCATCAGCGACAGCGGCGTCTTCAGCGGCACGATCGGCGGCGTGCAGGCGGGCTACAATTACCGGCTCAATTCCGGCTGGCTGGTCGGCGTCGAAGGCGATTTCTCGTTTCCCAACTACATCACCTCGAACTCGATCGTCTCCTTCCTGGCGACACCGGCCAACACCGTCACGCAGCAATGGGACTACACCGCGAGCCTGCGCGGCCGCGTCGGCTACACCAGCGGTCCGTGGCTCGTCTACGCCACCGGCGGCTTTGCGTGGATGGGCGAACGCTATTTCGACGCGCCGGCCTCCGGCGAAGCCGTCCCGAAGATCCTGAACACGCGGCCCGGCTGGATCGCGGGCGCCGGCATCGAATACGGCTTCGCGCCGCATTGGAGCGCGCGGCTCGAATATCTCTACAGCCGCTTCGACAGCGCCAACGTCGCGTTTTCGACGGGCGCGCAATACACCTCTTCCGCGCTCGACTTCCAGACCATCAGGCTCGGCCTCAACCGCAAGGTCGATTGGCCGGGCGTGCCGGGCTACAACCCGAACAGCTCGCTGATCGACACGGAGTCGGATCGCTGGGAGATCCACGGCCAGAGCACCTATCTGCCGCAAGGCTATCCGTCGTTCCCCGCCCTCTACAGCGGACCGAACTCGCTCTCGCCGTCGCGGCAGGCCAAGGCGACGTGGAGCAACAGCCTGTTCCTGAACGCGCGGCTGTGGGATGGCGGCGAGGTCTATTACAATCCCGAGCTGCTCCAGGGTTTTGGACTGAACGACACGGTCGGCGCGGCCGGCTTCCCCAACGGCGAGGCGCAGAAGTCGAACTTCCCCTACCCGCACTACAACACCTCGCGCCTGTTCGTGCGCCAGACCTTCGGCTTCGGCGGCGAGCAGGAAGAGCTCGCGAGCGGCCAGTTGCAGCTCGGACAAAAGGTCGACGTATCTCGTCTCACCGTTCAGGCCGGCAAGTTCGCGGTGGTCGACGTGTTCGACGGCAACGCCTATGCCAAGGACACCCGCAAGGACTTCATGAACTGGTCGATTTGGGCGCCGGGCGCCTTCGACTATTCCGCCGACAAAGTCGGCCTCACCTATGGCGTCACGGCCGAGCTCAACCAGAAGCAATGGGCGCTGCGCGGCGGCTATTTCCTGATGGTCGCGGAGTCCAATTCAAACCATTTCGACACCAGGGTCGGTGAGCGCGGCCAGTATGTGCTCGAGCTCGAGACGCGCTACTCGCTGCTCGGCCTGCCCGGCAAGCTCCGCACCATGGGCTGGGTCGACAGCGCCAACATGGGCAGCTTCCGCGAGACGCTGGACAATCCCGCGCTCAATCTCGACATCGCGCAGACCCGGCGCGGCCGTCTCAAGGTCGGCTATGTCGTCAACCTCGAGCAGGCGATCACCGAGGATCTCGGCCTGTTCGGCCGCTGGAGCTGGAACGACGGCAAGAGCGAAACGCTGGCGTTCACCGACATCAACCGCAGCCTGTCCGGCGGCCTGTCGATCAAGGGCACGAAATGGGGCCGCCCCGACGACGTCGTCGGCATCGGCGGCGCCGTCAACGCGCTGTCGCAGGACTATCGCGACTTCCTCGCCGCCGGCGGCCTCGGCGTTCTCATCGGCGACGGCGCGCTCAACTACCGCAAGGAGCGCATCCTCGAAACCTATTATGCCTATGCGCTGAACAAGAACGTCACGCTCACTGCCGACTACCAGCTCATCGTCAATCCCGCCTACAACGCGGATCGTGGCCCGGTGTCGGTATTCTCGGGGCGGCTGCACGGCGAGTTCTGAGCTGCGGCTCAGAACAGCAGCGCAACACCCGAGACGAACAGCAGCGCCAGCACGATCTTGCGGAACGCGGCCTCGTCGATCCGGCCGAACAGTTTTAGGCCGAGCCAGGTGCCGGCGAACAGGAACGGCAGGCCGAGCGCGAACAGCTTCGCCGTGTCTGATGTGAGCGATCCCTTGGCACCGAGCCACAGCGCCGCCATGGCGAACACCACGACCGCGACCGGCTGAAACGTGGCACGCTGCGCGTCCTTGGGCAGGCCGCGCAGATTGCACCAGATGGTGACGACGATGCCGGCAAGGCCGGTCAGCCCGCCGAGCAGCCCGTTGACGAAGCCGACCGTGATGTCGGCGACCGGCGGTACGTCGGTGGCGAGCTTGAGCTGCGGCCGGAAGAATGCATAGAGGCTGTAGGCGATCAGAATGGCTCCAACCGCGATGCGGACACTCTTCGGATCAGCCCAGGTCAGAAGCGACACCCCGGCCGGCACGCCGATGACTGCACCGACGATGAACGGCCACAGCCGGCGCCAGTCGAGCGCAGCGCGCAGCTTCCAGACCGAGTAACCCTGCACTAGAAGGCCGAAGCCGACGATCAGGCTGGCGCTCTGAATCGGCGTCAGCACGTAGAGCCACAGCGATGCCGCGACGAGGCCGAAGGCGAAGCCGGAGAGGCCGGCGACGAACGCGCCGGCGAAGGTGGCCAACAAAAAAAGCGGAAGCTCGATCGCGATCCCGTCCATTGCTCGCTCCATAGAACAGCGAGCAGCGCTTGCGTGGGATCACCACTTCACGGGGAGGCTGCGACATCCCCGGATTGCAAGTCTAGGTGAAGCCTCTTCCCTGCACAATGACCTTGTTACGCCGCCCGGATCGCGTCCAGGAATTTTCCGACCTCGGTCTTGAGACGGGTGCTCTCGCCGGACAGCGATCTGGCGGCGGTAAGCACGTTGGCGGAGGCCGATCCGGTCTGGCTCGCGCCGTGCTGCACGTCGACGATGCTGGCGGAGACCTGCTGGGTACCGCGCGCCGCCTGCTGCACGTTGCGGGAAATCTCGCGCGTCGCCGCGCCCTGCTCCTCGACCGCCGAGGCGATCGCAGAAGCAATCTCGGACATCCTCGTGATGGTGTCGCCGATCGCCTTGATGGCGCCGACGGAATCCTCGGTCGCGGCCTGGATCCCCGAGATCTGCTGGCTGATCTCGCCGGTCGCCTTGGCGGTCTGCTCGGCCAGCGCCTTGACCTCGGAGGCGACGACCGCGAAGCCGCGCCCGGCCTCGCCGGCCCGCGCCGCCTCGATGGTGGCGTTCAGCGCCAGGAGATTGGTCTGGCCCGCGATCTGGCTGATGAGCTCGACGACGTCGCCGATCCGCCCGGCGGCCTTGGCGAGCTCGCCGACATGATCGTTGGTCCGCTCGGCCTGCTGCACGGCTTCACCGGCAACGCGCGCGGAGTCCTGGACCTGCCGGCTGATCTCATCGACTGATGACGCCATCTCCTCTGCCGCCGCGGCAACGGTCTGCACGTTGGTGGAGGCCTGTTCGGAAGCAGCTGCGACGGTCGCGGTGACCTGCTCGGATTGTTCGGCCGTGCTCGTCAGCGTTCCCGCCGAGACCTCCAGCTCCGAGGATGCCGACGCCACGGTGTTGATGACATCGCCGATCATGGCCTCGAAGTCGCGCGCGATCTGGTCCATGCGCTGGCTGCGCTTGAGCTTGGCCTCGGCCTCGATCGCGGCCGCCTCGTCGGCGGCCTTCTGGGCGAGCAGCGAATCCTTGAAGTGCTGGAGCGAGCCCGCGACCTGGCCGATCTCGTCATTGCGACCCGTTGCCGGAATCTCGACGTCGTGCCGTCCGGCGGCGAGCGTTCCGATCACCTCGGCGAGCCGGCTGAGCGGCGTCACCACGCGGCTGCGCAGCATCATGGTGACGCCAGCGAGCGTACCGAGCAGCGCCAGCACCGCAACACCCGCAAGCGCGAGCATCGCCAGTGCGCCATCGCGCGCAGCCGTGGCGCGCTCGGCGGCTTCCGCCAGCGCAGCGTCGCGCACGCCATAGAACATCTGGATCGCCGGCACGATCACGCTAGCGAGCTCCTCGGCGTTGACGCCGTACTTGCCGTCGCCCCTCGCCGCGGGCATCTCCTTGTCCACGACGGCCGCTGCCTTTCCAAAATAGGATTCGGTCGCCGCCTTCTGCGCCGCGGCGATGCGGGGCGGGCTTCCAAGCTGATCGATGCCGGCCTCGATGCGTTCGCGATCGGCCTCGACACGCCCCTGCATGCGATCCATCAGCGTTATCTCGGCGGCCGTCAGCGGCCGGCGTGCGCTCAGTGCCGGCGACAGCGTGGCGGCGCGGCTGCCGGCCGAGACGCGCAGATCCTGCGCCGTCCGCGCCAGGCTCAGCAGCGCCGCAAGTGAGGAATCGGCGTTGACGACCTGTCCTTCGAGCTGATTCATGATCGGCTCGATGTTGCCGATGACCTCGGCCACGCCGGGCAGGAAGCCCTTGATCACGGCACCGTCGCGCTGCGCCAGGGGAACGCTCATCGCGCGATCTGCCGCCGTGGTGACCTCCTTGAGCCGCCGCGCGGTACGGTCGAGCTTTTCGATCATCGGTCCGGCGTCATTCAGCGCCAGGAAAGTCGGCCTTGCCCGCTCGAATGCCGCATCGGCCGCCTTTGCAGCCTTTGCGGCCCCGTCGATCTGGGCCTGCGTCGCAGCGCCTTCCTGGAAGATCGGTCCGATGTAGGGGGCACGAAGGCCGGCGACCTGCTGGCTGATCATCAGGGTCGCGCCAAAGGCGTCGACCGTCCTGATCGCGTCGGAACGGTTCGTGAAGATGCGCGTCTGCGGTATGAGCACCTCGGCGCCGAGGATGACTGCAAACACCGTCACCGTCAGCATCGACAGCGCGAAAAGCTTCCCGATCCGCATCCCCGGTCCCCCAAATGCATTTACAAATGCGGAGAACCTAGTTGGCGGCCACTAAGACCCCGTTAAGCACATGCCCGTAGTTCCGCGGGTGTCACGTCGTCGCAGACCGCTCGGAACACGGTCCACCGCGCGGTTCCCTCGCGGCGACGGATGCGACAGAATTGCCAGCAATTCCGCTCTGAATACCTATATCAATGCGTGTGCCGGCAGCCGCCTGCCATACTTGCTTACCTCGGAACGTCAATGCTCTCCGTCGAACTCGTCATCGTCGTCGTCCTGATCGTCATCAACGGCCTCTTGTCCATGTCGGAGCTGGCCGTGGTCTCGTCTCGCCCGGCCCGCTTGTCGCTGCTCGCCGCCAAGGGCGTGCGCGGCGCCGAGCGGGCGTTGACGCTGGCGTCCGATCCCGGAAAATTCCTCTCGACGGTGCAGATCGGCATCACGCTGGTCGGCGTGCTCTCGGGCGCGTTCTCCGGCGCGACGCTCGGGCAGCGGCTGACGCAATGGCTGGTCGAGCTCGGCCTGTCCTCTGGCATCGCCGACATCGTCGGCGTCGGCCTCGTCGTCACCCTCATCACCTACGCAACACTGATCGTCGGCGAGCTGGTGCCGAAGCAGGTGGCGCTGCGCGACCCCGAAAGCATCGCGGTCAGGGTCGCGCCCGCGATGCACGTGCTCGCGAAGATATCGCTGCCGCTCGTGTTCCTGCTCGACGTCTCCGGCAAGCTGATCCTCGCGCTGCTCGGTCATGGCGGCAAGTCCGAGGAGAAGGTCTCGGAGGACGAGATCCATCATCTTGTCACCGAGGCCGAAAACGCCGGCGTGCTCGAGCCCGGCGAGAGGGAGATGATCGCCGGCGTGATGCGGCTCGGCGACCGGCCGGTCGGCGCCGTCATGACGCCGCGCACGGAGGTCGACGAGATCGATTTGAACGACGCGCCGGAGGCCATTCAGGAGATCATCAAAAAGAGCCCGCATTCGCGCTTTCCGGCGTCCGACGGCGATCGCGACAAGCCGATCGGCGTGCTCCAGGCCAAGGATCTGCTGGTCGCCTACATGACCGAACGCGCACCCGACCTGCGGGCTCTGGTCCGCGAAGCACCGAGCATTCCGGCGTCAGCGGATGCCCGCGATGTGCTCACGATCCTGAAGGCCGCTCCGGTTCATGTCGGCTTCGTCTACGACGAGTACGGCGCTTTCGAAGGCGTGGTCACCGCCGCCGACATCCTGGAATCGATCGTCGGCGCGTTCCATTCCGAGGAGGGCCCGCCGGAGCCGGCTTACGTCAAGCGCGCGGATGAATCGCTGCTGGTCGCCGGCTGGATGCCGGTTGATGAATTCGGCGAGCTGCTCGGCATCGAGCTGCCGCCGCATCGCTTCAACACGGTGGCGGGCCTCGTGCTGCAGCAATTCAACGTGCTGCCCAATGTCGGCGACGCCTTCGACCTCGGCGGCTGGCATATCGAGGTGGTCGATCTCGACGGCCGGCGGATCGATAAGATCCTGGCGAGCCGGAGAGGGGAGCAAGCGGCGGCGTGAGGTGAGCGCGTGAAACTTTCCACGTGTCGTCCCGGCGAAGGCCGGGACCCATAACCACAGGATTGAGTTTGGCGATGACTGGCAATTTGCACGGTACTGCTACCTGCACATTGCCGATAAATCACGCGGTATGGGTCCCGGCCTTCGCCGGGACGACAGCGGAGATTGCAGCGCCCGCTCAGGCCGAACGCAAAACCTACCCGAACCTCACCCCGATCCGCTTTTCCTTGCGCCAGACCACGGTGCAGGGCAGATGCGTTCCGTCGGCCTGGATGAACAGGGTGAAGTGTTCGGGGATGCCGACCGGGCTGGTGACGTCGAGCGCGGCGCCGGTGTCCGAGAAATTGCGAACGGTGCAGTCGATCGCGCCGCCGCCGAACTCGATCGTTCCGGCCTTCAGCACCCGATGCCTGGCTTTGTTGCGGCGCTCGTCCATCGGGTGAATTTACACCCAAAGTTGAACCAAATGCCAATTGCCAGCCCCGCCCGCGGTGAATTTAAACGAACGGGCCCAACGTGGCCGCGGGCGGAGCGATCAGCGCCGGCTGAAACGTCTCCGCCCGCGCCATCCGCCAGGCGTCGGCGAACCGCGGGTCTTCGGTGCCTTCGAGCAGCTCGCCGGGACGCAGCGCCGGATAGAGCTGTGCAAACGACTTCACCTGGGTCGTCGAGGTCCGCTGGTTGAAATGGATCGGGCGCAGCTGCTGCGGATGCTCGAGGCCGGCCGCGGCGATCAGCTCGGTCAGCGAGTGCAGCGTGGCATGGTGATAGTTGTGCACGCGGTCGATCTTGAGCGGCACGTAGAGCGCGCGCGCCCGGGTCGGATCCTGCGTCGCGACGCCGGTCGGGCAGCGGTCGGTGTGGCAGCTCAGCGACTGGATGCAGCCGAGCGAGAACATGAAGCCGCGCGCCGAATTGCACCAGTCGGCGCCGATCGCCATCGCGCGCGCCATGTCGAAGGCGGTGGCGATCTTGCCGGAGGCGCCGATCTTGATGCGGTCGCGCGCATTGATGCCGACCAGCGCGTTGTGGACGAAATTGACGCCTTCGCGCATCGGCATGCCGAGATGGTCCATGAACTCCAGCGGCGCCGCGCCGGTGCCGCCCTCGTTGCCGTCGACGACGATGAAGTCAGGATAGATGCCGGTTTCCAGCATCGCCTTGCAGATCGCCAAAAACTCCCAGGGATGGCCGATGCACAGCTTGAAGCCGGCCGGCTTGCCGCCGGACAGGCGGCGCATCTCCGCGATGAACTGCATCATGCCAACAGGCGTGGAGAAGGCGCGGTGCGAGGCCGGCGAGATGCAGTCCTCGCCCATGGCGACGCCGCGGATTTTTGAAATCTCCTCCGAGACCTTTGCCGCCGGCAGCACGCCGCCATGGCCGGGCTTGGCGCCCTGGCTGATCTTGAGCTCGACCATCTTGATCTGGTCCTGGCCGGCGACGCGGGCGAACGCTTCGGGGTCGAACGACCCGTCGAGATGGCGGCAGCCGAAATAGCCGGAGCCGATCTCCCAGATGATGTCGCCGCCCATCTCTGCGTGATAAGGGCTGAAGCCGCCCTCGCCGGTGTCGTGCGCGAAGCCGCCCTTCCTGGCGCCGGCATTGAGCGCCCGCACCGCGTTCGGGCTCAGCGCGCCAAAGCTCATCGCGGAGACGTTGAACACCGAAGCCGAATAGGGCTTCTTGCAGTCGGGCCCGCCGATGGTGATGCGGAATTTCTCCTCGGCATGGGTCTTCGGCGAGACCGAGTGATGCATCCACTCATAGCCCTCGCGGTAGACGTCTTCCTGCGTGCCAAACGGACGCTTGTCGAGCTGCATCTTGGCGCGCTGATAGACCAACGACCGGGTGTCGCGCGAGAACGGCATGCCGTCCTTCTCGCTCTCGAAGAAATACTGCCGCATCTCGGGGCGTATCTCTTCGAGCAGGAAGCGCATATGCGCCGAGATCGGGTAGTTGCGCAGCACCGCGTGCCCCTTCTGCAAGAGGTCGCGGACGCCGAGCAGCGTCAGGGCGCCGAAGATCAGGATCGGGATCAGCAGGATGTCCGAGATCTTGCGGTCGGCGATGCCGATGCCGATCAGCAGCGCCGTGACGACCGCACAGATCGTCAGCACGATGAAGCGCGGCGAGAATGGCAGCAGCAGGGTCTCCATGAGCCCCTCCTCCGCCAGTGCCAGACGTTTGGGCGATTCCTGCTTTTTGTTGTCGTCGGCCACGATCCCATCCTCTCGCCGGCATGAGGCGGTACGATACGCCCGCCCCTGTCATACGGATATGACGCGGCCCTTGTTTCAGGCTAGCGAAATCGGCCGCGGCAGATCAATCCGCCGGGAGGATGGGTTTTTGCAGCGCAGCAGAGGGAGTGGGGATGGGACGAGGCCCTAGTCGCTGTCATCCCGGGCAAGCGTAACCGCAGACCCGGGATCCATAACCACAGAATTTCGTGGCTGAGAGAGCTGTCACTCCGAGTCGTCGCATAACCACGGCCTGTGGTTATGGGTCCCGGATCGGCGCGCGCCTTGGGCGCGCTTGTCCGGGACGACGGCGGAGTTCAAAGGCTGGCAGCCCGGCACGACACCGGGGTGACGAGCGCCGCTTAGCGCTCGACGAAGGCCTTCTCGATCACGAAATGGCCAGGCTTGTTGCCGCTGCCTTCGATGAAGTCACGGCTTTCGAACATCACCTTGAGCTCTTCCAGCATCGCCGGGCTGCCGCACATCATGATGCGGTCGGTCGCGATGTCGAGCGGCGACTGCCCGATGTCGTTGAAGATCTGCTCGGAGTTGATGAGGTCGGTGATGCGGCCGCGGTTCTTGAAGGGCTCGCGGGTCACGGTCGGATAGTAGATCAGCTTGTCCGCGAGCAGCTCGCCGAACAGCTCGTCCTCGCGCAGGGTCGCGACCAGCTTCTCGCCATAGGCGAGCTCGGAGACCTGGCGGCAGCCATGCACCAGCACGATGGACTCGAACTGGTCGTAGACCTCGGGGTCCTTGATCAGGCTGGCGAAGGGCGCAAGGCCGGTGCCGGTCGAGAGCAGCATCAGCCGCTTGCCGGGGATGAGGTTATCGGTGATCAGCGTGCCGGTCGCCTTGCGGCCGACCAGGATGGTGTCGCCTTCCTTGATCTTCTGGAGACGCGAGGTAAGCGGGCCGTCCTGCACCTTGATCGAGAAGAACTCGAGCTCTTCCTCGTGGTTGGCGCTCGCCATGCTGTAGGCGCGCAGCAGCGGGCGGCCGTCGACCTCGAGGCCGATCATGGCGAACTGGCCGTTCTGGAACCGGAAGCCGGTATCGCGCGTGGCGCGGAAGCTGAACAGCGTGTCGGTCCAGTGCTGGACGGAAAGAACCTTCTCTCGGTAAAACGCGCTCATGATTTTCGATATTCCGAATATTTGCGGTTTTAGGGCAAAAGCGTTGCCCGGCCCTGAAATCGGGGCGGTCACCATTGCCATGGCGGAGGATTTCGCATGTGTGATCTACGCCATTGAGACCAATAATCAACCTCGTTTCGGATGCAATTGATGCCGATCAAACCGGCATTTGCGGCAGAACTGGCCGCATCATTAATGAATCTGCTGCCGGGCGCGCGAAGTGGGTAATTTCTTTCCCCTTCGAGGCTTGATTGCAGCACTTAATTTCCGGCGCGCTCGCGAGAATTTCATTAAGAATAGCTCTGATTTTCACCCGGCATGGCGCCGTTTCCCGCATTTTTGCGGCTTTTGGCGCCAGGAATGACTGACAAGAACGACCGACACAAGCGACTGAGGCAGATGGCGGGCAGCGAGCGGGTCTTCGTCCAGGCGATCAGGCGCTATTGCGCCCGCCACGGCATCGCGGTCGATGTCCGCGCCGGCGGCTGGCTGATCGCGATGCACCTCGGCGAGACGCGCCGCTTCGCCTTCGGCTACGACATCGGCCTCAACAGCGCGATCGCGCATCGCCTCGCCAACGACAAATCGGCGACTGCCGAGGCGCTGACGCTGGCGCAAGTGCCGTGCATTCCGCATCAGCTCTTCCTCAACCCGAGGCTGGGCGTTCACGTCGCCGGCCCGGGCTGGCATCAAGCGATTCTGGCGCTGCTCGCGCAGAATCCGCAAGGCATCGTGGTGAAGCCGAACGAGGGTACGTCGGGCCGCGCGGTGTTCAAGGTGACGACGGAGGCGGAGCTCGACCACGCGGTTCGCGAAGTCTTTTCGATGAGCACGGGGCTCGTGATCTCGCCCTATGTTGCGATCGAGGAAGAGGTCCGCGTGGTGCTGCTCGATGACGTCCCCTTCGTCGTCTACAGCAAGCACCGTGGCTCGGATTGGCGGCACAATCTCGATGCCGGCGCAAAGCCGGTGCTGCTGGCGGACGGCGAGGTCAGCGCGGCTTGCGTGAAGCTCGCGATCGATGCCGCGCGCGCCATCGGCATCGTCTTCGCGTCCATCGACGTGGTCCGCGTTGACGGTGCCTGGCGCGTACTCGAGATCAACTCCGGCGTGATGATGGAAGCGCTGGCGAAGCTGCATCCGGAGCTGGTGCAGGCGGCGTATGACGCGGCGCTGGACCGGGTGTTTGGGAAGAGATAGCAGCCACAACGCAAGTGCCCACCCTCCCCTGGAGGGGGAGGGTCGGCTCGCAACGCGTCAGCGATGCGAGACGGGGTGGGGTGAAGGTCTCTCCACCGAAGCGGTGCCCGTGCGGAGAGATCACCCCACCCCGCTCGCGCTTCGCGCGATCGACCCTCCCCCTCCAGGGGAGGGTAAGAAAGAAGCCGCTAATTATTCGCGCTGGCGGAATCGTCCATGGCCTTGAAGGCTTCTTCCAGTTGCAATGAGATCGGCACGTTGAGCCGCTCGCCGGTCGGCAGCCGCGACACGAACCATTTGTTGTAGAGCGGGACGAGGTCGCGGTTGGAGCCGAGCTTGCGGAAGGCGCGCTCGACCACGGCGGAGAGCTGCGGCTCACCTTTCTTGAACATGATGCCGTAGGGATCGTAGGACAGATAATCGCCGGTGACGCGGAACTTGTCCTGCGCCTTGTGGCGCGCGATCAGGCCGAACAGCAGGATGTCGTCGGTCGCGAACGCATCGGCCTTGCCGTCGACGAGGATCTGATACGACTGCTCGTGGTCCGGCGAGGTGACGATGTTGAGGCCGAGCGAGAACTTCTTGTCGGCCGCCTGGATCGCCTGCTCGTTGGTGGTGCCTTTCGTCACCACGATGGACTTGCCCTTCAGATCGGTCAGCGACTGGACATTCGACGCTTTCGGCACCATCAGCTTGGTGCCGGCGACGAACATCAGCGGCGAGAAGGCAACGCGCTTGCCACGCTCGGCATTGGCCGTGGTCGAGCCGCATTCCAGGTCGATCTTGTTCTGGAGCACGGCGTCGATGCGGTCGTCCGAGGTGACCTTGACGTAATCGATCCTGAGATTGGGATCGTCGACCTCGACGCCGATCTCCTCGACGATGGCCTCGCACAGCTCGAGGCTGTAGCCGATCGGACGACCCGACTGGTCGAGGAAGGAGAACGGCGGCGAGCTCTCGCGATAGCCCAGTCGCACGGTATGCGCCTTCTTGATCGCCGACAGCGTCGGGCTAAGCCCTTCGCTGCCGCCGGTCTGCGCCGAGGCCCCGGTTGCCAGCAGACACGCTGCCAGCAACAGGCTGCACGATATCGCCAATGAGCGGCGCATGATGCACCTCCGTCAATGACCGGCCATCGCGGGCAATTCGCCAGGCACCATGTCCGGCGTCGCCACCTCGCCCGGTCCGAGCTCGTGCTCGGGCCCGAGTTCGCCTTCCCATTTCGCGACCACGGCGGTCGCGAGCGAGTTGCCGATCACGTTGGTGGCGCTGCGCCCCATGTCGAGGAAGGTGTCGATGCCCATGATCATCAAGAGGCCCGCCTCGGGGATGCCGAACTGCGCCAGCGTCGAGGCGATCACGACGAGCGAAGCGCGCGGCACGCCGGCGACGCCCTTGGAGGTGATCATCAGGGTCGCGAGCATCGCCAGCTGCGTCGCGAGCGACATCTCGATGTGGTAGGTCTGCGCGATGAAGATGCTGGCGAAGGTGCAGTACATCATCGTGCCGTCGAGATTGAAGGAGTAGCCGAGCGGCAGCACGAAGCTCGAGATCCGCGACGAGGCGCCGAACTTGGTCAGTCCTTCCAGCGTCTTCGGATAGGCCGCTTCCGAGCTCGCGGTCGAGAACGCGATCATCAGCGGCTCGCGGATCAGCCTCAGGAGATGGCTGTAGCGCGGCCCGATCACGAGGAAGCCGACGATCATCAGGATGACCCACAGGATCGCAAGCGCGAGATAGAAACCGCCCATGAAGACGACGAGCTTCCAGAGCACGCCGAGGCCGTTCTTGGCGACGGTGGCGGTGATGGCGGCCCACACCGCGAGCGGCGCGAACAGCATCACATAGCTCGTCACCTTGAGCATGATGTGAGCGACGTCGTCGATCATCGCCAGGATCGGCTTCGACCGCTCGGGCATCGAGCCCATGGCCACCGAGAAGAACACGGCGAAGATCACGATCTGGAGGATCTCGTTCTGCGCCATCGCATCCGCGATCGAGGTCGGGATCAGATGGGTCAGGAATTTCTCGATCGAGAAGGCCGAGACCGGCAGGCCGGTCGATTGGCCTGCCTGCGGCAGCGTGCCGGGGAAGTTCGCGCCGGGCTGAAGCAGATTGACCATGACGAGGCCGAGCAGCAGCGAGACGAAGGAGGCGCTGACGAACCAGCCCATGGTCTTGGCGAAGATGCGCCCGAGCCGCGAACCGCTTCCCATATGGGCGATGCCGCCGACTAGAGTCGCGAACACTAACGGCGCGATGATCATCTTGATCAGGCGCAGGAACATCATGGCGATCAGGTTGATGGAGGAGGCCCACTCGGCGCGCGTATCGGGCAGGAAGTTGAAGATCGCCGCCCCCATGACGATGCCCAGCACCATCGCGGCCAGAATGTATTGCGTAAACCTGTTCGACATTGAACGACCCCCACTAACACCGGCCGCTTCATGATGTCGCAGATATGACGATGACGCAACACGCTTGGCGAGCGATCGCGTTGGCCGGATGTTCCCGTTGTGAAACGAGCCTGCGCGATCTAGCCTTCATGCAGCGCACAACAAATGCGGCTTGCACGTTTTCTTTGCGGCCGCTGCACCAATAATCGTCAAACAAAAGAAGAGGGAAACGCCATGAGCGGCAACACCAATCGCCAGATTCTGCTGGTGGAAAAGCCCAGCGGCAAGCTCGGTCCTGAACATTTCAAGATGATCGACGGCGCGATGCCGGAGCCGAAGGACGGCGAGGCTTTGCTGCGCGTGCGATACATCTCGCTCGACGCAGCCAACCGCGCCTGGATGCACGGCGCGACCTATCGTTCGGCCGTCGAGGCCAACAGCGTGATGGCCGGCGGCGCCATCGCCGAAGTCGTCAGCTCAAAGGCGCCAGGGCTTGCGCCCGGTGACATCGTGTTCGGCGACACCGGCTGGCAGGAGTTTGCCGCGGTGCCGGCGAAGCATCTGACCAAGATGCCGAAGCTCGAGCCGATGACGCATCTGCTCAGCGTGTTCGGCATCGCCGGCCTCACCGCCTATTTCGGCCTGCTGGAGGTCGGCAAGCCCAAGGAGGGCGAGACGGTCGTGGTCTCGGCAGCCGCAGGATCGGTCGGCTCGATCGTCGGACAGATCGCCAAGATCAAGGGCTGCCGCGTCATCGGCATCGCCGGCGGCGCCGACAAGTGCCGCTGGCTGACCTCCGAGCTCGGTTTCGATGCCGCCGTCGATTACAAGGACGGCGCGGTGTTCAAGGCGTTGCGCGCGGCTGCGCCCAAAGGCATCGACGTCTATTTCGACAATGTCGGCGGCGACATTCTGGAAGCCTGCCTGCCGCAAATGAACAATTACGGCCGCATCGCCTGCTGCGGTGCGATCTCGCAATATGACGGCGCGCCCGCCGCGCATGGCCCGCGCGGCGTTCCCGGGCTGATCGTGGTGAAGCGGCTCGTGATGCAGGGCTTCATCGTGATGGACTACATGAAGGACAGCCAGCGCGCGCTCGCCGATCTCCAGTCCTGGGTGAAATCCGGCAAGCTCAAAGTGCAGGAGGACATCATCGACGGCCTCGAGAACACGCCGAAAGCGTTGATCGGTTTGCTCGCAGGCGAGAACCGCGGCAAGCGCATGGTGAAATTAGCGACGTAGTTACGTCGCAATTGCGCTGACATTATCTACTTGCGGTAGAGGCCAAAGCGGCCAAAGATGCCGCGCGCGAGGCATCACTCGCGACGATTGCGCTTGCATACTTTTTTGAAAATTGTCGGCATGACCGACTTGGCAGGAATTCACTCAGATGTTCAACACGTTGAAACATGCCTCAACGCGCACCGCGTTGCTTGCCGCAACTCTCTTCGCAACTGCAACAGGCGCATTCGCGCAGGCACCGACGGAGGCCCAGAAGAGCGCGATCCGCTCCGCATGCCGCTCGGACTTCATGGCGCATTGCGCGAGCGTGACGCCCGGCGGCGTCGAAGCGTATCAGTGCCTCGCCAAGAACATGTCCAGCCTGTCGTCGGGTTGCCAGGCCGCGGTTCGCGCGGTCGAGCCGGCGGCCGGGCCGAAGACGGAAGCGGCGCCCGCTAAATCCGAGCCTGCCAAATCCGAGCCTGCCAAGACGGAAGCCGCACCCGCCGCCGAGCCCGCGGCCAAACCGGCAGCGGCAGCCGCCCCGAAGGCGGCAGCGCCAAAGCAGCCGAGCAGCGCGCAGGTTTCCGCGATCAAGAGCGCCTGCCGCGGCGACTATCCCAAGGTCTGCGCCGGCGTGCCGCCGGGCGGCGCGCCCGCGCTCGAATGTCTGGAGAAGAACAAGGCGAAGGTGTCGGCGGGCTGCGCCAAGGCGGTGAATGCGGCTATGGGCGGCGGTGCGGCGGCGGCCGCACCTGCTGCTGGTGCTGCGCCGGCGGCAGCGCCTGCCGCGGCACCGGCCGTCATCGTGCTGCGCCCATTGCGGCCGCGCGAAGAACTGTTCATCGTCCGGTCCGCCTGCGGCGCCGACATCCGCTCGCTTTGCGCCGGCGTCGCGCCCGGCGGCGGTCGCATCATCCAGTGCATCTCCAGCAACGCCGCCTCGCTGTCGCCCGCGTGCAAGGACGTGCTTGCGCCGTTCGCGGCACGATAAGGCAGGCAGGTGCTGCGCCAAGGCGCGTGGCCATGACGAAGCGTCGCGCGAATGAATTTTCGCGCGGCTGCGACGACAACCTTTTGCAAATATCCGATTTCAAACATGACAAGACCGGGAGAAAGAGACATGCGTTCGTTGCTGCTGATCGCTTCCGCGCTCCTCGCCTTTGGGGCAACCATGACGTTCGAGGCCACCGACGCCAACGCGGTGGTGTGCGCCCGCGGCGTCTATCGCGCCGGTTGCGCCGGGCCGAACGCGGCCGTCGTCGTCCGCAAGCCGGTTCCGGTGGTCCGCTGCACCAGGGTGCTGGTGAACGGCGTCTACGTGAAGCGCTGCGTCTGACCCCTGGGTGGCCAACCCGGCCCGGTTTGGCTATGTTTCGTGCCTGAGGATTTTGGACACGCGCAAAACGTGGGTCCGAAAGCGAGCTTCGGCGTGCCGGCCTTGCCGATAATTCCGCTGGCGCCGGACGTCGGAGCACATTAGTCTACCCCTAGATAGTAAGTATACTGTCAATTAGGGAGGCAGACGTTGCGGATCGCCGTGATTGGCGGGGGGCCCGGCGGGCTCTACTTCGCCTATCTCTGGAAGAAGCGTCACCCCGACGATCAAGTCGACCTGTTCGAACAGAACCCGGCCGACGCGACCTGGGGCTTTGGCGTCGTGTTCTCCGACCAGGCCCTGGAGTTCCTGCGTGCCGACGACCCCGAGACGGTCGACGCGATCGCGCCGCACATGGAGAGCTGGGAGAACATCACGCTGAACCTGCAAGGCGACAGCGTCGCCATCGACGGGGTCGGCTTCTCGTCGATCGGGCGGCTCGAGCTTTTGAGGTTCCTGCAGCAGCGCGCGCTCGATGCCGGCGTCACCCCGCGCTTCGACACGCCGATTCACGCGATCGACCAGCTCAATGGTCATGATCTGATCGTCGCCGCCGATGGGCTGAACTCGCTGGTGCGCCGCGCCTATGAGGGCGATTTCGGCACCTCGCTGTCCTATTCCTCCAACAAGTTCGTCTGGTACGGAACGTCAAAGCGCTTCGACACGCTGTCGCAGACCTTCGTGAAGACTGACCGCGGCACCTTCAACGCGCACCACTACCGCTATTCGCCGACCATGAGCACCTTCCTGGTCGAATGCGACCACGCCACCTGGCAGGCCTATGGCTTCGCCTACAAGGACGTCGAGCAGTCCAAGGGCGTCTGCGAGGAGGTGTTTGCCGACACGCTCGGCGGCCATTGCCTCGTCTCCAACAAATCGGTGTGGCGCAATTTCCCCTGGGTCTGGAACGAGCACTGGTCGTTCAAGAACATGGTGCTGCTCGGCGACGCGCTGCACTCGGCGCATTTCTCGATCGGCTCGGGCACGCGGCTCGCGATCGAGGACGCGATCGCGCTGGTCAAGGCGTTGGAATCCGATGCACATCTGACCACCGCGCTGCAGCGCTACCAGGCCGAGCGCAAGCCGGTGGTGCAGAAGCTCGTCAACGCGGCCCGCACCAGCGCCTTCTGGTACGAGCACTTCGCCCAGCACATGCAGCTTGACCTGATGGATTTCGCCTACAGCTACATCACCCGCTCCGGGCGCATCGACGATGCACGCCTGCGCCACATGTCGCCGGCCTTCATGGCGCGTTACGAGGCCGCCAAGAATGGCGCAGGCGACGGCGGGGATGCGGCTGGCGAGGTTACGGCATGAGCAACGAGATTCGCGACCAGGTGCCCGCCGACAGCGAGGGCGCGCGCGAGATCGGCTTTGCCGTTCCGCAAGTCTATAACGCCAGCCGCGTGCTGTTCGACAATCTGGCCCAGGGCCGTGGCGACAAGCTCGCGCTGATCGGACCGGCGGGGACGCGCACTTATGCCGAGCTCGGCGCGGAGGCCTGCCGCTGGGGCAACGGCTTTGCTTCGCTCGGCCTGAAGCGCGGCGACCGCGTGCTGCTGTTCCTCGACGATACGCCGGCCTATCCTGCCGCCTTCTTCGGCGCGGTCCGCGCTGGCTTCGTGCCGCTGCTGATCAACACGCTGACGCCGCCGGACCTGCTGCAATTCTATCTCGCCGATTCCGGCGCTGCCGTTGCAGTGGCGGACGCCGAGTTCTGCGCACGCTTCAATGCGGAGGCGTGCCAGGAGACGAAGCTGAAGACGCTGATCGTCGTCAATGGCGAGGTCGGCGAGCATGCTGCGCCTGCGGCGGTCGCGGCGGCGAGCTGGCTCGCACAATTCCCGACCGAGCTCGCCGAAGCCGCGACCGATCGCAACGAGATGGCGTTCTGGATGTATTCCTCGGGCTCGACGGGCCGGCCCAAGGGCATCGTGCATCTCCAGCACGACATGGCCTACAGCGAAGTCGCCTTTGCGCGGAATGTGCTGAAGCTGACGCCCGATGACATCTGCTTCTCGGTGCCAAAGATCTTCTTCGCCTACGGTTTTGGCAATTCCGTCACCTTCCCGTTCTCGGCGGGAGCGGCGACGCTGCTGCTGCCGGGCCAGCCGAAGCCGGCGGCGATCTTCGCGGCGATCGAGCAGTACAGGCCGACCGTCTTCTTCGGCCTGCCGACGCTCTATACCTCGCTGACCAAGGCCGAGGGCGCGGAGAAGACGAATTTCTCGTCGCTGCGGATGGCGCTCTCCGCCGCCGAAGTGCTCTCGGCAGAGGTCTTCAACGGCTGGAAGACGCTCACGGGCCTCGAGATCGTCGAAGGCCTCGGCTCGACCGAGGTGCTGCACATCTATCTCTCCAACCGCCCCGAGCAGAAGAAGCTCGGCGCCGCGGGCCTGCGCGTCCCCGGCTACGAGGTCGCGCTGCGCGACAAGGACGGACGCGACGTCGGCGACAACGAGGAAGGGATTCTGTGGGTGCGCGGCGATTCCAACACGCCGCTGTACTGGAACCGGCCGGACAAATCCGCCGAGACCATTCGCGAGGGCGGCTGGATCTACACCGGCGACCGCTTCGTGCGCGATGCCGACGGCTTCCACTTCTTCCGCGGCCGCGCCGACGATCTCATCAAGATCTCCGGCCAGTGGGTCTATCCGCTCGAGGTCGAGCTCTGCCTCGCCGACCACCCCGACATCCGCGAATGCGCGGTGTTCGCGGCCGAGCTGCCGGACCGGCGCATGACGCTGAAGGCCGTGGTGGTGATGAACAACCGCGCGGCCGATCAGGTCGAAGCGACGCGGAAGCTGCAGGATTACGTGAAGGGCAAGCTGCTGCCCTACAAATATCCGCGCGAGGTGATTTTCATCGACGAGCTGCCGAAGACGGGCACGGGAAAGATCGATCGGCAGGCGTTGTTGCGGATGTGAGGCCGACGGCGCGACCACGCATTCAGTGTCGTCCCGGCGAAGGCCGGGACCCATACCCACCGAATTTGGTTTGGCGAAGACAGGCAATGACCATCTCGCGCTGCCACCGCTGCTGCGGCGTATGGGTCCCGGCCTTCGCCGGGACGACGGCGGTGGATTAAGGCGCGAGCGGAGACCCGCTCACTCACATCCCTCACCCGCCCTTCCCCAGATGCTCCAGCGCGTCCTCGGCCCGCAGCGGCACGCGCGAGGCTTCGTTGTTGAGGTCGACGAGTTGCACCAGCAGCCCCATCAGGGCCTTGCGATCGGCGGGCTTGAGCGGCTCCAGCATGCGCGCCTGGGCGCGCTCGACGGCGGGGATGATCTCGCGCAGGATCGCTGCACCCGACTTGGTCAGATAGAGCAGCTTGATCCGCTTGTCCTCGGGCGCCGGCTTGCGCTCGATATAGTCCTTGGCCTGAAGACGCTCGATCACGCTGCCGAGGGTGGAGCGGTCGAAGGCGATCACGGCCGAGAGCCGCGTCGCGTCGATGCCGGGATGGGTGTGGATCGCGATCAGCGCGGCATATTGCACCGGCGTGAGGTCGAACGCCTTGCACTCCTCCATGAAGATCGAGACAGCGATCTGCTGCATGCGCCGGAACAGATAGCCCGGTGCGTCATAGACCGCGTCGATCGTGATCGGAGCGGAAGGCTTACTCGGCATCGGGCTGCTTCTCCGGCGCGGCACTGGCGAAGGCCGGCAGCGCCTTCGCGGCGGCCTCCGCCTTGAGCAGGCGCGGATAGGCCGAGACATCGACGCCGAAGCGGCGGGCGTTGGCAAGCTGCGGCACCAGGCAGAGGTCGGCGAGCGTCGGCGCATTGCCGAAGCAGAACGGCCCCGCTTCGCCCACGATCAGGGTCTCGCAGGCCGACAGGCCCTCGCGGTTGACCCAGGCGGCCCAGTCCTGGACCTTCTCCTCGGCGAGGCCAAGCTCGCGCAGTCGCGCCAGCACCTTCAAATTCTGCACCGGATGGGTATCGCAGGCGATCGCCAGCGCGAATGCGCGCACCTTGGCGCGGCGCAGCGGATCCTTCGGCAGCAGCGGCGGATTGGGGTGCGTTTCGTCCAGCCATTCGATGATGGCGACCGATTGGGTCAGCACTGCGCCCGCATCGTTCTCCAGCGCCGGCACCAGGCCCTGCGGATTGATGGCAAGATAAGCGGGCGCGCATTGCTCGCCCTTGCGCAAATGATGCGGCAGATGCTCGGCGCCGAGGCCCTTGAGGTTCAGCGCGATCCGCACCCGATAGGCGGCGCTGGAGCGGAAATAGCCGTGCAGCTTCATCGAGACCCTCCCTCCGATTTTGTCATTCCGGGACGATGCGCCAGCTCGAACCCGGAATCTCGAGGTTCCAGGTTGTCGCTTCGCGTGCCCCGGAACGACACCTTGTACGTCGTCGGCCACATTGACGCTACCCAGATCGTCAGTATACTGTCAATCAACAATACGAACGGGAGCGCCACCATGGAAGCCGTGACCAAGACGCCGGAACGCGAGGCGTTTTACAAGAAGATCGACGGCGAAAATCTCACCGCGCTGTGGACGGTGATGAGCGATTTGATCACACCGGAGCCGAAAAGCGCCTGCCGGCCGCACCTCTGGAAGTTCGAAATCATCCGCGATTACATGACGGAGGCCGGCAAGCTGATCACCGCCAAGGAAGCCGAGCGGCGCGTGCTGGTGCTGGAGAACCCGGGCCTGCGCGGCCAGTCCAAGATCACCACCTCGCTCTATGCCGGCGTGCAGATGGTGGTGCCCGGCGACGTCGCGCCCGCACACCGCCACAGCCAGTCGGCGCTGCGCTTCGTGCTCGAAGGCAAGGGCGCCCACACCGCGGTCGACGGCGAGCGCACCGCAATGGAGCCCGGCGATTTCATCATCACACCGTCGATGACCTGGCACGATCATTCCAACGAGACCGATCAGCCGATGTTCTGGCTCGACGGCCTCGACATTCCCTTGGTGCAGTTCTTCGACTGCTCCTTCGCGGAAGGATCGAAGGAGGACCAGCAGAAAATTACAAAACCCGCCGGCGACAGCTTTGCCCGCTATGGCCACAATCTGCTGCCGGTCGACGTGAAGCGGAGCTCGAAGACTTCGCCGATCTTCAGCTATCCCTATGCCTACACCCGCGAGGCGCTGGAGAAGGCCAGGACGAGCCAGGAGTGGGACGCCTGCCACGGGCTGAAGCTGAAGTTCAGCAACCCCGAGACCGGCGATTTCGCGATGCCGACCATCGGCACCTTCATCCAGCTGCTGCCGAAGGGTTTTAACACCGCGCGTTATCGGTCTACGGACGCAACGGTGTTCTGCCCGATCGAAGGCCGCGGCCGCAGCCGGATCGGCGATGCGGTGTTCGAATGGGGGCCGCGCGATCTGTTCGTGGTACCGAGCTGGCACTGGGTCACGCACGAGGCGGATGAGGATGCCGTGCTGTTCAGCTTCTCGGATCGCCCGGTGCAGCAGAAGCTGGATCTGTTTCGGGAAGATCGCGGGAACGCGTGATGGTCGCACTGCCAACCACATCGTCATTGCGAGCGCAGCGAAGCAATCCAGAATCTTTCCGCGGCGACAGTCTGGATTGCTTCGTCGCAAGAGCTCCTCGCAATGACGGGCTTGGCTACCTCCAGTGCAACAGTCTCGTAGGGTGGGCAAAGGCGCAACGCGCCGTGCCCACGTCCTCGCGACTCATGGAAAATGGTGGGCACGCTTGCGCTTTGCCCACCCTACGGCAGCGGTGAATGCAGCTACCGCCAGTGCAACAGCCGCGTCTCCAGCCAGCCGATCACCTTGCCTACCGCGAGGCCGAACACCGACAGGATGACCACGCCCGCAAGCAGCTGATCGGTCTGCATCAGATTGCCGGCCTGCAGCACGAAGGCGCCGATGCCGTATTGCGCGCCGATCATCTCGGCGCTGACGACGAGCAGCAGCGCGACGGATGCGGTGATGCGGAAGCCGGCGAGGATCGCGGGCAGCGCGCCCGGCCAGATCACCTTGCGGACGATGGTGGCGAAGGGAACGTTGAAGCTCTGCGCCATGCGGATGAGGTTGCGCGGCACCGCATCGACGCCGCTGTAGACCGAGATCGCGGTCGAGAAGAACACCCCTAACGCAATCGTCGCGATCTTCGGCTCTTCGCCGATGCCGAGCCACAGGATCAAGAGCGGCAGCAGCGCGATCTTCGGGATCGGGAACAGCGCCGAGATGAAGGTGATGCCGACGCTGCGCGCCAGCCGCGACAGGCCGATGGCGAAGCCGACGGCGACGCCGGCGGCCGTTCCCAGCACCCAGCCGACACCGATACGCAGGAGCGAAGCGGACAGGTGCTGCCACAGCGCGCCCGAGATCGCGAGCTGGTAGATCGCGCGCGCGATCGCTGATGGCGTCGGCAGGAACAGCGCATTGACGAGGCCGGCGCTGCCGGCGGCCTGCCAGATCGCGATGACGAGGGCGAGCGCGATCCAGCCGCCGAAGCGGCTCGAGGCGGGCACGAAGCCTGCGCCGCGGAAGCGGACGCGGCGCGTTGCTCCGTCCTTCGGGGCCACATCGCTCGCTGCGCGGTCAAGCATGCTGAACCTCGCGCTCGGCATCGATCGCCTCGTTGCGGATCAGCGACCAGATCTGGTTCTGCAGCGCGAGCAGCTTTTCCCGCGCCGCTGCTTCGCCGCGCGCCGCGCGCGTCAGCGGCACGGTGACGACCTCGCGAATGCGGCCGGGCCGCCGCGACAGCACCACGATGCGGTCGGCGAGCCGCGCGGCCTCTTCGAGATTGTGGGTGACGTAGACCGCGCCCATGCCGCCATCGGCGAGCAGGCGGACGAAATCCTCCATCAGGAGCTCGCGCGTCTGCGAGTCCAGCGCCGAGAGCGGCTCGTCCATCAGCAGGATCGCAGGTCTCACCGCCAGCGCACGCGAGATGCCGACGCGCTGGCGCATGCCGCCGGACAGCTGCTTTGGATAGGTCTGGCGAAAATCGGTCAGGCCCGTGCGGCGCAGGGCGTCCTCGACCAGCGCGCGTCGCCCAGCGGCCGAGAGCTGGGTGTGCAGCAGCGGGAATTCGACATTCTCCTCGACCGTCGCCCAGGGCAGCAGCGCAAAATCCTGGAACACGAAGGTCAGCGGATTGAGACTGTCCGCCGGCGGCGCCCCGCGCAGCTCGGGCGCCCCCGAGGTCGGCTGCAAGAGGCCGCCGAGGATCGACAGCAGCGTGCTCTTGCCGCAGCCGGAGGGCCCCACGATCGCGACCACCTCGCCGGCACCGACGGTGAAGGAAACGTCGTCGAGCACGGCGAGATCGCCGAAGCGATGGGTGATGTGGCTGGCGATCAGGTCCATGTCACGACCTATACCGTGATCCGTCACCCTGAGGTGCCGGAGCGAAGCGGAGGCCTCGAAGGGCGACGGCCCCGCTACATCCGGGCCGTGCATCCTTCGAGGCTCGCTTCGCTCGCGCCTCAGGATGACGGGGAGAGAGGGTGGCTCGGAACATCGATCAATCCGCCTTCACATAATCCTTGGCGATGATCGCATCGGCGTCAAATCCCTTGTCGGCAAAACCCTGCTCCTGCAGCCATTTGATCTGGTTGTCGACGTTCTTGACGTCGAGCTTGCCGTCGGGATCGATATAGGCGCAATTGCCGACGACCTGCTCGACCGGCAGGTTGGTGTATTTTGCGATGATCTCCAGCAGCGGCTTTGTCTGCTCGTTGATCGGGGCGACGCCGTCTTTCATCGCGGCGAGGATGACGTCGTGGTATTCGCGGTCGGCTTTCGCGAGCACGCCGAGGAATTTCGTCACCAGCGCCTTGTTGGTCAGCGTTTTCGGCGAGGCGAACACCGCACCCAGCTGCCACGGCGTCTCGTCGCCGACCCAGCCCAGAAACTTCGCCCCGCCCTCGTCCATCAGTTTTCGCGCGGTGGAGATGGGCAGTAACGCCGCATCGACGGTCTCGCCCTTCAGCGCCGCGGCCGCGTTCGACAGCGATTGCAGCGGCACGATCTTCACGTCCGCAAGCTTGAAGCCGTATTTGTCGGCGAGCAGGCCGAGCGAATAGTGAAAGCTCGATCCGACCTGCGTCATCGCCACGCGCTTGCCGGCGAGATCCTTCGGCGTCTTCAGGCCGGCCGCATAGGCGTTGTTGCTGGCGAAATAGCCGATCAGGGGATAGCCTGCTTTCTCGCGGCTCATGCCGCCGATCACCTTCAGCGTACCCTTGCCGGCGAGATTGTAGAGGCCCGCGGTGAAGGCGGTGACGCCGAAATCGACGTCGCCCGAGGTGGTCGCGACCGCGATCGGCTGCGCCGCATCGAAGAACTTCAGCTCGACGTCGAGACCAGCCTCGCGGAAATAGCCCTTGTCCTGCGCGATGAAGACGGGCGCGGATGACGACAGGCGGAGCACGCCGACCTTGGCCTTCAGCGCGTCCTCGGCCCGCGCCGTGCCCATCGCCATGATCGCCATCAGGCCGGCAGCTGCGAGCCTTGCAATTCCGATCATCCCGTTTCCTCCGTCGTCTTCTTTGGCAGCCCGTCACAGACCTTCCGGCACGGGCTGATCCCGCCCGATGAAGGCGCCCTGTTGTTTCAACGTTTCCTGCAATTTTTCAATGGGGATTTCGCGTGGAATCCGGTTTCCGGAGAGCGCCAAGGCGGCGGCGGAACCTGCCGCCTCGCCCATCACGAAACAGGCACCGGAGACCCGCGCCGCCGACTGGCCCTCATGGGTCATCGAGGCGCAACGGCCGGCAACCAGCAGATTGTCGACGCCCTCGGGCACCAGCATCCGGTAGGGCAGCTCGTTGTAGCCCCGCGATTCCGGGATCGGCGGGAAGGTGAAGACGACATCGCCGGGAACATGGGCCTCGATCGGCCAGCCATTGACCCCGATCGAGTCCTCGAACGAGGCGCAGCCGAGCACGTCCTCGCCGCTGAGCTGATAACCGCCGTTGATGCGGCGGGTCTCGCGGATGCCGAGCTGCGGCGGCAGGTCGACGATGTAGGACTTTTCGAAGCCGGGCACGGTGCTACGCAGAAACTCGTACGCGGCAAGCGCCTGCTTGCGGCCCTCGATCTCGCCGCGGGTGAGATCGTCGGGCTCGACGCCGTTGATGGCGTGGCCGTCCTCGCGCGCCACTTGCGTAAAGTTGACCCGCCATTCGATGCCGGACTTTTGCGGCCGTACGATCGCGCTCTTGCGCGGAAATGTGTGGGTGCCGGCGGCAAGGGCCTTTTCCATCAATTGCGGAATGGTGCGCCAGGCCTCGCCCGCCTTCTCGGGATCGATGCCGTTGAGACGGAGCATCATCGATGGATAGAGCGGATGACCGTGCTCGTCGCCGATCTCGAACGGCGCGCCAGCCCAGACCGCAAGATCGCCGTCGCCGGAGCAATCGATGAAGATCTCAGCACGCACCGCCTGCCTGCCGGCCTTGGTTTCGACCAGCAGCGCGTCGATGCGGCGGTCATCGCCCATCACCACGCCGGCGCCGAGGGCATGGAAGAGGATGTGCACCTTGTGGCTTGCGAGCAGCTGATCGGCCGCGATCTTGTAGGCCGCGGTGTCGTAGGCCTGGGCAAACACCTTGCCCAGGATCAGATGCGGCGTGTTGAGGCCATTGAGCAGATCGATGCGCGCCAGCAGCTCGGACGCCATGCCCTGCACCAGCCGGTGCGCCTTGCCGTAGACATTGCCATGCAGGCCGCAGAAGTTGGTGACGCCGGCAGCAGTTCCCATGCCGCCGAGAAAACCGTAACGCTCGATCAGCAGCGTCTTGCGCCCTGCGCGCGCGGCTGACGCTGCCGCCACGATGCCGGCCGGCCCGCCGCCGAGCACCACGACTTCATATTCGCCGTAGAGCGGCACTTTGCGCGCTGGTTCTTCGATCGTCGTGGCCCGCATGGCACGTCCCTTCCCAAAATTCCTTGCTTGCGGGCGACTATGAATTAACGCGGGTCGGGCTACAATCCATCAAAATAGGCGATCAGCTTTCGCGAATCGAGAAAGGTGAAAATGGACATCCTCGTGAACCTCCAGGCCTTCCTCGCCACCGCGGATGCCGCCGGCTTCTCTGCCGCGGCACGCAAGCTCAATGTCTCGACCTCGGTGGTCGCCAAGCGCGTCACGCAACTGGAGGCGCGGATCGGCACGCCGCTGTTTCACCGCTCGACGCGGCAGTTACGGCTCACCGAAGCCGGCCAGCGCTACGTGCATCGCGCGCGCGGCGTCGTTACTGACGCCACCGACCTGCTCTCGCGCATGGGCGAGAAGGGCCATGATCTCGTCGATCATCTCCGCATCAAGGCGCCGACCTCGCTGACGGTGGCGCGTCTCGCCGACGCCTTCAGCGCGTTCCAGACCCAGAACCCGCGATTGAAACTCGAGATCGTGCTGATCGATCGCCCGGTCGATCCCGTCACCGAAGGCTTCGACATCGCCATCGGCGCCTTCCCGCATTCGTTCGGCGGCGTGGTCGACGAGCCATTGTGTCTGCTGAAGCGGCTGCTCTGCGCCTCGCCTGCGTACCTGAAGAAGCACGGCATGCCGAAGCATCCGCGCGACCTCGTCGAGCATCGCTGTCTCAGCTTCCTGCCGACGGGACCGGAATGGGTCTTCGACGGACCGCGCGGCCGCATCAGCATCCAGGTCAGCCCGCTGCTCTCTTCCAACGAAGGCCACGTGCTGGCGCGCAGCGCGATCGCCGGCAACGGCATCGCGCTGATGTCGCATTACCTCGTCGCGGATGCCTTGCGCGAGGGTACGCTCAAGCCGGTGCTGCGTGACTTTCCGATTCCGGAATTGTGGGTCAAGGCCGCAATTCCCGAGCGGCGGCGCAATGCAGCCGCGGTGCAGGCGCTGCTGACTTTGCTCAAGACGTCACTCGCACCGTCGCTGTAGGCCGTGTCAAGGTGGCCGTAGCCCGCATGAGCGAAGCGATATCCGGGACTTTTCGCGACATTCCCGGATGTCGCTTCGCTCATCCGGGCTACGGGAGCGCGCCGCGCCGCGCACCCGTCACAACATCGCAGTTGCTCTCGCGTGACAGACCTGAGAGAAGGGCCGCCATGGATTCGACATTCGTGAAATACGCATTCGCCGCCCTGACCGCTCTCGCGATCTCAACCACCGCCGCCTCGGCCCTGGAGCAGAACTGCCGCTTCATCCAGGCCAAGCCCGATCGCGAAGCCTGCTACAAGCGGCAGGAAGAAGAGCTCGCGGCCAAGCGCAAGCCCGCCGCGCCGGCTGGTGAGAGCAAAACGCTCGAAACGCTGCGCCAGATGCGGCAGGACGACGACGCCGTCTACCGCAGCATCAACAACATCTGCCGCGGCTGCTGACGCTCAAGCCTTCCCGCCACCCCACCTCGCCGCCCGCTTCTCCGCGAACGAGGCCAGGCCCTCCGCGGCTTCCGCGCTCTGGCGCTTGAGCGAATGCAGCTGCACGAGCCGCTTGTAGGCGGCATCGTCCACCGCCATGCCGCCGAACGAGCTTTCCAGCGCGAGGCGCTTGGTCTCGGCCATCGCCTCGGGGCCGTTGGCGAGCAGTTGCTCGACCACCTTGCTGCCTGCGGCCTCGAGATCGGCGAGCGGCACCACGTCGTGGACGAGGCCGATGCGGCGGGCGTCCTCGGCGCCGAAGCGCTCGCCGGTGAGCGCGTAGCGGCGGACTTGCCGTACACTAATGGCGTCGCAGAGCTGCGGGATGATGATCGCGGCGGTCAGGCCCCAGCGCACCTCGGTGATGGAGAACAGGGCGTTGTCGGCGGCGATCACGACATCGCAGGCTGCGATCACGCCGGTGCCGCCGCCGAAGCAGCCGCCCTGCACCAGCGCGACCGTCGGGATCGGCAGCGTATTGAGCCGCTGCACGGCTTCGAAGGTCGCGCGCGAGGCCGCCTCGTTGGCCTCGGCCGATTGCGGCCGCACGCCATTGATCCATTTGAGGTCGGCGCCGGCCTGGAAATGCTTGCCGTTGCCCTTGAGCACGACGACGCGCAAGGCCGGTTTCTTAGCCAGCTCGTCCATGGCCGCCAGCACGCCTGATATCAGCGCGCCGTCATAGGCGTTGTTGACCTCCGGCCGATTCAACGTGACGGTCGCAACCCCACGCTCATCAAGGCTCCACAGGACGGGGCTGGCAGTCATCGGCGTTCCCTCCGGTTGTTTGCCGCGCACTATGGCCGAGGCCGCGCGCCTTGATCCATATCTTTCCGGCGTAGGGCAGCCGCGTCCATCGCATGGCGGCTTGTGTCATGCTGCCGCCTGATGGCACCAAGGGATCAGGGACAGGATCAACATGCGCATCTGCATTTTCGGCGCGGGCGCCGTCGGCAGCCACATTGCGGTACGGCTGGCGCGCGCCGGCCATGAGGTCTCTTGCGTGATGCGCGGCGCGCATCTCGAGGCGGTGCGCGCGAACGGCCTCAAGCTGCGGGTCGGCGATTCCGAGGTTTCCGCCAAGGTGAACGCATCAGGGGATCCGGCCCAGCTCGGCCCGCAGGACGTCGTGATCTCCACGCTGAAAGCGACCGCACTGACCGGACTGGTCTCCAGCATCAAGCCGCTGCTCCAGGACGACACCGCGATCGTGTTCGCGCAGAACGGCATTCCCTGGTGGTACGGTATTGGCCTGCCGCCGCGGCATCCGACACCGCCGGACATTTCCTTCCTGGACCCCGGCGGCCGCCTGCGCGCCTGCATCCCGAAGGAGCGGATCATCGGCGGCGTCATCTTCTCCTCCAACGAGGTGACTGCGCCCGGCGTGGTGCAGAACCTCACCCCGGACCGCAACCGCCTGCTGATTGGGGAATGCGACGACCGCAATTGCGAGCGGATCACGAAACTTCGCAACGTCTTCAACGATGCCCGGCTGGAATCGCCGCCGGTGGCCGAAATCCGCGAGGCGATCTGGTCAAAGCTGCTGACCAACATGTCGCTGTCGGTGCTGTGCCTGCTCACCGGTCAGACCGCGCGCGGCGTGCGCGACGACCCCGCTTTCGCCGAGGTCATCCCGCGCATGCTGAACGAGGCCAACGACATCGCGCAGCACTTCATCCCCGAGGTCAAGCGCGTCACACGCAGCGGCCCCGCCCCCAATCACAAGCCGTCGCTGCTGCAAGATTACGAGCTCGGCCGCGCCATGGAGATCGACGTGCTGGTGAAGGCGCCGGCCGCCTTCGCGCGCACCGCCGGCCTGTCGACGCCGACGCTCGATCTCATCGCCGCGCTGGCGATCCAGAAGGCGCGCGACAAGGGGCTCTATTCGGCCTGAGCCTCAGGCGAGCCCGTCGATCCAGGCTTCGAGCACGTCCAGCACCTCCGTGAGCGCCTCGTCATTGCTGCGGCCGGATTTCTTCAGCACCGCGAAGGAGTGATCGCCGCCTTCGACCTGATGCAGTGTCGCCTTCGGGCCGAGCTTCTCGACGACAGGCTTGAGATAGCTCAGATCGGCAAGCTCATCGCGGGTGCCTTGCAGGAACAGCATGGGGATCGCGATGCCGGAGAGGTGCTCGGCGCGCTCGGACGACGGCTTCTTGGCGGCGTGCAGGGGAAAACCGAGGAAGGCGAGCCCCTTCACACCTGGCAGTGGCGCCTTCGACTGCGCCTGCGAGGTCATGCGACCGCCGAACGATTTACCGCCGGCAACGAGCTTGAGACCGGGGCAGAGCCGTGCTGCCTCCGCGACCGCGGCGCGGATGGCTGCGTGCGCCACCGCCGGCTGGTCCGGGCGCCCGTGTTTCTTTTCCATGTAGAGAAAATTGAAGCGGAACGTCGCGATACCGCGCTCCGCGAGTCCTTCTGCGGTCTTTTCCATGAACGAATGCCGCATGTCCGCACCCGCGCCGTGCGCCAGCACGTAGCAGGCGCGCGCGCGGTCCGGCAGCGTCAGGATCGCCGAGACCGTGCCGGTGCGTTCGATGTCGAGCTTGAGCTCTTGAGTTTTGGTCGCCACAATCAGACATCCCGACAGACGCTGTTACGGCCGCCTTGGTAGCGTCACCGGCGCAGCCTGAAAACACAATAATTGCCGCCGCGGCCTGGCTTACCAAGCCGGAACTGCGCATCAACTGAGGTAACCATGTCCTACCGCTCCTCCTGGATGACCGAAGAGCTCGACGTCTTCCGCGACCAGTTCCGGAAATATCTCGCCAAGGACCTGGCCCCGCATGCGGAAAAATGGCGCGAGCAGAAGATGGTCGACCGCTTCGCCTGGCGCGGCCTCGGCGAGATGGGCGCGCTGCTGGCGAGCGTGCCGGAGGAATATGGCGGCCTGGGTGCCACCTTCGCCTATGACGCCGCGGTGCTCGACGATCTCGAAAGCACCGTGCCGGAGTTGACGACAGGCGTCTCCGTGCACAGCGCCATCGTCGCCCACTACATCCTCAATTACGGCTCGGAGGAGCAGAAGAAGCGCTGGCTGCCGAAGATGGCGAGCGGAGAGATGGTCGGCGCCATCGCCATGACCGAGCCCGGCACCGGCTCGGACCTCCAGGCCGTCAAGACCACCGCGAAGAAGCAGGGCAATTCCTACGTCATCAACGGCCAGAAGACGTTCATCACCAACGGCCAGGCCGCCGATCTCGTCATCGTGGTCGCGCGCACCGGCGAGGCCGGCGCCAAGGGCATCTCGCTGATCGCGGTCGAGACCGAGGGCGCGGACGGCTACAAGCGCGGGCGCAACCTCGACAAGATCGGGCTGCACGCCTCCGACACGTCGGAACTGTTCTTCGACAACGTCACGGTGCCGCCGGAAAACCTGCTCGGCAAGGAGGAAGGCCAGGGCTTTGTCCAGCTGATGCAGCAATTGCCGCAGGAGCGCCTTGCGCTCGCGGTCGGCGCCGTCGCCGCGATGGAGCGCGCGGTCAAGCTCACCGTCGATTACACCAAGGAGCGGAAAGCGTTCGGCAAGCCGCTGATGGATTTCCAGAACACCGCCTTCACCCTCGCCGAGCGCAAGACCGAGGCGATGATCGCCCGCGTCTTCGTCGACTGGTGCATCGAGCGCCTGGTCGCAAAGGACCTCGACACCGTGACGGCGTCGATGGCGAAATACTGGTGCTCGGACAAGCAGGTCCAGACCGCCGACGAGTGCCTCCAGCTGTTCGGCGGCTACGGCTACATGCAGGAATACCCGATCTCGCGCATCTTCATCGATTCCCGCATCCAGAAGATCTATGGCGGCACCAACGAGATCATGAAGTTGCTGATCGCAAGGTCGTTGTAGCTGCGCTCTTGCTTCCGGCAAAAGACGCTTGAGGCAACACGGCCTCCATAAGATTAGCTGTCGTCCCGGCCTAGTGCGCAATTGCGCACGGGGGCCGGGACGACATGCCCGTTTCACCGCGTACGCCAGTCCCGCGGCCGGCAACCAAAACGCTGCTTGAAGCGCCGCGTGAAGTGGGAGAGGTCCGAAAAACCCCAGTCGAACGCGATGGCGCCGATCGCCCGATCTGCCATTGCGGGATCCCTGAGATTCCTGGCCGCACCGTCGAGCCGACGCTCGATGACGTATTCGGTGAAGCTGGAGCCAGATCTGGCCAGCAGTTTATGGACGTAGCGCTCGCTGATGCCCACGGCACCCGCGACATCGGCAACCGCAAGGCCGGGCTCGCGGAGCCGCCGGTGAATGGCGCGTTTCAACGCCAGCGTGGTCGTCTCAGCGAGGCTCTCCGATTCCGCGGCACCTGCCCGGCTGCGCCGCGACAGGCTGACGGCAACCAGCTCGATCAGCGCCCGAAACAGCCGCACGCCCTCCTCCTCGGTCATGCGCAGCGCGCCGTCGCTCAGCGCACGCGCCGTCTCCACGATGAGGTGGCCGACGAAGGGATCGTCTGAGACGCGGCAAGCGGTGATGTCGAACGACGCCGGCAACCGCTCGCGCAGCGCGCCTGCCGGCACCCAGAACGAGGCGACCTGCAATTGCGGACCGCGATCGTGCAGGAGGGCGAATTGCCGGTCGCTGTCGAAGATTCCGACCTGCCCGGGCGAGAGGCTGACCTCATGGCCGTCCTGCTGGATGCGGCAGCGCCCGGCCAGCTTCAGGTTGAGGTAGAAGCAGCTGCGGTCGGACGCCGCGATGTCGGCGGCGGAGCGGCGGACCACATGCTCTGGAAAGCTGACGCGGTTGATCGCGGCATCGCCGAGCCGAACGTGCTCGACGCTGGCGGGAAAGCCGGCCGCGGCCGCGGGCTCCGGCGTCAGGTTCATGAACGCCTGGCAGATCGCCTCTCGGTAATAGGCGAATTGCTCGTTCGGCCGCACGCCCGCGGTATTCCAGGCCGATTGGCGTGACGGAACGGGGATCTGCTGCATCGGTTCACTCCGAGACCAATCCGGTTCACTTCCAGCCAAGCAACAAATCCGTCGCCGGTCCACATTTGCCGCGCGGCGACGCTGCGCCGATCTAACCACACCCGCGGGAGGAGCCACAACATGTCGACCTACGTTCTCGTTCACGGCGCCTGGCACACCGGTGCAGAGTTCGAGCCCGTGGCAGCCCCGATCCGCGCCCATGGCCATCAGGTCCACACGCCGACGATCAAGGGCAATCGCCCGGGGGACGCCAAGACGACCGGGCTGAAGGAAGCGATCGAGTCGATCGCCGACTACCTCGCCGAGAACAATCTCACGGACGTCATCCTGCTCGGCCATTCCTATGGCGGCATGGTCATCACCGGTGTCGCCGACCTCGCGCCCGAGCGTATCCGCCGCCTCGTCTACTGGAACGCCTTCGTGCCCAACAACGGCGAGTGCCTCAACGACATGGTGCCGCCGCACTATGTCGGGCTGTTCGACGCGATCGCGGCCGAACGCGGCGACGGCTCCGTGGTGCTGCCATTCCCGGTCTGGCGCGAAGCCTTCATCAACGATGCCGATATCGAGCTGGCGCAGAAGGCCTATGACGTTCTCAATCCGCATCCGCTCGCGACCTTCAGCGACAAGATTGCGCTGAAGAGCAATCCGGCCGAGATGCCGCTGGCGAAATCCTACATCAACTGCACCGAGGACACCGCGCTGCCGCACAGCTATGGCTGGCATCCGCGTCTCTCGGAGAAGCTCGGCCTGTTTCGCCTGGTGCAGGTGCCGGGAAGCCACGAGCTGTGCTTCTCCGATCCGGCACGCCTCGCCAAGGCGATCATGGAGGCCGGACGCGACTGAAAGCTCCTACGCCGCTGATCTCGCGGTGCCGTAAGGCGCTACCTCATCCGCTTGTCGGCGGCGACGAAGTCGATGAAGGTCCGCACCTTCGCGGAGAGATATTTGCGGCTCGGATAGACCGCGAGCAGGCGGCCCTCGAAGATGACCACGTCGGGCAGGATGTGGAGGAGACGTCCGGCGGCGATGTCGTCGGTGACCAGCCATTTCGGCAGGAAGGCGAAGCCCATGCCTTCCAGCGCGGCCAAGTGCAGCAGCGTCTCGTTGCCGCTGCGCAAGACCGGGTTGAGCTTGACGGTCTCGACCGTGCCGTTCGTGTTCAGCGAGAAGCTCTCGCCCGGATAAAGCGCGTAGTGCAACAGGGGCTGGCCGGAGAGATCGGCAAAAGCCTTCGGGCGGCCCGCGCGTTTGAGGAAGGCGGGTGTGGCCACCAGGTGGAACGGGACGCTGGTGATGGGGCGCGCGATCAGCGCCTCCTCCGGCGCGGTCGTTGCGCGCAGGGCGAGATCAAAACCCTCCTCGACCAGATTGACGAGGCGCCCGCTGAGATCGACGTCGAGGCGCACCTCGGGATAGCGGGCCTGATAGTCCGCCAGCACGCCCGCGAAGATCGCATTCGCCATCCACACCGGCGCGGTCAGCCGCAGCGTGCCGCGCGGAACGACGGTCGCGTTGCTGACGGCGGCTTCGACCTCGTCGAGTGAGTCCAGCATCTGCCGCGCCTGCTCGAAATAGAGCGCGCCGCTCTCGCTCAGGCTGACGCGACGGCTGGTCCGGTTGAGCAGCCGCGTGCCCAGCCGCTTCTCGAGCTGCATCACATGCTTGCTCGCCATGGCGGGGGAGATGCGCAGGCGCTGCGCCGCGGTGGCAAAGCTCTTCAGCTCCGCGACCAGGCAAAACACCCTCATGCTGACCAGCGTATCCATCAGATTATCAACATCCAGGAAATGAACCTATCCCGGAACATATAATGATCAAAAATGGAGAAACCATCAAATGGTGGCGACCCTCACATTCCGGAGAACCAGCATGTCCACCACCACTCTTGAGACCGTCGCCCCCGGCCGCGCCCTTCGCATCGGCCTCTGGGCTGCGCAGGTCGTCCTCGCCTTCGTCTTCATCGCGGCGGGGTTCGTGAAGCTGACGACGCCGATTCCCCAACTGGCCGCGATGATGCCGTGGGCGGGCCAGTATTCCGAGACGTTCGTCCAATCCATCGCACTGGTCGATCTCGCCGGCGGCATCGGCATCCTGCTGCCGGCGCTGACGCGGATCCTGCCGCGGCTGACGGTGCTCGCTGCGCTTGGCTGCTCGGTGCTGCAGGTGATTGCGCTTCTCTTCCACCTCTCGCGCGGCGAGGCCGCGGTGGCGCCGCTCAATGTCGTCCTGCTCGCACTCGCCCTGTTCGTGCTGTGGGGACGCAACAACAAGGCCCCGATCGCGCCGCGGCAGTTCTGACCGGCAGGAGCGCCGTCGCCATGATCTCCGCCAACGGATGGTCCCGCAGGGGCCTGCTCGCCGGCACCGCGATCCTCACGGCCGGCGGCCCCACCGCCGCCAAGGAAGATCGCCTCACTGAGGGCGTCGTCATTCTGATCGACAACAACGAGCCCTATGTCATGGGGCACGCGATCAGCTACTCGGCCAACCTCTCCAAGCATTTTGCGGACAGGGGCGCGCGGCTGCTGATCGAGGTCGTGGCCAACGGCAAGGGCATCGACGTCTTTCGCGCCGACAAGACGCCGCTGGTCGAACCGCTCGCGACGCTGCGGCAGTCGGTGCCCAATCTCAGCTACAGCATGTGCGCTTCGTCAAAGGCGATCGCGGAAGCCAAGGAGCAGATCTCCATCCCGCTGATCCCGGGCGCGAGCCTCGTGCCGTTCGGGATCGGGCGCGTCGTCGATCTGCAACTGAAGGGTTTTGCCTATATCCATGCGTAAGAAGCCTCGTGCGAGCGGCACGGCGTTGTCGCGGCGATCGATCCTGCTGGCTGCGGCAGCCTCTCTCGCCGTCCCACGCGCAAGCGGCGCGCAGGACAGCTGGCCGCCGGTGTTCGAAGCGGGCCGCAGCCAGTTCACACTGGTGCGGCCGCGCGCATCGATGCCGCAGCTCAGGCTTCAGGACCTGCACGGCCGCGATGCGGTCGTGACGGCAAAGCCGGGCCGCATCACATTGGTGAACTTCTGGGCGACCTGGTGCGCGGCCTGCAAGCTCGACTTGCCGATGCTCGCGAGCCTTGCGGGATCGCGGCCCGAGCGGCTCGACATCGTCGCGATCTGCACGGATACGAAAGACCTGCGCAAAATCCGCTCGTTTCTCAGCGGCCTCGCCGTGCAGAACCTTGCCTGCTATGTCGATGCCTACGGCGCGGCGGCCGAAGCATCGGCCGCGATGTTCTCGCTCGTCGGCATGCCCATCACCTATCTGGTCGGGACCAGCAGCCGTGTCGAAGGCTACATCACTGGGGCGCCCGACTGGCTCTCGCCAGCGGGCGCGCGGCTCCTGCAGTTCTATCGCGAGCAGGACTAGTGCGGCGTCAGTTCGGATGCCACCAGCGGCCGCCGATGACGACGCCCTCCGAGACGATCTTGCGATCGCCGATCAGGTGCTCGCCGACAACGTCCTCATAATCGAACTGGCCCTGCTTCACCGAAATCAGCGTGGCGTCGCCGACGCTGCCGGGCTTGAGGCTGCCGAGCTCGGGGCGGCGCAGCGCCATCGCCGCGTTCACCGTCGAGGCCGCGACCACGTCGGACAGCTCCATGCCCATGCAGAGGAATTTCGACATGGTCGTCACCTGGTCGAAGGCGGGGCCGTCGATGCAGAGCTGGTGGATGTCGGAGGAGATGGTGTCGGGATAGAAGCCGTTGGCGAGCATCGCGCGCGCGGTCTTGAACGCGAACGAGCCCTTGCCGTGGCCGATGTCGAACAGCACGCCGCGCTCGCGCGCCTCCAGCACCACCTTCTTCACCGTGCCCTGCGCGGTCGCCGGCGTATTGGGGAAGGGACGGAACGCATGGGTCAGCACGTCGCCGGGGCGCAGGCGGGCCAGCACCTCCTCATAGCTCGGCGGCGGATGGTCGATATGCGCCATCAGGGGCATGCCGACCTCGTTGGCGACCTCGAGCGCGATGTCGAGCGGCACCAGCCCGGAAGTGCCCGAAGAATGCAGGCCCACGCGCACCTTGATGCCGACGATCAGGTCGCGGTTGGCATCGGCCACCTTGGCCGCCTCGATCGGATTCATCAGCCGCAGCTCCTCGCTCTCGCCGACCATGATCCGGTGCGAGAAGCCGAAAATGCCGGCATGCGAGACATGCAGGTAAGCGAGGATGCGGACCTGGCTCGGCTCGATCACATGCTTGCGGAAGCCGGCAAAATTGCCGGGCCCGGCGCTGCCGGTGTCCACCGCCGTGGTGACGCCGGAGAGACGGCAGAATTCCTCGGCATCGATGCCGAGCGAGGTACCGCCCCAATAGACATGGGTGTGGAGATCGATCAGCCCCGGCGTCACGATGTATTTCGAAACGTCGCGCACATCCGTGCCCGGATCCGCCTTGAGCCCAGTGCCGATCGCGGCGACCTTGCCGCCCGAAAATGCGACATCCGTCACGGCATCGAGCTTCTGAGAGGGGTCAACGACCCTTCCGCCGCGCAGGATCAAGTCAAAAGGCATTCTGGTCTCCGGATGTAGCAAAGGACAGGCATGGGCCGGGCTGGAAAGCGCCCCTTCCAGCCCGGCCGCTTCTGTTAGCAATTTTCGCACCAGCCGCGCAAATCAGCGGGCATCCTGTCCGGCTTGCGGGCCGACGGAATGTATGACGGCCTACTCCGTGAACGTATTGGCGACCCTACGGGAGCGCAGCACGTACGGTATCCAAACCGCAGCGCTAATGACGCCGACAATCATTCGGCCAACCTCTGCTGGACCTACCGCGAGGAAATCGGTGAACGGACGATTGAGGGCAACGGAAAAGATCGACGCGATCCACACGCGATCGATCACCGGTATCAGCAGCGCACAGATCATTTGCGCGATGAAGAAAGCTGGAAATCTGCGTGACTGTATGAACAGGAGCACCGTCGTCCAGATTGCAAGGCAGATCAGCGCGCCGTTCAGCGCTATTTCACCCCAAATTTCTATTGAGAATACCGCCCAGACGTCGTCGCTGATCGACTGCACATACTGCGCGATACTGACGACCAGGCGCATGGTACCGATCACCTGGCCGAAGGCCAAAAGCCCGAGCCAGCCGCTGATGCCGGTCGGTTCGGGCTGGACGTTCTTGAACGCGGCAGCGTCTTCTGCGGGAATGGCAGGCTCTCGAATGACCTCAACCGGCGGGGATGCCGGGTCTGGCGGCGGCGATTGAAGAAGCTGCTGTGCGATCTCGTGCACCTCCCCAGCCGGCGTCCAATTCTCGACGCCGTGCCGCCGGACCAGCACACGCCGGGGATCGGCGATACGCAAGAGGAGCGTAACGAGTTCCGAAATCGGCATTGGGCCGCGCCGCTGCCCGCCATCCGCGTAGAACCATAGATCCGCCATGCAACGCCCCTCTGCACCCCGCCATATTCTAGCCGGTTGCCGGCACACGTGACGATAGAAAAGCGCCTGGAGGGATACCGGCACTGCACGCTCGCGGCGTCGCGCAAATGCTCGGAAATGGCGATCCCGGGAAGACTCGAACTTCCGACCTACGGTTTAGGAAACCGTCGCTCTATCCGGCTGAGCTACGGGACCGCGGAACCCGCAGGTTGCGGGTTCGATCCCGTCATAGCAGAGCAGAATGCGGTTCGCCAGCCGCCAGGCGGGCCAGACCATCGTCAACCTGAACGGGGCGGCTATACAATCGCTTCCAGGCCCCTCTCGGCGGAGCAGCTCACATGATCGAAAGCATCAGCGCCATCACGCTCGGCACGCATGACATGGGGCTCGCCGTGCATTTCTACCGCTCGCTCGGGTTCGAGCTCTTGTATGGCGGCGAAGCCGCCGCATTCACGAGCTTTCGCGCCGGCAGCGGCTATCTCAACCTGACTGCGCAGCCGGACGACAAGCGCTGGTCCTGGTGGGGCCGCGTCATCTTCTACGTGGCCGATGTCGACGAGACCTACGCGCAGGCGCGCGCCGCCGGATGGCAGCCATCGACCACGCCGCGCGATGCCGAATGGGGTGAGCGCTACTTCCATCTCACCGACCCCGACGGCCATGAGCTCAGTTTCGCACGGCCGTTGTCCTGACCGAATAAGTCGCATCTGCTGACGTTCCAACGCGCAAGTAGCGCTGTCTCAGCCGACGTGGCAATCTCGGCGCGGTTTCCTCAAGTTCTGACCAGGGAGGACGACCATGGTAACCTATGTCGTGCTGGGAAACTTCACTGATCAGGGAGTCCGCAACGTCAAGGACTCGCCGAAGCGGGCCGAAGCCTTCAAGGAGATGGCCAAAACGTTCGGAGTGACCGTGAAAGAGATCGTCTGGACGCAGGGACGATATGACGTTGTGACCGTTCTCGAGGCTCCAGATGAGGCTGCCGCGATGTCGCTCAGCCTTAGTCTCAGCGCACTCGGCAATGTCCGCACCGAAACGCTGCGCGCGTTTTCGGCAGCGGATATGACGAAAATCGTCGGCAAGATGCTCTGACGCTCAAACCCGCGCAAGCGCATTGGACCCGGGATGACAATCCCGGAAATAGGCGTCTCACGCCCTGATATTGTTGTCCTTCACCACCTTGCCCCAATAGGCGACCTGCTTGTCGAAGAAGGTCTTGAAGGCGGGGCCGTCCTGGAGCAGCAGCGTCATGTGCTGGGTCTCCTTGAGCTGGGTGGCAGTGGCGGGCTCGCTCAGGATCTCCCTGGACGCGGTCGCCATGGCCGAGACGATATCGGGCGGCGTCCCCGCGGGCGCGAAAATGCCCCACCAGGCCAGCGTCTCGAAATCCGGAAAGCCGGCCTCGATCGCGGTCGGCGTGTCCGGCAGCGCCTGCAGCCGCTCGCGGCCGAGCTGCAGGATCGGACGCAGCATGTTGGTGCCGAGCTGGGCGGCGACCAGCGCCGCCGATCCCGCGATCAGATCGACATGCCCACCGAGCACGTCGTTCATCGCGGGGCCGCCGCCGCGATAGGGCACATGCATGATCTCGACGCCGGCCTTGTTGCCGAGCACGGTCATGGCGAGATGGCCGAGCGTGCCGATGCCGACGGAGGCGTATTTCACCGCGCCGGGCGTCGCCTTGCAGGCGGCGACGACCTCGGCAAAGCTCTTATAGGGACGGCCGGCGCCGGCCGCGATCACATAGGGCGCAGTGCCGATCAGCAGCACCGGCATCAGCTCGCGCTCAACATCGACCGGCGGCTTGTCGAGGATGGACGGGATCACGGCGTGGGAATCGAACGTCACCAGGAACGTCGCGCCGTCGGCCGGGCTCTTGGCGACCTGCGCCGCGCCGAGCGCGCCGGCGGCGCCCGACTTGTTTTCGACCACGACGATGCGGTTGAGCTTTGTCTGCAGGTTGCTCTGAAGCAGCCGCGCCATCGCGTCGGTCGAGCCGCCCGGCGGGAACGGCACGACCAGCGTGATTTTCGAGGCTTGCGCGCTTGCCGGTGCCATCGCGAGGATGGCGGGCGCGGCGAGCAGCGCCCGTCGTGTGATCGTCATGGTCCCCTCCCTTTTGTTTTTCGCGCTTTGCTTTTTTGCTTTTGAGCGCTCAGGTCGTGCCGAAACCGGATCCCGGTTTTCTGTATTCTGGCCGAGGCGGACTGAAAATGTCCAGCACACGGGCGCCATCGGGGCCGGCGCGCATGGTGTGCGGCACGTTGCCGGGCGTGCGCCAGAAGTCGCCCTTCTTCACCGGGATTTCCTCATCGCCCTGGACCCGGATCGCGGAGCCGTCGAGCAGCACACCCCATTGCTCCTCGGGATGATGATGCAGCGAACCTTGCGCATGCGGAGCCAGCGTCACCACCGACAGCATTGCCTGCTCGCCGGAGAAGATGCGCGTCGTCACCCCCGCGGCGAGCTCGCGGAACAGCCCGTCGTCGGGATTGTCGATATTGTGGAATTCGTCCTTCTGGCTCACGCCGCTCTCCCCTTCGTTCTTCGCTGGTCAGGCTTTGCCGTATGAGCCCTGGTAGCGGCCCTCGCGGATCGCCTTCATGGTCTCTTCCTCGCGCGCGACCTGGGCACGCACGGCCTCGAGCAGCGCGGCGGCACCAGTGGCCGGAAACGACACCACGCCGTCCTCGTCGCCGACGACGATATCGCCGGGCGCGATCACGGTGCCGCCGATCGTAACAGGCACATTGATCTCGCCGGGACCGTTCTTGTAGGGACCGCGATGGATCACCGCGCGGGCGTAGCAGGGGAAGTCGTCGGCCGCGAAGGCCGCGACGTCGCGGATCGCGCCGTCGATCACATAGCCTTCGGCTTTGCGCCACTGCGCGATGTTCTTCATGATCTCGCCGACCAGCGCGCGCGTCTCGTCGCCGCCGCCATCGACCACGATGACGTCGCCGGGCCCGACCAGATCCAGCGCGCGGTGGATGGCGAGATTGTCGCCGGGCCGGGTGCGCACGGTGAAGGCCGTCCCCACCAGCTTGCCGCCGCGATGATAGGGCTTGAGCCCCACCGCGCCGGGCAGCCGGGCGAGATTGTCCGAGATGACCGAGGTCGGCGCACCGCGAAAGCCCGCGATGATCTCGGCGGGCGGCTTCGGCACGCTGTTGGCGGCGATCGTGATCGTCATGTCAAAGAGTCCTTTCGTGAATTTTCTTATTCAGCATGCGCCGGCGCCTTCGCCGGCAAAATCCGGAAGGCGCGCCCTTCCTTCATCCACGCCGCGCGCTCGTCGCGCAACAGGCTTCTTGGCGGCACCTCGGGGTGAGGCACTCGCGGGACGAAGTGTAACAGCGACAGCTGCGCCTTCAAGACATCAGCGCTCGGCGCCGCAGCCCGGACTATCGAACAGCGCCGCGAGCCCGCATTTCGAGGTCAGCATCTTGTCGCCGTCATGGCCGACGCCGGCGATATCCCAGACCCGGTGATTGGGCGTGCCATGGTCGCGCTTGGCCATCGCATCGGCATAGGCGTGACCGCGGGCGTAGCGCGTCGGCCCCTGCGCCTCCGCCATGCAGCTCTTATCGAGCGCGGACTGTTTTGGATTGGTGTCGAGCGTGCCCAGCAGGTAGATCACCTCGCGCTCGACATAGCGCTGCTCGAGTGCCGCAGGTGTCGCGTCCGCGAGATAGGGCGGACGGTCGCCCATACCGTATTTCCAATTGTCGTAGCCGGGACAGGATGCGGCAACCTTCGGCAGCGGCCGCTCAGCGCTGAAATAGGCATAGGACGAGGGATTGGCGACGACGTAGCGAATGTCGATATGCTGGCGCAGCAGCGGCGCCTCGCCCTTGCCCGCGATCGCATAGCGCTGCACCACCTGCCCGCCGCCGGAATGCCCGGCGATCACGACCTGCTTCAGGTTCGGAAAGACGCGCCGGTCCGAGAGTTTTGCCAGGATCGCATCGAGCGCCTCGAACGACGACACCGGATTCGGCGCGAGCGCGGCATCGCCGCCCTCCCAGCCCTCGAGCGACCAGCGCAGCGTGTCCGCGGGCAGCCTGTGCGCCTCGATATCGATCTCCGCCAGGAATTGCGGAACGATCATCAGCGCGCTCTTGCCGTCGTCGCCCGCTGCGGCCTGCGCGTTGTTGGCCGATATGTAATATTCGTCGGCATTTCGTAGGCGTCCATGCAGCACGATGACCGCGCGCGAGACTGCCGGCAGCGGCATCGACCAGTCGCGCGAGAGGTAAAGCGGCAGCATTCCCCGCCCGCCGACCGAGAGCCTGGCATCGCCGATGGCCTTCACCGGCTTGCGGTTGGGTGCATCCTCTGCTGCGAAGGCATGGCCGCACGTCAGCATCAGGGCGAGTGCGGCAAGTCGGGCCAGCGCTCTCATCACGGAGATTCCCCCTCGGATTCAAATCGATAAAAGTCTAAGCGCATCACGTGCCGCGCGGCTGTGACTCCCGCGCCACGTCAAGCAAAAAATGTCAGCATCGCAGCCATGAAATTCCCGGGTTCCATGGGTGACAAGCCGGCGATAAAGGGGCAAAAATCTGGCCCGACTCGGTTCGGGTTGAGTCGTGTAAGGAATGCCCTCGTAAAATGTCGCTTGTCGTTGCATCGCGTCGTGCGGCGCTTCTCGTTGCCGCAGCAGGATTTTTTCTGCTGACGCAGTCGCATGCCCAGGCGCAATGGTGGAAACGCGCGCCCGTCGACTTCGAGGAATGCGCCGATGCCGCCGAGAAGGCCGCAACCAAGGCCGAGAAGACAGCCGCGCTCGCCGATTGCAACGCCAAGTTCGCCGGCCGTCGCAAGCCGGGTGGCGGCTACACCTATTACGACTTCCTCCAGGACCGCACCTTCGACATCGCCGGCCCCAACCCGACTCCGGAGGAGCAGAGGAAGATCGACGAAACCTATACCGCCTACCTCGCCAATCAGCGCCGCAGCAATGAAGCGGCCCAGGCCACCGCGCGCCAGCAGCGCGAGCAGCAGGAGCAACAGGTCCAGCAGCTTCAGCAGATCGCCCTGCGAACCGAGGCCGAGCGCGTGCCGGTGCCGGTCGAGCGGCCGAAGGTGCAGCAGACCGCCGGCCAGCGCCCGAAGGGCGCGGCCTGCACCAAGGGCTCGTTCTCCTGCGAATGGCCGCGGCTGTCGGAAAGCTTGAACGACCTCAAGAAGCTGTTCAGCCCGACGCCGAGCAAGCCGGCGAAGAAGGGGTAGCCAGCCACAGCCGTCATTGCGAGCGCAGCGAAGCAATCCAGAGTCTTTCCGCGGAGGGATTCTGGATTGCTTCGCTGCGCTCGCAATGACGAATGGATAGAGATTCCCGCCCCATCCTCAATTCGCGTGCTTCTTCTTTGTCCGCTTCGGCTTTGTCACTGGCGCATCCACCGTCGCCGCCGGTGAACCACCCAACTGCGACCTGCTCTCCTGCAATCGCCTGTCATAGCCGGGCGAGGTCATGACCGTCGGCGGCCTCGCAAGGGCGAGCGTCGATCCGCCGCAGAGCGCGGTCAGCGCGAACCCGATCATCAAACAACGCCTCATCGCGTTCCTCCCTGCGCTCAGGCCGTCCCGCGAATCTGCTGCGGCGACAGCCCGGGCGGGCCGTTGCCGGCAACTTCCGCCTCCTTCACCAGCGCAACAATGCGGCGCATCAGCGGCACGGCGACATTGTTCTGCTCGGCAAGCGCGATGACCTCGCCCTGGAGATAGTCGATCTCGGTCTTGCGACCCTGCTTCAGATCCTGCCACATCGAGGAGCGCGCCTCGGGATCGATCTTCATGGTCCGCCCGAGGATCGCTTTGAAGATCATGTCGGGCAGCCGCAGCAATGTCGGAGACCAGTTCATCGGGATCGGCGTTGACGACACCGGCGCGATGCCGGCGGCGTGCAGCGCGGCCAGCCCCTCCGCCATCTGGTCGGCAAACAATCTTCGCCAGTCGCGGCTCGCCAGTTGCGCGGCGAGCGGCATGTCGGACAGCGCGCTGAGCGCGTTGTTCAGATTGATGATCAGCTTGCCCCATTGCACGCCGGTCATGTCATCGCTCGCGCGCACGTTAAGGCCGGGCACCGAAATCGCCCCGGCGGTGTTTGCCTCGTCTTCTCCGACATGGATGTCACCGGAGCTCGAGCGGTGGAAGCGCCCCTCGCCCATCGCGACCACGTTGAACGGCACCATGCCCGCCAGCACGCGCCGGCCGCCGAGACGCTCGCGCAGCACCGCGACATTGCCGATCCCGTTCTGAAGCGAGACGATCACGGCATCCTGCGGCGCGTGCTGCGCGATCTGGTCCGCGACATCGGCGGTGTCGGCGCTCTTCACCGTGACAAGCACAACTCCGGCGCTGTGGAAGATCGCAGGGTCTTCCGAGAGCGCGAGCTGGCCGGCACCGAGCTTCTTCTCGGCCCCGTCGAAATCGGTGAGAAGCAGGCCGAACCGCTCGATCTCGGTCTTCACCCGCGGCCGCACCAGGAGCGCGACGCGGCGGCCGGCCGCTGCCAGCATGCCGCCGACGAAACAGCCGATGGCGCCCGCCCCGGCCACCACGATGGGTCGATCCGCAACCACCTCGTTCTCCTTAACGTCCCGCTTCGATAGCAGAGGCAGCGCCGCCTGCCCATTGGTTGCGGCGCATCCGCCTTGTAACCGTCATGAGAGCCCCATATGTTTTCGCCCCGGGGGGCAGTCAGCGGCGAGCGCTCGCCGAACGAGACGCCAAAGGAGAGTACCATGGGTCTACTCGATGTCCTCAACGGCATGCAGAACGGCCCCCGCGGCCCGAGCACGCCAAGCTCAGAGCAATCCTCCGGCGGCATGTCGCCGATGACCATGGCGCTGCTAGGCCTGATCGCCTGGAAGGCCTTCAAGCATCTGACGGCGGGCCAGCCCGACGCGGCGCCTGCCCCGCAGCAGCGCTCACCGCTGCCGCCTCCGACGCCAGTCAACACCGGCAATGCCGCGCTTCCCGGCGACAGCGGCGGCCTCAGCGATCTGCTCAAGGGCGGCCTCGGCGGCCTGCTCGCCGGTGGCGCGGCCGGCACCGTGCTGAGCGGCGGGCTCGGCGATCTCCTCAAGCAGCTCCAGCAGGGCGGCCAGGGCGAGACCGCGAATTCCTGGGTTGGCAAGGGCGAGAACAAGCCGATTGCGCCAGGCGATCTGGCCAATGCGCTCGGTGCCGACCAGATCCAGAGCCTGTCCGCCCAGAGCGGCCTGTCGCGCGAGGAGCTGCTCTCCGGTCTCAGCCAGTATCTGCCGCAGGTGGTCGATCATCTGACGCCGGACGGACGGCTGCCGACCGAGAATGAAATCTCGGGCAGGATTTAGGAGAAGTCTTCAGTTCAGTTTGAGCGTGATCCGCTCGGAAAACCGCGGCGCACTTTTCCGGATCACGCTCTGCGAATTCAGGAAGGGGAGGAGCACTGTCATGAGTTTCGGCGGCCTGTTGTGGATCATCATCGTCGGCTTCATCGCCGGCCTCATCGCGCGCTGGCTCGCGCCGGGGCCGAACAATCCGAGCGGCTTCATCCTCACCACCATCCTCGGCATTGCGGGTGCGTTTCTGGCGACCTTCATCGGTCAGGCCATCGGTCATTACAGCCCCGACCAGGGCGCCGGCTTCATCATGGCCACAGTCGGCGCGGTGGTGGTGCTGTTCATCTGGCACCGCCTGGTGGCCAGCGGGGTGATAAAAGGGTAGCGCGCTAAGGCGTCGGTGGAAGGCACACTGCCTCCACATCGTCATTGCGAGGAGCTCTTGCGACGAAGCAATCCAGACTGTCACCGCGGACACGTTCTGGATTGCTTCGCTTCGCTCGCAATGACGAGTTAGGTAATCAAATGCATCCCCGCATCCATGCGCACGACCTCGCCGGTCATGTTGCTGGAGGCCGGCATCGCCAGGAAGCAGACGAGCTGCGCGATGTCGTCGGCGGATGATGCGACCTTCAGCGGCACCTTCGCCACCACGCTGTCGCGCACCTGCTTGGCACCCGCCTCGCCGCGGCCCTTGGTGAACCAGGGCGTGTCGATATAGCCGGGGCACACCGTGTTGACGCGGATCAGCGGCGCCAGCGCGCGCGACAGCGACAAGGTCATGGTGTTGAGCGCGCCCTTGCTCGCGGCATAGGCGATCGACGAGCCGACGCCGCTGATGCCGGCGACCGACGACACGTTGACGACCGCCGACGGGCGGCCCGATGCCTTCGCACCGGCCTCCAGCAGGCTGCGCGCGGCGCGCACCATCTGGAACGGGCCGATGGTGTTGACGCCATAGAGCCGCTGGAAATCCTCAGCCGACAAGCCGTCGAGATCGGCATGGGCGACATGCTTGGTGATGCCGGCATTGTTGACGAGCACGTCGAGGCGGCCCCAGCCGCTCGCTGCCGCGACGATCTTGCGGCAATCCTCATCCTTCGAGACGTCGCCCTGCGCAACCAGCACCTCCGCAGCGCCCGCCTTGCGGCAGACTTCCGCAGTGGCCTCGGCCTCCTTCTGGCTCGACGAATAGTTGATGACGAGCCGCGCCCCGCTCCGTGCGAGAATTTCCGCGGTCGCAGCTCCGAGGCCGGATGCGGACCCCGTCACGATTGCGCACAAGCCGTCCTTTGCCATCCGGTATTTCCTTCCTTTTGTAAGTTGCTGGCGCCCTGTTTAGCGAGTTTGCCGCGCCCTGCAAATCGAGCAAACTCCGCTAAGCGGAATTAGTCCAGGCCACTCTCGCCCCCATGTCCGCGCCGCAGATGGACCTGCGATCAACGCTTGTCAGGGCCATGGCTTTTTCCGATCATCGGGCGCAAGAAGAGACTGCACGCCAGCTCATCAGGCAGGCGCGCCAATGGCAAAACACGGGGAACGCTGTGGCGGAGAGTGACAATATCGTCGTCGAGACCGCGGAAAAAATCTTCGCCGATCTCGCCGATCCGCAGACCATCAACAACGACAAGAACAATTCGTGGCAGGCGCCGCTGTGGCAGGCGCTGAGCGAAGCCGGCTTGCCGCTGGCGTGGGTGCCTGACGATCTCGGCGGCTCCGGCGCGAGCCTTGCCGACGGTTTTGCCTTGCTGAACGCCGCCGGCCGCTTCGCCGTCGCGGTTCCCCTGGCCGAGACCATGCTGGCGGGCTGGCTGCTCGCACAGGCAAAGATCGCCTCGCCCGAGGGCGAGATGACGGTCGTGCCGGCGGGCCCGAAGGATCGCATCACCCTTGATGCCGATGGCGCGCTCTCCGGCCGTGCCCGCGGCGTGCCCTTCGCCAAGGCAGCGAAATATTTTGCGGTGCTGGCGCACGGCAAGGATGGCGCGGTCGTCGCGCTGGTCGATGCCAGCAAGGGGCGGATCGAATCCGGGCTCAATGTCGGCTACGACCACAGCGACACCGTGACGCTCGACAAGGCCCAGCCGATCACGATCAAGCCAGCACCAAAGGGGCTCGACCAGACGACCCTGATGCTGATGGGCGGCGTTGCGCGCAGCCTGCAGATCGCCGGCGCGCTGGAAGCGATGCTCGACATTTCCGTGCGCTACTCCAACGAGCGCGTCGCCTTCGAGAAGAAGATCTCGAAATTCCAGGCCGTGCAGCACAACCTCGCGCGCCTCGCCGGCGAGTCCGCTGCGGCGCTTGCGGCCGCAACATCTGCGGCCGACGCCATCGCGAATGCAAAATCGTTCAACGACGAGGTCTATCTCGAAGCCGCCTCGGCAAAGATCCGCTGCGCGGAAGCCGCCGAAAAGGGCGGCGGCATCGCGCATCAGGTCCACGGGGCGATCGGCTTCACCATGGAGCACATCCTGCACCGCTATTCGCTGCGGGCACTGGCCTGGCGTGACGATTTTGGTTCGGAAAGCCATTGGGCGGTCGAGCTCGGCAAGCTGGTCGCCACCAGAGGCGCCGATGAATTGTGGCCGCTCGTGGCGTCGCGCTGATCGGAGAGAGAACACATGACCGCAGCCCTCCGTTTCGATCCGATCCGCTTGCCCGAAAAATGCGAGCAACTGCGCAAGGAAGTACGCGCCTTCCTTGCCGAGGAAATCGCAGCCGGCACCTTCGATCCGAACAAGCCCAACCGCGAGGACACCGACGCGCCGGAATTCTCCCGCCGGGTCGGCGCCAAGGGCTGGCTGGGGATGACCTGGCCGAAAAAATATGGCGGCCAGGAGCGCTCATTCCTCGAACGCTATGTCGTGACCGAGGAGATGCGCGTCGCCAATGCGCCGACGCGGCGCTTCTTCGTCGCCGACCGCCAGAGCGGGCCGGTGCTGCTGAAATATGCGCCCGAGCACATCAAGATGGAGATCCTGCCGCGGATCTGCCGCGGCGAGATCTGCTTTGCCATCGGCATGAGCGAGCCGAACTCCGGCTCCGACCTGTTCGCCGCGAATACGCGCGCGACCAAGACCGACGGCGGCTATCTCATCAACGGCACAAAAATCTGGACCTCGTCGGCGCACATCGCCGACTACATGATCGCGATCTTCCGCACCTCGCCGCCGACCAAGGAAAACCGCCGTCACGGCCTGACCCAATTCCTGGTCAAGATGAAGCAGCCCGGCATCAAGGTGAACCCGATCGGCCAGATCACCGGACAGTACGAGTTCAACGAGGTCGTCTTCACCGATCACTTCATCCCCGACGATCACGTGCTCGGCGAAGTCGACGGCGCCTGGAAGCAGGCGACGAGCGAGCTCGCCTATGAGCGTTCGGGTCCCGAGCGTTTCCTCGAAACCTACTACGTGCTGACCGAGCTGGTCCGCGCGGTCGGTCCCAACCCGGACACGCGCAGCGCCGAAGGCATCGGCCGCCTCGTCGCGCAGCTCCACACCATGCGGCGCATGTCGGTTTCCGTTGCCGGCATGCTGCAGGCCGGCAAGGAGCCGGTGGTCGAGGCGTCCATCGTCAAGGACATCGGCACGGTCTGGGAGCAGCAGCTCCCGCACCGCGTGCGCGATCTCGCCGCCTTCGTCGAGGAGACCGCGACCAATCGCGAGACCTTGGAGCGCCAGCTCGACTTCGCGATCAAGACCGCACCGAAACTCACCATCCAGGGCGGCACCACCGAGGTGCTGCGCGGCATCATCGCCCGCGGGCTTGGCTTGCGCTAGTCGCGCGGACTTGGCTTACGCTCATTCAATCGAGGATCATCATGAGCACGTATAAAGACATCGGCGTCGAGAAGGTTGGGCACGTCGGCACCATCGAGATTCGCAAGCCCCCGCTCAACTTCTTCGACATCTCGCTGATCAACCAGATCGCGGATGCGCTCGACGAGTTCGACCGCGACATCGAAATCCGCGCTTCGGTCCTGTCGGCGCAGGGCAAGGCGTTCTGCGCCGGCGCCAATTTCGGCGACCCGGCCCGACAGGCGCAGGAAGTGCGCGAGGCCGAGCAGGCCAAGAAAGGCGATCCGGCCGACAATCTCGGCCAGATCAGCCATCTCTACATCCAGGCCGTGCGCATCTTCCGCGCCAAGAAGCCGATTGTTGCGGCCGTGCAAGGAGCAGCCATCGGCGGCGGCCTGGGCCTCGCAGTGTCCGCCGACTTCCGGGTCACCTGCCCGGAAGCGCGCTTCTCCGCGAATTTCACAAAGCTCGGTTTCCATCCCGGCTTCGGCCTCACGGTGACGCTGCCGGAGCTGATCGGCACGAACAACGCCGAGCTGATGTTCTACACCAGCCGCCGCGTCACCGGCGAAGAGGCCTACAAATGGGGCCTCGCCAACGAGCTGGTGCCGCAGGACCAGGTGAAGTCGACCGCGATGAAGCTCGCCGGCGAAATCGCCGAATGCTCCCCGCTCGGCCTGCTCTCGACCCGCGCCACGTTGCGCAACGGCCTCGCCGACCGCGTCATGGCCGCGACCAATCACGAACTCGCCGAGCAGACGCGCCTGCGCGCGACGGAGGATTTCAAGGAAGGTGTGAAAGCCACGGAAGAGCGCCGCGCGGCGAATTTCAGGGGAAGGTGATTGCGGCAGGGTCTCGCCGTGTCCCTCTAGCGCTTCCACAAACTCCCTGTCGTCCCCGCGAAAGCGGGGACCCATAACCACAGGGAGTGGTTGTAACGCGCGTTGACAACTCCGAGTCTTCGCCAAACCACTCCCTGTGGTTATGGATCCCGGATCTGCGCTTCGCTTGTCCGGGACGACAGCGGTGCGTGTGGCAACCGCTCAAGCACCAAGCCGGAACGTCACACCGCCGAGCAGAAACTCGTTCCCCGCGACCGCAAGGCCCCTCGCCTTGGCGGCATGCAGCACCTGGGCCACGTCAGCCACCCGAAACTCCAGCGCGCTCATGATCTCGCTGGCGCCCTTGACGAAGCGGAAAGTGGCATTGGGCAGCTCCAATTCGGCATCGCGTGGCGCAACGCCGATGATCTTGCCCCAATGCTCCGCCAGCCCCTGCGGATCCGGACTCTGCAACTCCACACTCGTCAGCGCCTGCGTCACGTCCTTGCGGATGAATTTTTGCCAGTCCGGCCCAGCGGGCGGATAAGCGCCCAGAATGTCATCGCTGCCTTCGGTATGGTTGAACTCGATGAAGGCGGCGCGGCAGTCGCGCGGGTGAAGCTGCACGCCGTGATAGGGCGCGTGATCGATCACGTTGGCGGTACGAACACCGATCGCATTTGCATTGCGGCCGCGCTCGTCGGGATCATCGCAGCAGAAGATCGCCATGTAGCCGCCGCGGCCGCCGGTCTTCTCGATGAAACGGCCCGCCGTGGTGCCGTCCTTGAACGGCGCGACCACTTCCAGCAGGATCGTATCCACCGGGAGCAGTGCGTTCTCCAGGCCGTATTTGGCGACGTTGCCGTCGCGATAGCAGACGGCGAGACCCATGATCCGGGCGATGTCGGTGATCACGGGCTCGAGATGCGGCGCGACCAGGCAGATCTGCCGCAAGCGCATATAGGACGCCATCGTCACTCGCCCCTGAAGGCGGGCTTGCGCTTCTCGACGAAGGCTTTTGCCGCCTCCTTGTGATCGGCGGTGTCGCCGCAGCGGGTGTGGTGGATGGCCTCGCCGTCGAAGCAATCCTCCAGCGCCAGATGCTCGGCATTGTTGATGTTGCGCTTGATGTAGCCGAGCGCGATCGAGGGCCCTTGCGCCAGCGACAACGCCAGCTCATGCGCGGCCGCATCGATCTCGGCGTCGGGCACGACCTTCGTCACCATGCCGATCGCGTACGCTTCCTTCGCGGTCAGCACCGGCGACATCAGATAGAGCTCGCGCGCCCGCGCGCTGCCGAGCAGCTGGGTCAGGAAATAGGTGCCGCCGTAATCGCCGGAGAAGCCGACTTTCGCGAAGGCGGTGGTGATCTTGCAGGATTCAGAGGCGATGCGCAGGTCGCAGGACAGCGCCATCGAGAGGCCCGCGCCGGCCGCCGCGCCGTCGAGCTGCGCCACCACGGGCTTCGGCATCTGGTGCAGGATGCGCGAGACCTCCATGCCCCGGCGCAAATTCGCAAGCTTCTGCTCGAACGGCAGCGGCGCCCGGCCCTCCGCCATCGACTTGACGTCACCGCCGACGCAGAACGAGCCGCCGGCGCCCTTGAACAGCACCGCGCGCACCTCCGGATCATCAGCGGCGCGGCGCGCCGCCTCGACCAGCCCGCGCACCATGTCGGGGTTGAGCGCGTTCTTCCGCTCCGGACGGTTCATCGTGATGGTGAGCAGCCCGCCTTCGAGCTTCTGCAGGACCATGTCGTTGCTCACAGGACGTCTCCCTTGTTGTTGTTTGACCGAGCTATCACCCCACCCGTCATTGCGAGCGAAGCGAAGCAATCCAGAGACGTTTCCGCGGAGACAGTCTGGATTGCTTCGTCGCAAGAGCTCCTCGCAATGACGAGGCTTATTTCTTCACCAGCGGGCAACGCGACTGCTCCAGCGACTGGAACGCTTCGCTGCCGGGCACGGTGGCGAGCAGCTTGTAGTCGTCCCAGCGGCCCTTGGACTCCGACGGCTTCTTCACCTCGAACAGGTACATGTCGTGGATCATGCGGCCGTCCTCGCGGATCTTGCCACCCTTGGCGAAGAAGTCGTTGATCGGCGTCTCCTTCATCACCTTCATGACCGCGGCGGCATCGGTCGTGCCGGCCGCCTTCACGGCCTTGAGGTAATGGGTCACGGACGAATAGACGCCGGCCTGCGCCGAGGTCGGCGGCCGCTTGACCCGCTCCATGAAGCGCTTCGAGAACGCGCGCGTCTCGTCGTTCATGTCCCAATAGAAGGCCTCGGCCAGCAGCAGGCCCTGCGCGGTCTCCAGCCCGATCGAGTCGATGTCGGTGACGAAGGCGAGCAGCGGCGAGACCTTCTGGCCGCCCTTGGTGATGCCGAACTCGGCCGCCTGCTTGATGGCGTTGACGGTATCGCCGCCGGCGTTGGCGAGGCCGATCACCTTGGCCTTGGACGCCTGGGCCTGGAGCAGGAACGACGAAAAGTCCGACGTGTTGAGCGGATGGCGGACGCTGCCGAGCACCTTGCCGCCGGTCTTGGTCACGACGTTGCTGGTGTCCTTCTCCAGATCCTGGCCGAAAGCATAGTCCGCGGTCAGGAAGAACCAGGTGTCGAGGCCCGACTTCACGGCGGCAAGGCCTGTCACGTTGGCCTGTCCGAACGTGTCGAACACGTAGTGGACGGTGTAGGGACCGCAGGCCTCGTTGGAGAGACGGATCGAGCCCGGTCCGTTGAACATGATGATCTTGTTGCGCGCTTTCGCGATCTCGCCGGCGGCGAGCGCAGTCGCGGACGCCGCGACGTCGTAGATCATCTCGACGCCCTGATTGTCGAGCATGTCGCGGGCGATGTTGCCGGAGAGATCGGCCTTGTTGAGATGGTCGGCCGCCAGCACCTGGATCTTGCGTCCCAGCACCTCGCCGCCGAAATCCTCAACGGCCATCTTCGCCGCGGTCTCGCTGCCGGGACCGGTGATGTCGGCATAGAGGCTCGACATGTCGAGGATGCCGCCGATCTTGAGTGGCGGCTTGTCCTGGGCCTGCGCGGCGCTCGCACTCAGGGCAAACGCGGCGGCAAAAATGCCGGACAGAATATTCTTCATCGAAAAAGACCTCCCTTATCGCGCCGTGCTCTGATGGCGGCTTGGTTATTGCTGTTGCCGCAATCATGCCGCATGCGCGAGAGCGCAGCAAGCACGGGGGTGCTGCAAGCGCACGATTGCCGCGCATGTTTTCCGCAAAACGGAATGGTGGCGTGCGGAAAGATGCTTCCACATCGTCATTGCGAGCGCAGCGAAGCAATCCAGAGTCTTTCCGCAGAGACAGTCTGGATTGCTTCGCTGCGCTCGCAATGACGGCGTTCGAGGAAGCCCCTTCGCGCCCCGCCACGCTTGAGTTAAGCTAACGCGCAACACAACCTCTCCGGGTCACGTGACGCGACTGCTTCTTCCCATCATCGCATTTTTCATTTTCGCGGGTCACACCGCGTTCGCGGCACCGTGCCAGTTCGAATCGCAAGGCGAAGGCCGCGTCGCCGCCATCGTCGATGCGCGCAGCGTGCGGCTCGACGACGGTCGCGAGATCCGTCTCGCCGGAATCGAGCCCACGGCGACGACGAAGCAGGCGCTGACATCCCTGCTCGCCGGCCGCGACGTGACGCTGCGAAGCGCCGACGACACGCCCGACCGCTACGGCCGCCAGGGCGCACTGGTCTTCCTCGATGGAAGCGACACGTCCGTCCAAGCCATGCTCCTGGCCCAGGGCGAGGCGATTGCCTCCGCCGAAATCACCGACAAGGACTGCGCGGCCACCCTGATGGCGTCGGAGGCGCAGGCAAGGCGCCAAAAAATGGGCAGCTGGGCTGACCCATCGGCCATAAAAAACCCGGAAAGTCCGGACGATATTTTGGCGGGGATCGGGCGCTTTATGGTGGTCGAGGGCAAAGTCCTGTCGGTCCGGCAAGCTGGGGCAACCACCTACCTCAACTTCGGACGGAACTGGACACGCGGCTTTGCCGTGACTATTTCAAAGCGCGCACTACCGGCGTTCGAAAGTGCCGGGATTTCCCCTAAGTCATTGGAGAACCGACGTATTCGGGTCCGGGGCTGGATTGAGGGGACGACGGGGCCGCGTATCGATGTGCGTCTCTTGGGACAGGTTGAATTGCTGGGCGCAACTGAGCCTACTGGGGTAAGGCCTTAACGGCCAGGCACGGGTTAAGCGACGTGAATGGGGTGCTAGAACGGCACGGACTGGGTGATTGCCGCCGCCTGCGGGCTGCGCCGGCCGCGCTTTGCCTTGCGCTGGGCGGGCTTCTCGCCGGCTGCGGCGACATGAACCGGTTCCAGACCGCCGCCGCCCCGCCCACCGTGGCGATGCCCAAGCCGAAGCCTGCGGTCGCGCAGACCCCGGCCACCGAGAAGGAGCACGAGCGCATCCTGGCGAGCTATGGCGGCGCCTATGACGACCCCAGGCTCGAATCGCTCGTCAGCAAGACCGTCGACCGGCTGGTCGCCGCGTCCGAGCGCCCCGACCAGGGCTACAAGGTCACCATTCTCAATTCCGGCGCGGTGAACGCCTTCGCGCTGCCGAACGGCCAGCTCTATGTGACGCGCGGCCTTCTTGCGCTGGCGAGCGACACCTCGGAATTGTCCTCCGTGCTCAGCCACGAGATGGCGCATGTGCTGTCCAAGCACGCCGCGATGCGCGAGGACCAGGCGCGCCAGGCCGCGATCGTCACCCGTGTAGTCACCGACATGAGCAACGACCCCGACCTCACTGCGCTCGCGCTCGCCAAGACCAAGCTCACCATGGCGAGCTTTTCGCGCAACCAGGAGTTCGAGGCAGACGGCATCGGCGTCGGCATCTCCGCGAAAGCGCATTTCGACCCTTATGGAGCCGCACGCTTCCTTTCGGCGATGGAGCGCAATGCCGAGCTCAAGGCCGGCAAGAGCTCGCTCGATCCGCGCGCGCAGGATTTCACCTCGTCGCATCCGGCAACGCCCGAGCGCGTGCAGAATGCGCAGAACATCGCGCGGCAATATGCGGCGCCTGAGGGCGCCGAGCGCGACCGCGAGAGCTACCTCGCCGCGATCGACAACCTCGTCTATGGCGAAGACCCCAGCGAAGGCTTCGTTCGCGGCCGCCGTTTCCTGCATCCGAAACTCGGCTTCACCTTCCAGGCGCCTGATAATTTCACGCTCGACAACACCGCGCAGGCGGTGATCGGCGTGCGCGATGGCGGTTCGCAGGCGATGCGCTTCGACGTCGTGCGCGTCCCGGCCGAGCAGTCGCTCGGCGACTACCTCAACTCGGGCTGGATGGAAGGCGTCGAGAAGGCCTCGACCGAGGATATCACCATCAACGGTTTCCCGGCCGCGTCCGCCACCGCCAAGGGCGACCAGTGGCAGTTCAAGGTCTATGCGCTGCGCTTCGGCAGCGACGTCTACCGCTTCATCTTCGCGGCCCGGCAGAAATCGACCGAGAGCGAGCGCAACGCGCGCGAGACCGTCAACTCATTTCGCCGCCTGACGCTCGACGAGATCCAGGCCGCGCGCCCGCTGCGCATCAAGGTCATCACCGTGCAGCCCGGCGACACCGTGGAATCGCTCTCCCATCGCATGGCCGGCGTCGACCACCCCGCCGAGCGCTTCCGCGTGCTCAACGGCCTCGACCGCACCGCGCAGGTAAAGGTGCGGGATCGCGTGAAGGTCGTCGCGGATTGAGGTTGCGCTAAGCGCACGTCATCCCGGGGCGCGCTTGAGCAGCGAACCCGGGATCTGGGGCTACAAATTCGCTGCCGTAGGGTGGGCAAAGCGAAGCGTGCCCACCATTCCCCACCACAATCGCTGAAAGGTGGTGGGCACGGCGCTATGCGCCTTTGCCCACCCTAGAGGCTCCGCGCTTGATTAACCGCCCGCGTCCATATCCCCGGCCTCGCGCTGGCCGCTGAGCCAGAGCGCGAGCAGGGTCCAGAACGCGCCGGAGAGCAGATAGGCGCCCGAGGCGATGACGCCGAGATTGGTCGCAAGCAGCAGCGCGACCAGCGGCGCGAAGCCGGCGCCGAAGAGCCAGGCCATGTCGGAGGTCAGCGCCGAGGCCGTGTAGCGATACGCCTGCTTGAAGTTCGAGGCGATCGCGCCCGAGGACTGGCCGAACGAGAGGCCGAGCAGGATGAAGCCGATCACCATGTAGATGGTCTCGCCGAACGCGCCGGCGTCGAGCAGCTGCGGGGCAAAGCCGCTGTAGATCGCGATCGCGATCGCCGAACCCATCAAGAGCGACTTGCGGCCGACGCGGTCGGCGATGACGCCGGAGGCCACGATCGCGGCGACGCCGAACACGGCGGCGACGATCTCGATGATCAGGAAGCGCACCGGGCTCTCGCGGGTGAACAGGAACACCCAGGACAGCGGAAACACCGTGACCATGTGGAACAGGGCGAAGCTCGCCAGCGGCGCGAACGCGCCGAGCATGATGTTGTGGCCTTCGCGCGCGACGGTGTCGGAGATGCGCGAGGGCTGCAGTTCGCGGGTCTCGAACAGCGAGGCGTATTCTTCCGTCGTCACCATGCGCAGGCGGGCGAACAGCGCCACGACGTTGATGGCGAAAGCAACGAAGAACGGATAGCGCCAGCCCCAATCGAAGAAGTCGTCGGCCGAGAGGTTGCCGGCGAAATAGGCGAACAGCGCGCTCGCCACGATCAGCCCGAGCGGAGCCCCGAGCTGCGGCACCATCGCGTACCAGCCGCGCTGGGAGGCCGGCGCATTCAGCGCCAGCAGCGAGGCCATGCCGTCCCAGGCGCCGCCCCAGGCCAGACCCTGCGCGATGCGCGCCAGCGCCAGCAGCCAGATCGCGGCAACACCGATCTCGTGATAGCCGGGCAGGAAGGCCAGCGCGACGGTGGCGGTGCCGAGCAGGAACAGCGCCGAGACCAGCTTGGCCGTCTTGCCGTACTCCCGGTCCACCGTCATGAAAATGACGGTGCCGATCGGCCGCGCCAGAAACGCCAGCGCGAAGATCATGAAGGAATAGAGCGTGCCGGTCAGTTCGCTGGTGAACGGGAACACCAGGCGCGGGAACACGATCACCGAGGCGATCGCGAACACGAAGAAGTCGAAGAATTCCGAGGTGCGCCCGATGATGACGCCGATGGCGATCTCGCCGGGACTGGCCTGGTCGTGGCCGTGCTCGCCCGAGTGGAGGTCTGCCATTGCGGGGGTCTGTGCCGTCGCCATTCGTGCGCCCTTAACGTCCTGAAAACCAAAGCCGACCGCCCGGCGGGGAGCCAGGCAATCCGGCCCTGTCTGGCCCAACATTCCGCAGTGCAACATTGGACAAATTGTCCAATGTCCGGATTGCTGCGTCGCAGCTACCCGTTGGCCCCGCAAAGGAAACTCATTCTCAAAGGCTCGGCCCGTGTCTCGTCTCAAGATCCTGGCGCTACTACCTCTGGCTGCCGCACTCAGCGGCTGCGACTACGTCGTGCTGGCGCCAGCCGGCGACATCGCTGCCCAGCAGCGCGACCTCGTCATCATCTCCACCGTCCTGATGCTCCTGATCGTCGTCCCCGTGATGGCGCTGACGGTGCTGTTCGCCTGGCGCTACCGCCAGTCCAACACCTCGGCCCGCTACGAGCCGGAATGGGACCACTCGACCAAGCTCGAGCTGGTGATCTGGTCGGCGCCGCTGCTGATCATCGTCTGCCTGGGCGCGCTGACCTGGATGGGCACGCATCTGCTCGACCCCTATCGCACCCTCGGCCGCATCAAGGCGGAGCAGGCCGTGGACCAGTCCAGGGCCCCCCTCGAAGTGGACGTCGTCGCGCTCGACTGGAAATGGCTCTTCATCTACCCGGACTACGGCATCGCCACCGTCAACGATCTCGCAGCTCCCGTCGATCGTCCGATCAAGTTCCGCATCACCGCCTCCTCGGTGATGAACTCGTTCTACATCCCCGCGCTCGCCGGCCAGATCTATGCGATGCCGGGCATGGAGACCAAGCTCCACGCCGTCGTGAACCACGCCGGCACCTACAAGGGTTTCTCGGCCAACTACAGCGGCGCCGGATTCTCCGGCATGCGCTTCAACTTCCAGGGCCTCGACGACAAGGGCTTTGACGCCTGGGTCGCGCAGGCCAAATCCGCCGGTGGCTCGCTCGGCCGCGCCGAATATCTCCAGCTCGAGAAGCCCAGCGAGAACGAGCCGGTGCGCCGCTACGGCACGGTCGATTCCGATCTCTACCGCCTGATCCTCAACATGTGCGTCGAGACCGGCAAGATGTGCCAGAGCGAGATGATGGCGATCGACGCCAAGGGCGGCCGCGGCCACGAGGGCCTGAACAACACCCTGCCGCTCACCTACGACAAGCACGCCCGCCGCGGCACCCCGCTCGGGCCGGAGCCGACCTTCGTCGCCGGCACCTGCACGCCGGATGCGCCGCAGGGTCAGACCACCGCGTCGATCAAGGCCCCCACCGACATTGCGCCGCTCACCGGCGCCGGCCTGAAGCGGCCGACCTTCGCGCCACTGAAGTCCTCGTCCTTCTTCCTCGGACAGCGTCCGAAGTCAGACTCCTAAAGAGAACGCGCATGTCTCCTGATCTTCTCAAGCTCATCTTCGGCCGGCTCGGCCTCGAATCGCTGCCGCTGCACGAGCCGATCGTCGTCGGCACCTTCGCGGTGGTCGCGCTCGGCGGCGCCACGCTGCTCGCCGGCCTCACCTATTTCCGCCTCTGGGGCTACCTCTGGCGCGAATGGTTCACCACGGTGGACCACAAGCGCATCGGCATCATGTACATGATCCTCGGCATCGTCATGCTGCTGCGCGGCTTTGCCGACGCGCTGATGATGCGCGGCCAGCAGATGCTGGCCTTTGGCGGCTCCGAAGGCTATCTCAACGCCCATCACTATGACCAGGTCTTCACCGCCCACGGCGTGATCATGATCTTCTTCGTGGCGATGCCGCTGGTCACGGGCCTGATGAACTACGTCGTGCCGCTGCAGATCGGCGCGCGCGACGTGTCGTTCCCGTTCCTGAACAATTTCAGCTTCTGGATGACCGTCGGCGGCGCGGTGCTGGTGATGGCCTCGCTGTTCATCGGCGAGTTCGCCCGCACCGGCTGGCTGGCTTATCCGCCGCTGTCGAACATCGGCTACAGTCCTGACGTCGGCGTCGACTATTACATCTGGGCGCTGCAGGTCGCCGGCGTCGGAACGACGTTATCCGGCATCAACCTGATCTGCACCATCGTCAAGCTGCGCTGCCCCGGCATGACCATGATGAAGATGCCGGTGTTCACCTGGACCTCGCTCTGCACCAACATCCTGATCGTCGCCTCCTTCCCCGTCCTGACCGTCGTGCTCGCGCTGCTTTCGCTCGATCGCTACGTCGGCACCAACTTCTTCACGAACGATTTCGGCGGCAGCCCGATGATGTACGTGAACCTGATCTGGATCTGGGGTCACCCCGAGGTCTACATCCTGGTTCTCCCGGCCTTCGGCATCTTCTCGGAAGTCACCTCGACCTTCTCCGGCAAGCGGCTGTTCGGCTACACCTCGATGGTCTACGCCACGGTGGTCATCACCATCCTGTCGTACCTGGTGTGGCTGCACCACTTCTTCACGATGGGCTCGGGCGCCAGCGTCAACTCGTTCTTCGGCATCACCACGATGATCATCTCGATCCCGACGGGCGCGAAGATGTTCAACTGGCTGTTCACGATGTATCGCGGCCGCATCCGCTACGAGCTGCCGATGATGTGGACGATCGCCTTCATGCTGACCTTCGTGCTCGGCGGCATGACCGGCGTGCTGCTGGCGGTGCCGCCGGCCGACTTCGTGCTGCACAACAGCCTGTTCCTGATCGCGCATTTCCACAACGTGATCATCGGCGGCGTGGTGTTCGGCGCGTTCGCCGGCATCAATTACTGGTTCCCCAAGGCGTTCGGCTTCAAGCTCGATGTGTTCTGGGGCAAGCTGTCGTTCTGGTTCTGGGTCGTCGGCTTCTACCTCGCCTTCATGCCGCTCTATGTGCTCGGCCTGATGGGCGTGACCCGCCGCCTGCGCGTGTTCGACGATCCGTCCCTGCAGATCTGGTTCGTCATCGCCGCGATCGGTGCCTTCCTGGTCTTCCTCGGCATCCTCTCGATGCTGATGCAGTTCGCAGTCAGCCTCCTCAAGCGCGAGCAGCTCAAGGACGTCACCGGCGATCCCTGGGATGCGCGCACGCTGGAATGGGCGACCTCCTCGCCCCCGCCGGACTACAACTTCGCCTTCACCCCCGTCGTTCACGACAATGACGCGTGGTGGGACATGAAGAAGCGCGGCTACCAGCGTCCCCTCACCGGGTTCAAGCCGATCCACATGCCCAGCAGCACCGGCACCGGCGTCATCCTCGCCGGCCTCGCCACCGCGATGGGATTCGGCCTGATCTGGTACATCTGGTGGCTGGCGGCTGCGAGCTTCCTCGCGATGCTCGTCGTCGGGATCGGCCACACCTTCAACTATCACCGCGACTTCGACATTCCGGCTGAAGACGTCATCCGGACCGAGGACGCGCGCACCAAACTGCTCGCCGGAGCCAAGTAAATGACTGTCGCTGTCAATCCCACGCAAACCGGCGAGCCGCTGTTCTATCTCGCCGACGAACACCCGCATCCGGAAGGCTACAGCACCTCGCTCGGCTTCTGGATCTACCTGATGAGCGATTGTCTCATCTTCGCGATGCTGTTCGCCACCTTCGGCGTGCTCGGCGCCAACTACGCCGCCGGCCCCGCGCCGAAGGACCTGTTCGACCTCGACCTGGTCGCGGTGAACACCTCGATGCTGCTGCTGTCGTCGATCACGTATGGTTTTGCCATGCTGACGATGCAGCAGAACAAGGTCGCCCAGACGCAAATGTGGCTGGCGATCACCGGCCTGTTCGGTCTCGCCTTCATCGGCATCGAGCTCACCGAGTTCGCCCACATGATCCATGAAGGCGCCACGCCCCAGCGCAGCGCCTTCCTGTCCGCCTTCTTCACCCTGGTCGGCACCCACGGTCTGCACGTCTCCTGCGGCATCATCTGGCTGGTGACGCTGATGGTGCAGGTGGGGAAATTCGGCCTGATCGAGGCCAACCGCCGCCGCCTGATGTGCCTGTCGATGTTCTGGCACTTCCTCGACGTGGTCTGGATCGGCGTCTTCACCTTCGTCTATCTCCTGGGAGTTCTGCGATGAACACCGATACTCACGCAGCCGGCGCGCACGACCATCACCACGACGACGGCCACGCCCACAGCACGTTCTCGGGCTACATGCTCGGCTTCGTGCTCTCGGTCGTGCTCACCGCGATCCCGTTCTGGCTGGTGATGAGCGGCGTGCTGCCGAGCAAGCAGATCACCGCGCTGGTCATCATGGCCTTCGCGGTCGTGCAGATCGTCGTGCACATGGTTTACTTCCTGCACATGAACGCCAAGTCCGAGAATGGCTGGACCATGATGGCGCTGATCTTCACCATCGTCATGGTGGTGATCGCGCTGTCCGGTTCGCTGTGGGTGATGAGCCACCTCAACAGCAACATGATGCCCATCCATCAGATGAGCGGAATGAAGTGAGCGATACCCTGACGTGAGCAAGACTCGGACCGTGACGAGCAAGGCAGACCGGACGGGCGGCAAGGCTGCGCGTCCGCGCCTGTGGCTCACGGTCCTCTCGCTCACGGCCTTTGCACTTCTGGTCGCCCTCGGCGTCTGGCAGATCGAGCGCCGCGCCTGGAAGCTGGCGCTGATCGACCGCGTCGAGCAGCGCGTCCATGCCCCGGCCCAGCCGATCCCCGCGCCGGCGGCCTGGTCCTCAGTCACCGCCGCAAGCGACGAATACAGGCATGTCAGCGCCACCGGCCGCTTCCTGCACGACCGCGAGACGCTGGTTCAGGCGGTGACCGAGGAAGGCCCCGGCTATTGGGTGCTGACGCCGCTTCAGCGCGCCGACGGCACGCTGGTTCTGGTCAACCGCGGCTTCGTGCCGACCGAGCGGCGCGACGCATCGACGCGCCAGGCCGGTAATCCCGAGGGCAAGGTCGAGATCACCGGCCTGTTGCGGATCACCGAGCCGAAGGGCGGCTTCCTCCGCAACAACGTTCCCCAGCACAACCGCTGGTACTCGCGGGACGTCGCCGCGATCGCGGCGGCGCGCGGCCTCCACGAGGTCGCCCCGTTTTTCGTCGATGCCGACGCCGGATCACAAAGCGCCGGCGGGCCCATCGGCGGATTGACCGTGATCCGCTTTCCCAATAACCACCTGGTCTATGCGCTGACGTGGTTTGCCCTGGCTTTCATGCTGGCCGGTAAACTTCTCGTCACATTCGGCGGCGGGCTGTTCCGCCGCAGGCGCTTCGTCCACGAACCGGCCGGCGGCCCTGATGCCGCTGCCCGCAGGACGGGATCAGATGCTGGAACGATCGTCGAACAGGCCTGACGACGGAAGAACGCAGACGCTCGCCCAAAGCGGGGGACTGGCCGTCACGCTGCAATCGCAGGCGGATACGCGCAGCGAGCTGATCGGCGCTGCGCCCACCGACGACGAGACCAACCGCAAGAACATGGCGCTGCTGATCCAGCTGCGCTGGACCGCGGTGGTCGGCCAGATCGTGACCATCGGCGGCGTGCATTTCTGGCTCGGAATCCCGCTGCCGCTGGAGCGGATGGGTGCGGTGATCGGCGCGCTGGTGCTGCTCAACGTCTCCAGTCTGGTCTGGGTCCGCCATCGCGCAGCGATCTCCAGCAACGAGCTGCTGGTTGCCTTGATGCTCGATGTCGCGGCGCTGACTGCGCAGCTTTACCTCAGCGGCGGCGCGACCAATCCCTTCACGTCACTCTTCCTGCTCCAGGTGACGCTGGCCGCCGTGCTGCTCGACGCGCGATCGACCTGGTCGCTGGTGGCGCTGACCTGCGCGTGCTTCGTCTGGCTGACGATGGCGTATCGACCGCTCGAGCTGCCGCCGAACCCGATCAGCGAGACCTACAGCCTCACCGTCACAGGCATGCTGCTGGGCTTCGCCCTCAATGCCGTGCTGCTGGTCGTGTTTGTGACCCGCATCAACAGGAACCTGCGCGAGCGCGACGCGCATCTGGCGGCGCTGCGCCAGCATGCAGCCGAGCAGGATCACATCGTCCGCATGGGTCTGCTTGCCTCCGGCGCCGCGCATGAGCTCGGTACGCCGCTGGCTTCGCTCTCGGTCATCCTCAGCGACTGGCGCCGCATGCCGGATCTTGCCGCCAAGCAGGAGCTCGCCGAGGACCTCGCGGAGATGGAGACTTCGCTGCAGCGCTGCAAGTCGATCGTGACAGGGATCCTGGTGTCGGCCGGCGAAGCCCGCGGCGAAGGCTCCTCGCCGACGACGGTGACGGCGTTCGTCACCGCTCTGGTCGACGAATGGCGCAACGCCCGTTCGGCGCGCACGCTCTATTTCGTCAACACGTTCGGCGAGGACGTCGCCATCGTCTCCGACGTCGCGCTGAAGCAGGTCATTTTCAACGTGCTCGACAACGCCTACGAGGTCTCGCGCGACTGGGTCGAGCTTGTGGCCGAGCGCGAGGGCGACAATCTCGTGCTGTCGATCTCCGATCGCGGCCCGGGCTTCGCGCCGGAGATGCTGGCGCAGCTCGGAAAGCCCTACCACTCGAGCAAGGGCCGCACCGGCGGCGGGCTCGGCCTGTTCCTGGTGGTGAACGTGGTGCGCAAGCTGGGCGGCAGCGTGACTGCCGAGAACCACAGGAAGCGCGGCGCCACGGTGCGCCTGACGCTGCCGCTCGCAACGCTCGCGATCGGAGGCAGCTTTGACGCCTGACCGTTCGCTCATCGTCGTCGAGGACGATTCCGGCTTTGCGCGCACGCTGAAGCGCTCGTTCGAGCGCCGCGGCTACGAGGTCGTGATCGCCGCCTCGATCGAGGAGGTGCGCAAGGTGCTGGAGGAACGCTCCTTCGGCCATGCCGTGGTCGACCTCAAGCTGGGCGGCGCCTCCGGGCTCGCCTGCGTCGAGCTGCTGCATACGCATGACGAGGACATGCTGATCGTGGTGCTGACCGGCTTTGCCAGCATCTCGACCGCCGTCGAAGCGATCAAGTTAGGGGCCTGCCATTACCTCGCAAAGCCGTCGAACACCGACGACATCGAGGCCGCCTTCCACAAGGCCGAAGGCAACGCCGAGGTCGCACTCGACAGCCGGCCGACCTCGATCAAGACGCTGGAATGGGAGCGCATCCACCAGACCCTGATCGAGACGGATTTCAATATCTCGGAAGCGGCGCGGAGGCTCGGGATGCACCGGCGCACATTGGCGAGAAAGCTCGAGAAGCGACCGGTGAAGTGAGACAAGGCGCGTCTCTCTCCTCTCGTCGTCCCCGGCCTAGTGCGCAATTGCGCACGGGGGGCCGGGACCCACCGCGGAATCTATCGTTGCGACCGGTAGAAGTACCGAACGACTAATCTTCGTCAAACTTCTCCCTGGGGGTATGGGTCCCGGCCCCCCGTGCGCAATTGCGCACTAGGCCGGGACGACACTGAGCTTGTTGAACCGTTATCGCGGACGACGCGTCATCACCCTGCCCCCCAAAACAAAAAGCCCGGCCGAGCGGCCGGGCTTTTGATCTCTTGCGGTCGACTTCGGCTTACGCAGCCTCGTCGGCGACCGTGGTGTCGTCGCCATCGGTATCGTCGGCATCGCCCTCGGCATCCGCCTCGCCCTCGGCGGCCTCAGCCTTGGCGTTGCGGCGCGGGCTCTTGGCGAGCTGGGCCTCGATCTCCTTGACCGCTTCGGTCTCGGTCGAGTGCTGCACCACCGCGATCTCGCGGGACAGACGGTCGAGCGCCGCTTCATAGAGCTGGCGTTCGGAGTAGGACTGCTCCGGCTGCGATTCCGAGCGGTAGAGGTCGCGCACGACTTCCGCGATCGCGACGATGTCGCCCGAATTGATCTTCGCTTCGTATTCCTGGGCGCGGCGCGACCACATGGTACGCTTGACGCGGGCGCGGCCCTTGAGGGTCTCCAGCGCCTTCTTGACCAGCGCCGGCTCGGACAGCTTGCGCATGCCGACATTGGCGACCTTGGCGGTCGGAACGCGCAGCGTCATCTTGTCCTTGATGAAGTTGATGACGAACAGCTCGAGCTTCGCGCCGGCGATCTCCTGCTCCTCGATGGCCAGGATCTGGCCGACGCCGTGGGCGGGATAGACGACGAATTCGTTGGCCTTGAAGCCCTGACGCTGGGTCACGACCTTCTTTTCCTCGACCTTCGGCGCAGCGGCGGGCTTGGCCGCCGGCTTGGCAGCAACGGGAGCCTTGGCAGGAGCAGCAGCAACAGGGGCCTTCGGCGCGGGCTTGGCAGCGGGAGCCTTGGCAGCAACAGGCTTGGAAACGGTCGCTTTCGCGGCCGGCTTGGCAGTCTTGTTAGGCATTGCGCTTCTTTTGTTCTTCGAGGACTTTGCAGCCGGCGCCTTCGTCGCGGTCCGACCTTTGGATGCGCTACGGCTGGCCGCGGCGACTTTTTTGGCCTCCTTATGGGAAGCCCTCGCTGAAGTACTCTTTTTACGCGTTTTCTGTGACACAGCCTGCGCGCGGAAACTGCCACGCCCCTGTTCGACATTTGGTTTCACGGGAACCCAGAGGGGCCAACGGGGCTGACGGGGTTCGGCTTAATGTGCCCAATATAGCACATTTCCCGCAAAAATCAATGATTTAGGGGTCTTGAGGGCTGGTTTTCGGCCGCAACGAAGGTATTAGGGTTAAGTTTGGGCCCGAATTAGTCTCCGGAACCCGGGTTCGGAGAAAAATATTTCTCGAACTTGCCTTCCATGCCGTCGAATTCCTTCGCGTCGGCGGGTGATTCTTTCTTCTGGGTGATGTTCGGCCAGCTTTTGGCGTAATCGGCGTTGACCTGGAGCCATTTTTCCAGCCCCGGTTCCGTGTCCGGCTTGATGGCGTCGGCGGGGCATTCCGGCTCGCACACGCCGCAATCGATGCACTCGTCGGGATGGATGACGAGCATGTTGTCACCCTCGTAGAAGCAGTCGACCGGGCAGACCTCGACGCAGTCGGTGTACTTGCACTTGATGCAGTTTTCAGTGACGACGTAAGTCATCCAACGCTCCGAAAAGCTCTTTTAGAAGTCGCGGCTTGCGTAGCGCGGATGGCCCGGCGCCGCAAGGTCGGGAAGGCCCGATCATGACGGCTTTGTGTGTTTGATCGACCAAGAAATGAATTTGAAGCGCAATTAATTGCGTTTCGCTTCACTCAGCTCCTCGTAGAGCGCGCGCGCCGAGGCAGCATCGCCGCGGCGCTCGTTGAAGCCGGTGACCTTCAACACGCGCACGGTACGGTCGAGGGCCACCGTGATCACGTCACCGATCTTGATCGCATGGCCGGGCGATTTCTCACGGCTGCCGTTGACGCGGACATGGCCGCTCTCGACGAGCTCAGCGGCCGAGGTGCGCGCCTTCACCACCCGCGCGTGCCACAGCCATTTGTCGAGACGCTGCCGCTCGGTGGTCGTGGGCTTACTCCTTCCGACCGGACAGCTGCTCTTTCAGCGCCGCGAGCTTGGCGAAGGGCGAGTTGGGATCGATCGGGCGATCGCGCTCGCGCGGGTTCGCGCTCGAGGCGTAGGGACGCAGCGAGGGACCGCCCTGGCGGTCGCGGCCCTTGTCGCGGTCGCGGCCACGATTGTCGCGATCTCCGCCGAACTTCTTGTCGCGGTTGCGATCGCGATCCTTGTCGCGGTCCTTGCCCTGGAAGCTGCGATTGCGATCGTCGCGGCGCTCACCGCCCTCGCCGCCTTCACGCGGCTTGCGGAAGTCTTTGCCTCCATCGCGACGATGACCGCCGCCATGACGATGACGCTCGCCGCGCTTCTCGCCATCGGCTGATTGCGCAGCCTCGCCCTCCGCGGGCGCGCTGCCGGCTTCAGCACCGGCCTGCGGGCGCGGCTGATGATGGTGACGCTGGTGGCGATGGCGCTCGTGGCGCGGCTTGCGATCCTCGTGACGGCCACCGGGACGCCAGACCTCGACCAGCTCGGGCTCGGCGGGCGTCGCCGCGGCCTCAACCGGCGCGGCAGCATCGGGCGATGCGGCGGCTTCCGTGGCCGCAATCTCGGCCGGAGCCGCGTCAACAGGCGCAGCGGCCTCATCGGCCGGCGGCGCGATGCCAGGCGCATCTTCCGGCGTGACGGGCGCTTCAGAAGCTTCGAGCGCCGGCTCCTCGGGAGCGGGCTCGTCGTGCTGCTCCATGCCGGGCGCGTCTTCGACGGTGACGGCTTCGGCGGACACAGCCGCCTCCTCCGGCAGACCGGCGACCGCTTCAGCGGCGGTCTCGATTGACGTCTCCGCGCTGCCCTCAGCGGGCGGCGTCTCGGGCGCGACCGTCTCGGCAACGGGCGCTGCGGGCTTCACCGGCAGCGGCGGACGCTTCTCCATGCGATAGCCGAGCGCGCGCAGTACGGAGGCAAAGTCCTCACCGGCCGAACCTGTGAGCGAGGTCATCGCCTGCGTCACCACAAAGCTGCGGCCGTCGAACGCGCCAGCGGGCTTTTCACCGGGCGAGTTCTCGCGCCAGGCCAGCGCCGGGCGGATCAGATCGGCAAGACGCTCCAGGATGTCGACGCGCACGGCGCGCTCGCCGGCCTGCTTGTAGCCGAGCACGCGATAGGCATCGCGCGGCAGCGCCTTGTCGACCGGGAACGAGGTGCGGCCCGACGAGGCCAGATGCTGCGCGCCAGACAGCGACGACAGATCGACATTGTCCTGCTTCAGCGCCCACAGCAGCGCTGCGAGCGCACGCGCGGCGGGCTTGAGCAGGCCGGGGAAATAGATGTGGTAGGCGCCGAAGCGGACGCCGTACTTGCGCAGCGTCGCACGCGAAGGCTGGTCGAGATCCTTCAGCTCGTTCGCGATTCTAGGACGCTCGAGCACACCGAGCGCCTCGACCAGCTGATAGGCGATGCCGCGGGCAATGCCGGTGACGTCCTCGGCCTTCGACAGCTCGAACATCGGCCCGAGCAGCTTCTCGATATGCGTCTTGACCCAGAGATCGAGCCGCGCCTGCACCTTCTCGCGGGGGCCACCGGTGAGGCGTTCATCGGAGATGATGCGAATGCGCGGATGCAGCGCGTCCTCTGCGGCGGACAGCCGCGCCACGGCGTCGCCGGTCCAGCGGATGATGCCTTCCGAGGTCAGCACGAACTGGTCGTCCGGCGCGTTGCCCAGTTTTTCGGCGCGCGTGTTGATCTCGCCGGCGAGCACCGCTTGCGCTGCAGCCTGCAAGGCTTTCGCATCGGAGCCGGCCTCCGCCGCATCCGGTGCAAAGGTGAAGCCGTCGAGGCGGCCGATGACATGGCCTTCGACGATGACTTCGCCGGTCTTGCCGATTTCAGTATTCAAGCTCGTGTTCTCCCGCAGGCGGCGCATCAATACACTGGTCCGGCGATCAACGAAACGCTCAGTCAAGCGTTCATGGAGCGCATCCGATAATTTATTTTCGACCTCCCGCGTAACCCCCTGCCAGCGTTCGGGGTCTTTCAGCCAGTCCGGGCGGTTGGCGACGAAGGTCCAGGTGCGGATCTGCGCGATCCGGGCCGACAGCGTGTCGATGTCGCCGTCGATGCGGTCGGCTTGCTCGACCTGGGCGGCGAACCAGGCGTCGGGAATGCATCCCTTGCGCATCAGGAAGCCGTACAGCGTGGTCACCAGCTCGGCATGGGCGGCCGGCGACAGCTTTCGGTAATCGGGGACCTGGCAGGCCTCCCAGAGGCGCTCCACGGCGGCCTTGCCATGCGCGATATCGCGCACCTCGACGTCGCGGGCGGCATGATCCAGCACGCGCATGTCCTCGGCGATCGGGGCGCGCGTCAGCGCCTCGTGCCCCGGAGGTAAATTCAAGGACACCTGGAGCGCGCCGAGCGAGGAGAAATCCAGCTTCGAATTGCGCCATTGCAGCATCTTCACGGCGTCGAAGGTGTGGTTCTGCAGCGCGTTGACGAGCTCGGGCTCGAACGGCGCGCAGCGGCCCGTGGTGCCGAAGGTGCCGTTGCGCGTGGCGCGGCCGGCGCGCCCGGCGATCTGCGCGAATTCGGACGGCGTCAGGCGGCGGAACTGGTAGCCGTCGAACTTGCGATCGGAGGCGAAGGCGACGTGGTCGACATCGAGATTGAGGCCCATGCCGACGGCGTCGGTGGCGACGAGATAATCGACATCGCCGTTCTGGAACATCGCCACCTGCGCATTGCGCGTGCGCGGCGAGAGCGAGCCCAGCACGACAGCGGCGCCGCCATGCTGGCGGCGGATCAGCTCGGCGATGGCGTAGACCTCGTCGGCCGAGAACGCGACGATGGCGGTGCGGCGCGGCTGGCGCGTGATCTTGCGGTCGCCGGCGAATTCGAGGGTGGACAGGCGCGGCCGCGTGATCATGGAGACGCCGGGCAACAGGCGCTCGATGATCGGGCGCATGGTGGCAGCGCCCAGCAGCAGCGTCTCGTCGCGGCCGCGGCGGTTGAGGATGCGGTCGGTGAAGACGTGGCCGCGCTCGAGATCGGAGGCGATCTGGACCTCGTCGACGGCGAGGAAGGAAACGTCGAGGTCGCGCGGCATCGCCTCGACGGTGGAGACCCAATAGCGCGGGTTCTTCGGCTTGATCTTCTCTTCGCCCGTGACCAGCGCGACGCTCTCCACACCCGCGCGATCGGCGATCTTGTTGTAGACCTCGCGCGCGAGCAGGCGCAGCGGCAGCCCGATCACGCCCGAGGGATGCGCCAGCATCCGCTCGATGGCGAGATGGGTCTTGCCGGTGTTGGTCGGCCCGAGCACCGCAGTGACGCCCGCGCCAGGAACTCGGTCGGCAAGCGCGCGCTCGGAGGCGAAGGGGGAGGGAGAGAAGGCCATGTCTGGGGGATTAGGTAGTGCCGATTTGGGCGAATGTCAGTGCCAGATGGGGCGTGTTGGAGGCTACCGCTGATCCGTCATCCTTGTAAGTCACGACTCACTGGATCGGATAGAGTGTCCGATGCGGTAACGGACGGGAGACCGCTTCATCCAAGGGCCTTGAAGCCCGTTCCTCAGCGCGGCGCCCCGTCCGTTGTTCCATTGAACCCGAACAGTCGCGGGGGCCGCCTGGCGAGCCCGGTTGCGCAAGGATGGGTGCAGATGGACGCGATCTATGTTGGCATTGATGTGTCGAAGGACCGGCTGGACGTGCATGTCCGTCCGATCGGAGAAGTGTTTGCCGTAGCGCGCGATGGCAAGGGCCTGGAAGAACTTGTTGCGCGCCTTCTGAGCTGTTCGCCGACGCTGGTTGGGGTGGAGGCGACGGGAGGCTTCGAGACCGTCGTCGCCGCGGCACTGGCCGGCGCCCAGCTGCCGCTGGTGGTGATCAATCCGGCCCAGATCCGGCATTTCGCACAGGCCATCGGTCAGCGCGCCAAATCGGATCCGATCGATGCGGCAGTGATCGCAAGGTTCGTCGAGGCGGTGAAGCCGGCCTTGCGCCCCGTCCCGGATCAGCAGGCGCGGCTGCTGGCCGAGTTGGTCGCTCGCCGACGGCAGATCATTGAGATGATCGTCGCCGAACGCCAGCGCGAGCAACGGGTTGAGAACGTCCGCATCCGCAAGGGCCTTGCTCGCCACATCAAGCTGCTCGAGAAGGAACTGCCGGATATCGACAACGACATCGACACACTGGTGCGCGGTTCGCCGGTCTGGCGGGACAAGGAGGATTTGCTGATCAGCTTTCCCGGTGTTGGCAACACACTCGCGCGCACCCTCCTTGCCGAAGTCCCCGAGCTTGGCGCGCTCAATCGGCGCCAGATCGCAAGCCTCGCCGGACTTGCCCCGTTCGTCCGCCAGTCCGGCCGATGGAAGGGCAGGAGCAAGATCGGCGGAGGCCGATCCGCCCTGCGGGCGGCCCTCTACATGGCCGCTCTTTCGGCGATCCGGTGCCATCCGCAGCTCAAGGTCTTCTATCGCCGCCTGGTCAGCGCCGGTAAGCCGAAAATGGTCGCCCTCATCGCCGTTGCCCGCAAGCTCCTGACCACCCTCAACGCCATGCTCAGGGACCGAAAACCATGGCAAACCGCTTGACGAAGAACACAGTCGCTGAGGCGCTCGGCTTGCGGCGCAACCGCGCCGTAGGGCGAGCCTCGAAGGATGCACGGCCCGGGTGCCAGCCGAGGGGCACCAGTGGGGCCCGTCGCCCTTCGAGGGCCGCTGAAGAAGCGGCCGCCTCAGGGTGACGGGGGCAACGGGCGGCGTCTGGACCCGCCCTCCCCAAACCTCGCGCAACTGTTTCACTTTGCGACGCTTTTTCCGTTCTCTTTAAGCTTCGGAACGACTCTAGAACGAATCGCGGCCGAATCGCTGACTCCCGTCAGAGTCCTGTTCCGTTCACGCAACATGTCGCGGGACTCGTGATAGTTGCGCACTAGATGGAGTTTTGCCCTGCCGCACAAGTGACGTTTCGATGGCGGGTTCCTTAAAATTGGGGACGGCGCGGAGTCGAATCAGAATCGGGGCGGAGTCAAATGGATTCCCGGATCGAGGCTGCCAAAACAAAAACTGCGAAAACAACCCCATGCACAGTAGAAACGGGGGTGCGGTGGTTGGTGGGGTGGTGGCCTGTAAGATGTTGAAGCGGAACGCTTTCTTACCCTCCCCTGGAGGGGGAGGGTCGGCGCACGTTGAGCGCAGCGAAATGTGCGACGGGGTGGGGTGATCTCTCCATTCGGGCAGTCCCCCGCGAGGAGAGATCACCCCACCCCGCTCGCGCTGCGCGCGATCGACCCTCCCCCTCCAGGGGAGGGTAAGATCATTGCGTCTTCGCCACGCGCGGCGGTTGGGGGGACGTGATGAAACTCGTCGCTTCCAGCATCGCCGGCCCCAGCGGGGTCGGCACTTTCAGCCAGAATGGAACCAGGATGCGCGTGCCCGCGACGGGGGCGAAGGCGATCTCGATGCTGCGCTGGGCGGCGAGGTATTTGATCACGGGGCGATCGGGGATGTAGCCGGCGACAGGGACGAAATAGAGCGCGCAGACCACGACCGGGCCCCGGTACCCCTTCTCCGCCTTCACCGTCTCCATGCGCTTGAAATCGAGTTTCAGGTCGTAGCGCATGCGGCCGTCGAACACGGGCGCGGCGTTGTGGCAGGCTTCCGGCGTAACAGGGTCGCCAGTGCCGGGCACGCGCAAGAGCGAGGCCGTCATCGGGTCCCAGACGCCGCGGCGATGCGCGTCGGTGACGACGATGCGATCAGGATCGACCGGCGGCTCCGGCTCGATGCCGAACTCCTTCACATTGCCCTTGTCGAGGGTGATGTGGATGTTTTCCGTCTTCTTCGAGGTGGTGGTGGAGGCCTGGTAGCCGGTCGCAACCAGCGCGCCGTTGACGACGCGCCCCTGCGAGGCGCCGGTGCCGGACCCGCCCGCGAACGATTTCAGCAGCCCCGTGGTGCCGCCGGAGGCCGCGGCCGCGAACACGTCGTCCTGGATGTCGATGTTCCAGGCGCCCTTGCCGACGGGAATGCCCGCCAACGTCGCCTCATATTGCGCCTCGAGCTTGCCCTGCGCGGCCACAGGCTCGGCCCCCCACGCCAGGACGAGCCCGCACAAGGCCGCGAAGGCCATCCGGCCGGTCGGGCGCAGCCGGGGCAGGAAAGGGGTCAGGGTATCCACGAAGCCATCCAATGGGGCCGTCAGGCGTTGTTAGTTAAGCCAAAAATCGCGGCAAACAATCCGTCCAGGTGCAAAACTCCGGGAACTCCACCGAATATCTCGGTCGGGAATGCGCCCTTTATGTGATGGTAAGGCGTTTCAATCATTGCCGTTTTGGTGATCGGGGTGCGTCGCGGGAGCGCACCTGCCCCCGCTACCTCCGCCTCTCCCGCCTGCGGGAGAGGCCGCGCGAAGCGCGGGTGAGGGCTTTCTCCTCTGAGGGGCACTCGCTATTGTCCCGCCGCGGAGACACCCTCTCCCACCCCTCCCCCGCGAGCGGGGAGGGAGCGCACCGCCGCCGGCGCGAGCATGAAACCCCGCCCAAATCCTTGACTACCCGCCCCTTCCCCCTATACGTCCGCCCGCTCCCTGCAAGGACAGAGAATTTGCCCCTGTGGCGCCCCGAATGGCGGCCGCAACTCGTTTGGGGCTCGAACTTAAGGATTTGTGACATGTCTCGCCGCTGCGAACTGACGGCCAAGGGCCCCCTCGTCGGCCACAAGGTCAGCCACTCCAACATCAAGACCAAGCGCCGCTTCCTGCCGAACCTCGTCAACGTGACGTTCATCTCGGAAGCCCTGGAGCGCAACGTGCGCCTGCGCGTCTCCACCAACGCGGTGAAGAGCGTCGACCACAATGGCGGCCTCGACGCCTTCCTGCTCAAGGCCAGCGCCGACGCCCTGTCGCCGCGCGCCCTCGAGCTGAAGCGCGCCATCCAGAAGAAGGTCGGCACCACCGCGCCGGTCAAGAAGGCCAGCTAAGACAATTTACCGTTAGGGCGGGGGCTAAGTCGCGTCGCGTGGCGTAAGCTTAGCCAGTAGAGTTTTGCGTGACGGCCGGATCGAAAGATCCGGCCGTTTTTGTTTGATTGCGCTACTCCTGATTGAAATTTAGAATCGTTGATCGGAGCCACTTATGCCAGCAACTAAGGTCATCACATTTGATGAAGCTATCGCGAGAGATCCCAACTCCGACCGCTGGAGTCTGCTGCTCGGAAATGGATTTTCATCACGTTATTTCAATTACCGCTCGCTGCTTGACAATGCCGAGCTGGAGGCCAACGACCCGGTACGCGTCCTGTTCGAGCGATTGAAGACCGTCGACTTCGAACGTGTGGTGAATGCACTTGAAGGCGCATCAGTGGTGGAGGCAGCCTACAACAACAAGGAGCGTGTGGAGCGATTGCTCGCCGACGCGGGGCGGGTTCGTGAAGCACTGGTGCATGCAATTCGCGCCATCCACCCAGCGCACCGGGAAGACATTGCAGACATCATACCCAGTTGTGTTGCGTTTCTCTCATGCTTCAGCAGAGTATTCACTCTCAACTACGACTTGCTCCTTAACTGGGTCAGCCTCGACGATGGAGCAAAACTTCCGGACGGGTTTGGTCTTGGTGAGCAGCGCGCCGGCTTTCAGGGCCCGTTCAAGATCGGGGCTTATTGCAGCATTTACAACTTGCACGGCGCGTTACACCTGTTTCGTTCCGGAGGAGACGTTGAAAAACGAATAGCCGGGTCGACCGGGGTGATCGATGCGATTGCTCAAACCATTACAGAGAAGAAACGACTCCCGATCTATATTGCTGAAGGCACCTCTCTAGCCAAGATGGCCCGCATTAGGTCAAATAACTATCTTAGTCACTGTTATGAGCAGCTTTGCGCTAGCAGCGGCCTATTCCTTGTATTCGGCCACTCGGCAGCTCCAAACGACGCACACATCTATAACGCCCTATTCCGATCGAATATCGAGCATCTATACTTCTGCGTTTATCAGCCCACCAAAGAGAAACTCCAAACGACGGCAGGCGAGTTGGCTCGTTATAAGCTGAGAGCGGGTTCGAAGATCGAGTACACGTTCGTAGACGCTGAATCAGCTCACGTCTGGGACAGGCCCCCCGCTATCAACTCCTCTGAGTGATTACACTTTTAATGCGATCGCCTAGTTTGATGAGACTGCCGTACGAATCCGCTTCGGCAAGCTCGCACACTGAGCTGCGCGCTCATCACCGATTAGCGCTCTGATATCCTCGACCAATTCCGCCGACACACGCATCCGGCCAATTTTCAAGGCGTTCACGATCAACTCGACTTGACGCGCGCGACCAACGCTTTCTGCGAATCGCCGATGGATGAGTAGTTCCGCCGAACTGAGCATCCTTACGTTCGGGAATTCGGCGGCACAGACTCGCCGGGCCTTTCTTTCATCGAGCACGGGAATGGCGGCGTTGCAGGAAACATACGCAATGGTCGCAGCCTCACCGTCGTCCAATGTCTGCGCGCTCGCGCCATCCACCAACCGCTCAAATATCGCTAGAGCACCACCTGCCAGAGGTACACGTGAAACGAATCCAGCACAGATCAATTTCATGAGTTGCGCATGGTCATCGTATCCTCGGCCAGCTCCAACCTCTAGCTCTGAGCAAGCATTTTCTGTCACTAGCAGTGGTCGTGGAAGTGCTGCAATTATTTCGCTAGCGGCTCCTGTCGCATTCAGATTTATTATTATGCTGGCGTCTGCTACCAACGGAATGTTTTGATCAAGTTGGAAGTTTAACGAGCTCATTGGCCTCGCCTTCCTCGAGTTCGGCACCGTCAAGCACCTCTCTTATCTCATGACGGTTGAGTCGAAGGAGCCGAGCCAGCTGACCTTCACTATACAATTCTCGTTTCCAGGCTTCGCGAGCAAGTAATGCGAGCCTTGGCGGCACAGCTCCATGGGCACGAACGGGATTCAGCGAGAGAGCCGCAACATCTCCAAGTACCTGTCGGGCCTGATCGTCGGTGATTCCTCCATTGGCCGTAAACCAATCCCACGTGCCCTGCTTAGCCAAAGAAAGCCCTTCTAGGCGGCGCACCATAGCTTGGCGCGAAACCCCAAAGGCATGCGCGATCAGAATGATGTGTCGTCTCGTGAGATGTGATTGCCCTGCCGTTATCGAGGAGAATCGTTGTCGAACTGCTCGAGAAGGCATTAAGAAGCAGCGGGCAAAGGCGTCCGCATATTTTTCCTCTCGCGAGGTTGGTCCAGCGTCATCAGCAAGAACATCCATTTCCCTTCGGGCCGAAACGAAATGACCAAATTCATGCGCGCCCGTGTAAGCCGTTCGCTCCAGTGGATGACTCTGATTGAGCAAAACGCAAGCGCCTGCTGCGTCGTCGTAGGCATAGAGCCCTGCAACTTTCGGATCAATGCGCCTGACATACACTCTTATGCCAAGCTGCATATCGAGGACTGAAACAATATCGATGATAGGCCCGGGGCCAAGCCCAAGCCAGTCTCGCAATTCTTGTGCGTCGAGTTCGGCCTGCTCCCGCACATTACCAGGTAAAATCGGACGTTCGGGCGGATAGTTGCGCACCCGCGTCACCCCGAGGACGTTCTCAAGTTCGAGTTCAGCCTGCACGAGATCGCTTAGGAGTCGACTAGCACTTTCGATCGCGGCATCACTCGTTTCCAAATTCTTGCGGAAGCGAGGAATCAGATCTAGATGGATCGCTTCTCGCCGAAGAATAGCATTGGCCGAAGAATTGTATGCCGCTGCAAGCTTTTGCAACTCTTCGATACGAATTCGACGCTTTCCCTGTTCGATTGCAACAATCGTCGTTCGGGCCGCAGAAATAATCGCCGCCGCATCCCCCTGAGTGAGTTTTGCACTCTCGCGCGCGAGACGAAGGCGATCGCCGATTTCTACATCAGAAAGTCTTTCTGCATTCCCCGTCATATAACTGCCCGAGTCCATTTCCTCACAAACGAGTTAGGCGATAGGTCGTTGAGATAGTTTTTCCATTCAGATGCGTGTCGCCTCAACAGGCGGCTTAGTTTCCTTCCAATCTCGTCGGCATTGCTTTCCATCGCGGGAGCGAGCAGGACAGCATGACGACGCACAGCCGCTTGCCCTTCTGAACCAGCCATTGCGGCCAGATCGTCCAAATGAAGCACACCGCCAAGCGCATACTGTTCGAAGGCAACATTGAATTGCTTGAATTGCGGGCTGATACCTTCTCGCACAGTCGCAGCATTGATTTCATTGCAGATGTAGACATCAGGTTCTTCGCGGAGACCCGCGGCATGAACGCTCAACCGTCGCAGCATACACGCTGCGCAGACCCCACATTGACGTCGTTTTCCATTGAGCGAGACCCACTGACTGCTGCGCCAACACGATCGCGTTGATTTCCACATACCTTCGGAATCGAGGGCCGCAAACTCTCGCAAAGTGTCACCTTTGGTATCCCAAATTCTGGGAAACGCAAATCTAACAGGTTGCTTCAGCAAGGCATCCAAGAACCGCTCCATTCTCCTCGCGAATAAGGGATGATTGCGGTAGTCTGGATAGGCATGACCAACAGTGACGAGAGCCGGACCAATCGAGCCCTGGCCACTTTCGGGAACAAATATCGTCCTTGCCTCTGCAAGATGCGCGGCTATGCCGCTGATCATGGAGAACTTGAAGCCTCGACTCCTCGCGCTGGTTTCGCGATTCGCGGCATGAGATCTGACTTTGTACGGAACAGTTGCAAAAGGTTCTTTCTTGCCAAGATGACACGGGTGGTCGATTGCGTTCGAACCAACTCGTACTCGGACTAGCCTTTCTCCTAAAGAAGCGCCCAGAAGTCCGGCGACCGCGCGCGAGTCCATACCTTCGCTGTAGGCAATAACCGCTTCGGCGGGAATGCTGAGATCGAGAGGTTCTTGTGCTGGCGGTGAAGCCCTATTGTGCCTCTTGATGAAGGTTATGGTCCAAAAATCGCCCGTCAAAAAGCCTAGTGCGTCGTGCAGTGCTTCGGCAGTTTCGGGTGCTGACCAACGTCTCGGGTCGTGCACCGGGATTCGGAGATTCAGTCGACGGGCCCAACCATGAGGCGGACGCTTGACCGCTTTATCCGCAAATTCAACGGCGGCCGCGACCACCATTGCGTCGAATAGGACGGGCCGCCAGCGCGAGAAGGTGAACGACTCAAGTCCGCGCGTAGAAAACTCTAGATCGTCTTTGAGATCGAATCGAATGTGATTCTCGCGGCTTCTACGTCCAGCGTCGACACCGTCGATAGACCGTTCTGGAACATAAGGTTCATACGCTTGAGTAATCATGGGCGTTCGGGACCATCATCGAGACCGGTATGCCGCGGCAGCTGCAATGAGCGCGCCGAAGGCGGCGTCGAATGAGAAAGAATCTCGCTTGCCAGTGCGCCGCCATCGAGTTGGCGACGGACAGCATCAAGCCGCGTACGGAGATTTAGAACTTCACGCGGTTTTGCCTCCCGCTGATAATGCTCATTCATCTGGCGATAGGCGCTTAGCACCACGTCATTGATGGCGTTCTGAAGTGTTGACTGAACGGCGGATCGCCCCCTCAAGCCATTTCGGGCCGCCTCGACAGCGCAATCGATCAATACGTTGGCCATCGCCGAGCCCCGGCAAGTCCCCCTGAGATCTTCGAGTTGTTCAACTTGATGCGTCTGGAAAAGATCTGGCCTCCGAGCATCCAGGATTTCACCCACGGCACTTATTGGCGCCCCAAGGATTTCACGTTTGATTGCGAGTTCTAATGCTTCGCGACAATCGCCCTCGGAATAGACAAACTTCGCAGCCCGTTCGGCCGTGTCTTTCCAGTGACGTCGCATTGGCAGAGTTCGGTGTGGACCGTCGCTCATTGAGAGCCTCCCAATGTCAGATAAATAAACAAATTTAGCTGACATTGTCAGCTGTATTTTAATACCGTTTCCCTCCGGAAAGGATTGAAAGAGTTCCTAGGCAGTCGGAACCGCAGCCAGAACGACTCGCATGCTAGCGTAACATTGTCCGCGATACTCGCCCCGGTAGCATCACCCGGAGGCACATCCCGTGGAGCACCGACCGCAGCCCCCTCACCGAAAAACCTCGTCATCTGCTGTGACGGGACCGGCAACGAGATCTCGGAGAACATCTCCAACGTCCTGAAGCTCTATCGCTGCCTGCGCAAGACCGACAAGACGCAGCCGCGGTAGATGGTGCGCTGCGATCCCGGGGTCGGCACTCCGATCCCAAGGCCGGCACGGCGACGCCACCCGTAAACATCACCGCGCGCGCGTTAACCCTCCGTTAACCAACGCACCCTAGCCTGCGGTAATCGTCCAGCCATCATTAGCTCGAAATGCCTTCCCGGTTCGCTCCAGGAGAAGCGCCGATGTGCGTTGAGTTGTTGACGTATGCCGATCTCAGTGCCCGCCTCGATATCTCGCGCGAGGCCGCGCGGTCGCTGGCGAGACGTCGCCGCCTGCCGCGCTCGCGCTCGGAGGACGGCAAAGCCGTGGTGAGCGTTGATCTCTCCGCGCTCCGCTACACGCCCCGCCCACGAAAGGGCCGTCGGGCAGACCCCGTCGATGCCTCCATGGCAAAGATCGAGGCCATCAAGATCGGGGCCTTCAAGGCGGAGATCGCGCGGCTCGAAGAGGTCGCAACCGCCTACAGGGCCGTGTTCGAGCGCGAGCGCGAGCGTGCCGATCGCCTCGCCGTCGAGCTGGCGCAGGCGGCCGCCGAGACGACGGCCGCCAATGCGTGGGCGGCACGACTGGAAGACGAAGTGACGGCGCTGCGGAGCGATCGCCGCCCTGTCGGGGGGATCGCGGGATACGCCGCGCGCCGATTGGGACATCTGGCCGCTTCCATCGTGCAAGCAGACCGCGCGGCCAATACGCGATGAGATCATCGATGAATCGTCATCGCGCTTCAGGTTGTCGTTTGCGCACTCGAGACCTTCTTTAATCGCCGGCTTGCCGGACCAATCGCGAGGGAAAAATGGCAGGCAACACCGATATCCATGAAATGAAGGCCCGCATCGTCGTGTTCGGCGTCGGCGGCGCCGGCGGCAACGCCGTCAACAACATGATCACGGCCGGGCTGCAGGGGGTCGAGTTCGTCGTCGCCAACACCGACGCGCAGGCGCTGGCGATGTCGAAGGCGCAGCGCCTCATCCAGCTCGGCACAAGGGTGACCGCAGGCCTCGGCGCCGGCTCGCAGCCGGAACTGGGACGCGCCGCAGCCGAAGAGGCGATCGACACCATCCGCGATCACCTGACCGGCGCGCACATGGTGTTCGTGACTTCAGGCATGGGCGGCGGCACCGGCACCGGGGCTGCACCCATCGTCGCCAGGATCGCGCGCGAGCTCGGCATTCTCACCATCGGCGTCGTCACCAAGCCGTTCTACTTCGAGGGCCAGCGCCGCATGCGCTTTGCCGAAGCCGGCATCGAGGAGCTGCTGAAGACGGTCGACACCCTCTTGATCATCCCGAACCAGAACCTGTTCCGGGTGGCCAGCGAGAAGACCACGTTCGCCGATGCCTTCGCCCTTGCCGACCAGGTGCTTTATTCGGGCGTGGCCTGCATCAGCGATCTCATCGTCAAGGAAGGCCTGATCAATCTCGATTTTGCCGACGTCCTCTCCGTCATGAAGGAGAAGGGCAAGGCCATGATGGGACGGGGCGAGGCTTCCGGCGAGAAGCGCGTGCTCGCCGCCGCCGTGGCCGCGATCTCCAATCCGCTGATCGAGAATCCCTCGATCAAGCGTGCCAGTGGCCTCATCATCTCCATCACCGGCGGCAAGGATCTCATGCTGTACGAGGTCGACGAAGCCGCGACCCGCATTCGCGACGAGGCCGACCCGGACGCCAACATCATCGTCGGCGCGTCGTTCGACGAAAGCCTCGAAGGCATCGTCCGCGTCTCGGTGGTGGCGACCGGAATCGATAATCTCGATCCGGCGCAGGCGCACCCGGTGGAAACCGCCCTCACCCAGCTCGCCGGCAGGCTGCGCAACGACGGCCGTCGCATCGCCGATCGCATCGAGCGCAGTGCCCCACTTCCGCAGGCGGGAAGTCCGCCGCTGCGCCCGCAGCCGCACCACCCCGTGGGGCCGCCGGCAAGGCCGGGTCTGGACTATGCGCCGCAGGCGGCGCTTCAGCCGCTCGATCCTTACGGCCGCGCCCCTGCGCGCAACGCGCCCGACGAGGCCGCTCTCGATATCCCGGCCTTCCTGCGCCGCGCCGCCAACTGAGCGGTGGCGAGCGGGGGAGTTACCTGCTCGGCGCCCAACAACAGCTCGTCATCCCGGGGCGCGACGAAGTCGCGAGCTATGATGCGCAATTGCGCATCTGAGGATCCATAACCACCATCGTGAGTATGGATTCTCAGGTGCGCAATCGCGCACCGTAGCTCGCGCCAAGAGGCGCGCCCCGGAATGACGGCGCAAAGCAGTAACTCTCCCGCTTTGGCGGGCGTCTCGAAGGATGCGCCGCAACGAAACCAGCCGCCGATGCTTCACGCCGCCGTGCTGCGCGGGCTCTCGGCGGTGTCCTTCCTGTCCGTCTCCTTGTCGCGGGACAGCCACGCCGGAAAACGAAGCAGGCGCTCGCCCGTGTCCTTTGGCAGCTCGACGGGCGGCGCTTCAACGGCCGAACTCGGCAGGTCCAGCGCCGCCTGTCCGGTTCGCACCGCATCCGCGCGCTGATCCAGTTCGCGCAGCAGGGGATCGAGCACGCTGTCGATCTCGGTCGCCACCGACACCAGGAAACTATTGAGCTCGCGCGCCTCGGGCACGACCGCCGCAGCCTGCTCGACCGCCCTCGAGAGACCATCGACGACAGGCGCAAACGCGCCGGCGGCTTGCTTGATTCGCGTCTTGATCGCTTCGACCTCGCTCAAGACGCGCTCACGCTCACGCCTTTTCTTTTCCTCCGAAAGACGGGCTTCAATTTCGGCGATCTGGGCCGCCAGGGTCGTGGCTTCGGATGCGAGCGCATCCCGTCTTCCGCGCGCGCGATCGAGATCGCGGCTGAGATTGTCCACTAAGTCGTCCTTTCCGAACATGGCTTTGCTCCGTAGGACAGGCGCTTTGCCCTGTAGGACGGCCCTGGCGCGAACCGCCAGCCTCGCCACCGACCGGATGGCCGGATCGGCCGAAACAGGCATCAACCTCGGTCGCGTCACATGGGCCGACATGGTGATCCCCCCATCGTCAGCATTAGGCAACCGCATGGTTAACAGACGGTTAATGTCAACAGACGATGCCCATGGGGCTGGGTGCCGGCGATGAGATGTTCGTGGCTTCGTAAGGCACTCCCCTACCCTCGAAAATCAATGCTCCGCAGCACGATGCCGGGCGGGGTGCCTTCGAACTCGCAGGCGCGGTATTTGCCGGCGGCGCAGGCTTCGATGCGGTCGCGCAGGCGGGTGAACTGGGCTTCGCGCTCGGCGGGTCTGGCGCGCGGGCCGCGCTCGAGGTCGTCCATCGCGGAGGTCGAGATCGCGCAGGGGATCTCCTTCGCGCCGTCCTGCATCGAGAACTGGACGATCCCCCGGTCCTGTTCGTGGCCGATGTAGCGGCCGCTGGTGAGGGTCACGGGTTGCTCCTTGGCGCGATGGCCGCTTGAGGCGCGCGAACACGCCCCAACGTCGTCCCGGTCAGTGTTGTCGAAGCACGCTGTGGCACATGCATCCGCAACAACTCAGTTCGGTGATTATGGGTCCTGGCTTTCGCCAGGACGACAGCTTTTTTCCATGCGAGCACCGTCGCTGCCGCAGACGGCCGCGGCCGCCCCTCAGGCCTCCCCGCGCAGGCGTCCGCTTTAGCGCTCGCTATCGCCGGACCGCAGGCGTACGCTCACATTATCGCGCGTTCAATGGCAGAGGAGACGGACGTCATGGCCAAGGGACAGCAACGCAGCAACCGCGAAGCCAAGAAACCGAAGAAGGACAAAGCCAAGGTGATCGCCGCGGCGCCGAGCCGCAAGGAGGCGGCGTGGCAGCCGGATTTCGGGCCGGCGAAGAAGAAGTAGGCGGCGGCGCTGCGCGCTCACCCTCCCTGGCGGGGGAGGGTCGATCGCGCGGAGCGCGAGCGGGGTGGGGTGATCTCTCCACTCGGACACTGTTGGATGGGGAGAGACCGTCACCCCACCCCGTCTCCATTTTCGCTGCGCTCAATGCGAGCCGACCCTCCCCCTCCAGGGGAGGGTAAGAGCACCATCGTCTCTTCTCCGTCGCGCTTTTCCGCTATACTCGTCCCGGTAGCATCACCCGGAGGCACATCCCGTGGAGCACGCGCGCGACATCGACCGCAAGCCAGAGCCGAAAAACCTCGTCATCTGCTGTGACGGGACCGGCAACGAGATCTCGGAGAACATCTCCAACGTCCTGAAGCTCTATCGCTGCCTGCGCAAGACCGACAAGACGCATCCGCGGCAGATGGTGTTCTACGATCCCGGGGTCGGCACGGTGACGGAGCCGACGACGTGGCACCGGATCAAGGCCAATATCAACCTGGTGCTGGGGCTCGCCACCGGCTACGGGTTAGACGCCAACGTGCTGTCGGCCTATTGCTTCCTGGTCGAGCATTATGCGCCGGGCGATAAGATCTATCTGTTCGGTTTTTCGCGCGGCGCTTACACGGTGCGGGTGCTGGCGGGGCTGATCCACAAGATCGGGCTGATCTCGCCGGAGCAGGTGAACCTCGCAGGTTCCGGCATGGTCGCCTACAAGCAATATTCCGGCACCGGGCGCGGCAACGATGTCGAGGACCTCAGCGACGTCGCCGTCGACGACCAGGGGCCACTGCCGAAAGACGCGTTCGACCTCGCCGCACAGTTCGCGCGCATCACCTCGACGCGCTGGCCGACCATCCACTTCATCGGCGTCTGGGACACGGTGGCGAGCGTGATCGTGCCGCGGCGCGACAATTTCTTCTTCGTGTTCAGCCTGGAGGAGCTCGCCTTCACGCGGCGCAATCCGAGCATCAACATCTTCCGGCAGGCGATCGCGATCGACGAGCGGCGCCGCATGTTCCGCCTCAACAAGTACTGGGAGCCGCAGGACTATTGGAGCAACCGCTACGTGCCGGACGAGAAGAAGGTGCCGCAGGACATCCTGCAGGTGTGGTTCGCCGGCGTGCATTGCGACGTCGGCGGCGGCTATGCGGAGGCGGAAAGCGGGGAATCGAAATATCCGCTGATCTGGATGATCGAGGAGGCCGAGAAGGCCGGGCTGAAGTTCAACCCGCGCACCGTGAACCAGCTCGCCTGGGGCGTCCAGCGCAAGAACTCGCCCTTCAGATATGTGCCGCCCGCCTACGAGGGGAAGACGGGCGAATTGCACGATTCGATGAATGCGGCCTGGCGCGTGCTGGAGTATTTGCCGAAGCGCGCGAAGTACAGGGAATGGCCGGAGTGGAAGGTCTATTTCGGCTTCTACATCCCCGATTGCGAGCCGCGCCTCATTCCCGAAGGCGCGCATGTACATGAGAGCGTGTTCAAGCGCATGGCGGTGGAGCCGGGCTACCGGCCGGTGAACCTGCCGAAGGATTATGTGACGGTGCCGATGCCGGTGCCGCCGGGGGTGGATGTGGCGGTGGCTGGGGTGGAGGAGGGGGTGACGGGATGAGATGATGGGCTCGCGCCACATCGTCGTCATTGCGAGCGCAGCGAAGCAATCCAGCATCTTTCCGCGGAGGCAGCCTGGATTGCTTCGCTGCGCTCGCAATGACGGTGGTGGGCAGAGTCGCGCAACACCATCGGTGTCGTCCCGGCGAAGGAGTTTGAGGTGACTTCCCCGCACCCCGCTACCGCCGCTTTCTCCGTTCGCCGCAGCTTTTCATTAAAATTCTCCCGCCGACCTTAGCTGGATCGCATCATCTCCTTTGCATCATCCTGCACAGAGCCCGCCGCGAGCCGCGGAGTTGGAGGAGATGTGCCAATGCATCCGCGTAAATATGCCCGCGTGAAACCCGCAGGCCTCGTATCCCGCCAGGCCAAGATCATCACCGACCCGCGCGCGCCGGTGATTCCCTGCACGCTGATCGACTATTCGCCGGGCGGGGCCTGCGTCGATCTCGGCGGCCAGGTGCAGATCCCCGACCGCTTCGAGCTGCTGCATGTGAACACCAAGAAGCGCTGCCGCATCGCGTGGAAGCGCGGCACGCGGGTGGGCGTGGTGTTTTGATTTCGTCGTCGTAGCTGAAGGCGCTGCCGCATCCTTCGCCGGGACGACGGCGGAATGCTGGGCGCGCTCCGTCCCCAACCTCCCTACTTCCGCATCCGCGCCTTGGCGCCGGCGACGATCTGCATGGCGACGCCGCCGGTCCAGCCGAACAAAGCGAGCCAGGTCCAGGCCAAATGCGGGTCGAGGCGGAGCACGATGACGGCGACGGAGGCGAGCGCGGTGAGCGTGGCGCAGAGCGTGCCGGCCGAGCTCAGCAATTCGGCGGCGTCGATGCTGCTGTGCTCTTCATCGAAGGGCATCTGCGGCGTATCGATGCCGAGATAGAAGCCGACCGCGCCGAGCAGCATCATCAGCAGCAGGAACCCTTGCGTCGTCAGCGGCGCGATCGCCGATCCGACATAGGCGCCGACGAACAGCCCGCACGCGGCCCCCGCCATCGCGAGCCCCACGCGCTCGAACACGTGGGCAGCTTTACGAACACGAAACCGCATGGCCGGCCTCCGCGAGGCATTGACTGCGCGCAAGGTTAGGCCAGTTTCGGGGTGCGTGGAAGGTGAGGAGAGTTACGGATGCGTGAGGGGATGAGGGACGTGCACGAACCACAAGTTCGGTGTCGTCCCGGCGAAAGCCGGGACCCATAACCCCAGGAAGCAGTTTGGCGAAGACTCAAAGTTACGTTGTCAACGCGCACCGCGCGCCATCGTGAGATCACGCGGTATCAGTCCCGGCCTTCGCCGGGACGACACTGGTGACTATAGCACCACCATCGCGCCTCACGCGCCCTCTCACCGCGCCCCGAACGTGGTCTTGCCGAACAGCGCCTTTTGCGTCGAGGGCTGCGAGCGCCAGTATTGCGGCGGGGCCTCGACTTCGCCGCCGAGCTCGGCAGCGGCGTGCCAGCCCCAGCGCGGGTCGTAGAGCATGCCGCGGGCGAGCGCGACCATGTCGGCCTTGCCGCTAGCGACGATCTCCTCGGCGTGCTTTGCCTCGGAGATCAGGCCGACGGCGATGGTGGTCGCTCCCGTCTCGCGGCGGATCGCTTCTGCAAACGGCACCTGATAGCCGGGGCCGAGCGGAATCTTCTGCAGCGGCGAGACGCCGCCGGAGGAGGCATCGATCCAATCGATGCCGCGCGCCTTCAACGCTTTGGCGAATTCGATGGTCTGCGCCAGATCCCAACCGCCCTCGACCCAGTCGGTCGACGACACCCGCATGCCGATCGGCTTGTCGTGCGGGAACACGGCGCGCACGGCGTCGTAGATTTCGAGCGGGAAGCGCATGCGGTTCTCGAGCGAGCCGCCATATTCGTCCGTGCGCTTGTTCGAGATCGGCGACAGGAACTGATGCATGAGATAGCCGTGCGCGCCGTGCAGCTCGATGGCGTCGATGCCGAGCCGGTCGGCGCGCTTGGCGCAGTCGACGAAGGCATCGCGGATGCGTTTCAAGCCCGCGCTATCCAGCGCGAGCGGGGCGGCCTCGCCCTCCTTGTGCGGCAGCGCGCTTGGCGCCACCGTCTGCCAGCCGCCCTCACTGATCGGAATCAGCTGGCCGCCGTCCCAGGGCCGCGCACTGCTGGCTTTGCGGCCGGCATGAGCGAGCTGCATCCCGATTGCGGTGGAGGAATGCTTACGCACCGAAGTGAGGATCTGCTTCAGCGCGGCCTCGCAGGCATCGCTGTAGAGCCCGAGGCAGCCCGGCGTGATGCGGCCGATGGCCTCGACATGGGTCGCCTCGATGCAGAACATCGACGCGCCCGACAGGCTGAGATTGTTGATGTGGGTGAAGTGCCAGTCGGTGGCGACGCCGTCGTCGGCCGAATACTGGCACATCGGCGACACCACGACGCGGTTCTTCAACGTCAGGCCGCGCAGCTTGATCGGGGAAAACAGGGCGCTCATGCGGGGAGTTCCTGCAGGATGGAGGGATGAAAGCGATTGCATGAAGTTTAGTCAGCCGATGGCGAATTGCCAGCCGCGCGGAAGGCATGCCCGCTGCTGAGGCTATGCATGCGGGCCACTGCTAACTCAACTGTCATCCCGGGGCACGCGAAGCGTGAGCCCGGGATCCATAGCCACAGAATCGGGTTTGGCGAAGATTGGCAACCACCAGTCTCCGTCAAACCTCTCCCTCTGGTTATGGGTGCCGGGCTCGCGCTTTGCGCGCCCCGGGACGACGGGGGAGATCGAGGCACGACCTAACGGGAACGGCCCGTTACCGCTGGAAAACCCCGCGCCGCAGCATGCCGATGCGACTCTTGTCCCTACGCCCGAGCGTGATCGTGGCGTGGGCGGCGAACTCGATCGAATAGCGGCCGTCCTCCATTTTGGTCGGGCTGCAGAGTTCGCCGAGCTTGTCGGCCAGCACCTTGTCGTCCTCGACGAAAAGACGGTAGTCGTTGAAATCGAAGCGGCGCGGCCCCCGCCACTTCACAGTGGGGAAATAGCTGCGCATGTCGCCGTCGGTCTTGACCACGACGGTGCGGCCCGCCGCCTTGTGAAACAGGTCCGGCGTCTCGATCAGCCGCGCGCGATGGCCTTCGATCGCATAGATGTTCAGCGTCATGATGTGACGCTCGGTGCGGAAGGAGACCGCGACATAGCGGGAGTCGGGCGACCACTCCGCGTAATAGGCATCGGAAGCTGTGTCGAGATTGTTCTCGTGGCTGATGTTATCAAGCACGGCCAGCGGGCGATGCTTCGGCTCCGACATCAGATAGGCGTGAAACTTGTCATGCGCGCCCTCGCCCTCGCCATGAACGGCGATGGCGAGCCGCTTGTTCGGCGCCCACCCGCCCGCGATGATGCCGTACTCGCCCCTCGCATAGGTGTGCTCGGCCGTGGCGCGCGCCTGCGGCGTCGCGGCGAGCAGGACGAAGAGCGCGGCAGCGATGGCGCGGCGAAGTTGCATGACGGTTTGTCGCGGCACAGCGCTCGGGCGTTCACGTCATTGTCGTCCTGGCGAAAGCCAGGACCCATTACCCCAGGGAGGAGTTTGACGAAGACTCGTCGTTGGTACTTCGACCTGTCGCACTCGATAGATCACGCGGTATCGGTCCTGGCTTTCGCCAGGACGACGGCGGAGGTTAGCGCGCCCTACTCCACCAGCGTGAACTGCAGCAGCAGGGTGCGCTGGAGCATCGAAAAATTGTCGTCGGAGACGAGGGTCAGCACGGTCTCGCCTTCCGCCGTGACGTGGGCGTCGATGCCTTCCATGTTGTCGATCTCCTGGCCGAGGTCGGCCTTGAACAGCGCGGGGCCGTCGACCAGCGCGCCAGGGGCGATCGATTTCAGGGGGATCGAGCGGATGCGGATGTCGACGCCGGTGAACCAGGAGAATTTGCGTTCGAGGATCAGCAGCTCGCCGGAGGGCAAGAGCACCGCATCGCTGATGTCGAATTTCTCGGTGCGGCGGACGCTGAACTGGCCGGGCGTCGGACCGCCGATCAGGAACGCGACCAGATTGCCGTCGGCGTCGAGCCCGCGCTCGGAGAACGCGATCAGGCTGCCGGCGAGAGGCTGGCCCTTCGGGACGAAGACCAGTGCTTCCAGCCCCTTGTTGTGCGGCAGCTTGCGAACGCCTGATGGCACCGGGATCGGCTCGCCTCGGGCGCGGACGCCGCCTTTGGCGAAATCGTAGCGCAGGATCTGGTTGACGCGCTCGAGCCCGACATAGACCACATTGCCGTCGCGCGTCAGCGATTCCGAATCCCACCACATGCGCTTCTCGGTGATCGGCCGCCCCTCCGCGCCCAGTAGCGGCGCGGCCTCGACGTCGTCGAGCCCGGCCATGGCCTTGCCGGAATAACGGATGCGGCCCGTGAACCAGCCGCCCTGGTCGGAGATCGCGAGGAAGCGCTCGCCCTTGGCGTCGAGCCGGATGCCGGAGAGGCCGCCGAAACCGCGAAAGGGCGAGGTCAGCACCAGGCCGCTGCGATAGTCCAGCGAGCCGAAGCGCGTGCGCGAGCGGTCGCGCGGCTCGAAACTCGGAATGGGGCGCGCATTGACCTCGAGACTCGCTGGCTCGGCAACAGCATGCTCGACCTGGAGCGGGCGCGGTGGCGGCTCGGTCGCCGCTTGCGCCTGCGCCAATCGGGAGAGTGCAAGAGTGGAAAATCCCGCCGCCGCGTGGCCAAGGAAGCTGCGGCGGGATGATTGCGTGCTCACGAATGCAGTTTGCGTCGCGGGCGACCGGCCGGCTGGGTTGGTGCGGTGTTGGTCTCGCTGAAGAGCTCGGCGAGCTTCTCGGTGATGGCGCCGCCGAGTTCTTCCGCGTCCACGATTGTCACCGCGCGGCGATAATAGCGCGTCACGTCATGGCCGATGCCGATCGCGATCAGCTCGACCGGCGAGCGTGTCTCGATCTCTTCGATGATGTGGCGCAGGTGACGCTCGAGATAGTTGCCGGGATTGACCGACAGCGTGGAATCGTCGACCGGCGCGCCGTCCGAGATCATCATCAGGATCTTGCGCTGCTCGGCCCTCGCCAGCAGGCGCTTGTGCGCCCAGTCCAGCGCCTCGCCGTCGATGTTCTCCTTCAGCAGACCCTCGCGCATCATCAGGCCGAGATTTTTCCGCGCACGGCGCCAGGGGGCGTCGGCGGACTTGTAGATGATGTGGCGGAGATCGTTGAGACGGCCGGGATTGGCCGGCTTGCCGGCGGCAAGCCACGCCTCGCGCGATTGCCCGCCCTTCCAGGCGCGCGTGGTGAAGCCGAGGATTTCGACCTTGACGCCGCAACGCTCCAGCGTGCGCGCCAGAATGTCGGCGCAGGTCGCGGCGACCGTGATCGGCCGTCCGCGCATCGAGCCGGAATTGTCGAGCAGCAGCGTCACCACGGTGTCGCGGAACGTCGCCTCCTTCTCGTGCATGAAGGACAGCGGATGATAGGGATCGGTGACGACGCGCGACAGGCGCGCGGGATCGAGGATACCCTCTTCGAGATCGAACTCCCAGGCGCGGTTCTGCTGCGCCATCAGGCGGCGCTGCAGCCGGTTGGCGAGGCGGGCGACGATGCCTTGCAGATGCGCGAGCTGCTTGTCGAGATAGGCGCGCAGGCGCTCCAGCTCGTCATGGTCGCAGAGGTCCTCGGCCGCGATGACCTCGTCGAACTTGGGCGCGAAGGCGTGATATTCCGGCCCGCGCGGCTCGTTCCTGCCATGCGCGTTCGGACGCGTTGCCTCGCCCGGCGTCTCGTCGTCGCCGAGCTCGCCGTCGTCGAAGGTGTCGGAGGTCGAGGCCTGCGCGCTTTCCATCGCGCTCTCGCTCATCTCCTCCGAGCTCGCCTGCGCCTGGTCGGCGCTCATTTCCTGCGCGGCATCGGAATCCGGCGAGCCTTCGGCGCCGGACTGATCGTTGTCGCCGTCCTGGTTCTCGTCGTTGTCCTCATCGTCCTCGCTGTCGGCGTTGCGCTCGTCGCCGAGCTCGAGCGCCGACAACAGATCATGCACGGCATCGCCGAACCTGGCCTGGTCCTCGACCACGCCATCGAGCCGGTCGAGCCGCCTGCCGATCTTGTCTTCGAGGATGGGCCGCCAGAGATCGACCATCTTCTTCGCCGCCGTCGGCGGCGCCATGCCGGTGAGGCGCTCGCGCACCAGCATCGCCAGCGCGTCCGCGAGCGGCGCATCGGCGCGGTCGGTGATCTCGTCGAACTTGCCGCGATGGAAATGGTCGTCGAGCATCGCGGTGAGGTTCTTCGCAACGCCCGCCATGCGGCGCGCGCCGATCGCCTCGACCCTCGCCTGCTCCACCGCCTCGAACACGCCGCGCGCCTGCGGATTGCCGGGCATCAGCTTGCGATGAACTTTCGGATCATGACAGGCGATCTTGAGCGCGATGGAATCGGCGTGGCCGCGCACGATGGCGGCGTCACGCTTGGTCATCTTGCGCGCCGGCTCGGGCAGCCGCGCCTTGCCCGGTGCAAGTCCAGGACGCTCGGCCGCGAAGGAGACGTCGAGCTCGGGCGATTTCGCGATCGCCTTGAGGCAGGAGGCGACCGAGCGCTTGAACGGCTCGGTCGGCGCTTCCTTGCTGCTACGGAATTTGGAGTTTGATGATGATGTGCTCATCTCGATCTCACCGTCGTCCCGGCGAAGGCCGGGACCCATAACCACAGGGAGCGGTCGTTGAGCACACAGCCGACTCCGATCTTCGCAAAACCACGGCCTGTGGTTATGGGTCCCGGATCTGCGCTCCGCTTCGCTGCGCTTGTCCGGGACGACATCTCAAACCTCAGCTGAGCGCCACGTTGACCGCCGATTCCGGCAGCTCCGCGTTGAAGCAGCGCTGGTAGAACTCGGCGACCAGGGGACGCTCGAGCTCGTCGCACTTGTTGAGGAAGGTGACGCGGAAGGCGAAGCCGATGTCGCCGAAGATGTCGGAGTTTTCCGCCCAGGTGATCACCGTGCGCGGGCTCATCACCGTCGACAGATCGCCATTGGCGAAGGCGTTACGGGTGAGATCGGCAAGGCGGACCATCTTGTTGACGATGTCGCGGCCTTCCTGGGTACGATAGTGCTTGGCCTTGGCCAGCACGATCTCGACTTCCTCGTCATGGCTGAGATAGTTCAGCGTGGTGACGATCGACCAGCGGTCCATCTGGCCCTGGTTGATCTGCTGGGTGCCGTGATAGAGACCCGAGGTGTCGCCGAGGCCAACCGTATTCGCCGTGGCAAAAAGCCGGAAGGCCGGATGCGGCTTGATGACCTTGTTCTGATCGAGCAGCGTGAGGCGTCCCGAGACTTCCAGCACGCGCTGGATCACGAACATCACGTCCGGGCGGCCCGCGTCGTATTCGTCGAACACCAACGCGACGTTGTTCTGCAGCGCCCAGGGCAAAATGCCGTCACGGAATTCGGTGACCTGCTTGCCGTCGCGGACCACGATGGAGTCCTTGCCGACGAGGTCGATACGGCTGATGTGGCTGTCGAGGTTGACGCGCACGCAGGGCCAGTTCAGGCGCGCGGCGACCTGCTCGATATGGGTGGATTTGCCGGTGCCGTGATAGCCGGTCACCATCACGCGGCGGTTGCGGGCGAAGCCGGCGAGAATGGCGAGCGTGGTGGCGCGGTCGAAGCGATAGTCGGAATCGACTTCGGGCACATGAGGATCGACTTCGGAATAGGCCGGCACTTCGAGATCGCTGTCGATCCCGAACACCTGGCGGACCGACACCTTCATGTCGGGCAGACCGGAAACTTCCTCAACTTTTGACATGGCGGCGGTCGTCATCAATCCTCCGAGGCCCCGGGCGATCCCGAGACCAGTTATTGCACGTTGGCTGCGGCTGGGTGCGCTTTCGAACCTATCAGAGACAACGTGCTGGCAGAAGCCCGCCCCTCAATCAAAGTTCCGTTGTCTTTTCATTTAGATAGGTGAGGAACGCAGTTTTTGGAGGGCTGCCTTGCGAATCACGCTCGAATTTCGGGCGGGGTAACGGGGCTGCCCACGCAAATGGCACTTTCGCCGCCTCTCCCTACATATGTAGGGTCCAAACCGAAAAGCCCCAGCCCGCCACAGAGACGACGTGACGTCCTTCCTCGATCCCCTCATCGCCTTCGTCTCGGCCCATGCGTGGCTGGCCTATCTGACCCTGTTCCTGGCGGCCCTTCTGGAGGCCGTGCCGGTGGTGGGGTCGGTGATCCCCGGTTCGACCATCATCCTGGCGCTGAGCGCCCTTGTTCCGGGCGGCGAGCTGAAGCTGCCATGGGTGCTGCTGGCAGCCGCCCTCGGCGCGATGCTCGGCGACGGCTCGGCCTATTGGATCGGGCACCGGCAGCAGCGCGAGATCCTCAACGCCTGGCCGCTGACCAACTATCCCCGCGTGGTCGAGGAGAGCGAGACCTTCTTCCACCGCTTCGGCACCTGGGCGGTGTTCTTCGCCCGCTTCGTGCCGCCGATCCGCGCCTTCGTGCCGGTGACCGCCGGCGCGCTGGGGATGACGCCAGCCAGATTCTATACGGTGAACATCCCGGCGATCCTGGTCTGGGCCCCCGCCCACGTGCTGCCGGGCGTGCTGGCGGTGACGGCGCTGCACGAATATGCCGGGCTGCATCATCATGAGCATGTCGGCAAGCATATCTGGATGCTGACCGTGGTTGGGGTTGCGATCGTGGGGGGCGTGGCGGTGTGGATTTATCGCCGGCGGAATAGTGGTGTCGCGACGGTGAAGCCGCGGGGCTAATTAGCTTTGGCTGCTACGGCGACGGAGGTGCGCTCCCTCCCCCGCTTGCGGGGGAGGGTTGGGGAGAGGGTGCTTCCCCAATCGAGAACCCCCAAGAGGAGAGAGCCCTCACCCGCGCCTTCGGCGCGACCTCTCCCGCAAGCGGGAGAGGTTAAGACCCACCCACCCTTCGCCCAGGCGCTGGCCCCACATACCTTGCCCGTGGCCGGATCAGCTTGCCGAACTGCAACTGCTCGCTGGCGTGCGCAATCCAGCCGACGCTGCGGGCCATCGCGAACAAAGCGAGCTCGCTGCCTGCAGGCAGGCGCAACGCATGCACCAGCACGGCGAGGGCGTAGTCGATGTTGACGAGTTCGCCGGTCGCCTCGACGATCCGCTCGGGCACTTCCTTGGTGAATTTGCGCGGCGCGCCGGCGCGGGAGAGCGCGTTCAGCAGCGATTGCGCGCGGGGATCACCGCGCTTGTAGACACCATGGCCGAAGCCGGCAAAGCGCTCACCGAGCGCAACGCGCTCGCGCACCACGGGCGCGACATCGCGGTCGACCAGCGTCTTGACGAGCTGCGAGGCCAGCACGCCGGCGCCGCCATGCTTCGGCCCCTTCAGCGCGGCGAGGCCGGCGATGACGGAGTCATAGAGGTTGAGGCCGGTCGAGGCGGCGCAGCGCGCCGTGAAGGTCGAGGCGTTCAGTTCATGGTCGGCGAGCAGAACGAGCGCGCGGCGGATCAGGTCGGGCGCGTGCTTGTTATCGGGTGCCCAGACGCGCGCGACCTGCTGATGCAGCGGTTCGGCCGACGGCTCGGCATTGAGCATGGTCGCGACCAGCAGGCGGACGATGCGCGCGCCGACCATGGCGCGGCCGTCGGGGGCGCGGGTGAAGGCGCGGGGATCGGCGCTGGTGGCGAGCGCGAGCACGGCGATGGCGCGGTCGATCGGCGCCGCCCTGTGCGCGGCTTCCGCGATCGCGCACATCTCATCGGACATCACGGGCTGATTGTCGGGCGCGAAGGGATCGACGTCGGCGACGTCCCACAGCAGCGTCGCGGTGTGCTCCAGCGTGTCGTTTTCGGCGAGATCGACGCAATTGACGCCGCGATAGATCGCACCCTCCTCGGTGATGGTCGATATCTCGGTGTCCATCACCGGCAGGTCGGCATCAAAACTGCGCAGTCCGCGCGGCTCCGGCGAGGGCACCCGGCGCTCCTTGAGCGCTCGGACGTCCTCGGCGCGGTAGCGGTTTTTCCGCGAGTCCGGCGTCGGCTCGGAGCGGATCAGGCCGCGACTGACATAGGCGTAGAGCGTGGCCGGCGAGATCGCGAGCTCGCCGGCGGCTTCCCGGGCGGAGAGGTAGAGCTCACCAGAATTTTTCATATTGATTTATGTAATCAAGATTGATCAATCTGTCGAGAGGACCGACCTTCCCCCTGCGTGCAATGCAAAAGGGAGATTGGCCATGAACATCCACCTCACCAAAAGCCAGATCGGACTGGACGGCGTTCCCGCGGCCGAGACCGTGCTGAGCCATGTCGACGGCGAGCGCGGTGAGCTGATCATCGCCGGCGAGCATGTCGGCCGCCTCGCCGCCAAATCGAGCTTCGAGGGCGTCACCGCCCGGCTCTGGAACGGCGCCAGCAAGACGACCTTAAGCGAAGCCAATGTGCGGGCGAGCCTGGGCGCGGCGCGCGAGCGCGCCTTCGCGCGGCTGGACGAGTTGCTGCCGGCGACCCGCGGCATGGGCATCGTCGACGGGTTTCGCGCGGCGGTCGCCGGACTTCGCGCCGAGCACGGGCTCGAACATGAGGCAACCATCGTCGGCGCATTTCCAGTGATCGCGGGTGCGCTGGTCCGGCGCGCCAAGGGGCTCGAGCCGATCGCGCCCGATCCAAACGTGAGCCATGCCGCCGACACGCTGCGCATGCTGCACGGGCGCTCGCCCGCGGCGCGCGAGGTCACCGCGCTCGATGCCTATCTCGTCACCGCCAGCGACCACGGCATGAACGCCTCGACCTTCACCGCGCGCGTGGTGGCTTCGACCCAAGCCGACCTGTTTGCCGCGGTGACCGCGGGCTATTGCGCGCTCACGGGTCCGCTGCATGGCGGCGCGCCGGAGCCGGTGCTGGAAATGCTGGACGCGATCGGCTCGCGCGAGCGCATCCAGCCCTGGGTGGATGCAGCGCTGGCGCGTGGCGAGCGGATGATGGGCTTTGGTCACCGCATCTACCGCGTGCGCGATCCGCGCGCGGACGTGCTCAAGACCGCCGTCGAGGCGCTGGCGTCCAACGGTACCGATCTGCCGTTTGCCGGCGAGGTCGAGGCCTATATCCGCGCGGCCTTGCGGAAGAAAAATCCGGAGCGCCCGCTGGAGACCAACGTCGAGTTCTTCACCGCGATCCTGCTCGATGCGCTGGCGATCCCACGGCAGGCGTTCACGCCGATCTTCGCGGTGGCCCGTTCAGCGGGATGGACCGCGCATGCGCGCGAGCAGCAGCGCACGGGGCGGTTGATCCGGCCGAGCTCGTCCTATGTGGGGGCGATGCCGGAGGCGCGAGATTTCGCGGACGTCTCCGCGAGACTGCACTCGTAGGGTGGGCAAAGGCGCACTTGCGCCGTGCCCACCACCTATCTGAAATTGCCAGGGAAGTCGTGGGCACGCTTCGCTTTGCCCACCCTACGATACGGTCGTCCCGGCGAAGGCCGGGACCCATACCGCGTGATCTATCGATGAATTGCACACTAGGCCGGGACGACACCGAGAGTGTGGCTGCGACTTCCGCTCCTCCGAGAGAACGCTAGGCGAGGCCTCAGGCCTCCCGCACCACCGTCTTCAGATAATTATACGCCTTGATGATCTCGATCAGGCGATCCTCGGTGGAGCGGTCGCCGCCATTGGCGTCGGGGTGGTGCTGCTTGACCAGCGCCTTGTACTTGCTCTTGACGTCGGCGAGCGTGGCGTCGGGACCGAGGCCCATGACCTGGAGCGCCTTGCGCTCGGCGTTCATCACCTTGCGCGTCTCGGCCTTGGGCTGGGCGTCCGGACCCTTGCGCCAGTTGGCGCGGCCGTTGATCTCGCTGAACATGCTGAACGGATCGGACGCCATGTCGATTTCGGCTTCCGCACCCTTCTTGCCGCCATTGGCGCCCATCTTCCAGGTCGGGCGGTGGCCGGTCAGCGCGTCCTTCTGGTAGCGCGCGACGGCGTCGGCATTCATGCCGGAGAAGAAATTGTAGTTCTGGTTGTACTCGCGCACATGGTCGAGGCAGAAGTGCCAGTACTCGCGCTGGTTCTCGCGCCCCTTCGGCGCGCGATGCGCGCCCTTGTTCGCGCAGCCCGCCCACTCGCAGTTGACCACGGTGTCGCGCGGCTTCACTTCCGGCTGCTTGCCTCGCGGCTTCACGCGGATGGAGTCGAAGAACTTTGATGAATCGATCGGCATGGCTGACTTTGACTACGCAATGCAAAAACCTTCAAGTCTTGACATTGCAATTAGCATGACACCCCGGAGATTGACGGGGCACGATGACGCGCTTTAATGGCGCTCATGGTTATGAAAGATACTATCAGCAACAAGTTGCAGGAAGCTTTCACCCCGGAAAGCCTGCAAGTCGTCGACGAGTCACATTTGCATGAGGGTCACGCCGGTCATCGGCCGAGCGGCGAGACGCACTTTCGCGTTTATATCGTGTCTGATGCCTTCAAAGGGAAGACCCGGGTCGAGCGCCATCGCATGATAAATTCGGCGCTGGCCGCGGAACTTTCCGGCAGCGTGCACGCACTGGCGATCCACGCACAGGCGCCGGGGGAAGGCTGATCGCTTACCCTCCCCTGGAGGGGGAGGGTGGGAAATCAAAACGACGTTCCGGCCCTTCTCGGCCTGGGTTCTTCCATCTCGGCCTCGCGCGGCACCGGTGAAATACGGAGCGCGGTGATGCGGTTGCGTTCGCGGCGGAGGACGCGGAAGCGGAAGCCGTGGAAGGTGAAGCTCTGGCCGCGGTCGGGGATCGAGCGCGCCTCGTGGATGACGAGACCGGCGACCGTGGTTGCCTCCTCATCGGGCAGATGCCAGTCCATGGCGCGGTTGAGATCGCGGATCGGCACCGAGCCGTCGACCACGACCGAGCCGTCCGGCTGGGCGCGCACGCCGGCGACCACGACGTCGTGCTCGTCGGAGATGTCGCCGACGATTTCTTCCAAAATGTCTTCCAGCGTCACGAGACCTTCAACTTCGCCGTACTCGTCGACGACGAGCGCGAAATGGGTCTTGCGGCGGCGGAACGCCTTGAGCTGCTCGGCGAGCGGGCGCATCTCAGGCACGAACCAGGGCGGCAGCGCGATGGTGGAGACGTCGATGCGCGAGGTGTCGCCGTCGGAGGCGCGGATCGCGCGCAACAGATCCTTGGCGTGAAGCACGCCGATGATGTTTTCCGGCTTCTCGCGCCAGAGCGGAATGCGGGTGTATTCGGTCGCCAGCACCTCGCGCACCAGATCGTCCGGCGGCATGTCGGCGTTGATCATCATCATCTCGGTGCGATGGATCATGACGTCGGAGACCTGTAGCTCGCGCAAGTCCAGCAGGCCGCCGAGCATGTCGCGGTCCTGCTTCTCGACCTTGCCCTCGTGGTGCAGGAGGTCGACCGCGCCGCGCAGGCGCTCGGTCGGCGACAGGATCGCCTGGTGCTCGCCGGCGAGGCCGAACAGCCGCATCAGCAGGCGCACGATGACTTCGACCACCGTCAACAACGGCCCGAGCACATACATCGTCAGCCGCATCGGCCGCGCCACGGCGAGCGCGACGCGGTCGGGCGCGTTGATGGCGATGGTTTTTGGCAGGACTTCCGCGAAGATCACGACCAACGCGGTCATCACGCCGGTCGCATAGAGCACGCCGACATCGCCGAACCAGGACGTGAAGATGCCGGTGGCAAGCGCGGACGCTCCGATATTGGCGATGTTGTTACCGAGCAGCAGCGCGCCGATCAGCCGCTCGCGCATGTCGAGCAGCTGGGAGACGACATCGGCCTCGTGATGCCCTTGTTTCGACAGCCGCAGCATGCTGGCGCGCGAGGCGCCGGTCAGCGCGGTCTCGCTCGCGGCGAAGAACGCCGAGACCAGCAGGCAGAGGACGACGATGGTGAATCCGAGCCAGTCCATGCACCACTCTATTCTGACGCGTTTTCCTGGCGCGAACCGGTATCCACTTCGCTGGAAAACGCTTTGGCGAAATTCAGCTCAGCCCGCGCATCAGGCCGTTTGCGCCAGCTTCTCTTTCAGGAAGTCGCGCACCGGCGCCGGCTCGACGTCCTTCGCGATCACCGCGCGGCCGACAGCCTCGAGCAGGATGAAGGTGAGCTTGCCGCGCTTGACCTTCTTGTCCTGCGCCATCAGCGCCATCAACGCGTCGGCGTCGGCAAGCCCTTCCTGGGCAAAGCCGGCGATGTCCTGCAAACGGGTCGGCAGGCCGGCCTCGATCAGGTGCCGCTCGACGCGCGCGGCATCAGCCTCGCCGATCATGCCGAGCTTCGCCGAAAACTGCGCCGCCAGCGTCATGCCGATCGCAACGCCTTCGCCATGGAACAGGCGATCGGAGAAGCCGGTCGCGGCTTCCAGCGCGTGACCGAAAGTGTGGCCGAGATTGAGCAGCGCGCGCTCGCCGGTCTCGCGCTCATCGCGGGAGACGACACCCGCTTTGGCGCGGCAGGAGGTCGCGATCGCATGCTCGCGCGCGGAGCCGCCCTTGAAGATGTCGGAATGATTCTTCTCCAGCCAGGTGAAGAAGGCCTCGTCGCCGAGCACGCCGTATTTGGCGACCTCGGCATAGCCGGCGCGGAACTGGCGCGGCGACAGCGTGTCGAGCACGGCGGTGTCAGCGATCACCAGCACCGGCTGGTGGAAGGCGCCGAGCAAATTCTTGCCCTGAGGCGAGTTGATGCCGGTCTTGCCGCCGACGCTGGAATCGACCTGTGCCAGCAGCGAGGTCGGCACCTGCACGAAATCGACGCCGCGGCGCAGGATCGCCGCGGCAAAGCCGGCGAGATCGCCGACCACGCCGCCGCCGAGTGCGATGACGAGATCGTTGCGCTCGATCTTCGCGGCGATCAGGGCCTCGCTGACCTTTTCGAGGCCGGCATAGGTTTTCGAGATCTCGCCTTCCTCGACCACGATGCGCGAGGTCGGGATGCCGCTGACTGCGAGCGAGGCTTCGGCCGGCTCGAGCCAGTGTTTCGCGACGGTGCGGTCGGTGACGATCGCCGTGCGCACGCCCGGCCGCAAAGCCGCGATCCGTTCGCCGAGCGACGACAGCACGCCGCGGCCGATGACGATGTCATAGGCGCGATCGCCGAGCGCGACGTCGACGTTGACGGGATCGGAATGTTTCAACGGCGCAGTCATCGTGCGGCACTCGCAACATCGGCAGGTGGTGGGGCGGACTGTTCGCCGCAGAGATGGGCGTGCAGCGTCTCGATGCACTCCTCGACGATCTTGTCGTGCGGCACCTCGCGCGAGGCGATGGTGAGGTCGGCCTTGCCGTAGATCGGCTCGCGCTCGGTGAGCAGGCGCGTGACGGTTCCCTCGGGGTCGGCGGTCTGAAGCAGCGGGCGATCGGCGCGCCGGCGGACGCGGCGCATGATGACGTCGTGGTCCGCCCGGAGCCAGATCGAGATCGCCTTGGCGGCGATGCGCGTCCGCGTCTCCTCGCGCATGAAGGCGCCGCCCCCGGTCGCCAGCACCACCGGACCGCCCTCGAGGAGACGGGCAATCACGCGGGCCTCGCCATCGCGAAAGTGCTGCTCGCCGTGGCGCTCGAAAATCTCCGGTATGGTCATGCCGGCCGCCGCCTCGATCTCGGTGTCGGCGTCGACGAAGGGCAGCTTGAGCCTGACAGCCATGCGGCGGCCGATGGTGGATTTGCCCACCCCCATCATGCCGACGAGCACGATCGAGCGCGCACCCAGGGCCGACAGGATGTCGGCCTCAGGCGAAGCGGGAATCGGCAACGCGGCGTGGGACATAGATATTGCTCTGGATCTCGCTCGATCTGCCGCCAAAGGCGGCATGGTTTGGCCACCTATACGACCCCGCAGGGGGCCTCGCCAGAGGACTCTTGCCACGAAACGGCGAACATGTTGGATGATTTCATTGGTTAATTTGGCTGCCAAGCCCACTATCGAGTCCCCGACAGAGACCCCAGACCGATGCCCAGCCTGTTCCGCTTCCTGACGGTCGTCGCCGTGATCGCCGGCATCGTCTATGGCGTGATCTTCGCGCTGGCGAACTTCGTCAACCCGAAGCCGCGGGAAATGACGGTGACGATCCCGCCGGATAAGTTTCTCAAGAAATAGCAGCTAGGCTCCGGGGCATGCGCGCAAAGCCCTCAGACAGCAAGCTCACCGGCCTGTTCCTCGACATGCTCGCGGCGGAACAGGGCGCCGGCCCCAATACGCTCGATGCCTACCGCCGCGACCTCACCGATTTCTCGGAATTTCTGGGCCGCGTCGGCCATAGTTTCGCGGACGCGGAGACGCAAGTCCTGCGCGATTACCTTGCTGACCTCGACACGCGCGGCTTCAAGTCCACCAGCGTCGCGCGGCGGCTGTCGGCGATGCGGCATCTCTACCGCTTCCTGCTGAACGAGCGGATCCGCGGCGACGATCCCGCCGCGATCCTGTCCGGTCCCAAGCGCGGCCGCGGCCTGCCAAAGGTGCTGTCGATCGCGGATGTCGATCGCATGCTCCGCCGCGCCAAGGAATTGAGCGAGGCGGAAGATGCCTCACCGTCGAAACGGCTGCGGAGCTTGCGGCTCTACTGCCTGCTCGAGGTGCTCTACGCCACGGGCCTGCGCGTCTCAGAGCTGGTGGCGCTGCCGCGCACGGCGGCCAAGCGCGACGCGCGCATGATCGTGGTGCGCGGCAAGGGCAACAAGGAGCGCCTGGTGCCGCTCAACGACGCCTCGCGGCAGGCGATGGCGGATTATCTCAGCGCGACGGAGGCCGCGAAGACGGAAAAGAAGAAGGACAGCCTCGCCGCTTCGAAATGGCTGTTCCCTTCCTTCGGCGAGAGCGGGCATCTGACGCGGCAGCACTTTGCCCGCGATTTGAAGGAGCTCGCGGTCGCCTCGGGCCTGCAGGCCCGGCTGGTCTCCCCGCACGTGCTGCGCCATGCCTTCGCCAGCCACCTGCTGCACAACGGCGCCGATTTGCGCATCGTGCAGACCCTGCTGGGACACACCGACATCTCCACGACCCAGATCTACACCCATGTGGTCGAGGAGCGGCTGAAGAGCCTGGTGCGCGACCTGCATCCGCTGGCGGAGAAGTAAACAGGTCCCGCGCCCCGGACGCGGCTTTCGTAGCCCGGATGAGCGCAGCGACATCCGGGATTGGAGCCTGAGGCACGACCTGCCCCGGATATCGCTTCGCTCATCCGGGCTACGGGCAACCCATGAAACCGCCTTGACTTCGGCCACATCTCCGCAGAAAGAGCCGTGGCCTCACGACTGATTTGGCTCCCTGCCACGAGCGCACAAGCCAACTCGTTGAAGAAGCTACACTTCTTTCCGCGCCCCAACCTCGCTTCGCTTCTTTCGCCCCGTCCCCCTATACTGAGTTGATGCAAGACCAGATGCGCAGCTATCTCGACTTCGAAAAGCCCGTCGCCGAGCTCGACTCCAAGGTCGACGAATTGCGCGCGCTCGCCGCCACCGGCACCGACATCAGCGACGAGGTCGGCCGGATCGAGGACAAGGCGGCGCAGGCGCTGGCGGACCTCTATACGAACCTGACGCCGTGGCAGAAGACGCTGGTGGCGCGGCATCCGCAGCGGCCGCATTTCAACGATTTCATCAAGGGCCTGATCACCGAATTCACCCCGCTCGCCGGCGACCGCAAGTTCGGCGAGGACGAGGCACTGGTCGCCGGCTTCGGCCGTTTCCGCGGCGAGCCGATCTGCGTGATGGGCCAGGAGAAGGGCGATTCCACCGAGAGCCGGATCCGGCACAATTTCGGCATGGCGCGGCCCGAGGGCTATCGCAAATGCGTGCGGCTGATGGAGATGGCCGAGCGGTTCGGACTGCCGGTGCTGTCGCTCGCCGATTCCGCCGGCGCCTATCCCGGCATCGGCGCCGAGGAGCGCGGCCAGGCCGAAGCGATCGCGCGCTCGACCGATGCCTGCATGGCGCTGACCGTGCCGAACGTCGCCATCATCACCGGCGAGGGCATGTCGGGCGGCGCCATCGCCATCACCACCGCCAACAAGGTGCTGATGCTGGAGCACGCCATCTACAGCGTGATCTCGCCGGAGGCCGCCTCCTCCATCCTCTGGCGCGACGGCACCAAGGCGCAGGAAGCCGCCAACAACATGAAGATCACCGCCCAGGACATGCTCCGGTTCGGGGTGATCGACCAGATCCTGAAGGAGCCGGTCGGCGGCGCCCACCGCGACCCCGCCGCCATGATCGCCACCACCGGGGACGCCATCGCCAAGGCCTTCGACGAGCTCCGGGGCCTCGACGGCGACGCCATCCGCAAGCAGCGGCGGCAGAAGTTCCTCGATATCGGCCGCAAACTGGGCTGATTCGCCTCGATTCCGGTCTCGTAGGGTGGGCAACGCGAAGCGTGCCCACCATTCCGAGCGGTGCAGGTGGCTCTAGATGGTGGGCACGGCGCTTCGCGCCTTTGCCCACCCTACGAGACCTTTCGAGCCCCCCGGTAACCCCGCGTTAACCCTTTTTTTGCCCAAATCGGCGATCTCAGTGGCGGTTTGGCCGCAAGGCCCAAGTTCCGGCCCAGTTCCAGGTTACGCCTGATTTAAGTCTCTGTTGACCACACCTTTGGGCCAACGCCCTCGTGATCCCCGCTCGGGTTGCGACCACATGACCCAGAGGTTAGAATTTTAATCAATGGCTTCAGGGCATAAGCGCTGGAGCGTGGTCTGAACGAGCCCGCCGCGGCGGGTGGTTTTCCGGTCGGATCACGCGCCAAAGAATTGGGGTTCGCGCTCCTTGCCCGGCACGGTGTGGGGTCCATCTTGATTTCTCGTTCGCTTGCTCGCGCGCTCTTGGTTTCGGTTGCGCTGATGACGGCCGGCGGTCTGCTCGCCGGCTGCGACACCGACCAGGTCTCGCTCGCGACCAACGCCAAGGCCAACCAGCCGGTGCCGCCAAAACTTCTCGCCGCGATGGTCGAGAAGGACATGGACCTGCAATCGCCGATCCTGGTGCGCCTGTTCAAGCAGGAGGCCGAACTCGAGGTCTGGAAGCAGGCCCGCAACGGCCAGTTCGCGCTGCTCAAGACCTATCCGATCTGCCGCTGGTCCGGTGACCTCGGCCCCAAGGTGCGCGAAGGCGACCGCCAGGCGCCGGAAGGATTCTACTCGATCAATCCGAGCCAGATGAATCCGCAATCGGCTTATTACCTCTCCTTCAACACGGGCTATCCGAACGCGTTCGACAAGGCGCTGGGCCGCACCGGCTCGCAGCTGATGGTGCACGGCGACTGTTCTTCGCGCGGCTGCTACGCGATGACGGACGAGCAGATCGCGGAGATCTATTCGCTCGGCCGCGAGTCCTTCTTCGGCGGACAGAAGGCGTTCCAGCTGCAGGCCTATCCGTTCAAGATGACGCCGGTGAACATGGCCAAGCACCGGAACAATCCGAACATGGCCTTCTGGAAGATGATCAAGGAAGGCTATGATCATTTCGAGGTGACGCGGCAGGAGCCGAGGGTCGATTTCTGCGAGAAGAAGTATGTCTTCGACGCCGCGAAGCCGGCCGACGCCAAGCGCGATCCGGTGTTCGACGCCTCCGCAAAATGCCCGGCCTATGTGATCCCCGAAGACGTCGCCAGCGCCGTGCGCGAGAAGCAGGCGAAGGACGAGGCCGAATACGCCAAGCTGGTCGCCAAGGGCACGCCGGTGGCGCGCATGAACACCGGCATCGACGGCGGCATGAACAAGATCTTCGCCGCGAAGATTCCGGAAGGCTCGACCGGCCTGTCGGAAGGCGCCGAAGGCACCACGCTGCAGATGCTGGCGATGGCGAAGGCGCCGGGCACGATCCCCGGAAACGTCAATCCGCCCAAGCCGAATCTCGAGGCGGCCGCGGCCGCGCCTGCGCCGCAGGAAGAGCCGGTCGTCGCCGTCAGCGCGCCCGCCGCGGGCGCCCGCGTCGCGACAGCCGCACCAGCCGAGAAATCGCAAGGCGGCGGCTTCTTCTCCAACCTCGGCCGCAAGATGGGCATGGGCACCGCCGATACGACGGCGACCACGCCTCCGCCGCAAGCGACCGCATCCGTGGCACCTGCCACGACATCCACCACGCCACCCACCGCTGCGTCGAGGCTGAAGGCCGCCGTCACCCGATTCGTGCCGGGCCACGACAAGTCCAAGGATGCAGCGAAGGACGCGCCGAAGCCGGCGGTGACCGCCACCAAGCCGGCAGAGCCGCCGAAGCCCGACACCCGCCTCGCCCAGACGCGCCCGGCGCTGAAGCCGTCGGTATCGGATGGCGCGGCTGACAGCGGCCAGATGGCCGGCGCCGCGCCGGTGGTGTCGTCGAACTCGTTCGACAGCCGCTTTGGGGCGATGAAGTAGGACGGACCGCGCGCAGCGCTCGGGTCTTTCACAATCGAAGATGTCTTCCCGTCACCCTGAGGTGGCCGCTTCTTAGCGGCCCTCGAAGGGCGGCGGCCCGGCTGCATCCCGGCCGTTCATCCTTCGAGGCTCCCCGCGCGCCGCGTTGCGTCGCGCGGCTCGCACCTCAGGATGACGGGACTGGCTGCGCGAAGCGACATCCGGGAATGTCGCAGACGGCCCCGCATGTCGCTGCGCTCATGCGGGCTACGGCAGTGGAAATGGGGGTGAGAGCGCCGCGCTTCAGCGAGCCCGCTACGGCGCCAGATACCGCATCAGCTCCGGATTGCCCCTCACCTCGCCCGCCTGCCCCTGCAGCGCGACCCTGCCGCGATCCAGCACATACGCATAGTCCGCGACGCGCAGCGCCAGATCGAGATGCTGCTCGACGATGATCACCGCGATGCTCTTCGCGAGCTCGATCAGGCGCTCGGTGATCTCCTCGATGACGCCGATCCAGACGCCCTCCGTCGGCTCGTCCAGCAGCAACAATTTTGGATCACCTAACATCGCACGGCCGATGGCGAGCATCTTGCGCTCGCCGCCGGACAGGGTGCCGGCGGGCTGGTCGAGGCGCTGGCCGAGCTTTGGGAAGATGGTCAGCACGCGGTCGACGGCGGAGGCATCCTTGTTCGCAAGCGAGCCGACCGCGAGATTGTCGCGCACCGACAGGCGCGCGAACACCGAATGCTCCTGCGGCACGTAGCCGATGCCGGCGCGGACGCGCTCCTGGGTGGCGCGGCGGCTGATGTCGCGGCCGTCGAAGGCGACCTCGCCCTTCCAGGCCGGCAGCTCGCCGACGATGGTCTTCATCAGCGTGGTCTTGCCGGCGCCGTTGCGCCCGAGCACGGCGACGCCGCCGCGCCAGGGAATGCCGAGCGTGACGTCGAACAGGACCTGGCTGCGGCCATAGCCGGCGTCGAGATGCTTGATGTCCAAAAATTCAGGCACGGCGCAGATAGATCTCCTGGACGGATTTGTTGGCCTGGATCTCCGACACCGTGCCCGATGCCAGCACCTTGCCCTGGTCGAGCACGGTGAGGCGATCGCAGATGTCGCGGATGAAATCGAGATCGTGCTCGACGATGACGAGCGAGCAGTGCTTTTTTATGGGCTGCAGCAGTTCGCCGGTGACGCGGCGCTCCTCGAGGCTCATGCCGCCCGTGGGCTCGTCGAGCAGCAGGAGCTTTGGCTTGCCGGCGAGCGCCATCGCGATCTCCAGCCATTGCTGCTGGCCGTGCGACAGCGCCGCCGCCGCATCGAAGGCGCGGTCGGCGAGCCGGAACTGCGTCAGCATGGTCATGACCTGATCGTGCAGCGCGCCGCGGGTGCGCGAGAACACGAGATCGAACAGCGAGGATTGCGCCTGCAGCGCGAGCAGGATGTTGTCGTAGAGCGTCAGCGTCGGCAGCACGCTGGTGATCTGGAATTTCAGGCTCATGCCGGCGCGGGCCCGCTCGGTCGGCGTAAACGCGGTGATGTCGGTGTTGACGAAGCTCACCTTGCCCTGCGTCGGCACTTCGGCGCCGGCGATGCACTTCATCAATGTGCTCTTGCCCGAGCCATTCGGCCCTATCAGGCCGTGAAACTCGTTCTCGCCGACGGTGAGCGCGGCGCCGTCCAGCGCAGTGAGCTTGCCGAAGACCTTCTTGATGCCGGCGGCCTCAAGGAGCATTGCGCGTCTCCTTGATCTTGACGCCGAAGCTGCCGACCCGTTCACGCTCGCCCAGCACAAAACTAATCAGGCCAAGGGGCCGGAACAGGATCACGAGCAGCAGCAACAATCCCAAAATGATCGGCCAGATGTCGCGGTAATTGTCCGACAGCCAGAAGCTGACGCCCTCGACGATGACAGCACCGATGACGGCACCAATCAGCGTGCCGGAGCCGCCGAACAGCACATAGAGCACGACCTGCGTCGAGACCACGACGCCGACCATGTTGGGCCAGACGAAACCTTCGTGAAAGGCGTAGAGGCTGCCGGCAAGACCGGCGATGGCACCGCCGATGGCGAAGATGATCGCTTTCAGATGCTGCGCCTTGTAGCCAAAGAAGGCGATGCGCTGCTCGTTTTCGCGGAGCCCTGCGAGCGCGAGACCAAATTGCGAGCGCACCAGGAAGCGGCAGAGCAGGTAGACCACGGCGAGGATACCCAGCACGAGATAATAGAAGGCCGGCCCTTCCGAGAATTCGTAACCACCGAGCGACATCGGCGCGATCGAGGGGATGCCGTTCTGGCCGCCGAGATAGTACCAGCCGCGCGCGAGGCGATCGGCAGCGTAGGAGCCGGTGAGCGTGCCCAGCGAGACGAAGATCACGCTGGAGGGATGCCGTCCCAGCAGCAGGAAGCCGCCGAGCAGGAGCGCGAAGGTGAGGCCGATCAGCGTGCCCGCGGGCAGCACCAGGAAGATATTGGTGATGTCGAGGTCGCGCGCGAGCAGCGCGACCCCGTAGCCGGCCGAGCCGAAGAACAGGGCCTGGCCGAAGCTCATGATGCCGGCATAGCCCCAGACAAGGTCGAACGACAGCGCGAACAGCGCGAGGATGATCACACGCGTCGCGAAAACGGTGAGATAGTCCTGCAGCACCAGCGGCGCGAGCAGCGCCGCGACCAGCACGACGCCCTCGACGATCGGCAGGACTTTTCGACCCGCGGCAGCTTTGGCCGCCGTTCCACTGCTGCCCACCGCGGCATCCATACCCCCGCCGATCTCGGCGGGGATCGTCTGCTTCACTGCGCCCATCGCTTTCGGCATTCTACGTCAGCATTCCTTGGGATCGACGAGGCCGCTGCTGCGCGCGACGATCTCGTAGTTCCCGCCCTTGGCGACTGCGGTGTACATCTTCATCTTGCAGTGCCGCTTGCCGGGCACCATCTCGGCTGGGCCACCCGGACCTTCGGCGATCTTGGCATGGTCCAGCGCGGCTGCGACCGAGTCGCGGTCGATCTTGCCGGCTTCCTTGACGGCGGCTTCCCACAGCTTCAGGCCGCGATAGGTGCCGGTGGCGGCGCTGCCGGCGGCGAACAGGAAGTTGCCCGGAAAATCCTTCTCGTAGGCCGCCTGGATCTTGGCGTCGAACGGGTTCTCCTTGGTCAGCACCTTGAAATAGTCGAGGCAGCTTGCGAGGCCCTCGATCTCGCTGGCCTGGTTGATGTTGAGCGTGTTCTCGTCATAGTAGACGCAGGCCAGACGCCCGCCGTTCTTGAGGAAGCCCGCTTCATAGAGCTGCTTGAAGAACGGGCCGACACCGGGGGGAATGACGGTGTTGAAGACGACGTCGACCTTGTTGGAGATGATGCGGTTGACGGTCGCGGAGAAGTCGACCTGGTCGAGCGGGTAGTATTCCTCGAACACGACCTCACCGCCATTGGATTCGATCACCTTGCGGGCATAGACGTTGAGCGTGTGCGGCCAGACGTAGTTGGCGCTCGGCAGCGCGAACTTCTTGCCGCCGTTCTTGATCAGCCAGGGAATGAACTCGTCGCACTGCTGCGCCGGCGTCGGCCCGGTGCAGAACAGATAGGGCGTGCACTCCTTGCCTTCATAGAGCTGCGGATAGATGTAGAGCGTCTTGCCGCGCGCCACGATCGGGTCCTTGATCGCGTTGCGCATCGACGAGGTGATGCCGCCCAGCACCATGTCGACCTTGTCGCGCTGGATCAGCTTGCGGACGTTGCCGACGGCGACGGATTCGTTGGAGGCGGTGTCCTCGATGTAGAGCTCGAGCGGACGGCCGAGCAGGCCGCCGGAATTGTTGATCTCCTTGATCACCATCTTGGCGACATTGGCATCGGCATTGCCGGCATAGGCGATCGGGCCGGTGAGGTCGGTGGCGATGCCGACCTTGATCGGGCCTTCCGCCGCGTTGGCCCAGTCGGCCGGAATCACCCAGCTGCCGACGCCGGTCGCGACCGCGCCGGTGGCAAAGGCGAAATTGGAGAGGAAACGGCGGCGTGTGAGCTGAGTGCGATTGAACATGTGACTAAACCCCTTTTCCAGCGATGAGGCCCTGCGGGCGGAATTTGATGAAGACAATGGCGAGCACGAAGACGAGGACGTCGGCGACGACAGGCGCCATCACCCATGGCAGTGCGGCACTCAGCGTGCCGATGACGCCGGCGCCCGCGACCGGCCCGATGAAGGAGCCGACGCCGCCGACCATGACCGCGACAAAACCCTGGATCAGGAAGCGCAGGCCGAGATCGGCAAACAGGCTGAACACCGGCACGATCAGCGCGCCGGCAAGACCGGCGAGCGCGGCACCGAACGCGAAGGTGGCGCCGTAGATCAGCGGCGTGGAGATGCCGGACGCACGCGCCAGCGACGGGTTCTCCAGCGTGGCACGCACGCGCAGACCAAAACTCGTGCGCGACAGCAGCAGGTAGCAACCGCCCATCACCAGCAGCGTGATGACGATGATGGTGAAGCGCCAGGCCGAGATATGCATGGCGCCGATGTCGATCGAGCCGCCGATCGGCTCGGGCACGGTGAGATAGAAGCCGCCGATCAATCCGCGCACGGATTCGCGAATGATGAGGCCGAGTGCATAGGTGCCGAGCATGGCGACGATGGGCGCGGCATAGAAGCGGCGGATGATCAGCGCCTCCAGCACGAAGCCGAGCGCGCCGACCAGAAAGGGCGCCGCAACCATGCCGGCCCAGATCGGCAGGCCCTTGGCATGGGCGAGATAGGTGATGTAGGCCCCGAGCAGGACGAACTCTCCTTGCGCGAAGTTGAAGATGCCCATCATGCTGGCGATGATCCCGAGCCCCAGCACGATCAGGACGATGATCGCGCCGAAGCTCAGGATCTCGAACGCCGCGACGAACGCATTAGCCATGCGGTAGAACCGTCTGCATGAATTCGCTTCTCACATCTTCTTCCAGTCGCCGATCTGCTCGAAGGCATGGGCGGCGCGGTAGATGGTGGATTCCTCGAACATGCGGCCGACCAGCATCAGGCCGACCGGCAGGCCGTCGACCATGCCGCAGGGCAGCGACATCGCGGGATGATGGGTGATGTCGAACGGGGCGGTGTTCGAGATCATCTCGAGCGCGCGCGCAACGTATTCCTCGCGGCTGGCATTGGGCTCCGGCAGCTTGGTCGCCTTCATCGGCGTCGTCGGCAGCAAGAGCAGATCGTAATCCCCAAACGCCTTGTCGTAGGCGGCGGTCAGCCGGCGGGAGATGTTGAGCGCCTTGCCGTAGAAGCGTGGGCCGAAATTGTTGTTGATGTAGGTGCCGAGCATCATGAACAGCTTCGTGGTCTCGGACAGCGAGTCGGCCTGCCGGCGCCAGCCGCGATGAAAATCCATCAGCGAGGTCGAATAGAGATCGCCGCGGCTGAGGCCGTAGCCGTCGCCGAACATCATGGTCTGGGTCAGACCTTCGGTGCCGATCGGGGTCCAGATCGCGCCGCCCAGGAGATGCATCGGGATCGAGACGGTCTCAACGGTGGCGCCGAGATCCTTGAAGCGTTTTGCCGCCTCGCGCACGCTTTCATTCACCGCGGCCTCTGCGACCGGCTGCTCAAAGCCTTCCTTGAGGATGCCGATCTTCATGCCCTTGACGCCCTGGCCGAGCGCCTTGGTGTATTCCTCGACCTTCGGAGCCTTGATGCGCGGATCGTAGCCGTCGTCGCCGGCGAGCACTTCGAGCAGCAGCGCGTTGTCGGCGACCGTCGCCGTCATCGGACCGGTATGATCGACATAGATCTCGATCGGCATGATCCCGGTGTAGGGCACGAGGCCCCAGGTCGGCTTCATCCCGTAGATGCCGCAGAACGAGGACGGCATGCGGATCGAGCCGCCCTGATCGCCGCCGATCGCCATGTCGACCTCGCCGAGCGCGACCACGACGCCCGAGCCTGACGACGAGCCGCCGGCCGAGTAACCCATCTTGTGCGGATTATGCACGGGGCCGTAGGAGCCGGTGTGGCTGCCGCCGGACAGGCAAAAGTGCTCGCAATGCACCTTGCCCTTGATCTCGGCACCGGCATCCAGCATGCGCGTGACGATGGTGGCGTCGAAATCGGGCACATAGCCTTCCAGCGTCGACGAGCCGTTGGTCATGGGCACGCCGGCCAGCATGATGTTGTCCTTCAGCGCAATGGTCTTGCCCTTGAGCTTGCCGCTGGCAGCGCCCTTGACCGTCGACTTGCGATACCAGGCATTGCGCGGGTTCTCTTCGGCCGAGGGCCGATAGCCCGGCGTGCGCGGATATTTCACCTCCGGCAATTCGTCCGGCATCGCGGCAACGAGATTGTAGGCTTCGATCGAGCCCTGCATCAGGCCGCGGAACGAGGCGACGTCGTCATCGGTGAGCGAAAGGCCGCACTGCTCGGCGACACTGCGAAGTTGGGCGGGCGTGGGAAGGACAACTGTCACGGCGCTCTCCTCTGAGGCTTCTTGATCCCTGGCGTTGGACGGAAGCCGCTCGCTCGCGCCTGCACGGCGCGGGCCAACCGGCTCCGCGGCGATATTACAGACGGAAATATTTTCCTTTTCAAGTATTATTTCGCAAGTCCGCTGCGGCGTATCAGCGACCGCCTGTTAAAGCGTCTTGATGATCCTGAAGTCGAGACCGTCGGCTTCAGCGAGGTACATCGGCATCTCGGCGCGGCCGTCGCGAAGCGTCACGGGGCCGCGGCCAGCCGTATAGACGGTGTTGCGCGCGGCCTTGAGCAGCGGACGAAAGGCCAGCGAGCCGGCGCGGTTGGCGACGGATTCCAGGAAGCGCAGCCCCTCATAGTTCGACTGACCGACGGAGCCGACCGGCGGCGCGTTGGCACCGAACATGGAATGATAGGCACTGAGGAACTCGTCATTGGCGCGCGAGGCCATGCCATTGAAATAGCCGGAGGCGCAGAACAAATTCTCGGTGTTGTCGGCGCCGATACCGAGCAGCACGGTCTCGTCCATGGCACCGGCAAGCCGCAGCGTCGAGGCGGCAAGTCCGGCTTCGGCGAAGGCGCGGTTGAAGGTGATGCTGTCGGTGCCGATCAGCGAGATCAGCACCACGTCGGGCTTGGCGGCGCGGATGCGCGCCAGATGCGGCTCGTGATTGTCCTCGCCGACGGGCACGAACTCCTCGCCGACCACCTGTCCGCCAGCTTCCTTGATGTAGCGCTTCACCGATCGATGCGACTGCCACGGCCAGACGTAATCGCTGCCGATCAGGTACCAGCGCGCGCCCTTCTTGACGTCCGCCAGCCAATGGATCGCCGGCCGACTCTGCCAGCGCGGCGTCTCACCGATCGCCATCACGCCCGGCGTGCGCTCGCCGCCTTCATAGACCGGGGTGTAGATGTAGGGGATGCGGTTGCCGGTGACCTTGCGCAGCGCGACGCGGACCGCGCTGATATGCGAGCCCATGATGAGGTCGACCTCATCGAAGGCGATCGCCTGCTCGGCGCGGCGCACCACCTCGTCGATCGGACCGCCGGAATCGTAGATCGACAGCTCGAGCTCGCGGCCCAGAATGCCGCCGCGCTTGTTGATCTCGGCGACCGCCAGCATCGCGCTGTTGGTGGAGGTCGGGCCCCAGATTCCGGGCGAGCCGGTGAAGGTGAGGAAATTGCCGATGCGCAGCTTGTTGCGCGCGCCGCGGCGCTTCATGAAATGCGCGTCGACCGGAGACAGGTCGAAGTCAGCCGCCGACGACGACAGATTCCTGAACAGCAGGGACGGCGGCAACGCCGGACCGCCGTGAGCCGGGAAGTTTACCGTCGCGCGCACGCCAACTCCTGTCTGGCACCAGACCTGAAAGCACATTGAGCAGGCGGCCGCGGCTTCCGCCCTTTTGTTGGGCAATGATCCTATTTTGAAAATATTGAATATTCAAGAATTGAAGTGCATATAGATGCAGCATTGATTGCAAGACATTCACTCATTTGGGTCAAGACGAAGTCTTAGCCGTGGCAAAACCGTCGAAAGAAAACACCCCGATCACCGAACATCTCGCTTATCTGCTCGCGCAAGCCAACCGGGAGATCAACCGGCAGCTGGAACTGCGCTTGAGCAAGGAAGGCGTTCCCGTCGAGCAATGGCGCATCCTGAAAGTTCTCTCCGATGGCAACGGCCATTCGATGGGCGAGCTTGCGGACGCGGTGCTGCTCAACCATCCGACGCTGACCAAGATGATCGACCGCATGGTCTCCGACACGCTGGTCTATCGCGTGCAGGATCCGAACGACCGCCGCAAGGTGCTGATGTTCATCTCCGACCGCGGCAAGGTGCTGTGCAAGAAGCTCAACTCGCTCGCGGTGGATCAGGAGGAGCACATCCTGGAGAGCTACGGCGACAAGTCGACGAGTGAGCTGAAGCGGCTGCTGGAGAGCTTGATCGACAGCTCGAATTGAGCTGCGCGAATATCAATTCCATCGTCGTCCTGGACAAGCGAAGCCCGCGACTACGCGTAGCGAAGACTCGCGGTTGCCGGCGTCGCGCCGCAACTTCCCCGCTGGGGTAATGGGTCCTGGCTTTCGCCAGGACGACGATGGAATGAGCGCGACGCCGCCTCCCCAACAAGGCTGTCGTCCCGGCGAAGGCCGGGACCCATAGTCACGGGATCAAGTTTGGTGAAGACTGTTAGTTGCGCCGGGTCGCGCGGTACGACGACCGCACGCTATCGATAGATTCCGCGGTATGGGTCCCGGCCTTCGCCGGGACGACGGCGGAAGTTGAAGCGCGAGCTTCGCGCCTCAGGCGTACTGCGCCTTAGGCATACCGCCCGTGGCAGTGCTTGTACTTCTTGCCCGAGCCGCACGGGCAGTCCTCGTTGCGGCCGACCTTGCCCCAGCTCGCGGGGTTCTTGGGATCGCGCAGCGCGGCGTCGGTGGCCTGCGCGCCGAGCGTGACGCTGGCGAGCGCCATCTCGTCCTCGCCGGTATTCGGATCGAACTTGTGCGCTTCCATCGCCGGCAGCACCGGGGCTTCCTGCTCCGGCGGGACGATCTCGACCCGCATCAGCTGCGCCGTGACGGCCTCACGCAGATGCGCGCTCATCTCCTGGAAGAGGTTGAAGGCCTCGGTCTTGTACTCCTGCAACGGATCGCGCTGGCCGTAGCCGCGCAGGCCGATGACCTGGCGCAGATGGTCGAGCATGATCAGGTGCTCGCGCCAGAGATGGTCGAGCGTCTGCAGCAGGATGGTCTTCTCGACGTAACGCATCACGTCGGGACCCCACTGCGCGACCTTGGCCGCCATGTGCTCGTCGGCCTTGGTCTCGATGCGCGTGAGCAGCTCCTCGTCGGCGATGCCCTCTTCCTTGGCCCATTCGTCGACCGGGAGGTCGAGATCGAGCACGCGCTTCAATTCCTCCTTCAGACCGGCGACGTCCCACTGCTCGGCATAGGCATGCTCGGGCACGTGCTTGGCGACGAGGTCGTCGATGAAGGCGTGGCGCATGTCGGTGACGGTCTCGGCGACGCTGTCGTCCTTCATCAGGTCGACGCGCTGGTCGAAGATCACCTTGCGCTGGTCGTTCTGGACGTTGTCGAACTTGAGCAGGTTCTTGCGGATGTCGAAGTTGCGGGCTTCGACCTTCTGCTGCGCCTTTTCGAGCGCCTTGTTGATCCAGGGATGGATGATCGCCTCGCCCTCTTGCAGGCCGAGACGCTGGAGCATGCTGTCGAGGCGATCCGAGCCGAAGATGCGCATCAGATCGTCTTCCAGCGACAGGAAGAATTTTGACCGGCCGGGGTCGCCCTGACGGCCGGAACGGCCGCGTAGCTGGTTGTCGATGCGGCGGGATTCGTGGCGCTCGGAGCCGATGATGTAGAGGCCGCCGGGCTTCTTCACGGTCTTGGCGGCTTTGCTACCCTTCGCCGGCTCGATCTCGACGGTTTCTTCCGCCTTCAGCACGATGTCGCGGAAATGCGCGATGTCGGCCTTGATCTGCTCGATCTTCTTCGCCTTCTCGGCCTCGTCGGTGATGGCGGAGGTCTCCTGCTGGATGCGCATCTCCAGCGAGCCGCCGAGCTTGATGTCGGTACCGCGGCCGGCCATGTTGGTCGCGATCGTGATCGCACCGGGCACGCCGGCTTCGGCGACGATATAGGCTTCCTGCTCGTGGAAGCGCGCGTTCAGCACCGCGAACAGCTTTGACGGCTTGCCGGCACGGGCGGCGGCATAGAGCTTGTCGAGCGCATTCTCCTTGCCGAAATCGATCTGCTTGTAGCCGTTCTGCTTCAAGAATTCGGCGAGCACTTCCGACTTCTCGATCGAGGCGGTGCCGACCAGCACCGGCTGCAGCCGCGCATTGGCGCGCTCGATCTCGGCGAGGATGGCGGCGTATTTTTCCTTCTGAGTGCGATAGACCTCGTCGTCCTCGTCGAGGCGCGCGATCGACAGGTTGGTCGGGATCTCCACGACCTCGAGCTTGTAGATGTCGAACAGTTCGTCCGCTTCGGTCGCGGCCGTACCGGTCATGCCCGCGAGCTTTTCATACATGCGGAAGTAGTTCTGGAACGTGATCGAGGCCAGCGTCTGGTTCTCGGGCTGGACCTGGACGTGCTCCTTGGCTTCCAGCGCCTGGTGCAGGCCTTCCGAATAGCGCCGGCCCGGCATCATGCGTCCGGTGAACTCGTCGATGATGACGACCTCGTCGTCGCGGACGATGTAATCCTTGTCACGAGTGAACAGCGTGTGGGCGCGCAGCGCCTGGTTGATGTGGTGCACGACGGAGACGTTCTCGACGTCGTAGAGCGACTCGCCCTTGAGCTGGCCGGCATCGCGCAGCAGGGTCTCGATCTTCTCCATGCCGGCCTCGGTGAGCGTCACCGTGCGCTGCTTCTCGTCGACCTCGAAATCGGTCTTGTCGAGCTTGGGCAGGAAGCCGTCGATGGTGTTGTAGAAATCCGAGCGGTCGTCGAGCGGGCCGGAGATGATCAGCGGCGTGCGCGCTTCGTCGATCAGGATGGAGTCGACTTCGTCGACGATGGCGAAGAAGTGCGGCCGCTGGACCATGTCCTCGAGCCGGTACTTCATGTTGTCGCGCAAGTAGTCGAAGCCGTATTCGTTGTTGGTGCCGTAGGTGATGTCGCAGGCATAGGCCGCCTTGCGCTCGGCATCGTCGAGGCCGTGCACGATCACGCCGGTGGTCATGCCGAGGAAGCCGTAGATCTGGCCCATCCAGCCGGAGTCGCGGCGGGCGAGGTAGTCGTTGACGGTGACGACGTGGACGCCCTTGCCGGCGAGCGCGTTGAGGTAGACCGCGAGCGTTGCCACCAGCGTCTTGCCTTCGCCGGTCTTCATCTCGGCGATGTCGCCCTCGTGCAGCACGATGCCGCCGATCAGCTGGACGTCGAAATGCCGCTGGCCGAGCGTGCGCTTGGCCGCCTCGCGCACCGTGGCGAAGGCGGGCACCAGAAGATCGTCGAGCGTCTTGCCCTCGGCGAGCTGCTTCCTGAACTCGGCGGTGCGGGCCTTGAGCGCCTCGTCGGAGAGTTTCGAGACCTCGGGCTCCAGCGCGTTGATCGCGTTGACGCGGGACTGGTATCCCTTCACCCGCCGGTCGTTGGCGGAGCCGAAAAACTTGCGGGCGAGCGCGCCGATCATGCCTAGTTCCTGTGTTCGCGATTCAACCGCGTTGCAGCCAAGAAGTTGTCACCCGCCTGCCTATCAACTCACCGTGACGCCTGATGGCGTCAGAGCCCGGACTGCGGGGGTCATCCGCCATATGGGTGGGAATTGGGCAAGTCTGGGTTCAACGGCCAAAAACGCAGCAAAATAAACGCCATCGCCATGGACGCGACCGGGCAGAGATATGGCCCGGTCATGGCCTTGTCAACGGCGGGCGCATTGCGGCTAATTCATCATTTTGACAGACTTTTCGCGTTGCCAAGCCCCCTTGATTGGGCGAGTGTCCGCCCCGCTCGAGCAGCCCCCTGCTTCAACAAAAGGATTTTCCATGACCACCTCGTTCCCGGTAACCAAAACCGGCCTGCGCTTCGGCCTCGCCACCGCCCTCGTGGGCTGCCTTGCGCTGGCGCTGATCGCGGGTCCCGGCCGGGCTGCCGACGATCCGGTCCTGGCGAAGGTCAATGGCGCTGAAATCAAGAAGAGCGACGTCGCCATGGCCGAGGAGGAACTCGGGCCGAGCCTCGCCCAGATGGACCCGGCGACCAAGGACGAGAACGTCCTGTCCTTCCTGATCGACATGAAGATCGTCAGCAAGGCTGCCGAAGATAAGAAGGTCGCCGACAGCGAGGAGTTCAAGAAGCGCCTGGCGTTCGCCCGCAACCGCCTGCTGATGGACAGCCTGCTCGCCAATGAGGGCAAGGCCGCCACCACGCCGGACGCCATGAAGAAGGTCTACGAGGAAGCCTCCAAGCAGATCACCGGCGAGCAGGAGGTGCGCGCCCGCCACATCCTGGTCGAGACCGAGGACGAGGCCAAGGCGGTGAAGGCCGAGCTCGACAAGGGCGCCGATTTCGCCGAGCTCGCCAAGAAGAAGTCCAAGGATCCGGGCTCCGCCGACGGCGGCGACCTCGGCTTCTTCACCAAGGAGCAGATGGTGCCGGAATTCTCGGCCGTCGCCTTCGCACTCGAGCCGGGCAAGATCTCCGACCCCGTGAAGTCCCAGTTCGGCTGGCACATCATCAAGGTCGAGGAAAAGCGCGCCCGCAAGGCGCCGGATTTCGAGCAGGTCAAGGCCCAGATCGAGAACTACGTCACCCGCAAGGCCCAGGCCGACTACGTCGCCAAGCTGCGCGCCGAGGCCAAGGTCGAGCGGCTGGACCAGCCGGCGGCGGACGCCAAGCCGGCCGACGCGGGCAAGCCCTCCGACAGCAAGATGGCGCCGCCGGCGAAGAAGTAAGCCGCGAAGACATTTCGACGTCGCGATGGCCGGGCATGTCCCGGCCATTTGCTTTTGGGGCGTAGTGTGGACGGGCGCGCAACTACAACTGTCGTCCTGGCGAAAACCAGGACCCATACGCCGCAGCAAGTGTTGGTTTGCACCAGCGGTCGTGGCCTTCGTGAACAATTGATGACGGTGGTAATGGGTCCTGGCTTTCGCCAGGACGACGATGAAGCGCGCCTCTCCCAATCCGCCGAGTGAGATGATAGGAAGCGCCTCCCTCCCCGTTACCGGAAGCCCACGATGTCCACCTCCGTCTCCCCGCTCGCCCCGAAAACCGTTCCCGACATGCCCGTGATCGCGGGCATCCGCCTTGCGACGGCCGAGGCCGGCATCCGCTACAAGAACCGCACCGACGTGCTGCTGGCGGTGATGGACAAGGGCACGGCGGTCGCCGGCGTCTTCACCAAGTCGAAATGCCCCTCCGCGCCGGTCGAATGGTGCCGCGCAAAACTGAAGGGCGGCAAGGCGCGCGCGCTGGTGGTCAATTCCGGCAATGCCAATGCCTTCACCGGCAAGACCGGCCGCGCCTCCACCGCGCTGACCGCGAAGATCGCGGCCAAGGCGGTAGGATGCAGCGAGAGCGAGATCTTCCTGGCCTCGACCGGCGTGATCGGCGAGCCGCTGGACGCCACCAAGTTCGACGGCGTGCTCGGCCGCCTCGCCGAGACCGCCGAACCCGGCGACTATCTCGCCGCGGCCAAGGCGATCATGACCACCGACACCTTCCCGAAGGTCGCGACCGCCACCGTCAAGCTCGGCAAGGCCAAGGTCACCATCAACGGCATGGCCAAGGGCGCCGGCATGATCGCCCCCGATATGGCGACGATGCTGTCCTTCATCTTCACCGACGCGCCGATCGCGCCCGCCGCGCTGCAGGCCCTGCTCAAGAGCGGCGTCGAGGACACGTTCAATGCCGTGACGATCGACGGTGACACCTCGACCTCGGACACGCTGCTGGCATTCGCCACCGGCGCCGCCGCCGAACATGGCGCGCCAAAGATCAGCCGCGCCAGCGACCCGCGCCTGAAGGCCTTCGTCAAGGCCTTCAACCAGGTGCTCGCCAACCTCGCCGAGCAGGTCGCCCGTGACGGCGAAGGCGCGCGCAAGCTGGTCGAGATCACCGTCGAGGGCGCCAAGACCAAGGCCTCGGCGCGCAAGATCGCGATGTCGATCGCGAACTCGCCGCTGGTCAAGACCGCGATCGCCGGCGAGGACGCCAATTGGGGCCGCGTGGTGATGGCCGTCGGCAAGGCCGGTGAGCCCGCCGATCGCGACAAGCTCTCGATCTCCTTCAACGGCATCCGCGTCGCCAAGAGCGGCGCGCGCGATCCCGACTACGACGAGGCGCAGGTGTCGGAAGCGATGAAGGCGCCGGAGATCGCAATCAAGGTCTCGCTCGGCCTCGGCAAGGGCCGCGACCGCGTCATGACCTGTGACCTCACCAAGGAATATGTGGCGATCAACGGGGATTACAGGTCGTAAGCCGACCACTCCCTCCCCGTCATCCCCGCGCAATGGCGAAGCCATTGTCGCTGGAGGTGCGAGCCGCGCGGCGTAACGCGCCGCGTGGGGAGCCTCGAAGGATGAAACGGCCACCGCTGCATCCCTGCGGAGAAGGCCGGGCCGTCGCCCTTCGAGGGCCGCTGAAGAAGCGGCCACCTCAGGGTGACGGGGATAGGGCTTTGCTTCAGATCACCCCGAAATCCTTGCGTCCGCGACCGCCTTCTTGAACAGCGCGTTCATGGCGTCCGAGATGCCTTGCGTCGGGCTCACCTCGAAATACAGCCCCGGCGAGGCACAGCTCTGCATGTTCTGCGCGATCTCGCTGTTCGGCGACGGCCCGAACGGTCCCTTGTTGAAGGGGTCGACGTAGGTCATGTACCAGGAGTTGGTCGGCAGCTGCAGATAGGTGGTGTAGAGCACCGCGATCTTGATGCCGCGGTTCTTGATGGTGGTGCAGAGCGAAACGTCGATCGGCGACTGGCAGCGTCCGCCGCTCACGGTCGGCTTGGAGCAGCCGGTGTTGTACTCGTCGGCGACGCCGTCGGAGACGAAGAACAGATATTTCATCGGCGCCGCCGACGTGCCGGCGCCCGGCGCGCTGATCGCGCTGTTGATCGCCGGGAACACCGTGCTGAACTGCGTATCCTTGTCGGCGGTGTAGGAATCGTTGTTGCCGTAGACGCCCATCAGGTCGATGGAGCCTGCCGCCGTCTTCGCGCTCGAGAGGCTCGCCGACAGCGAGAACAGCGCGCGCAGGCCGATGGTCTTCGACGAGGCGCCGAAATCGTAGATCGCCATGCGGAACTGGTTCGAATAGGTCTCGGTGGCACCCGCCGTGTCCATCAGCGACTGGGTCGCGCTGCGCAGCACGTCGATCCGCGTCGTCACCCCGAGCGTCTTGGCGAGGTTGTAGTAGTTGTTCGCGTCATTGTAGTCGTGACAGGCGAAGGCGCATTTGTCGGACGTGTTGTTGACCATCTTGCTGACGTCCGCCGGCGTCGCCGCCACACCCATCGATGGCGAATTGTCCAGCAGGAGGTAGAAGTCGACATAGAGCGGCATGGTCGCCGTCGCGGTCGACGTCCCGCTCATGGTCATCGCACTCCTGCCGATGACGCCGAGGAACATGGTGTTGATGGTTCCGGTGAACGAGACTGTCGAGGTGACAGTCGAGCCGGACTTGACCACCGTCGGCGTGACGCTGTTCAGCGTATAGCCGGTCAGGTTGGCGACGTTGGCATTGAAGATGTTCGTGGCGTCGGTGACGCCGGCCGGAATCGCGCCGTCCGAGGTCATCGAGCCTGCGGCGGCAAAGGCCGGCGAGGTCTTGGCGACCGAGCCGACGCTGGCCGCATCGGCCGCGGCCTGGAGCTTGGAGCGGACCTGCGTCGCACGGGAGTAATCGACCGCACAGCCGACCACCGTGATCAGCGGGACGCAGCACAATGCGAAGATCACCGCGACATTGCCGCGCCGGTCGCGGACAAGACGGCGCATCATCGAGCAGATCGCAGCGCGCATGGGTCGGGCCCCGGAATGGTTCAATCGTTTCCACTCTAGGAACCCTCGATTAAATATGACTTATGGGAGCGGTAGAAACGCGGACCGCGACGGAGTTAACGAACCGTTACGGCCCCATCCTCAGCGAGCGACTTCAGGCATGGCCGATCTCAAACTGACACTGGTGGTGGCCTGCGCGCTGGTGGACGCCGACAAGCGCGTCCTGATCGCGCAGCGCCCCGAAGGCAAGACACTGGCCGGCCTGTGGGAATTCCCCGGCGGCAAGCTCGAGCCGGGCGAGCGGCCGGAGCAGAGCCTGATCCGAGAACTGCACGAGGAGCTCGGCATCACCGTCGCCGAGCCGTGCCTGGCGCCACTGACCTTCGCCAGCTACGGCTACGAGGCGTTTCATCTGTTGATGCCGCTCTACATCTGCCGGCGCTGGGAAGGGATGGTGACTGCACGCGAGGGCCAGAACCTCGCCTGGGTCCGCGCCAACAAGCTGCGCGACTACCCGATGCCGCCCGCGGACATTCCGCTGATCCCGCATCTGATTGATTTGCTGATGTGAGCCCGCTGTGCCCCGGACGCAGCGCAGCGCTCTTGCGGTGCGCTGCTGAGCCGGGGCCCATGCTAGCGGCAGGCTGGGTCCCGGCTCTGCGCAGCAGCGTAAGAACGCTGCAGCGCGTCCGGGACACGCGTCACTCCTTCCCCGCCTTCCTCACCGCCTCCGCCAGGCTCGCTTTCGCCGACCCCGGCTTGAGCGGCTGCTGCTGGCTCGCATGCGGCGCCCAGCCGGAGAGCCAGATGATGTCGAACGTCGCGCGGATGCGTCCGTCGGCATCGGCAAAGCGCTCGGCATAGATCTCGGCCATCCGCAGCAACGTCGCGCGGCGGCTCGGTGTGCGGCGGCGTTCGATCAGCACGTTGGCCGCGCCCATGCGGCGGAGATCCTGCATCAGCGCGAACGCATTGCCATAGCGCACCACGACGCGGTCGACGTCGGTCACCGGCAACGCGAAGCCCGCCCGCTGCAACAGCGCGCCGACGTCGCGAAGGTCAGCGAAGGGCGCGACACGCGGCGACACACCGCCCTCACATTCAGCTTCCGCCGCGGCAAAGGCCTGCCGCAGCTCGGACAGGCTGTCGCCGCCGATCATCGCGGCAAGCAGCAGCCCATCCGGCTTCAGCGCGCGACGGATTTGCGCGAAAACGCCCGGCAGGTCGTTGACGAATTGCAGCGCCAGCGCCGAGACGACGAGATCGAGGCTTTCCGGCGCGAAAGGCAGTTTTTCGGCGCCGGCCGCATCGAGCGCGAGCCGTTCGATTGACGGAAGGTGCGCGCGCAGCGAGGCCAGACCCTCGCCGGGGCTCCAGAGATCGACCGGCGCATGAAACTCCCGCATCACTGCGGCCAACCGGTCGGACATGTCCTCGCCGACCCGATCGAGCAGGAAGCTCACGGCACCTTGTGCCTGCGCGCGCTGCTGCCGCGCATGCAGCAAGGCACGATCAAACAGGGCGGGCGGGGTTTGGGGGTTCTGGACCATGCCGCTGGTTACGCCGATCATGCTGGTCATTGCAATCTCCTCTCTCGTGTCCCGGACGCGCTGCAGCGCTCTTGGCGCTGCTGCGCAGAGCCGGGACCCAGAAGGCAACGCTATATGATGCGGTGAGATGGGCCCCGGCTCTGCAGCGCACCGCACCGGACGATGCTTCGCATCGCCGGGGGCGCTGCGCTGCGTCCGGGCACGAGAGAGCGGCTTGAGGCGCGGCAAGCAGAACGCTAGCCTTCCCGCATGGAAACCGACGCCGCCCCAGCCCGTTCTATCGCCGCACCGCTGCGTGCCGCATGGACGGTTGGCCGCCACGTGCTGTCACGCGCGGCGCGGCTCGCCCTCGACATTGCGCTGCCGACGCTGTGCGTGTCCTGCCGCGAGCCGGTGGACGGCGAGGGCGTGTGTGCGGCGTGCTGGGCGCGCCTGTCGTTCATCGAGCGGCCCTATTGTCCGCGGCTCGGCATTCCCTTCGTCTATGATCCCGGCCCCGACATGCTGTCGATGGAGGCGATTGCGAGCCCGCCGGCCTACCAGCGTGCCCGCGCGGCGGTGCGCTATGATGACGTCGCGCGTACGCTGGTGCATGCGCTGAAATACCAGGACCGCACCGACCTAGCACCGGCCATGGGCCGCTGGATGGCGCGCGCGGGCGGCGAGCTGCTGACGGGCGCCGACATGCTGGTGCCGGTGCCCCTGCATTGGCGGCGGGCCTGGCGCCGCCGCTACAACCAGTCCGGAGCGCTGGCGCGCGTGATCGAGCGGCAGAGCGGCGTCAAGGTGCATGGCGACGTGCTGCGGCGGGTGCGCGCCACCGAGCAGCAGATCGGCCTGTCACGGGCCCAGCGCGCCACCAATGTGCAGGGCGCATTCCAGGTATCTCCGGACCGTCAGGCCGAAATCCAGGGCCGCCGCGTCGTCTTGATCGACGATGTCCTGACCTCAGGTGCGACATTGGATGCCTGCGCGCGCGCCCTGCTCCGCGCCAAGGCGGCCCAGGTTGACGTGCTGGTGTTCGCCCGGGTTGTGGAGGTCAGGTGAAGTCCCATATAATTCAATGAATTCATGACATGAAAGCGCCAGACGAGATGACTGCTGCTGTCGAGATCTACACCCGGCCGGGCTGCGGCTATTGTTCCGCCGCGAGGTCCCTGCTGACCCGCAAGAAGGCGACCTTCGCCGAGTTCGACGTCGCCAAGAACCCAACCTGGCGCCAGGAGATGTACGACCGCGCCGGCGACGGCTCGACTTTCCCGCAGATCTGGATCGGCGGCACCCATGTCGGCGGCTGCGATGACCTCTACGCGCTGGACCGCGAGGGCAAGCTCGACGGCCTGCTCGAAAGCGTGAAGGCGGTATCATGAGCGATAACAGGACCTTCATCGCCGCGATGGTGCAGATGCGCACCGGCCTGTTGCCGGAGCCCAGCCTCGCGCAGGCCACCAGGCTGATCCGGCAGGCTGCGGCGGGCGGCGCCGACTACGTGCAGACGCCCGAAGTCAGCAACATGATGCAGCTGAACCGCAAGGCGCTGTTCGAGCATCTCCAGAGCGAAGAGGACGACACCTCGCTGAAGGCCTACCGGGCGCTCGCGGCTGAACTGAAGATCCACATCCACGTCGGCTCGCTTGCGCTGCGCTTCTCGGAGGAGAAAGCGGTCAACCGTTCCTTCCTGATCGGGCCCGAGGGCAATGTGCTCGCGAGCTACGACAAGATCCACATGTTCGACATCGAGCTGCCGGACGGCGAGAGCTATCGCGAATCCGCCAACTACCAGCCGGGCGAGACCGCCGTGATCTCCGACCTGCCCTGGGGCCGGGTCGGACTGACGATCTGCTACGACGTGCGCTTCCCCGCGCTGTACCGCGCGCTGGCCGAGAGCGGCGCCTACTTCATCACGGTGCCGTCCGCCTTCACCCGCAAGACCGGTGAAGCGCATTGGCACGTGCTGCTGCGTTCCCGTGCAATCGAGACCGGCTGCTTCATCTTTGCCGCGGCGCAGGCAGGCCTGCATGAGAACAAGCGCGAGACCTATGGTCACTCGCTGATCATCGATCCCTGGGGCGAGATCCTCGCCGAGGGCGATGTCGAGCCCGGCATCATCATGGCGAAGATCGACCCGGCCAAGGTCGAGACCGCGCGCCGCGCAATTCCCTCGCTCCAGCATGGCCGCCGCTTCGGCGTCGCCGACCCCAAGGCCGGGCCGGACCATCTGCACCTCGTACGGGGATCGGCATGATCCGCTATGCGCTCCATTGCGACCGTAACCACGCCTTCGAGAGCTGGTTCCAGAGCTCGTCGGCCTATGAGTCGCAGGTAAAGCGCAAGCTCGTGACCTGCCCGATCTGCGGCTCGGCCAAGGTCGACAAGGCGATCATGGCTCCGCGCATCGTCGGCAAGAAGGGCCGCGGGCGCGCGACACCGCCGCCGGAACCCGTGGCTGCGACCACGCCCGAGGCTGCGCCGTCAGGGCCGACCTCGCTGCTGATGTCGCAGGAGCGCGAGCTGCGCGCCAAGCTCAAGGAGCTGCGCGATCACATCGTCAAGAACGCCGACAATGTCGGCGAGCGCTTTGCCAACGAAGCCCGCGCGATGCATTACGGCGACAAGGAGCACCGCCCGATCTACGGCGAGGCCTCGCCGGAAGAGGCGAAGTCGCTGATCGACGAAGGCATCGAGGTCTCGCCCCTGCCGACGCTGCCGGAAGACCGGAATTAGGCCCCCACCAGCACCGCAACGCCAATCACGATCAGCGCGATGCCGATAAGCTCGCGCGGCGCGATCGGCTGCTTGAACGAGTAGTAGGCGACGCCTTGCGCGAACAGCACCTCGATCAATGCGAGCGTGCGGACGTTGGCGGCGGCCGTCAGCGCGAAGGCCAGGAACCAGAATTGCGAGGCGAAGGCGCCCGTGAAGCCAGCCAGCATCGAGGGCCGCCACATGCCGAGGATGCCGCGCAGCACGTCCGGCGCGCGCCAGAGCAGGTAGATCGTCAGCACCAGCGTCTGCACGAACAGGCCGAGCACCAGCGTGAGCGACGAGGCCGTCACGAACGACACGTTCGGCACCGTGATGATCGCGCCGCGAAAACCAACCGCTGAGAGCGCGAACGCCGCCGCGGCGACGAGGCCGGTGATGGTCGGCTTCAATTCCGCAAAACTCTTCTCTCCGCCGGGGCGCAGCGCGGTGATGACTACACCGACGGTCGCGATCACGATCGCCAGCACCTTGAGCCAGGTCAGATGATCGCCGAGGAAGACGAAGCCGAAGATCGCGGTCTGGATCGCCTCGGTCTTGAGGTAGGCCGTCGTCACCACGAAGGAGCGGTCGTTCATCGCGAGCAGCATCAGCCCGGTGGCAACGATCTGGCTGAGTGCGCCGAGCAGCAGCCACGGCCAGAATACGGCCGGCGGCATACCGATATGATCGCCGGTCGCGACCAGCACCACGCCGAGAAACAGCAGCGAGAACGGGAAGCCGAACAGGAAGCGGATATTGGTCGCGCCCCAGGTCCCCAGCGGCTTCGTCAACGACCGCTGCATCGCATTGCGCGCGACCTGGCCGAGCGCAGCAATGACGGTGAAGGGAATCCAGAGGCTGGTGACGGTGAGCATGGGGGGGAGTGGCTACGAGGGACTTGATGCAAACTGCCGAGGACGCGGCAACAGGTCAATCATGACCGCGTCATAGGAGCGATGCTTTCGCAACAAGCACGGTGTCGTCCCGGCGAAGGCCGGAACCCTTACCCACAGGAATTGGTTTGGCGAAGACTCGCGGTTGCCTGTGCCGCGCTACAACTGCTCCCTGGGGGTCCCGGCCTTCGCCGGGACGACACCGGAGTTGTGGATGCAGCGCACTCCTTACGAGCAGCCCTCACACCATCCCTTCCGCGACCACCATGTAGTTCACGTCCATATCCGACGAGAGGCTCCATTTGTCGGCGAAGGGTGAGTAGACGACGCCGGTCTGCTCGGTGATGACGAGGCGGTTGTCGAGCAGATATTTCGTCAGTTCGTCGGGCGTGACGAACTTGTTCCATTCATGCGTGCCGCGCGGCAGCCAGCGCAGGACGTATTCGGCGCCGACGATGGCGAGCGCAAAGCTCTTCCAGTTCCGGTTCAGCGTCGAGACCACCATCAGCCCGTTCGGCTTCAGCATCGAGGCGCAGCGCTTCAGGAACATGCCGACGTCGGTGACGTGCTCGACCACCTCCATCGCCAGCACGATGTCGAAGCGCTCGCGCGGATCGATCTCCTCCACCGTGGTGCAGCGATAGTCGATCGACAGATGGCTCTTGTCGGCGTGAAGCTTCGCCGCTGCGATGTTGCTCACCGAGGGATCGACGCCGATGACCTGCGCGCCCAGCCGCGACAGCGGCTCGCAGAGCAGGCCGGCGCCGCAGCCGATGTCCAGCACGCGCAGTCCGCCGAGGCAGTTCAGGCTGCGCACGTTGCGCTCGAACTTGCGGCAGGCGGCGTCGCGGATATAGCCGAGCCGCAGCGGGTTGATCCGGTGCAGCGGCGCCATCTTGCCCTTGGGGTCCCACCACTCCGCCGAGAGTTTTGAGAATTTCGCGATTTCGGCGGCGTCGACGGTCGAGCCCGGCTGGGCCGCGGCGGAGAGGGAAGTATTTTGCTGCATGCTCATGGTTACGCGCGGTCCTACCGCGTGGTGATCGAACTACGGAAGGCGAGCGGCGAGGCGATGGTCCTGATCGTCTCGATCCCCTCGCCGACGCCGCGAATCGTCACGTCGCCGTAGTTGAGAATACGTCCAAGAATGCTCTGATCGACGTCGACGCTCTCGACCTTGTCCAGCGCCATCTCGAAGGTGCGGCGCTTGATGAATCCGGTCTTGTGCACGACCCGCAGATTGGTGACGTCGGTCTCGGTGCTGAAGCGATGGAACCAGCCCTTCACGGTCCAGAACAGGGCCGGCAGAGCCGCCACGCCCGCGGCGATGAGACACAGAATCACGAGGCCGTCGGCCGCGACCTGCCGCGACAGGATCAGCAGGGCCAGCGCCACGATCCAGGCCACAATCGCCGGGAAATAGAAGATCCAGTGCGCATTGGTCGAATACAGCACCCGCTCGCCAGGCTGCAGGATCTCGTCGATATAGCGCGCCATGATCTCGGTTAACCCACTCCCCCGACCTGCCCCCGCAGGAACCCGCTTGCCCCCGGCCCCGCCGCTCTGTATACGCGCGGTCGGTGTCCGCAGGCACCCGTCCGGTGCGGGTCACCATACTGATCCTTATGAGGGAATGCACGCGTCGTCATGAGCCGCCTCGTGATGAAATTCGGCGGCACATCCGTCGCCAACATCGAACGCATCCGCAACGTCGCACGCCATGTGAAGCGTGAGGTGGACGCCGGCCATGAAGTGGCCGTGGTCGTCTCGGCAATGTCGGGCAAGACCAACGAGCTGGTGGCCTGGTGCACCGAGGCCTCGCCGATGCACGACGCGCGCGAATACGACGCCGTCGTCGCCTCAGGCGAGCAGGTCACGTCCGGCCTGCTTGCCATCGTGCTGCAGAGCATGGGCATCCAGGCCCGCTCCTGGCAGGGCTGGCAGATCCCGATCAAGACCAGCGACGCCCATGCCTCGGCCCGGATCGAGGACATCGACGGCAGCGAGATCATCAAGCGCTTCCAGGAGCGCAAGGAGGTCGCCGTCATCGCGGGCTTCCAGGGCATCAACGCCGAAACGGGCCGCATCACCACCCTCGGCCGCGGCGGCTCCGACACCTCGGCCGTGGCGATCGCCGCAGCCGTCAAGGCAGACCGCTGCGACATCTACACCGATGTCGATGGCGTCTATACTACTGACCCGCGAATCGTGCCGAAGGCCAAGAGGCTCGACAAGATCGCATTCGAGGACATGCTGGAACTGGCCTCGCAGGGCGCAAAAGTGCTCCAGGTCCGCTCGGTGGAACTCGGCATGGTCCACAACATGCCGATCTTCGTCCGATCGAGCTTCGACAAGCCCGAGGATATCGACCCGCATGCCAACCAGCCGCCCGGCACGCTGATCTGCGGCGAGGAGGAGATCATGGAAAACCACGTCGTTACCGGTATCGCCTTTTCGAAGGACGAGGCCCAGATCTCGGTGCGCCAGATCCAGGACAAGCCGGGCGTTGCGGCCTCGATCTTCGGCCCGCTGGCCGAGGCCAACATCAACGTCGACATGATCGTGCAGAACGTCTCCGAGGACGGCAAGACCACCGATCTCACCTTCACGGTCCCGGCGGCCGACTACACCCGCGCCAAGGACACGATTACCGCCGCCAAGGCCAAGATCGGCTATGCCCGGCTTGATACCGCCACCGACGTTGCAAAAATCTCGGTGATCGGCAGCGGCATGCGCAGCCATGCCGGCGTCGCCGCCCAGGCGTTCTCGGCCCTCGCGGGGCGGAATATCAACATCCGGGCCATTACAACCTCCGAGATCAAATTCTCGGTTTTGATCGACACCGCCTATACCGAGCTGGCGGTGCGCACCCTGCATACGCTCTACGGCCTCGATCAGGCCTAAAGCGCGACCCGTGGTCGTGCTTTAGATTGTCGTTTGAGCATGGTCTTTCCGGAAAACCGCTTCGCACTTTTCCGGACCATGCCTGGGCTAATTTTCTCTTAGCGGTCGCAGCAAACGCGAAGGTGTACACACCTTCGCGTTTGGCAGGCGTTTTGCTTGGCAAAACAAGCCCCAATTCGCTATACGCGGACAGGGTGGGCTGCCGGAAACTGTGCCCCAGTTCAGGCGGTGCTGATTCGGCTCCGGCAACCGCCGGGGCCGGCGCCGGACGAGCAAATTTGTTGTTTCTCTGGATTTCGGGCGAGCCGCCGCGGGCCCTTTCGGCCCCGGCAGACGGAGGAGATTGACGGTACATGCGGAGCGCGTCGGGAGGTCCCCGCGTCTTGTTGAGACGGCTCCGCGAAACCATGGCGGAGCAGGTCTCGGCCCAGGAGCGGCTGGACAAGATTGTGGTGCTGATCGCCGCCAACATGGTGGCCGAGGTGTGCTCGGTCTACGTGCTGCGCGTCGACAACACGCTCGAGCTCTACGCCACCGAAGGCCTCAACCGCGAGGCTGTGCACCATACCGTGCTCAGCGCCCATGAGGGCCTCGTCGGTCTCGTCGCCAGCGAGGCGACGCCGCTCAACCTCAGCGATGCTCAGAGCCATCCGGCCTTCTCGTTCCGTCCCGAGACCGGCGAAGAAATCTACCACTCCTTCCTCGGCGTGCCGATCCTGCGCGCCGGCAACACGCTCGGCGTGCTGGTGGTGCAGAACCGCGCCAAGCGCAACTATGTCGAGGAGGAGCTCGAGGCGCTGCAGACCACCGCGATGGTGCTGGCGGAATTGATCGCCTCCGGCGAGCTGTCGGCGCTGGCGCAGCCCGGCCTCGAGCCTGCCGCGCGCCATTCGGCGCAGAAGGTCGGCGCGATCCTGTCGGAAGGCATCGCGCTCGGCCATGTCGTGCTGCACGAGCCGCGCGTCGTCATCAAGGACTACATCGCCGAAGACCTGCCCAAGGAAATCAAGCGGCTCGACACCGCGCTCGCTAAGCTGCGCGCCGATCTCGACCGCATGCTGGAGCGCGGCGACGTCGCCGAGGGCGGCGAGCACCGCGAGGTGCTGGAAGCCTACCGCATGTTCGCCAACGACCAGGGCTGGTCGCACAAGCTGCACGAGGCGGTCGCCACCGGCCTCACCGCGGAAGCCGCAGTCGAGCGCGTGCAGTCCGACACCCGCGCGCGCATGCTGCGCTCGACCGATCCTTATTTGCGCGACCGCCTGCACGATCTCGAGGATCTCGGCTACCGCCTGATGCGGCAGCTGGTCGGCCAGGATCACGCGCCGTCACGCGAGCAATTGCCCGACAACGCCATCGTCATCGCTCGCGCGATGGGCCCCGCGGCGCTGCTCGACTACGACCGCAAGCGCCTGCGCGGCATCGTGCTGGAGGAAGGCACCGCCAACTCCCACGTCTCCATCGTGGCGCGCGCGCTCGGCATCCCCGCGGTCGGCGAGGTGCCGAACGCGCCCGGCATCGCCGATCCCGGCGATGCCATCATCGTCGACGGCACGTCCGGCTCGATCTATGTGCGTCCGTCGCAGGAGATCGAGGCCGCCTTCGCCGAGCGCGTGCGCTTCCGCGCCCGCCGCCAGGCGCAGTATCTGGCGCTGCGCGACCGGCCCTGCGTCACCAGGGACGGCCAGAAGGTCGAGCTGATGATCAACGCAGGGTTAGCGATCGACCTGCCGCATATCGAAGACACCGGCAGCGCCGGCATCGGCCTGTTCCGCACCGAGCTGCAATTCATGGTCGGCCAGAGCCTGCCGCGCACCAGCGACCAGCTCGCGCTCTATCGCACCGTGCTGGATGCCGCCGGACCTAAGCCCGTCACCTTCCGCACCCTCGACATCGGCGGCGACAAGGCGCTGCCCTACATGGAAGCGGTGATCGAGGAAAATCCCGCGCTCGGCTGGCGCGCGATCCGGCTCGGGCTCGATCGCCCCGGCCTTCTGCGCGGCCAGATCCGCGCGCTCTTGCGCGCCGGCGGCGGCCGCGCGCTGCGCATCATGTTCCCGATGATCTCGGAGGTCGCCGAATTCGACTCGGCGAAGGCGCTGGTCGAGCGCGAGCTGACATATCTGCGCCAGCACGGCCACACGCTGCCCGAAAGAATCGACATCGGCACCATGGTCGAGGTGCCCGCGCTGCTCTACCAGCTCGATGAGCTCCTGAAGAAGGTCGACTTCATCTCGGTCGGCTCCAACGATCTGTTCCAGTTCCTGTTCGCGGTCGACCGCGGCAACGCAAAAGTCTCCGAGCGCTTCGACACGATGTCGGCGCCGATCCTGCGCGCGCTACGCGACATCGCGCGGAAGGCGCAAGGCGCGCAGAAATCGCTCTCGCTCTGCGGCGAGATGGCGTCGAAGCCGATCGGCGCACTGGCGCTGATCGCGCTGGGCTATCGCTCGCTGTCGCTCTCGGCGACCGCGCTCGGCCCGGTCAAGGCGATGGTGCTCGATGTCGACGCGAAGAAGGCCGAAGCGATGCTCAACCCTCTGCTGGATGCGCCCGCGGGCAGCGTCTCGATCCGGCAGAAGCTGACGGAGTTTGCCGAGGCCGAGGGCCTTGCGTTGTAGCGGGCCTGTCGCCCGCTCCCCGCCGCCCTCGCCTCCTTCCGCCCTTTGAGACTGAACCGATGTCGTCACTCCCCGAAGCCAAACTGGACGTCCTGCTCGCGCATCACGCTTCGCTCGAGGCCGAATCGCTCGGACAGCTCGCCTCCGAGCGCTACGTGCAGATCACGCGCGAGCTGGCCGAGATCACCCCGCTGATCGAGGCGGTCAAGACCTATCGGTCCGCCGTCAAGGAGCTCGCCGACACCGAGGCGCTGATCGCCGATCCCGCGACGGATGCGGAGATGCGCGGCATGGCGGAAGCCGAGCGCGACGAGCTGACGCCAAGGATCGATGAGCTGGTCCAGAAGATCCGCGTCGCGCTGTTGCCCAAGGACGCCATGGACGACCGCAACGTGATGCTGGAAATCCGCGCCGGCACCGGCGGCGACGAGGCCTCGCTGTTCGCCGGCGACCTGTTCCGGATGTACGAGCGTTTCGCCGGCTTGCAGGGCTGGAAGGTCGAGGTGATCTCGGCCAGCGAAGGCACCGTCGGCGGCTACAAGGAAATCATCGCGGAGGTGCAGGGCCGCGGCGCGTTCTCGAAGCTGAAATTCGAATCCGGCGTGCACCGCGTGCAGCGCGTGCCCGACACCGAGACGCAAGGGCGCATTCATACGTCCGCGGCGACGGTGGCCGTGCTGCCGGAGGTCGAGGAGGTCGACGTCGACATCAAGAACGACGACCTGCGCATCGAGACCATGCGCGCGCAAGGAGCCGGCGGCCAGCACGTCAACAAGACCGAATCGGCGATCCGCATCACCCACATCCCGACCGGCATCGTGGTGATGATGCAGGACAGCCGCTCGCAGCACAAGAATCGCGCCTCGGCCATGAACATCCTGCGCTCGCGGATCTACGACGCCGAGCGCCAGCGCGTCGACGCCGCGCGCTCGGCCGAACGCAAGGAGAAGGTCGGCTCCGGCGATCGCTCCGAGCGCATCCGCACCTACAACTTCCCGCAAGGGCGCGTCACCGACCACCGCATCAACCTGACGCTCTACAAGCTGCCGCAGGTGATCGCCGGCGAAGCGCTGGGCGAATTGATCGACGCGCTGACCACCGAGCACCAGGCCGCGCAGCTCGCCGCGCAAGGCGCGGCGGCGTGACGCGCCGCGTGAGCAACGCCTTCACAGGACAATCGATCGAGAGCGCACGCCGCGCGCTGGCGGCGCAGCTGCGATCCGCACAGCTCGACGAAGCCGAGCTCGACGCCCGCATCCTGATCGGTGCAGCCCTCGGCCTCGATCTCACCGGCCTGATTGCGCAGGCCGCCCGCCTCCTCACGAGCGCCGAGGCGTTGCAGCTCGCGCAATATGCGGAGCGCCGGATCGCGGGCGAACCGGTGGCGCGCATTCTCGGCGTGCGCGAATTCTGGGGCTTGCCGTTTCGCCTCTCGGAGGCGACCCTGGTCCCGCGTCCTGACACCGAGACCGTGGTCGAGCGCGCGCTCGAGCTTTTTCGCGAGCAGAAGATCCGCCGGCCCCGCATCGCCGATATCGGCACCGGCTCAGGCGCGATCCTGCTGGCGCTGCTGCACGAGATTCCCGATGCCTTCGGTGTCGGCACCGATCTCAGCCTCACCGCTCTCGGCACCGCGCGGGGCAATGCCGCCGCCCTCGGCCTCGGCAACCGTTCTGCCTTCGTCGCCTGCTCCTATCTGGCGGCGCTCTCGGGTCCATTCGATCTCATCGTGTCGAACCCGCCCTATATTCCCTCGGCCGAAATTCCGAAATTGAGCATCGAAGTGCGTGAGCACGATCCGCATCTGGCCCTCGACGGCGGCAATGACGGATATGACGCCTACCGGGTCCTGACGCCGCAGGCGGCCGAGCGCCTCGCCCCCGGCGGGGCCCTGATCGTCGAGGCCGGACAGGGCCAGGCCCGAAATATTGAAACCTTGATGGCCGCTGCCGCGTTAGTGGTGGACAGGTCACCCAAGGCCGATTTGGCGGGTATCCCACGGGCCGTTTCGGCCCGAAAAATGCCCCCATAAAAGCCGGATTGGTCTGTAAAAAGCTCTTGGAATATCCCTTGGGAACGACTACGTTCCGATCAACACATCGGTGCCGGCCCCGTAGACCTACGGGTGAAAGCCGGGCTCTCGGGCGAGAGCTTTACTGATTAAAGGTTCCAAGCCGCAGGGTTGAGCGCGATGGCCAGCGAGCTGCGCTGCTCTCCGACCGCAACGTGAACGAAAGCCTGATATTGCGCTTGAAGACTTACGCAAGAAAGCTGGGCTTGTTTCGGCAGGCGATATGAATGGGTTCGCTGGCAATGAATGCTGGCGGGTGGGGAACGCGTCTTTGTTGAACGCGACGGTCGACGAACATTGGCAGGGTTCAATCCGCTCTCGTGCGCGGTGCGTACGAGCGATGTGAACCGCTGTCACCAGGTCAGTCTCAGCAATCAGTAATGCGTGCAACCTTTAGGGCTGGAATTAAAGGCAGGACATGAGAAACGGTCAGAACAAGCAGCGGATGCGCAACCGCAACAACAATAACAACAACAACAACCGGCGCGGCCAGAACCCGATGACCCGGGTCTACGAGTCCAACGGGCCCGACATCAAAATCCGCGGCACGGCTTCGCATATCGCCGAAAAGTATCTGCAGCTCGCGCGCGATGCGCGCTCCTCCGGCGACCCCGTTGCGGCCGAGAACTACTACCAGCACGCCGAGCACTATTTCCGCCTGATCGCGGCCGCCCAGGAGCAGTTCCGCCAGAACCAGCAGCCGCGTGGCGACGAGCCGATCAGCAACACCAGCGGCGACGACAGCGAGGACGACGGCGAGAATTTCTCGGCGTTCGGCCAAGAGCCGGGCTTCGTTCCGCAGCCGCCGCAGCAGCAGCCCTTCATGCGCGACCGCGACGGCCAGCGCGATCATCACCAGCGTGATCACCAGCAGCGCGACAATCAGCAGCCCTATCAGCGCGACAACCAGCAACCGCGCGAGCACCGCGAACGCGATCATCGCCCGCAGCCGCAATATCAGCCGCAGCCGCAACCCGCGAACCAGCCGCAGCCCGTCATCGCCGATGCCGGCAGCGTGGACCGCCTGCCCTCCTTCATCACCGGCGCACAGCCGCAGGTGAATGGCGCCCAGGGCGGCTTTGAAGGCGGCGGTGGCGGCGGCGAACGCTTTCCGCGCCGTCGGCGCCGGCCGCATGGGCCGCGTCCCGATCGTGAAGCGGCTCCGGCCGCATCCAGCGACGAGGTCGCCTCCGGCGAGTAAGCCTCTTCTGATTTTCTGACTTGAATCGTCCCGGCCTCGCCGGGACGATTTGTTTTTGGTGATAGTCGGTGGCGGTGTTGCACCTCTCCCGCTTGCGGGAGAGGTCGGCGCAGAGCGCCGGGTGAGGGCTCTCTCCTCTTGGGGAATCTCTCTGCGGAGGCACCCTCTCCCCAACCCTCTCCCCAACCCTCTCCCGCAAGCGGGAGAGGGAGCGCACCGTCGTCCCGCAACGCTTGTATCTTAGCTGCGCGTCACTGTCGTCGAGGACGGCACCAGCACCGGCTTGCCCAACGAGGGAATCAGCCGCGCCCGCTCGCGCTTGGCGGGGATCGCGCGATAGACCTGCTTGGTCGCCTCGACGATGTGCACACCCGCAAACGGCAGCGACAGCGCCGCGCCGGCACGCTCCCACATCTGCGCGGATTTCAGCACCCAGCCGCCGGCATAGGGCGGCATGAACAGCGCCTCACCCCAGGCCGTGGGCGTGAACCAGGTCTGGCGCAACAGATCAGTGATCTGCGAGCGCGAATAGGGCCGGCCGTGACCGAACGGCGTACTGTCGGTGCGGGTCCATACGCCGCGCCGGTTCGGGATCACCGCGATGACGCGGCCCGAGCCCGACAGCACCCGCCACACCTCGCGCAGCAGCGCGGCCGGATCGTCCGACATCTCCAACGCATGGACCAGCAGGATGCGGTCGACCGCGGCATCGGGAAGCGGCAGCGAGAACTCATCGACCAGCGAGGCCAGCGCCGGCCGGCCCGTCGGCCATTTCAGGACACCCTGGGCCGCCGGCATGAAGGCGAGGCAGCGCTCGGCGTCTTCGCGGAACAACCCCAGATAGGGCGTCGGATAGCCGATACCGAGCACCCGCTGACCCTCGGCGCCCGGCCAGCGCTCCCGGATGCCGCGATTGATCATTTGCCGCGCCACGATGCCGAGGCGGCGGGAATAGAACTCGCGGAGGTCGACGACATCGATTGTCATGACGGCAATGTAACATGCGCGAGGGCACGCCTGCGCGCGGAATATTGCATTGCCTGCGCAACGTTAACGCCATATTTGTCTGGCGGGGCTGAGCGCGATGGAGAGGTCATGGCCGCCGAAATTCGTACTTTCACCTGTTTAAACGACAATTTCGGTTATCTGATCCACGATGTGGAAACCAAGGCGACGGCGTCGATCGACGCGCCCGAGGCCGGCCCGATCCTGACGGCGCTGGAGCGCGAGGGCTGGCAGCTCACCGACATCCTGATCACCCATCATCATGGCGATCACGTCGGCGGGGTCGCCGAACTCAAGCAGAAATACAATTGCCGCGTCGTCGCGCCGCATGACAAGACGACCAAGATCGCCAACGTCGACCTGCGCGTCGCCAATGCCGACGTCGTCAAGATCGGCAATCTGCTGGCGCGCGTCGTGGAGACGCCCGGCCACACGCTCGACCACATCTCCTACGTGTTCGACAATGAGAAGACGGTGTTCGCCGCCGACACGTTGTTCTCGATCGGCTGCGGCCGCGTGTTCGAGGGCACCTATCCGATGATGTGGGATTCGCTTTTGAAGCTGCGCGCGCTGCCCGACGACTTCAAGCTCTATTGCGGCCACGAATACACCGCGTCCAACGTCAAGTTCGCCCTCACCATCGACCCCGACAATGCGGCGCTGCAGGCGCGCGCGGCGGAGGTGGCCAAGCTCCGCGCCGAGAACAAGCCGACCATTCCCTCGCTGCTCGGTGACGAGAAGCGCGCCAACGTGTTCCTCCGCGCCGATGAGCCGTCGGTTGCAGCCAGGCTCCACATGAAGGGCGCAGATGGCGCCACGGTGTTCGGCGAGCTCCGCGAGCGCAAGAACAAGTCCTGAAGAACAAGTCCTGACGGGGATCGATGCCGACCGCAGCCGAGATCATCGCACGCCTCGAACTCCGCCCGCATCCCGAAGGCGGGCACTATCGCGAGACGTTCCGCGACCAGACCACGGACGCCAATGGCCGTTCGCGCTCGACCCTGATTTACTTCCTGCTCGCACGCGGCGAGCGCTCGCACTGGCATCGCATCGACGCGGTCGAGACCTGGCACTACTACGCCGGCAGCCCCTTGACGCTGCGCATCGCCCATGATGGTTGCTCGCAGCACGAGGTGCGGCTCGGCACCGATCTCGTCGGCGGTGAGCGGCCACAGGGAATCGTGCCGGCCAATGCCTGGCAGATGGCGGAGACCACGGGCGAGTGGACACTGGTCGGCTGCACCGTGGCGCCGGCGTTCGAGTTCGCAAAGTTCGAGCTGGCGCCGAAGGGCTGGGAGCCGTAGCTCCACGCCGTCATTCAGGGGCGACGCGCAAGCGGCGAACTATGATGCGCAATTGCGCATCTGCGAATCTATCTCGCCACCATTGACGCGGATAAATGGATTCTCAGATGCGCAATTGCGCATCATAGTTCGCACTTCGTGCGCCCCGGAATGACATTCAGCGCTTCCTCAGCACCATGTCCTTCGCCGCGATCAGGCCGCCGCCGGCGATCAGGACCGCGGCAATGGCGATGTTGGCGCTGGCTTTGGCAAAGCCGGCGGCGATGAGGAAGCCGGTCGAAAGCAACGGCGTCGCGTAGGAGGCGGCGCCGAGCACGCGGATGTCGCCACGCTTCATGCCGATGTCCCAGGCGTAGAAGGCGGCGCCCACCGGACCGATGCCGAGCGCGATCACGGAAAGCCATTGCAGCGTGGTCTCCGGCCACACCGTGGTCTCCAGCACACCATGCATCACTGCCGCGAGCGTAGCGGTGGCAAGGCAGAAGCCCGCGACCGCGTCGGTCGGCACCGCTTTCAACCGGCGCGACAGCACCGAATAGGTCGCCCAGACAAAGGCGGCGATGAAGGCCGCGACCAGCCCCGGCACTGCGCCCGGCGCAAACCCGCTGGTGTTGCCGGCGAACAGCAGCACCGTGCCGATCAGCCCAAGCACGGCGCCGATGACATGATGCACGGCGAGCCGCTCGCCCGGCAGGAACGACGAAAACAGCACGATCAGGAGCGGCCAGAGATAATTCAGGAGACCGGCCTCGGCCGGCGGCGCGAAGCGCAGCGCGAGGAAATACAGCGCGTGATAGCCGAACAATCCGCCGACGCCGACGGCCCACACCACCGGCGGCTGGCGCAGGCTTTTGGCGGCATCGCCGCGGCCGATCCAGGTCAGCAGGCCGACGAGACCGCCGATCGCAAACGTCATCGCGGCGAGTTGGAACGCCGGAATCCTTCCGGTCGCCACCGTCATCACAGAGAGCAGCGACCACATCAGGATCGCCGTCAATCCGATCAGCGTCGCGGTGCGGGGAGTCATTGCAGAAAGCCTCGTCATTCCGGGATGGCGCGGCAGCACCAGACCCGGAACCTCGAGATTCCGGGTTCGCCGCTGTCGCGGCGCCCCGGAATGACAGGACGTGATGACCGGGGCAAGCCCGGGCATCACGAGACGTTGGCTTTATAATCGAACGTGACGCCTAAGCATCACACCATGTACTGGCCGCCATTGACGGAGAGCGTCGAGCCGGTGATGGCGCCGGCCTCATCGGCGGCGAGGAACACGACCGCGCGCGCGATCTCCTCGGGCTCGCCGAGCCGGCCGATCGGGATCAGCGGCAGGATGGACTTTTCCAGCACGTCCTTCGGCACCGCCTGCACCATCTCGGTGTTGATGTAGCCCGGACAGATCGCGTTCACGGTAACGCCGCCCTTGGCGTTCTCGATTGCCAGAGCCTTTGTGAAGCCGATCTCACCGGCCTTGGCCGCGGAATAGTTCACCTGGCCGAATTGGCCCTTCTGGCCGTTGATCGAGGAGATGTTGATGATGCGGCCGAACTTGCGCCCGCGCATGCCTTCGATCACCTGGCGCGACATGTTGAACAGCGAACCGAGATTGGTGCCAATCACGGCGTTCCATTGCTCGAGGCTCATCTTGTGGAAGGCGCCGTCCTTGGTGATGCCGGCATTGTTGACGAGCACGTCGACCGGGCCGACCTCGGCCTCGACCTTCTTCACGCCTTCGGCGCAGGCGTCGAAATTGCTGACGTCCCATTTGTAGACGGCGATGCCGGTCTCGGCCTTGAACTTCTCCGCCGCCGCATCGTTGCCGGCATAGCTTGCCGCGACCTTGTAGCCGGCCGCCTTCAGCGCCTTGCTGATCGCAGCTCCGATGCCCCGCGTACCACCCGTCACCAGTGCAACACGTGCCATATCGTATTCCTTCCCTTGGACTCTTCCTTGGACTCTTCGGACGCTTTTGAGTGATCGTTTTTAGCTACGGATTATGCGGGACGTTTGACGGACATCAAGAACAAAACGCCCGGCGGAGCCGGGCGTTTCTCTTTAGTCGAGGCCTGCGCGGTTGCGAAGAATATTTGATTTGCAACCGCCGCCTTTTTAGTCGCGTGCAACGCACTCAATCAGGTGTGCGGCGCACGCGTCAGCTTGACGTCAGCGACCTTCAGTCGCGCGCCAGACACATCGCGATACCCATGCCGCCGCCGATGCACAGCGTGGCAAGGCCCTTCTTCGAATCGCGCTTCTGCATCTCGTGCAGCAGCGTCACCAGCACGCGCGCGCCGGAGGCGCCGACCGGATGGCCGATCGCGATCGCGCCGCCGTTGACGTTGACCTTCGAGGTGTCCCAGCCGAGGTCCTTGTTGACGGCGCAGGCCTGCGCCGCGAAGGCCTCGTTGGCCTCGATCAGATCGAGATCGCCGACGTTCCAGCCGGCCTTCTTCAGCGCGGCACGCGAGGCCGGGATCGGGCCCGAGCCCATGATCTTCGGATCGACGCCGGCCTGCGCCCAGGACACGATGCGCGCGAGCGGCTTCTTGCCTTCCTTGGCGGCCTGCTTCGCCGTCATCAGCACCACGGCGGCAGCGCCGTCGTTGATGCCCGAGGCCGAGCCCGCGGTGACCGTGCCGTCCTTCTCGAAGGCGGGACGGAGCTTGGCCATCGCGTCGAGCGTGGCGCCATGCCGCGGATATTCGTCGGCGCTGACGACCACGTCGCCCTTGCGGGTCTTGATGGTGACGGGGACGATCTCGTCGTTGAACTTGCCGGCCTTCTGCGCGGCCTCGGCCTTCTGCTGCGAGGCGACCGCGAACTCGTCCTGCTGGGCGCGGGTGATCTGCCACTGCCGCGCGACGTTCTCGGCGGTGTTGCCCATGTGGTAGCCGTTGAAGGCATCCCACAAGCCGTCCTTGATCATGGTATCGACGAATTCGAGCGCGCCCATCTTGACGCCGCCACGCAGGTATTGGGCGTGCGGGGCCATGCTCATGGATTCCTGGCCGCCGGCGACCACGATCTCGGAATCGCCGTTGAGTAGCGCCTGGTAGCCGAGCGCGACCGTGCGCAGGCCCGAGCCGCAGAGCTGGTTCACGCCCCAGGCCGGGCTTTCCACCGGAATGCCGGCGGCGATCGAGGCCTGGCGGGCCGGGTTCTGACCCTGGGCGGCGGTCAGGATCTGACCCATGATGACTTCCGAAACGCGGCCGGGCTCGATGCCACCGCGCTCCAGCGCGGCCTTGATGGCGACGGCGCCGAGGTCATGGGCAGGAAGGGTCGCGAAGGCTCCGTTGAAGCTTCCGACCGGGGTGCGGGCGGCGCTGACGATGACGACATCGTCTGACATGGGGCATCTCCTGGGGCTTGAGGTTCTTGTAAGGGGGCAGGCGGGGCTGGAAAAGCGCTCGCCAGTCTCGTCAGCCATCCTGTTAACGTCGTTGAGGCATGTCAATCGGCGGGGGGCCGAATTCATGCCGCAGCGCATTCAAAATAGCGTTCTTGGCGCTTTCGCAAGCACGTTTTTGCTGCCCGATTAACCGTGGCGCACAAAACGGTAGCGTGACCCCTTTGAAAATGCTTATTTTGTTGCGTTGCGTACTCTTCCCGCCCTGCGGCATAGCCGCCGGGTTCCCGTTCTCAGCGTTTTTGCAAGTGAGAGCCCATGGCGAAATCAGACCAACCCACCACGATCAAGAAATACGCGAACCGCCGGCTCTATAACACCGGAACGAGTACTTACGTGACGTTGGAAGACCTCGCCGCCATGGTCAAGGACGGCGAAGATTTCCTGGTCTACGACGCCAAGACCGGCGACGACATCACCCGCTCCGTGCTGGCCCAGATCATCTTCGAGCAGGAGAACAAGGCCGGCCAGAACCTCTTGCCAACTACCTTCCTGCGCCAGTTGATCCGCTTCTACGGCGACAGCATGCAGATGGTGGTGCCGAAATATCTGGAGCAGTCGATCGCGACGCTGACCCAGGAGCAGGAGAAGTTCCGCAAGCAGATCGCCAACACGCTGTCCGGCACGCCGTTTGCGCCGCTGGAGGAGCAGGTCCGCCGCAACATGGAGCTGTTCCAGCAGACCTTCTCGATGTTCAAGCCGTTCGCCGCGCCCCGCCCGGCGGCGAGCCCCGAGCCGGAGCCCGATGCAAGCGCCGAGGCACCGAAGGACAGCAACATCGACGACCTGCGCCAGCAGATGAAGGAAATGCAGGAGCGTCTCGAGCGGATGTCGAAGAAGGACGAGTAGGTCCTTCGTTCGTGCCGGCGCGTCCGCATGCGGCGGACGCGCGAATTGCCAGTTGATCCCGGCAGCGCCGCTTACGCGCTGCCGTCCCCCGGCCAAGGCCGAAGCACGCCATGTCCGACCGCACCACGCACTGGGACAACGTCTACGCCACCAAGGGCGAGGCCGAGGTCAGCTGGTATCAGGACAGCCCGGCGACCTCGCTCGCGATGATTCGCGCAGCCAATTCCGATCATGACGCGGCCATCATCGATATCGGCGGCGGCGCATCGCGGCTAGTCGATGCGCTGCTGCAGGATGGATATCGCCGTCTCTCCGTGCTGGACCTGTCCGCCAACGCGCTCGACGTGGCGAAGAAGCGAATCGGCAAGGCCGCTACAACGGTCGACTGGATCGTCGCCGACGCCACGACATGGCAGCCAACCAGGACCTACGATGTCTGGCACGATCGTGCGGCGTTTCACTTCCTGACCGATCCCGATGACAGAGCGGCGTACGCCGAGAGCCTGCGATCGGCGGTCAGCCCTGGCGGCCAGGTCATCATCGCCACGTTTGCACCCGACGGACCGGAGAAATGCAGCGGCCTGCCGGTGCAGCGCCATGACAGCGCCAGCCTCGCGGCCGAGCTCGGACCGGAGTTTGAATTGGTCGAGGCGCGGAGCGAGACGCACCACACGCCGTGGAATTCGACGCAGGCGTTTCAGTTCAGCCGGTTTCGGAGACGGGGCTCATAAGGCGCGGCGCGGCTTGACGTTGTGGATTGTCGATGCTCCCACACGCTCGTCATTGCGAGCGCAGCGAAGCAATCCAGACTGCCACCGCGGAACGATTCTGGATTGCTTCGCTGCGCTCGCAATGACGGAGTACGCGGGAAGCAACGAGACCTACGCCGCCAACTTCACCGCATGCGCAAAGTCCCAATAGAGCTTTCGCGCCTTGGTGTAGAACGGTCCCGGCTTCAGCTCGCGCTCGTCAATGCGGATCACCGGCGCGACCTTGGCGAAATTTCCGGATGAAAAAATCTCGTCGGCGGCGAGGAAGTCGGCATAGCGCAGCGTCTTCTCGACCACGGTGACGCCGTCGCCGCGAAGCAGGCTGATGACACGCTGGCGCGTGATGCCGTTGAGGAAGGTGCCGTTCGGCACCGGCGTGAACACCACGCCGTCCTTGGCCATGAACACGTTGGAATTGCCGAACTCGGCGACATTGCCGAGCATGTCGAGCATCAGCGCGTTCTGGAAGCCGCGCGAGGCCGCTTCGGCGAGTGCGCGCGAATTGTTCGGATAGAGGCAGGCCGCCTTCGCTTCGACCGGCGCGCATTCGGTGGTCGGCCTGCGGAACGGCGACAGCGTGATTGCGTTGCCGACGGGTTTCGGTATCGGCGCCTCGTAGATGCTCAGACACCAGTTGGTGGACTCAGGATCGAACAGCACGCCGCCGCCGAGCCCGCTCTGCGCCCAGTACATCGGACGGATATAGAGCTCGGCATTCGCGGCGAAACGCGCGATGCCTTCGTTTGCGAGCGCGAGCCAGGTGCCGGCATCGACCACCGGCTTCAGGCCGAAGCTGATTGCGGATTGATTGGTGCGGGCCATGTGAAGGTCGAGATCGGGCGCGACGCCTTCGAACGCACGGGCGCCGTCGAACACGACCGAGCCGAGCCAGGCCGCATGCGTTCGCGGCCCCATGATCGGCACATTGCCGTCATGCCATTTGCCTTCAAAGAAGGTCCAGCTCGGTGAATATTCGATGGGCTTCTTGATCTCGGCCATAACCGGCCTCCCTTGGCACGATGCCGCACTATAGCGCCACTATTGGTGGAACTTCTAAATGATTCCCTGCGCAGAAGAGGTAGGTTACCCTTTCCCATGAGGTAGGCCACGCTTTCCCGTAAGGGAGAAGGAAGCAGAATGCCGCTCGACCCGCTCGCAAAGCGTTTGTTGACCATGATGGCTGCGGCCGGGCCGCAGGCGCGGAGCCGGCCGAGTGTGGAGGCACGGCGGCAATCGCTGGCAAAGCTGATGCAGTTCGCACGCACCGAAGCGCCTGACGTGACCGCGGCCGACGGCATACTGCCCGGCCCCGGCGGAGAGCTTCCCTACCGGCTCTATTCGCCCGCTTCTGCCGGCGAGCGCGCACCGGGCTTCGTGTTCTTCCACGGTGGCGGTCTCGTTGCCGGCAGCATCGCCACGCATGACCGCATCGCCGCGGCGCTGGCGCATGCGACCGGCTGCCGCCTGGTCTCGGTCGACTACCGGCTTGCGCCCGAGCACAAATTTCCCGCGGCCGTTAACGATGCGATCGCCGCGACCGAGTGGGTCGCGCGCGAGGCGTCCTCGCTCGGCATCGATGCCGAGCGGCTGGTGGTCGGCGGCGATTCCGCCGGCGCCACGTTGGCGGCGATCGTGTGCCAGGAGGCCTTGCAAAACGCCGGCCTCTCCATCGTGGCGCAATGCCTGATCTGCCCGGTGCTGGATTTCGAGGAGACCTCGCCGTCGCGCGAGGAATTTGCTGAGGGACACCTGATCGACCGCATCACGATCGAAGCTGACCTTGCCGACTATCTGCCCGGCGACGTCGATGCCGCCGATCCGCGCATTTCGCCGCTGCGCGCGACACGCCTCGCCGGCCTGCCGACCGCGATCATCCACACCGCCGAGTTCGACCCGATGCGCGACGAGGGCAATGCCTATGCGCGCAAGCTTCTCACCGCGGGCGTGGCCGTCGAGCACGTCTGCCATGACGGCATGGTCCACAATTTCCACGCCATGGGCGCGATCCTGCCACAGGCGCAGCTCGTGCTGTCGCAGATCGGCGAGCAGGTCAGGCGGGCGGTGGAGAAGTAAACGCGCGAATCACACACGCGCGCCAATCACAGCCCTGGCTGCCACGACATACTCCGGCCAGTGCGCATCCGCGTAGCGTTCAGCCTGGCGCGCGCAGCTGATATCGGGCGCATGCGCGGCTGCGATCGTACGCGCGAAACGCTCTTCGGCGACCGTCACGTCGGCGGGTTCGGCCGACGGGACAGCGGCGGCAACGGCGGTCGGAGCAACAGCGAGCCCCGCCAGACCGGTGAGCAGGATACGGCGTGACGTGTTCATTTCTGTCATTCTCCTTTGTCCGGCCTGCACTGTGGCCGGCGGGTCTGTCAGTGCGATCACGGCAGGGTACCCGCGCACATCCGCGTCGTCCATCGTCTGCGGATACCGCTTGACCACGAAAGCGATCACGTTCCATCTAACAACGGTTTTGCCATCAAATCGCCACGCGTCGGATCGTCACGTGCTCCATCACAGCCACTCCCGTCATCCGGCTTTGCGCGCTGCCGCGACGGGACTGCTTTGTCTGGCGATCCCGGCGGGCGCCGCGGTCGCGGCCGACGACGAGGAGGACAAGCCCGCAAAGCCGGCCGCGCCGAACATCTATCTCGACCTGCGCACCAGCTACGCGGCGATCCCGGCGGGCACGCTCGGACTCGGCTTCGGCACCACCTCGCTGTCGGCCGCATTCGAATCGCTGGCGATACGACGGGGCACCACGCTGCCGAACGGCTTGCCGGCCGCGAAAGCCATCGCCGTCGACCTGCCCCTGACCGTCGACGTCAGCGACCGCGTCTCGCTCTATGGCGGCGTGTCGGGCTCGACCGTGGACATCGGCAGCGGCTGGTCATCCCTGGACATCACCAGCTGGAACATCGGCGTGCAAGCCGACCTCTACCAGCAGAATGGCGGCAAGATCCCGACCATCACGCTGCAATCGACACTGACGCAGTCGGTGCCGAACGAGCAGGGCATGACGAACTCCTTCAACAACATCCTGGAATTCGACTACGCGCTCGACGAGGACGAGACACGTGGCTGGCTGGCCGGCCTGCAATATACCTACACCACCATCGCCAGCCCGTTCGCCAGTATCCGGCCGAACACCATCCTCTATGCCGGCGGCTACTACCAATGGCCGAGCAACTGGAAGTTCACCGGGCGGCTCGGCATCCAGTCGTTCGGCGGCGCGCAGTTCGCCGGCCGGACGCTGGCGGAGCCCTTCACGCAGCCGACCCTGCGGCTCGACCTCGACCGCATGGACGACAACGACAACCGCCTGTTCGGCATCACCGCGCAGATCGCGTGGACGCCGAAGCCCGCCTACCAGCTGACGTTACGCACACCGCTCTACGCGGTGCGCAATTGACGGGGGTCGTATCGGATTCGATAAAGCGCGACGATCGCGATCGACCGGCCGGAACAGCATTCCCGTATTGCGCGTCAACGAATCGTTAATCCTCATCCCAAAACATCAATTGCGTTACACCGGCGCAAGGAACCTTGCGCGACACTACGCCAGCTTTCACGTCGTTAGGTGTCGGAGACTGCGAATGTCCCGCTTGGTTTCGGAACGGACGTTCCTTGCTGGGAAGATCTTCTTCAATTTCGGCCAGTCGTCGATCGATTGCATCGTACGGCGGCTGACCGAGGAGGCGGCCACGCTCGAGATGGAGAGCGGCCTCGGCGTGCCCGAGCGGTTCCAGCTCAGGCCTGCGGGGCGCGAGGTTCTGGCCTGCCGCGTGGTCTGGCGATCCGATCGCCAGGTCGGGGTCGCCTTCGAGCAGGCGGGCAGCGAGCGGGCGGCGGGCGAGGAGCGGGAACGCTCGTCCGACGCGTTGATGCGCGGCCAGATGCTGGCGCTGCGCGCCGCGCTCGATCACGTACCGACCGGCATCGTGCTGCTCGACGCCCACCTCAGGGCGCGCCTGATCAACCGGTCGTTTCGCCAGATGTGGCGCCTGCCCGACGAGGTTGCCGACAGCAACCCATCCATTCTCACGCTGCTTCACCACGGACGCGACACCGGCGCCTATGAGGTGCCGGACCCCGAGCTCGATGCCCTGGTCGCGGAGCGCGTCCGCGTGATCGAGGCGGGTGATCCGACCCCGATCGATCTGCGCCGGACCAATGGCGACGTCGTGCGCGTCCAGGTCACCCCGCTGCCCGACGGCGGCCGCATGCTGACCTATACCCCCGTCACCGACATCGTGCGTGCCTCCGACGAGCTGAGGCTGCTGCGGGATGCGCTGGAGAATGTTCAGGACGGCGTCCTGCTGCTCGATTCCGACCTGCACGCCACCTTCATGAACCGGCGGATGCGGCGGTTCTGGGAGGTCAGCGAAGACGAAGCTGCAGGCCGGCCGGCCTATTCATCGCTGGTGCGGCGCCTGCATCGCGCCAGCGCGCCCAATCTTCCAAACAGCGAGCTCGCGAAGTTTCCGGCGCGGCGCGTCGAGGAGGTCAAGGCTGGCGATCACGTGCGCGACCTGCAGACGCCGGACGGCCGCCGCATCAGGGCTCATTGCACTACGATGTCGAATGGCGGGCGCATGCTGACCTATGTCGACATCACCGATCTGACGCAAAAAGCCGCGATGCTGGAGACGCTCGCCACCACCGATCCGCTCACCGGCCTCTACAATCGCCGCCACTTCCTCGAGAGCCTCGAGGCGGAATGGAGCCGCTTCCAGCGCTACTACCGCTCCGTCTCGGTGCTGATGCTCGACATCGACCACTTCAAGTCGGTCAACGATCGCTACGGCCATGCCGTGGGCGACGCCGCGATCAAGGCGGTCGCGGCCGCCTGTCTCGACGGCAAGCGCAAATCGGACATCGTCGGCCGTCTCGGCGGCGAGGAATTCGCCGTGCTCCTGCCCGAGACCAGCCTGTCCCGGGCGAGGACGGTCGCCGAGCGCATCCGCAAGCGCGTGATGAGCACACAGGTCCTTGCCGAGAAGATCCAGTTCGGCCTCACCGTAAGCATCGGCATCGCCGAGGCCACCGCCAGCATGTCCGGCATCGACGCGCTCATGGGCGCGGCCGATCATGCGCTCTACCGGGCCAAGGCCGAAGGCCGCAATCGCTGCATCGCCTTCGCGCCTCCGCCGCCTGCAAGCAAGGCGGCGGAGTGATCGACGGACGCTGCGTCTACTCCGGCACCGGCACGTCGAACGTGTTGAGCGTGACCGAGACCATGCAATAGACGCCGACGAGATAGGACAGCTCGGCCGCGCCATGCTCGCCGAACTCCTTCACCGCCGCCCGATAGGTCAGCTCCGGCAGCACGCCGCCGCTCACCAGGGCCGAGGCCATGTCATAAGCGACCGCCTCCTGCTTGGTGAGATCGACCGGCCGCTGGCCAGCGACGATGGTCGCGAGCTTCTCGTCGGAAAGGCCGCGCTGCTCGGCCACCAGCACATGGGCATAGAGCTCGTAGCCGGAACGGAAATGCGAGCCGGTGACGAGGATCGCGACCTCGCGCACGGGCGCGGGCAGCAGCGGATTCGACGCGATCGCCTTGACCAGCTCCCATACCGGCTTGCCGAAGCGCGGCTCGCGGATCCAGGGATTCCAGGGTCCGAGCAGCGCGCCGTCGTCGCGCATGTTCACAAAGCCCTTGAAGTGGTCCTTGATGCCGGCCTGCATGTCGTCATAGAGCGGCTTCTGTTCAGCACTCAGGTCTTTCGGATCGAGAATGGGGAGGCGCACGGCGGGATCTCCTCGTTGAGAAGGGGTAACCGTCACCTGCATGCCTGCGCAAGGCAAGTGAAGTTGCCGTGACGGGCCGTGCCATTTCGCAAATTGCAGGGAAATATCAGCTACGAGGCCTTTGGGCCCTGTGCGCCCTGCGGATTGACGACGTCGTCGACGTCAAGTGTCAGCGGCTCGCCTGTCGCAAGGAACGACGACAACGCCGCCTCGACCGGCGCCGGATCGAGGCCGCGCGCTTTCAGCCATTCCGGCTCGTAATAGGTCTGCCGGTAGCGCTCGCCGGAATCGCAGATCAGCGTCACCAGCGATCCCGTGACGTTTGCCTTGCGCATCTCCGCGGCGAGCCGGCACAGCGCCAAAAAATTGGTGCCGGTGGAGCCGCCGACCACGCGGCGCAGCCGGCGCGACAGCACGTTCATCGCCGCGATCGTCGCCGCATCCGGGATCTTCATCATGCGGTCGACCACGCCGGGCACGAAGGACGGCTCGCAGCGGGGACGGCCGACGCCCTCGATCAGCGACGGACGGTCGCAAACGCGGGAGCGATCCTGCGAGCGGAAGCAGTCGAAGAAAGCGGAATGCTCGACATCGGCGACGCACAGCCGCGTCGGATACTGGCGATAGCGCAGGTAACGTCCGATGGTGGCCGAGGTGCCGCCGGTGCCGGCCCCCATCACGATCCAGTCCGGGATCGGCCGCGGCTCGCCCGCCAATTGCGTGAAGATCGATTCGGCGATGTTGTTGTTGCCGCGCCAGTCGGTAGCGCGCTCGGCGAAGGTGAACTGGTCCATGTAATGGCCGTTCAGGCGGGCGGCGAGCGCAGCAGCCTCCGCATAGAGCGCGCGGCCGTCGTCGATCAGATGGCAGTTGCCGCCATAATGCTCGATCGCGGCGATCTTCTCCGCCGAGGTCGTGCGCGGCATCACGGCATAGAAGGGCACGCCGATCATCTGCGCGAAATAGGCCTCCGACACCGCGGTCGACCCCGACGAGGCCTCGACCACGGGCGTGCCTTCGCGGACGTGACCGTTGCAGAGCGCATAAAGGAACAGCGAGCGCGCCAGGCGATGCTTCAGGCTGCCGGTCGGATGCGTGGATTCATCCTTGAGATAGATGTCGATGCCTGACAGCGCCGGCACTATCAAACGGATCAGATGCGTGTCCGCGGTGCGGCACTGGTCGGCCTCGATCGCGGCCACGGCCTCGTCGACCCAGCCGCGCCGATAAGATGGCCCGGCCGGATTGTGCTGACGGAAGGGGAATGTCTGCATCTCGTGAATCTCTCATGATGCGGATCGCGCATCAAGTGCGCTGGATTTTGTTTTGACGCGTTTTCTGACGCGAACCGGTTTTCACTTCGCTGGAAAACGCTCTGCTTCAAAACTCCAGCGGCGCGTTGTCGACGACCTCCTTCATCACGAAGAAGGTGCGGGTCTGGCGCACGCCGGGCAGCGCGATGAGCTGCTCGCCATGGATGCGGTTGAAGTCCTCCATGTCGCCGACGCGGATCTTCAGGAAGTAGTCGAAGTCGCCGGCGACGAGGTGGCAGTCCAGCACGAATTTCAGCTTGGCGATGGCCTGCTCGAAGATGGCAAAGCTCTCCGGCGTCGAGCGGTCGAGCACCACGCCGACCATGACCAACGTGCCCTTCGCCACCTTCTTCGGGGCGACCATGGCGCGGACAGCGGCGATGAACCCGTCCTCGAACAGGCGCTGGGTGCGGCGGTGGCAGGTAGCGGGGCTGATCGCGACCGTTTCGGCCAACTCGGCATTGCTGAGCCGGCCGTTATTTTGCAGCAATCTCAATATCTTAAGGTCAGTGCGATCAAGCCGAGCGGACATGGAAGAATCTTCCACAAGTTTGGGATATTCTGGAAGAAATATTACCTATAGGCGCAATCAACGCAAGAAGACGTGCAATATCGACGCAATATTTGAGAGCACATTTTCCTACGGCAATGCTAGCCACATCCCAGATCAACGCCAATCGGGATGACCTGACCATGCTGGAAAAATTCGCGCGCTACCCGCTGACCTTCGGACCGACGCCGATCGAGAAGCTGGAGCGGCTGTCAAAACATCTCGGCGGCAATGTCGAGATCTATGCCAAGCGCGAGGACTGCAATTCCGGCCTCGCCTATGGCGGCAACAAGCTGCGCAAGCTCGAATACATCATTCCGGATGCGATCGCCTCCAACGCCGACACGCTGGTGTCGATCGGCGGCGTGCAGTCCAACCACACCCGCATGATCGCCGCCGTCGCCGCCAAGATCGGCATGAAGTGCCGCCTTGTGCAGGAAGCCTGGGTGCCGCATGAGGATGCCGTCTATGACCGCGTCGGCAACATCATGCTCTCTCGCATCATGGGCGCCGACGTGCGGCTGGTCGATGACGGCTTCGACATCGGCATCCGCAAGAGCTGGGAGCAGGCGATCGAGGAAGTGAAGGCGGCGGGCGGCAAACCCTACGCGATTCCAGCCGGTGCCTCCGTGCACAAATTCGGCGGCCTCGGCTATGTCGGCTTCGCCGAGGAGGTGCGCAAGCAGGAAGCGGAGCTCGGCTTCAAGTTCGACTACATCATCGTCTGCACCGTCACCGGTTCGACCCACGCCGGCATGCTGGTCGGCTTCGCCGCGGACGGCCGCGCGCGAAAAGTGATCGGCATTGACGGGTCGTTCACCCCGGCGCAGACCAAGGCGCAGGTGCTCTCGATCGCGCAGAACACGGCGAAGCTGGTTGAGCTCGGCAAGGAGATCGTCGCCGACGACGTCGTGCTGATCGAGGACTACGCCTATCCCGCCTATGGCGTACCGTCGGAAGAGACCAAGGAGGCCATCCGCCTCACCGCGCGTCTCGAAGCCATGATCACCGACCCTGTCTATGAAGGCAAATCGATGCAGGGCCTGATCGACCTGACCAAGAAGGGCTATTTCGAGAAGGGCGCGAAGGTCCTCTACGCCCATCTCGGCGGCGCGCCTGCGCTGAACGGCTACGGGTATGCGTTCCGGAACGGCTAGCTCCTCTGTCGTCCCGGGGTGCGACGAAGTCGCGAGCCCGGGACCCATAACCCCAGGGAGCCGTTTGGCGAAGACTCGTGGTGACCAGCTTGCCGTAACCACATCCGCTTGTGGTTATGGATCCCGGGCTCGCGACTTCGTCGCGCCCCGGGATGACGGCGGAGTTTTCGTCGCGCGCCCTACCGCGTCCTGATGATCTGCAGCAGCTCGTCGCCGTAGTGCTCGAGCTTCTTGTCGCCGATGCCGGGGACGTTGCGCAGCTCGTCCAGCGTGGTCGGCCAGGCCCGCACGATGCCGTCGATGGTGGCATCGTGCAGCACCACATAGGCCGGGACGCCGCGCTCGCGTGCGACGTCCGAACGCCAGGACCGCAGGCGCGCGCGCAATTCGGGATCGACGTCGCCCTGCGGCGCGCTCGCCGCGGGCGCGAGATCGCCGCGCCGGGATTTTGCGCGGCTGGAGCGGATGCGGCTGCCAGGCGTCTCCTCGCGCAGCCAGACTTCCGTTTCTCCGCGCAACACGCCGCGCGCGGACTCCGTCAGCTTCAGCGCGCCATAAGCCTCGCTGTCGCTCTGCAAATGACCCATCGCCACCAGCTGCCGCAGCACCGTGCGCCACTGTTTTTCGTTCAGCTCGCGCCCGATGCCGAACACCGACAGCTTGTCGTGGCCGAACTGCGTCACCTTCTCGGTCAGGCGCCCGATCAGCACGTCGATCAGGTGCATCGCGCCGAAACGCTGTCCGGTGCGGTAGACGCAAGACAACAGCTTCTGCGCCAGCACCTTGCCGTCGCGCATCTTTGGCGGCGTCAGGCAGTTGTCGCAATTGCCGCAGGTCTCGGCCGTCACGTCCTCACCGAAATAGCCGAGCAGCCGCTTGCGTCGGCAATGCGCAGTCTCTGCGAGGCCGACCAGCGCATCGAGCTTGCGAATCGAGACGCGCTTGAAATCCTCTGACCCGGCCGACTCGTCGATCATACGGCGCTGCTGCACGATGTCGGAGAGGCCGTAGGCCATCCAGGCTGCCGACGGCTTGCCGTCGCGGCCGGCGCGCCCGGTCTCCTGGTAATAGGCCTCGATGCTCTTGGGCAGGTCGAGATGGGCGACGAAGCGCACGTCGGGCTTGTCGATGCCCATGCCGAAGGCAATGGTCGCGACGATGACGATGCCGTCCTCGTTGAGGAAACGATCCTGGTTGCGCGAGCGCACACTGCTGTCGAGACCGGCGTGATAGGGCAGCGCGGCAATGCCGGCCTCCTCGAGCGCGGCGGCGACCTCCTCGACCCGGTTGCGCGACAGGCAATAGACCACGCCGGCGTCGCCCGCATGGCGCTCCCGGATGAATTCTTTCAGTTGCGACACCGCATTGCGCTTATCGACGATCTCGTAGCGGATGTTCGGACGGTCGAAGCTCGAGACGAATTGGGGACTGTCGGCAAGCTTCAAACGCTCGACGATCTCCTTCCGCGTCAGTTCGTCGGCCGTCGCGGTCAATGCGATACGGGGCACGTCCGGAAAGCGCTCGGCGATGACGGACAGGCCGACATATTCGGGCCGGAAGTCGTGGCCCCATTGCGAGACGCAATGCGCTTCGTCGATCGCGAACAGCGCCACCTTGGCCTGGGCCAGCATCGACAGGCAGCGCGGCGTGACCAGCCGCTCCGGCGCGACATAGAGCAGGTCGAGATCGCCCGCGATCAGGCGCCGCTCGATGTCGGAGGCCTCCTGAAATGTCAGCGACGAGTTCAGCGCGGCGGCGTTGACGCCGGCCTCCAGCAGGCCCGCAACCTGATCACGCATCAGCGCGATCAGCGGCGAGACCACGATGCCGCAGCCTTCGCGCAGCAGCGATGGAAGCTGATAACACAGCGACTTGCCGCCGCCGGTCGGCATCAGCACGAGGCAATTGCCGCCGTCGGTGACGTGCCGGATGATGTCGCCCTGCGCGCCGCGGAATCCCGGCAGGCCGAACACCGAATGCAGCACCGACAGCGCATCGCGGCCGTTGGCCGGCGCGGGCAGCGGAGCGGTGGAAGGGGCGTTCATGGGTGTGTCGGAGCGCGGCCGTGGGATTCGTCACAAGGCCAGTCGCATGCTGGCGCGGCCGTGGCAAGCTGTTTGGGGGGCTTGCACCGCTGCTTCTTCTCCCTCTCCCCGTTCTTACGGGGAGAGGGTTGGGGTGAGGGGCATCTATCCGCAGATGAGATGCACGTGAGACCTGTACCCCCTCACCCGGATCGCAAGAGCGATCCGACCTCTCCCCGCAAGCGGGGAGAGGTAAAGTAGCTACGCCCCGATTCGCCGCAGCGCCTCGGCGACCGTCACGATCGGCATGTTGCGCTTGCCCGCCGCCTCCAGCGCGTGGCGCATCAGGCGCGGCGTGCAGCCATAGGGGCTCGGCGCGTTGACGACGTCGTGGCTGTAGAAGATGAGCCAGCCGCCGCTTGCGACCGCCTCGTCGAAATAGCGATCGACGCCTGCCGGATCGATTTCGCAGTCGACCAGCGGCGAGGCGCGCAGGAACTGAAGATCGATGACGTCACGATTGACGCCGGGAAGAATGCCGCGCGCCGAGCGGAAGGCTTTTGCCAGCTGCGGCTTGCGCCAGACCGAGGCGATCCCATAGGGATAGGCGAAATTCTCCAGCGTGATCGAGGAATCGATGCCGCGGAAATGGCTGCGGTTCCGCTCGATCTCGCGGGCCATGGCGGCCTCGTCGAGATTGGCCGAACTCTGATGCGAGAAGGTGTGGCAGGCAATCTCGTGCCCGGTCTGGTGAAGCCGCACGATCGCGTCGTTCGACAGCCCATGCCAGTGATCTGACGGCTGATCGATCAGGCTGCCGGCGATGTAGTACGTGCCACGGCCGCCATGCGCCTCGAGCAGCGAGGCGCCCTCGCCGGCGGCGCTATCGGGAGCATCGTCGAAGGTAAAGCTCACCATCGGCGCATGCGCAGGCAGCCGGTGGGGCGCGGCGCGGAAATGCCGGGCCAGCCGATTGCTCACGCGTCCCTGGAGTGCCGACCACACGACAGCGTTTCCTGTGATTCCGTATTTCTCTACTGAAACATTCGTGCGCTGGCTGAGGCAAGCCTAACGCTTTGGTAATCCTAACGCGGAATCAACGCCCTTTGGCCTAGCGCGACAGAACCGAGGTATCGGCCTCCGCGCCGAGATAGTGCAGCCAGTTGCGGAAGAGCGCCGCCGCCGCGCTGCCCGCGGCGATATCGGCGCGCAAATTCAGCGCCGGCAGGTCGTTGGTCAGCGCCGGATGACGCTCCTGTCTCGCCCGCTTCTCGAACCGCGCCAGCTTCTCTTCGGTGACTGCGTCAAAATAGCTCACGGGCACGTGCGGGTAATTCTCGCGCTCGCGCGCAAGGTAGCGGCCGATGTCGCGCAGATATTCGCGCTGGAGCGACAGGGCATCATATTCCGGATGGCCCTGGAAGAACACGAAGCGGCTGGCATATTGGCGGACGAAGACGTCGACGCCGGCGAGGGCCGAGCGGGTCAGCACCTGATAGCCGGCCCGCGCGAGGTCGCTCTCGACGATCTCGTTCAGGCGCGAATGCGACACCTTGAGCGGTGCAGGCGCCGCCTGCGTGAGGGAATCATCCACCACCGCTTCGCAGTCGAAGACGCCGTGACATTTGGCCGGCAGACGGCGCCGTTCAATGCCGTCGAGATGCAGCACCGCGGCGTGCGCGGCGAGGCACGACCAGATCGTCGAGCGCGTGTTGGCCTTGGCCCAATCGATGAGATCGGTGAGGTCGCGCCAATACGGCTCCTGATGTACCTCGGGCGCGACCGGCTCGGCGCCAGTCACGATCAGTCCGTCGAAGCGACCGCGCTTGAGATCGGCGAGATCGGAATATTCGCTCTCGACATGCCATTTCGCTTCCGGCGAACGCTTCACGCTAGGAAGCGAGAAGCAGTGAAAGCGGATGCGGCGCGGGCCCGCGGCGGCCTGCAACAGCTTCATGAACTGCCGCTCGGTCGCCTTCAGCGCCGGGTCCGGCATGTTGTTGATCAGTCCGATGGTAAGCTCGGCGCCGGCATGATCGCGCGCCAGATCGCCCTCGGCCGGCACCAGCGCCGGGCTCGATATGCCTTGATCCCTGTCGATCAAGATCGTCATCGGGCCGTCCGCCTACTCCGCGGCCTGAAGACGCGACGACGGACAGGCTTTCTCCAGCGCCTGGTCGATGTCCTCGATGATATCTGAGGAATGCTCGATACCGATCGACAGGCGGATCGTTTCCGGCAGCACGCCGGCGGCGCGCTGCTGCTCCGCCGACATCTGCCGATGCGTGGTCGAGGCCGGATGGCAGGCCAGCGACTTGGCATCGCCGATATTGACGAGGCGCGTGACCAGCTTCAGCGCATCATAGAAGGTCTTGCCGGCTTCCATGCCGCCCTTGATGCCGAAGGTAAACAGCGACGAGGCGTTGCCGTCGAGATACTTTTGGACGAGCGGATAGTAGGGGCTGTCGGAGAAGCCCGTGTAGTTGACCCACGCCACACGCGGATCTCCGCGCAAAAATTCGGCGACCTTGCGGGCGTTCTCGACATGGCGCTCCATGCGCAGCGCCACGGTCTCGATGCCCTGGAGCAGCAGGAAGGCGTTGAACGGCGACAGCACCGAACCCATGGTACGCTGATAGACGCTGCGCGCGCGCTCGATATAGGCGGTCTTGCCGAAGCGCTCGGCATAGACGAGGCCGTGATAGGAGGCGTCCGGCTTGTTATAGGCCGGGAAGCGATCGGCGTATTTCGCCCACGGAAAATTTCCGGAATCGACGATGGCGCCGCCGAGCGTGGTGCCGTGGCCGCCCAGGAACTTGGTCAGCGAGTGCACGGCGATATCGGCGCCGTAGTCGAACGGCTTGAGCAGGATCGGCGTTGCGACCGTGTTGTCGACGATCAGCGGCACGCCATGCGCATGCGCGATCTTCGCCAGCGCCTCGATGTCGCAGACATTGCCGGCGGGATTGCCGATGGTCTCGGCGAACACGGCGCGGGTGTTCTCGTCGATCAGCTTTGCGATCGCCTCCGGCTTGTCGCTCTCGGCGAAGCGGCCGGTGATGCCCTGGCGCGGCAGGATGTGCGAGAGCAGCGTGTGCGTGGTGCCGTAGAGCTGCGGCACGGAAACGATGTTGCCGCCGTGGTCGGCGACATTGACGAAGGCGAAATGCAGTGCAGCCTGGCCGGTCGCGACGGCGAGCGCGCCTACACCGCCTTCGAGCTGGGCGATGCGCTTCTCCAGCACCGCGCTGGTCGGATTGGCGATGCGGCTGTAGCGGAAGCCATCGGCCTCGAGATTGAACAGGGCCGCGCCATGATCGGCGCTGTCGAAAGCGTAGGCCGCGGTCTGGTAGATCGGCACGGCGACCGCGTGCGTGGTGGCTTCGGGTTCGTAGCCGGCGTGAATAGCGATCGTCTCGTTGCGCATCGTGCCACCTCCGCGTGGAGCGGGCCGCACTTATTGGCCTGTATGAGGCGCGTGCGTTGTCCGCCGTCCCTCTGTTAGAGGCGGGTGGTAAAGCGGACAATAATTCGCTTAGAGATCGAGGAAGTAACCCTAACGCTTGTTGGTGAATTGGCTCAAATTCGAGTTAAATTGGATTAATAGGTTGGCGCACCATGGCGACCCCTGCCGGAGGTGACATCCGCCTCCGTTCCGCAACGGCGCGGCATGAGCCCCCGCCCCAATCGTTTCGCAACATCTCTCAAAGCTCCGGCGACACGATCCGCAATCAGCGGACATGGACGATCACGCTGCGGTCAATCGTTGCGTAAGTTCGTCGATTTTACGCTGGCGCATCACTTCTTGCTTTGGGATATGCCGCTTGACGAACGCCAACAGAGGTCACCTGCTCTCGCGCTTCGTCTCCGATCGACGCGGCAACATCGCCGTCATCTTCGCGCTGGCGCTGGTGCCGCTGCTGTCCTTCGTCGGCGCCGCCGTCGACTACTCCCTCGCCGCGCGGGCGAGAACAAAGCTGATCGCTGCGCTCGACACCGCCGTGCTGGTCGCGACCGCGAAGAGCGAGATCACCAAGAGCGCATCGGCCGCGCAGAGCGATGCGCTGAACACCTTTACCGGGCAGATGTCCGCGTACGGCCTGGCGACGGGCTCGGTGACCATCACCGTGACCGACAGCGTCACCACGCGCACCGCCACGGGAACGGCGGCGTCGTCGGTGACGACCTATTTCATGGGAATCCTGGGCTACAAGACGCTGGACTTCTCCGCCACATCGAGCGCGGCGGCCTCGCTGCCGTCCTACATCGACTTCTACGTGCTGCTGGACAACTCGCCGTCGCAGGGGCTCGGCGCCACCACGGCCGACATGACCGCGCTGCAGAACGCGACATCCGACAGCTGCGCCTTCGCCTGCCATGACACCTACACGTCGAGCTCGAAGAAGACCAAGCAGACCAACAGCTATTATTCGATCGCAAAGAAGCTCGGGATCAAGATGCGGATCGACCTGGTGCGGGACGCAACGCAGTCGCTGACGGACACGGCGACCGCGAGCCAGCTCGTCAGCAACCAGTACCGGATGGCGGTCTACACCATGGGCAGCGATTGCGGCTCGATCGGCCTCACCACGATCTCGGCCCTGACCTCGAGCCTCTCTTCGGTGAAGACAGCGGTTTCCGCCGTCGACCTGATGACGATTCCCTACACCAACTACAACAATGACATGTGCACGGATTTCGACGGCATCCTGTCGTCGATGAACGGCGCGATCCCGACACCCGGAGACGGCTCCTCGTCCTCGCCGCAGAAATGGCTGTTCTTCGTCGCGGATGGCGTTGCCGACTACTACTACCCTTCGAGCTGCACTCAGACCGTGATCAGCTCGTCGGGCCGATGCCAGGAGCCGCTGACGACGACGATCTGCGACACCATCAAGGCGCGCGGCGTCAAGATCGCCGTGCTTTACACCACCTATCTCGCGATCACCAACAACAGCTGGTACAACACCTACATCGCGCCATGGCGCAGCTCGATCGCCACCAAGATGCAGGCCTGCGCGACGTCGGGCTATTATTACGAGGTCTCGAGCGATTCGAGCATCACCGACGCGTTGAACGCACTGTTCCAGAAGGCGATCGCCTCCGCGCATCTGACCAACTGATCGGCCCCCGCGGGCTCCGCGCGTGACGCGGAGCCCTTGCGCATGGCATCAAGCCATCGTCTCCCAGAGGCGATGGGCGATGACGCCGGCACGCTTCTCGATCGCGGCTGCGGCATCGAGCGCGAGATCCTCGCGATAGCGGCCGGCAATGAGCTGCACGCCGATCGGCTTGCCCTCGTTGACGGCCACCGGCACCACCGCGCCGGGCAGGCCCAGCACGTTGATCGCGGAGATGAAGCGAATCTCGCCCCAGAAGATCTCCTGCACCCGCTCGGCGCTGACCGTGTCGTCGCGCGGGCCCGGCGTTGGCTTCACCGTGGTCGGTGCCAGCACGACCGGATACTCCTCGAAGAAAAGCTGCCAGGCGCGGATGTGACCGTTGCGCGCGGCCGTCGCCTGCATCCAGGCCTTGAGATCGAGCCCATTGGCCTTGGCCCTCATGCCGCGCCAGGCCTTGTGGAAGTCCTCGGTCGTGACCTTCAGCATGCTCGCTTCCTGCATCACCACCGTCTCGTTGGTGATGATGTCGCACCAGGTCTGCCAGACGCCGTTGATGTCGGGCACCTCGACCTCGCTGACGCGATAGCCGGAGCGTTCGAGGTGATCGGCGGCCTTGCGCAGCGCCGCGGCGACGGACGGATCAACATCCATGTCCTCTGGAATCTTTGCGAGTGCGACCTTGATGCGACCTTTCGGCTTCGGCCCGACCAGCGGTGCCGGCACCCACCAGGGATCGCGCGGGTCGCGCTGGCTCATCGCCTCCAGCGCAAGGCGAACGTCGGCGACATGGCGGGCGAGCGGCCCCTGCGCCGACATCAGATGCGCCAGCATCGGCCGCTCGGCCGTTGCGCTGCCGTTGAAGGCGGGGATGCGGCCCTGCGTCGGCTTGATGGTGGCAACGCCGTTGCAATGCGCCGGCCAGCGCAGCGAGCCGCCGATGTCGTTGCCATGGGCGATGGTTCCGATGCCGGCCGCGACCGCCGACCCCGCACCGCCCGAAGAACCGCCGCAGGTGATGTCAGGGTCCCAGGGATTGAGCGTCAGCCCGTGCAGGGGATTGTCGGTGAAGCCGCGAAAGGAGAATTCCGGCGTGTTGGTGAGACCGATGACGATGGCGCCGGCCTTCTTCAGGTTGCGGACGACAGGCGAATTCGATGGCGCGATGAGATCCTTGTTCGCCGGCACGCCGTTGAAGTTCGGCCGTCCCTCGTAGTCGACGTTCTCCTTGATGGTGATGGGCACGCCATGCAGAAGGCCGAGCTCGCCGCCCTTGGCGCGCTGCTTGTCGGCCGCATGCGCCGCCTTCAGCGCCTCCTCGCCGAGATCGACGACCACCGCATTCAGCCTCGGATTGACGGCGCGCATCCGATCCAGATGCGCCTCGACGGTCTCGACGGCAGTGATTGCGCCGGAGCGGATCGCGGCCGCGGTCTCGACCGCAGACCATTGCCAGACCGGACCCTTGGGGCGACGTGCCGCGCCTGGCTTGCGCGATGCCGCCGTCTTGACTGTCTTCTTCGCGGCTTTCGCGACGGTGCCCTTTCGGGCGGAGCTCGTCTTGCTCGAGGTCTTCGTTACCTTCTTTGCGGTACTTTTCTTCTTGGCTGCCGCCTTCTTCGCCACGTCGCATCTCCCAAAAATTGCGCCGCGGAGGTTATGGAGGTCACGCGACCGTGTACAGGTGCGTTTCTGCATGGCGCATTGTCGCGACGCTCTGTCACGCCCAGACGATCGTGAACCTTTGGGCGATCAGGCTCGACCTATATACTGGTTGAGTGTTTTAGGACATGACCGCCAAGATTGCCGCATAAACAGGTTCAGTAACGCAGCTATTTTGACCTCGACAGATTGGAGCATTGCCATGCTCACAGAGTTCGACGCCGGATACGGCGAACAACCCTTTCGCGATCTGTGCAGCAACTATCCCGGCCCTGAAGCCTACGATCCCCACGATTTCCGCATTGAATGGGGACCGATCTTCCATCGCGGCCGGCTCGATGGATCGGCGCGTGTGCTTGTCGTCGGACAGGACCCCGCCCAGCATGAGACGATCGTGCGCCGGATCCTGGTCGGCACCGCGGGACGCCGGACGCAAGGCTTCCTCGCCAAGCTCGGCATCACGCAGAGCTACGTGATGGTGAACACGTTCCTGTACAGCGTCTACGGGCAGAGCGGCGGCTCCAAGCACAAGAACGAGCCCGGCATCGTCGACTATCGCAACAAATGGTTCAAGGCCGTGCTCGCGCCCAGCAACATCGAGGCCGTTGTCTCGCTCGGCGGCCTTGCCGACGAGGCCTGGAAAGCGTGGCTGAAGACCGCCGATGGCGCGGCCTACAAGACGCTCGCCTATCAGCACATCACGCATCCGACCTGGCCGGAAAGCTCCGCCCATGATGCCGCCACGCAGGCCGCGAACACCAAGCTCATGCTGACCAAATGGAATGCCGCCCTCGCCGCGCTCGCGCCTGCGGTCAAACATCCCGACGTCCAGACTGCGCTCGTGCCCTATGGCGATGCCTTCAAGCCGACCGAACTGGTCGACATCATCGCCAAGGACCTTCCGGCGGGCCTGCCGGCCTGGATGCGCGGCGACACGCCATGGGCCGTGCGCCAGGGCACTGATGCGGTCACCAAGCGGCGCAACATCACGATCACCATTCCCAATGGGGTGATCCCATGAGCCCGGCCGCAGGCCCGAAGCGCTGGGCGCTGAGCGGGCGGATCGTGACGATGGCCACTGACGGCGACGTCATCAAGAGCGGGACGATCTTCATCGAGGATAGCCGCATCGCCGCGATCGTTCCGAAGGGACAGCCGGCCCCAGCGGGCTTCGAGACCGTGGCTCCGGTGGCGACCGGGGGCACCATCTATCCCGGCCTGATCGAGCTGCATAATCATTTGAGCTACAACATCCTGCCGCTCTGGCAGGTGCCTCAATCCTACGGCAATCGCGACCAGTGGCAGAATGCCAAATCCTACAAGACGTCCGTGACCGGCCCGATGAGCGCGATCGCGCTCGCCGATGACGGCTCGTTGCTGCCGGCCCTGGTCCGTTATGTCGAAGCCAAATGCATGGTCGCGGGAACGACGACGAGCCAGGGAATCACGCTGTCGAACTGGAGCGGCACGATCCACAAGTACTACAAGGGCGCGCTGCGGGCCGCCGAGATCGGCAGCCCGCCGGATCTGCCGCGCGCTCACTCCAAGATTCCCGACATCGATGCCGAGGACTGGGCGAAGTTCGACAAGGAGCTGAAATCGTCGTCGTGCTTCCTGCTGCACCTGAGCGAGGGCATCGACACCAAGGCGCACAGCCACTTCCTCGCCTTGCGCAACCCTCAAGGCGACTGGGCAATCGAACCGTCGCTGGCCGGCATTCATTGCACGGCGCTGGACGCGACCGACTTCGGAACGATGGCCGAAAATCATGCCAAGGTCGTCTGGTCGCCGCTGAGCAATCTGCTGCTCTACGGCAAGACGACCGACGTTGCGGCCGCGCGCACCGCCGGCCTCACCATCGCGCTCGGCTCGGACTGGTCGCCATCAGGCAGCAAGAACCTGCTCGGCGAGCTGAAAGCGGCGAAGGTCGTGTCCGCACATTTCAATCTCGGCTTCAGCGACTTCGACATCGTCGCGATGGCAACGCGCAATCCCGCCGCGATCCTGAAATGGGATGCCAAGCTCGGGACCATCGCCAAGGGCAAGTTCGCTGATCTCCTGGTCGTGAAGGGCGTCACCGGCGATCCCTACGCCCACCTGATCAAATCGCGCGAGCAGGACATCGTTCTGGTCACCATCGGCGGACGGCCGCGCTACGGCACGAAGACGGTGATGCAGAAGGCCGGCGGAAGCGGCGAGGCTCTCAAGATCGGCAGCAGCGCGCGCGTGATCGACTTCTCCTCACCCGACCAGGATCCAGGGATCGAGAAAATTTCACTGGCGGAAGCGACGAGCCGCCTGAAGGCCGCACTCGGCAATCTCGGCGCGCTGCAAACGGACAGCCTCGCCATGAGCGATGCGATCGCCCGCGGAACGGTGTCACGCACCGGGTGGCGCCTCGCGCTGGATGAGCAGTTCGGCAACAATGTCCAATTGCGCCCGCGGCTCGCATATGACGGCGTGCGCACCGGTCCCGATCTGGCGGCAGTGGCCGTGACCGACGAGCCGCTGCATCCGATCAAGCTGAATGGCCTCACCGTGGCGGGCGATCCCGTCTTCCTGGACACGCTGAAGAGCGAGACGAACCTTCCCGACGGAATCGCAACGGCTATCGCGGCGTTCTATCGGTCACCGGCCTAGACCAGGGGCGGGTTCAACCGCGCAAAGCCTTCCTGGACGCGGTAGGGATAATAGGGATAAGGCGGCATCACCGCGCTGACCTCGTCGAGCCGCCTGATCTGATCCGCGCTCAGCGTCCAGCCGACGGCGCCGAGATTGTCGCGCAGCTGCGCCTCGTCGCGCGCGCCGATGATGACGGAGGAGACCGTGGGGCGTGACAGCAGCCAGGCGATCGCGGCCTGGGGCACGGTATGGCCGGTCTCTGCGGCAATTCCATCAAGCACATCAACGATGGCGTACAGACGCTCCTCATCCACGGGCGGACCGAACTGTGCGGTGGCGTGCAGGCGGCTCGCTTCCGGCAACGGCTGGCCGCGCCGGATCTTTCCGGTGAGCCGGCCCCAGCCCAATGGGCTCCAGACCAGTGCGCCGACGCCCTGATCGCGTGCGAGCGGCATCAGCTCCCATTCATAGTCGCGGCCGAGCAGCGAGTAATAGACCTGGTGCGCGACATAGCGCGGCCAGCCATGCCGGTCCGCGATGGCGAGCGACTTCATCAGCTGCCAGCCGGCGAAATTCGAGACGCCGACATAGCGCAGCTTGCCGGCGCGCACGAGCGTGTCGAGCGTGGACAGCACCTCCTCGATCGGCGTGAACGCGTCGAAGGCGTGGAGCTGAAGCAGGTCGATCGTGTCAGTGCCAAGCCGCCGCAGCGCCGCATCGACCGAAGCAAGCAGCCGCTGCCGCGAGGAGCCGGCGTCGAGCGGGCCGTCGCCCATCGGCAGGCTCATCTTGGTTGAGATCAGCACCTTGTCGCGGCGGCCCTTGATCGCAGCACCGAGGATCTCCTCGGAGGCGCCGTTCGAATAGACGTCGGCGCTGTCGAACAGATTGACGCCGGCATCGAGGCAGATGTCGACCAGCCTACGGGCCTCCTCAGTGCCGCTGCGGCCCCAGGCCGAAAACAGCGGGCCCTGGCCGCCGAACGTGCCGGTGCCGAAGCTGAGGACGGGGACCTTGAGCCCGGATGCGCCGAGATTGCGGTATTCCATGATCGCTCTCCTATTCCGCCGGGCACGCCGCGACCGCGGTCGTCGTGCGATCGAGCTGGAGGCTCCACAACGCCAGCACGAGACCGATCGCCGTGATGCCGGCTGCGACCAGCGGCAGCGCCGAGAGGCCGAACCCGCGATCGATGGCGACGCCGCCGGCCCAGGCTCCCAGTGCGTTGCCGAGATTGAACGCGGCGATGTTGAGGCTGGATGCGAGCGTGCGGCCGCTCGGGCCGGCGGCCTCCAATACGCGAAGCTGGAGCGGCGCGACGGTTGCGAAGGCGGCGATACCGAGGAGCAGGATCATCACGATCGCAGGGATCTTGACCGACAGCACCGCGGCAAGGCCGAGCAGCACGATGGCGAGCGCGGCGAGCGTGCCGATCAGGGCGCGCCCGAGGCCACGGTCGGCGAGCTTGCCGCCGGCGACGTTGCCGATCGCAAGGCCAACGCCGAACACCAGCAGGATCGGCGACACCACGGCTTCCGAAAAGCCGGTGAAGCGCGTCAGGATCGGCTGGATATAGGTGAAGACGACGAACAGGCCGGCGAAGCCGAACACGGTCATGGCAAGGCCGAGCAGCACCTGCGGACGGCCGAGCACCGCGACTTCCTCAGCAAGCGAGATCGGCTTGTCGCCCTTGCCGACATGACCAGGGACGAGCACCGCGACCACCGCGAACGCAACCACGCCGATCACGGTCACCGCCCAGAACGCCGCGCGCCAGCCGAGCATCAGGCCGAACCAGGCGCCGAAGGGCACGCCCAGCAGCGTTGCGACCGTCAGGCCGATGAACATGGTCGCGATGGCGGAAGCGCGCTTGTCCTCGGCCACGAGGCTGGTGGCCACCACCGAGCCGACGCCGAAGAACGTGCCGTGGGCGAGCGAAGTCAGCACCCGCGCCGCCATCAGCAATTCGTAGTTGGGGGCCAGCGCGCAGGCGGCATTGCCGAGCGTGAAGATCGCCATCAGCGCCAGCAGCACGGTTTTGCGCGGCAGCCGTCGTGTGGCCAAGGTCAGCACCGGCGCGCCGACGAACACGCCGAGCGCATAGCCCGAGATGAGCAGGCCCGCGACCGGCACGGAGACATGCATGTCGGCGGCGACCTGGAGCAAGAGGCCCATGATGATGAATTCGGTGGTGCCGATGCCGAAGGCACCGGCGGTGAGCGCGAGAACGGCGGGAGGCATGCGTGGCTCCAATGGATGAGACGAGCCACGCAGATAGCTGCACCGCGGCAAAACCATTAGAATGTCCGCAATCCAATCATTTATGACGTGAATTCAACATGGCCCGTTTCGACACCAACCGCTCCGCCGAGATGGAGGTCTTCGTCCGCGTCGTCGACCTCGGCGGCTTCACCCAGGCCGCGCGAAAACTGCGCCTGACGCCGTCGGGCGTGAGCAAGCTGATCTCGCGGCTGGAGGCGCGGCTCGGCTCTCGCCTGATCAACCGCACCACGCGCAAGCTGACGCTGACCGAGGAAGGCCAGGCCTTTTACCAGCGCTCGTTGCGCATCCTCAGCGAGATGGAGGAAGCCGAGCGCGAGGCGGCCTCTGGGGCCGCGCCGCGCGGCCGCCTCACGGTCAACAGCAACATCCCGTTCGGCATGCTGCACGTGATGCCGCTGATCCCGCGCTTCCTCGAACAGCATCCCGAAATCACGCTCGACCTCATGCTGACCGATACGCTGATCGACCTGATGCAGGAGCGTGCCGACGTCGCCATCCGCGTCGGGCCTCTGAAGACTTCGCGCCTGATCGCGCGCAAGCTCGGCACCAGCCGCATGGTGGTGGTCGGCGCCCCAAACTACCTGGCGCGCTTCGGCACACCGAAGACGCCCGAGGATCTCGCCGATCACCGCGGCATCGGCTGGACCTTTCCACGCATCCGCGGCGGCTGGCCATTCCGGCGCGGCGATCGCACCGAGGAAGCCGTGCCGCCGCCGATCGCGCGCGCCAGCGACGGCGAAGCCGCCCGGCGCCTCTGCCTCGGCGGCGTGGGACTAGCCCGCCTCGCCCTCTTCCATATCGGCCCCGACATCGAAGCCGGCCGCCTCGTCCCGGTTCTGCAGAGCTACAATCCCGGCGACCGCGAGGACATCCACGCCGTCTATGTCGGCCACACCGCGCCGCTCCCCGCGCGCGTGCGCGCCTTCATCGATTTCCTCGCGGAGCATGTGCGAGTGAGCGATCCCGCGCTGAAGCGGGTGGGAGATGGGAAGTGGAGGCTGGTGAGATGAGGCCCAGTGGCGGAGAGAGTGGGATTCGAACCCACGGTACGGTTTCCCGCACACACGCTTTCCAAGCGTGCGCCTTAAGCCACTCGGCCATCTCTCCGGAGCGCCCTCTCTTGAAGGGGCGCCGGTGATTTTGCAAGGGATCGCGGGAAAATCGGGTGAATTTTCCGTAAGATGTTGTATTTAAATAATAATATCTGACGTCGACGGCCCCTGCGGAACCGCCCGCTCGCTGAACCGGAGGCGGGTTTGGCGCGACGATTCACCTGAGGCCACCAAACACGACCGGGGACGCCATGACCATCCGCAAGACCATCGCCGCGCTGGGCCTGATTTCGGCCCTCGGCTCCGCCTTAGGCGTGCCGGCCCTGGCACAGGTCTGCACCCGGCAGGGCGTCGATGTCAGCTGCGACGACGGGCGGCGCGGGGTGCTGTCGGGCGATGCCATCCTCTGGCCGGACGGGACGCGCTCGAGCTCGACGCCGCATCAGAGCGTCATCATCGGCAACAAGAGCTCGGTGCATGTCGGGCCCGGCGTGTTCGTCGGCCAGGGTAAGGGCATGGTGCCGCTGGACGATCCCAACGCGCCGAACAAGCGGCAATGCGCGATCCTGGAGGGCGTGTCGTATTGTTATTGAGGTCGTCGTTTTTCACCTCTCCCCGTAAGGAGAGGGAGAAGAGGCTAAATCAACCGCACGCCTGATATCGCCGACTTCAGCCAGCGCAGCGCTTGCGGCGGCTGGGCGGCGAGCGGGGCGACGGCGGCCTTCTGCGTGCGGCACTTTTCCAGTTCAGTGACGAAATCGGTGGACCATTGCTGGATGGTGTGGCCGCGCAACTTCTTCATCATCGCGTCCCAGCGCATCTTGCGCTCGGTGAGCGGCATCGAGGCTGCGATCGCGATCGCGCGCGCCATGCCGTCGATGTCGTGCGGATTGACCTGCAGCGCGGCGTCGAGCTCGTTGGCGGCGCCGGCAAACTTCGACAGCACGAGCACGCCGGGATCGGCCGGGTTTTGCGCGGCGACATATTCCTTGGCAACCAAGTTCATGCCGTCATGCAGCGGCGTCACCACGCCGACCTGCGCGGTCCGGTAGAGCCCCGCGAGGACGGCTTGGCTAAAACCCTTGTTCAGATAGCGGATCGGCGTCCAGTCGACCTCGCCGTGACGGCCGTTGACGTCGGTGACGAGGCGCGCGACCTCGTTCTGGAGATTGCCATAGGCCTCGATCGCGCCGCGCGAGGGATTGGCGATCTGAAGCAGCGAGATGCTGCGCGAAAACTGCGGCTGCTCGGTCCAGAGCCGGTCGAACGCGCTGATGCGGTTGACGAGGCCCTTGGAATAGTCGAGCCGGTCGACGCCGATCGCGAGCCGCTCGCCATTGAGGCTGCGGCGCAGTCGCGACACGTCGGGATGCGATGCCGACTTGGCGGCATAGGCTGCGAATTTCTCCGCATCGATGCCGATGGGGAAGACTTCGCAGCGCGTGCGACCATGCTGCGAGACCACGACACCGTCTTCGATGGCGAGGCCAAGCTCGCCGCCGACGTAACCGAGAAAATTCTGCCGGTCCTCCTCGGTCTGGAAGCCGAGCAGATCATAGGCCAGCATCGCCGTGATCAGCTCGCGATGATTGGGCACGCCCTGCATCACCGCGACCACCGGCCAGGGCGTGTGCAGGAAGAAGCCGATCGGATCATCGACGCCGAGTTCGCGCAGCTCCGCGCCGAGCGCGAGGAAATGATAATCCTGCACCCAGAACGCGGTCCGGGCTTTGCGGAAGCGCATCAAGGCGCGAGCCATGAAGGCGTTAACCTCGCGATAGCTGACATAGTCCTCGCGTGAGACGCGGATCAGATCGCTGCGCGAATGCAGAGCCGGCCACAGCGCCGAATTGGCAAAACCTTCGTAATAGCCGCCGTAATGCGCCGCCGGCAGATCCAGCGTTGCGATCGCGCCCGTACCCAGCGCCTCGATCTCGGCAAACGGTTCCTTCTGATGACCGTCACGCACGCGGCCTGACGACCCCACCCAGATGGCCCCTGAATGCTCGACAACGGGAAGCAATGCCGCAGCGAGGCCACCCGTCATGGGTTCATTCGGCTTGCCGCGAGCGACGCGATTTGAAACGACGACTAAGTTCACAGGTCGTCCCCTCCTGTTCATTCCACCCCGTTTAACTGCCGTTCATCAATATGGTTCCTGTCATGATTTCTTCGGATTGAAACCAAAATCGGGCATGCGCGTTGGAGCAGGTTTCGCCTGCGGAACCTGGAAATTTCACTGCAAAGACAGCATTTGCGACCTTGTCGCGCAGCATGCATTGCGTAGCGCAATGGTGCCTTGCCGAGAGCATTGTGTCTGTGACGTGGCGCTGCCTTCGTTTCACCTTGGATCGAGCAGGCGCGCGAGGAACATGCGCACATCGGCGGGCGCATCGAAGTGACCATTCACGCCCATGGCACGGCGGCCGACCGAGAAGGCGAGCCCGTCCATGTCGGGCATGATCGCGAACACCGTCTCATCCGTGACGTCGTCGCCGATGAACAGCGGCCGGCGCCCCCTAAAAGGTTCATGTTTCATCAATTCGCGCACGCCACTCGCCTTGGTGAAGCCGGAATGCTTGATCTCGCAGACGAACTTGCCCGGCAGCACCTCGATGGGAGCGCTGGGCAGGTCGGCGCGGATCAGCGAGACGGATTCGTAGATCGCCTTTTCGGCATGCGGCGCGAGGCGGTAATGCAGTGCCAGCGAATAGCCCTTGTCCTCGAGCAGAATGCCGGGCGAAAGCTTGGCGATCGCGGCGAGCCGCCGCTTCAGCTCCTTGTCCAGCGGCGGCGCGTGCACGTCATCCGCTTCGTTGTCGACCGACAGCCGCATCTCAGCGCCGTGACCCGCGACGGCGCGGAAGACGTCGGGCGCGAAGATCAGGTCGATGTCGTTGAGCGAGCGGCCGCTGACCAGCGCCAGCGCTCCGGAGGTGCGCTCCGTCAGCCGGTTGAGTGTCTCCGACAGGCCGGGCGGCACCCACACCTCACGCGGCGTCGGCATCAGGTCGAGCAGCGTGCCGTCGATGTCGAGCAGGATCGCGGTCTCGTCGAGATGCGGGACGAGCGCATGCGGCACCGGCACCGCATCCGGCTTCTCGTTGTCGTTGCGCACAGCGCGTTCGTCGACCATCGACATGTCCGCAAGTTCCGATTTCATCAGTCTACTCCATAAAGGCGAGCGGCCGCGCGATTTGTTCGAGCGATTTTCGTTCCGCGGAGACGGCATAGCGCCACGCCACGATCGCGGCCGCGATCATCAGGAAGGCACCCAGCAGATAGCCGGCGAACACGCTGGTGCGTGATCCCGTATCGATCAGCGCGCCGAACAATGCCGGCCCGATCACGCCGCCGATGCCGGTGCCGATCGCATAGAACACCGCGATCGCCAGTGCGCGCACTTCCAGCGGGAAGGTCTCGCTGACGGTGAGATAGGCCGCGCTCGCGGCGGGCGAGGCAAAGAAGAAGATCACCATCCAGGCGATGGTCTGTCCTTGCGCACTGAGTGCGCCGATCGTGAACAGATAGCCCGAGAGCGCCAGCAGCAGGCCGGAGATGCCATAGGTGAACATGATCATGGTGCGCCGTCCGAGCGTATCGAACAGACGGCCGAGCAGCAGCGGGCCAAGGAAATTGCCAGCGGCAAAGGGCAGCAGGTACCAGCCGACATGGTCGGCGCTGATGCCGTAGAAATCGGTCAGCACCAGCGCGAAGGTGAAGAAGATGGCGTTGTAGAAGAACGCCTGCGCGCTCATCAGCACGAGGCCGACCAGCGCGCGCTGGCGATAGGTGGAAAACAGCGTGTGCACGACTTCGCGGATCGGCGTGTGATCGCGCATCTTCAGCCGGATTTTTGTGAAGCGTCCCTCGCCCGCATCCTGGTCATGTCCGATCACCGAGCGCTCGATGTCGTCGACGATGGCATGGGCCTGGTCAGGCCGCCCGTGGATCATCAGCCAGCGCGGGCTCTCCGGAATCCACATCCGCATCAAGAGCACGACGAGGCCGATGGCGGCGCCGATGAGATAGGCGAGCCGCCAGCCGAGATCGGGGCCCATCAGTGCAGGATCGAGCAGCACAATGGCCGCCACCGCGCCCATCGCAGCGCCGATCCAGAAGCTGCCGTTGATGACGAGATCGGTCCAGCCGCGATAGCGCGCCGGCACCAGCTCCTGGATGGTCGAGTTGATTGCGGTGTATTCGCCGCCGATGCCGGCGCCGGTGAGGAAGCGAAACAGCGCGTAGCTCGCGATGTCCCAGGACAGCGCGGTCGCCGCGGTCGCCGAAAGATAGAGCGCGAGCGTGATGAAGAACAGTTTTTTGCGGCCGATGCGGTCGGTGAGCCAGCCGAAGCCGAGCGCACCGAGCACGGCGCCGGCGAGATAGGCGGAGTTGGCGATGCCGAGATCGAGATTGGAGAACTGCAGCGTAGGACTCTGCTTCAGCGCGCCGGAGAGCGCGCCCGCAAGCGTGACCTCGAGACCATCCAGGATCCAGGTAATGCCAAGCGCCAGCACGACGCGGGTGTGAAAGCCGCTCCACGGCAGCGCGTCGAGGCGCGAGGGAATGCTGGTCTCGACGATGCGATCGGCCGCAACCGCCGCAGGGACGGCAGGTCCGTAGTTCAGCGCTGGGGTTTGCTGCAATTCCATCGGGTTGTTGGATCTGACCAAAGGATGCAGCCCCGGTTCACATGAGGTGGACGGGGCGATCCGATCATCGGGGTGCGGCACCTCGCCTGCCACATGCGACAACGTCTGCGGCGATGCCAGGTTCCCGCAGGAACAGTCTCACGGGCCGCCCGTTTGCGACGGAGCCGCAAGGAGTTGACGCATGGCTCATGCCAGAAAGACGACACATTCGCGAAAGAGCGGCGCGCACAAGACTGCACGCCGAAAGACCAGCGCGAGGCGTAGCACCGCGCGCAAGGGCACGAAGCGCGCGACGCCGAAGCGCTGGTCACAGCGCGTAACGAGGGAGAGCGACGCGCTCGATCTCAAGCAAGGCGTGTTCAAGCTGACCAGCGCGAAGAAGATCGCGGCGTCGCTGAAGCGCTCGGCGGAGCACAGCTCACGCCGCAAGACCGGCGCCTACCGCTCGGCGCTGTCGATGCTGACCTTCTACGTCAACCGCGCCGGCAAGACGCTGCCGAAGACCCAGCGCACACGACTGGAGCGCGCGAAGGTGGAGCTGAAGCGGGCGTTCGGGAGGGAATGAGGCTTCCGCTCTTTACTCCGCCGTCGTCCCGGCGAAGGCCGGGACCCATACTCACAAGATTGGGTTTGGCCAAGACTCGGAGTTACCGGCGTCGCATCCCACTACGCCCTGTGGCTATGGGTCCCGGCCTGCGCCGGGACGACAGCGGAGTGTGATGCGGTGCCAGCGAAACACTCAGACGTCGTCCTGGACAAGCGAGCGGAGCGAGCGCTAATCCAGGACCCATTACCACAGCACGTGGTTTGGCGAAGACTTGGAGTTACCAGCATCGCGTCCCACAGCGCCCTGTGGTTATGGGTCCCGGCCTTCGCCGGGACGACGAGAGAGGGAGCGCTTACGCCGCCCTGATATTCCCCATGAAGCGGTCGAGCTCGGCGCGCAGGCGGGTGCTTTCGGATGAGAGCGACTTGGCCGAGTTCAGCACTTCTTCCGAGGCCGAACCGGTCTCGGCGGCGCCGCGATTGACCTGGCCGATGTCGGTGGCCGCGGTCTGGGTGCCCTGCGCGACGGTCTGGACGCTGCGGGCGATCTCCTGCGTGGCCGCGCCCTGCTGCTCGACGGCGCTTGCGATCGAGGTCGAGATCGACGAGATCTGGCCGATGGTCGCGCCGATCTCCTTGATCGCGGCGACCGATTCGGCGGTGGCGCCCTGCATGCCCGCGATGTGCGAGGAGATCTCGTCGGTGGCCTTGGCCGTCTGGCTTGCCAGCGACTTCACCTCGCTCGCGACCACCGCAAAGCCGCGGCCGGCGTCACCGGCGCGCGCCGCCTCGATGGTGGCGTTCAGCGCCAGCAGATTGGTCTGCTCGGCGATCGCCGTGATCAGCTTGACGACTTCGCCGATCTGCTGGGCGGCATGCGAGAGCTTGCCGATACGGCCGTCGGTCTCCTTGGCCTGCACCACGGCGGCTTCGGCGATACGGCTGGAATCGCGGACCTGGCGGCCGATCTCCTCGACCGAGGCCGACAGCTCTTCCGTCGCGGTCGCCACCGACTGCATGTTGGAGGAAGCCTGCTCGGAGACGCCGGCGACCTGGCTCGACAGGCTCTGCGTCGTCTCGGCGGTGCGGGTCAGGGTCGAGGCCGCCGATTCCAGCTGCACGGCCGAGGACGAGACATTGGAGACGATGGCGCCGACCGCGCTCTCGAAATCGTCGGCAAAGCGGATCAGCTCGGCGCGTCTGCTGGCGGCCTGCTCCCTGTTCTGGACTTCGCTCGCGGCAGCATCGCGCTCGGCCTTGGCGACCGCCTGAACCTTGAACTCTTCGACCGCGCCGGCCATCTCGCCGATCTCGTCCTTGCGCCCCAAACCGGGCAGCACGACATCGAAATTGCCCGAGGCAAGCTCGCGCATCGCCTTGCACATCGCGATCATCGGCCGCGAGATGCCGTTGCCGAGCATCAGAGCCAGCGCCGCGCCGACAGCAAGGCCGCCCAGCGCTAGCATCAGCATCAGCCGCTCGGTCTCAATAATCGTCGTGTTGGCACTGGCCTCGATGCGCTGCTGGTCGGCAGTGAGGTCCGAACGCAGATCGGCCGAGAGCTTGAGGATGGACGCGGCGGTCTTGGTCATGTCGCCGTTCGACTTGACGATGACCTTCACGTTCTCGGTCAGCTTCGAGAACGAGGTACGGTACTGCTTCAGCAGATTGCCGATCTCGGTGACGCGGTCGGTGATCTTCTGGTCATTGGCGTAGATCGAGACCAGCAGGGTCTCCAGGAACTTGATGCGGGCGATGACGCCATCGGCGGTCTTCGGCTCGGGCTTGGCGACGAAGGCGCTGACCGAGGTGGAGACCGCGAGATATTGCGAGGTGACGTCCTTGGCCGTGGTCTGGACCGAGGCGAGGCCGGCGAGCGCGGCGGTATCGGCGAGGTCGTCGAACTTGAAACGGATCTTGTTGCCGACGCTGTTGAGCTCGTCGGCCGCGATCTTGTTGTTCTCGCGCGTCAGGGTGATGATCTCACCGAACACCTTGGTGAAGCGCTGGAACTCGGCCTCGAGCTTGCCGACCTGCTCGCGGCGCGCAGCGCCGGTCGTGGCCGCCATGGACTTGGCGATTGCGCCCCTCAGATTCTCTTCCGCCGCCTTGGCCGCGGTCTCATCATCATTCGCGCCGGTCAACGTGTAGGCCCGCGCCAGCCCCTGATAGGAGATCAGCTCGCGGTCGACGGTCCGGGCGAGATCCGCTTCCGACACGCTGGTGCGGTAGGAGGCCACGGCAGCCTGGATCCGCTCGAAGCCGAAATAGGCGAAAGCCATGCTGACGGCGAGGATGGCCAGCACCGCCACGAAGCCGAGGATGATTTTTGCGCGAAAACGCAAGGTGAGCAGCTTCGATGTCTTCGGTTTCGACTTGACGGGCATTCCCCCACCCCATTCCATTCGCGGAAAACCAGGCGCAGCCCGGGAGCAGCCCGCTCCCCGACTCGTATGCACGGTAGTCGGCAAAGGATAAGCCACGGTAAATTTATGGCGTCGCAACTAGCGGTTAGGTGTCGCGGGGAGTGTTAAGGCGCGCTTTCTCGCGCCGCTAAAATTGATCTCCGCTGTCGTCCCGGCGAAGGCCGGGACCCATACCCACTAGATCAGGTTTGGCGAAGACTCGGAGTTACCAGCATCGCGTCCCACAACGCCCTGTGGTTATGGGTCCCGGCCTTCGCCGGGACGACGAGAGAGGGAGCGCTTACGCCGCCCGGATATTCCCCATGAAGCGGTCGAGCTCGGCGCGGAGGCGGGTGCTTTCGGATGAGAGAGTCTTGGCCGAGTTCAGCACCTCTTCCGAGGCCGAACCGGTCTCGGCGGCGCCGCGGTTGACCTGGCCGATGTCGGTGGCCGCGGTCTGGGTGCCTTGCGCGACGGTCTGGACGCTGCGCGCGATCTCCTGGGTTGCCGCGCCCTGCTGCTCGACGGCGCTCGCGATCGAGGTCGAGATCGACGAGATCTGGCCGATGGTGGCGCCGATCTCCTTGATCGCGGCGACCGATTCGGCGGTGGCGCCCTGCATGCCCGCGATGTGCGAGGAGATCTCGTCGGTGGCCTTGGCGGTCTGGCTTGCCAGCGACTTCACCTCGCTCGCGACCACCGCAAAGCCGCGGCCGGCGTCACCGGCGCGCGCCGCCTCGATGGTGGCGTTCAGCGCCAGCAGATTGGTCTGCTCGGCGATCGCCGTGATCAGCTTGACGACTTCGCCGATCTGCTGGGCGGCATGCGAGAGCTTGCCGATACGGCCGTCGGTCTCCTTGGCCTGCACCACGGCGGCTTCGGCGATACGGCTGGAATCGCGGACCTGGCGGCCGATCTCCTCGACCGAGGCCGACAGCTCTTCCGTCGCGGTCGCCACCGACTGCATGTTGGAGGAAGCCTGCTCGGAGACGCCGGCGACCTGGCTCGACAGGCTCTGCGTCGTCTCGGCGGTGCGGGTCAGGGTCGAGGCCGCCGATTCCAGCTGCACGGCCGAGGACGAGACATTGGAGACGATGGCGCCGACCGCGCTCTCGAAATCGTCGGCAAAGCGGATGAGCTCGGCGCGTCTGCTGGCGGCCTGCTCCCTGTTCTGGACTTCGCTCGCGGCAGCATCGCGCTCGGCCTTGGCGACCGCCTGAACCTTGAACTCTTCGACCGCGCCGGCCATCTCGCCGATCTCGTCCTTGCGCCCCAAACCGGGAAGCACGACATCGAAATTGCCCGAGGCGAGCTCGCGCATCGCCTTGCACTTCGCGATCATCGGACGCGAGATGCCGGTGCCGAGCAGGAAGGCGAGGAAGGCGCCCAGCAGCGTGCCGCCGACGGCCAGCATCAGCACCAGCTGCTCTGTCTGCCCGATGGTCGCTTCCGACTCCGACTCCAGCCGCTGCTGCTCGGCGACCAGGTCCGCCTTCATGGCGGTCGCGCCTTGCAGGATCGCACCGGCCGAGCCGCTCATCTCGGTCACGAGATCGTCGACCATCTTGGCGTTGGCGATCAGCTTCTCCAGCGATTCGCGATAGGCGACGAGGATGGTCTTGGCGTCCTTCAGGCCGGCGACGATCTTGTCGTCCATGGAATAGACCGCGCCGAGCGAGTTCTCGACGAATTTCAGCCGCGCGAGCGCGCTGGTGGCAATCGTCTGGTCGGACGTCAGCACAAAGTTGGTCGCCGCAGCACTCGCGGTCTGGAACTGGGCGTTGACCTGCTTGGTGCCGAACTCGATCGCCTGCGCCTCGGAATCGGAGGCGTTGTTGCCGATATCGTCGAGCTTGTACTTCAGCAGGTTGGCGTTCCGGGTCAGCTGGTTCTGCACCAGCAGCGCGCTGTCACGCTTGGCCTGGAGCACCTTCGCGAAGGTCGCGGAGAAATTGGTAAACTCCTTGGCGAGCTTGTTAAGGCTCTCCTGCCGCGCCGGCTTCTTGGCGCCCTTGATGGCCTGGTCGATGGCGCTCTTCAGGCTTGCCTCGGCGTCCAACGCTGCCTTGGCATCGTCTTCCTTGCCGGTGACGACGAAATATCTGACGGCCGAACGGTAGGCGAGCAGCTCGCGGTCGATGTTGCGGGCGAGGTCAGCCTCCGTGACGCTCGTGCGGTAGGATCCGACCCCGGACGACACCCGCTCGAAGCCGAAATAGGCAAAAGCCATGCTGCCGGCGGAGATCACCAGCACAGCGGCAAAGCCGAGGATGATCTTTGCGCGGAACCTGAGGGTCGGAAAAATTGCACGCTTCGACGGCGACGCGGTACGCCCGGACATTCCCAACCCCCAGCTTATGTTCTTGCAACGATTTTGCGGCTCGGAAGCAGCCCTTTCCGAACCGTGCGGAAAATTAAGGCAGAATCGTCAAGGGGTGGTAAATCCGTCCGGTCTGCATCCTTGCTGGGACCGGGCGCCGTGTTGCGGCTCACCGGAAAACGCCTTACTCTCGAATCTTATCAGGCACTTGGCGTTAGACCGAGCTGGTCCTCGAGGGGAGAAACGGAGTGGGGCAAACCGATTTTCGGTTTGGCGGTGCATCTGGCGTTGCCGTGGCCAAGTCGAAGGCTGCGAGCGTCGACGAAGCCGTGGCCGAGCTGGCGGCCCAGCTCCCCTCCGACGGGCTGGCGCTGATCCTGGTGTTCCTCTCCCCCAGCTACGACCCCCATCACTTCATCGCCGAGATCACCCGGCACTTCGATGAGACCCAGGTGTGCGGTTGCACCACCGCGGGCGAGCTTGCTCCTGATGGCTGGGACGAGAACAGCGTCGTGGCGCTGGCATTCAGCCGCGCCGATTTCTCCGCCGCGGTGCGGCCCATTTTCAATCTCGACAGTTTCCGCGTCGAGGACGGCCGCAGGATCGGCGGCGAGCTCCGGCACGAGCTGTTGCGGGCCACTCCGCAGGTCGACCGTGGCAGTCCCTTCGGCCTCGTCCTGATCGACGGCCTGTGCCGCCGCGAAGAAGCGGTGATGTCCGCGATCTATGCATCGCTCGACGACATTCCGGTCGTCGGCGGGTCCGCAGGCGACGGGATGCGCTTCGAGAAGACCTTTGTGTTCTTCGACGGCAAGGCACACACCAATGCCGCCCTCCTGATCCTGTTGAACACCTCGCTGCCGTTCCGGGTCTTCAAGTGCGACAATTTCGAGCCGACCCCACAGAAGATGGTGGTCACCGAAGCCGACATCGAGAACCGGACGGTCAGGGAGCTGAACGCCGAGCCTGCGGCCCTGGAATATTCGCGCATGGTCGGGATCATGGACGCCAAGCTCGATCCGTTCTCCTTTGCGTCCCATCCCGTGCTGGTGCGCGTCGGCGGCTCCTATTACGCGCGCTCGATCCAGCGCGTCGAACCGGACGGCTCGCTACATTTCTTCTGCGCCATCGACGAGGGCATGGTGCTGACGGCGGCGACGTCGCGAAGCCTGGTCGGCGCGACCTGCGAGACCTTTGCCGACATCCGCGACCAGATCGGAGACGTCTCGCTCTATATCGGTTTCGAGTGCCTGCTCCGCCGGCTCGATGCCGAGCAGCATCAGCTCACCCGCGACATGTCCGAATTGTACCGGCAGAACCGGGTCGTCGGCTTTCATACCTATGGCGAGCAGTTCGGCTCCATGCATGTGAACCAGACCTTCACGGGCGTCGCGATCGGAAGGCGTCCGTCGTGACGGACATGTGGCAGGGCCCTGATGCGGTCGACCAGTTGCGGCGCGAAGCCGCCAAGCTGAGGAAGATCAACGCCGCCCTGATGTCGCGCGTCGAGCGCTCGATGGACCAGCAGCTCAACGCCTTTTCATTGTTCGAAACCGCCATTGCGCTCGACCACAAGGTTCGCGACCGGACGCACCAGTTGCGCGAGGCGCTGCATTCGGTCGAGCGCGCCAATGAAGGGCTCTACCGCGCCAAGCAGCAGGCGGAGGCGGCAAGCTCGCTGAAATCCTCGGTGCTGATCTCGGTCACCCATGACCTGTTGCAGCCGCTCAACGCGGCGCGCCTGACCCTGTCCGCGCTGACCGAGATGATGGAATCGCAGGAGGCGGGCCTGCTCATCGACCAGGCCGACCGCTCGCTGCTGATGCTGGAGGACCTGCTGCGGTCGCTGCTGGAGATCGCCAAGCTCGATGCCGGTGCGCTCAAGCCCGACGTGCGCGCGATTGCGCTGGCGCCCCTGTTCGAGCAGCTCCGCAACGAGTTCGAGCCGATCGCCGCGCGGCAAGGCCTGTCCTTGCGCATCCGCAGCTCACAGCTGGCGGTGATGTCGGATGCGATGATGCTGCGGCGGATCCTGCAGAACCTGCTTGCCAATGCCATCCGCTATACCCGCAGCGGCGGCGTCGTCATGGGATGCCGGCCGCGGGGCGACCAGATCTGCGTCCAGGTCTCCGACACCGGGCCTGGAATTGCGCAGGCGCAGCAGGAGGCGATCTTCCGCGAATTCCAGCGCGGCGAGGCCATTGCGACCGACCAGGCCGGCTTCGGGCTCGGCCTCTCCATCGTCCGCCGCTTCGCGACCGTGCTCGGGCACGAGGTGCGACTGTCGTCGCAGCTCGGCAGGGGATCGACCTTCACCCTGGAGCTTGAGCCGGCCGATCTCACTGAAGTCGGCGACGAGGTGCATGAGGTCAAGCTCGCCGAGCGGCACTACAGTTATAGCGGGCTCGAAGGCGCCAAGATCCTGCTGATCGAGAACGATCCGAACGGCTCGGAGGCGATGGCCGCGCTGCTGGAGGGATGGGGCTGCGACGTCGCGACCACGCGATCGGGCGCGGACGCGCTGGAGCGCCTCAGCGAGCTCGGCGGCGCGCCCGATGCCGTGATTGCCGACCTTCATCTCGATCACGGCGAGAGCGGCCTGTCGGCCATCGCCGCCGTCCGGGAGCAGTTGAAGCTCGACACGCCGGCCATGATCATCACGGCCGACTATTCCGAAAAGGCGGCGAAGGAAGCGAGCCTGCATGGCCTCGAAGTGCTGAAGAAGCCGATCAAGCCGGCCGAGATGCGGGCGCTGCTGTCGTTCCTGCTGAGCTAGCGCGCGGCTGCTCACATAAATATCGCAAAACAACCCCATGCATAGTAGAGGTAACACCTTACGCTGGGCCAGGGCTTTGATTTATCTATGAATCATCTGCCGGATGTGGCGCGCCCGGCGCGACAAGAAGAGACCAAATCGCGTCATTGCGGCTCTGGCCGGCCGCGCTCGCGCCTGGTGCCCTCGGCTGCCAGCGTCGCGAAATCGATCCGGGACATTTCGACGATGGCCTTGGTGCGGCTCAGCACGTTGAGCTTGCGCAGGATGTCGGAGACGTGGACCTTCACAGTGGTCTCGGAAATCTTCAGCTCATAGGCGATCTGCTTGTTCTGCAGGCCGCGCTTGAGCATTTCGAGCACGCGCAATTGCTGCGGCGTCAGATCGTGCAGGCGTTTCAACAGATCCTGCGCGGGGCCGGCCGCACGTTGCGGGCGCACGAGCGCGCGATAGGCCGCGGGGACACAGACCGCGCCGCGCAGCACCTCGCCGATCGACTGCGCCAGCTCCTGCTTGGACGATGATTTGAGGATGTAGCCGGACACGCCGAGCGACAAGGCGCCGGACATGATCTGCGGATCCTGATGCCCGGATACGATGACGACGGGGATCCTGGGAAATGCCTTGCGGATGCGAATGATGCCCGAAAGACCTGTGGTGCCCGGCATCGACAGATCGAGCAGGATAAGGTCGAGTTCGGTCATCGCCGCGACCTGCTCGAGCGCACCGTCGATCGACGTCGCCTGAAGGATCTCGGCCGCGGGCGCCACCATCTGAAGCGCGCCCTCGAGGGCTTCGCGGAACAGCGGATGATCTTCGACAATCAGAAATCGCATCACGCGTGAGCCATGCCCTGATTATTGCCGGAGTGGACGTAGAAACGAGAATGTCTCAGTCCGGTCAGACCGGGTTGATCCAGGTCAAACACGAGATCAAGCACGACATCGCGCATCATTGCGACCGCCCGCGGTCGGCCCGCGCATAGGGCCGGGCCTTGGGATCGGGCAAGTCCATCTTGCCGATCTCGATGATCGCCTTGTTGCGGCTGAACAGGCCGAGCTTGCGCAGGATCTCGGTGATGTGCGCCTTCACCGTGGATTCGGCGAGCTGAAGCTCCTGGGCGATCTGCCGGTTCGGATAGCCGCGCCGGAGCAGATCGAGCACGCGAAGCTGCTGCGGCGTGAGCTCGCGCAGCTTGACCTCGAGCGCCTTGCTGGATTCGGCCCGCCGCCGCGGCGTCACCACGAAATCCTTCGGCACCGACACCGATCCCTTCAGCACGCCCTCGATCGATTGCGCCAGCTCGCGCTTCGACATCGATTTCGGCAGATAGCCGGCGGCCCCCAGCTCTAGCGCCTCGCGGACGACGCGCTGGTCCTCGTCGCTCGACACGATGGCGACCGGCAGGCGCGGATAGGCCTCGCGCAAGCGCAGAAAGCCGGAGAAGCCGGTCGCATCCGGCAGCAAGAGGTCGAGCAGCGCGAGGTCGATGCCCTCGCCCTGCTCGGCCGTCAGGATATGAAGAGCATCCTCGATCGACATCGCCTCGAAGATCCGCGCCTCCGGCAAGGCCAGACGCACCGCATTGCCGAGCGCCTCGCGGAACAGCGGATGATCGTCGATGATCAGGAAGCTGGTCATGGCGCCTTCACAGGACTGCACCGCCGAATAGTGCACCGCACGGGCATCCGCCGCCGGAGCGGAAGAGGCCAAGCCATGCGGCACCCGTCCGGCACCGGAATGATGCCGGACGGACGCTAGCACATCCTCCCGATCGGGTTCGGTCAAGACCGTTCAGTCGTTCGATTCGGACTGGACCGTCAGCAGGAAGGAATAGATGCTGTCGAACTGGTCGTCGGTGTACACCTCCTTCCAGGCCGGCATGCCCTTGGTCGGCCGTCCCTCATGCACGGTCGTCCAGAACTTCTCGCGCATCTCGTCGCCGTAGCGATGACGCAGCAGCCGCAGATCGATCTTCCGCTCGCTCTGGATGGCATCGGGACCGTGGCAGTGCGCACAGGTTCCGTTGAAGATCTCCTTGCCCGCGCCGACGGCCTCAGGACCCGGCGCTGCCGCATCGCCCTTGGTCTCGGTCGCTACCACATTGGCGACCTGCGCCACGGCGGCTCCGGTTCCCGTCCCCATCGTCGTTCCCGCCGGCGCCGCACCGAAGCGAACCGGCGCGCCGGTCGGCAGGCCGTATTTCACCGCGAGTGCGCCGATCGTGCTCTGAAGCTGCGGCAACACGGCATCGACGCGATCGCGCAGCTCAGTCGAGGTCTTCGCAAAGCCGATGGCGGCATCCCATGACAGGCCTTCGCCCTCGGTGAGCTCGATCTGATAGCGGCCGTTATAGGTGGTCTTGTTCAGCCAGCCGGCGACCGGCCCCCAGATGAAGGCGACGTCGGCCCTGCCCTGGTCGAGCGCCTGCATGCCTTCCTCGGGCGACAGCACCGTCACCTTCTGGATGTCGTCGCGGCTCGCGAGCAGGTTTTGCGGCGTGCTGGCGAACTGCACGGCAACACGCTTGCCCTTGAGGCCGTCGATGCCGCCGGGTGCCTGGCCCTTCGCAGATTCCTTGGCGGCGACGAGCGCATAGCCTTCCTTCGCGAAGGTGCTGGAGAAGATCACGGCCGGTCCCATGAAATCCTCGGACCGCGGCAGCCCGATCATGGCGTCGCATTGCTTGCCGAGCAGCGTGACGCGCACGGTGCGCTTGCCGAAATAGGATTTGTACCAGTCATAGGCGATCGGCCGGCCGAGCGCCTGCGCCAGGGCCTGCCCGATCTCGACGTAGAAGCCCGGCTGCGACGGACTATCGCTCGAGAACGGCAGATTGGTCGGATCGGCGCAGAGACGGAGCGGCTGCGCTTCGTCGGCGTGCAGCGGCGAGGCCGGAACGATCAGCGCCGCGGCGGCACATGCGAACAAGGCTGAGATGGAGCGGCCTCGGCTCGCACCGATGGCAGAATGATTGGCACGCATCCTCGTCTCCCATAACGTTGTTGGGCCGGAGTTCGTTGAGCTAGGCGCGGCGGCATCAGGCATCGGCCGATGCCGCAGCTAAAGTCTGGAAAAAGCGCGCGCGTATCCCGTCACCTCGAGAGGATACGCGCGCGAGTGGTCACTGGACGGAGAACACGAAGAGCGAACCGCCCTCGGGAGCTGCGGCCGTCATCTTCTTTCCTACCTCGCCCAGGAACGCAGGCAGCGCAGCCGTGCGGCCGACGACGATGGCGACATATTGCTTGCCGTCGACCTGATAGGTCACCGGACCTGCGCCGATGCCGGAGCCGAGATTCTTGCTCCACAGCACCTTGCCGGACTTCGCATCGATGGCGCGGAAATCGCCATGGATGTTGCCGGCAAACACGAGACCGCCGCCGGTGGTCAGCGTGCCGCCGTTGAACGGCAGGTCTTCCTTGATCGACCAGACCTTCTTCTGCGCGACGGGATCCCAGGCCACGAGTTCGCCGAGGAAGCCGCCGGGACCTTCCTTGGTCGGGAATTCGGCGCCGAGATAGAACACGCCGCGCTTGTAGGCGACGTCAGAGACCGACCAGTCCATGCAGACATTGTTGGACGGGATGTAGACGAGGCCGGTCTGCGGGTTGAACGACATCGGCTGCCAGTTCTTGCCGCCGATCAGGTTCGGGCAGATGTCCTTGGCGGGATGGTTCGGCCCGGGACGCTTGTCGGGATCCTCGACCGCCCGCATCGTCGCGACGTCCCACTTCTTGGCCCAGTTGGAGAACACGTATTTCTCCGCCGACAACACCTTGCCGGTCTCACGGTTGGCGACGAAGAAGTAGCCGTTGCGATCCGCCTTCATCAGCGCCGGAACGGTGCTGCCGCCGATCTTCAGATCCGCGAGCACGGCTTCGTTGACGCCGTCATAGTCCCAGGCATCGGCCGGCGTGGTCTGGATGTGCCACTTGATCTTGCCGGTGTTGGGATCGAACGCCACCGTCGAGGCGGTGTAGAGGTTGGTCAGCTTGCCGAAATTGCCATCGCCAGTCGAGCGCACCGCCGTGTTCCACGGGCCCGGATTGCTGGTGCCCCAATAGACCGTGTCGCTCTTCGGATCATAGGAGCCGACCAGCCAGGCCGCGCCGCCGCCGTGCTGGGCGGAGTCGCCCTTCCAGGTGTCGCCACCGGGCTCGTCCGGCGACGGAACGGTGAAGGTCTGCCACACCTGCTTGCCGGTGTTGATATCGAAGGCCTGCAGCGAGCCGCGCACGCCGTATTCGCCGCCGCCAAAACCGGTGATGACCTTGTCGCGCACGACGAGCGGCGGCGAGGTGATGACCGAACCCTGCTTGTAATCGACCACCTTCGTCGTCCACAGCGCCTTGCCGGTCGCGGCATCCAGCGCCGTCAGCTTGCCGTCGAGGCGGCCGACGAAGATCTTGCCGTCGGCATAGGTGACGCCGCGATTGTTCACGTCGCAGCAGGCGTATTGCAGCACGTCCTCGGGAATGTCGGGCTCCCAGGTCCATTTGCGCGCGCCGGTGGCCGCATCGAGCGCGTAGACGTATTTCGGCCCCCACGAGCTCGAAACGTAGAGCGTGTTGCCGATGACGATCGGCGAGGATTCGTTCGAACGCAGCGACGCCAGCGAGAACGAATAGGCGAGCGTGAGCTTGCCGGCGTTCTCGGTGTTGATCTGCTTGAGCGGGCTGAAGCGCGTGTTGCCGTAGTCGTGGCCCGCGACGGCCCACTGGTTCGAATCGGACTGCGCCTTGAGCACGGTCTCGTTGGCGCGAGTGCCGGATGTAGCGGCGGCGAGCATCGCAATCATGGAGATGCCGGCCAAGAAGCCCTTCGTTCCAAAGGTCATGTATTCCCTCCGCGATGTTGTTGTGAACGCCTCGTTGGGCGCCTGAGCGCGCTGCGCTCGTGATGCGCAGTTCGTCTGCGAGCCATCGTTCGAAATTACAGCATCGCGTTTGCGCGCTTAGTATAGGCGGAAGGTAGTAGTGCAGATCGTCGGCGGCTTTCGCTGCTCATCTCGTTGCCCCGACTTGCGTCTTGCCCGTATTTTTCAGCTCGAAATGCGCCGTCGGATTACGGCAACATCGCGCCGCAATCCGATTTGTCCGGCCCACTCAGCGCAGTAGGGTGGGCAAAGCGAAGCGTGCCCACCTCTTCTCTCGCACTCGTGGATTAGTAAGTGGTGGGCACGGCGCAAGAGCGCCTTTGCCCACCCTACAAGTTCGCGTCGGGGCGCCGAGGACGACGTGCTGATCACGATGATGGCGCTACCACCGCCGCAAAGCTTTCGAAGAAGTTCGCGGCGAGTTTTCGCGACGTTGAGTCGATCAGCCGCGAGCCGAGCTGTGCGAGCTTGCCGCCGATCTGCGCGTCAGCCTCGTAGTGCAGGATGGTGACGTCAGGCGATTCTTCTTCCAGCCTGACCTTCGCGCCGCCCTTGGCAAAGCCGGCGACGCCGCCGGCGCCCTCACCGACGATGCGGTAGCCATTGGGCGCATCGATGTCGGTCAGCGTCACCTTGCCGCTGAACGTCGCCTTGACGGGGCCGACCTTCAGCACCACGGTCGCCGTCATCTCGGTCGGCGATGCCATCTCGAGCGATTGGCAGCCGGGAATGCAGCGCCTCAGAATATCGGGATCGTTGAGCGCAGCCCACACCGTGGCCTTCGACGCCGGGATCCGCTGACTGTCGTTCATCTGCATCGCTTCCACCCTTTTGGCCGTTGCTTGTTCGCTTCGACTAGGGGGACGCCCGGCTGCGATCAATCGCCAGGAAGTACTAGGAGGTCGCGACCGACGCGGCTCGCCGGCGGGCCTCTTGCGGGCACGGCTTCGCTGCATCGCAGCGAACAAAATCAATGACTTAACTCGCTTCCTCCTACTACCAAGATCGCGATTACAAGGGCGTGAGCGCGTGCTCCTATTCGCGACAAGGAACAAGGCATCAAAGGGAGAAACGACGCGCGAGGAGCGCGACGTCCAAGGCCAGCGCTCAAGGCCAGCGCTTCGCGCGATAGTGGTTGAGCGCAGGCCGCTGCTGACGACGTGGACACCGTTTTCGCTGGGCTCATTGCAAGGTTGCGCCATGCGCTGGTGGCGACACGAAATGTCGCGACCGAATCGTACATCTGCGGCGACCGCCACGATGACCTTTCCATGACGCGCGGTCAGCAAAATCCCAGTTGCAAAGTTCCGTTCGCGCTGTCTCTAATTAGAATAACTACAAACATTCGGGAGGAGTACGCCGTGTCTACAGTCAAACTGACGGTCAACGGCAAGGCCGTTGCCGTCGACGTCGAGGACCGCACGCTGCTGGTCCACGTTCTGCGCGATCACCTCAACCTCACCGGAACCCATGTCGGCTGCGACACCAGCCAGTGCGGCGCCTGTGTCGTGCACATGGACGGTCGCGCGGTGAAGTCCTGCACCATGCTTGCGGGCCAGGCCGACGGTGCCAACGTCACCACGATCGAGGGCATCGCCAAAGGCGACGAGCTGCACCCGATGCAGGCCGCCTTCCGCGACAATCACGGCCTGCAGTGCGGCTATTGCACCCCCGGCATGATCATGTCGGCGATCGACATCGTGCAGCGCCATGGCGGCCAGCTCGACGAGGCCACCGTTCGTCAGGAGCTCGAGGGCAACATCTGCCGCTGCACCGGTTATCACAACATCGTCAAAGCCGTGCTGGATGCGGCCGGGCGCATGAAGGTCTCGCAGGCGGCCGAGTAAGGCCGCCCGCTTCGAACAAGGAACCACCGCTGCAGCTTTCGAGGGAAAGCGCAGTCGAAACAATTTCCGGTCGGGAGGACCAGACATGGGTGTTGAAGGCATCGGCGCGCGCGTCGTGCGCAAGGAAGACAAGCGTTTCATCACCGGCAAGGGCCGGTACGTGGACGACATCAAATTGCTGGGCATGACCCATGCCCATTTCATCCGCAGCCCGCATGCACATGCCAAGGTGAAGGGGATCGACTCCTCCGCGGCACTGAAGATGCCGGGCGTGGTCGCGGTGCTCACGGGCCAGCAGCTCGTCGACGACAAGGTCGGCAACCTGATCTGCGGCTGGGCCATCACCTCCAAGGACGGCAGCCCGATGAAGATGGGCGCCTGGCCGGCGATGGCGCCGGAGACGGTGCGCTTCGTCGGTCAGGCCGTCGCGGTCGTGATCGCCGACAGCAAGAACCTGGCGCGTGACGCGGCGGAAGCCGTCGTCGTCGATTATGAGGAACTTCCGGCGGTCGCCGACATGCACGCCGCCATCAAGGCCGGCGCGCCGCAGCTTCACCCCGAGGCTCCCGGCAACCAGGTCTATGACTGGGTGATCGGCGACGAGGGCGCGGTGAGCGCCGCCTTCTCCAAGGCCGCCAATGTCGTGAAGCTCGACGTCACCAACAACCGCCTCGCCCCCAACGCGATGGAGCCGCGCGCGGCGATCGCCGACTACGACGCGGCGGAAGAGCATTTCACGCTCTACACGACCTCGCAGAACCCGCACGTCGCCCGCCTCGTGCTGTCGGCGTTCTACAACATCGCCCCCGAGCACAAGCTGCGCGTGATCGCGCCCGACGTCGGCGGCGGCTTCGGCTCGAAGATCTTCATCTACCCGGAAGAGATGGTGGCGCTGTGGGCTTCCAAGAAGGTCGGCCGTCCCGTGAAATGGACCGGCGACCGCACCGAGGCCTTCCTCACCGACGCACATGGCCGCGACCATGTCACCCATGCCGAGATGGCGTTCGACGCCAACAACAAGATCGTCGGGTTGAAGGTGAAGACCTACGCCAATTTCGGCGCCTACATGTCGCTGTTCTCGTCGTCGGTGCCGACCTATCTCTACGCGACGCTGCTGTCGGGCCAGTACAACATCCCGGCGATCCATGCCGAGGTGATCGGGGTCTACACCAACACCACGCCGGTCGACGCCTATCGCGGCGCGGGCCGGCCCGAGGCGAGCTATCTCATTGAACGTCTGATGGAGACGGCGGCGCGGCAGCTGAAGGTCGATCCGGCCGCACTGCGCCGGGCCAACTTCATCACCCAGTTCCCGCACCAGACGCCCGTGATCATGGCCTATGACACCGGCGACTTTAACGCCTCGCTCGATGCCGCGATGAAGGCGATCGACTATGCCGGCTTCGCCGCGCGCAAGGCGCAGGCAAAGTCGCAAGGCAAGCTGCGCGGCATCGGCGTGTCCTGCTACATCGAGGCCTGCGGCATCGCCCCGTCGAAGGCGGTCGGCAGCCTGGGCGCCGGTGTCGGCCTGTGGGAATCGGCCGAGGTGCGCGTCAATCCGGTCGGCACCATCGAGATCCTCACCGGCTCGCACAGCCACGGTCAGGGGCATGAGACAACGTTCTGCCAGCTCGTTGCCGATCGCCTGGGTGTTCCGATCAGCCAGGTCTCGATCGTCCATGGCGACACCGACAAGGTGCAGTTCGGCATGGGCACCTACGGCTCGCGCTCGGCGGCCGTCGGTCTCACCGCGATCCTGAAGGCGATGGAGAAGATGGAGTCCAAGGCCAGGAAGATCGCCGCGCATGCGCTGGAGGCGTCGGAAGCCGACATCGTCATCGAGAACGGCGAGTTCAAGGTAACAGGCACCGACAAGGCGATCGCCTTCCCGATGGTCGCACTCGCGGCCTACACCGCGCACAATCTGCCTGACGGGATGGAGCCGGGCCTGAAGGAGAGCGCCTTCTACGATCCCTCCAACTTCACCTTCCCGGCCGGCACCTATATCTGCGAGCTCGAGGTCGATGCCGGCACCGGCAAGACCTCCTTCGTCAACTTCGTCGCGGCGGACGATTTCGGCCGGCTGATCAACCCGATGATCGTCGAGGGTCAGGTCCATGGCGGCCTGGTTCAAGGCATCGGGCAGGCGCTGCTCGAGCACGCGATCTACGACGCCAATGGCCAACCGGTCACGGCTTCGTTCATGGACTACGCCATGCCGCGCGCCGACGATGTGCCCTCGTTCAACCTCTCCCACACCACGACGCTGTGCCCGGGCAATCCGCTGGGCATCAAGGGTTGCGGTGAGGCCGGCGCGATCGGGGCGTCAGCGGCCGTGATCAACGCGATCACGGACGCGATCGGCAAGAACAATCTGGAAATGCCCGCAACCCCTGATCGGGTGTGGCGCACGATCCACGCGGCTTGAGAGGGAGGAACGAACATGTACCAGACCACATATCATCGCGCCTCCTCCGTGGAGGAGGCTGCCAGTCTGTTCGGCAAGAGCAGCGAGGCCAAATTCCTTGCCGGCGGGCAGACATTGCTGCCGGTGATGAAGCAGCGCCTCGCGGCCCCCACAGATGTCATCGACCTTGGCAAGATCAAGGACATGATCGGCGTCGAGGCCTCCGGCGACACGCTGACGATCAAGGCCGCCACACCGCATTACGATGTGGCGACCAGCGATGCCGCGAAGAAGGCGATTCCAGCGCTCGCCTATCTGGCGTCGCTGATCGGCGATCCCGCCGTGCGTTATCGCGGCACGATCGGCGGCTCGATCGCCAACAACGATCCCGCCGCGGATTATCCGGCCGCGTTGCTCGCGCTCGACGCCACCGTGAAGACCAACAAGCGGTCGATCGCGGCCGGCGATTTCTTCAAGGGCCTGTTCACCACCGCGCTCGAAGACGGCGAGATCATCACCGCCGTGTCGTTCCCGGTTCCGGCGAAGGCAGGCTACGCCAAGATGCGGCATCCCGCCTCGCGCTTCGCGCTCACCGCGGTGTTCGTCGCACAGACGAAGTCCGGCGAGATCCGGGTCGCCGCGACCGGAGCGTCGCAGAGCGGCGTGATGCGGGTCGGCGCCATCGAAGCCGCGCTGAAGGCGAACTGGTCGCCGTCGGCGCTCGACAGCGTCAACATTCCCGCGAGCGGATTGCTGGCCGATATCCACGGCACGGCGGAGTACCGCGCCAACCTCGTCAAGGTGATGGCGCAACGCGCCGTGGCTGCCGCGGGCTGAGCATGATCCGGAAAAGTGTGAAGCGGTTTTCCGGTAAGATCATGCTCGAATAGAGCGCGCCAGCGCCTCGACGCAAATTTTCCGCGGCGCGCACTTCGGTGCGCGCCGTTTTTATTTTGCCCATGCGGCATGAAAACCGCTTGCCTCGCTGGCGGGAAGGCGAGAAAAGTTAATCAGCCGATTAACTCGCCCCCAAGAGCAACGTGAGGCGTTTGCCGGATCACCGGCACCTGCCCGCGACCCGAGGAAACAATAACGTGCTCGATAAATCAGCCCCCACCTCGTCCGTCCGCACCTCCGGCCCGCTCTCGGGCTTCCGCATCGTCGAATTCGCCGGCATCGGGCCCGGCCCGTTCGCCTGCATGATGCTGGCGGACATGGGCGCCGACGTCGTCACGCTCGACCGCATCGGTGCGAAGAAGAGCATGAAGTCGGTGGCGGGCCGCGGCCGCAAGGTGATCGAGCTCGATCTCAAGGACAAGACGGCGATCGCAGAGGTGCTCGAGCTGCTCGCCAGCGCCGATGCGCTGGTCGAAGGCTTTCGTCCCGGCGTGATGGAGCGGCTCGGCCTCGGCCCTGAAATCGTGCTCGCGCGCAACCCAAGGCTCGTCTACGGCCGCATGACCGGTTGGGGCCAGGAAGGCCCACTCGCGAACGCCGCCGGCCACGACATCAACTACATCTCCATCACCGGCGCGCTCGCTGCGATCGGCACGAAGGAAGCCCCGGTGCCGCCGCTCAACCTCGTTGGTGATTTCGGCGGCGGCGCGCTCTATCTCGTCGTCGGCGTGCTCGCGGCACTGCTGGAAGCGCAAAAGTCCGGCAAGGGCCAGGTGGTCGATGCCGCGATGTGCGACGGCGCGGCCTCGCTGATGTCGTTCTTCTTCGACATGACCACGCTCGGCCGCTGGACCGAGGGCCGCAACCGGAATTTCCTCGACGGCGGCGCGCATTTCTACGGCGTCTATGAATGCGCCTGCGGGCACTTCGTGTCGATCGGCTCGATCGAGCCGCAATTCTACGCGCTGCTGCGCGAGCACGCGGGCCTCTCCGACGCCGATTTTGACGCGCAGATGAATCCCAAGGCCTGGCCGGCGCTGAAGGAGAAGCTGAAGGCGGTGTTCAAGAGCAAGACGCGCGAGGACTGGTGCAAGATCATGGAAGGCACCGACATCTGCTTCGCGCCTGTGCTGACCATGTCGGAAGCGACGAAGCATCCGCACATGGTCGCCCGCGAGGTCTTCCTCGAGCGCCACGGCGTGAAGCAGCCGGCACCGGCGCCGCGATTCTCGCGCACGCCGTCCGCGGTGCGCGAGCCGGAGGCGGCGGAGATCGCGGCGGTGACTGCTGCTTGGAAAAGGTAGAGACCCCAAATTCCGTCGTCGTCCCGGCCTAGTTGCGCAATTGCGCACGGGGGGCCGGCACGACACCGGTGATTCAGATCACGCACTCGCAGGGTGGGCAAAGCGAAGCGTGCCCACCACTTTGAGCGGGATCACGGAGAGATCGTGGGCACGGCGCTACGCGCCTTTGCCCACCCTACGGCAGCTCGGCTGGCGCCCTACGCCGCGTTCCCCACCTTCAGCACCCCGCGCCGGATCTGATCCTCCTCGATCGATTCGAACAGGGCCTTGAAATTGCCCTCGCCAAAACCGTCGTCGCCCTTGCGCTGGATGAACTCGAAGAAGATCGGGCCGATCGCATTGGCCGAGAAGATCTGCAGCAGCACCTTGGTCTGGCCGCCTTCGACCACGCCTTCGCCGTCGATCAGGATGCCGTTCTTCTGCAGACGCGCGATGTCCTCGCCATGCTTGGGCAGGCGCGCATCGATGCGCTCGAAATAGGTCTCGGGCGGCGACGGCATGAACGGCAGGCCGGCCTCGCGCAGGCCTTCGATCGTGCTGTGGATCTCCCGGCAGCCGCAGGCGATGTGCTGGATGCCCTCGCCGCGATAGGTCTTCAGATATTCCTCGATCTGGCCGGAATCGCCGGCGTCCTCGTTGATCGGAATCCGGATCTTGCCGTCCGGGCTGGTCAGCGCGCGCGAGAACAGGCCGGAGGCGCGGCCCTCGATGTCGAAGAAGCGGATCTGGCGGAAGTTGAACAGCTTCTCGTAGAAGCCGGCCCAGACATCCATGCGGCCGCGATGGACGTTGTGGGTGAGATGGTCGAGATAGAACAGGCCGGCACCTGCGGGCCGCGGGTCGCGCGCGCCCAGCCATTCGAACTCGGCATCATAAGCCGAGCCGTTGGCGCCGTAGCGATCGACGAGATAAAGCAGGCTGCCGCCGATGCCCTTGATCGCGGGCACGTCGAGCGTCTTCTGCGCCGATGACACATCGGCAGGCTCGGCGCCGAGCGCGATCGCGCGCTCATAGGCGGCCTTGGCATCGACCACGCGAAACGCCATCGACGGCGCGCAGGGGCCATGGGCGGCGACGAACTCATAACCGTGGGTGCCGGGCTCCTCGTTGACGAGATAGTTGATGTCGCCCTGGCGATAGACCGTGATCTTCTTGGTCCTGTGGCGCGCGACGGGCGCATAGCCCATCAGCTTGAACAGCGCGTGCAGCTCGCCCGGATCGGGATGCGCGTATTCGACGAACTCGAAGCCGTCGGTGCCCATCGGATTGTCGGCGCTGATCGTGGCCGGCGGTGCATCGTGCGGAAACGGACCCATGCTGCTCTCCCAAATGACTGCTGGAAGGAACTATCCTTCATAAGACACGCAAGGAGCGTGCAAACGGGACGGGATTTGGCTATCATGTGCACGATCCGCGCATCATTTGGACAAAACACGCATGATCTCCGTAGACGCGTTCGACCTCAAGATCCTGACCGCGCTGCAGGACGACGGCCGCCTCACCAACCAGGAGCTGGCCGACCTCGCCGGGCTATCCGCCTCGCAATGCTCGCGGCGGCGGATGCGGCTGGAAGAGGAGAAGGTGATCTCGGGCTATCATGCCGATCTCTCCAGCGAGGCGCTCGGCTTCGGCGTCATCGCCTTCATCCAGGTCGGGCTCGCGACCCACTCGCCGGACAACTCAAAACGCTTCCGCGCGCTGGTGAACCGGATCGACGAAATCCAGGAAGCGTATTCGCTCACGGGCGATGCCGACTACGTGCTGAAGGCCGTGCTGCGCGACCTCAAGGGTCTCTCCAACCTCGTCAACGACGTGCTGATGCCGCATCAGAGCGTGGCGCATGTCCGCTCCTCGATCGTGCTCGATCGTCTCAAGGAAAGCGCGAAGCTGCCGCTGAGGGAGTTGAAGGCTGGCTGAAATCGAGGGAACTACGACCTTCGCGCGTCAAGCGCCGTCTGCGATGATCAGGGTCAATCCGGGAGACTCCGCCATGGCCCTCCAGCTTCGACCGAACTGCGAATATTGCGATTGCGATCTGCCACCGAGCGCAGTGAATGCGCGGATCTGCTCGTACGAATGCACGTTCTGTGCGGATTGCGTCGAGACAAAACTCTTCAACGTCTGCCCGAACTGCGGCGGCGGCTTTGCCCCGCGGCCGATCAGGCCGGCGCAGGAATGGCGGCCGGGTGTGTGCACGACCAGGCAGGTGCCATCCGACAAGCGGGTGCATCTGAAGTACAGCGTCGAGGATGTCGCCGCGCATTGCGCGAGGGTGCGCGACGTGCCGCCGGAGAAACGATAGGTCTCGTAGGGTGGGCAAAGGCGCGTCAGCGCCGTGCCCACCATCTGCTTGTGGTGGGCACGCTTCGCTTTGCCCACCCTACGGCATCGGAGCGCGCGGCGCCCTACTCCGCCGCCAAAATCGTCCCCTCGACCTCGCCGAAGCCGACGCGATAGCCGTTGCCCTGGCACCAGCCGCGCATGACGAGGCTGTCGCCGTCTTCCAGGAACGAGCGCCTCGCGCCGCCGGGCAGCTCGACCGGCTCGGTGCCGTTCCAGCTGATCTCGAGCAGGCTGCCGCGCTGGTTCTTCTCCGGACCGGAGATGGTGCCGCTCCCTAAGAGATCGCCGACGTTCATGGCGCAGCCGCTCGAGGCGTGGTGCATCAATTGCTGCACCGAGGACCAGTACATGTACTTGAAATTGGTACGGCTAATGCTGGCGGGCGCGTTGGTGCCGGCAGCGCGCAGGGACACGTCGAGCTCGACATCGTAATTCTGCGGCTTGGTCTGCTTCAGATATTCGAGCGGCACGGGCTCCTGCTCCGGCCCCTGCAGACGGAACGGCTCCAGCGCCTCGCGCGTCACCACCCACGGGCTGATCGAGGTCGCGAACGCCTTTGCCAGGAACGGGCCGAGCGGCACATATTCCCATTGCTGGATGTCGCGCGCGCTCCAGTCGTTGAGCAGCACGAAGCCGAAGATCATCTCCTCGGCTTGGCTCTCGGTCAGCATGCCGCCCATGGCTGAGGGCTGGCCGATGACGACGCCCATCTCCAGCTCGAAATCGAGCCGCTTGCACGGCGCAAAGCTCGGCACGTCCACATTCGGCGGCTTCAGCTGCCCACGCGGGCGCTTCACCTTGGTGCCGGACACCACCACGGTGGACGCACGGCCGTTATAGGCGATCGGCATGTGCAGCCAGTTCGGCTGCAGCGCGTTGTCCTTGCCGCGGAACATCACGCCGACATTGGTGGCGTGCTCCCTAGACGAATAGAAATCGGTATAGCCGGAGACCGCGAACGGCAGATGCAGCCTGGCATCGCGCATCGGCACCAAGGCTTGCTTGCGCAGCTCCTCGTTGTCGCGCAGCTCCGGATGATCCGCGCGCAAGAGCTCGCTGATCCGCGCACGGGTCTTGCTCCAGACCTGCGGCCCCAGCGTCATGAAGGGGTTGAGCGAAGGCCCGGAGAACACGCCGAGCGGACCGACGTCGAGCCGGGAATCCTGCTCGAGCTCCCAGAGATCGAGCACGTAATTGCCGATCGCCACGCCGACCCGCGGCGTCGGATTGGCCGCGGTCGAGAACACGCCGTAGGGCAGGTTCTGGATCGGGAAGTCCGAGGCGGGATCGACGTCGATGAAGGAGCGGAGGCTGGGGTCGTTGGGGTGGGGCATTGGTTTCCCGTGCGCAGCGGTGGCGGTGTCACCCTCCCCTGGAGGGGGAGGGTCGGCTCATATTGAGCGCAGCGAAATATGAGACGGGGTGGGGTGATCTCTCAACACGGGCAGTGTTCCTTGCGGAGAGACCGTCACCCCACCCCGCTACGCATTCCGCTTCGCTGCATGCGTAGCGACCCTCCCCCTCCAGGGGAGGGTAAGCAAGACTACGGCTTGTTCGGATCGAAGCGCTTTTCCAGGCCCTTCCAGCAATCCGCGTAGTCGTCCTGGAGCGTCGACGAATTCGCAGCGTGTGCCGTGACGCGTTGCGGATAGCGGGTCTCGAACATGAAGGCCATGGTGCCGGTCAGCTTCACCGGCTTCAGCTCGCCATTGCTGGCGTGCTCGAAGGCATCGCGGTCGGGACCGTGCGGCAGCATGCAATTGTGCAACGAGATGCCGCCGGGGACGAAGCCTTGCGGCTTGGCGTCATAGACGCCGTAGATCAGGCCCATGAACTCGCTCATGATGTTCATGTGGTACCAGGGCGGACGGAAGGTGTTGTCGGCGACCATCCAGCGCTCGGGGAAGATGACGAAGTCGATATTCGCGGTACCCGCGGTCTCCGACGGCGAGGTCAGCACCGTGAAGATCGAGGGATCGGGATGATCGAAGCCGATCGCGCCGACGGGTGAGAAGGTGCGCAGGTCGTATTTGTAGGGCGCGTAATTGCCGTGCCAGGCCACGACGTCGATCGGCGAATGCGGCAACGTCGTCTTGAACAGCGAGCCGCCCCATTTCACGAACAGCTCCGTCGGCGTTTCCTTGTCCTCGTAATTCGCCACCGGCGTCAGGAAGTCGCGCGCATTGGCGAGGCAGTTGGCGCCGATCGGGCCGCGCTCCGGCAGCGTGAAGGCGCCGCCGTAGTTTTCGCAGAGATAGCCGCGCGCCGGGCCGTTCGGAATCTCGACCCGGAACTTGACGCCGCGCGGGATCACCACGATCTCGCCGGGCTCGGCATCGATGCGGCCGAATTCGGTGACAAGGCGAAGAATGCCCTGCTGCAGCACGAACATCAGCTCGCCGTCGGCATTGTAGAAGTGCTGGTCCACCATCGACTTGGTGATGAGGTAGACATGCGCGGCCATGCCGGCCTGCGTGTTGACGTCACCGGCCGTCGTCATGGTCTGCACGCCCTGCACGAAGGTCACGTCGTCCTTCGGGAGCGGCGTCGGGTCCCAGCGCAGCTGCGCGATCGGCAGATCGTATTCGTGGCACGGCGCCGAACGCCACAGTCCGGCATCGACCTTCTCGAAGCGACCGGAATGCTTCACCGAGGGACGGATGCGATAGAGCCAGGAACGCTCATTGGTGCCGCGCGGCGCGGTGAACGGCGAGCCGGAGAGCTGCTCGGCATAGAGCCCGTAGGCGCAGCGTTGCGGCGAGTTGCGCCCGATCGGCAGCGCGCCCGGCAGCGCCTCGGTCTCAAAGCTGTTGCCGAAGCCGGACATGTAGCCCGGCGTCACCTGGGCCGAGCTTCGAACGATCTGGTCAGGCGAGGTATTGATGTTCATGACTATCCTCCTCCTTGCAGGGCCGCCCACATTTCCTGGTCGCGCTTGTCGGTCCAGATCACGGGGTCGTCGATTCCTGACGCTTCGTCATAGGCGCGCGACACGTTGAACGGCAGGCAGTGCTCGTAGATGGCGAAGCTCGAGAATTTCGGATCCATCACCTCGCGCGTCGCCGCCATCGATTCCTTCAGCGTGCGGCCCTTGGCGACCGAGATTTCGGCGGCGCCATAGAGCGAGGCGACGAAGTCGCGCGTCATCGCGATGGCCTCGCGCACGGTGGCCGTGCCCTTCAGCGCATCGCCGCGGCCCGGCGCGATCGCCTTCGGATTGAAGTTGCGGATTTCGTTCAGCGTCATCGGCCATTCGCGCAAATGCGCATCGCCGCAATAGCAGGCCGAGTGGTACTCGATGAGGTCGCCCGAGAACATGACCTCGGCATCCGGCACCCAGGCGACGATGTCGCCCGAGGTGTGACCTGCCCCGAGCTGCATCAGCCGCACCTCGCGCTTGCCGAGATAGATCGACATCTCGCCTTCGAAGGTCAGCGTCGGCCAGGTCAGGCCGGGAATGCTTTGGGCATCCTGAAACAGGCGCGGGAAGCGGCCGTATTCGGAGTCCCAATCCTGCTTGCCGCGCTCTTCGATGAGCCGATAAGTCTCCTGCGAGGCGACGATGCCTTGCGCCTTGTAGGCGGAGGCCCCGAGCACGCGCACGGCATGATAGTGCGACAGCACGACATATTTGATCGGCTTGTCGGTGACGGTTTTGACGCGCTCGATCACCTTGTTCGCCATCGCCGGCGTTGCCTGCGCATCGAACACGAGACAGCCTTCGTCGCCGACGATGACAGCGGTGTTGGGATCGCCCTCGGCGGTGAAGGCATAGAGATCGGTGCCGATCTCGGAGAAGGTGATCTTCTTCTCGGAGAGATCGCCGGTGGATGCGAAGTTCTTCGCCATCGATTCGTCCTTACGAGTTATTGTTGCTGCTGTTGTTGCTGCTGACCGTCGATCATGCGGCGCTTGGCGAGCCCGATCGCCTCGCGCAGCACATCGATGTCGCCGATATGGTTGGCGAGGATCAGCACCAGCGCCGCGTCGAAATCGGCGCTCTGCTCCTCCGTGAGACCGCGATGCGCCTCGACGATGGCACGGAAGGCATCGTCCGGGCGTGCGAAGTTCGAGCTGGTGGAAAGCGGCATGCGAAACCTCAATTCAAGCCTGCGGCACGCGACAGCGCTGTCTGAATCGCTTCGCGCGTCGGATGCCGGAAGCGCGCCGCGACATAGCCATCGGGCCTGAGCAGATAGGCCGCACCAGGCTCTGCGTCGTAGCGCTTTGTGGCGAGACCCGAGGGATCGCCAAGCTCTCCCTCTCCGCCGATGCGGATATCCTTGACGCCGTCGGGCGCATCGAGCGCCGCGCCATTGCTGAACGACAGCAAGGTGAAGTCTGTTCCACCTTTGCGGAAGGCATCCGTGAGATAGCTCCGCTCTGCAATGGGCGCATCGAGCATGGAACAGCCGGGGCGAGGACCACCGGTCCACGCATCGGCATCGGGTGACGACAGCGCCGTATCGTAGCTGCAAGGCACCGACAGCCGGCCGCCATTGACCATGCGCTTGCCGAACTCGGTCTCCTTGGCCAGCGACAGCACCGCCTTGCGCAGCCGCGCCTCCTGATGCGAGTTCGGCGCCATGAAGTCGGTCGAGCGGGTGGATTCGCGGATGTTCTCGTCCGCCGCCATGCTGCGTTCGACGTGGTAACTCTCCAGCAGGCTCGCGGGCGAAGTCCCGCGCAGCACGCGATCGAGTTTCCACGAGAGATTTTCCGCGTCCTCGAGTCCCGAGTTCGCCCCGCGCGCACCAAAGGGCGAGACCTGATGCGCGGAATCGCCAGCAAAAATCACGCGGCCATGGATGAAGCGGTCCATTCGTCGGCACTGGAATTTGTAGAGCGAGATCCACTCGAACTCGAACTTGTCGTGGCCCAGCATGCGCGCGATCCGCGGCCGCACGTTTTCCGGCTTCTTCTCGACCACGGGATCGGCGTAGCGATTGAGCTGGAGATCGATGCGCCAGACATCGTCAGGCTGCCGGTGCAGCAGCGCCGAACGGCCGGCATGGAACGGCGGATCGAACCAGAACCAGCGCTCGGTCGGAAATTCCGCCGTCATCTTGACGTCGGCGATCAGGAACTGGTCCTCGAACACCTGGCCGGCGAATTCTGCGCCGACCATCTGCCGCAGCGAGGACCGTGCGCCGTCGCAGGCAATGACATATTGCGCGTTCAGGCGATAGGCGCCTTCAGGCGTTTCGATCGTCAGCAGCGCGGAATCGTTGCGCTGCTCGAGCGCCGTCACCTTGTTGCGCCAGCGCAGGTCGATCTCGGGCAGCTCGTGGATGCGATCGACCAGATAGGCCTCGGCGTAATATTGCTGCAGGTTGATGAAGGCCGGCCGCTTGTGGCCGTCCTCCGGCAGGAGGTTGAACTGGTAGAGCTGGGATTCGCCGTGAAAGATCCGGCCGACGCTCCACACCACGCCCTTGTCGACCATGCGGTCGCCGACGCCGAGCCGGTCCCAATATTCCAGCGAGCGCTTCGAAAAGCAGATCGCGCGCGAGCCTTCGCCGATGCGGTCGGCATCATCGAGAAGGACGACGCGCTGGCCGCGCTGGGCGAGATCGATCGCCAGCGACAGCCCGACCGGGCCGGCGCCGACGATCACGACCGGATGCTCCGCGGGGCTTGGCCCGGGGCGGTCCTGATCGGGATGACGGCGATAGCCGAACTGGGTTTTGGCCTGATGCGTATTGGCCGGCGCCATACACTAACCTCGGCTCTGGTCAGAAGAGGACTGATCTGCTAGATAGTCTCACGTGCAACTATTTTGGACCGGAGCCGGCCGGCCGTCAACTGGAAATCGGAGCGCTCTCCTTGGCGAGGACATCCAGCGACATCGCGCTGAAGAGACAAGAGGCGAGCGAGGCTGCGCCGCGGCCAAAGGCGCGGCTCGATCTGTTCAAGTTCGTGCCGTTCCGCCTCAACCGGCTGGCGGCGGAGGTGAGTTCCGCGCTCGCGGTCGAATATCAGGAACGCCACGGCCTCGACATTCCGGCCTGGCGCGTGATCGCCACGCTCGGCTTCCGCGTTGACGCCTGCAGCGCACAGTACATCTCGCAATGCACCCGCACGCACAAATCCACCATCAGCCGCGCGGTCACCACGCTGCTGAATGAAGGACTGATCGAGCGGGTCGAGAACGAAGCCGACCGCCGCGAATTCCGCCTGCAACTGACGAAGAAGGGACGCGCGCTTTACGAGGAGCTGTTCCCGCAATTGCTGCGGCGTGAGGACGAGATCCTCGCCTGCCTCTCCGCACAGGAGCGCAAGCAGCTCTCGGCCCTGCTCGGCAAGATCGAAACGAGCCTCGATTTGATCCAGACCAGCGAAGAAGCCGACGCGAAGCAGGCGTATTAGGGACTCATAGAGGCGCCGACGGCGTTGGGGGTCCGGTTGAGGAAGCTTGGTAGGCCCGTGACGGCACTGGCTTGTATAGCGGCGCTCCTTGTGGCGCTTGCCGCGACTCGCGCATACGCCGCTGACATAGGTTATCTGGCTCCCCCCGGAGTCGCTGCAAACGAGTTTCCCGCACCGCAGCGCCCTGTTGCACGGATCGTCAGCCCACGTCGCGCCGCCGAAGAGCGCCGCGACGCCCTCGATGAGGCCGGTCAAATCGCACGTATTCTTGAGCTGAAACCAGGCATGACAGTCGGCGACATTGGAGCAGGCGATGGCTACCACACGGTCAGGCTCTCTCCCCTCGTGGGACCCGCCGGCTCTGTCATTGCCCAGGACGTCACGCGGGATTACCTCATCGAACTCACCAGGCGAACAGAACGTCTGAAGCTGACGAATGTGCAATTCGCGCTCGGCGAACCACACGACCCGCGTCTGACCGCTTCCTCGCTGGATGCCGCAATCCTCGTGCATATGTATCACGAGATAGCCCAACCCTATGCCTTCCTCTACAACCTCGCGCCCGCCTTGAAGCAGGGTGCGCGGGTCGGAATTGTCGATCTCGAGCTTCCGACGTCGAAGCATGGCACGCCAATTGAGCTCTTGCGCTGCGAATTGACCGCCGTCGGCTATCGCGAGATAGCCACATATAAGCTCGCAGGTGACGGAGGATATTTGGCGGTATTCTCTCCGCCGGAGCCAGCGGCTCGAAAATCCCCCGGCGACATCGTTGCTTGCAGGAATCCTGCCGGCGCTCGTTGACACCACGCCAGATGCCCGTCTCAGAGGCTGAACGTGTCCGAAGAAGGGGTCAGGCCGGAAGTCGCCGGCCGAGACTCAAACCGACGCTTTTGACCCAAACCAGTCATCATGAACGACGCGAAACGTTCCGTCATTTGACCTCAGCGTCGGTTCGGCCCCATGTCCTGCAACCGTCATACATGGAGTGGTCGGACCTCTTGTGGCCAGCCACAAGCCGTTGCGATCTTGCCGGCCCAAAACTTTGCGGACTCCTGATTGGAGACATCGACGACGGTGAAGCCACCGAGATATTCGGGGACATTGGAATACCGACCTTCGCCGAAATGCAGTTCGCCGCTGGTCTCGTCAGCACTGAAAGCCTTGCTCAGGTCTTCATCTACTCCCGCGGCGAAGATGAGCACGCCCGCCTCCTTCATCTCCGCTACGACTGCCCTGACCAATGGCCCACGGGACTGAAACCACTCTTTGGAGTGATCACCGACCCATTGCTGGTTGAAGTAGATAATGTAGTGCGTCATCTGATCTCCTGTTATCTGCGGCCCGAAGAACACGCTCCCGTAGATCATCGGTATTTCGCATGTTCAGCTTATGGCCCGAAGCGGGCCTCAGGACGACCGGCCTCAATAACAAGCAAGCCAATTGTTCCCGCGCGGATTCAAGGCTAGTCTGTTTCTCTTCGCTGCCCGAAAGCCGGAGGCGAACATGGCACGGTTGGGAGCGACTTTTCAGGCGTTAGTTGCACTGCCCATGATTTTCGTATCTGCGGCGGGCGCGCAAGCGCAGACCACCGATAAGCCGCCGTTCTGGGCCTACACTTACAATCCGCCTGACTTCAAGCCGCCGTCCGATGACGGCCAACCTCGCCACGTTCCCGACAGCACGGTGAGCTATACGGCTCCACAAACGCGCGATCGCTTCCTTGCACCGGATTGGCACCCGGGTGACCATCCGGCGATGCCGACGGTGGTGGCGAGCGGCCGCGCGCCTGACGTCTACGCCTGCGGCTTCTGCCATCGCGCCTCTGGAACGGGTGGTCCGGAGAACGCCGACATCGCCGGCCTGCCGGTGGCCTATTTCATTCGACAGATGCAAGACTACAGGAGCGGCAAACGCGCGACAGCACGACCCGACCGCATTCCGCAAGCATGGATGATCTCGCTCGCGAAGGCAGCGAACGACGATGAGATCAAGGCGGCGGCTGAATATTTTGCCGCCATCAAGCCAAAGAAGTTGGTTGATGTGGTGGAGACCGAGACCGTGCCGAAACCGACGGTCGCCGGCTGGTTCTTCGTCACCAAAGGCGATGAACGCGAGCTGATCGGCATGCGCATCATCGAGACACCGGCGGACGTCGGCCGCTTCGTCAACCGCGACGCGCGCGTCCGCTTTACCGCCTACGTGCCGCCCGGTAGCGTCGCTGCCGGTCGTGGGCTGGTCGCGAAGCCGGAGATCGCCTGCGCCGGCTGCCATGGCGAGAAGCTGACCGGCACCGACGTCGTGCCGGGCATCGCCGGGCGCTCGCCGACCTACGTTTTCCGCCAGCTCTACGAATACCGGCACGGCTTCCGCGCTGGGCCGGAGAGCAAGCCGATGATCGATGTGGTCAAAACGCTCAACGAGGCGGACTTTTTGCCACTTGCCGCCTATCTCGCCACGCTTGAGCGGTGAAGCGGCCGAGTATTAGCTGGTGCTGTCATTCCGGGGCGCCGCGACAGCGGCGAACCCGGAATCTCGCGCGACAACTTCTGGATTCCGGGTTCGCGCTGCGCGCGCCCCGGAATGACGACTACGCCGTCACTTCGCAAACGAGCGCGTCGGCGGCAAATGCAGCGCCCACGCATCGACCTTGTCGCTGGCGCGCGGATAGATTTCCGTCACGATCGGATCGTGGCCGGGAATGTAGCGGTCGGGGTGGCCGGCGAGGCGTTCGATCGTCTCCCAGCCTTGCGCCATGTCACCGACATTGTAGACGATCGGGAATGGGCTCTTGCGCTGGAGATTGGCGTAGTAGTGCGCGGCATCGGATGCCAGAACCACGGGCCCGCGCGCGGTCTCGACCTTCACCACCTGCAAGCCGTCGGAATGGCCGCCGACCCGGTGCACGGTGACGCCGGGCGCGACCTCGCCGTCGCCAGAATAAAACGTGACGCGCTCGCCATAGACATGGCGCACCATCTGCGTGACGTGCTCGACCGAGAACGGATGTCGCAGCAGTCCGTTGCACATGCAGCGTCCCGTCGCGTAAGCCATCTCGCGCTCCTGAAGATGGAAGCGCGCGTTCGGAAAGCGGTCGAGATTGCCGGCATGGTCGTAATGCAGATGCGTCACGATGACGTCGCGGATGCTCGAAGCCGCAACACCAAAGCGCTCCAGCGCATCGACCGGATTGAGCGTCAGCTTGCGCGCCCGCGCGCTCGCCTCCTCGGCATTGAAGCCGGTATCGACCAGGATGTCGCGCCCTCCACCGCGGATCAGCCAGACGAAATAGTCGAGATCCTGCGCCGCGCTGTCATGCGGATCGGGCGCCAGGAAGTTCATGCTGGGGGTGCGCGGCGACATCGTCGCATAGCGCAGGGCGTAGATTTCGTAGACGTTTCCCATGGCTCTTGGCTTTGCTTTTTTGTGAGGGAAGCTGAACGAGCGGACGTACCAAGCCATCGTCCGCCGCAAAGGTCAAACAGCCGGGGCTTGCTACGACCGGGCCTGCAATGTGAGACCAATCACATTTTCGTCGCCATGAGTCTCCTAACATGACTGCCGCAAACATGGCCGCTGCCATGCCCAACAAGGTCGGGGCGAACCAAACATGACAGCCCGTTCATTCCGCTACCCGCGCACCCCTGCGTTGCGGTCAATCGCCGCGATAATGCCGAATCTCCAAGAGGTTGACGCCCCCTCCCCCCGGTTTGATAATGCATAGAGCGTAAGTTAAGGTCGCCGCGGCGCAAGCTGGAACGGCGCCTTTTTGGCTGGACCGCGCTGATTATGAAAATTCGCTTTCTTTTCCTTCTCCCGTTGCTCGTTTCGCTCGTCCCGACTGCGCCATCGCTGGCGGCCGGCGACCGCTATGCGCTGGTCATCGGCAACGCCAAATATCCGGATGCGGATGCTCCGCTGAAGGAACCGCTCAACGATGCGCGCGACATGGCCGATGAGCTCAAGCGCGACGGCTTCTCGGTCGAGATCGGCGAGAACCTGACCGGCGACGGCATGCGCCGCGCCTTCGACAAGCTCTATGGCAAGATCAAGCCGGGCTCGGTGGCGCTGGTGTTCTTCAGCGGCTTCGGCATCCAGTCGGCACGCCAGAGCTACATGCTACCGGTCGATGCGCAGATCTGGACCGAATCCGACGTGCGCCGCGACGGGTTCAGCCTCGAGACCGTGCTCGGCGAGCTCAACACGCGCGGCGCCGGCGTCAAGATCGCGCTGATCGATGCCTCCAGGCGCAACCCGTTCGAGCGCCGGTTCCGCAGCTTCTCGGCGGGCCTCACGCCCGTCATCGCGCCGAACGGCACGTTGGTGATGTATTCGGCGGCGCTGGCCTCGGTGGTCTCGGACGCCGGCGGCGAGCACAGCCTGTTCGTGCAGGAACTGCTGAAGGAAATCCGCGTCCCCGACCTGATGGCCGAGGAGACGCTGAACCGCACCAAGATGGGCGTCACCCGCGCCTCGCGCGGCGAGCAGGTGCCGTGGATCTCCTCTTCGCTGGCCGAGGATTTCTCCTTCATTCCGGGCGCCGCCGGCTCGCGCCCGACGACAACCACGACGGCGCCCCCGCCGCCTGCGCCGCCCGTCGTCGCCAACAACCCACCGCCGGCACCACCCGCGCCGCCGTCACCGCCGGCGCCGCCCGCGCCCTCGAAGCCGGCTGACAATGTTGCTGCGCCTGCCCCTCCGCCCCCGCCGCCCGCACCGGCTCCGTCGCCGAAGCCGCAGGTCGAGGCCGCCCTGCCCCCGCCGCCACCGCCGGCGAAACCCGCCGATCCCGCGCCCGCACCCGCGCCGAACGCGGATGGCGGGCCGAGCGCGGCCGTCCTGGCGGAAGATCCCACCATCAAGGGCCTGACGGCCAAGATCGCGGCCAATCCCGACGACGTGAACGCGCTGTACCGGCGCGGCCAGGTCTATGCCAGCAAGGGCGCCTACAACCTCGCCATCAAGGATTTCGACGACACGCTCCGGATCAATTCGAAGGACGTCGAGGCGCTGAACAACCGCTGCTGGACCCGCACCGTGATCGGCGACCTCCAGGGCGCGCTGAAGGATTGCAACGAGGCGTTGCGGCTGCGGCCGAACTTCGTCGATGCGCTGGACAGCCGCGGGCTCGTCAATCTGAAGTCGGGCGCAGTCAAGAATGCGATCGCCGATTTCGATGCGGCCCTGAGGATCAATCCGCGGCTGACCTCCTCGCTCTACGGCCGCGGCCTCGCCAAGCAGCGTAACGGCTCCGCCCAGGAAGGCGCGCTGGACATTGCCAACGCCAAGGCGATGGATCCGAACATCGTTCAGGAATTCGCAAGCTACGGAGTCCGCTAGTATTTTTTTGGGTTGAGGCCGCCGACGCCTCGAACCCTTGGCGGCCCACGGAAGACTAACGCTCGGATGCCGCAGGCGGCCTTTCCCGGGGGGCCTATTGCAGAAATTTTGGAACCGCGCGGGCACGGCTGCGCAGGAGGGACTAGCTATGAGATTGGCTGCAAAGGGACTGACCGCAATCCTGTCCATCATGGCTATCGGCGCGGCACTGTCGCTGCCGGCCGCCCCCGCATTCGCCGGCGACGACGGCAACAGCAAGAACGTCACCGAGGACGAGATCCTTCGCGCGCTGGCGCCGCCGGCGAAGAAGCCGCTGACCCGCGGCCTCTCGATCGGCGCGCCGCAGGCCGATCCCGCGCCTAATGCGGCCGAGACCAAGCTGATCCAGTCCGTGCGCGGCCGCTCGACGCGCTCGCTGTCGTCGACCGAGCGCGAGGAGATCGCGTCCGTCGCCAAGGACAAGCCGAACATCGATCTCGAAATCACCTTCGACTACAACTCCGCCAATATCAGCGCCAAGTCGCTTGCTTCCGTGCAGGCGCTCGGCCGCGCGCTGACCAGCCCCGACCTGAAGGGCTCGACCTTCGTAGTCGCCGGCCACACCGACGCCGCCGGCGGCGAGGGCTACAACCAGGACCTGTCGGAGCGCCGCGCGGATTCGATCAAGCGCTACCTCGTCGAGAAGTACAGCATCTCGGCGACCGACCTCGTCACCGTCGGCTACGGCAAGAGCAAGCTGAAGGACCCGAGCCAGCCCATGGCCGAGGTCAACCGCCGCGTGCAGGTGGTCAACATGGAAAACAAGACCACGGCCTCGAAGTAAGCACGACGTAATCCTTTGCAGTGACCCGTCGTGATGTGGTGTAAAGTCTCGCTTCCAAAGCGCGTCCCGCAGCCTTGCGGGACGCCGCTTTATTTCAGGGAAATGCTCTTCATGGGCCTCGTGCGGACGGCCGTGAGCCAGGCCAGGATGATCCGGCGATGAACCTTTCCGAATATCTCAAGCCAGCCGGAACCGTGGCCTTCGTCGTGGCCCTCGGCGTCGGCTATTATCTGTTCGAGCATCGGCGCCGCCCCGAGGCGAAGGAGACGCCGAGCACGGCGCTCGTCATCGTGACGAAGTCGACCAATGCCTGCTTCTCCGACCTCGTGCGGGTGACCGGCTTCTTCGTGCCGCGCCGCGAAGCCGTGGTCGTCGCCGACCAGGAAGGCTCCAGGGTCACCGACCTCTTCGTCACTGAAGGTACTCTGGTCACCGACAACCAGGAGCTGGCGCGCCTGACCGCGCCGCCGCAGATTCCGGGCCAGCCGCAGCGGCCGGGCCCGCAAGGCCCGATCTCGCTGAAGGCACCTGCGCCGGGTCTCGTCACCGAGGTCCGCACCATCGTCGGCGCGCCCGCGTCCCCGCAGGCCGGCCCGATGTTCCGCATCGCCGTCAACAACGAGATCGAGCTCGACGCTCAGGTTCCGGCGGTCCACATGCCCAAGCTCAGCCCCGGCGCGACCGTGCGCATCAGCCGCGACGACGCGCCCGATCTGATCGGACGGGTGCGGCTGGTCGCGCCCGAGATCGACCGCACCACGCAGCTCGGCCGCGTCCGCATCAGCGTCACCAACAATCCCTCGCTGAAGGTCGGCGTGTTCGCCCGAGCCTCGATCGACGCCAAGCGAAGCTGCGGCGTCGCGGTCCCCAAGACCGCGATCGACCATCTCACCGTGCAGGTCGTCAAAGGCAACACGGTCGAGACGCGCAAGGTGCGGGTCGGACTGTCGTCCGATACCGCGACCGAAATCCTGGAAGGGCTCGAGGTCGGCGAAATCGTCGTGGCCGACGCCGGCTCTTCGCTCCATGACGGCGACCAGATCAAGACCATGTTCGCCGATGAACTCGATCGCACGCGGGTACGCTGATGGCTCTCAATATTTCGGCATGGTCGATCCGTCACCCGCTGCCCTCGGTCGTCTTTTCGATCATCCTTCTGGTGCTCGGCTGGACCTCCTTCGTGAAGCTCGCGGTGACGCGGCTGCCCTCGGCCGACATCCCCGTGATCTCGGTCGCGGTGTCGCAATTCGGCGCGGCGCCCGCCGAGCTTGAATCCCAGGTCACCAAGACGGTTGAAGACGCCGTCTCCGGCGTCGAGGGCGTCAGGCACATCACCTCGTCGATCACCGACGGTCTGTCGGTGACCACCATCCAGTTCGCGCTGGAGACAAACACCGACCGCGCGCTCAACGACGTCAAGGACGCGGTGACGCGCGTGCGCTCGAACCTGCCGCAGAACGTCACCGAGCCGCTGATCCAGCGCGTCGACGTCATCGGCCTGCCGATCGTCACCTATGCCGCGATCTCGCCCGGCAAGACGCCGGAGCAGCTGTCCTATTTCGTCGACGACGTGGTCAAGCGCGCGCTGCAGGGCGTGCGCGGCGTCGCCCAGGTCGAGCGCATCGGCGGTGTCGAGCGCGAAATCCTGGTCTCGCTCGATCCCGACCGCCTGCAGGCGATGGGACTGACCGCGGTCAATGTCAGCCAGAGCCTGCGCGGCACCAATGTCGACGTCGCCGGCGGCCGCGCCGAGATCGGCAAGAACGACCAGGCGATCCGCACGCTCGCCGGCGCCAAGACGCTGGGCGATCTCGCCGGCACCATGGTTCCGCTGTTCGGCGGCGGCGAGGTGCGGCTGGACGATCTCGGCACCGTCACCGACACCATCGCCGACCGCCGCACCTTCGCCCGCTTCAACGGCGAGCCGGTGGTCGCGCTCGGCATCAAGCGCTCCAAGGGCGCCAGCGACGTGAAGGTCGCCGCCGCCGTGCAGAAGCGCATCGACGCGCTCAAGGCCGCCTATCCCGACGTCGACCTCAAGCTGATCGACACCTCGGTCGAATACACCAACGGCAATTACGAAGCGGCGATCTCGACCCTGTTCGAGGGCGCCATCCTCGCCGTCGTCATCGTGCTGCTGTTCCTGCGCGACCTGCGCGCCACCATCATCGCCGCGATCTCGCTGCCGCTGTCGATCTTCCCGGCGTTCTGGGCGATGGACCTGCTCGGCTTCTCGCTGAACCTCGTCAGCTTCCTCGCCATCACGCTGTCGACGGGTATTCTCGTCGACGACGCCATCGTCGAGATCGAGAACATCGTCCGGCACATGAACATGGGCAAATCGCCCTACCGTGCCGCGCTGGAAGCAGCCGACGAGATCGGCCTCGCGGTGATCGCGATCTCGCTCACGATCATCGCGATCTTCGCGCCCGCAAGCTTCATGTCGGGCATCGCCGGGCAGTTCTTCAAGCAGTTCGGCATCACCGTCTCGGTGCAGGTATTCTTCTCGCTGCTCGCCGCGCGCTTCGTCACGCCGGTGCTGGCCGCCTACTTCCTCAAGCATGGCCATCACGAGGAGCCGCCGCCCGGCCGCATCTTGCGGTCCTATCATGGGATCGTTGCCTGGTCGGTGAAGCACTATTTCATCACGGTGCTGATCGGCTTCGGCATCTTCGCCGCCTCGATCTGGAGCATCACGCTGCTGCCGCAGGGCTTCCTGCCGGCGCAGGACAGCGCACGCTCGCTGCTGGCGCTCGAGCTGCCGCCCGGCACCCAGCTCGCCTACACCGAGAAGGTCACCGAGGACATCGTCGCGCGGCTGCGCAAGCGGCCCGAGGTGAAGAGCATCTTCGTCGACGGCGGCCGCGTTCCACCCGGCACCCAGGAAGTCCGGCGCGCCGCCCTGATCATCAATTACACGCCCAAGGCCGATCGCGACATCACCCAGCGCGAGCTGGAATTCTCGATCAGCCAGGAGCTGGAGAACATTCCGGACATCCGTTTCTGGTTCCTCGACGAGAACGGCCTGCGCGCGATCTCGCTGGTCGTGACCGGCGTCGACGCCAACATCGTCAACAACGTCGCCAGCGAGCTCGCGACGCAGATGAAGCGGATTCCGACCATCTCCAACGTGATCTCGGAAACCACGCTGGAGCGGCCCGAGCTGCGCATCGAGCCGCGCGCCGATCTCGCCGCCCGCCTCGGCGTCTCCACCGAAAGCCTGTCGCAGACCATCCGCGTCGCCACCATCGGCGACGTCGGGCCGGCGCTCGCGAAATTCGACGTCGGCGACCGCCTGGTGCCGATCCGGGTCCAGCTCGAGGACGCCGCGCGCGGCAATCTGAAGACGCTCGAGCAATTGCGCGTGCCGCTCGGCGAGCGCGGCGAGAAGGGCGGCGTGCCGCTCTCGGTCATCGCCGACGTCAAGCTCGACCAGGGTCCGACCAGCATCAACCGCTACGACCGCGAGCGGCAGGCTACGGTCGCGGCCGACCTCGTCGGCTCCGCCGCGCTCGGCGACGCCACCAAGAAGATCTACGACCTGCCCGTCATGAAGACCTTGCCGAAGAGCGTGAAGGTCTCACCCTCGGGCGATGCCGAAAGCCTGAACGAGCTGTCCGACGGCTTCGCCACCGCGATCACGGCGGGTCTGATGATGGTCTATGCCGTGCTGGTGCTGCTGTTCGGCACCTTCCTGCAGCCGATCACCATCCTGTTCTCGCTGCCGCTCTCGATCGGCGGCGCCATCGCCGCCCTGCTCATCACCGGCAAGCAGCTCACGACGCCGGTGTGGATCGGCATCCTGATGCTGATGGGCATCGTCACCAAGAACGCGATCATGCTGGTGGAGTTCGCGATCGAAGCGATCCGCGACGGCAAGCCGCGCGAGGAGGCCATGATCGACGCCGGCATGAAGCGTGCCCGCCCGATCGTGATGACCACGATCGCCATGGCCGCGGGCATGATGCCGAGCGCGCTCGCGGTCGGCGCCGGCGGCGAATTCCGCTCGCCGATGGCGCTCGCGGTGATCGGCGGCCTGCTCTTCTCGACCATCCTGTCGCTGGTGTTCGTGCCCGCGATGTTCATGGTGATGGACGATCTCGGCGCCCTGATCTGGCGTTTTGGCAAGCGCCTGATCGTGCACAGCGAGGATGCGGAGACCGCCGAGCATCACGGGGCGGCGCCTAAGGAAGCGGGGCCCGCGCCGAAGAACCTCGTGCACCCTGCGGCGGAGTAGATATTTCTCCGCGATCGCGGGCTCGACATGCGCAGGTGAAGTGTTATCTTTTGAAGATGAACCTCGTAAGCCGCACGCTTGAAATCGACGCTGACACTGATGCCCGTCTCAGGGAGATCGCCTCTGAGCGCGGCAAGGATGTTGCAACGGTGCTCGCCGAGGCCGTCGCGCTGCTGGATTCGGTCATCGACCTTTCAGGTCCGGATCTCGCAGAGGATCGCGATCGCTATGAGGAATTCAAGCGCACCGGACTTGCCGTTCCCCTCGACGACGTCAAAGCATGGGTGGCAAGCTGGGGTTCAGCCAACGAGCTGCCTCGCCCACAACCACGCAAGATCAAATGATCCTGCTTTCGCCTGCCGCTCTGGAGGATATTGAGCGGCTGCGAAGCTTCCTTGACGCAGTCAATCCCGAAGCCGCGACACGTGCCTTGCGATTGATCTGGACAGCCATCGATCGGCTGTCGGAGTTTCCCTCCCTTGGCAAACCAACGGAAGAGAACGGCATCCGCCAGATTGTTATCCGGTTCGGTTCAGCCGGTTACATCGTGCGATACGTCATTGTTGCGGAGTCCGGCGATATTCTCATCACGCGGCTCTGGCACGGTCGCGAGGAGCGCACCTAGCCCCCTTACTCGTTCCGCGCGATCGCGGTCAGCTTGGTCATGTTCCGCAGCAATATCCGGCCGCGCTGGAGATCGAGGATCGCTTCCTTGCGCCAGGCCTGGAGCTGGCGGTTGACGCTCTCGCGGGCGGCGCCGACGAAGACGCCGAGCTGTTCCTGCGAGATGTGCACCTCCGAGCCGAAATCGGCGGCGAGCGCGCAGAGCCGCCGCGCCAGGCGCACCGGCAGCGGCTGCAGCATGGACTCTTCCATGCGCTCGCTCTGCCAGCGGATGCGCTGGCAAAGCAGCGCGATGATCTTGATCGCGACCTTGGGCTCGCGCTCGAGGAAGCCGAGGAAGTCTTCGCGCCGCAGCACGAACAATTCGCTGGCTTCGCCTGCGGTCGCGTCCGCCGTACGGTCCTGGCCGTCCAGCACCGCGACCTCGCCGAACAGATCGCCGGGCCCCATGAAATTCAGCGTCAGCCGGCTGCCGTCGGAGGCGCCGGTCTCGATGCGGACCTGGCCGCGGCGCACCCCGAACAGCGCATCCCCGGCATCGCCCTTCTGGAACAGCACCTCGCCGTTCGCCAGATGCTGGGTGTGGCAGAGATTGGACAGCCGCTGGAGCTCGTCCGCGCCGAGATCGGCGAACATCGGGTTCATCTTCAGGATGACCGCAAATTCGGCCTGTTTGCTCATTTGAACGTCCTTGTGAATTTGCTTGTCAACGTCACCGGCAAATCGCTTGGAACCATCAACTTCAGGATCGCGTAAAACCGCACCGGAGAAGTGTGTCATAAGTCACATAACTTTGCAGCACCCCCTGACTATTTTTGACCGCTTGGAGCGGCTTCCCGTCCGGGGATAAACTCACGCGCAAGGGACGGGTGAGCGGCCGGGTTCGGCGCCGTTCGTCCGTCGTTGGAAAGTCGACATGAGAGCAGTGAAATTCGCCGGCGCCGCGGTCGCCGCTATCATCATCGTGATCGCGCTTCTGCTCGTGGTCGGAATCCCCTCGGGCTTCCTGACCTCGACGATCGCCGCGCGCGTCGAGAGCGCGACGGGCTATCGCCTGTCGATCGACGGCACCACGAAGATCAGCCTGTGGCCGACGCTGAACGTCACGCTGAACGACCTGACGCTCCAGGACCCCAAGGACCGCAGCGGCATCACGCGTCTGACGGTCGACAGCGTGCAGGCCGACATGTCGCTCTCCAGCGTGTGGTCGGGCACCCCCAGGATCAGCGAGCTCGTCGTCACCCATCCCGTGCTCTACCAGCCGCTGCTGCGCGAGCGCCTGCCGAACGCCGGCGCCGCGTCGAAGCCGATCGCGCTCGACACGGCCGGGGCGACCATCGACCGCGTCAAGCTCATCGACGGCGAGGTCGCATTCGCGCGCCTGCGCGACCGCGTCGAGGGCCGCATCAGCGCCATCAACGCCGACGCCGTCGTCGGCCGCGACCGCAAGGTTGACATCACCGGCACTGCGCGGGTCGGCGATCACCCGACCAAGTTCGACATCAAGGCGACGGCGCCGACGCCGCCGGCCGAGCGGCCGACCGTTCCGGTGGATTTCGCCATCGACATGCCTGACGTGCTGAAGTCCCAGCTCACCGGTCATGCCGAGATGCGGCTGAATGGCGATGTCGTGATGATCAACGGCGTGAGCGGCCGGCTCGGCGACGGCGCCTTCAACGGCTGGGCTTCGGTCGACATCGCGAGCAAGCCGCTGGTCAAGGTCGATCTCGATTTCCAGCGGCTCGCGATCCCCCTGGCGAAAACGCCCGATGGTGCAGCGGGACAGCCCTGGAGCAATGCGCCGATCGACGTGTCCGGGCTCAATTACGTCGATGCGCAAGTGAGGATCTCGGCGAACGAGGCCGTGATCGGCGATGCGCGCCTTGCGCCGCTGGCGCTCGACGCAAAGCTCGCCGGCGGCGTGCTGAAGGCCGGCACCGCCAATCTCGGTGCCTATGGCGGCCAGGTCTCGGGCGAGGTGATCCTGGATGCGACCACCGGCGCGCCGAGCTTTGCCATGCATTCCGACCTCGTCGGCGTGCGCGCGCTGCCGCTGCTGCAGGGGCTCGCCGAATTCGACCGGATCGACGGCAAGCTGCAGGCCAAGCTCGCCCTGCGCAGCGCCGGCACCAGTCAGCGCGCGCTGATGGCGAACATGCAGGGCACGGCCTTCGTCAATTTCCAGGACGGCGCCATCCGCGGCATCAATGTCGCGCAGATGATCCGCTCGCTGACGACCGGAACGCTTTCGGGTTGGCAAGGAAACCAGGACTCCAGCCAGGAGCAGAGCACGGATCTGTCGCAGCTCTCGGCCTCCTTCCGCATCGACAAGGGGCAGGCGGTGACGACCGATCTCAACCTGATCGGGCCGCTGGTGCGGGTGACCGGCGCCGGCACCATCGCGCTCGACACCAAGATGATGGGCTTTCGCGTCGAGCCCAAGCTGGTGATGACGACCGAAGGCCAGGGCCGCACCTCCGACCCGGTCGGGTTCGGCATCCCCGTGATGATCCAGGGCAGCTGGTCGCAGCCGAAGATCTACCCCGACATGGCCGGCATGCTCGACAATCCGGACGCTGCCTATGCCAAGCTGCGCGAGATGGGCAAGGGCCTGTTCGGGCCTGACGGCGCGGGGCTCGGCAATATTTTGGGAAGCCTGGGTCTCGGCGGAGCCACCGCGCCGGGCGGCGGCAATGCAACCGGCAATGCGAATCCGCAGGCCCAGCAACCGGGACAGAACAACCTGCTCGGCGGTCCTCTCGGCGAGGCGATCGGCAATCTGATCCAGCAGGGGCTGTCCAGTGGTGCGGGACCAGGCACTAGCACCGCGACAGGCACCGGCCGCAGCCGCAGCCTGCCGGCAACGCCGTCGACCCCGGCGCCACACGCGTCCCCCGCCCAGGACGACCCGCCGGCGGCGCAGCAGGACAGCCAGCCGATGAACGACGTGCTACGGCAGCTCTTCAATCGATGATTGCACGCCAATCCCCCTACATCGGCTTCCCGTGCGCTGCTTCGGATGAGGCTGCGACAATTCATCACTCTTCGGCCCCTCCCGGCATCCGCAACGGGTAACCACACCGGCGGTCCACCCGTCCGGTGGCCCAAATTGTGGTAGAAGGGGCAATTGGGCTGCACGGCCCGTAGCGCCAGCGTCGATGGCGCAAGAGGATCCGGATGGCTGGGGCGAACGACAAGACACGGTTTCTGCGCGAGGGCCTGTTCGCCAAATACGTCGTCTCCCTCGTCGGCCTCGTCGTGTTCGTGCTGGCCGTCAACGGCGCGATGGAGACCTGGATCTCCTATCGCGCCACCAAGACGCAACTGACCGGCGGGCTGGAGGACAAGACGCAGGCCGCCGCCCGGCGGATCGAACAGTCGATCTCCGAGCTCGAGCGCCAGATCAGCTGGGTGACGCGGGCGAGCCAGGACACGCTCGAGAAGCGCCGCGCCGATTACGCCCAGCTGCTGCACCAGGTCTCAGTCGTCAACCAGCTGTTTCAGCTCAACGGCGACGGCCGCGAGGTGCTGCGCGTCTCGCGGCAGTCGACCACGACCGGCGGCAATGCCGACCTCTCCCGCGACATGCGCTTCACCGACACGGTCGCGCGCGGCGTCAGCTACGCACCGGCCTGGTTCTCCGACCGGACGCCCTTCATGTCGATCTCGGTGGCGCATTCCGGTTTCAACGCCGGCGTCACGGTCGCCGAGATCGACCTCGGCTTCCTCTCCGACTTCCTGTCCGACGCCCAGGTCGGCAAGGCCGCCTTCGCCTATGTGGTCGACCCGCGCGGCCGCGTGCTGGCGACGTCCGCCAGAGGTCCCGATGTCGGCAAGGATTTGTCGAAGCTGCCGCAGGTGGCGGCCGCGATTTCGCCCGGCGGCGCGCCCGAGACGTCGGGCACCGACTTCAACGGTCATGAGGTGCTGTCGGCTGCGAGCACCGTGCCAAAGCTCGGCTGGAACGTGATGTTCGAGCAGCCGACCACGCAGGCCCTGACGCCGATCCGCGACCAGCTGGTGCGCATCGCGCTTCTGATCGGCATGGGCCTGATGGTCGCAATCCTCGCCGGCACGCTGCTCGCCCGCCGCATGATCATCCCGATCACCGCATTGCGCGACGGTGCGCACAAGCTCGGCGAAGGCGATTTCAGCCATCGCATCGACGTGCACACCTCCGACGAGCTGGAAGACCTCGCCGGCCAGTTCAACCGCATGGCCACGCAGCTCCAGGAGACCTATTCGAACCTGGAGACCAAGGTCGAGGAGCGCACCCGCGACCTCGCGCAGTCGAACCACGAGCTCAAGGTGCTGGAAGAGGTCGGCCGCGCGGTTTCCTCCTCGCTCGATCTCAACGCCGTGCTGCCGACCATCGCCGCGCGCGCGATCGAGATCACCCACGCCGATGCGGTGCTGATCTACGGCTACGACGCCGAGACGCGCCGCTTCAACCTGGTGGAAGCGGGCGGCATCGACAGATCGGCCGAGGGCGCCCATGTCACCATCGACGAAGGCGAGAACATCCTGAGCGATGCCGCCAGAAGCGGCGAGCCGATCGCGCTTGCCGATCTCGAGCAGGCGGCCGGGCAGCCGCTGCGCGATGCCGCGATCGCGGCCGGCTTCCACTCAGTGCTGGTGGTGCCGCTGGTCGACCAGCAGGGCACGCTCGGCGCGCTGGTGGTGCTGCGCCGTGCCGGTGGCGAGTTCGCCGGCAGCCTCATCGGATTGATGCGCACCTTCGCCAACCAGGCGGTGCTGGCGATGCGCAACGCGCGGCTGTTCACCGAGGTCGATCACAAGAGCCACGCGCTGGAAGCGGCGCACGAGACCGTGCGCGCCCAGGCCGACAAGCTGCGCGTGCAGACCGAGCAGCTCAAGGACTGGAACAAGTCGCTGGAGGAGCGCGTCAGGACCCAGCTCGGCGAGATCGAGCGCATCCGCAAGCTCGAGCGTTTCCTGGCGCCGCAGGTGGCGCAGCTGATCGCCTCCTCCGACAGCCCCGAGGGGCTGCTCACCAGCCAGCGCCGCGAGGTCACCGTGGTGTTCTGCGATCTGCGCGGCTTCACCGCGTTCACGGAAGCGACCGAGCCGGAAGAGGCGATGAATGTGCTGCGCGAATATCACGCCGCGCTCGGCAAGCTGATCTTCAAATACGAGGGCACGCTCGACAAATATGCCGGCGACGGCGTGATGATCCTGTTCAACGCGCCGATCCAGTTCGAGGACCACACCCAGCGCGCGGTGAAGATGGCGGTGGAGATGCGCGACACCATCGGCCCGCTGACCGAGCGCTGGCGCAACCGCGGGCATAGCCTGGGGTTCGGCATCGGCATCGCGCTCGGCTATGCCACGCTCGGCCAGGTCGGCTTCGAGCAGCGGCTGGAATATGCCGCGATCGGCAGCGTCACCAACCTCGCCTCCCGCCTCTGCAGCGAGGCCAAGCCCAACCAGATCGTGGTCAGCCGCCGCGTCTACGGCATGGTCGAGCCCTGGGTCGAGGCCCGCGCCCTCGACGATCTCCAGCTCAAGGGCTTCAATCACCCGGTGCTGGCGATGGAGATCTTGTCCTTGCGCGAGGAAGTGGAGAACGTGGTGGATGCGGCTGCCGCGGCGGCACGGCGACGAGGATAGCGGTCGCGACGACATCGTAGCCCGGATGGAGCGCAGCGAAATCCGGGGTCGTGCCACAAGCGACAGCGGTCCCGGATTGCGCTTCGCTCCATCCGGGCTACGCGACCAAACAAAGAGTCGAAAACAACCCCATGCACCGTAGACAGGGGCTGTGCGATCAATGACTTACGCGGGCGTCGACGCGGTTTGACACGTCGGGCAAAACACCGGCAGAATGGCGTCATCCCCCTTCCACGAACCCCAACGCCCCTCCCCGCGACTAACCATCGCCTCAACGGCGAGGCAGGCTTCGGATGGAGACGACCCGTGGCGTTTGCCCTGCCTTTGCGTGCGTATGATCTGCAGATGCTGGACCGTCCCGCCGACCGTGCGCGCGACCACGGCTGGGTTTATGGGCTGCCGCCGGGGATCACGAGCGAGCAATGGCCGCTCGATCCCGTCACCGGCTATCCGCTGATGCACGGTTTCACGCTGCTGCTGCCGGAGGATTATCGCGTGCATGGCGCGGACATCGTCGCGGTGTCGTTCTTTGCGACGCCGCCCGATCACAATGACGGCGGCGCGGTTGACGATCCCGAAATCCGCGATGTCGTGCTGGCGCGCACCTCGCATCCGCGGCTCTCGCGCATGACCGACATCCTCGACTACGAATATGCTGCGCTGCTGCTGACCAAAGCCGAATACGAGGGCGCACTTGCGACGCCGCCCGCGCCGCTCGCGCTTGCGACGGCGGAGCGGCCGCGCTGGCTCGACGTCGGCGGCGCCAGCGCTTTCTTCGAGACCGCCGCGCCCTTCGCGCAGAAGATGTTCGCCGGCCCTCCGCGGGCCGATCTGGCGGAGACCCTCGGGATCGCCTTGATGCCGCGCGCGACCGATCCCAACGCCGGCAAGGCCCCGCAGGATCCGCACATCCCACGCAACCCGCCGAGCGACTATCAGTCCTACTACTACTTTGTCGACGGCGTCCCGACGACCGAGAATTTCCGTCTGCACGACTGGAGCAAGGACCACGCCCACAACCATCTCGGCGGCACCATGCGGCCCTGCCAGGCGGTGCCGGAGATGAGCCCGTTCTACATCGAGTTCGAGGAATATTTCGGCGGCTACAATTTCGGCACCGGCAACGCGCAGCTCGACTTCAAGGACATGAAGTTCGACTGGGCGTGCGGGTGATCACGCCCCCCGCTTCGGCCCGATCGCCTCGAAGCCCGCCTTCTGCTCGTCGCTCAAGTCCGCCTCGAAATCGTCGAGCGCATCAGCGACGCCGTTCACTGCTTGCAGCATTCTCTCCAGCCGTGCCTTCACCTCGGTGAGGCGGCCTTGCGGCGTCTCGGCGGGCCTGGTCGGACAGGCGCTCAGCGTCTCCATGGTGCGCAGCGTGGTGTCCTGGAGCACGTCGAGGCGGGCGCGCGCGATCTCGTCGAGGCGAAGCGTGGTGGCCATATCCGCGACGGGCCATTGCTGCTGCACGAGCTGCTCATACTGGCGCTGCAGCTTCTCGTCATAGCGGGGATCGCTGTTCGGATCGCAGGCGCTCGCGGCCTGCGCATCCCTGGGCTGACCTGCTGCGAGCGCGGCGCGGCGCTCCTTGGCCAGCCCGTCGAGCTTTGCCTTCTGGCGCTCGTCGAGGAGCCCCTCGAATCTCGCGAGCGGTGGCGCGAGCGTGTCCATCGCCTTGATCATGACGGCGAGACGCTCGCGCATCAGGCCGAGGCGCTCCGCTGCGGTCGCCGGCACCTCTGTCGGGCAGGTCGCACGAATGCTGTCACGAGCAGCTTGCCAGGCGCTCACGAGCTCGTCGAGCGCGGTGCGCTGCAATTCGTTGGGGTGCACGGCGGCGGCCATGAGATCCGCGGGGAAGCCGGCGGGATCGCTGACATCGCAGATGTTCTGCGCCGACGGAATCTTGCGCGCGCGCCTGCCTTGCGGGGCGGTGTAGGCGGCAAGTTCGGTGGCGGCATAGGGCGAGAAGAGCGCGGCATAGATGTCGCCGTAGCCGTAAAGCGAGATGCCGGTGGTGTCGGCGAAGATGACCGCGTTGGCGAGATCGTCTTGTGCGAACGGCCAGAACACCGGGCCGGCCCAACCATAGCTGCCGTCGGGATGACGCCACCAGCCCTGCGGGCGGCGGCCGCCGTGCCAGCCCGCGAGCGCGGCTTGCGCCGAGAGAGCCGCACGGATGATGTAAGGATTGGAAGGCTGCCCGCGCTCGGCGCCGCGCGGATCCTGGGATCGCAACGCAGCGGAACGGTAGCGGCCACCGCGCACCGTCATGCGGGCGTGGCGCATGCGCGACATACCGATGACGTGACCGACCGCGAACCGCGCAACACCGAGCGGACCGCCGCGCAGCCCGAACTGCGCCTGCGCCGTATTCGGCAGCAGCACTGCCGCAATCAGGAGGGTCGCGCCAGCGAGCACCAGCCCCATGCGTCCCGACATGATCGCAGACCCGAGCGCTGACTTGGCCACGTCCTGGCCCTCCCTCCCGCACGACGCACGCAATGCGTCTCACCACGATGACGCGCAGGGGAACCAAAGGTTCCCGACATGCGACGATCAAACCGTCGCGGGAGAGAGAATTCCGATAGTCGCAGCGCTGGGGACCGCGCTCACTACGGCTTTTGCGGCAACACGAACGTCTGGCCGGGGTAGATCAGGTTCGGATTGTGGATCTTGTCGCGGTTGGCCCTGAAGATCACCGCGTAGCGGGCACCGTCGCCATAGGCGAGCCGACTGAGCGCCCACAGGCTGTCGCCGCGGGAGATCACCCGGCTGCCGCCCGCTTCAGTCGGTGCGGTGCTAAGGGCGTCCGCCGGCGAGGCCGATGCGACCGTCGTGGCCGCCGGCACCCGCGCCATGGCTCTTGGCTTTGTCGCGCCCATCATCCTGGGCCGAACCGCGGAAGACGTTGACGCCAAATGCGGTGCGGCCGATGGCAGCGAGGCCACAACATCCGATTTGTCGTCCATCCTCTCGGCCTGCTTCGCAACCGGCGCGGGTCGCGCGGGCGGCGGCGCGATTTCCGCGATCGTCACCGGCATGGTCCGGCTGGACTGCGTGACGGTGCCATCGGGCGCCTTGGAACGCAGCGTCAGCTCGTAGCTGCCTGCGGGAAGCTGCGGCGGCGTCATGACGAACTGGCCCGACGCATCGGCGGTGACCGAATGAAGCGGCTGGCCGTCGCGCAGCAGCTCGACCTTTGACCCCGGCGCGGCCTGGCCCGCGATCACCGCCGCCTCGCCATGATCGTCGACACGGGCGACGTCGAACCGGGGCCCGGCGTCGGTCGCGGAGGGCTGCGGCTTGACCGGCGCGAGATCGGCGAGCGCCGCCGTGACCTGCTTCTGGGTTTCGGCCACGGGCCCCGCCGGCTTCGGCGCTGCAGCCGGCGCCGGGGATGGCGCGGGCTGCGCAGCGGCGAGCTTCGGTTCTTCGGGCTTCGGCTCGACCTTGGTTGCGGCTTTGGGCTCAAGCTTGGTCTCCGCCTTGACTTCGGGCTTGGCGGCGACAGCGATCTCGGTGCCCGCTCCGCCCGGCAACAGGCGGCGCAGCTCGGCGGGACCGATCACAAGGACGGTGCCGACCACCGCGAGCAGGCAGAACGCAATGAGGGCCTTGGTTGCGGTCATCATCAGAAGTCGAATCCTTGCTGGCAAATCAGCCGATGACCGTAGCCTGCGCCGATTTGGTTACGGCAGCAAGTCGCCCGAAGGGATGATCGGCCATCGTTTCCGCCCGCCGCGGGTGAACCGGCGACCCCTTCGGCGTCAAATGAGCGAGGCCGCGCAGCGGCTATTTTTCAAGGATTTTTCCATGACTTCATCCTTTCGAACCGCGCCATGGCTGGCGCTCGCCCTGATGCTCGCCGCCTCCCCGCGCTCGCCGCCTCCGGCCCGCCGCCGGGCTACGTCCTCACCGACAATAAGGACCTCGCCTTCACCTCGCCCGACGACGCCACCAAGCTCGAGCAGTACATGAAGGACAGTGAAGACCTTTTCGGCGTCAAATGGCAGGTCTGGGCGCGGCGCGGCGACCAGATGACGGAGCTGAAGCCCGAGCAGGGCTATGGCGCCGGCTTCCGCTTCACCAGCGACTCGCAATGGCTGGTGCGGATGCAGAAGACCGGCTCGGGCTCGCAGGATCTCTTCCTCTACCATGTCGAGAACGGCGCCTTCGTGAACGCGACGAAGAAGTCGCTCAGCGATCTCGCCTGGGCCTACTTCCACAGCCGGCCCGACACGAAGAACATGAAGCTCGACTACCACATCTCGGCCAATCTCATGAAAGGCACGGAGGATGGCTATCGCTGGCTCGGCGTCGACTGGCCCAACAACCGCTACCTGCTGATCTCGCTGTCGGGCGAAATGGACAAGCATCCGAAGAACGTCGCGGTGAAGGGACTAGCCAACTGGCGCTGCCGCTACGACCTCAAGACCGGGACCTTCGACGTGCCCAAGATGTTCGCCAAGGAGAACGCGGAGGCGCTGGAGTGGGAGATCAGGCGGTAGGGGACTGGGATCGCAGGGTGGGCTAGCTGGCGGCTGCGCGAAGCGCAGTCGCAAGCGTAACCCACCACTTCTGCCGCCGCCGAGACTAAAGAGGTGGATTACGCTCCGCTAATCCACCCTACGGGACTGCGAGGGAACCAACCCCCTGATTCCACTCCGATTCATCTTTTCCTAACCCTCCATGGTAACGGGGTCTTGTCGGTTTTGCTGCATCTTGCATCCCACGGGAGGGCTGGATGGGCACATCGATCCGATGGACCGCGCGGATGCGTGCGCTGCTGCGCCGCTGGCGCGGGGCGCCGCTGACATGGCTGATCGCCGGCGGCTTCGTGCTGATGCTTGCGACCGGCATCGGCACCGCGCTCACCGTCGACCGCTTCCGGCAGAATGCGATCGAGAGCGGTCGCGACAGTCTCGAGAGCGCGGTGCGGCTGCTCGCCCGGCACTACGACCGTGAGTTCGCGGATTTCGCCGTGTTCCAGAAGAGCGTCATCGCCGAGCTCGAGAGCCATGGCATCGAGTCCGCCGACCTGTTCCGCAGCCAGATGAGCACGCTCGCCGTGCACGAAGCGCTGCGCGCAAAGGCCAGCGGCTGGACCGACGTCGCCGGCGCCAATGTGTTCGATTCCGAGGGTGTGCTGATCAATTCGTCGCGGCGCTGGCCGGTCGCCGACGTCTCGGTCGCCGACCGCGGCTATTTCAAGCGGCTCAAGAACGATCCGATCGCGCAGGAAGAGATCGAGGTCGTTCCCGGTCGGCTCGGCAACGGCCCTGCCATCGTGTTCGCGCGGCGAGTCTCCAGCCCGCGCGGCGAGTTCCTCGGCATCGTCACGCGCGCGATTGCGCCCGACCAGCTCGAATCCTTCTTTGCCTCGACCGGGCTCGGCGAGGAATCCTCGATCGCGATGCACCACCAGAACGGCCAGCTGCTCGCGCGCATCCCGCATGTCGATGTCATGATCGGGCAGAATTTTCGCCAGGGCACGCCGGAGCAGATGGCGGTGTTCGAGCGCACCTTCGTCACGAGGCAGCTCGCGAGCCCGATCGACGGCAAGGACCGCATCGTCGCCTCGCGCCTTTTGACCGGCGAGCCGCTGGTCGTGGTCGCCACCAAATCGCTGGACGCGACGCTCGCCACCTGGCGCACGCAGACGAAATTCTTCGTCGCCGTCGCCGTGACGTCGATCGGACTGCTGGTGCTGACGCTGTTCCTGATCTTCCGCCAGATGACGCACAGGCTCTCGGTCGAGAAGCAGCGGCTCGACACCGCGATGAACACCATGACGCAGGGCCTGCTGATGTTCGACCAGGACGAGCGGCTGATCGTCTGCAACCGGCGCTACATCGAGATGTATGGCCTCTCGGCCGACATCGTGAAGCCCGGCGCCCATTTCCGCGACGTGATCCAGCACCGCCATGACACCGGCTCCTTCGACGGCGACGTCGATGCCTATTGCGACGGCATCCTGGGCAGCGTCGAGCAGACCCACAGTACGATCGTCGAGACGGGTCGCGGCCGCCTGATCGAGATCAAGAATCAGCCCGGCGCCGCCGGCGGCTGGCTCGCCACGCATGACGACGTCACCGAGCGCATCCGCGCCGACGAACGCATCGCACATATGGCGCATTACGACGCGCTGACCGACCTGCCCAACCGCGTGCTGATGCGCAGCCATCTGGAGCGCCGCGTCGCGGAGCTTGCCGAGGGCAGGCCGTTCGCAATCCTCTATATCGACGTCGACGAGTTCAAGGGCGTCAACGATTCGCTGGGACACGAGGTCGGCGACGAGCTGCTGCGCCAGGTCGCCAGCCGCCTGCGCGCCTGCGTCAGCGGCAACGATCTCGTCGCGCGGTTAGGGGGCGACGAATTCGCCATCGTCAAGGCCGGCACCAACGATCAAGCCGAGTTGACGAGGCTGGCGGACACGATCCTGTCGGCGTTGCGCGCGCCCGTGAGCTGCAAGGGCCAGGAAGTTTTGACCGACGCCAGCATCGGCGTCGCGATCGCGCCGGAGCACGGCGACAATCTCGACGACCTGCTCAAGCGCGCCGATCTCGCGATGTACGCGGCGAAATCGGAAGGCCGCGGCACCTTCCGCATCTTCGTGCCCGAATACGACGCCAAGGCGCGGCAGCGGCGCCAGCTCGAGCTCGATCTGCGCCAGGCGCTCGCGCGCGGCGAGTTCGAGGTGCATTACCAGCCGCTGGTCGATCTCGCCGCCAATGTCGTCACCGGCTGCGAGGCGCTTTTGCGCTGGCGCCATCCCGGGCGCGGCATGGTCTCGCCGGCGGATTTCATTCCGGTCGCGGAGGACACCGGCCTGATCGGCGAGATCGGCGAATGGGTGCTGAAGCAGGCCTGCAATGAGGCCGCGAGCTGGCCGGGCAATATCCACATCGCCGTCAACGTCTCGCCGGTGCAGTTCCGGTCGCGGTCACTGGCGCTCAAGGTCGCTGCGGCGCTTGCGGACTCAGGTCTCGCTCCCGGACGGCTCGAGCTCGAGATCACCGAGACCGTGCTGATCCGCGACGATGAGGAGGCGCTGACGATCCTGCAGCAGCTGCGCGAGCTCGGCGTGCGCATCGCGCTCGACGATTTCGGCACCGGCTATTCGTCGCTGAGCTATCTGCACCGCTTCCCCTTCGACAAGATCAAGATCGACCGCAGCTTCATCAGCGACATCGGCGAGCCCGAGGATTCCTCGCCGATCGTGCAGGCCGTGGTGCACATGGCCGCCGCCCGCCACATGGCGACGACGGCGGAAGGCGTCGAGACCGAAGCCCAGCGCGAGGTGCTGCGTCAGCTCGGCTGCAGCCAGATGCAGGGCTGGCTGTTCAGCCCGGCCGTGCCGGCGGCGAAGCTGAAGCAGCTTCTCTCGGCGCAGGCGGCTGCCTAGATCAGGTCGCGCATGCGGCCTGGGGATGTCGACCTTGGAAAAGGGGACATCCCCAGGCTTAAAGTTGGTTAGCCGCGCAGGTTGAGACCGTCACGCGGCTTGTATGAATCAACATCCTGCTTCAGTCTTCATCCTCGGCCTGCGCACGACGTCGCTCCACGACATCGCTCATGTCGTGAAGGACAAGGACCGCGAGGGCCCCCATGCGCTGCCTCTGTTCGGGATTGAGGGTCTTGTAGAGTGGCTGCCACGCCTCGGCGAGTTTATCCAAATCAGCTGATCGTTGAGCCAATGCCTCCGAGCGTCGTTGCAGGAAGGCGATGGGATCACGGTTACGTATCGTTTCGACGGCATTCTGGTCGGCCCGCCGACCCACTGTTTCCGAGATTTTTGCAACACGGGCCCTCCGATCTTCCGCTCTGGCACGAATGGCGCTCTCGACAGGCGGCCAGAGCTTTTCCTGGTCAGGGGTCAGCTGCAATGCGGCCTTGGTCAAATCGATCCGCATGTCCATCAGTGTATTCCGGTCCACTGCGTTGAGCCGTTCTGACGTCGCAGGGGACGGAGCTTGCGCGCTGGCAATCGACGGTGCGGCAAGAACGAGTGCGGCTGTTCCGATCACGATTATTTTCATCATCGGCGACCTCCTAGGTGAGTAGCCCCCAGGCACCACGCTAACAATGGTCGGCAAGGCGATGTCACATTGATTCAAATCAAGGGACTTGGAGAAGGAATTGTGGCGCGCAGGCCGAGAAGTCCTGCAGCCTGAGGCCGATCTCTCCACCTGCAATTGCGCGATGACGACCGGCCCTATCCAGGAAATAGGATCAAACGCTGGGGATCGCGGTTATCGTTTCGCTGAACCGGCCGGAACCGCGGCCGGCGAGCGTCAGCCAGCATCACATCACACACATCGCAGGCGACTTGCGCCTGCGTTGTTGCGCGCGTGCGCGGATCGAGCGAGGCGAGATGGCGATCGTGACCTTCAGGATGATTCCTCTGCTGGCGGCTATCGCCATGATCGGCCTGTCGGCGGAGGCCCGCGACGACGGTCGCTACGCGAATTCTCCGCTCAAGGGCTGGTTCGAGAGCCTGAAAAGCAAAGCTGGAGGTCCGTGCTGCGCCGACGCCGACGGCACCGCGCTGGATGAGGTCGACTGGGACACGCTGGACGGACACTACCGGGTTCGCCTTCTCGGCGAGTGGATCACGGTGCCCGACGATGCCGTGATCAAGGAGCCGAACCGCGCCGGTCGCACCTTCGTGTGGCCCTACTACGTCAACGGCCGCGCCATGATCCGCTGCTTCATGCCGGGCAGCATGACGTGAGATCCTATCTCGCATGCCGCGGGCCATTCGTGGCGTTCATGGCGCACCGACGATTGCGGTGAGGTGACCTCACGATAAATCCACGCTAGCTTCTTCCTGCAAGAACAAAAGGAAGCGCCAATCGTGTACGACTACATCATCGTCGGCGGCGGCTCGGCGGGGTCCGTGCTGGCCCACCGGCTCTCCGCGAAGAGTGCCAACAAGGTCCTGCTCTGCGAGGCCGGACAGGACACACCACCCGGCAACGAGCCGGCCGAGATCAGGGACAGCTATCCGGGCACCGCCTATTTCGACCCGCGCTTCCACTGGACCGAGCTCAAGGTCACGACGCAGGTCGTCAGCCACAACAATCCGAACGAAGCGCGTCCGCCCTTGCGCAAGTACGAGCAGGCGCGCGTGCTGGGCGGCGGCTCGTCGATCAACGGCCAGATGGCCAATCGCGGCGCGCCGACCGATTACGATGAGTGGGACGCGCGGGGCGCCGAGGGCTGGGCGTGGAACGACGTGCTGCCCTTCTTCAGGAAGGTCGAGCGCGATCTCGATTTCGACGGGCCTTATCACGGCAAGGACGGCCGCATTCCGGTGCGCAGAATTCCGAGGGAGCACTGGACGCGGCATTCGCAAGCATTCGCCGACGCCTTCCAGCAGGCCGGCCATCCATTCGTGGCCGATCAGAACGGCGAGTTCGTCGACGGCTATTTCCCGGTGACGCATTCCAACCAGGCCGAGCAACGCGTCTCGGCGGCGATGGGCTATCTCGATCGCGACACGCGTCAGCGCGCCAACCTCACCATCTCCACCAACACGCAAGTGCGGGGGCTGCTGTTCGCAGGCACGCAATGCGTCGGCGTGAAGGCCGTGGTCGACGGGCGGGAGCAGGAATTCCGCGGACGTGAGATCATTCTCTCCAGCGGCGCGATTCATTCGCCGGCGCATCTCTTGCGAGCCGGCATCGGCCCGGTCGGCCACCTCAAGGATTTGGGGATTCCCGTGCTGACGGGCTTGCCGGGTGTCGGCCAGCGCCTGATGGACCATCCCTCGATCTCGCTGTCGTCCTTCGTCCGCCGCGGCGCGCGTATGAACGAGCACACCAGGCGACACATGCAGCTCGGCCTGCGCTATTCGTCGGGCCTCGCCGGCGTACCGAAGGGCGACATGTTCGTTGTCCTGCTCAGCAAATCCGCCTGGCATGCGGTCGGCGAGCAGATCGGCTCGCTGCTGACCTTCGTCAACAAGACCTATTCGGAGACCGGACAGGTCAAGCTTGCCTCGCGTGACCCCACAGCCGAACCGATCGTCGAGTTCAATCTCTTGTCTGATCGGCGCGATCTCGATCGCCTGATGGACGGCTTCCGCAAGATGGCGGCCATTCAGATGAGCGACATCGTGAAGAAGGTGACGGACAAGCCGTTCCCGGCCGCCTACACCGACAAGGTCCGCAAGATCGGCGTGGTCAACACCAAGAACAGGATCCTGACCAAGATCGCCGCAACGCTGATGGACGGGCCGGCGGCACTGCGTCACTATCTGATCGACAATTTCGTGGTCGAAGGCTTCACCTTCGATCAGGTGATGAACGATGACGAGGCGCTGGAAGCCTTCGTGCGCAAGGCGACCATCGGCGTCTGGCACGCCTCCTGCTCATGCCGCATGGGCCGGGCCGACGATCCGATGGCGGTGGTCGACAACCAGGGCCGCGTCAAGGGCATCCAGGGACTGCGCGTCGTCGACGCCTCGATCTTCCCGGTGGTGCCGTGCGCCAACACCAATTTCCCGGTGCTGATGACGGCGGAGAAGATCGCTGCGGCGATGGTGCAGTGAACTGCGGCGACGGTTTCGTAGGGTGGGCAAAGGCGCGCTCTTCGCGCCGTGCCCACCATCTAGACGTGGTGGGCACGCTACGCTTTGCCCACCCTACGAGACTACGAATCCTCGATCTACGCCGCCCGGAGATCTCCGACGAAGCGGTCGACGTCGCGCTTGAGATCATCCGACAGGCGCGCCAGCATTTTTGCGGAATCCAGCACCTCGCCGGCGGCAGCACCGGTCTGGCCGGCGGCTTGCGAGACGCCGGAGATGTGGCGCGAGACCTCGTTGGTGCCTTGCGAAGCCTGCTGCACGTTGCGCGCGATCTCGCGCGTCGCAGCGCCCTGCTGCTCGACGGCCGCCGCGATCGCGGCTGCGATCTCGTTGACCCGCTGGATGGTGGAGCCGATCGACCGGATCGCGGTCACCGAGGATTGGGTCGCGCCCTGGATCGCGGCAACCTGGCCGGTGATCTCCTCGGTCGCCTTCGCGGTCTGCGTGGCGAGGTTCTTCACTTCGGATGCGACCACCGCAAAGCCGCGGCCGGCTTCGCCGGCGCGTGCGGCCTCGATGGTGGCGTTGAGCGCGAGCAGATTGGTCTGCTCGGCAATGCCGGTGATCAGCGCGACGACGTCGCCGATGCGCTGCGCGGCATCGGCCAGCGCCTGCACCTCGGCATTGGTGCGGTCGGCTTCGGCCGAAGCGGCACCGGCAATGCTGGAGGATTCGGCGACCTGACGGCTGATCTCGCTGATCGAGGCCGAGAGCTCCTCGGTGGCGGCGGCAACCGTCTGAACGTTTGAGGACGCATCGCCCGAGAGGCTTGCGACCGAGGCGGCCTTGGACGAGCCCTGCTCGGCGGTCGACGACATCGACTGCGCGGTGGCGTTCAGCTCGCCTGAGGCCGAGGCCAGCGTGTGCAGCGATTCCGTCACGGTCTTCTCGAACTGTTCGATCAGCCGTTCGACGGCGAGCTGCCGCCGCTCCTTCTTCGCCTGCTCGGCGGCCTGTTCCTCGGCGAGGCGGTCGCCGGTGATCATGTTCTCCCTGAACACGGCCACCGCGCGCGACATCTCCCCGATCTCGTCGCCGCGCTCGATGCCGGCGAGCTCGATCGCATAGTCGCGTTCGGCGAGGCGGCGCATCGCCTGCGTCATCTTGCGGATCGGCGTGCTGACGCGGCGGTTGACGAGGATGAAGCCGAACACTGTGATGGCGAGCGCAACCAGCATCATGCCGCCGTTGAGCGCGAGACTCCATTTCGCCGATGTCATCTGCTGCCCGGCGCGGGCGACCATCTCGGCGAGCGCGGCTTGCCCGGCCTCGACGCTGGAATTCAGGATGGCGGTGTTGAGCTTCGACAGATCCTCGATCTTGATGTCGATGGTCTGGTTGTTGCTCAGCGCCTTGATGAAGCCCTGCTGGCGCTCGGCCATGGCCGCGGCCTCGCCCTGCTTCGAGCGCGCGATCACGTCGGTGAGGCTTGCCGGCGCATCGGGTCGCGCGGCTGCATCGAGCACCTGGCTCCAGGCCTGTTTGGCGCGGCCGGTATCCTCGGCGGCGCCGACCATGTCGGCGGCGCTCCAGGGCTTGCCGCTCGCGGCCGCAGCTTCCAGGCGGATGGCGACGAGGCCGCCGAAATTGCGCGCGGCCCAGGCCGACTGCTTCACGGCGAGCAGATGATCGACCACGGGATCGGTGAGCTTGAGCGCGTTCTCGAGCTCGGCGGTCAGGGCCAGAATGCCGTCGAGATAGTCCTGCGCGGCCTTGCGGAATTCGTCGCCGACCTTCGGATCACGCTCCGCCTTGGTCTGGTGAATGGCGGCCTCCGCCTTGGGCCGGAGCGGCACGAGCGCGTCATGGATCGCAACGAGCTTGCCGAGCGCAGCGGCGAGGCGCGGATCGGACACGCCATCGAGACGCTCGAGCACGCTTTTGTAGGCGGCTTCGGACAACTGCCGGTTGGTGGCGATGCGGTTATCGGCGTTGGCATTGGCCGGCGCGTCCGCGACCAGCGCCGACAGGAAGGTGCCGCGTTCGAGCCGGAAGCCGAGCAGGGTCGCAAACAGCTGCTGGTCCGTGCTGGCGAAACGCTCGACCTTCTGCGCGGCGCCGTTGCGCTCAATAGCCCCCAACAAACCGGTCGCGAGCTGCCCGACCAGGAACAAGCCGAGGACGCCGATGATGGCGCCGAGAACGGAACGAATGGAGGGATTGCCGAACAATGCCATTGGGAGCGCCGGGCCTCTGCGGAAAAGATGCAGAAAAATACCGGTCGCCCCCTAAGAATTGGTTCACCAATGCACTCCCGCCCACGGGGGGCGAGCCGGCCAAGACCAAGCTACGGAGATGAAAGCCTGAAGCGGGACCGGCTCATTTCACCTGCTTGGCGGCACGGATCTCGGCGAACTCGGCGTCGGGATGCGTGACGATGGTGGTGAACATGATGCCGCTGATGATGATCGACCAGGCGGTGTCCCAATAAATCCAAAACACGTGCCACCCTCCGTTTTGGTGTCCTTCGCCTGCGGGATCAGGGTAACGACAAGGCGAGGCTGCCGTTCCTGACGCGAGTTCAGCGCGGGCGAGGCGCTATTTGGATTTGGTCGGCGGCGATGCGCGATCGGTTTGACCGGTGTGGCGCTTTGCCACGACATCCTGATCGCGCGGGCCTTCGTGTGGGCGCGGCGGCAGCTTGGGCTGGCCGGCCTGACCGCCGTGCTTGCCGCCCATGTCGGGCTTGCCTTCGAGATCGTTTTCGCGGGGCATGCCGGTTAATGCCTGTGCGCGGCATTGGTTCGCTTGCGCCCGCGCTGTTCTCGCCTGTGAACGAGTTCATAGAAGCGTCGCCCGTTGCAGTGCACGATGTACCCGCGTGCGTCGCCGCATGCATTTGACGACGGGACTTGCCCAGAGGGGACTTGCTCAGAGGGGATTTGGCCTGATGCGAAAACGACTGGTCGCCTGGACGCTTCTGACCTGCACCCTGCTCGCGGTCGCGGTGTGGACCGTGCTCGGGCCGCCGGACCGCCCGGCCGGCCCGCATCTGCCCTCCCGCAATTTGGCAGCGGCGGTGCGATAGCCACACCCGTGCGACCGATACAATTTCGGTATCGATCAATCTCAATTGGAATTTGGTGCGGCAACCGGCTGCCCGCTATCCTCTCCGGCAAAACGACAACACCTGGTCCCGAGGAGAACGCCCATGTCGAGTCCGACCCGCCGCATCGCAGCCAGAGCACCCCGCGCTGCGGTCGCCACCACTCTCACCTTTCTTGCCCTGACCTTGGGAGCCCGTGCCGGCATGGCCGAGACCTTCGCCTATGTCGGCAACGCCGACAGCAACGACATCAGCGTGTTCAAGCTGGCCGAGAACGGCGAGATGACACCGGTGCAGACCGCCGCTTTCACCGGTGTGGAGAAGCCGGGCTCCTCGACGCCGCTCGCGATCACGCCCGACCACCGCGTGCTGATTGCCGGCGTCCGCTCGCAGCCATTCCAGGCGGTGAGCTTCTCGATCGACCAAAAGACGGGCCAGCTCAGCCATATCGGCAACGGACCGCTCGCCGACAGCATGGCCAACATCGCCACCGACCGCGGCGGCAAGGTGCTGTTCAGCGCCTCCTATGGCGGCAACAAGGTTGCGGTGAATCCGCTCGGAGCGAACGGCGTGGTGGCCGCGCCGACCCAGGTGATCCCGACCGGGCTGAACGCACACGCCTTCCTGCCTTCGCCCGACAACCGCTTCGTGTTCGCAACCAATCTCGGCTCCGACCAGGTGCTGAGCTTCGCGTTCGAGCCCACTACCGGTGCGCTCACGCCGAGCGATCCGCCGGTCTACAAGGTGCCGGAAAAATCGGGGCCGCGGCACTTCGTATTCCACCCCAACGGCAAGTTCGTCTATCTCCTCCACGAGCTGAACGGCGATGTCGCCGCGTTCAACTATGAGGCCAGGAGCGGCGCATGGGACGAGATCCAGCGCACCACCGCGCTGCCTGAAGGGTTTTCCGGAAAACCCTGGGCCGCCGACATCCACATCACGCCGGATGGCCGCTTCCTCTACGCCTCCGAGCGCACCACCAACACGATCGCCGCCTACAAGGTCGATGCGGCCAGCGGCAAGCTGACCACGATCGGCAGCGTGCCGACCGAGAAGCAGCCGCGCGGCTTCAACATCGATCCCAGCGGGCGCTACCTTGCCGCGGTCGGCGAGCTCTCCGACGGCATGACGGTCTATGCGATCGACCAGTCGAGCGGCGCGCTGGCGAAGCTGAAGTCCTACCCCACCGGCAAGAAGCCGAACTGGGTGGAGTTTTTGGGCCTGCCGTGAGGGACCGCGACCGACCTACGTAGTCATCCGTAATTTCGGAAGCCCCCGCATTGCCATCATATGGCGGTCATGGACCGCCATATCCTCTTCAAGTGCCCGCAGACCGGCATGAACGTGCAGCATCGGCTCGGCGACGCGCCAGCCGAGGGCACGCACGTTTCCGTCCCCTGCCCGGCCTGCACGCGGTTGCACCTGATCGACCGTTCCACCGGCAGGCTGCTCGGCGATCGCCGGAGCTGAGCCGTCCCCTTTGGCCCCCTTGGGGCCGGCCCGGTCGGCAGCGAACCTGTTTCCCAATTCCGCGACTAATCAAGGACTTGCCGCGCCAGCCCGGGCGGCGTGGCATCCCGCTCTGGGACAACGCTGCCGTAGTCCGGGCTCCCGCCATCTGCTATCGGTTGGAGGCATCGCCCCCGTGGAATTTCCAATGCGTCATTTGCCCCGTTCCGTCGTTCGAAGCCTGTTTCCCGCCGCCATCGCCGGAGTGTTCGTCCTCGGCGTACAAGGCGCGCCTGCCGCCGACGACGATGCGCCCAAGGGGCCGGCGGTCACGGTGCTCAAGGTCGCGAAATCCTGCTTCTCCGACATCGTCGAGGCCACCGGCACCATCATCGCGCGCGAGGAAACCTCGGTGCGGCCCGAACGCCCGGGCCTGAAGGTGACCGAGGTGCTGGCGGAAGCCGGCGATACCACCACGGCTGGCCAGGTGCTGGCGCGCCTCGCGCTGCCCGAAGGCGGCACGCTTCAGGTCACGGCGCCCGTGGCGGGCGTGATCGCGACCTCCACGGCGCAGATCGGCAATCTCGCCTCGGCCAAGGGCGAGGCGCTGTTCACCATCGTGGCGCGCAGCGAATACGATCTCGTCGGCCTGGTCGCGACCACCGACATGCGCAAGCTCGCCGTCAATCAGCCCGCGACCGTGCGTATCGCCGGCGCCGGCGACCTCGAGGGCAAGGTGCGCCGCATCGGGCCGACCGTCGAGCCGAACATCCAGCAAGGCATGGTCTATATCGGCATCTCCTCGCAGAAGCGGCTGCTGCTGAACGCGAGCGGACGCGCGCTGATCAAGACCGGCCAGAGCTGCAACGTCGCAGTCCCCCTCACCGCCGTGCAATATTCGTCCGCTGGCACCGTGGTGCAGGTGATCCGCCGCAACCGCGTCGAGACCAAGCGTGTCGAGATCGGATTGATGTCCGGCGGCAATATCGAGGTCCGCGACGGCCTCAATGAGGGCGACGTCGTCGTCGCCCGCGCCGGCGCGCTCTTGCGCGAAGGCGACCCCGTGCGCCCGGCGATGGCGAGCGCGGAAGCGGCGAAGTAGGTCTCAACTCGTCATTGCGAGGAGCGAAGCGACGAAGCAATCCAGAGTCTTCCCGCGGAAAGATTCTGGATTGCTTCGCTGCGCTCGCAATGACGGTGTGGAGGCAGACGTGCACTAAGGCACGGCTATCGTAGGGTGGGCAAAGCGAAGCGTGCCCACGTCTTCTATCGAAATGTTAGAAAGATGGTGGGCACGGCGCGTTGCGCCTTTGCCCACCCTACGAGAGCTACGGTTGCCGAGAAAAACTAGCCGCCGGCCTGGTCGAACTGCACGTCTTCGAGCAGCGAGGACGAGACGGTCGGGACCTGGCCGCCTTCGGAGGCGCGGGAGATGGCGACGCGGGTCTTGTTGAAGACGGCTTCTGCGCTGCCGCTCTGAGCATTGAGATTGCCGAGCAGCTCGCCGACCAGCACGCTGTGCTCGCCCTTACCGTCGTCGACGACCTTGCCGGGCGAGGCCGAGGAGAGGATCAGCGCATTGTCGGGCGCGCTGATCGGCGCGAGGCCGTGGCTGTAGGAACGGAAGCGGCGCTCGTAGGGGTTACGGCGGGAGGCATCGACGACGACGAGCTTGGCCTTGGCGCCCTGCTCCTTCATCATCTCGAGCACGCCCTCGATCGAGACGCCGTGGCGGCGGACGTCGCTTTCCTTCCAGATCACGGCATCGACCGGCAGCATGTAGCTCTCGCGGCCCGCCTGCACGCCGAAGCCGCCGAAGAACAGCATGACGACGGTGTCGCGCTTGATCCGGGACTTCAGGCGATTGACGGCGCGGACCATGTCGTCCTTGGTCGCGTCTTCCACCATGTCGACGTCAAAGCCGCTCTTGCGCAGCGACGAGGACAGCGCGCGGGCGTCGTTGATCGACTGCGTCAGCGGCGCGCTTGCGTCGGGATAATGTCCATTGCCGATGACGAGCGCGAGGCGCGAGGTCTGGCCGATCGAGCCAGTGATCTGGTCGGTCGTCACAGCCTTGGCGGCATCGAGCGCGCGCATGTTGAGGGCAGCATGCGCGCCGATCACCAGCGAGACCGTGCCGATGAGGGCTGCGGCCACCGCGATGGTGCGTCGGGAAATGTCGAGCTGCCTTACATTCATCTCGGTTCATTCCTGTCAGTGCCAAAGACCAGCCAAGCGCGCGCACACTGTTTGAGTAGCGCGATAGCGTCTTTAGGTTTGAGGGATTGGCCGGGGGAGTGCCCCCGAATTGCGCGCAATTTGCGGCGCCGCACCAAACAAACCCTTAACCGGATATCGCCCCCCGAGCAATAGATCGTCCAAAATTTGAACTAAGTCACTGAAGTTATTGGTTAATTCTCCAGGCCGATTTTCTCGGTTTGTGGCATCCCCGTAAGCACCCGGGGACTGATCATGCAGGCTCCATGCCGGTTAATTCCGTGACATCAGTCACGTTTGTTTTTCCTGCGAATCCGGGTAGTTTTTCAAAGACTTGCAGGGGGCGGCGGGCGGTCGGGTGCGCGCGCTCGCCGCTTCCGCGCAAGGCCCCGCGACCAGGTATTTCATGAGCTTTCATTATTTTGCCGGCGCCGCCTGCCGGGCGCTGACGGCGCGGAAGGACGGCCCCTCGCTTTATGAGGTCTGCGATCCCGTGCTGGCGGCCAGTGCCAGCGGCGATCCGCACCTGGCAAAGTTCTACAAGACCGCGCTCGGCAATCCCGCATTGCGGATGCTGCTGCGGCGGGCCGGACTGCCCGAGCTGCGCGACGAGGCGAAGCTGACCCGGCTGCGCGAGGCCCTCGCCCGCGCCCGCGATGATGCCGAGCCGGATTGGGCGGCGGTCGGCCAGCCCGTGGCCGATCTCGTCGACAGTATCGCGCTCGACCACCCGAAGCCGCCGCCGGCGATGTTCACCGGCACCATGCCGCAGACCGCAGAGATCGACGGCGTGATCCGCGACTGCGCGCAGCACCTGCTCGGCTCGTACCGCAAGAACGGCTTCCTGCCGACCTACGCCGCCTTCAATTTGATCGGCGACCCTGATGTCCGCGGCCGTGAGCTGATCATGGCGCTGACGGGGCTGAATGCGCGCGGCTACAAGAACTCCTCGCTGCTGTTCAACCTCGCGCGCGTCTTCATCGCGCGCTCGCACGCGCGCGCCGTGGTCAATCCGCCCTGGAAAGGCATCGCCGAGCCGATGTGGGAGCCGGTGCAGATCCGCCACCGCTCGGCCTATTACGATGCGTTCTTCATCGAGGCGCTGCTCGGCTATGTCGAGACCGGGCTCGCCTCGCCAGCGGACAAGGCGGCGGCGGAGCGCGCCATCGCCGACATGGTCGATTTCTGCGTCAATATCAGCCGCGAAGAGGTCGAGGGCACGGACGGTGCGCGCTTCAACGTCATCACGGCGCTGGCGCCGGCGCCGCATCCGCGCTTCTCCCGCTTCTTTGCCCAGATCAAGCAGGAGCTCGGCTTCGGCATCTATGTGCCGGATTGCGACACCACGGCGTGCTCGATCTCGGCGGCGACGCAGGCCGGCTGCCTTGATGCGATCATCGACCAGCCGCTGCTCGACTTCTACAGCGGCTATCAGGTGCGTGCCGGCGTCAACGCGCCGCGCGTCACCGTGCCGCTCAATGACAACATCGACTATGAAGGCGGCGTCGCCACCTGGATCGACAATCTCAAGGGCGAGCGGCCCTATGGCAACGATCTCGATCCGACGCTCAATCTCGACATTCTCGAGGTGAGTTTTCGCAATCTGACGCGCTGGAAGATCCTGGAAACACCGGCGCGGCTCGCGACCGTGCATCGGATCATCGGCTTCCAGAAGCGGCTCGCCGCCAGCGGCGCCTTCGGCAATCCGCGCTCGCACATCTATTATCTGCCGGAGCTCTACAGCGCCTATTTCGGCCGCTGTTATGCTGCGTTCCTGGCGCTGCCGCTGGCGGCGCAGGCGGCGATCGATCCCGACGGCGATTTCGATTTCATCCGCCACCGGGTGCTCTCCTACGTCAAGGGCGAGCTGATGGCCGCGGAGATGAACGTGTTCGACGCCGCGCTGGCGCTGATCGCGCTCGGACATCTCGGCGCCGATCCGCGCGCCTTTGCGCCGGCGCTGAACGTCATCATCGCAAGCCTCGGCGAAGGCGGCCGCCGCGGCCCGTTCCGCGCCTATGAATGGAACAAGATGAAGACGCCGACACGGATCCTGGTCGGCGGCCCGGAGGTGACCTCGGCGTTTGTGCTGATGGGACTGGCGGTGGCGAAGCGGGCGATGGCGCGGGGGTAGGTCTCGTAGTTTCGTAGGGTGGGTTAGCGAAGCGTAACCCACCACTTCTGTCGCCGCGACGGCCAAAGAGGTGGGTTACGCCTACGGCTGACCCACCCTACGAAGCCGTCGCAAAATGACAGGAAGTTGAAAGCCCAACTGTTAGGCATAAGCTGGCCGAGTGGCCAAAAGCCGACCACAATCGCGCGGCTTATCGAGATTGTCCTGAACACCCGGACCGGCATGTTGCGAAAATTCCTGATTGCGCTGTCCCTGCTCGTCCCGTCGCTCGCCCAGGCCGCCGACATCACCGGCACGGCAAAGGTCCGCGATGGCGATTCCATCGTGATCGGCAACACGCGGATCCGGCTCGGCGGCATCGACGCGCCGTCGTCCGACCAGCTCTGTCTCAACACCAAGAGCGAGCGCTGGACCTGCGGCGTGGCCGCGCGCGAGGAGCTCGCAAAGTACACGGAAGGCAAGACCTGGGTCTGCCACACCCGTGCGATCGACCGGCGCGGCCGCACCGTGGCGCGCTGCGACGTCGGCGGCGAGGACATCCAGAAATGGCTGGTGCGCAACGGCTGGGCACTGGCCTACACCCGCGTCTCCAAGGACTACGAGCCCGACGAGGCTGCGGCACGCGAGGCCAAGGCCGGCATGTGGCAGGGCGCCTTCATCGCGCCCTGGGACTGGCGCGTGCGCAACAAGAAGACCGCCATCCTGGGCGCCACCAAGCCGCCGGACGGCGCGCATGCCGTGCTGCTGGCCTCGGCCTCGGGGCCGGTCGCGCCCTCGCCCGACTGCACCATCAAGGGCAACGTCAACACCGCCGGCGAGTGCATCTATCACCAGCCGACCAGCCGCTGGTACACCCAGATCAAGATGAAGATCAGCAAGGGCACCCGCTGGTTCTGCTCGGTGGAGGAAGCGGAAGCCGCCGGTTGCCGCGAGACCAAGAGATAACCCAGTTCAGACCTGCGTTTTCCGGGCTTTTCTTGGCTCCCAGCGCCACGTAAAAGTGTGAATCAGCGACACCATCCTGTTCTCAAGCAACAAGGACCGATAGCAATGACCGTTCGCGCGGGCCGGGAATTTCTGGCCATCCCCGGGCCCACCACGATGCCCGACGAGGTGCTGCGGGCGATGCATCGTCCGGCGATCGACATCTACTCCAAAGAGATGCACGAGCTGACCGACACGCTGCTCGCAGACATCTCGAAGCTGTTTGCGACCAAGGGCAAGTCCTACATCTACATCGCCAACGGTCACGGCGCCTGGGAAGCTGCGCTGAGCAACGTGCTGTCGCGCGGCGACAAGGTGCTGGTGCTGGAGAGCGGTCGCTTCGCGATCGGCTGGGGCAATGCGGCAGCGCTGATGGGCGCCGAGGTCGAAGTGCTCAAGGGCGACTGGCGCCGCGCGGTGCGGCCGCACGAGGTCGAGGAACGCCTGCGCCGCGACAAGGAGCACAAGATCAAGGCCGTCGTCGTCGTGCAGGTCGACACGGCCTCCGGCGTGCAGAACGACATCGAGGCGATCGGCAAGGCGATCAAGGCGAGCGGCCATCCGGCGCTGTACATGGTCGACACCGTCGCCTCGCTCGGCTGCATGCCGTTCGAGATGGACAAATGGGGCGTGGACGTCGCGATGTCCGGCTCGCAGAAGGGCCTGATGACGCCGCCCGGCCTCGGCTTCGTCGCGGCGAATGCGCGCGCGCTCGAGATGCAGAAGAAGGCCAATCTGTCGACGCCCTATTGGAGCTGGAGCGAGCGCGAGGGCACCGAGAACTATCGCAAATATGCCGGCACCGCGCCGGTGCACCTGCTGTTCGCGCTGCGCAAGGCGATCGACATGCTGCACGAGGAGGGGCTGGAAAACGCCTTCCGCCGCCACAGCCTGCTCGGCGAAGCCGCGCGCCGCGCGGTTGCGATGTGGTCGGAAGGCCAGGTGCTCGGCTTCAACGTTGCGGAGGCGAGCGAGCGCTCCAACACCGTGACCACGGTGACCATGAACAACGGCCATGATCCGGCGGTGCTGCAACGCTATTGCAAGGACAAGTGCGGCGTCGTGCTCGGCACCGGCATCGGCGACCTCTCCGGACAAGCCTTCCGCATCGCCCATATGGGCCATGTGAACGCGCCGATGCTGCTCGGCACGTTAGGGGTGATCGAGATCGGCCTCAACGCGCTGAAGATCCCGCACGGCAAGGGCGGGCTGGAAGCGGCGGTGTCGTATCTCGGTGAAGAGGTGGCGGCGTAATTCGCTGTCGTCCCGGCCTAGTACGCAATTGCGCACGGGAGCCGGGAAGACGGCGGAGTTTTTGGCAACTCGCGAGCGCCACGAGCAGTCTCGTAGCCCGGGTGAGCGAAGCGACACCCGGGATGTTGCGCGAGGCCCCGCATGTCGCTTCGCTCATGCGGGCTACGGCTGCGGCACGCGATATGCTTCGACCTGCGCCTTGAGCTCGTTTAGCCACACCAGCGGCGTCCTCGGGTCGACGCGATACTCCCCGCTTCTCAGCCATTTCAGCACCATCGCGTCCACCACCGGCGAGTGGTGGATGACGTCGCTGTAATTGTTGAGGTCATGCGTCACCGCCTTGATCGCGCGGAAATCGTGCAGGCGGACGTTGGGCAGCTGCGTCAATCGCTGCGCGATATGCGCCGTGAGATCGGTGACGATCTTCAGCGTCTCCGGCGAGGCATCGCGCATGGCGACGAATTGCAGGATCGAATAGGGCGGGAAGTAGATGTCGAAGGTCACGTCCGGATGGCGCGTGATGAGACCGACGGCGTCCTGCTCGAAATGCCGGACCATGTCCTCATAACCATAGCCTTCGCCGAGGAAACGGCTGCGCGCGGGGGCGGTGATGTAGGCGAAGGCGGCGAGCGTCTTCTTTGCATTGTAGTCTCGCGCAATGTCGAAATTCCGCGGCAGCGCGTAGATGTCGTCGACATCTTCGAGCGCGAACTTGACGGGAAGATAAGGCGCCGCTCGGGTCAGAGGCTCCCGCAGCGGCGGGACAGACCGCATCACCGTGAACAGCGACTCCTTCGCCATCGCCGCACTGAAGACATAGGACGCGATCCCCCTGGCCGTCCCGCGATAGAGATCGACGGACAGATAGGGATCGGCCTCGATATCGGCCGCATCGACGAAGCTGAAATCGTCCATCGCCCAGACCACGCGTCGGGCGCCGCGGTCGATCGCCTGCCCCAGCACGAAGGCCTGCTGGCGCGAATTGGAACCGGTCATCGCCAGCTTCAGCGAACGGACGCCGAGCACCCGGTCGATGTCGCTCTGGCGGAAATGGATGGCGAGCGAGGTGCCCATGAAGGCGGTGTCGAACGTCTGGCTGCGGATCAGCCCGGCATTCTGCACGCGCGTGTCGTCGGAGTAGAACGCCGCCATGAGACGCGAGGGACGAAACAGCTGCAGGGGATCGACGACGTAGGTGAGCACTGCTGCGCCCAACAGGCACACGATGCTCGCGAGGAGAAGACGTTTCAGGCTGGTGAACGATGTGCGCATCAGAACCGGAAATAGATGAATTCGCTGTGGCTCTGGATGCCCAGGATGCCGAACGCGAGCACCAGCGACGCCGCAGAGAGAGCCAGCGGTCGCATGCGCCCTGCCAGCAAGGTTTCGCCGACCCGGCGATTGCCGTGATCGTAGCCCATGATGTCTTGCGTGTTCGGCGCCAGCCACACCAGCGCGGCATAGACCGTGACCTGCACCAGCGCCGCGATCTCCTCGCGCCCGAAGACGATATTCGCGGGATCAGCCATCGCATGCAGAACCCACAGCGCCCAGGCGACACTCTCGGCGCGGAAGAATACCCAGGCGACGACGACGGCGAAGAACGTCAGCACGGCACCGGCGATACGGACCGGGCGCGCAAGCAACGCCGGAACGTTCGGCACCAGCGCGTTGAAGGCGTGATTGACGCAGAGATAGGCGCCGTGCAGCGCGCCCCACACCACGAACGTCCAGGCCGCGCCGTGCCAGAGCCCGCCGAGCAGCATCGTGATCATCAGATTGACATAGCGCAGCACGCGGCCACGCCTGTTACCTCCGAGCGGGATGTAGAGATAGTCGCGCAAAAACTGCGACAGCGTCATGTGCCAGCGCCGCCAGAACTCGGTGATGCTGAAAGCCTTGTACGGCGAGTTGAAGTTGATGGGCAGGAAGATGCCGAACATCAACGATATGCCGATCGCCATGTCGGAATAGCCGGAGAAGTCGAAATAGAGCTGGAACGTGTAGGCGAGCGCCCCAAGCCAGGCCTGGTCGAAGCTCGGCGAGCGCGCCTCGAAGGCGAGCGCGACCAGGGGCTGAATGCCGTCGGCAAGGCAGGTCTTCTTGAACAGGCCGATCGCGAAGATGATGATGCCGCACAGGATCAGATGCGCATGCGGATGCTTGGCGTCCTCCCGCTCGAATTGCGGGATCATGTCCTTGTGATGGAGGATCGGTCCCGCGATCAGATGCGGGAAGTAGGTCACGAACAGCGCGTAATGCGGCAACGCATAGGCTGCGACCAAACCGCGATACGCGTCCACGAGGAACGCGATCTGGGTGAACGTATAAAAGGAGATGCCGACCGGCAGCAGGATATGGATCGCAACATGCGTGCCGAGCAAGGCGTTGATGTTCTCGGTCGCGAAGCCGGCATATTTGAAGATGCCGAGCACGAGGAGGTCGCCAACGACACCGAGCGCGAGCGCCGCCTTTCGCTGCGCCGGGCCGAGTTTCGCCACGATGAGGAGATGACCGACGCCATAGTTGAACGCGATCGAGAGCAGCAGCAGGGCCACGAACTGCCAGCTGCCGATCGCATAGAAGGTGATCGAAGCCAGCGCCAGCCAGATCACCGGGGTCAGATTGCTGCGCCGCCCAAGCCAGAAATAACCGGCCAGCACGACCGGCAGGAACAGCAGGATGAACGGGTAGGAATTGAACAGCATCGGCTGGACCGGCGGCGGGGGTATAGCCCTAAAGCATACAAGGGGCGGGTCAACAACCCGGCGACTTGGCGCAGGCATCGAAACGGCCGCGCTGGCAATTCGCGAAAGCGCGACGATATAAGTGGAACGCGGCGAGCCTGTTCCTTCCCCGTCGCCCCGCTTACGGGGCCGGGTGAGGGGCCTCTCTCCGCGAATGAGAGATGATGAGGACCGAGTGACACAAGCCAAGACGCCTTCGAAGCCCCCCGTCGCCCCGCGCCGGCCGCATTCCTTCACGCGGCACGGGATCACCGTGACCGACGACTATGCCTGGCTGAAGGACGCGAAATGGCAGGAGGTGCTGCGGGACCCCGGAGTGATCGATCCCGACATCCGCAAATATCTGGATGAGGAAAACGTCTACACCGAGAGCCTGCTCGGCCATACCGCCAGCCTGCAGAAGACTCTGGTCGGCGAGATGCGCGGACGGATCAAGGAGGACGATTCCAGCGTGCCGTCGCCGGACGGCCCCTTCGCCTATTTCCGCAGGTTCCGCGAGGGCGGCCAGCACGAGCTGTTCGGCCGCATGCCGCGCGACGGCGGCGAGGGCGAGATCGTGCTCGACGGCGATGCGCTCGCAAAAGACCACAAATATTTCAAGTTCGGCGGCAGCCGGCACTCCTATGACCACAAGCTGCAGGCCTGGAGCGCGGACACCAAGGGCTCGGAATATTTTTCGATCCGCGTGCGCGACTGGGGAAGCGGCAAGGATCTCGGCGATCTCGTCGAGGAGACCGATGGCGGCGTGGTCTGGGCCGCGGACTGCAAGAGCTTCTTCTATGTGAAGCTCGACGACAACCACCGGCCAATGCAGGTGTGGCGGCACAAGCTCGGCACCAAGCAGGCCGACGACACGCTGGTCTACGAGGAGCAGGATGCCGGCTGGTTCACCCATCTGCACGAGAGTACCAGCGGCCGGTTCTGCGTAATCGCGGGCGGCGATCACGAGACAAGCGAGCAGCGGCTGATCGATCTCGCAAACCCTGAGGCGCCGCCGCGCCTTGTCGCGGCGCGCGAGGAAGGCGTGCAATATTCGCTCGCCGACCGCGGCGACGAGCTGTTCATCCTCACCAACGCCGATGACGCCATTGACTTCAAGATCGTTACGGCGCCGCTGGCCTCGCCCGAACGCAAGAACTGGCGCGACCTGATCTCGTATCGGCCCGGCATCTACATCATCGACCTCGATCTCTATGCCGGCCATCTGGTGCGGCTCGAGCGCGCCAATGCGCTGCCATCGGTCGTGATCCGTGACCTCGCGACAAAGGACGAGCACGCGATCGCCTTCGACGAGGCGGCCTATTCGCTGGATACGATGGGCTCCTACGAATTCGAGACGACGAATCTGCGCTTTGCCTATTCGTCGATGACGACGCCGTCGGAAGTCTACGACTACGATATGGTCAAGCGCACGCGCACCCTGCGCAAGCGGCAGGAGATTCCGTCAGGCCATAACGCCGCCGACTACGTCACCACGCGCATCATGGCGAAGGCGCAGGACGGCGCCGAGGTGCCGGTCTCGATTCTCCATCGCCGCGGGCTCAAGCTCGATGGCACCGCGCCGCTGCTGCTCTACGGCTACGGCTCCTACGGCATGGCGATGCCGGCCTCGTTCAACGCCAACCGTCTGTCGCTGGTCGACCGCGGCTTTGTCTACGCCATCGCCCATATCCGCGGCGGTGCCGACAAGGGCTGGGGCTGGTATCTCGACGGCAAGCGCGAGAAGAAGACGAACTCATTCGACGATTTTGCCGCCAGCGCCCGTGCGCTGATCGCGGCGAAGTACACCAGCGCCAAGCGCATCGTCGGCCATGGCGGCTCGGCCGGCGGCATGCTGATGGGCGCAGTCGCCAACCGCGCCGGCGAATTGTTCGCAGGCATCGTCGCCGAGGTGCCGTTCGTCGACGTGCTCAACACCATGCTCGACGACACGCTGCCGCTGACGCCGCCGGAATGGCCGGAATGGGGCAACCCGATCGAGAGCGAGAAGGATTTCCGCACCATCCTGTCCTATTCGCCCTACGACAATGTCGCGGCGAAGGACTATCCGGCGATTTTGGCGATGGGCGGGCTGACCGATCCGCGCGTCACCTACTGGGAGCCCGCCAAATGGATCGCGCGCCTGCGCGCGACCATGAGCGGCGGCGGCCCGGTTCTCCTGCGCACCAACATGGGCGCCGGCCATGGCGGCGCGTCGGGACGGTTCGACCGACTCGATGAAGTCGCGATCGTCTATGCGTTCGCGCTGTGGGCGGCGGGGATGGCGGAGGCCTAGCTTCGTAGCCCGGATGGAGCGCAGCGAAATCCGGGGCTCGTGCAGCTGGCAAGACCGTTCCCGGATTGCGCTTCGCTCCATCCGGGCTACGGGCTGTGCGTTTGTTTGGCTCAGCTATCACCACATCGTCGTCCCGGCCTAGTGCGCAATCGCGCACGGGGGGCCGGGACCCATACCGCGTGATGTATCGGTGGAGGACGGGAGCAGTACCGACGAAGACTTTTTAACTACAAGTCTTCGTCAAACTGCTCCCTGGGGTTATGGGTCCCGGGCTCGCGCTTTGCGCGCCCCGGGACGACAATGGGGTTGTGGGGCGAGTTACCGCTCCACCAACACCTCACACCGCCCCGTGCGCCTCGACATACAGCGCATAGACCGAGTGGCTGCTCGCCATGTAGAGCCGGTTGTTCTTCGGCCCGCCGAAGCAGAGATTGGCGCAGCGTTCGGGCAGCTTGATGAAGGCGAGCGGCTTGCCTTCGGGATTGAACACCATCACGCCGTCGAGGTCTTCGGACTTGCCCCTGAGCTGAAACACCTTGCGGCCGCCGATGTCGGTCGGTTCGCCCTGCAGCGCGCCGTTGGAGCCCCAGCCGCACCAGAGATTGCCGTCGCGATCGACGCGAAAGCCGTCGAGCGAGCCCTGGTCGGCGGCGTCGATCAGCTTGGTCTTGCCGCCGAGCGAGCCGTCGTCGCCGACATTGTAGCTCCAGATGCTGCGGTTGGGCGTGCCCTTCCATTCGACGATGTAGAGCTTCTTCTCGTCCGGCGAGAAGGCGAGGCCGTTCGGGTTGACGAGGTCGGTGAGCACGGCGCTGATCTTGCCGTCCTTGGCGATGCGGTAGACGTTGGTGGTGGCCTGCTCGGCCTTTTCCTTCTTGCCTTCCCATTCGCCGTTGATGCCGAACAGCGGATCGGTGAACCAGATGCTGTCGTCGGACTTCACCACGATGTCGTTCGGCGCGTTCAGCCGCTTGCCCTCGAACTGGTCGGCGAGCACGGTGATCTTGCCGTCCTTCTCGGTGCGGGTGATGCGGCGGGTGACCGAGTGCTCGCAGGTGACGAGGCGGCCCTGGCGGTCGCGCGCATTGCCGTTGGCGTAATTGGCGTTGGCGCGGAACACGCTGGTCTGCCCGGTCTTCTCGTCGAACTTCATGATCCGGTTGTTGGGAATGTCGGAGAACAGGAGATAGCCGCCCTCGGGGAAATAGGCGGGACCCTCGGCCCAGCGCATGCCGGTCGCGACCTGCTCGACCGTCGAGGAATAGAGCCGGTATTTTCCAAAGCTCGGATCGAGGATCTGGACGGCGGGGTCGGGATAACGCTGGTTGGGCGTAAACGCGAACGACTGGGCGCCGGCGGCGCGGGCGAGAAGCGTTGAAGCCGCCGCCGCGCCGGCGCCGGCCATGAGATTGCGTCGTGTGAAATTCATCAAAGTCCTCCCTGCTTGATAAAAGGCCGGCGCTTGATGCGCCGGCTCATGTCTTGATGCGAGTTCGTCTCGGTTCTAGCGGCTTATTGTTTGAGCATGATCTTTTCGGAAAACCGCTGCGCACTTTTCCGGATCATGCTCTAGCGGCCGTTCTTCTTCCGCCACGCCGCAAAATCGGTGAGCGTTTGCGGATCGGTCGCCGGATAGAGACCAAAAATGCCGCGGCCCTTGCCGACCTCCTCGGTGACGAAGTCCTCGAACGCGGTCATCTCGAAGGTCTCGCTCGCGATCTCGTCGGCGAGATGCGCGGGGATGACGATGACGCCGTCGGCATCGCCAAGGATGACGTCGCCGGGAAATACCGGTGCATCGCCGCAGCCGATCGGGACGTTGATCTCGATCGCCTGGTGCAGCGTCAGATTGGTCGGCGCCGAGGGGCGATGGTGGTAGGCGGGAATGCCGAGCCTGGCGATCTCGGCGGAATCGCGAAAGCCGCCGTCGGTGACAACGCCGGCAACGCCGCGCTTCATCAACCGCGTCACCAGGATCGCACCGGCCGAGGCCGCGCGCGCGTCCTTGCGGCTGTCCATCACCAGCACCGCGCCCGGCGGACAGTCCTCGACCGCCTTGCGCTGCGGATGGGAGCGATCCCTGAAGACGTCGATGGTGTTGAGGTCCTCGCGCGCCGGCATGTAGCGCAGCGTGAAGGCCTCGCCGACCATGGTCGGCTGGTCGGGGCCGACGGGATGCACATCCTGGATCATCTGGATGCGCAGGCCACGCTTGAACAGCGCGGTGGCGACGGTGGCGGTGGAGACGGATTTGAGCTTGTTGCGGGTGGCTTCGGATAGTTTGGTCATTGGCTGAACTCTCTCCTTCGTCATTCCGGGGCGCTCGCGTTAGTGAGTGAACCCGGAATCTCGAGGTTCCGGGTTCGATGCTTCGCATCGCCCCGGAACGACGGTGGGTGAAACTAGTAAATCGACGGCTCCCCGATCGGCGCGCCGAAATCGGTCTCGAGGAAGTCGAAGTCGCAGCCGTCATTAGCCTGCTTGATGTGCTTGGTGAACATCCAGCCATAGCCGCGCTCGAAGCGGCGCTCGGGCTGTTTCCAGGCGGCGCGGCGTTTTTCCAGTTCGGCTTCGCTCACATCGAGATTGATGGTGCGCGCGGCGACGTCGAGCGTGATGCGGTCGCCGTTCTGCACCAGCGCCAGCGGACCGCCGATATAGGATTCCGGCGAGACGTGCAGGATGCAGGCGCCGTAGCTGGTGCCGCTCATGCGCGCGTCCGAGATCCGCACCATGTCGCGCACGCCCTGCTTCACGAGTTTGGTCGGAATCGGCAGCATGCCCCATTCCGGCATGCCCGGCCCGCCCTGCGGCCCGGCATTGCGCAAGATCAGGATGTGGTCCTCGGTGACATCAAGATTGGGATCGTCGACCGCCTTCTTCATCGAAGGATAGTCGTCGAACACCAGCGCCGGCCCGGTATGCTTGAGGAAGCGCGGCGCGCAGGCGGAAGGCTTGATGACGCAGCCGTCGGGCGCGAGGTTGCCCTTGAGCACCGCGAGCGCGCCTTCCTTGTAGATGGGATTGTCGACCGAGCGGATCACGTCGGCATTGTGAACTTCGGCGCCGTCGATATTCTCAGCCAGAGTCTTGCCGGTCACGGTGACGCAATCGAGATGCAGATGTTGCTTGATCTCGCCCATCAGCGCCGGCAGTCCGCCGGCGTAGAAGAAATCCTCCATCAGATAGGCGTCGCCGCTCGGCCGGACGTTGGCGATCACGGGTACCTTGCGGCTGGCGATCTCAAAGTCGTCGAGGCCGATGTCCTGGCCGGCGCGGCGCGCCTGCGCGATCAGATGGATGATCGCGTTGGTGGAGCAGCCCATCGCCATCGCGACCGCGATCGCGTTCTCGAACGCCTTGCGAGTCTGGATCACCTTCGGCGTCAGGTCTTCCCACACCATCTCGACGATGCGGCGACCGCATTCGGAGGCCATGCGGATGTGGTTGGCGTCGGCCGCGGGAATCGAGGAGGCGCCCGGCAGCGTCATGCCGATCGCTTCCGCGATCGCGGTCATGGTCGAGGCCGTGCCCATGGTCATGCAGGTGCCGTAGCTGCGGGCGATACCGGCTTCGATGTCGAGCCAGTCCTTGTCGGAGATCTTTCCGGCGCGGCGCTCGTCCCAATATTTCCAGCCGTCGGAGCCGGAGCCGAGCGTCTTGCCTTTCCAGTTGCCGCGCAGCATGGGACCGGCCGGCAGATAGATCGCCGGGATGTTCATGGAGGTCGCGCCCAAGAGCAGCGCCGGCGTGGTCTTGTCGCAGCCGCCCATCAGCACCACGCCATCGACGGGATGGCTGCGCAGCAGCTCCTCGGCGTCCATCGCGAGCAGATTGCGGTAGAGCATGGTGGTCGGCTTGAGCAGCGATTCCGACAGCGACAGCGCCGGCAGCTCGAGCGGCAGGCCGCCCGCCATCAGGATGCCGCGCTTGACGTCGTCGACGCGCGACTTGAAGTGCATGTGGCAGGGCTGCGCATCCGACCAGGTGTTGAGGATCGCGATGATCGGGCGGTCCTTCCACTCCTCGGGCGCGTAGCCCATCTGCATGGTGCGGGAGCGATGGCCGAACGAGCGGAGATCGTCGGGCGCGAACCAGCGCGCGCTGCGGAGCTGGTCGGGCGTTTTCTTCTTGGTCATGATTGGGTGCCCCATTTCTGGACGGTATTCCGCTCGATGGCGCGGAAGATCAGGTTCTCGACAAAGAGCCCGATGATGATCACCGTCAAGAGGCCTGCGAAGACCGCAGGTATGTCGAGGAGGTTGCGGTTCTCGAAGATGAACCAGCCGAGTCCACCCTGACCCGAGGACACGCCGAACACCAGCTCGGCCGCGATCAGCGTGCGCCAGGCAAAGGCCCAGCCGATCTTGAGGCCGGTGAGGATCGAGCCGAACGCCGCGGGGATCAGGATCTTGGCGACATAGGGCAGTCCGCGCAGGCCGTAATTGCGTCCGACCATGCGCAGCGTGTTGGACACGCTCTTGAAGCCGGAATGGGTGTTGAGCGCGACCGGCCACAGCACCGAATGGATCAGCACGAAGACGAGGCTGCCATTGCCGAGCCCGAACCAGATCAGCGCCAGCGGCAATAGCGCGATCGCCGGCAAGGGATTGAACATCGCCGTGACTGTCTCGAGGAAATCGGTGCCGATGCGAGTCGAGATGGCGAGGATGGTGAAGATCGCGGCCAGCACGATGCCGGCCGAATAGCCCATGAACAACACCTTCAGCGAGGTCCAGGCGCGCATTGGAATGGTGCCGTCCTTGACGCGGTCGTAGAGCGTGGCGATCGTGTCGTGCAGCGTCGGAAACAGCAGCGGATTGTCGAGCGTCACGCCGTAGGCTTCCCAGACCGCCGCCAGGAACAGGATGATGACGGTCTTGCGGACGAAGCCGTCGTTCCAGAGCAGCTCGGCCACGCTCAGCTTGCGCTCGACCTCGTCTGCGCCGGTGACGGCAGCAGGCGCGTCACGCAGCAATATTCTCGCTTCGCCCATCGGAGGCTCCTTCAATGCGCGGTGGCTTCGCCGGCGAACAGGAGATCATGAATCTCCTTCTCCAGGCGGCCGGCGCTGCCGTCTTCGTTTGAGACCTTGTCGACTTCAACCACCTCGGCCTTGACCCGGCCGGGATGCGGCGACAGCAGCAGGATGCGATTGCCGATGCGGATCGCCTCGGCAATCGAATGCGTCACGAACAGCACCGTGAATTTGGTCTCGCTCCAGAGCTGGAGCAGCTCGTCCTGGCAGGTCCGGCGCGTCAGCGCGTCGAGCGCGGCGAACGGCTCGTCCATCAGCAGGATGTCCGGCTCCATCGCCATGCCGCGCGCGATCGCGACGCGCTGCTTCATGCCGCCGGACAGCGTGTGCGGATAGGCATCGACCACGCGGGTGAGACCGACCTTCTCGATATAGGCCCGCGCCTTCGCCTCGGCGTCCTTGCGCGACAGTTTTCGCGCGGTGAGCAGAGGGAACATGACGTTGGCCAGCACGCTCTTCCAGGGCAGCAGCTGGTCGAACTCCTGGAAGATCATCATGCGATCCGCGCCGGGACCGTGGATCTCGCGATCGCCGATCGTCATGCGGCCCTCGCTCGGGCTCATGTAGCCGCCGACGGCCTTGAGCAAAGTCGACTTGCCGCAGCCGGACGGTCCGAGCAGCACGAAACGATCGGACTTGTCGACGGTGAAACTCACCCTTTCCGTGGCGGTGACGACGGCGCTGGAGGTCTTGTAGCGCAGCGTCACGCCGCTGACGTCGAGCAGCGCCATCAGTTGCCCTTCAGGTCGTGCGCGACGGGGAGATAGTAGTCCGTCCAGGCCTTGGGCTGGTTCTTCAGCGTGCCGGTCTTGAACAGATGCGCCGCGAACTTCATCGTGCCCTGCGGCTCGAGATTCCACTCCATCATGCCGGGCTCCTTGAGGAGATCGAGCAGCTCTTCCACCGAGGTCTTGTCGCCGGTGATCTCCTTGTAGATCTCGACGGCCTGCTTGGTGTCGCTGCGGATCAGATCCTGCGCTTCCTTGGTCGCGTCGCGCACAGCCTGGATGATTTTTGGATTGGCGTCGGCGAATTTGGTCGTGGTGAAGAACTGCGCCTGGCTGAGCGGGCCGCCCATCACGTCGGGCGAATTCAGCACGACATGCGCGCCCGGCACGTTCTTCAGCTCCAGGAAGGTGAAGGGCGGGATCGAGAAGTGGGTGTGCACCTCGTGCTTGGGATTGGCGAGCGCCGCATAGGCATCGGGATGGCCGAGCTGCACGGTGTTGGCATCGAGCTTGGACCATTGATCGGCACCGAAGGCTTCAGCAGCCGCGATCTGCAGCACGATGGCCTGGGTCGAGACCTTCACGGTCGGCACCGCGATCTTGTCACTGGGGCCGAAATCCCTGATCGACTTGATGTTGGCGTCGCGGCTGATCAGCGTCATCGGCTGCGCCGAGGTCGCGACGATGCCCTTCACGCCGCCGCGGGTGCGGTCCCACAGCAGCAGCAGATTGCCGGTACCGGTATTGAGGATGTCGACACCGCCCGCGAGGAGCGCATCGGTCTGCGCGCCGCCACCGGAGAAGGTGATCCATTTGGTGGTGACGCCTGCTACGCCGAGGGAAGCTGCGTGCTTCTCGATCAGCTTCAGCTTCTCCATGATGTGGCTCGGCATGTAGAAAATGCCGGGCTGGCGCGACAGCGCGATCTCGGATTTCTGCTGCCCATGCGCCGCGGGCGCGAAAAGTGCGGCGGCGGTCAGAACGGCGGCCGCAAGCTTGCTGCGAAGATGCTCGATCATTGTTGTGTGTTTCCTCCGGGTGCGCGTCGTGCTGCGTTGACCCTGCTGATGCACTAATATATTAGTGCATCAAAGGCAAGCCCGCGGGACCCGACATATGGAAGCAGCCCATACCGCGCCGCGCGCGGCGTCACGACCCGCCCGGCTCGACCGCGCCCGCCAGGCCGCGCCGCAGGTGTTCGAGCGGCTGCGCAACGCGATCATCGCGCTGGAGCTGCCGCCCGGCGCCCCGCTGTCGCGCGCCGAGCTCGCCGCCCAGTTCGGAATCAGCTCGACCCCGGTGCGCGACGCTCTCATGCGGCTCGAGGAAGAGGGCCTGGTCGACGTATTTCCGCAGCATGCGACCGTGGTCAGCCGGATCGACATCAGCCGCGCCCAGCAGGCGCATTTCCTGCGCCAGGCGCTGGAGCTGGAGATCGTGCGGCTGCTGGCCGAACAGCACGATGAGGCCCTGATCATCCGCCTCGACCACGCCATCGCACTCCAGCAGCAGTTCGCGAAAGCCGGCGAGTTCGAGGCCTTCATGGCCGCCGACAATGACTTCCACGCCCAGCTCTACACGGCCGCCGGCAAGCAGGATCTATGGGCGCTGGTGCGCAGCCGCAGCGGGCATATCGACCGGCTGCGCCGGCTGCATCTGCCCTCACCTGGCAAGGCCCAGAACATCGTGCGCCACCACAGGCTGATCACGCGCGCGATCGAGGCGGCGGATGCCGATGCCGCGCAACAGCATCTGCGCAAGCATCTGTCGGGCACGCTGAGCGAGCTCGACAAGATCCGGAGCCACCATCCGGAGTATTTGACGGATTGAATCAGGCCGCTTCGCGGCCGCTTCGCCGTTCCGTCGGACCGGTGCGCAGCCTGACGAAGAAGGCCTGGACCTCGGTAGCGAGGCGCTCGGCCGCCCCCGAAACCTGGTTCGCGGCCCCCATCACATCGTCGGCCGAGCGGTTGGTTTCCGCAATGGCGCCGGAGACGGTGCCGATGCTGGTTGCCAGCGTCTGCGTTCCCGACGCCGCCATCTGGACGTTCTGCGAGATCTCCCGCGTCGCCGCGCCCTGCTCCTCAACGGCGCTGGCAATCGCCGCGGTCACCTCGTCGATCCGGCGCATGGCGGTTGCAACCTCCTTGACGGAGGCGACCGCGCTGCCGGTCGAGCTCTGGATCGCGGCAATGTGCTGCGCGATCTCCTGCGTCGCATTGCGGGTCTGGTCGGCCAGCGCCTTGACCTCGGACGCGACCACGGCAAAGCCGCGACCGGCCTCGCCGGCGCGCGCGGCCTCGATGGTGGCGTTGAGCGCCAGCAGGTTGGTCTGGGCCGCGATCGCCTGGATCAAATCGACCACCGAGCTGATGCTCTGCGCGGCGTGTGCGAGTCCTTCGATCTCGCTCTCCGAGCGCGCAGTCACCTCGCCCGCCGAGCGCACGGTCTTGTTGGACAGTTCGATCTGCCGGCCGATCTCGACAATGGAACTCGCGAGCTGCTCGGCCGCCGCGGCAACGGTCTGGACGTTGACCGCGGTTTGTTCGGAGGCGGTCGCTGCGGACGCGGCCTGGCTCGTCGCATGGTTGGCGATGCCGCCGAGGCTCTCCGCGGTCTGCCGCATGGTGCCCGCATTCTCGCCGACCAGCGCGAGCAGGTCGCGCGAGGTCCCACGAAAGTCCTCGACCGCGTCCTCCATGTTGCGGTTGGCGGCTTCGCGCGCCTCCGCTTCACGCGCGAGAGACGCCGCCGCCTGCTGCTGGGCGATCACATTGTCGCGGAATTTGGCCACCGCCTGCGACACCACGCCGATCTCGTCGCCGCGCTCGGCGGTCCTGAATTCGACACTGGTGTCGCCGCCGGACAGGCGCGCGGAATCGCCCACCAGCTCGACGATCGGACGCGTGATGGAGCGCGCAACCAGGATCGCAATCACTGTGGCGAGCGCAAGCCCCGCGGCGAGCAGGATCCATTGCAGCAGCAGCAACCGCTCGACCGCGTCGGCCACATTGCGGGCATCGTCCGCGAGCTTCGACTGCTGGTCGCTCTTGAGACCGCCGGAGCGCTTGCCGTCGGCGTCCTTGCGACCGTCGAGCAGATCGAGGATGCGCGCGGCGCGCGGCGCGGCCTCGGTGGACAGGATGAAGACCGGCGTGTTCCATTGCGGCGTCTGGCGGATCGCGAAGATCTTCTGCGGCAGCGGGGTGAAGGCCTCATTCGCCTTGACGATGGCCCGGTAAGCGGTCGCCTGCCGTTCGGTGAGCAGATCCGCCTGGGTACCGACCGATGCGAGCGCGGCCCTGAAGGTCGCCAGCGGCTTTTCGAACTTGTCACGATCGGTGGCCTCGCCCGAGGCCACGTACAGGCGCAATTGCGATCCCGCGGCGGCGAGATTGCCGCGCACGTCGGCAAAGGTCTTGAGCAGGCGCTTGCGCTGCGGCGTCGCCTCCAGCGCCTCCTCCTCGTCGATCATCGCGGTGATCTCGGCGAACATGGTCGTGATCAGCGGCGCGGCCTCCTTCGCCAGGAGCTCGCTCGCCGGATAGGCCGATGGCGTGAAGGCAGCGAGCTCGGCCTTGTCCTGGGCCTGGCGGAACTCCGCCATCAGCGCCCTGGCTTCGCTCCAGTTGGTCTTGTTCTGCGGATTGGAAAAGCCCTCCGCCATGCGGTCGACCGCGGCGGCCGTACGATCGAGCTCGGCCCAGACGGCGGCCCGGTCGCGCTTGCCCTGTGCATCGCCCGTCAGCAGGTGGCCGCGCAGCGTCGAAAGCGTGGAATAGAGATTGCCGACGAGCTCCGTGCTGGCGATCGCGACCGGCGCACGCTGGTCCACGACCTCCCTGATCCGCGACGAAATGTCCGAGACGGCGGCAACGGTGTAGATCACCGTCGCCGCGAGCAGGCCACAGATCAACGCAAAGCCGCCGAGCAGCCGGGTGCGAATTCCGGTGTTCGCGATCGATTTGAACATGAGAGGTCTCGTGCTGATGCCGGTTGGGGGAGACGGCTTCGTCGGTTGCCAGAATGCGGAAATGAAATGCGCGAAATACGTTCGGAAACTATCGGAGATTGTAGCCCACGGCCTTTAATCCATCGTGAAGGCCGAGGTGCCGTACAACTACGGCGAGAGTAATATCTCTCGTTTCTGAAATGGGTTACGGCACTTGGAACCGAAATTTGAACTCATATGCACGCAAGAGTGCGTATGGTATTTCGAAGGCATTGGCTCCCGGCGCGCCAGGAAAGGCAATCGCGGCAGACGCGAGGCGCTTGCGGCGCAGCCAGAATCCGCGCAACAATTTCGCATTTGTTGCTTTGATTTGAGGTCGCGGAACGTGCCATGCGACCCGGAGGATTCTTGACGTGGCCAACATCCTGATCGTGGATGACGACCCGGCCGTCCAGATCACCATCCGGCTGCTTCTGGAAAGGGCCGGCCATCACGTCACTGTCGCCGGCGACGGCTACAAGGGACTTGCGCTGTTCGAGGCCAGCCCGTTCGACCTGCTGTTTCTCGACATCTTCATGCCCGGCATGGACGGGCTGGAGACGATGCGCCACATCCGGGCGCTAGCCCCGGCCACTCCGATCATCGTCATTTCCGGGCGCTCGATCACGCCGGACGCCTATGCGGAACCGGATTTCCTGAAAATGGCGACCAAGCTAGGCGCGGTGGCGAGCCTTCAGAAACCGTTCCGGCCCGACGCGCTGCTCGCCGCGGTCGACGGCTGCCTGAAGGCGAGCGAGCCGGAAGAATCCGATGTCAACTCCGGCCGCCGATGACGAGCCCCTCCTCTCTGCACCGGACCGGAGCAGGCGCGACCGTCCGGCAAGTCCTGCGAACATCCGCATGACGCTCGCAACGCGGCTGGCCATCGCGATGATTCTGCTGGTGGCGGTGACCGTGGCCGCCGTCGGCTGGCTGGGCTATCGCAACACCACACAAGCGGTCATTCCGCGAGTCCTGGAGCGGGTCGAGGCCCAGTCGCGCCTGCTGGCCACCAATCTCGAATCCTACGTTGCCGGCGCTCGCGGCGATTTGACCGGCTATCGCTCCGCCGCAGCCATCAACGGACTGATCCGCGCTCACCTCGGTGGAGGCATTGACGCTTCCGACGGCGTTTCAGAGCAAACCTGGCGCGAGCGCATCGCGGCGCGGCTCGTTGCCGAGATCGAGGCCAAGCCCAGCTATGCGCAGTTTCGCATCATCGGCCTCGACGATAACCAGCGCGAGCTGGTCCGCGTCGACCGCTCCGGCCCGGATGGAACGGTACGGATCGTCCCGGACAGCGAACTGGAGCACAAGAGCGAGCGAAGCTATTTTCAGGAAACGATACGGCTGGCACCCGGCGAGATCTACGTCTCGTCCATCGATCTTGCCACCCGCCAGGGCGGCACGACGGGCCTCCACATTCCGACTCTTCGCGTCGCGATGCCCCTGTTCACGCCGGACGGCAAGCCGTTCGGGATCGTCATCGCCAATATCGACATGCGTCCGGCGCTCGACCGCGTCCGCTCGACCAGGAGTCCGGGAGGAGAGATATACGTCGTGAATTCGCGCGGCGACTATCTCGTCCATCCCGACCGCACGCAGGAATTCGGCTCGTTGCGCGGCCATCCCGCCGATTGGCGCAAAGACTTTCCGTTGTTCTCGGCGCTGGCTGGCACTCCGGACGTCGCCACGCGGCTCACAACCGACGAGTCAGGCCGGCCGAGCGGCGCGGCGATCGCGCCGGCGCTGCTCGCGGGCAAGGAATGGGTCGCCATCATCGTGACCATTCCCCCGTCCGTCTTCGGTCGCGTGCCGGCCGCCATTCAAAAGACGTCCCTTCTCGTCGGCATCCTTGCCGTGCTCGCCGCAGCCGCGCTCGCGGTGCTGCTGGCGCGCTCATTGACCCGTCCGATCGGGCGCCTGACCGCGGCGGTGGAAGCAATCGGCAGCGGACGGCCCGCAGACATTCCCGTCGATGCGAGCGGGGAGACCGGCGTGCTGGCGCGGGCTTTTGCCCGGATGGTCGAGGAGACGCAGGCGAAGACGGCCGCGCTCGAACGCGAGATCCGGGAGCATCGCCGCACCGAGGCGGCACGAAGCCATCATGCGGCGCGCGAGCAATTGTTCAGCGCGGCCGTCGAATCATCCGACGATGCGATCGTCATGCAATCGCTCGATGCCGTCATCACGGGTTGGAATTCCGCCGCCGAACGTCTCTATGGCTATGCGGCGACCGAGGCGATCGGGCAATCAACTGCGATCATCGTGCCACCCGACCGCCGCGAACAGGGCAAGGACTATCTGCGACGGATCGCCCGGGGCGAGCCGATCGAACGCTTCGAGACGATACGCCTGCGCAAGGACGGCACGCCGGTCGAAATCTCGCTCAGCCTCTCGCCGATCAAGGGGCCGTCGGGCGAAATCGTCGGCGCCTCCGGAGCCGCACGCAGCCTCACCGAGGCGCGACGGGCCGAGCGGGCGCTGCAACAGCAGCTCGAGGAGCGGCGACAGCTTTTCGACGCCTCGCAGGACCTGATCATGATCATGGACCCGGGGGGCCATGTCGTGCAGATCAGCCCGAGCTGCGAGGCCATTCTCGGCTACCGGCCCGACGAGATGATCGGCCGCAGCGGCGTGGATTTCATCCATCCCTCGCATCTTGAGCGATCCCAGGAGGAGATGCGCGCGCTCAGGCGCGGCGAGCACCCGAAGCTTGCCGACACCCGCTGCTTCCACAAGGACAGGCGTGAGGTCTGGCTGTCCTGGCTCGGCAACTGGTCCGAGAAGGCCCAGCGCTTCTTCTTCGTTGGCCGCGACATGACCGAGGCGAGGCTCGCGGAAGAATCCCTGCGCGAGAGCGAGCAGCTCGCACGCAACATCGTCGAGACCGCGCTCGACGCCTTCGTCCAGACCGACGAGCGCGCCATCATCCTGAACTGGAGCTCGCGGGCCGAAGAGCTGTTCGGCTGGCGCCGCGACGAAGCGCTGGGCCGGAGCTCGATCGACCTCATCGTCGCTCCCGGCGAGCGTGACAGGGTCAGGGAAGGCCTTGCGCACTTCCTCGATTCCAGGGACGGCCAGATGCTCAACCGCCGCCGCGAGCTGATGTGCTGCCGCCGCGACGGCAAGGAATTCAGGGCCGAGCTGAGCGTCACGGCACTGAAGCGTCGCGAAGGCATCCTGTTCAACGTCTTCTACCGCGACCTCACCGACAAGATCGCGTCCGAGGAGCGCATCCGCCACGCCGAGAAGATGGAGGCCGTCGGCCAGCTCACCGGCGGCGTGGCGCACGACTTCAACAACATCCTCACGGTGATCACCGGGACGATCGAAATTCTCGGCGAAGCGGTGGCCAAGGAACCCGAGCTCGCGGCGATCACCAGGATGATCGACGAAGCGGCCGGACGCGGCGCCGAGCTGACCCAGCACCTGCTTGCGTTTGCGCGCAAGCAGCCGCTGCAGCCGCGCGAGATCGACATCAACTCGCTGATCATCGACACCGCAAAGCTGCTGCGGCCGACGCTGGGCGAGCAGATCCAGATCGAATCGGTGTTCGAGGACGAGAGCTGCGTGGCGATCGTCGATCCCAACCAGCTCACCACCGCGATCCTCAACCTCGCGCTCAATGCCCGCGATGCCATGCCCGGCGGCGGCAAGCTGATCGTGGAGACGGGCACCGCCTATCTCGACGAGGTCTATGCCAGCGTCAACGATATCAGGCCCGGCCACTACGTGCTGATCGCCGTGAGCGATACCGGCAACGGCATTCCAGCGAACATGCTGGCTCGGGTGTTCGATCCCTTCTTCACCTCGAAGGGACCGGGCAAGGGCACCGGGCTCGGGCTTTCCATGGTCTACGGCTTCATCAAGCAGTCCGCCGGACACATCAAGATCTACAGCGAGGAAGGCCACGGCACCACGATCAAGATGTACCTGCCGCCGGGCAAGACCGCGACCGCGGTCGGCGATGGCGTGACGCCCGCGACGGTCGAGGGTGGACACGAGACGATCCTGGTGGTCGAGGACGACCGTCTGGTGCGCGACTACGTGCTGGCGCAACTGCATGCGCTGGGCTACGTCACCCTGCAGGCTGCGAACGCCGCGGAGGCGCTCGCGATCGTCGCCACCGGAAAACCGTTCGACCTGCTGTTCACCGACGTCATCATGCCCGGCAAGATGAATGGACGGCAGCTTGCCGACGAGCTGACGAAGATGCGGCCCGATCTCAAGGTGGTCTACACGTCGGGTTATACCGAGAATGCGATCATCCATCACGGCCGGCTGGATTCCGGCGTCCTGCTGCTGGCAAAGCCCTATCGCAAGTCGGATCTGGCGCGGATCATCCGCAAGGCGCTGAACGGGTGAGGTCCCGTAGCCCGGATGGAGCGTAGCGACATCCGGGACAGACTTGCCGCACGCGCGATCCCCGGATTGCGCTGCGCTCCATCCGGGCTACGAAACGTCACTGAGAACCTTACGACGCGCGCTGGGCCGCGGTCATCACGATGCGGATCAGGTCGGCGGCATTGCGCGCACCGAGCTTCTTCATGATGTTGGCGCGGTGGTCCTCGATGGTGCGCGGGCTGATGCCGAGGGTGCGGCCGGCTTCCTTGTTGGAGGCACCTGAGGCGAACTGCTCGAGCACCTCGCGCTCCCTGCGCGTCAACGGCTCGCGCCCGGGGAAATGCAGCGAGCCGAATTTCGGCGACGCGTTCTCTGCCTGCCGGCGTGCATAGGCGCCGATCGCCTCGTCGAGACGACCGACGATCTCGCTGCCACGGAACGGTTTCTCGATGAAGTCGAGCGCCCCGTTCTTGATGGCGCTCACCGCCATCGTGATGTCGCCCTGCCCGGAGATCATGAAGATCGGCGCCGGATAATCCTCGCCGTGCAACTCCTTCAGAATGTCGAGACCCGACTTTCCGGGAATGTGCACGTCGAGCAGGATCGCAGCCGGTGTGCGGTTGCGCGCAACGGACAGCAGCGCTGCACCGTCCGCAAAACAGATCACCTCATAGCCCGCCGCCTTCAACACCATCGACAAGGTATCGCGAACGGCAGGGTCGTCGTCGACTACGAAGATTTCACCGCGAGAGCTTTGTTCGGCCATGTGCCACATCCAGTTGGCATGAAGGACTCGCGTCCGCGCCTCCCGTTATGGCGTTCGGCGCGGATTCGGCCCACCCGTATTTGTACGGGACATGGACTTAACGCACAAGTAGCGGCAGGCTGCCTTATTGCGGGAGACGGAGAATATCCATGCTAAATTACGCAGGCACACCCCCGCTCACCGCGATGGCAGACACTGACAGCCGTCAGTTGATCGCAGCCGAACTTCGCTCTCTGATCGCGCGCATCGACCTCAGTATGCGTCTGATCGACGCGGCCATGACCGTGGACGACATGGAGCCGGAGGACGACAGCGCTGCCGCGGGTTCCAGTGCGATCTTCGTGCTCGACGACGTCACGCCCCGTTTTGCCACGGCAAGCGCCGCTCTCAACGCCTGCCGGGCGGAACTCGACCACGCCCTGCAGCAGCTGTCGGCATCGGACGGTCCCGCGTAGGCCGCAATCGCGCGCGCCGCGACCCACCGCATGGCAGGCCCGCGCGTCAGGCGCGGTGCCGCTCCACGATCGCGTCGGTCGCGACACCACCCCAGGTGTGAATCGCCGGCAGGCCCATCGCGGTCTTGCCGAGATTGGCGAGGCTGATGCGCAGGGCCGCCAGATCGAGCGGCTTCGGCAGGCTCTGCAACTCGATCCCGACCGAACGGGCAAAGCTGCGGGCGGCGCTGCGGCGCTTGCCGTCCATGCCGCTGATGACGATCACCGCGCCGGCGAACTTCGCCTCGGCCATCTCGCGCAGCACGTCGATGCCGTCGCCATCCTCCAGCACGAGATCCAGCGTCACGCAGTCGAAGCGCGCGGCGCGGAGCTTTTCGATCGCCTCCGCCACCGACGGCGCCACGGTGACCTCGTGGCCGGCCTGCTTGGCGGCGACGGTGATCAGGCTGCGCTGCGTGGCGTCGTCGTCGACGACCAGGAGCTGAAGCGCACGCCGCTCGGCGACGTCGGGCAGGTTCGATGCGACGGGGGAGAGGGAACTTCTGGGCATTGCCGGATCCTGAGATTGAGACGGGCAATGGATACACGGCGCGCGCTTAGGCCCCGTAAAGCCGCTGCGGCAAATTCGCTCGGATGTTTCAGCAAATATAAAGCAACGTAGCGGAAAGCGCTGGGCACCACGTGCCGATCAGGCCGCCGCGTCGTGACCGCCGGCTGCGCCGCGCTTCTTGCGGTTCTTGCCGCGCAGGAACTGGATGTCCATTTCGGCGCCGTTGACCCGCACCAGCTCGCAGCGACGGTAGGCAAGGCCGGTCGACGACAGCAGCAGGAAGAACTCCTTCAGGTTCAACCCCTGGATCGAACCTTCAACCGTCAGGATGGCATCGGTGTCGGAAATGGCGTTGAGCTTGCAGTCGCGACGCCAGGTGCCGTCGATGGCCATGATGCAGACATCATAGCCGCGGCTGAACGTGACGCGTTCGGCGCCCTTGCCATCCTCGGCCATGCCTATCGTCCTGCCATCACCGCCATGCGCGGCGCCGCGCCGGCGAGAGCCGGCCTGGCAGCCGCGGCACGCGGATCGTTCGGCTTGTACAGGCCGCGCCGGTCCGGAATCGGCCTGAACGTATCGGTCAATCCGACCACGGTTTCCGCCGCGCCGAGCACCAGGAAGCCGTCGGGCTCGATCTGGCGCGCCAGGCGGTTGAAGATGTTGATCTTGGTATCCTGGTCGAAATAGATCAGCACGTTGCGGCAGAAGATGACGTCGAACGTCCCGAGCTGGGCAAAATCGTGCAGCAGGTTGAGCTGCCGGTGCTGGATCATCGCCCGCAATTCGGGATTGATCTGCCAGGTCTCGCCGGTCTGCTTGAAATACTTCACCAGCATCTGGATCGGCAGGCCGCGCTGCACCTCGAACTGGCTGTAGACGCCGGCCTTGGCCTTTTCCAGCACCTCCTGCGACAGGTCGGTCGCAATGATCTCGACGCGCCAGCCGGTGAGGGCCGCGCCCATCTCCTTCAGGCACATCGCCAGCGAATAGGGTTCCTGCCCGGTCGAGCCGGCGGCGCACCAGATCCGCACGCTGCGCTTGCTGGCGCGCGCCTTGATGATCTCCGGCATGATGTGGTCGCGGAAATGATCGAACGGGACCTTGTCGCGGAAGAAGAAGGTCTCGTTGGTGGTCATGGCTTCGACCACGTCGGTGATCAGCTGGCGCGAGCCGGCTTGCAGCTTCTGCACGAGCTCGGGGATGCCGGAGAGCCCCGCCTTGCGGGCGAGCGGCAGCAGGCGGCTTTCGATCAGATATTGCTTGTCTGCGGACAGGTCGAGACCGGAATTATCCTTCAGAAACTTACGCAGATACTCGTACTCGGTCGGGGTCACGGATGGCCTCTCAGAAAGCTGTACTGGAACACTCTGGCCCAAACACTCAGGCCAGACACACTCAGACCATGGCTTGTCCGACCGGGATCAAACCAACTTCAGCGAACTTGTCGGCGATAATGTCTTTGTCGAAAGGCTTCATGATGTACTCGTTGGCGCCGCCGCTGAGCGCCTGAGCGATATGAGCCACGTTGTTCTCGGTGGTGCAGAACACCACCTTGGGCTGGTCGCCGCCGGGCAGGCGGCGCATGTGGCCCATGAACTCGAAGCCGTCCATCACCGGCATGTTCCAGTCGAGCAGCACCGCGTCGGGCAGCTGCCGCTGGCAGATCTCGAGCGCCTTCGAGCCGTCCTCGGCCTCGGTGACTTCGAATTCGAGGCCTTCCAGGATCCGGCGCGCGATCTTGCGTACGACGCTGGAATCATCGACCACCAAACACGTTTTCATTTTGGTTCTCCGGCTTCGATGTTTTCGTTGGCTTACGCTGCCATTTGCACTTTGGTTTCGAGCTCGAGGACGCGATCGACGTCGAGCACGACCATGAGCTGGCCGTCGAGGCGGTGGACGCCGCCGGCGAGCTTGGCCATGCGGGGATCGAGGTTGACGGGGTTCTCTTCCATGCCGGCCTCGGGCAGGCGCAGCACCTCGCCGATCTGGTCGATCAAGAGGCCATAGGATTCGCCGCGCAGATCGACGCCGACCGCCATCGGGGTCTTGCCGTCCTCGTCCCTGGGCAGGCCGAGACGCGAGCGCATGTCCACGACGGTGACGATGCGGCCGCGCAGATTGAGGACGCCCGCGATCTCGCGCGAGGACAAGGGCACGCGGGTGACGCGTTCGGGCATGAACACGTCCTGGACGCGGGAGATCGGCAGGCCGAACAGCTGGCCGCCGATCATCGCGGTGACGTATTCGACCATGGCGTCGCTGGACTGGGTCTTGCTGCTCATCGATCTGACTCCTGATCCCGTTGGTTACGCCGCCGCCCGGCTCAGCTCGGAGGCGCCGGCGGCGCCCGCGGTCTGCTCCTTCAGCGCCGCAATCAGACCGGGACGGTCGAACTTGGCGACGTAGTCGTGGAAGCCGGCCTGCCGGCCGCGCTCGATTGCCGCCGGCGACACCAGCGCCGAGAGGCCGATGATCGGCGTCGCGGCGAGGTTGTTGTCGGAGCGGATGGTCTCGGCAAACTCGAACCCGTTCATGTCGGGCATCTCGATGTCGGTCAGGATCACGTCGAAGTTTTGCGCACGCAATGCCGCCAAGCCTTCCTGCGCGGTCGGCGCGGTGCGGACGCGGTAGCCGGCCGCCTTCAGCACCGGCGCCAGCATGTTGCGGAAGAACGCAGAGTCGTCGACCAGCAGCACCGACTGCGAATGCATCGACGGCTTCATCTCCTTGCGGGTGAACCAGTCGGCGAACGCCATCGGCAGGAAGTGGCCGACGTCGATCACCTCGGTGGCCTGGCCCTTGATCACGGCCGAGCCCAGAATGCCCTGGCTGGAGCCGCCGACCTCGATGTTGAGGCGCTCCTCGACGATGTCGATGATCTCGTCGACGACGAGGCCCATGGAGCGGCCGTCGTCGGCGAACACCAGGATCGGCTGGGCGCCTTGGCTGGCAATGGTGACGCCGTCCATGGCGACCAGCGGCATCAGCTGCTCGCGGTACTGCACCATGTAGCGGCCGTTGGAGAACTCGATCTTGTCGGCGGGCAGCTCTTCCAGGCGCGTGACGAGCCCGAGCGGGACCGCCTTGGGCTGCGACGAGCCCGCGCGGAACACCAGGAGCGAGGTGGTCTGCTCGCCCGAGCCGATGTGGTGCGCGCCGTTCTCGTCGCCCATGTCATGGGCCGAGGAGCCGGCGGCGCCGAGCGCCTTGGCAATGCCGTTGGGGTCGATGATCATGATGACCGCGCCATCGCCCAAGATGGTGTTGCCGGAGAACATGTCGATGTGACGAAGCTTGGTCGACATCGGCTTGACCACGATTTCTTCGGTGTGGAACACGCCGTCGACGACGATGCCGAAGGTCTGGCTGCCGACTTGCGTCACCACGATGAAGCCGTTCTCGGGATCGCTGGCCGCGCCGTCGTCGATCTTGAGGAGCTTCTTCAGGTGGATCAGCGGCAGCAGCTTGTTGCGCAGGCGCAGGACCGCGGTGTCCTTGATGCGCTCGATGCGGTGCTCGCTGTTGGCGCGGGCGCGGACCAGCTCGACCACCGAGAGCTGCGGGATGGCGAAGCGGTCGCCGGCGGCCTCGACGATCAGCGCCGAGACGATGGCGAGCGTCAGCGGGATCTTGATGGTGACGGAAGAGCCCTCACCCGCCACCGACTTGATGTCGATGGTGCCGCCGATCTGGTCGATATTGGTGCGGACCACGTCCATGCCGACGCCGCGGCCCGAGACCGAGGTGATGGCGGCCGCGGTCGAGAAGCCCGGGGCAAAGATGAACTTGTGGATCTGGGCTTCCGACATCTTCTCCAGCTCAGCCTCGGTGACGAGACCGCTAGAGATCGCCTTGGCCTTGATCTTCTCGGTGTTGAGGCCGCGGCCGTTGTCGGCGATGCAGATGATGATGTGGCCGCCCTCGTGATAGGCGGAGAGGCGAATGGTGCCCTGCTCGCCCTTGCCGCTCGCCAAGCGCTCGGCGGGGGTCTCCAGGCCATGATCGGCGGAGTTGCGCACCATGTGGGTGAGCGGGTCCTTGATCAAATCGAGCACCTGGCGGTCGAGCTCGGTGTCGGCGCCGTGCATCTCCAGCTCGATCTGCTTGCCGAGTTCGCTCGAGAGGTCGCGGACGATGCGGGGCAGCTTCTGCCAGGCATTGCCGATCGGCTGCATGCGCGTCTTCATGACGCCTTCCTGCAGCTCGGCGGTGACGTTGGAGAGGCGCTGCAAGGGCACCTTGAACTCGGTGTCCTCGTTGCGCCTTGAGATCTCCAGGAGCTGGTTGCGGGTCAGCACCAGCTCGGAGACCATGGTCATCAGATGCTCCAGCGTGTCCACGTTGACGCGGATCGACTGGTTGGCGATGCGGTCGCCCTCGCTCGCCGTCTCGTCGGCCATCGACTTCTTCGGCGCCGCCTTCTCCTTGGCGGGTTTTGCAGCTTCCTTTGCAGCTTCCTTGGCCGCAGGCGCAGGAACTTCAGCAGCGGGCTCGGCCTTGGCGACGGGCGCGGGGACCGGCGCTTCGATCGCGGTCTCGCGGAAGGCGCGCTCGAGCTCGTCGAGCGAGACTTCGCCCGGACGCAGCGGACGCTCCAGGGTCTGATCGATCAGCGAGCCCGTGGTCATCTCCTTTGCCGGAGCGGCAACTGGTGCTTCCGGCGCCAGCGGCGGCGCGTCGGCAACAGGCGCAGCGCTTCCCGCCGCCATGGCCGCCATGCCCTGCTCGACCATCGCTTCCAGCTTGTCGATGAGGTCGCGGTCGGTGCCTTCGGGCTCGGCTTCGGTCGCCTCGAGCCCGGCCAGAATCTCCTTGATGCGGTCGATCGAGGACAGGATCACCGTCACCGCCTCGGCGGTCACCGGCATGCCGTCGCGGAATTTGCCCATCAGCGTCTCGCCGGCATGCGCCAGCGCTTCGAGCCGCGGCAGGCCGAGGAAGCCGCACGTGCCTTTGATGGTGTGGACCAGGCGGAAGATGTTATCCAGGATCTTGGCGTTGTTCGGCTCCTGCTCGAACTTCACCAGCTGATTGTCGACGGTGTCCAGGCTCTCGCTGGTCTCCGTCAAAAACTCCCGCAACAGATCATCCATGGAGTACGCCTTACTGAACTGGACTTCGACACCCGCGCCGCGCCTGGAATCGGCGGAAGTCTTCGCTTTAGATCGTTAGACAACCCCTTTCACGGTCCCGTTAATTTCATCCTCCGTGCTAATACGGATATTGAAGACAAGTTTGCGGTTCGACCGCATGCGGCAGCGCTTTTCGGCAAAACCGGCAGCGCGCCGTGACGACGATTAACGTCGGGTAAACATGTCCGTACAGGTAGGGCGACGCGCGCGAAAAAGTCCTGCTCTTGAAGGACGATAGGCACAGCGAGCGTGAAATCGCCGGCGACCGCGCGTGCTCAGGTGGCGATCGCGTCGTGACCGGCTGGACTCCGCAGGATCCGCATTTAGAGTCAACGAACGCTTACCTCGCCCGCGATGCCACCGGTGCAGCGCTAACCGAGGCGCGCGGCCGCGGCGACATCGTCGGGACGGTGCTCCGCGAGGCAATCGTTGATGGCGGCGAGCAGCGCGTGCGGCGTGAACGGCTTGCGCAGACAGCGTGCCGCGCCGAGCTCGAGCGCCATCCGGAGGAAATCGGGCGCAGGTGAATTCAGATTGGCGAATGCGTAGCCGGACATCGCGATCAGCGGAATGGCGGGTGCGCGCTCGTGGAAGACCCTGATCGATTCGAAACCGCGCATATGCGGCATGAAGATGTCGATGATCATCAGATCGAACTGTTCGTGTTCGAGAGCCCGCAGCCCTGCTTCGCCTCCGTCGGCAATCGTCACCCGAAAATCGTTTCGCTGGAGATAGACCTCGATGGCCATGCACACCATCGGGTCGTCGTCGACAACGAGAATATGGCGCAGACCTTCTGTCCCCGTTTGGATTTCCCGTTTCGGCGATTCAAGAATTGAACCGTGGGGCACACCGTTCTCCTCTGGTTTGGATCGAAATATTGACGGTTGCGAACGCCGGTGGCGGAGTCAGGAAAAAGGCGACGACGGACGCGAAATATGTGGCGGCGTCACTGAATGGCGCGAAGCAATCGCTGACGAGTGATGTAGGTTGGTGGGCAAGGGAAGCTGCGCGGATCGCCGACGTCCGATGGCATTGGCAACGCAATGTCTGCCGCCGACCGAAAGCTTCCGGCTCATCAAGGCCCCCTGCCGGTTCTTCCCGGCTGGCGACATTGGATTGCACGCCAGCCGCGTGCGCGAATCAGCACGCAGCTCTTATTTCCGCCGCAACCGCGCCGGCGTGTCTGCCCCCTAACGGGTATATGAACACGTCCACAACCTCTAGAATAGGATTTATCCGCCGTGCAACTGGACGCGGCTCCGATCGTAGCTTGAACGCTTTGGGATTGATCCTGCATGACCGCGAGCGGCCGCCCGCCCAATCAGCTGCTGCAGATGCTCGACGCCGCAGATTTCGATCGGCTGCGCCCCCATCTGGCAACCGTTGAAATGGTCAGAGAATCTGTCCTGGGCGAGGCCGGCGCTGCGCTGAGACACGTCTACTTCCCCCACGGCGGTTCCATCTCGATCTCGGTGAGCTTGTCCGAAGGACAGACGATCGAGGTCGCGATGCTGGGACGCGACAGCGTGGTCGGCGGCGGCGCGGCGCTTGCGGACGGCATCGCACCGACGGACGCGGTCGTACTCTTCCCCGGCACGGCTTCCACGCTGGAAATCGCGGCATGCCGGACGATCGCCGCCGCAAGCCTCCGGTTTCGAGGATTGATCATGCGTCATGAGCAGATCCTGCTTGCGCATGCGCAGCAATCGTTGCTCTGCAATACGCGGCATCCGGTCGAGGCACGGCTGGCTGCTGCGAGCCCGCGATCTGTCCGACGGCGCAAGCCTCCCGCTGACGCAGGAAGCGCTGGCGCAGATGATGGGGGTGCGGCGCAATGCCATTTCCCTGGTCGCGCATGCGATGCAGCGGGCCGGCATCATTCGCTACACCCGCGGACAGATCGAAATCATCGATCTGCCCGCGCTGAAAGCGACGTGCTGCGACTGCTATTCGGCGGTAAAGAAGTCGCATTCGCGCCTGATCGGAACGCCACAGTGACGAGAGCCGGGTGCCGTCATCTGCATGCTGCGGTGAACACAGCACTGCGGGCGCGCTCGCTGCACCCGGACATCTTGTCCCAATTGCCAATATATCCCGACGTGAACATGATGGAACTTACCCGTGTCGGGAGCAATCTCGCTCGCCGCGACTTACCGATGCAGGAGACGGGAGGCAGCTTTGGAAACGATGGTGCGCCCTTCCAATGGTTTCCTATCCGCGCTGTCGGCGGACGATTTTGAACTGCTCCGCCCGTACCTGCGCACGATCGAGCTGCCGCACGAGGCCGTATTGGTCGAGGCCGGCGAGACGCTCAAGCGCGCCTACTTTCCCCATCGCGGCGTCATCTCGCTGGTGGTGAAGCTCGCCAAGGGCGAGCATGTGCAGGTCGCCATGATCGGCCGCGACAGCGTGCTCGGCGCGCTCTCGACCATGGGCGATGCCTACGCACTGAATACGGCGATCGTGCTGGTTCCCGGCACCGCATCCGTGATGGATCTCGACCGGCTGCGCGCCGCGGCCGACCAGAGCGGGACCCTGCGCACCTTTCTCGCGCGCCACGGGCTGGCGGTCTACGCGCAGGTCCAGCAGACTGCGGGCTGCAACGCCGCCCATCCCGTGGAATCGCGGCTGTCGCGCTGCCTGTTGCACACCCATGACCTGTCGGGCGACTACCGGCTGCTGCTGACCCAGGAGGCGATGGCGCAGATGATCGGCGCGCGGCGCAACAGCGTGTCGCTGGTCGCCAACACCTTGCAGCATGCCAATTTCATCCACTACAGCCGCGGGCATATCCAGATCCTGAACCTGGACGGCCTGCGCCAGACGGCGTGTGAGTGCTACAGCACGGTGAAGACCCAGTACGACCGGCTGCTCGGCCAGCGCTGAGCGGCACGTGGTAAACCTGCGGCTAACGGCGGCCCGCAAACATTTTCCGTCCCGCTACCGGAACTGAAATTCAAATGCCGTAGACACGGGGGGAAGGCGCGCGCCGCATGCGCCGCGCGACCAGCGAACCGTGACCAGGGCGAGACCATGTTTGACGTGACCGTTGCACCCGCGCAGGGAACCTTCGATTTCGAGCCTGCGCGCGAGCCGGGCGCGTACGCGGCCCTGGTGCGCGAGATCGGCGAGGACGGCGCCGGTGAGGTGCGCGGCGTGTTCTGGAGTGAGACCTGCGCTCGGCTGCAGCTGTTCCGCACGCTTTCGCTGGCGCAGCACCACGGCAAGATCGCGCGCGAGGCGCATTCGCTGAAGAGCGCGGCGGGAACGTTCGGCTATGTCAGGCTCGCGGCGCTGGCGTTGCGGCTGGAGAAGACTGCGGAGACGCTCGGCGAGACCGAATTCCGCGATCTCCTGGACCGGATGGATGCCGCCTACGCCGCCGCGCGCGCACAGGAGCCGCAAGGTTAGCGCGGACCGCGCTAAACCCGCCGTACTTCTACGGTTTGTGATTTTTAGAGATGGCTAATCATAGGTGGCGATAGTCGCGGGAAACCAGGAGGGTTTCCATGTTCACCTATGAGACTGCGGACCAGAACGAGGTCCGTCGCTTCCGCATCGCCCAGTTCAACGGTCGGATGGCGACCGTCAAGTCCGGCGAGTCGACGGTGACAGGCTTCGTACGCTCGGTGCTGGAGCAGGAATCGAGCCCTCCGCGCTGGACCATCACGATCATCCCGAACGTGCCAAAGGAAGACCTCAAGCCGCTGCGGCCCACATCGCGCGCGCGTCCCTTCGCTGAAGATTATTTCTGACCGCGATCGGGCTTCTCCCGCCCCCGCACCGCCGGCGGCGGCGCAGGACAAGAACCTCAATCGATCGAATGCAGCAGCGCCGCGCGGACGAGATCCGCGGTGTTGCGCGCACCGAGCTTGCGCATCGCCTCGGCGCGATGGCTCTCGAAGGTGCGCGGGCTGATCTGCATCCGAAGCGCACCCTGCTTGTTCGAATAGCCCTCGCTGATCAGGCGGAGCACCTCGCGCTCGCGCTTGGTCAGCCGTTTCTGGCCCGACAGGCCCATCAGTTCGGCGCTCGGCACGCGCTGGGCTTGCTGTGCGCGCGGGGCGTTCAGTTCTGCGTCTTCGATCCGGGACGGAATCGGCGGGGCACCCTTGTGGGGGCCGGCAAGCTGCTTGACCAGGCCACAGACGCGCTCGGTCTGCGTCAGCGCATTCTCCACCACCCGCTGCAGATAGGCACGGTCGGCCGTGACAGGCGCGAGCTGATCGCTGTGATGCTTGATCTCGCCCATATAGAGCAGGAGCGCAGTCAGGGGTCCGTTGAGCTCGCGGGCGATGGCCGCCGCCATTTCGTCGGCTGCCTTGGCCCGGGCGGCGTTCAGGCGGACGAAATCGAGCCCTTCAGCTGGAGCGGTGCTGCTTTCGTACCATTCCGACGGCCGCGAATCGGCGGCCGTATCATTCTGTGACCCCATGTGACCTGTTTAGCGGAACCGGGGCCGATCTGTGGTTAACTTTTTGCTCCGTAAGACTACGGTGATTTTGTCAGTTTTGCGCTAAAAGCTCGACATCGGCACAATTTATGCTTGCGCGAGGCTTGCTTCGACCATGCAAGGGTTGAGAACTTCGCCCAAATCCCCGGCAAACACGTCGAAGCCTGCTTAACCGCCAACCCGGCCGGACGCCCAGGCCCCCGGATTTTACGGATTAATTAACGGCGACTTGCTTCTCTAGGTCACAATTGAGAGCGCGCAAATGCCTCCATGCATTGGGCCCGTAGGCCTGCTGGAATCGTTGCGGAAGATTGCGTGCCATGAACGAGATCGATCGGCTGTCGGAATTCCTGCAGAGGCTGACGCCGCTGTCGCGCAGCTGTCTGCTCAGCGAGCTCGAGCGACTCGAGCTGTGCGGCATCGACATGCCCGGTTCGGCCGAGGTCCAGGCCCGCCTGCGCGCCGAATTTCGCAAGGACGGATCGACCCAGGCGCGCGCGACCAGCCCCTCGCGCTATTTCTTCGCCCCGCTCGAGCTGCTGCTGATCGACGGCGCGCCCGAGCATGCCAATGCGGGACGCATCTCGCGCAACACCCTGACCCCGATCTGGGAGTGGATCTGCCGCGACCTGCTGCCGACCATGGCACGCGACTACATCAAGGCGATCAACGACCAGGTCACCGCCAACAATCCGAAGGAAGTGCAGAAGATCGCGTCGAGCTTCCAGACCAAGGTCATCAAGGTGCTCGAGAACACCCTTGCATCAGTGGAGAGCGCCGAGTTCGCCCGCGGCAAGCTCGCGCAATACACGGCCTCGCGCACCGCCTTCGACGACGTGAGGAAGATGCAGCATGTGCTGCGCGCCGGCGAAGCGCTGCCGAAGTTCAACGGAAAGCTGCCCGAGAAGATCGCGAAGTTCGACGACGGCCAGGTGGCCCAGATCACCGCGCAGCTCGATGCGTTCAGGAAGTCACATCCCGAAGCGCTGCCCTACGCCCTGGCGCTGGTGGCGCGGCGGCTGAAGACGTCCTGGCAATTGGTGCACCTTGCCACCAAGGCCGCCGCAAGCAAGGCCGCGGCCGACGTCGCCGCCGCGCCCTATGCCTGCGTCGTGCCCATGGTGCTCGACCGGCTCGACGACAAGCGCCTCGCGCTCAGGGTCGCGCTCCGGCACAACCGGGTGCTGGTCGCGCGCGACCTGCTCGCCGAGATCTACGACACCGAATATGCGCTCAAGGTCCGCATCGACGGCATCGAGGCCAGCGAATGGGGCGTCCGCCTCCAGCAATTGATGGACGCGATCGCGGCGCTGGTGTCCGCCGAGGTGAGCCGCTTCCCGTCCAATGTCGGCCACATCCTCGGCTCGCGCCGGCTGCGCAGTCACGACACGCTCGGCGGCAAGCTCTCCTATCTCGCCTGGAAGGGGCGCGACGCCGTGCAGGACGGCGCAGCGGCGTTTCGCAAATTGATCGGGCAGACCTAGATCGGGGTTCGGCCGCAAAGGACCATGTTGCGCAGCACGGCTAACGCGGCAGGCACAGGAAGCGATCCATAAACCGCCCTGACAGTACGAACCTGAACCACCAATACATCATTCGCCGCATCGACATAGCTGCAATCCTCGACAGCCCACCACCGGCTACGTGGACCATTAGCGCAGTTGCAGCAATGCACATGTGATCTGCTTCACACACGCGCCGTCTCGCCCGCGCGCATTGTCGCAGAACCGTCACGAGCGACGGCGGAACATACGCGCATCGCGCGAATATGAGTTCTCCCGCTGGACGCGTCGCTTCTATGCTCCGGTCCATCGCACGAGCATGGGAAGGAATCCGCGATGATGTCGAACCGACGGACGTTGACGATGGCTGCCCTGCTGACGGTCGCGCTGACATCGACGACGATGGCACAGACGTCGCCGCCGCAGGGCGATGCGGCGCCAACCGCGGACAACGCGGTGCTGCTCACCATCTTCTTCAAGCACGATCAGTCCCGCCCATTGAGCGAACTGAATGCGCAGCTCGACAGGCAGGGCTTCCGCAAGGCGTTTCCGCCGCCCGGCATCGAGGTCGTGAGCTGGTACGTGATGATGGGCATCGGCCAGGTCGTCACGCTGCGCCTGCCGGCCTCGCGGCTGCGCGAGGTCAATCGCGTGATCGAGGACACCGCGTGGGGTCCCTACCGCACCGAGTTCTATCCGACCTACGACTACAAGGCGGTCGGGATGGCTCAACACGAGAAGGCCACCGGCAACTGATACCGCCGTTATTCAATTGGGCAAAACGCGAACGGCTCCGTCCTATTGCAGGACACCGACCTCGCGCGCGCAACTGGCCGCATCATTCGAGATTCTTCCGCGATGACGGTGTCACGCGGCCGTCATGTGCGGTCAGACGTAAAAACTTCTGCAACGAGATCCAGACAATTTTAGACGTGGTGCGCGCTTTAACGTTACCCAGATAATTCAACAATCGGCTGAAGCTCTCCATATTTGAAACTGCTCCCGTCGCTAACACCTGTCGCGGAACGGGAGTGGTTTGCGATGAACGATGAAATTGTTGAGCTCGCCGGACGAAGGCCCAAAACCTTCGGGCGGCGAAAGATGACGCCGCGCGCTTGCGTCGCCGACGGCAAGCGCCATTTGCGCGCCTTCCTCGCCGAAGTGCTGGAGGATCTCGGCTTCGTCACCAGCGAGTGCGCCAGCGCGGACGAGCTGCAAGCCGTGCTGACGCGCGAATTGCCGGACCTGATCCTGCTCGGCATCTCCGCCGACGGCATCGAGCCCGGGAAATTCCTGGAGATATTGGTGCGCGAGTCATTCGACGGCAAAGTTCTCGCCGTCGGCGCCCGCGAGTCGATCATCGTCAGAGCCGTACAGCAGGTCGGCGAGGAATACGGTCTTGCGATGCTGCCGCCGCTGACCACGCCCTTTGCCGCGGAGACGCTGCGCGACCGCGTCGCGATGCTGCTGCCGGAGGAGCCGGCGCCGAGCCCCGCCGTGCATGTCGGCGAGGCCCTGCATGCCGGCTGGCTCGAGCTGTGGTACCAGCCCAAGATCGACGCGAGGACGCTGATCCGCAGCGGCGCCGAAGCGCTGGTGCGGATGCGGCATCCGACCTGGGGTGTGGTGCCGCCCGCCTATTTCATTCCCGAAGCGGACGATCCGCATCTGCGCAGCCTGTCGGAATTCGTGATCGAGCGCGCCGTGCAGGACTGGCACTATCTGCTGGAGCGGCAGGGCCCGGTCGATCTCTCGATCAACCTGCCGGCCTCCTACCTGAAAGAGCCGCAGGCCGTGCGCGATCTCTGCCGCCGTGTGCCGACGCATCCGGCCTTCGGCGGACTGACGATCGAGATCGACAGCGAGGAGGCGTTCCGCGACCTCGATCACCTCGTCGAGGTCGCCCGCGAGGTGCGCCTGCACAATATCGGCCTGTCGATCGCCAATCTCGGCGCCAACTGGCCCTCCCTGATGGACCTCGGCAAGATCCCCTTCATCAAGCTGCAGGCCGACCGGCACTTCGTCACCGGCAGCGGCGATGATCGGCTGAAGCGGACGGTGTGCCGCCACATCGTCGAGCTTGCACAAGGCTACGGTGTCGGCGCCATCGCCGAAGGCGTCGAGAGCCGCGCCGATCTCGTCGCCGCCAACGAGCTCGGCTTCGACCTCGTGCAGGGTTTTCTGTTCGGCAAGCCGATGCCGCTGAAGAAGTTCGCAAAGAGTGCGCTGACGCGGACGGTAATGGGACAGGCCTGAGGCTTTCAGCCTCAGGCGAACCGCCGCGCGAAGAAGACGCAGACGACGACGAGCGCGGTCGCGGCGATCATGCTCCAGGCGATCGGCTCGTGCAGCAGGAGGCCGGCGAGCGCGAGGCCGAAGAACGGTTGCAGCTGCTGCAACTGGCCGACGCGGGCGATGCCGCCGATGGCAAGCCCGCGGTACCAGAAGATGAAGCCGACGAACATGCTGAAGACGGAGACGTAGGCGAGCCCGATCCAGGCAGGCGTATCAACGCCGCTCCACGTCGATGGCCAGGTCAGCGCCACGACCGGAACCATCAGCGGCAGCGCCAGCAGCAGCGCCCAGGAGATCACCTGCCAGCCGCCGAGACGACGCGACAGCGCGGCGCCTTCGGCATAGCCGAGCCCGCACAGCACGATCGCCGCGATCATCAGGAGATCGCCTGTCAGCGAGGCGGAGCCGTCGCTGGAGAGAGCGAAGCCAACTACGGTGGCGCTGCCGAGGATCGCGAACAGCCAGAACAGCGGCTTTGGCCGCTCGCCGCCGCGCAGCACGGCGAAGATCGCGGTCGACAAGGGCAACAGCCCGATGAACACGATCGAATGTGCGGACGTGATGTGCTGGAGCGCGAGCGCCGTGAGCAGGGGAAAGCCGACGACGACACCGATGGAGACGATGGCGAGCGAGGCGAGATCGCGCCGCTCCGGCCAGGTTTGACGCAGCAGGCCGAGCACGGCCGCGCCGATCAGTGCGGCAATGACCGCGCGCGCCGACGTCAGGAACAGCGCGGAGAAGCCGCCGACGGCCACGCGCGTCGCCGGCAGCGAGCCGCTGAAGATGATGACGCCGAGAAGCCCGTTGCCCCAGCCGCTGCCCGCCGATTGCATGTCCACCTCTTTTTGGGACCGCGATCTTCGGTCTTCCGCGGTGGCGGGGACAGCGACAATGCAGTACAATTGCGCCAAACTGTATTGATATGGAAGGTCATACACTTTGGACGGCGCGCAGGGAAAGGGTCGCAACGGAACGCGGACGAGCGACGTGATGAGCGCGATCCGCGCCAGGGTCGCCGGCCGCGCGCTCGGCGCCGGCGACCGGCTGCCATCGATCCGGGGTCTCGCCGCGACGATGGGCGTTTCGCCCTCCACGGTGGTCGAAGCCTATGATCGCCTGGCGGCCGAGGGCCTGATCCGCGCCCGCCGCGGCTCGGGCTTCTATGTTTCGCCGAGCGTCATGCCGCCGCTTGCGTTGACCGAGGCCGAGCCGCGCCGCGACCGCGCGGTCGACCCGTTCTGGGTGTCCAGGCAATCGCTCGATGCCGACGAGAGCGTGCTCAAGCCCGGCTGCGGCTGGCTGCCGCCGGACTGGATGCCGGAGGACGCCTTGCGCCGCGCCGCGCGCGCCCTTGCCCGCACGGATGCGAGCGTCTTGACCAATTACGGCTCGACATCCGGCTCCCCCGCTCTGCGCCGACTGCTGCTGAAGCGCCTGGCCGAAGATGAGATCGAGGCCTCGATCAATCAGCTGATGCTGACGGGCTCGGGCACGCAGGCAACCGACCTGATCTGCCGCTTCCTGCTCCGCCCCGGCGACACGGTGCTGGTCGACGACCCCTGCTACTTCAATTTTCGCGCGCTGCTGCGGGCGCATCAGGCGAAGATCATCAGCGTGCCCTATACGCCGTCGGGCCCTGACGTCGCACGCTTCGAGCAGGTCCTCGCCGGCGAGCGGCCGCGGCTCTACATCACCAATTCAGCGCTGCACAACCCGACCGGCGCGACGATGTCGCTGCAGACCGCGCACCGGCTTCTGACGGCGGCCGCCGCGCACGATCTCACCATCGTCGAGGACGACATCTTCGGCGATTTCGAGCCGGAGCGCTCGCCGCGCCTTGCCGCGCTCGACGGGCTCAACCGCGTGATCCGAATCGGCAGCTTCTCCAAGACGCTGTCGGCCTCGGTGCGCTGCGGCTACATTGCGGGACGCGCCGACTGGATCGAGCAACTGGTCGACCTCCAGGTCGCGACCAGTTTTGGCGGGCCGAGCCCGGTTGCGACCGAACTCATCGCCAACGTGCTGGCCGGCGGTAGCTATCGCAAGCACATGGACGAGCTCAGACAGAGGCTCACGCGCACGCGCCGCGACATCGCGCGAAAACTTCAGGCCCTTGGCATCGAACCCTGGCTGATGCCGCGCGGCGGCTTCTTCCTCTGGTGCCGCCTTGCGGGCGGACAGGACGCCACGGCGGTGGCGCGCGCCGCGCTCGAAGAGGACGTCGTGCTCGCCCCCGGCAACGTGTTCAGCGTCTCGCAGACCGCAACGAGCTTCATGCGGTTCAACGTGGCGCACATGAGCGAGCCGCGGATGTGGGACGTGCTGCGGCGGGCGGCGAAGGCGGCTTGAGGATCAGCGACGCCTAATACCACGGCTCCTCATACACCGGCTTGCCGTCGAGCAGCAGCCGCTTGATGGCGGCGCGGCCTGAGGGCAGCACGGCGGCGACGACGCGCAGCTTCTGCTGATTGCGGGCCTGCTCGAGCGTCCTGCCCTCGCCTTCGGGCACGAAATAGCTTTCGAGACCGTATTTGATCGTCAGCTTGTCACAGAAGATGGGGCTGGTCGAACCACAGGAATAGAGAACGCGGCCGCGGATCAGGATTTCGGGCGCCGTGACCGGAACAGGCTCGGCATGCACCGAGACGGCCTCGTAAAGCCCGTTGGCATTCGGCGCGAGCTTGACGAACACGACGGGATTGCGCGTCCCGGACGGCTTGCCGGTGAGGCTACCTGCCGGCAGCTGTGAGATGTCGTAGCGGAGCACGACATAATCGCCGCGCAGGAGATCGCGGGGATCGACGGGCTGGGTTTGCAGGGTCACCTCGCGGCCGTCGCTCAGGATCTGCATGCGATCGGCAACCATCAGAACCAGCAGCGCGCATTGGATCAGGATGGCGGCACCGAACAGCACGGCTTTCGGAATGCGCTGCCAGAGTTTTGTGACGGATGCGATCAGATCGGTCATCGCCCGGCCCTCGGCAGCACGCGATTGAGCGCGGTTGCAAATGCGACGGCCGCGACGCCGGCCGCCGCCAGGAACGCCGAGCGGCGCAGCAGCGAGCCCTTCACCGCCCAGGTGATGCCGGCGATGACCCCGGCAATCCCGAGCCAGCCCGCGACGATGCGCGGACGTACGTCATCGAGCATGCCGGAGACGACGAGACACAGCATGGCTGAGAGCAGCGCGGCATAGGCGAACCAGGACTCGCCGGCCAAGGACGCCGGCCAGACCGGCGCCGCAAGCAGGACCAGGCCGATCGCGCATGCTGCAAGGACTTCCCCTGCGCGCCTCGTGATCGCGGCCGACGTCAGTGCAAGGATCACACCGGCAACCCCGCACACGATCGCCCAAAGCGGCTGGCCCGCGCCAGAACCGGTCCGGAAGCGGACGATGTCGTCGACCGTCGTCACCTCCAGGAACGCCACGACGGCCAGCGAAAGCGCGCCGTAGATCGACAGGACGCTGCCGAGCCGGAGCGCCTTCGGCGACGGCGCGGCGGCGATCGCGAGCCCGGCGCCGAACAGCAAGGCCGCACCGTTCGCGAGCACGAATGACGGCTGAGCTCCGTCGAATTCGAAGCGAAACGACGTCGCGACCCACCACGGAATCACCGCGATCGCGACGAGGTGGGCGGCGACGCGGGAATTCCAGACGAAGGCAACAACGGCGGCGAACAGCCAGACCACTGGGAATGGAAGATGCAGGAGGTCAGGCGCATCGTAAGCCCGCATGCAGGTCCAGACCGAGGCGGCCGCGAGGCCGACCGCGAGCGCACCACGCGAGCCGGTCAGCACGGCTGCGGCGAACGCGCCGATCGACCACAACAGCATGCCGCCGGCGAAGTCTTCGCCGAGATGATACATCTGGCCGACCAGCGCGATGCCGGCGCCGAAGATGATCGCGCCGATGCTGGCGCAGAGATCGGCGAGAACGGTGCGCTCCCTCGCGGCGAACCAGGCGCCGAGGCCGCCGGCGACGGCCATGCCGGCGATCAGGATCGCAAACCGCATCAGCCGCGCGATCTCCGCCCAGTGCGCTGCGACGAAGGCGAGGAACGCGGCAGCGATCAAGAGGCCGCCGACAATGGCGACGACCACGGCGATGTTGATGCCGGGCGACAATGGCGGCAGCGCATTGCGGATGGAGACGGCAGCCGCCGGCGCAATCACGCCATCGGCTTCCCACTGCGTCAGATCAGCTTCGAGGCGCTGCCGGTAGGCTTTGTCGAACATCGTCGTAAATAACCTCGTTCCCAGCCGGCCGGCGGGCTGTTGCTAGGTCGGCCCCCGCGGCCGGCAGGTTCAACGCGCGGCCGGCCGCCGAGAAGCTGCGCTCGCGGCCAGTGCTGACGAGCAGCTCATGGCCTGAAAGCGATTCATCGATCTTTTCATATTTTGCAAAAGAGATGCTCAGACTGCGCCAATGGTTGGAGGAGACTCAAAGCTGTAACTTTCGGTCAACATGGCCGTAAACGGCCACACTGCAGCGAGGGAGGACTTCATCCATGGGATTTGGCGCGGGCAGCGGCCTGAGCGGTCGCCCCGGATCCACGGTGATGAGAGCGCTCCTGTGTTTCGTCGCCGCGACGACGCTGGCGTTCCAGGTGAGCGCCGCGGAGGCCCAGACGGCCGCGGACTCGGCTGCTTATTCTTGGCCGAGCCGCGCGATCACCTGGGTGGTGCCGTTCGGGGCCGGCGGCGTCACCGACCTCGTCTCGCGCAAGATCGCGGAGCTGCTGCGGACGCGGCTTGGGCAGCCCGTGGTGGTGGAGAACCGACCCGGCGCCGGCGGGACCATTGGGACGGAGTTCGTTGCCCGGGCCCAGCCCGACGGCTACACCGTGCTCTACGCCTCCGGCGGGCCGATGACGATCCAGCCGAACCTGGGGCTGGCGAAGCTCAACTACGACCCGCTCAAGAGCTACGTCCATATCCGCGGCGTGAGCTCGGCGAACCAGATCCTCGTCGCGACCGCAGCAGCGCCCTACAGCACGCTGGCTGAGTTCGTCGCCTACGCGAAGGCCAACCCGGGCAAGCTCAATTTCGGCTCCCCCGGCCCCGGCACCGCCCAGCACCTCGCCGGCGAGATGTTCCAGGCGGCCGCCGGCATCAAGCTCACCCACGTGCCCTACAAGTCGGGCTCGAGCCAGATGACCGACATGATGTCGGGCATCCTGGACGTCTCCTTCGACTACCTTACCGTGCTCAGGCCGCTGATCGACACCGGCAAGGTCAAGGTGCTCGGCACCACCGGCACGGCGCGGCTGGCCGCGCTGCCCGACGCGCCCACGGTGCTGGAGGCCGGCTACCCGGACGCCGTCAGTGTCGGCTCGACCTGGGTCTCGGTCCCGGCCGGGACCGACCCGAGAATCGTGGGCAGGCTCTCCGAGGCGCTGGCCGCCGCGCTCGCCGACCCCGCCATCGTCGCGGATCTCGCCGCCAACGGCCAGGTGTCGATCGCCGACAAGGGGCCGACCGAGATGGAGCCGTTCATCGTCGAGGAGACCGCGCGCTACAAGCGGGTGATCGAGAGCGCAGGCATCGCCGCGCGTTAGCGGGCGTACGGCCGTGTACATTGCGCACGCGAAGGAGCGGTCGGCGGCGTGGCGCCGATCGATCGCGAGGCAGCGGAAGGAGCCGATGTCGCCGGCTAAGTTGGCGTGAAGAGCGAACCTAATTCGCCTTGATGCCGGCCTCGCTGATGAGCTTGCCCCATTTCGTGCTCTCGCTCTGAATGAATCGGCCGAACTGCTCGGGCGCCATCGGTGCCGGCTCTGCGCCGAGGGTCCGGATCTTCTCCGCCACCGAGGGATCCTTCAGGGCCTTTGTGAAGGCTTCGTTCAGCCTGCCGATGACATCCGCAGGCGTGCCGGCGGGAGCAACGAGCCCGAACCAGCCCACGGACTCGAAACCCGCAATGCCGCTCTCGGCCAGCGTCGGCACATCGGGCAAGGACGGGAGGCGGCGCGCGGAGGACACGCCGATCGCGTTGAGCTTGCCGTCGAGGATCAATTGCCGCGATGCCGGGATGTCCAGCACCGCGAAGGGGACATGGCCTGCGAGAACATCGACCGTCGCGGGCGCAGTCCCACGGTACGGGACCAGCTCCATGGCGATCCCGGTCTTCTGCGTGAACAGCGCGGCCGTCAAATGCATCGCCGTCGAGTTGCCGCCATGCCCGATCGACAGCGCGCCCGGCTTGGTCTTGGCCAGCGCGACCGTCTCCGCGGTGGTGCGGGCCGGGATATTCGCGGAGGCGACCAGCACGAAGGGAATTTCCGCGAGCAAGGTGATGGGCGCGAGATCCTTCAGCTCGAACGGCATCGCGGCATTGAGGTGCGGATTCACCGTGAGCGCACCCGCCGGCGCAACACCGAGCGTGTAGCCGTCGGGCTTGGCCTGCGCGACCGCGGCCATGCCGATGTTGCCGCCCGCGCCCGCGCGGTTCTCGATGACCAGGCTCTGCTTGAGCTCGGCCGCAACCAGCGGCTCGAGCGCGCGGATGACGGTGTCGGCGCTACCGCCGGGCGGGAAGGTCACGATGACCTTGATCAATTGCTCGGGATAGGCGGCGCGACCCGCCTCCAGCGGCAACGCGGCGAAAGTCGCAGCCGTCAGCACGGCCAGGATGCGGCGCCTTGCAACGTGAAACACGTTCTCCTCCTCAGTGTGCTTTTGTTTTTGAAACACGCCCCGGCGGCCTTCGCCGCCAAGCCGTCCGCTTGAAGTTGCCTTACGCCGCAGCGCCGGTGATGCGCGCCAGCAAGCCCAGTGGATGTTCCGGCGCGGCCTGCCCGCGCCACGCGACGTGCTGATCGGGGCGCGCCAGCACCAGTTTCTCGGCATAGGCGCCGTTCGCCTCATCAGGCGCGATGTCGACCAGCGCGAGCGGCACGCCGCGCTCCCTTGCTGCGGATTGCAGCCGCGTCACATCGATCGCCGGGTCGAACCGCAACAATGTGTAGCCAACGCCGAACGCATCGTAGAGCGACCGCCCGTCGCGCAGGAACAGATGCGGTGCGCGAGCGCCCGGCACGGTGGAGGGCGTGAAGCTGCCCATCGCGTAGGCCGGCGGTGTCTCACCATCATAGGCGATGATCGGCGAGGCATCGTAATAGTAGCCGAAGTTGAGACCGGCGCAGCAATATTGCTGCACGTTGAGATCGTAGGCTGCCCTCGCCAGCGCCGCGCGCGCCGCCTGGCCGCGTGGCGTGTCGTCCTCGATCTCCGCCGAGACGCCGCCGCGCTGCGCCATCATCTTCATCGCGTGGTCCATCGCAAAGCGCGACACCTGCTCGGTGATCGGCTGGCGCTCCGCCTCATAGGCATCGAGGATCGCAGCCGGCGCCCAGCCGTTCAGATGTGCCGCCAATTGCCAGCAGAGGTCGACGGCGTCTGCAATGCCCGCATTCATGCCGTAGCCGGCATAGGGCATCCACAGATGCGCGGCGTCGCCGCAGATGAAGACCCTGCGGTCGCGGAACCGATCGGCCACGAGGCGGCGCCCGACCCAATCTTCTTTGCTGAGAACTTTGTATTCGAAGCGCTCGTCGACGCCGAGGATGGCGCGGATCGACCAGTCGCGATCGACCGAATCGAACTCGGGCTCGTCCGGCTTCAGATGATTGTGGATCAGCCAGCGGTCGTGACCGTCGATCGCAACCGTGGTGCCGGAGCGGCGCGGATTGAGCGAGAGCACCATCCAGGCCGGCTTGTGCGCGCCCATCAACTCCTTCAGTTGCGGCGCTTCGATGAAGGTCGACTGCACGCGCTGGATCACCGGCGTGCCGGACAGGTTGGCGCCGATCGATTTGCGAACGAGCGAACGGCTGCCGTCGCAGCCGATCACGAACGACGCTTCGATGCGGAGCGAAGCGCCGCTGTCGAGATCGCGCGCGAGCGCGACGACATGGTCGCCGTCCTGTTCGATGTCGGTGATTTCCGTGCGCGCCAGGATCTTGATGCGTGCTTGCGCCGCGGCATGGCTGAACAGGATCGGCTCGAGATAGACCTGGTTGATCCGGTGCGGCGGCTCGGGGGTCGGCCACCAGGTGTCGGGGCCGCCGGTCGCGCTGTAGCGGCGCGCGCGGGAGGGAATGTCGATGCGGCAGAGCTCGATGCCGGTCGCCGTGGTCCGGTAGGAGCAGTCGTTGGGAAAGTCCGCAGGGAGGCCCGCATCGCGCAGCTTGGCGGCAACGCCGAGCCGTCGAAAAATCTCCATCGAGCGCGCCGACACGTGGTTGCACTTGACGCTGGGCGGATCACCGGCGTGACGGATCTCCGCGACGACGACGTCGATTCCGCGCGAGGCCAGATCCATCGCCGCGGTCAATCCGACGGGCCCGGCGCCCACCACCAGTACCTGTGTCCTCATGCTCGTTTCCGTCCCTTGTCACCGCGGATTCGTTGCCCACGCAGCATGCATTTTATTGCAGGTCCGTTTATGCGATAAGCCGGAAAGAACTCATCAATTCATGAGCTTTACCTATGAATGTCACCTTGCGTCAATTGCGGGCCTTCACAGGCGTGTACCGGACACGCAGCATCACGCGGGCCGCCCGCGAGCTCGGAATCACGCAATCGGCGGCGAGCCTGTTGATCCAGCAGCTCGAAGCCCAGCTCGGCGTCAAACTGTTCGACCGCTCCACGCGCTCGGTGCAGCCGACGCTGGCCGCCGACGAAGCCTTCCACGCCGCCGAACGCATGCTGAGCGATGCGCACGGCCTGTCGCGCCGCATGCGCGACCTCGCACAGGCCCGCGCCGGCCGCGTCGCGTTTCTCGCCTCGGCCGGCACCGCCTCGGCGCTGCTGCCGCTGGTGCTCGCAAGATTCCGCACTGGCCATCCCGATATCGAGATCGACATGCGCGATGTTGCCGCCGACGATCTGGTGCCGCGCCTGAGCGCGACGGACGCGGAGTTCGCGATCGGCAGCGTGGAGGGCGAGTTCGCCGACATGACGATCGAGACGCTGACGAGCGGCCGCCTCAGCGCCATCGGCCGCCGCACCGCCGACTTCGCCGCACGCCGCTCCCTGACATGGGACGAGCTCGCGCAGTTCCCGACCATTGCGATGCGCCGCGAGACGCGGATCCGCATGCAGATCGATCAGGCGCTGAGCGCGCAGGGCAAGCGCCTCGATCCGACCTATGAAGTGACGCTGATCAACACCGCGCTCGCCATGACCGCGCAGGGCCTCGGCCTCGCCATCCTCCCCGCCACGATGCTGCCGGCCGACCAGTTTCCGACGCTGATCGCAAGGCCGCTGGTGCGGCCCGCCCTCACGCGGCCGGTGTCGCTGCTGCAGCGTCAGGGCCGGACGCTCTCGCCGGCGGCGCAGGCGTTTGTGACGACGGCACGGACAGTGCTGGCGGGCCGAGCGGCACCGGCATCAGGCTGATATTGCGGAGCTATTTGGAAGCGTCGTGTTTGATATGGCGGAGAGGGAGGGATTCGAACCCCCGATAGGCTTGCACCTATGCCGCATTTCGAGTGCGGTGCATTCAACCACTCTGCCACCTCTCCTGAAGGCGCCATATAGGAGCTGCGGCCCCTGTGGTTGGGGGCGTTAATAGGCGAGGATGGCGGGCCAGACAAGGCGCGAAAGGGGAAAATCCGCTGCCTCTTTCACCTCCATCCCGCCTCCCTGGGAAGGAACTGCCATGGAGCACCTGACGGTCACGGCCAATAGCGCCAAATTCCACGTGGTTCGCGCCGGACGGGGCAAACCGCTGCTTTTGCTGCATGGATGGCCGGAATTCTGGCTGACCTGGGAGCCGGTGATATCCAGACTTTCGGACCGCTTCACCCTGATCGCGCCTGACCTGCGCGGCTTCGGCGACAGCGACAAGCCGGATGGGCCTTTTGGGCCGGACGGCCATGCGGCCGACATGCTGGCGCTGATGGAGGGGCTCGGCATCGACCGATTCGGCCTGGTCGGGCACGATGTCGGCGGCGCCGTGATGCAGCCGCTGGCGCGGCAGGCGCCAGGGCGGCTCGCCGGTCTGTTCTTCTTCGATTTCGTCTATCCCGGCATCGGGCCGCGCATGGCGGCGCCTGATCGGCTCAACCACATCTGGTACCAGTCCTTCCAGCAGATGGAGATGGCGCCGGCGCTGGTCGGTGCGAGCCGCGAAAACTGCCGGCTCTATATCGGCCACTTCCTGAAGGGCTGGGCGCATCGCAAGAACGCCTTCGACGACGTTCTCGGCGCTTTCGCCGACAACTTCTTCAAAGACGGCAATCTCGCCGGCGGCTTTGCGCATTATCGGGCCTCGCATGCCGGGCGGGTCGCGATGATGAAGGGCGAAACACCGCAGCTTCCACCGATCATTGTGCCGACCTGCGTGCGCTGGGCCGAGCACGATCCGCTGTTTCCCTATGCGTGGACCGATCGGCTCTCCGAGACCTTCAGTGCGCTCGATCTCGCGACGTTTCCCGGCGTCGGCCACTTCCCGCATCGGGAAGACCCGGATCGCGCGGCGGCGGAGATCGCGGCGTTCTTTCAGCGCATCGGCTGGAGCGGAGACATAGGAAGAACGGGTGGGACCGCCAGACGCGGTAAACACTGGCGGTCCCGTGCCGCTCATTGCAATGCTGGCCGTGAAGGGCGGCTTCGCCGGCCAGGTGAAGCGACGATTCGACCCTAGCGTGCAGCCTGCGCCCCGCAACGCAATCCGGTCCTTAACCTAACCGATCAAGGTTACTCCTTGTCGTTCTTAGCTTTTTTCTTCCCGTTCTCCGTAGAATCCCTGTCTTTTCCGTTGCCGTTCTCCTTGCGGCGGTTGGTGAAGCGCGCATTGCCGAGCCCGGTCCCGATGGTGAGCACGCCCCAGCGCTCGACATGCTGCATGAACGGCACCTCGGAGAGGCCCTGAACCACGCCGTCATTGTGCATCAGGATCGCGGTGTCATGCGCGCCGATCTCGGGGATGGCCTCGACGAGGCTTGCCGGCAGGTTGAACTTGCTGCTCTCCCAATTGCCCGGCAGGTTCTGCGCCCCCTTTTCGATGGAGCCGTCCGCGTTGATCACGCCGGGACAGGCAATGCCGATGAAGGGCGCAAGCTTGAAGCCTTCCGCCTCGGCGTCCTCGATCAGGCCTCCGAGCATCTTGACCAGCCGTTTGACTGCGGCTTCCCGGCTCGGCTCGTCATCGGCATGGCGCCATAGATCGGATTTGAAGACCCCCGCCTTGGACAGATCGGGCGCTTTCTTCCAACGCGTCTCGACGATGCCGCAGCGGATGTTGGTCCCGCCGATGTCGACCGCGAGGATGCTGTCATAGGCCTCGAAAATCCAGGACGGCGCGAGATGCAGGGCGCCGATCAGGCCGGCATCATCCGGATCGAAGCGGATCGGCACCAGGTCGACCTTGAAGCCTTCCGATTTCAGGATGATCTCGGCCCGGGCGATGGCAATTTCGCCGAGCCGGCTGGCACGGAAGCCGCCACCGACCACGATGCATTCGGTCTTGGCCCAGGCCTTGGTCTTGAGAAACCGCCGGGTGACATAAGCGAGCTCCTGGGCGAAATCCTCGATCGCACTATGGACGACCGCCGTGGCCTCGGTATCGTCGCCGACCAGAACCGCATCGAGGGCCTTCTTGCTGATCTTGTCGGATGGCTCGTCGCCGAACGGATCCTCGCCGCTCTTGCGCAGCGGCTTGCGCCACTGTTCGAGGATCTCGCGAAACGCACCCTTGCTGGCGCGATCGCCGAGAAAACCGTCCTCGTCCTTGATCTCGATGTTGAAGCTGTCGACGTCGACTGACGGCAGGCGGCTCGCCCCGTGCTGGGCGATGCCCGTCGTCTTGACCAGTTCGTCCGTTGCCATGGGAGCCCTTGCCCGCTTGTCTGTTCCGGCGGACTAACTGCGGGGGAACCGGTTTGTTGCAAAGGCCGGCCGGGATTCGGCTAAAGGCCGCCCGCGCGGCCAAATCCTTCAAATCCGGGCCATTTTCGCCCGCTTTTCCTTGACTTGCGGCTGTTGGCCGCTATAAGTCCCACAGCTGGCGCGGGGCGTTTCTCGCGCCACTTGTTTTTGCGTGGGTTTTCAAAGGGATAACTCCCACCCGCACAAAACGCAGATAAACCCATAGCGACTGACAAAAAGCCGACCCGGACGATGCTCGTCCCGAGGCCGGGATTGAACACGGAGAAAGAACGATGTTCGCAGTCATCAAAACCGGCGGCAAGCAATACCGCGTCGTGCCGGATGATGTTCTCGAAGTTGGCAAGATCGAAGGCGAAGTCGGCTCGATCGTGCAGTTGAATGAAGTTCTGGTGCTCGGCGGCGACACGCCGGTGCTGGGCGTTCCGACGGTCGCAGGCGCGTCCGTTGCGGTCGAGGTGCTCGACCACAAGCGCGGCCCGAAGGTCATCGCGTTCAAGAAGCGCCGCCGCAAGAATTCGCGCCGCAAGCGCGGCTATCGCGACGAGATCACGGTCCTCCGTATCTCCGAGATCCTGGCGGACGGCGCCAAGCCCACCAAGGGCCCGCGTCCGAAGAAGGAGAAGGTGGCCAAGGAGTCCGCAAAGGAAGCTGCCGAATAACGGGATTTGATCACGCCAATTCACGAATTGATGCGTGAGAAATCGTGAAATGATTCCGTCAAGGAATTGATCTAGAAATACGCAGGATTTCGGAGACGAGCCATGGCTCACAAAAAAGCAGGCGGTTCATCGCGTAACGGACGCGATTCGAAGGGCAAGCGCCTCGGCATCAAGGCGTTCGGCGGGGAGATCGTCACTCCCGGCAACATCATTGCGCGTCAGCGCGGCACCACCTGGCACCCCGGCCTTAATGTCGGCATGGGCACGGACCACACTTTGTTCGCCAAGGTTGAAGGTCGTGTTGCGTTCCAGGCCAAAGCCAACGGCCGCACCTTTGTATCGGTACTCCCGATTGCAGAGGCGGCTGAATAGACGGTGGATCAAATTGGAGTCCGCCGGGTCCTACCAAACCGGCGGAGTCCTAGAGATCAACAGATCGAAGGCTCCAGGGGAGGCGGGAAACCGGCCTCCCCTTTTCTTTGACTTGCTCACTTTGACTTAGTGACTTTCACGGAGCCGGACATGTTGCAGGACTTCTCGAGCGTGACCTTGCGGGAGGCGAGACCTGATGTCGTCGCCACCGAGCGGCTGACGTTGCGGCGGCCGACCCTCGCCGACGTCAGGACCATCGCCCGGCTCGCCAACGACCGCCGCGTCGCCGAGAACACGCGCCGCCTGCCGCATCCCTATTCGCAGGACGACGCCGTCGAGTTCATCCGCGCCACGTCCGAGCTCGGCAGCGAGACCGTGTTCCTGATCGAGCACGACAGCGGCCCGGTCGGCATGGTCGGGATCGACTGCTCCAAGCCCGGCAATGCCGAACTCGGCTACTGGCTCGGCGTCGAGCATTGGGGCCAGGGCTTCGCCACCGAAGCTGCGCGCGGCGCGATCGACTTCTTCTTCGAGGAGTACGAGGACGACCATCTCCATGCCGGCGCCCGCGTCACCAACCCGGCCTCGCGCAAGGTGCTGGAGAAGTGCGGCTTCCAGTGGAGCGGCGTCCAGCTGCACCGCTTCCTGGCGCTGGGCTCCTCCACGCCGGTCGACTGCTTCCGCCTCTCCCGCGGCGTGTGGGCGTCGCTGAAGAGCTGGAGCAGCGCGAGACGGGTGAGGTAGGCAAAGGCGGGACGTCATTCTCCGCCGTCGTCCCGGCGAAGGCGGAGATTGTGGTTAGGCCGGCGGATTCACCTCGGCGCTCGCGCGCCCCAAATCCCGTTCACGCAAGTAGATATAGAACCCGGCGCCGATGATGATCGCCGCGCCGACGATGGTCGCGATCGAGGGGACATCCCCGAACACGACGAAACCGAAGATCACCGCCCAGACGATCATCGAATATTGGTACGGCACCACGACGCTCGCCGGCGCCAGCTTGAGCGAGCGGTTGACGCAGAACAGCGCGGTCACCGAGATGAGCCCGGCCATCGCGAAGATCACCAGGCTGCCCGATGTCGGCGGCACCCAGTGGAACGTCGACAGCACCGCGCCAAGCGAGAACGTGCCGATGAACTGCGAGGACGCCATCACGATATCGGGCGTCTTGCGCAGGCTGCGCGTGATCAGCATCAGGGTCGCGAAGGACAGACTGCCGCCGAGCGCGATCAGCGCCGGCAGGCTGATGGTCTGGGCCGACGGCCGCAGCGCGATCAAGACACCGCAGAAACCGATCAGGATCGCGGTCCAGCGCCGCCAGCCGACCTTCTCGCCCAGAAAGATCGCCGACATCGCGGTGACGAAGATGGGACCTGCGAGATAATAGGTGATGACGTCGGCGAGCGGCAGATAGACCGTGGCGAGGAAGAAGGCGGCGACCTCCAGCGTCGAGAGCACGACGCGAAACAGCTGCAGGCCCGGCCGCTCCAGATGCAGGAACTGATGGCGCTGCTTCCAGATCAGCGGCGACAGCAACAGCAGCGCCGCGCAGGCGCGCAGGAACAAGAGCTGCCCGACCGAATAGGTCCCGACCAGGAACTTGCCCATGGCGTCGCCGAACGAGAACATGAAGATCGACAGCACCATCAGCGCGATGCCGGCCAGGCGCGCGGAGCGGTCGTCGTAGGCTGAGAGGTTCTTGAAGAAGGGCATCGATCGAACTGCGAGGGATCGTCATTGCGAGCGAAGCGAAGCAATCCAGACTGTCTTCGCGGCGGCAGTCTGGATCGCTTCGTCGCTTCGCTCCTCGCAATGACGGGGAGAGAGCATCAGGAATCGGCGAATAGTGTCGCTTGCGGTCGTTTTAATGACGTGGGCCGCAGGGACAAGCCCGCCACGCTGAATTGAACGGATTGTCGCACTCTTCGCATCGCGGTAGCGATAGAGGCGGCACCGAGAAAAAGAGCTTTGGCATGACCGATTTCGATCCGACCCAGCATCGCATGATCCCCACGCAACGCTGGTTTGAGGATTTCGTGGTCGGTGAGCGCTTCGTGCTGCCGAGCCGCACCCAGACCTCGGCGGTGTTCGCGGCATTCCAGACCGCGAGCGGCGACACCCATCCCGTGCATTACGATGTGGAATATTGCCGCAGCCGCGGCATGCCGCATCTGCTCGCCCACGGCTTCCAGACCCTGATCCACACTGCGCCCGGCGCCGGCCTGTTTCCGTTCATGGTCGAGGACTCCCTCGTCGGCTTCCTCGAGCAATCGAGCCGGTTCCTCAAACCCGTCTTCGCCGACGACACCATCTATCCCGCGCTCGAGGTCATCGAGCTGGTGCCGGGCCGCACGACCGGCACGGTCACGCTTCGCAGCACCGTGTTCAACCAGCGCAAGGAGCTGGTGCTCGAAGGCACGCAGAAATTCCTGATCCGGCGGCGGCCGGGCTAGCGGAGCCGTCTCGCGGCGCGAGCGGAGCAGGCCGCACCGTGTGAACCGCGGCGGAGAAAGTGCCGACAAAGCCCGTGCACACTCCGCCCGTACACAAAGGCCCGCGATGGCACTGCTTCCGCCCTGCTCCGAGACATTCAAGCGTTCGCTCCAGCGCGCGACGTCGATCGCGCGGGCGCGAGGCCGCGCGCATCCCGGCCCGCAGGATTTGCTCATCGCCTTGATCGAGGACGAAGACGCATTGCCGGTGCTGCAGGCCCGCGGCATCGACCTGGCGCGTTTGCGGCGGGATGTCGAGGCCGCAGGCTCGACGGACCCGACGACGGGCCTGGGCCATCTGCTCCAGCTTGCCTTCAACGAGGCACAGCTGTCCGAACGGACGGTGGTGACCGGCGCCGACATGCTGGTCGAGCTGTTCGCCGAGCCGGTCGGCCGCTTCCTTCTCGCACAGGGCGCAACCCGCTACGACGCGCTGGTTTATCTGAGCCATGGTATCGTCAAGGGCGCAATTGCGGACGTCGAAGCCGATCGTGGCGAGACGGCTGACCTGGAGCTCGTTCTGCTCAACGACCCCTATACGCCGGCGGAGTTCGTGACCTTCGTTCTCGAGAACGTCGTCGGGATGAGCCGCGAGCGCGCCACCGCGATCGTGTTTTCCACCCATGCCCGCAAACGCGGCTCCTGCGGGGTGTTTCCCCGCACCGAGGCTGTGGCCTTTCGCGAAAAAATCCAGACCCTTGCGGCGGCCCGTCAGCACCCACTTCGCTGCGTCCTGCTGCCGGCCGGCGATGCGCCGCCAGCCTAACGGTCTGCACGGAGCGCGCCCCCCTGTTTCGATCCGGCTGTACACATCCAAGTCATGCCGGACGGTGCCATCGGGTTAAGCAAGGGCCGAAATTCGCGGAATTTCGGCTGATTTGCGGGTCAATCCGGGTTGCCGGAGGGGGCCGGCTGGCCTACCTATGGCCCATGAAATTCCTCGACGAAGCAAAGGTCTATATCCGCTCCGGTGACGGCGGGAACGGCTGCGTGGCGTTCCGCCGCGAGAAGTTCATCGAATTCGGCGGTCCCTCCGGCGGCAATGGCGGTCGCGGCGGCAATGTCATCATCGAGGTCGCCGACGGGCTGAACACGCTGATCGACTACCGCTACCAGCAGCACTTCAAGGCCCAGAAGGGCGAGAACGGCATGGGCTCGGACCGCCACGGCGCCAACGGCAAGAACATCGTGCTGAAGGTGCCGATGGGCACGCAGATCTTCGACGAGGATCGCGAGACGCTGATCCACGACTTCACCAAGGTCGGCGAAAAATTCGTGCTGGCCGAGGGCGGCAATGGCGGCTTCGGCAATGCGCATTTCAAATCCTCGACCAACCGCGCGCCGCGCAACGCCAATCCCGGCCAGCCCGGCGAGGAACGCTGGATCTGGCTGCGGCTGAAACTCATTGCCGATGCCGGCCTCGTCGGCATGCCCAATGCCGGCAAGTCGACCTTCCTGTCCAAGGTCAGCGCGGCGCGGCCGAAGATCGCCGACTATCCCTTCACCACGCTGCATCCGCAGCTCGGCGTCGTGAACGCCGACGGCCGCGAGTTCGTGCTGGCGGACATTCCCGGCCTGATCGAAGGCGCGCATGAAGGCACCGGCCTCGGCGACCGTTTCCTCGGCCATGTCGAGCGCTGCCGCGTGCTCTTGCATCTGATCGACGCAACCTGCGAGCACGCCGGCAAAGCGTACAAGACGGTGCGCAAGGAGCTCGATGCCTATGGTGGACAGCTCACCGACAAGATCGAGATCGTCGCGCTGAACAAGATCGACGCGGTCGAGCCGGATGAATTGAAGAAGCAGAAGGACCGCCTGAAGCGCGCCGCCAAGAAGACGCCGCTGCTGATCTCGGGCGTCACCGGCCAGGGCGTGAAGGAAGCGCTGCGCGCGCTCGCGGATGTGATCGGCGAAAGCCCGGTCTCCGCCAAGGCGAAGAGTGCGGCCGAAGCGGAGCCGTGGTCGGCCTGATCGTCGTCCCGGCCTAGTGCGCAATTGCGCACGGGGGGCCGGGACCCATACCGCGTGATCTATCGGTTGCGGATGATCTTAGTCCCGAACAACCAGTCATCGCCAAACCTCTCCCTGGGGTTATGGGTCCCGGCCTGCGCCGGGACGACACTGATTGTGCGGTAGCAGGCGCCCGCATCACTGGCAGGTTGTCACCGGCGCTCTAATATCGCAGCATCAAGCAATCAAGAAACGGCAGGGATAACGCATGGCGCGCGCGAAAAACGTTCTCTGGATCATGTGCGACCAGCTTCGCTATGATTATCTCGGCTGCACCGGCCATCCCACGCTGAAGACGCCCAACATCGACGCGATGGCGAAGCGCGGCGTGCTGTTCACCAAGGCGTATGTGCAATCGCCGATCTGCGGTCCGTCGCGCATGTCGTTCTACACCGGGCGCTACATGCGCTCGCATGGCTCGCACTGGAACGGCTGGCCGCTGCGCGTCGGTGAGCCCACGCTCGGCGATCATCTGAACAAGATCGGCGTGCGCAACGTGCTGGTCGGCAAGACCCACATGGCGCCCGACCTCGAAGGCATGAAGGCGCTCGGCATTCCGCCGGAATCGATGATCGGCGTACACGTCGCCGAATGCGGCTTCGAGCCTTATGAACGCGACGACGGCCTGCATCCGACCGGCCGGCCGCGCCCGAAATACGATGAGTATCTGCGCAGCCAAGGTTTTGAAGCCACCAATCCCTGGGAGCACTGGGCCAATTCAGCCGCAGCTGAAGATGGCTCCTTGCAGAACGGCTGGCTGCTGGTGCATGCCGACAAGGCCGCGCGCGTGCCGGAGGAGCATTCCGAGACGCCCTACATGACCCGGCGCGCGATGGACTTCATCAGCGAGGCCGAGACCGACGGCCGGCCGTGGTGCCTGCATCTGTCCTATATCAAGCCGCACTGGCCCTATATCGCGCCCGAACCCTACGCCAGCATGTATTCGACGGATGACATGATCCCGGTGATCCGCTCCGAACGCGAGCGGCAAAATCCGCATCCGGTGTTCGGCGCCTATATGGACATGCGCTACTCCCGCAACATGGCGCGCGACGATGCCCGCGAGAAGGTGATCCCGACCTATATGGGCCTGATCACCCAGATCGACGATCAGATGGGCGTGCTGATGAAGTTCCTGGAGGGACGCGGCCTGCTGGAGACCACCATGATCGTGTTCACCTCAGATCATGGCGATTATCTCGGCGATCACTGGATGGGCGAGAAGGACCTGTTCCACGAACAGTCGGCGAAGATCCCGCTGATCATCATCGATCCCTCCAGGGAGGCAGACGCCACGCGCGGCACGCGCAGCGACGCACTGGTGGAGGGCATCGATCTCGCGCCGACCTTCGTCGATTACTTCGGCGGCAAGGTCTCTAGCCACATTCTCGAAGGACGCTCGCTGCTGCCGCTGCTGCGCGGCGAGAAGCCCGAATGGCGCAAGGTGGCGTTCTCCGAATACGACTACGCCATGCAGGACGTGCGGCTGAAGCTGAATCAGCCGATCGAGCGCTGCCGCCTGTTCATGGTGTTCGACGGCCGCTGGAAATACATCCACGCCTCCGGCTTCCGTCCGATGCTGTACGATCTCGAAACCGATCCGGATGAGTACGTTGATCGCGGCGACGACCCGGATTGTGCCGGCATCATCGCGCGGTTGCAGGCCGAGCTGTTCGACTGGGCGCTGCATCCGAGCGGCCACATCACCACGCCGCGCGAGAAGATCGCGGCCTATGCCGACAATCAGTTGCAGGTGAAGGGCGGGGTCTTGATCGGCATCTGGGATGAGAAAGAGCTCGCCGCGATCAAGGACGGCATCGCGCAGCGCGCGAAGATGTAGGCTGCTCTTCGCGAGTCTGCATCGTCGCTACAATCGAACATCCATCCACGCCGTCATTGCGAGCGCAGCGAAGCAATCCAGTTCTTTCCCCGGAGAGATTCTGGATTGCTTCGTCGCAAGGGCTCCTCGCAATGACGGGAGGAGAGACCTAATTCTCGATCTTGTATCCTGTAGCCTTCACGATCGGCTGCCAGAACGCCGTGTTCGCCGCGAGCTCCTTCGACAGCCCTTCCGCATTGCTGCCGACCGGGATCAACCCGATCGCCGTGAGCTTCTCTTTCACCTCCGGCTTGGCCAGTGCCGCGCTCGCGGCCGCGCCGAGCTTGCTGGCGAAATCCGGCGGGCTGCCGGCGGGAAGCCACATGCCGTACCAGGCGTCCGCGACGAGATCGATGCCGCTCTCCTTCAGTGTCGGGACGTCGGGCGCGAAGGGTGAACGTTCCGCGCTCGAGACCGCGATGATCTTCACGCCCTTGGCACGATGCTGCGGCAGTGCATCGGCCAGCGTGGTGATACCAAATGAGATGTGGCCGCCGACGAGGTCGTTGAGGATTGGTGCGCTGCCCCGATAGGGCACGCGGGTCAGGGGAATGCCGAGATCCTTCTCGAGCCTGGAGCCCATGAAATGCGGAATGGTGCCGTTGCTCGGCACGCCGAACGAGGTCTTGTCGGGATGCGCCTTCAGCCAGGCGACGAATGCCTTGAAGTCCGTCGCATCGATGCCCGGCCCCATCACGAGCGCAAATTCGAATCGCGCCAGCAGCGACACCGGCATGAAATCCTTCGACGTGTCGAAGCTCGGCGTCGTCTCCACCATCGGCAGCAGGTACATGGTGGGCCCCGTCGTCACCAGCACCATGCTGCCGTCGGGGCTCGCGCCCTTGACCGCCTTGATGCCGATCAGGCCGTCGCCGCCGGTACGGTTCTCGACCACCATGGTCCGCTGCAGCACCGGAGCCATCTCCTGCGCGATCAGCCGGCACAACGTGTCGCCGCCCGCTCCGGCTGCAAACGGGAAGATGATCTTCGTCAGCCCGGCCTGCGCTTGCGCCTCACCCGCCTGCGCCAGCAGCGGCAATCCAAGTCCTCCTCCAAGACATCCGGCCATGAATGTGCGGCGATCCATTCGTTTCCCCTCCAGCCCATTTGATTGGCGGCATTAGAACCGGACCGGCGACCAAGACAAGTCTGAAGGCAGGATCAAAGACAAGCCCGACCCGCGCCGTTTACCATGCCGGCCGCCTTGCGCCGGCCATCGTCCTGCTGCAAAAGCAGGCCTCACCGGCGCCGCTCTCTCGCTCCGCCGTTTCCAACGCAGAGCATTTCGTCACACGCGCCAGCACAGACACACATGGCCAGCCCCGAACTCAGTCAATTCCGCCGCATCGTCGTCAAGGTCGGCTCAGCGCTGCTGGTCGATTCCGACAAGGGCGAGGTGCGGGCGTCCTGGCTCGCCGCGCTCGCCGACGACATGGCCAAGCTGCACAAGGAAGGGCGCGATGTCCTCGTGGTGTCCTCCGGCTCGATCGCGCTCGGCCGCAGCCGGCTCAAGCTGCCGCGCGGTCCGTTGAAGCTGGAAGAGAGCCAGGCCGCCGCCGCCGTCGGCCAGATCGCACTGGCGCGGATCTGGTCGGAGGTGCTCGGGGCTCACGGCATCGATGCCGGTCAGATCCTGGTGACGCTTCAGGACACCGAGGAGCGCCGCCGCTATCTCAATGCGCGCTCCACCATCGGCAAGCTGCTGGAGTGGCGCGCCATCCCCGTGATCAACGAGAACGACACGGTCGCCACCACCGAGATCCGCTACGGCGACAACGATCGCCTCGCCGCGCGCGTCGCCACCATGGCGAGCGCCGATTTGCTGGTGCTGCTGTCCGACATCGACGGGCTCTACGACGCCCCGCCGAAGAACAACCCGAACGCAAAGCTCATTCCGGTCGTCGACAGCATCTCCTCGGAGATCGAGGCCGTGGCGGGCGATGCCGAGTCCGAGCTGTCGCGCGGCGGCATGCGCACCAAGGTCGAGGCGGCCAAGATCGCCACCACCGGCGGCACCCACATGCTGATCGCCTCCGGCAAGATCGAGCATCCGCTGCAGGCAATCGCCGATGGCGGCCGCTGCACCTGGTTCCTGACGCCCGCCAATCCCATCACCTCGCGAAAACGCTGGATCGCGGGAACGCTGGAGCCGAAGGGCACGCTGACGATCGACGCCGGCGCGGTGACCGCGCTGCGCGCCGGCGCCAGCCTGCTGCCGGCCGGCGTGATCAAGGTCGAGGGCCAGTTCGCCCGCGGCGATGCCGTGGTCGTGCGCGGCCCCGACAGCAGCGAGATCGGCCGCGGCCTGATCGCCTATGACGCCGATGATGCCGAGCGCATCAAGGGCCGCTCCTCCCCGGACGTGATGACCATCCTCGGCATCAGCGGCCGCGCCGAGATGATCCACCGCGACGATCTGGTGGTGGGCGGGTGAGGCGGATTCCGTCATTCCGGGGCGGTGCGCTAGCACCGAACCCGCAATCTCGAGATTCCGGGTCTGGTCCTTCGGACCATCCCGGAATGACGGCGCAGGTGGTGCGTGGCTGGCCGGGTCAAGCCCGGCCATGACGACGGGGCTGGGCCACTGGCCTAGGGGGAGTACCTGCCATACCCTCCCCGCCCTTCGCAAAAGCGGGATTTCCGTGCTAGGACACCGCCTTAGCAGAAGGTTGAACCCCCATGGCCGCCCCCCTCAAAGCCGTTGACGGCAATGCCGATCGGACTAGCGATCTCTTGGCGCTGATGTCCGATCTCGCCACCCGTGCCCGCGCTGCCGCGCGCGTGCTGGCGCTGGCGCCGCCGGAACAGAAGAACCGGGCGCTCGAGGCCATGGAGCGGGCAATCCGCGCCAACGCGGCGGCGATTCTTGCCGCCAATGCCGAGGATGTCGCGGAGGCCCGCGCCTCCGGCAACATGACCTCCTCCTTCATCGACCGCCTGACGCTGACGCCGGCGCGGATCGAATCGATGGCCGAAGGCATCGGCATCGTGCGCGGCATCGCCGATCCCATCGGCGTCGTCACCGAGAGCTGGCAGCGGCCGAACGGCATGACCATCGAGCGCGTGCGCGTGCCGCTCGGCGTCGTCGGCGTGATCTTCGAGAGCCGCCCCAACGTTGCGGCGGACGCCGGCGTGCTGTGCCTGAAGTCGGGCAATGCCGTGATCCTGCGCGGCGGCTCGGACAGTTTCCGCTCGTGCCGCGCGATCCATGAATGCCTGGTGCAGGGTCTGCGCGAGGCCGGTCTGCCTGAAGCTGCGATCACGCTGGTGCCGACGCGCGACCGCGCAGCGGTCGGCATGATGCTGTCGGGCCTGAACGGCGCCGTCGACGTGATCGTGCCGCGCGGAGGCAAGAGCCTCGTCGCGCGCGTCGAGCAGGAAGCGCGCGTGCCTGTGTTCGCGCATCTCGAAGGCGTCAACCACGTCTATGTCGATGCCAGCGCCGACCTCGCCATGGCGAAGTCGATCGTGCTCAACGCCAAGATGCGCCGCACCGGCGTGTGTGGTGCCGCCGAGACGCTGCTGGTCGATCGCGCAGCTGCTGCATCGAGCCTGAAGCCGCTGGTCGAGATGCTGATCGACTCGGGGTGCGAAGTGCGCGGCGACGAGGCCGTGCAGAAGGCCGATGCGCGCGTAAAGCCTGCAAACGACGAGGATTGGGACACCGAATATCTCGACGCGATCATCGCGGCGAAGGTGGTGGACGGCGTCGACGGCGCGATCGCGCACATCCAGAATCACGGCTCGCATCATACCGATGCGATCGTGAGCGCTGACGAGCGTGCGGCGAAGAAATTCCTGAGCGAGGTCGATTCCGCGATCGTGCTGCACAACGCCTCGACGCAGTTCGCCGATGGCGGCGAGTTCGGCTTCGGCGCCGAGATCGGCATCGCCACCGGCCGCTTCCACGCCCGCGGCCCGGTCGGCGCCGAGCAACTCACGAGCTTCAAATATCGCGTTCACGGCACCGGGCAGACGCGGCCGTAAGTAACGTTGCAAGGCGCGGGGCATTGAGCAACAAATTCGTCGTGCCGCGTTTTGTGGCGCAAGCGGTCCCGCCCCACACGGAGGGCATGCGCATCGGCCTGCTCGGCGGCTCGTTCAACCCGCCGCATCAGGCGCATCGCGCGATCAGCCGCTTCGCACTTAGGCGATTGCAACTCGATCGCGTCTGGTGGCTGGTGACCCCCGGCAATCCGCTCAAGGAGAATGGCAACCTGCATGAGCTCGGCGCGCGCATGCAGGCCGCACGCGATGTCGCCGATGATCCGCGCATCGAGGTGAGCTGTCTCGAATCCGTCATTCGCACCCGCTATACTATCGACACGATCAACACCTTGCGCCGCCGCTTCTCGGGCTTGCGCTTTGTCTGGATCATGGGCGCCGACAACCTCGCTCAATTCCATCGTTGGCAGGACTGGCGGCGGATCGCCGGCCAGGTGCCGATGGCGGTCATCGATCGCCCGCCGCAGAGTTTTCGCGCCCTCGCCTCGCCCGCCGCCCAAGCGCTATCTCGTTACCGTCTGCCGGAGAGCAAGGCAGCGCTGCTTGCGGACCAGTCGGCGCCGGCCTGGGTATTCCTGACCGGATTGAAGCTGAATCTGTCCTCGACCGGTCTGCGGAACCCGGACGGGAGCTGGAAAGGTACGAAGTGAGACGGAGTGTCCGGGCGTTGTGGGGACCTTGGCCTCTCTGGCATATTGAAACCCTTAACCCCACATGATGTAGTGTCACCCGTGAGCGCCGGATTCGGCTCTCGCGATACAGTGAAAGGAATGGTCCCTGGCCACATCTGTATTGTCCAAGTCTGTTTTACCCAAGGTTGCTAAGCCTACGCGTAAAACATCGACCAAAGCTGCGGCCTTGAAGGCGCAACCCGACGCCGACAAGACGCTGAGCCTGATCCTCTCCCGCCTCGAGGATATGAAGGCGGAAGAGACGGTCACCATCGACCTTCGCGGCAAATCGGCATACTCCGACTACATGATCGTCACCACCGGCCGGGTGAACCGGCACGTTGGCGCGATCGCGGAGAACGTGACGAAGGGCCTCAAGGAAACCGGCATCAAGAACATCCATGTCGAGGGCTTGCCCAATTGCGACTGGGTGCTGATCGATTCCGGCGATGTGATCGTGCACGTGTTCAGACCCGAGGTCCGCGAGTTCTACAACCTCGAGAGGTTGTACACGCAGGGCCCAGGGGCGGCGAAGGCGATCTAGAGGCTGACGAAGCCGATTTCGAATCGGCTGACGCGCATGCTAGCGTCGTGCGCGCGCCTGATGCGCGCGACCTCGAAAACACGACGCTGAAACCATCATGCGTGTTGCTGTCATTGCGGTGGGCCGGCTGAAGCAGGGCCCCGAACGGGAGCTTGCCGACCGCTATTTCGAGCGGTTCGACGAGGCCGGCCGCAAGCTCGGATTCCGCGAGCTCAGCATCCACGAGATTCCCGAGAGCCGCGCGCGTGACGCCGCGACGCGGATGACTGAAGAGGCCGCGGCGATCTCGGCGCATATCCCCGAAAAATCCATCCTGGTGGCACTGGACGAGCGCGGCCAGAATCTCGACTCCACCGTATTCGCACGGCATCTCGGGCGCTGGCGCGACGAGGGGGCCGGACATACTATCTTCATGATCGGAGGGGCGGACGGACTTTCGCCCGAATTGCGCCGTAAGGCCAAGCTCGCGATCGCGTTCGGCTCTGCGACCTGGCCGCACCAAATGGTCCGCGTCATGCTTCTGGAACAGCTGTATCGGGCCGCCACCATCCTGGCCGGCCATCCTTATCACCGCGCGTGATCCGCGCCACAACGAGCACCTTTGCCTAAAGCGATGCGAGCGCCCGTCCTCAACCTGCTGATTGCAAGCCTCGCAGGCGCAAACCTCGCAGGCACAAGCCTCGCACAAGCTCAGACGGCAGCGCCGGCGCCCCAGACCGCGGCCGTCTCGCCCGACGCCATCAAGCAGCGCGAGCAGGAACTGGAAGCTGCGCGCGCCCGACAAAAGAGCGCGGAGGAAGCGCAGGCCAAGTTGAAGGCCGAGATCACCGCGCTCGGCCAGGATCGCACCCAGCTCAATCAGCAGCTGATCGACACCGCCACCAATGTGCGCACCGTCGAGACCAAGATCGACGAAACCGAAGCGCGGCTGAAGACGCTGAACGGCCGCGAGCAGCAGATGCGCTCTTCGCTTGATTCGCGCCGCGCCGACATCGTCGAGGTGCTGGCGGCACTGCAACGGGCCGGCCGGCGCACGCCGCCGGCGCTGCTGGTGCGACCTGAGGATGCGCTGCAATCCTTACGCACCGCGATGCTGCTCGGCGCCGTGGTGCCGGAATTGCGCGGCCGCGCGGAGAGGATCGCGGGCGAGCTCGGCGAACTCGTGGCCCTGCGCAAGAACATCGCGAGCGAACGCGACCAGCTCGCCGCCGACCGCGACAAGGTCCGGAGCGACCAGACCCGCCTCACCGCCCTGATCGACGAGCGGCAGCGCCAACAGGCTGCGCGCGAAAAGGACCTCGACGCCGAAAGCTCGCGCGCGATCGCGCTCTCAAGGCAGGTCGGCGATCTCCAGGGGCTGATCACCAAGATGGAGCAGGACCTGCAGAGCGCCGCCAAGGCGGCCGAGAAGGCCGCCGAGGCCGCAAGGCAGGCCGAGGCCAAGGAGGCCAAGCTGGCAGCGGCAAACGCGGCCGCCAGCGCCAAATCCGGCCCCGCCGCTTTCAAGGACCGGTCCCGGACTACCCCCGCGATCGCCTTCGCCTCGGCCAAGGGCCTCCTGCCCCTGCCGGTTAACGGTAACAAGATCAGGGACTTTGGCGGTTCCGACGGGGTCGGCGGGGTGCAGAAGGGCATTTCGCTGGCGACAAAGCCGGGCTCCCAGGTCACGACGCCGTGCGATGGCTGGGTTGTGTATGCCGGCCCGTTCCGCAGCTATGGACAACTCTTGATCCTCAACGCCGGGGGCGGGTATCATGTCCTGATCGCCGGGATGGAGCGCATTTCGGTCAACATCGGACAGTTTGTGCTCACGGGGGAGCCTGTCGCGACCATGGGGTCGACCTCTCAAGTCGCCTCCATTCTCGCCACGAACGCGAGTCAACCTGTGCTGTATGTCGAGTTCCGTAAAGACGGCACTCCAATCGATCCAGGCCCATGGTGGGCCGCAAATGAAGGCGAGAAGGTTCGCGGATGATGCGCAAGACTTCAGTAATCCTCCTCAGCGCAGCCACCGGTGCGGCGCTGACGCTGTTCGTGACCCAGCCGCGCGCGGTGTTCATGGGCTCCAGCGCGCGAGCCGCGACCGCGGACACCTATCGCCAGCTCAACCTGTTCGGCGACGTGTTCGAGCGCGTGCGCTCCGATTATGTCGAGAAGCCCGACGACACCAAGCTGATCGAATCCGCCATCAGCGGCATGCTCACCGGCCTCGATCCGCATTCGAGCTATATGGATGCCAAGAGCTTCCGCGACATGCAGGTGCAGACCCGCGGTGAGTTCGGCGGCCTCGGCATCGAGGTCACGATGGAAGACGGCCTGATCAAGGTGGTCTCGCCGATCGACGACACGCCGGCCTCGCGCGCCGGCATCATGGCCAACGACATCATCACCAATCTCGACGACGAGGCGGTGCAGGGCCTCACCCTGAACCAGGCGGTCGAGAAGATGCGCGGTCCGGTCAACACCAAGATCAAGCTCAAGATCATCCGCAAGGGCCAGGACAATCCGCTCGACGTGACGCTGGTGCGCGACAACATCCGCGTCCGCTCGGTGCGCGCGCGCGTCGAGGCCGACGACATCGGCTATATCCGCATCACCACCTTCAACGAGCAGACCACCGAAGGCCTGAAGCGCGAGGTCGCCAACCTCTCGAATCAGATCGGCGACAAGCTCAAGGGCTACATCATCGACCTCCGCAACAACCCGGGCGGCCTGCTCGAGGAAGCGGTCACCGTGTCCGACTCGTTCCTGGAGAAGGGCGAGATCGTCTCGACCCGCGGCCGCAATGCCGAGGAGACCCAGCGCCGCACCGCGCATGCCGGCGACCTCACCAAGGGCAAGCCGGTCATCGTGCTGGTCAACGGCGGCTCGGCCTCGGCGTCGGAAATCGTCGCCGGCGCGCTGCAGGACCACAAGCGCGCGACCATCGTCGGCACGCGTTCGTTCGGCAAGGGCTCGGTGCAGACCATCATCCCGCTCGGCTCGGGCAACGGCGCGCTGCGCCTGACCACCGCGCGCTACTACACGCCGTCGGGCAAGTCGATCCAGGCCAAGGGCATCGTGCCCGACATCGAAGTGCTGCAGGACGTGCCGGACGAGCTGAAGTCGCGCACCGACACCAAGGGTGAGGCTTCGCTGCGCGGCCACCTCAAGAACGACGGCGACGAGAAGACCGGCTCGCAGTCCTACGTGCCGCCGGACGCCAAGGACGACAAGGCGCTCAAGCTCGCCGACGACCTGCTCCACGGCATCAAGAACAGCGCCTCCGCCGCGCCCACCCCGGGCACCGACAAGGCTGCGGCCGACAAGCCCAAAGCGGCGAACTGAGTCAGCGCATCAAGCGATCTTCCGAAAAGGGCGGCTCCTCGAGCCGCCCTTTTTTGCTTGGAACTCCTGTCGTCCCCGGCCTATCCCGGCCTGCCGCCGCTTGATCCCGCCGTGGTATCGTCGGGACGAGTGATTCGGGATCGCGCATGACTGAAACGGCCGATGATCTGAGCGCCCCGCTCGGACAGGACAAGCCGCGCCGCAAGCGCCGGCTGCGGCTGCCGTTCACCGCCATGCAGCTCTTGGCGGTGCTGCTCGGTCTGTTCCTGGTCACCTTTGCGGGCTTTGCCATCTTCAACAAGGACCCGCTCGGCGGCGAGCCGATGACACGGATCGCGATCCGCGAGCCCAAAGCGACGGACGAGAAGCCGGCGGCCTCCGATACCAGGCACGAGAGCAAGCAGGACACCAAGGAAGCGCCGAAGCAGGCCGCCCCCGGTGAGCAGAAGACCGTCACCATGATCGACGGCTCGACCGGCGCGCGGCGCGACGTGGTGATCGGCGCGGGCGATGCCGCCGACAAGGGCGAGGCGGCGTCCGCCCCGCCGCCGGTCATGGCCGGGATCGATCCCAAGCTGCTGGAGAAGTCGCGCTACGGCATGATCCCCGTGGTCGCCGGCGACCTGAAACCGTTCAACGTCTATGCGGCCGATGCCGACCGCGCCAAGGCCGCCAGGATGCCGGTGGTCGCCATCGTGATCGGCGGCCTCGGCGTCGGCGCCGCCAAGACCCTAGATGCGATCATGAAGCTGCCGCCGGCGGTGACGCTGGCCTTCACGCCCTACGGCGCCGATCCCGGCAAGCTCGCCGAGCGGGCCCGCGCCCAGCGCCACGAGATCTTCCTGCAGATCCCGATGGAGCCCTACGACTTCCCGGACAACGATCCGGGACCGCAGACGCTGCTGACCTCGCTCAGCCCCGACCAGAACATGGACCGCCTGTACTGGCACCTCAGCCGGATGCAGGGCTATGCCGGCCTCACCAATTTCATGGGCGCCCGCTTCATCGCGACGGAGCCGGCGATGCAGCCGATCATCCGCGAGGCGGCCAAGCGCGGCCTCGGCTTCTTCGACGACGGCTCCTCGCCACGCAGCATCGCGCCCCAGGCCGCGTCAAGCGCGTCGATGCCGTTCGGCAAGGGCGACATCGCGATCGACGTGGTTCCGACCCCGACCGAAATCGACCGCGCCCTGACCAAGCTCGAATCGACGGCCCGCGAGCGCGGCGTCGCCGTCGGCACCGCCTCGGCCCTGCCGGTCTCGATCGAGCGCGTCAGTGCCTGGACCAAGACATTGGGCGACCGAGGTATCCTTTTGGTGCCATTGACAACCGCGATGCTGAAATCAAAATCCAGCTAAATCAACGAATTGGTACGGCACGGGTCGCGCGGGACCGGCATGCCCACCAAGTGCAGGCAAGAGGGTCTGGCGGAATGGCGCGTTACGAGGATCTGCCCTACCGGACCTGCGTCGGTGTGATGCTGATCAATGCGAAGGGACTGGTGTTCATCGGCCGCCGCGCCGGTGGCATCGAGCATGTCGACGACGCCCATGTCTGGCAGATGCCGCAGGGGGGCGTCGATCCCGGCGAGGACACCTGGGAAGCCGCCAAGCGCGAGCTCTATGAGGAGACCAGCGTGCGCTCGGTCGAGCGGCTCGGCGAGGTTCCGGACTGGCTGATCTACGACATCCCGCGCACGGTCGCGGGCCGCGCCTGGAAGGGCCGTTACCGTGGCCAGCGCCAGAAATGGTTCGCGGTCCGCTTCACCGGCAAGGACAGCGAGATCAACGTCGAGAAGCCGGGCGGCGGCGGCCACAAGGCCGAATTCGTGAGCTGGCGCTGGGAGCCGATGAAGAACCTCCCCGGGCTGATCATTCCCTTCAAGCGCCCGGTCTATGAGCGCGTGGTGAAGGAATTTTCCGCTCTGGCGGGTTGAACGGCGAGCTCCATCCCAACCCTCCGCTCGTCACCCCCGCGAAGGCGGGGGTCCATAACCCCAGGGAGCGGTGGCGTGGCAGATGTCAACCGCGAGCTTTCAACCGACAGCCGCCTGTGGTTATGGATTCCGGGCTCGCGCTCCGCGCGCCCCGGAATGACGATAGAAGGTTACGCGTGACGAACGAAAAACCCTACCGCCCCAACGTCGGCATCGCGCTGTTCAATGCCGACGGCCGCGTGCTGATCGGCCACCGCTTCAAGGGCGACGGGCCCGAGATCATCCTGCCGGGGCTCGACTGGCAGATGCCGCAGGGCGGCGTCGACGAGGGCGAGAATTTGCGCGATGCGGCGATGCGCGAGCTGTGGGAGGAGACCAGCGTCGTCAGCGCCGACTATCTCGGCGAGACCGACTGGTTCACTTATGAATTCCCACCCTACGACGGACCGCAGACGCATCGCCTCGCAAAGTTTCGCGGCCAGCGCCAGAAATGGTTCGCGCTGCGCTTCACCGGCAAGGATGACGAGATCGATCCGCTGACGCCGCGCAACGGCCAGCCTGCGGAGTTCGACGCCTGGCGCTGGGAGCGCCTCGACCGCGTCGCGGACCTCGTGGTGCCGTTCCGCCGCGACGTCTACCGCGCGGTGGCGCGGGAGTTTGCGGCGTTCGGAAACTGAAACTGCGAAAACAACCCCATGCACAGTAGAACGGGGTTGAAATCATTCGAAGATTTTCGACGACGGTTTGCGGGTGAGGGGCGCACCATTCTCTCGCTCCCTCCCCCCTTGCGGGGGAGGGAAACGCACCGATGTTGGCGCGGCTAGTCGGGCCTAATCCCGGCACGCCCTAATTGATCGGGCCCACCGTGAACGGGCCGATGGCGATGACGTGGCAGTCGCTGTCGCGCTTGGCGCAGTCGGCGAGCGCGGTGGCGACGGCGGTCTGCTCGTCGGCGGCCTTGAGGCCGAGGCCGGGGCGGCCGGCGGTGCCGACGGCGACTGCGTTCCAGCCCATGGCCTCACCGAGCTTGCGCACGACCTCGTCGCGGGCATCCGCCACGATCGAGGGATTGCTCGCGGCGTGGAAGAAGCCGGTGATCCTCAGCAGCGTCGGGATCGGCACGACGAAATTGTCGTCGATCGCGACGATCATGCAGGCGACGCCGGCGATCGCGCCGCACGATTCCAGCGAACGCCGCGCCGCATCATCGGCGGATGATGCGCCCAGCACCATGAAATATTGCCCGCCCGGTCCGAGCGCGACCGAGCGGGATTTCGCCGCCGGCACGAACATGTTCTCGAGCCGCACCTTTTGCGGATCGCGCACGATCGGAAAATCCTTCGAGGCAAACGCCCGCTCGGTCATGGCGTCATGCCGGAAGTAGGGCGCCGGCGGCATCGGCGGCTTGCCGTGCGCGTAGACGACATTGTTGCCGACCGCATAGAGCTCGCAGCGCCGCGGCGATTGCGCGGCATCGGCGCGCTTCTGGCACTGCTCGATCGCGCCGTTGCGCGCAGCCTCCTCGCTCGGCTGGTTCAGCACCGAGCCGGTGAAGCCGCCGACATTGAGCGCGAAGGCCTTGTAGTCGCCGGCCGCGGAATAGTCGCCGGCCAGATAGTTGCGGACGCGCTCGTTGATGAAGGGCACGCTGTCGGCGGCAAGCTTGCCTGTCATCATCGCGGCGGACGGTGACGGTACAGGCATCGGCGCCATCGCTGCGCCGGCGTTGGACGGCGCCATCGGCGCCTTTGCCATTTGGGTCGGCATCGGGGTCGGCGTTGCCGCCATCGCAGCCGGCGTTGGGCTCGGCGCAGCACTGGGCGTCACGGCCGGGGTCGATGCGGCGGTCGCGGTCTGCTTGAGCTTGGTGTTGTAGAGGAAGCCGGAGACAACGATCGCAACGATCGAGACGACGGCAACCACCAGCGGCCACATCCACACCGGTGCAGCGGCCACCTTCGAAGCCGCCTTCTTCAGCTGCGGCTTGGAATAGCTGCCGTCCTCGCGTCGCATCGCCACCATGTAGGCGTGCACCGGCGTCGGGATGTTCTTCACCTCCTGCGCGCCGATATCGGCGAACTGCACCGACAGCTTGTTGGCGACCTGCTCGTGCACGGCGCGGGAGACGCAGATGCCGCCGACCTCGGCAAGGCCCTCCAGGCGCGCGGCGATGTTGACGCCGTCGCCCAACAGATCGCCGTTGCGCTCGACCACGTCGCCGATGGTGATGCCGATGCGGAACGACATCTGCCGGCTCGGCGGGTACGCCATGTTGCGGGTCCGCAAGCTTTCCTGGATGTCGATCGCGCAGCGCACCGCATCGACCGCGCTCGGAAATTCCGCGAGCACGGCATCGCCCGCCGTGTTGAAGATGCGCCCGCCGGCCTTGGCGATGAAATCGTCGATGACTTCGCGGTAAGAGGCCAGGCGCCGCAGCGTCTCCTCTTCATCCTCCGCGACCAGCCTCGAATACCCGGCAATATCGGCTGCGAAAATCGCCGCGATCTTGCGTTTCATCTGTGACCCGCCCCGGAACAAATTCGCGGGCGCAGAATGCCGCTATCGGCGTCGCGGTGCAACAAAGTTTCAGCGCCCGCCACGGTCGGTGACGAGCGCTGAACTTATTCAGGAATTTTGAGCCTGGCCCCGGAGCGGCTGCGCCGGGGCTTAGTGCATAGCCGTGGAGTTGAGCTGCTGCTGGATGCTCTTGAAGTGGTCGAGACGCTCGATGGCGTGATCGAGCTCGCCGCCTTCGTGCTCCTTCAGACCCTCTTCCATCTCCGCGATGGTCTCGGCGAACTGAGCACGATCGAGCTCGTCCAGCGAGGTCGCGACGTCGGCGAGCACGGTCAGGCCCTTCTCGGAGACTTCGGCGAGGCCGCCGAGCACGATGACCTTCTCGTGCCTGCCACCGCTGGTGATGGTGAGGATGCCGGGCCGGATCGCAGCCACGACGGGCGCATGTCCAGCCAGCACGCCGAAGTCACCCTCGACGCCGGGGATGTCGACCTGATCGACCTCGCCCGTGAAGGCGAGCTTTTCCGGAGAGACGAGATCGAAGTGGAAGGTGGCCATGGTTTTTCCGCTTGCTTCGCTTGTCACCCGCGGGCCTGACCCGCGGGTCCATCAGTCAACGAAAGTTCTTTCGATGGATCGCCGGATCAAGTCCGGCGATGACATCTGAAACTTAGGCCGCCTCGGCAGCCAGCTTCTTGCCCTTCTCGACCGCCTCTTCGATGGTGCCGACCATGTAGAAGGCGGCTTCCGGCAGGTGGTCGTACTTGCCTTCCACCAGGCCCTTGAAGCCCTTGATGGTGTCGGCGAGGTCGACGAACTTGCCCGGCGAACCCGTGAAGATTTCGGCGACGTGGAACGGCTGCGACATGAAGCGCTCGACCTTGCGGGCGCGGGCCACGGTCAGCTTGTCCTCTTCCGAAAGCTCGTCCATGCCGAGAATGGCGATGATGTCCTGAAGCGCCTTGTAGCGCTGCAGCACCTGCTGCACCTGACGGGCGACCGCGTAGTGCTCCTCGCCGACGACCAGCGGGGAGAGCATGCGCGAGGTCGAGTCGAGCGGGTCCACCGCCGGGTAGATGCCCTTTTCGGCGATCGAGCGCGACAGCGTCGTGGTCGCGTCAAGATGCGCGAACGAGGTCGCGGGCGCCGGGTCGGTCAAGTCGTCGGCCGGAACGTAGATGGCCTGCACCGAGGTGATCGAGCCCTTCTGCGTGGTGGTGATGCGCTCCTGCAGCGCGCCCATGTCGGTGGCGAGCGTCGGCTGATATCCCACCGCCGAAGGAATACGGCCGAGCAGCGCCGACACTTCCGAGCCGGCCTGGGTGAAGCGGAAGATGTTGTCGACGAAGAACAGCACGTCCTGGCCCTTGTCGCGGAAGTCTTCCGCGATGGTCAGACCCGTGAGCGCGACGCGGGCGCGGGCGCCCGGCGGCTCGTTCATCTGGCCGAACACCAGCGCGCACTTCGACTTCACGCTCGGATCCGGATTGTGCGGATCGGCGTTGACCTTGGACTCGATGAACTCGTGATAGAGGTCGTTGCCCTCGCGGGTACGCTCGCCGACGCCGGCGAACACGGAGTAACCGCCGTGCGCCTTCGCGACGTTGTTGATCAGCTCCTGAATCAGCACGGTCTTGCCGACGCCGGCGCCGCCGAACAGGCCGATCTTGCCGCCCTTCGCGTAAGGCGCGAGGAGGTCGACGACCTTGATGCCGGTGACGAGAATTTCAGCTTCGGTGGACTGGTCGGTGTAGGTCGGCGCTTCCTGGTGGATGGCGCGCAGGCCTTCCGACTTGACGGGACCGGCTTCGTCGATCGGCTCGCCGATGACGTTGATGATGCGGCCGAGCGTGCCCTCGCCGACGGGAACGCGGATCGGCGAACCGGTGTCGGTGACTTCCTGGCCGCGGACCAGACCCTCGGTGGTGTCCATCGCGATGGTGCGCACGGTCGATTCGCCGAGATGCTGGGCGACTTCGAGCACCAGACGGTTGCCGCCGTTCTTGGTCTCGAGCGAGTTGAGAATGGCCGGGAGGTGGCCTTCGAACTGCACGTCGACGACGGCGCCGATGACCTGGGTGACGCGACCGACCTGGGCTGCCATTGAATGTCTCCTTCGATCCGAACTTCTAAACCGCGGTCAGCGTGACCGGGATGTTGCGTGTGATGGATGCTGAAGCGTCTTGATCAGACGGCTTCGGCGCCCGAGATGATTTCGATCAGTTCCTTGGTGATCTGCGCCTGACGCGTGCGGTTGTAGACCAGCGTCTGCTTGCGGATCATCTCACCGGCGTTGCGCGTCGCGTTGTCCATCGCGCTCATCTGCGCGCCGTAGAACGAGGCGTTGTTCTCGAGCAGCGCGCGGAAGATCTGGACCGCGAGGTTGCGCGGCAGAAGACGGGTGAGAATCTCGTCCTCTTCCGGCTCGTATTCGTAAGAGGTCGTGCTGGCGGCACCGCCCTCCTCGACCACCAGCGGGATCACCTGCTGGGCGGTCGGGATCTGCGCGATCACCGAGCGGAAGCGCGAATAGAACAGCGTGCAGACGTCGAACTCGCCGGCCTCGAAACGGGCAAGAATCTTCTTGGCGATGTCCTCGGCGTTGACGAAGCCGAGCTGGCGGACGCTGCGCAAATCGAGGTGCTCGACGATCTGCTTGTCGAACTGACGGCGGAGCTGCTCATAGCCCTTGCGTCCGACGCAGAAGAATTTGACTTCCTTGCCCTGCGCCATCAGCGCCAGAGCGCGCTCGCGGGCGAGACGCACGATCGAGGAGTTGAAGGCGCCGGACAGGCCGCGCTCGCCGGTGCAGACCAGCAGCAGGTGAACCTGATCGCGGCCGGTGCCGGCCAGCAGCGCCGGCGCGCCGGGCGAGCCCGCCGCGGCACTGGCGATGTTGGAGATCACCGCGCTCATCTTGTCGGCATAGGGACGCGCAGCTTCCGCCGCGGTCTGCGCGCGGCGCAGCTTCGAGGCCGCGACCATCTGCATGGCCTTGGTGATCTTTTGCGTCGCCTTGGTGGAGGCGATGCGGACGCGCATGTCTTTAAGTGACGCCATTCTTCGTTCACCCCGGCGGTTCGACTGAAGCGTCGGACCGCTAGCCTGTCCCTACCGCAATGCCCGGCCGGGCGCCGGGCACGCGTCTTATTGGTTTGCCTCTCGCGAAGCGATCATGGCCGGACGGATCCGGCCATGCTTGCCGTTACGCGAAGCTCTTCGCGAAGCCTTCGACCACCGACTTCAGCTTGCCAGCGGTGTCGTCGGAGAGGTCGCGGCTGTCGCGGATCGAGTTGAGGATGTCGACGTGCTTGCCGCGCAGCAGCGAGAGCAGGCCGTCCTCGAACGCGCGCACCTTGTTGATCGGCAGCGGATCGAGATAGCCGTTGGTGCCGGCCCAGATCACGCAGACCTGCTCTTCCATCTTCAGCGGCGAGAACTGCGGCTGCTTCAGGAGTTCGGTCAGGCGCGAGCCGCGGTTGAGCAGGCGCTGGGTCGAGGCGTCGAGGTCGGAGCCGAACTGCGCGAACGCCGCCATTTCGCGGTACTGCGCGAGCTCGCCCTTGATCTTGCCGGCGACCTTCTTGGTGGCCTTGGTCTGCGCGGACGAGCCGACGCGCGACACCGACAGACCGACGTTCACCGCGGGACGGATGCCCTGGAAGAACAGGTCGGTTTCCAGGAAGATCTGGCCGTCGGTGATCGAGATGACGTTGGTCGGAATGTAGGCCGACACGTCGTTGGCCTGGGTTTCGATGACCGGCAGCGCGGTCAGCGAGCCCGAACCATGGTCCTTGCTGAGCTTCGCGGCGCGCTCGAGCAGGCGGGAGTGCAGATAGAACACGTCGCCGGGATAGGCTTCGCGGCCCGGCGGGCGGCGCAGCAGCAGCGACATCTGGCGGTAGGCGACGGCCTGCTTGGACAGATCGTCATAGATGATGACGGCGTGCATGCCGTTGTCGCGGAAGAATTCGCCCATGGTGCAGGCAGTAAAGGGGGCAATGTACTGCATCGGCGCCGGATCCGAGGCGGTGGCGGCGACGACGATCGAGTATTCGAGCGCGCCCTGCTCTTCCAGCACCTTCACGAACTGGGCGACGGTCGAACGCTTCTGGCCGACCGCGACGTAGACGCAATACAGCTTGATGTTCTCGTCGGGCTGCGCGTTCAGCGGCTTCTGGTTCAGGATGGTGTCGAGCGCGATCGCGGTCTTGCCGGTCTGACGGTCGCCGATGATCAGCTCGCGCTGGCCACGGCCGATCGGGATCAGGGCGTCGATCGCCTTGAGGCCGGTCGCCATCGGCTCGCTCACCGACTTGCGCGGAATGATGCCGGGCGCCTTGACGTCGACGCGCATACGCTTGTCGGCCTGGATCGGGCCCTTGCCGTCGATCGGGTTGCCGAGCGCGTCGACGACGCGGCCGAGCAGGCCCTTGCCGACCGGCGCGTCCACGATGGCGCGGGTGCGCTTGACGGTCTGGCCTTCCTTGATCTCGCGGTCGGCACCGAAAATAACGACACCGACGTTGTCGGTTTCGAGGTTCAGCGCCATGCCGCGGGTGCCGTTCTCGAACTCGACCATTTCACCGGCCTGGACGTTGTCCAGACCGTAGACGCGGGCGATACCGTCGCCGACGGACAGCACCTGTCCGACTTCGGAGACTTCAGCTTCCTGGCCGAAATTCTTGATCTGGTCCTTGAGGATCGCGGAAATTTCCGCGGCGCGGATGTCCATCAGCCTGCCTCTTTCATCGCGTGCTTGATCGAATTGAGTTTGGTGCGAAGCGAACCATCGACCATGCGGCTGCCCAGCTTAACGACGAGGCCACCGATGATCGCGGGATCGACTTTCACGTTCAGCGCGACGTCCTTGCCGGTTACCGACTTCAGGGCAACCTTGAGGGCGTCGAGATTCTTGTCAGAGAGCGCTTCCGCCACGGTCACGTCGGCCGTCGTCTCGCCCTTGAACTTGGCGACGAGGACGCGGTAGGCGCGGATGACGTCGGCCACCGCGAACAGGCGGCGGTTGGCGGTCAGCACTTTGAGGAAATTGGCGGAGATCCCGGCGATGCCGGCCTTGTCCAGCACGGCCGTGAGGGCCTTGGACTGGGCATCGGCCGCGAACACCGGGCTGCGGACGAGGCGCTTCAGATCGGCGCTCTCGTTCAGCAAGGCCTCGAATTTATCGAGATCGGCTTTGACCTCGTCGACCACTTTCTGGTCGCGGGCCAGTTCAAACAAGGCCGTTGCATAACGGCCGGACACACCAGAAACGGACGTATCTTCTGCAGCCACAGACGCGCTCTTTTTGCTGTCAAACTCGCAAGGGAAAAACCGTCGCCACGAAGCGGCGCCTAGCGATCCAAGCCCTTGGAATTCAAGCGGGACTTCGATTTTCGGCCGGCACGGGAGGTGCCGGATCCGTTAAAATCGCGGCTTTGCTAACATAGCAGGCGCGCACGTGCAACATGACGCCAAATTAAAGGCACGGGGTTCTGTCGCCAGTTCGTCGCAGTCCACGGCAGTCCGGCGACGATCTTGATGACGACCTGCCACGCCACGGAATTGCCGCGAGCCTGACGTCGCCAACCTGCACATTCGTTCCTGCCCTCAGCGCATAGCCGCCATGAACACGGATCGCTGAGCCGTGATTCTCGGCTGCTCCGCTCCACTCGCTGAATACTTTCCCATTTCTAAACGCTGCGGGCGATGACTTCGTATTACAGTATTAGTAAGTAAACATGAGGTTAACAAATCGTTAAAGCCAAAGGTCATAGAACATCGGCTGGATATCGTGCAGCGGTAACAAGATATTTCATCACGCCACATAGCGGATTTACTGCCCAATTCACGCCTCATTAGGAATCGAAACGCCAACCCGCTCACAAACTGATGGGGGCTCCACTAGCCACATATGTGGCAATACTAGCTTAGGGACCATTAAATGCTGTCTTTGAAGACGCTGGGCACTGTGACCCGGCCGCGCACGGCGCTCGCTTTCGTCGCCGCAACTCTCATCATCGGTGGAACTGCCACCGAGGCTTCCGCAAAATCCAGGCATCACCGGCATCATCACCGCCACCACGCCCAGACCGATACCAACGCGACCCCCGATTGGCGCAACGCCAACGCGGCGATGACGCCGTCCACGGGCACGGGCCGCAGCTTCTCCGGCATGGCGTCCTATTACGGCAACGAGTCCGGCAGCCGGACCGCGTCGGGCCAGCGCTTCAACCAGAACGCCATGACCGCGGCGCACCGTTCGCTGCCGTTCGGCACCAAGCTGCGCGTCACCCATGGCGGCCAGAGCGTGGTCGTCACCATCAATGACCGCGGCCCGTTCATCCGCGGCCGCGTCCTCGATCTCTCCACCGGCGCTGCCCGCGCCATCGGCCTCACCGGCGCCGGCGTCGGCCGCGTCACCGCGGAAGTCGTCTCCTAAGGGCGCGCTTCAAGCGCCTCACATGACCCGCGCACTTTCCATCAGTTTGATGCGCGCATGAAAACAAGCCCGCGGTCTTGGAGGACCGCGGGCTTTTTGTTTGGCTGCGTGGGGGATTCGTAGCCCGGATGGAGCGAAGCGAAATCCGGGGTCTTCGTATGCGGATCGACCTGTCCCGGATTGCGCTTCGCTCCATCCGGGCTACGGGCGCTTCGTCATTGCGAGCGTAGCGAAGCAATCCAGAATCGTTCGGCGGAGAGCCTCTGGATTGCTTCGTCGCAAGGGCTCCTCGCAATGACGAGGAGAGAGTGGGGCAGCCCTACAAAAAGCTCTGCGGATCGACGTCGACCTCGAGCTTTTGATTGCCCGTCGGCTTCGGGCAGACGGCGAGCCAGGTGCGCAAGTAGTCCGAGAGATCGAAACCGCGCGCCGATTTCACCAGGATGCGGAAGCGGTAACGGCCCTTGATGACCGCGAGCGGCGCCTCGGCCGGGCCCAGCACCACCACGCGCTCGTCGCGTGGCGCGAGCGCGACGAGACGGCGGCCGAGACCTTCCGCGCTCGGCCGGTCGCCGGCGGAGATGATCAGGCTCGCGAGCCGGCCGAACGGCGGATAGAGCGTCTTCTCGCGCAGATCGATCTCGCTGTCGTAGAAGGCCTCGCGGTCGCAGGCGATCAACGCCTTCATCACGGGATGATCGGGCTGATGGGTCTGCAGATAGCCGACGCCGCGGCCCTGCTCGCGGCCGGCGCGGCCGATCACCTGGTTGAGCAACTGCCAGGTCCGCTCCGCCGCGCGCGGATCGCCGTTGCTGAGGCCAAGATCGGCATCGATCACGCCGACGAGATTGAGCCGCGGAAAATTGTGGCCCTTTGCCACCAGTTGCGTGCCGATGATGATGTCGACGCGGCCTTCGGCAATCTCATTCAGCTCGCTGCGCATCGTCTCGATCGAGGTGATGAGATCGCTCGACAGCACCATGGTGCGCGCTTCCGGGAACAGCGCGGCCGCCTCCTCCTGCAGGCGCTCGACGCCGGGACCGACCGCGACCAGGGATTCCTCGGCCGAACAGTTCGGACAGAGATGCGGGCGCGGCATCGAGAAGCCGCAATGGTGGCAGACCAGGCGCTGGCGAAAGCGGTGATCGACCAGCCAGGCATCGCAGATGGTGCAGGCGAAGCGATGGCCGCAGCCGCGGCACAGCGTCAGCGGCGCATAGCCGCGGCGATTGAGGAACAGCAGCGCCTGCTCGCGCCGCTCGATCGCGGTTCTGATCTCGGAGGCCAAGCGCGGCGAGATATAGCGGCCGCGCGCGGGCGGCTCGCGGCGCAGGTCGATCGCCTCGATATGCGGCATGTGCTGGCCGCCGAAGCGCGAGGGCAGCGCGATGCGCTGATAGCGGTTCTTGCGCGCGTTGACCTCGGATTCGACCGACGGCGTTGCGGACGCCAGCACGACCGGGATCTTGGCGATATGCGCACGCACCACCGCCATGTCGCGGGCGTGATAGTGCACGCCCTCGTCCTGCTTGTAGGCCTGGTCGTGCTCTTCATCGACGACGATGAGGCCGAGATTGGCGTAAGGCAAAAACAGCGCCGAGCGCGCGCCGACCACGACCGGCGCGCTTCCCTCGGAGATCGCCGCCCAGTTGCGCGCGCGGGTGCGCGGCGTCAGCTCGGAGTGCCATTCGATCGGCCGCACGCCAAAGCGCCGCGCGAAGCGGTCGAGGAACTGGCCGGTCAGCGCGATCTCCGGCATCAGGATCAGCGACTGCTTGCCGCGGCGGATTGTTTCCGCGACGGCCTCGAAATAGACCTCGGTCTTGCCGGAGCCGGTGACGCCATCGAGCAGCGCGACGTGGAAGCTGCCATTGGCCGCCAGTGCGCGCATCGCATCGACGCCGGCCCGCTGCAGCGGCGAGAAATCCGGCCGGCCGAACTCCGGATCGGGGGCCGGCGGCGGCGCAGGCGGCGGCATCGGCTCGACCGTGAGCGTGCCCTCGTCGACGAGGCCGTCGATCACGCCGGCCGAGACGCCGGCTTCCTTCGCGGCCTCGGACTTGGCATGCAGCAACCGGTCCGACAGCACCTCGATCACCCGCTGGCGCGCCGGCGTCAGCCGCCGCGGCGGATCGCCGACGAGGCGCACGCCGGGACGCACCCGCTCGGGGCCGAGATTCTCGCCCATCCGCAGGCACATGCGCAGCACCATGCCGCGCGGGCTCAGCGTGTAATTGGCGACCCAGTCGACGACCTGGCGCAATTCGGGCTTCAGCGGCGGAATGTCGAGCTTCTCGCTGACCTCCTTGAGGCGGTTGTGCAGGCGCGGGTCGGGATTGGCATTCTCCCCCCAGACCACGGCCAGCACCTCGCGTGCGCCGAGCGGCACACTGAGGAGGTCGCCCGCCTTCAGCTCCATGCCGCGCGGCACCTTGTAGGAATAGGTCTGGTCGAGCGCGACCGGCACCAGCACGTCGACCATGCCGGTCGCGTTGGCGGGGGCGGTGCTGCTGCGCGACGTGTAATCCATCAACGATCTTTGGAAGGAGAATCGGAACCTGGGGCCTGAAGGCTAGCGCCATGATGCAGCCTTAGCGAACAGTAAACTTGTGTGATGCGATATACTGTGCGGAATCATTACGTCCAGAGCGCATGAGCAAAGCGGTTGCCCCTCAAATCGAGCTCGCCAGCGCGGATCCCTCGATCGCGCAGGAGATGACGCGCTGGCTGTCGCATCTCGGCGCCGAGCGGCGGCTGTCGCCGAAGACGCTGGAGGCCTATGGCCGCGACTTGCGGCAGTGCCTGGATTTCCTTTGCAGCCATTGGGGCGAGCGGGTCACGCTCGAGCGATTCGCCGCGCTGGAGGCCACCGACGTGCGCGCCTTCATGGCGATGCGCCGCGCCGACGACATCGCCGGACGCAGCCTGATGCGCGCGCTGGCGGGCCTGCGCTCGTTCGGGCGTTTCCTCGAGCGCGAGGGCAAGGGCAAGGTCGGTGCACTGTCGGCGATCCGCGCGCCAAAAGTGGCAAAGAGCCTGCCGAAGCCGTTGCCGATGGCGTCAGCGAAACGCCTCGCAGACGCCGACGAGCGCGCCGGCGAGGAGCGCGAGACCTGGATCCTGGTGCGCGACGCCGCGGTGATGGCGCTGCTGTATGGCTCCGGCCTGCGCATCTCCGAAGCGCTGGGCTTGAAGCGCTGCGAGGTGCCGAAGCCCGGCGAAGGCGACGTGCTGGTCGTGACAGGCAAAGGCAACAAGACGCGCATGGTGCCGGTGCTGCAGAACGTGCTGGAGCTGGTGCAGGAATATGTATCGATGTGCCCGTATCCGCTGCCGGCGGAAGGGCCGATCTTCGTCGGGGCGCGCGGCGGCCCGCTCAGTCCGCGCATCATCCAGCTCGCGATGGAACGACTGCGCGGCGCGCTCGGCCTGCCCGACAGCGCCACGCCGCACGCGCTCCGCCACTCCTTCGCGACACATCTGCTGTCGCGCGGCGGCGATCTGCGCGCGATCCAGGAACTGCTCGGCCATTCCTCGCTCTCGACCACGCAGATCTACACCGGCATCGATTCCGAGCGCCTGCTCGAAGTCTATGCCAGCGCGCATCCGCGGCGGTGAAGCTGCGGCTCAGTTCGAGAGATATTCGATCTCGTAGACATAGTTCGATCCGCGACCGACCTCGACGCGGACCGCCGGCTTGAATTGCTCCAGCCGCTCGTAGAGCGGTGTCGTGACTTTCACCGTCTGGCCCGCGATGCGGACGAGATAGTCCGCCCTGCGGCTGCCGCTCGACCTCCACGCACGATCGACGCGTCCTTCGATCACGAGCCGGGACGTCAGGTGATCGAGAACCAGCATCCGTCCGGCATACCATGCAAGGCCGCTGCCGAGCAGCACGACCAGGATCATGAAGCCGAGCGCCTTCGCCTTGTCGAACCATGAGCCGTAAAGCGGAGGCTGTCGCAGCTGCAAGCCAGCTATGGCGAGACCCAGAACGGCGAGGCCGATATGGACGTCGTTCACCGCGAAGATCGAGCTCTTGTCATAAAACAGCAACAGGCCGATGTAGGCCACGCTGACCGCGAAGACGATCTTGCCGATGAACGGAAACGCCGCCGTGTTGCGGGTCTTCCACAGCGCAAATGCCGCTATGACGACGAAGGGCCAGAAGCAGGCTGCGATGAATTCCGCTGTGGTCATGGCACAGGACTAGAGCGGTCCTGGAGGCGAAACCATTAATTGCAACCGCCATGACGCTTGCCACTTGCGCATGCTGCTCGGTTCGGTCAATCGTTGGTAAATGAGCAGGAGAGATTTATGAGCGCACATGAAAGCATGGAGCATGCCGAGCACGCCGAACACGCGTCCGGCTCGAACAAGAAGATTGCGCTCCTGATCGCCGTTCTGGCGCTGTTCCTGGCGATCTCGGAGACGCTCGGCAAGGGCGCCCAGACCGAATCGATCAGCAAGAACGTCGAGGCCGCCAATCTGTGGGCGTTCTTCCAGGCCAAGACCATCCGCCGCACCGTGGTGCTGACCGCATCCGAGCAGGGCAAGCTCACGCTTGCCGGCACCACCGACGACGCCCTGAAGCCGGTGGTGCAGAAACAGGTCGACGACTGGACCAAGACCGCGGCGCGCTACCGCTCCGAGCCCGAAACCGGTGAAGGCACCGAGCAGCTCGCCGAGAAGGCCAAGCATGCCGAGCACGAGCGCGACGAGGCGACCGCGAAGTACCATCACTTCGAGCTGGCCTCCGCCGCCTTCCAGATCGGCATCGTGCTGGCGTCCGCCACCATCATCACCGGCATGATCGCGCTCGCCTATGTCGGCGGCGTGCTGACGCTCGCCGGCCTGCTCATGACGGCGCTAGGCCTGTGGTGGCCGCATCTGGTGCATTTGCATTGAGGGGCTGAGCGCAACAAACTCCGCCGTCGTCCCGGCGAAGGCCGGGACCCATACCGCGTGATCTATCGGTTGTGGGAGGCAGGAGTACCGAACGACGAATCTTCGCCAAACTACTCACTGGGGTTATGGGTCCCGGCCTTCGCCGGGACGACACCTGTGGGTTTGGCGCAAGCGGAGCGCGCTCAGCGCGCCTCGTGCACGCTCTTGCGGAAGCGCTGGATCAAACGCAGCGTGCGGGCGGACCAGCCTTCGCCGTTGCCGGTGATCAGCTCGCGGATGCGCTGCTTGATCGGGTCGACCAGCTGGTGCGCCTTGGCGCGCACCTTCATCACGAAATCGTAGATCCGCTCGAACCAGGGCATCTCCAAAAGCTTGTCGCGCGTGACGTCGAACACGAAGGCGGTGACGCCGACGCCGGCGAGCTTTGCGAAAATGATCGTGAAGACCGCGCTGGTCCAGTACTCATGCGTGAGCAGCCACAGGCCGACCAGCTTGAGCGGAAACAGCGGGATGATGGGGACCGCGAACACGATCAGCGTCATGGCCGGCGACAGCGAATCGACGCGCTCCGTCAGCCATTGCTTGAAACGTGCGAGCGGGATGGCTGCGACAACCCGCGCGACGATCGGTTCGAGGTGGTCCCACAGCCAAGCTTCGATCAGGAAGACGATCGCAAGCAGGACCCAGACCGGTTGAAGAAGGCGGCGCAGCATGTGTTTCCCGCCCGATTCCTCGCTAGGCGCGAACCTACATATGGATGGCCCGCTTGCCGACTGCAAGCGCAGCTTCCTTGACGGCCTCCGAGCGGGTCGGGTGGGCGTGGCAGGTGCGCGCGAGATCTTCCGCACTGCCACCAAACTCCATGAGAACGCAGGCTTCATGGATCATTTCGCCGGCCTCAATGCCGATAATGTGCACGCCGAGCACGCGATCGGTCTTCGCATCTGCGAGAATCTTCACAAAGCCGTCGGTGGTCTGGTTGACCTTGGAGCGGCCGTTGGCGGTAAAGGGAAACTTCCCGACGGTATAAGCTGTGCCCGCCTGCTTCAGCTCCTCCTCGGTCTTGCCGACGGAGGACACTTCCGGCGTGGTATACACGACGCCCGGGATCACATCGTAATTCACATGGCCGGCCTGGCCGGCGATGATCTCGGCGACCGCAACGCCTTCATCCTCGGCCTTGTGGGCGAGCATCGGACCGGCGACGACGTCGCCGATGGCATAGACGCCCTTCAGGCTGGTGGCGAAATGCGGGTCGATCTGGACGCGGCCGCGCGGGTCGAGCGCGACGCCGGCTTCCTTCAGGCCCAGCCCGTCCGTGTAGGGCGTGCGGCCGATGCAGACCAGAACGACATCGGCCTCGATGGTCTCGGCGGCACCGCCGGCAGCCGGTTCGATTTTCGCGAGCAATGCCTTGCTGTTCGCTTCGACGCCGGTGACCTTCGAACCCAGCTTGAATGCAAATCCCTGCTTTTCAAGGATGCGCTGGAATTGCTTGGCGATCTCGCCGTCCATACCGGGCAGAATGCGATCGAGGAATTCGACCACCATGACTTCGGCTCCAAGCCGGCGCCACACAGAGCCAAGTTCGAGCCCGATCACGCCGGCGCCAATGACCAGCAATCTGCCTGGCACCTTCTCCAGCGACAGCGCGCCGGTCGAGGACACGATGCGCTTCTCGTCGATCTCGATGCCCTTCAGGCGCGCGATGTCGGAGCCGGTGGCGATCACGATGTTCTTGGTCTCGACCACCTGCGACTTGCCGTCGGCGGAGACTTCGACCTTGCCGGTGCCGATGATCTTGCCGGTGCCCTTGAGCACGTCGATCTTGTTCTTCTTCATCAGGAACTCGACGCCCTTGACGTTGCCGTCGATGCCCTGCTGCTTGAAGTTCATCATCGCCGGAAGATCGAGCTTCGGCGAGGAGACCGACACGCCCATCTTGGCGAAGGAATGCCCGGCTTCCTCGAACATCTCCGACGCATGCAGCAGCGCCTTCGACGGCATGCAGCCGACGTTGAGGCAGGTGCCGCCGAGCGTTGCGTTCTTTTCGACCACGGCGACTTTCATGCCGAGCTGGCTGGCGCGCACTGCGCAGACATAACCGCCCGGTCCGGTGCCGATGACGACGAGATCGTAGGTAGCCATGAGAGGAAGTCCCGTAGGTTTAGCGTGATGAGGATGTGTCAGTGTCCGCGCGGCGCGTCAGCGTCCGCCGGACACATCGAGAATGGCTGAGGTGACGTAGGAGGCCTCGTCCGACATCAGCCAGACGATGGCATTGGCGATTTCGTCGGCGGTGCCGACGCGCTTCATCGGCACCATATGGGCCAGGCGATGGGCGCGGTCGGGCTCGCCGCCGGCGGCATGGATCTCGGTGTCGATCAGGCCGGGACGAATGCCGGCGACACGGATGCCTTCGTTTGCAACCTCGTAGCCGAGGCCGACGGTGAAGGAATCGATCGCGCCCTTGGACGCAGCGTAGTCGACATAGGTGTTGGGTGCGCCGAGCCGGGCTGCGACCGACGACAGGTTGACGATGACGCCGCCCTTGCCGCCATGCTTGGTCGACATCCGCTTCACGGCTTCGCGCGCGCAGAGGATGGAGCCGGTGACGTTGACCGCCATGACGCGCTGGATGCGCTCGGCCGACATCTCGTCGACGCGCACACCGCTCTTGCCGACGATGCCGCCATTGTTGACGAGCGCGCCGAGGGTGCCGAACTTGTCGGCCTCCCTGAACAGCGCGAGGATGTCGCTTTCCTCGGCGACATCGCATTTCACCGCGATGGCCTTGCCATTGCTGGCCGCGATCTGCGCGACCACCTCGTCGGCGGCGGTCTTGTTGCTGGCATAGCCGACCACGACGCGAAAGCCGCGCGCGGCCGCCGCAATCGCGGTCGCCCGCCCGATGCCGCGGCTGCCGCCGGTGATGACAACGACTTTATCCGTCACGCGCGCCTCCATGGTTCGACATGCGCCGTCGCGAATGGCGACGGCGCTCGCGATGCATCAGCGATCAGAGATCGAGCACCAGGCGCGCCGGATCTTCCAGGCTCTCCTTGACGCGAACCAGGAAGGTGACGGCTTCCTTGCCGTCGATCACGCGGTGATCGTAGGACAGCGCCAGATACATCATCGGGCGGACCTCGATCTTGCCGCCGACGACCATCGGCCGCTCCTGGATCTTGTGCATGCCGAGGATGCCGGACTGCGGCGCGTTCAGGATCGGGGTCGACATCAGCGAGCCGTAGATGCCGCCATTGGTGATGGTGAAGGTGCCGCCCTGCATCTCGTCGATCTTGAGCTGGCCGTCACGGGCACGGCGGCCGAAATCGGCGATGCCCTTCTCGATGTCGGAGATCGACTTGTGGTCGCAGTCGCGCACCACGGGCACGACGAGGCCCTTGTCGGTGCCGACGGCGACGCCGATGTGATAGTAGTTCTTGTAGATCAGGTCGCTGCCGTCGATCTCGGCGTTGACGGCCGGGATGTCCTTCAGCGCCTGCACGACGGCCTTGGTGAAGAAGCCCATGAAGCCGAGCTTGGCACCGTGCTTCTTCTCGAACGCGTCCTTGTAGTGCGCGCGCAGCGCCATGACGTTGGTCATGTCGACCTCGTTGAAGGTCGTGAGCATGGCCGCGGTGTTCTGCACGTCCTTGAGGCGGCGCGCGATGGTCTGGCGCAGGCGGGTCATCTTGACGCGCTCCTCGCGGGCAGCGTCATCGGCCGGCGACGGCGCGCGGACCTGCACGGCGGCGGCGGGCTGGTTGACCGGGGTCGGCGCGGACGCCGCGCGCTCGATCGCAGCTAACATGTCACCCTTGGTGACGCGGCCATCCTTGCCGGAGCCGGGAACGGTCGAAGCGTCGATGCCGGTCTCGGCGGACAGCTTGCGCACGGACGGGGCGAGCGGCGCATCGGCCGGCGGCGCCTTTGACGCAGCGGCGGCAGCAGCCGGAGCCGCGGCGGGTGCCGGAGCAGCGGCAGGCTTGGCGGGAGCAGCGGCGGGCTTGGCAGCTCCGGCACCATCGGTGATCTGACCGAGCAGCGCACCCACAGCAACCGTCGCGCCGTCGGCAGCGATGATCTCGCTCAGCGTACCGGCGGAGGGCGCGGGGACTTCGATGGTGACCTTGTCGGTCTCGAGCTCCACCAAGGGCTCGTCGACAGCGACGGGATCGCCGGCCTTCTTGAACCAGCGGCCGATGGTGGCCTCGGTGACGGATTCGCCGAGCGTCGGCACACGAATTTCAGTCATGGTCTCTTCCTTAAGGGATCGCCAATGCGGTCATGAATTCAGGTGTCATCGGCCTGCGAAAAGCAGGCCATCCAGCAAGCCGAGACGCTCGCATTCACGTCACGGCTACTGGATGCCCCGCCCCGGTGCGCGGTTGCGCACAAGGCGGGGCATGACGCAGTTCAAAAAGTTCAGCTCAGTGCTTCGTCCAGGAACGCCTTCAGCTGAGCCTGATGCTTGGACATCAGACCCGTGGCGGTCGCGGCGGAAGCGGCGCGGCCGACATAACGCGGACGCCGGCTTACGCCGTTCACCTGGTTCAGCACCCATTCCAGATAGGGCTCGATGAAGTGCCAGGCACCCATGTTGCGGGGCTCTTCCTGGCACCACACCATCTCGGCCTTCTTGAAGCGCGACAGCTCGGCCACCAGCGCCTTCAGCGGCACCGGATAGAGCTGCTCGACGCGCATCAGATAGATGTCGTCGATGCCGCGCTTCTCGCGCTCCTCGTAGAGGTCGTAATAGACCTTGCCGGAGCACAGCACGATGCGGCGGATCTTCTCGTCCGGAACGAGCTTGATGGCTTCGTTCGGCAGCATCTGGGCGTCATCATAGAGGATGCGATGGAAGGTCGTTCCCTTCGCGAGCTCCTCCAGACGCGACACTGCCCGCTTGTGGCGGAGCAGCGACTTCGGCGTCATCATGATCAGCGGCTTGCGGATCTCGCGATGCAGCTGCCGGCGCAGCGCGTGGAAGTAGTTCGCCGGCGTGGTCGGGTAGACCACCTGCATGTTGTCTTCCGCGCACATCTGCAGGTAACGCTCGAGGCGCGCCGAGGAGTGCTCCGGTCCCTGGCCCTCATAGCCGTGCGGCAGCAGGCAGACGAGGCCGGACATGCGCAGCCATTTGCGCTCGCCCGAGGAGATGAACTGGTCGAACACGACCTGCGCACCGTTGGCGAAGTCGCCGAACTGGGCTTCCCACAGGGTCAGCGTGTTCGGCTCGGCGAGCGAATAGCCGTATTCGAAACCGAGCACGGCTTCTTCCGACAGCAGCGAGTTGATGACCTCGTAATGGCCCTGCTCGTGACCGAGATGGTTGAACGGCGTGTAGCGGCTCTCGTCCTCCTGGTCGATCAGGACCGAGTGGCGCTGCGAGAAGGTGCCGCGCTCCGAATCCTGTCCGGACAGGCGGACGTGATGGTTTTCGTTGAGCAGCGAACAGAACGCCAGCGCCTCGCCGGTCGCCCAGTCGATGCCGGCGCCGGTGTCGATCGCCTTCGAGCGGTTATCGAGGAAACGCTGGATGGTGCGGTGAACGCGGAAGCCGTCCGGCACCTTGGTGATCTTGCGGCCGATATCCTTCAGCGTGGCGATGTCGACACCGGTGACGCCGCGCCGCGCATCCTCTTCCTGGTCGGCGATCTTGAAGCCGGACCACTTGCCGTCGAGCCAGTCGGCCTTGTTCGGCTTGTAGGAGGTGCCGGCCTCGAACTCGGCATCGAGCCGCGAGCGCCAGTCGGCCTTCATCTTGTCGACCTCGCCCTCGGTGACCACGCCTTCGGCAATCAGGCGCTTGGAGTAGAGAGTGAGGGTCGAGGGATGGGCCGCGATCCGCTTGTACATGACCGGCTGGGTGAACGCCGGCTCATCGCCCTCGTTGTGGCCGTAGCGGCGATAGCACCACATGTCGATCACGACGGGCTTGTGGAACTTCTGCCGGAATTCGGTCGCGACCTTGGCGGCGAACACGACGGCTTCCGGATCGTCGCCGTTCACGTGGAAGATCGGCGCGTCGATCATCTTCGCCACATCCGACGGGTAAGGCGAAGAACGAGAATAACGCGGATAGGTGGTGAAGCCGATCTGGTTGTTGACGATGAAGTGCACGGAGCCGCCGGTGCGGTAGCCCTTCAGGTCCGACAGGCCGAAGCACTCCGCGACCACGCCCTGGCCGGCAAACGCGGCGTCGCCGTGCATCAGCAGCGGCATCACCGAGATGCGCATGTCCGGCGGATCGCCGTGCTGGTCCTGCTTGGCGCGGACCTTGCCGAGCACCACGGGATCGACGATCTCGAGATGCGAGGGGTTGGCGGTGAGCGACAGATGGATGCGGTTGCCGTCGAACTCGCGGTCAGAGGAGGCGCCGAGGTGGTACTTGACGTCGCCCGAGCCTTCGACCGCGTCGGGGTTGGCCGAGCCGCCCTTGAATTCGTGGAACAGCGCGCGGTGCGCCTTGCCCAACACCTGGGTCAGCACGTTGAGGCGGCCGCGATGCGGCATGCCGAGCACGATTTCCTTCACGCCGAGATTGCCGCCGCGCTTGATGATCTGCTCGAGCGCGGGGATCAGCGCTTCACCGCCATCGAGGCCGAAGCGCTTGGTGCCGGTGAACTTGGTGTCGCAGAACTTTTCGAAACCCTCGGCCTCGACCAGCTTCGTCAGGATGGCTCTGCGACCTTCGGGCGTGAACGAGATCTCCTTATCGGGTCCCTCGATCCGCTCCTGGATCCAGGCCTTCTGCGCGGCATTGCTGATATGCATGAACTCGACGCCGAGCGTCTGGCAGTAGGTGCGTTCGCAGATCGCGGTGATCTCGCGCAGCGTGCCGTACTCGAGGCCGAGCACGTGATCGAGGAAGATCTTGCGGTCGAAATCGGCTTCGCTGAAGCCGTAGGTACGCGGGTCGAGCTCTTCGCGGTTGCGCTGGGCTTCGATGCCGAGCGGATCGAGCTTGGCGTGGAAGTGGCCGCGCATGCGGTAGGAGCGGATCAGCATCAGGGCGCGGACCGAGTCGCGCGTGGCCTGAAGCACGTCGGTGGAGGAGATGTCGGCGCCCTTGGTCTGCGCCTTGGCGGCGATCTTGGCGCCGACCGCCTTCTCGACTTCGGCCCAGTTGCCGTCGAGGGCCGAAGTCAGATCATCCTTCGGCGTCAGCGGCCAGTTGTCCCGCTCCCAGGACGGCCCTTCCGCGTTCTTCCGGACGTCGGCGGGCTGGTCGTTGAGGCTCTTGAAGAACTCCTGCCACTCGGCGTCGACCGAGGACGGGTCCTTCTCGTAGCGGGCGTAGATTTCGTCGATGTAGGTGGCGTTGGTGCCCTGCAAAAAGGATGACAGGGCAAAGGCTGCGTTCGCGTCCTGGCGAGACATACTTGAGTTCCTGGCGATTTCGGTTCGCGCATAACAAACGGCGCTGGCGCCGAGCTCCCCCGACAGGGCTCGACGCGACAGGCACCCTTTACCCTATTTGCTGCGAAACTTCGCCCGGAAAAGCACGAAGAAGTGAATTAGCCCTTCAACTTTTCGGCAAGCGTATGGCCGAGGCGGGCGGGCGACGGAGACACTGTAATCCCTGCGGATTTCATCGCCTCGGTCTTGGAACCGGCGTCGCCCTTGCCGCCCGAGATGATCGCGCCGGCGTGGCCCATGCGGCGGCCGGGAGGGGCGGTGACGCCGGCGATGAAGCCGACCATCGGCTTCTTGCGGCCACGCTTGGCCTCGTCCTTGAGGAACTGGGCGGCGTCCTCCTCGGCGGAGCCGCCGATCTCGCCGATCATGATGATCGATTCGGTCTTGGGGTCGGCCAGGAGCATTTCGAGGACGTCGATGAACTCGGTTCCCTTGACCGGGTCGCCGCCGATGCCGACCGCGGTGGTCTGGCCGAGGCCTTCCTGGGAGGTCTGGAACACGGCTTCATAGGTCAGCGTGCCCGAGCGGGAGACGATGCCGACGGAGCCGGTCTTGAAGATGTTGGCGGGCATGATGCCGATCTTGCACTCGCCGGCGGTCATGACGCCCGGGCAGTTCGGCCCGATCAGGCGCGACTTGGAGCCGGCCAGCGAACGCTTCACGCGCACCATGTCGACGACCGGAATGCCCTCGGTGATGCAGACGATCAGCGGGATCTCGGCGTCGATGGCTTCGCAGATCGCATCCGCCGCGCCCGGCGGCGGCACGTAGATCACCGACGCATCGGCGCCGGTCTTCTCACGCGCATCGCGCACGGTGTCGAACACCGGCAGGCCCAGATGCGTCGAGCCGCCTTTGCCCGGCGAGGTGCCGCCGACCATCTTGGTGCCGTAGGCCATCGCGGCCTCGGAATGGAAGGTGCCGTTCTTGCCGGTGAAGCCCTGGCAGATGACCTTGGTGTTCTTGTCGATCAGGATGGACATGAGGTCTGCTTTCGCGAAACTAACAGAGTGAAAGGGGTCAGTGGATGCGGCGGTAGACGCCGGTGAGGACGTCAGCCCAGCCTTCCGCGTCCGGCGAGAACTGGATCTTCAACGAGTAGGAATCCTCATTGATGATCTCGTAGACGTGGCGCGCATTGCCGCGGAGCGAGCCGCGCACCAGCGTCAGGGTCTTGCCGACCCACCCGCCGGAGGCGGGCGAGGGCGGCGTGTAACCGAGCGAGTCGTACCAGAACAATTTGTAGGTCCGGTCGTCGCGGTCGAAGGTGAAGAGGCCGTGGGTGGCAAAGCTCTGCTTGCCGTCGCGCATCTGCACCGCATCCTGGATCAGATAGAATCCATTGAGGTCCATGCGCGCGACGACGTGAGAGGAGGCCGGCCCGCCCGCGTTCCAGCGCGACGGGAAGACCATCTCCTCACCATCCCATTCGCCGGCGAACGCGGCGAGGCGCGCGTGCTCGGGGAGCGGAGATGATGCGGCGAGATGGTCCTGGGTCATGGCCTTAGCCTCCCTTGACGGCCTTCACGATCTTCTGCGCGGCGTCGTCGAGATTGTCGGCCGGCACCACGTTCAGGCCGGATTCACGGATGATCTTCTTGCCGAGCTCGACATTGGTGCCTTCGAGGCGAACCACCAGCGGCACGCTGAGGCCGACTTCGCGAACCGCAGCCGTGACGCCCTCGGCGATCACGTCGCACTTCATGATGCCGCCGAAGATGTTGACCAGAATGCCCTTCACGTTGGGATCGGCGGTGATGATCTTGAACGCGGCCGCGACCTTCTCCTTGCTGGCGCTGCCGCCAACGTCGAGGAAGTTCGCCGGCGCCATGCCGTAGAGCTTGATGATGTCCATCGTCGCCATGGCGAGACCGGCGCCGTTGACCATGCAGCCGATGTTGCCGTCGAGGGTGACGTAGTTGAGGTCGTACTTCGACGCCTCGATTTCCTTGGCGTCTTCCTCGGTCTCGTCGCGCAGCGCGAGCACCTCGGGGTGACGGAACAGCGCGTTGTCGTCGAACGACACCTTGGCGTCGAGCACGCGGAGCTGGCCCTGCTTGGTCACGACCAGCGGGTTGATCTCCAGCATCGACATGTCCTTGGCGACGAAGGCCGCGTAGAGCTGCGCGGTGAGCTTCTCGGCCTGCTTGGCGAGATCACCGGAGAGCTTCAGCGCGTTCGCAACCGTGCGGCCGTGATGGCCCATGATGCCGGTGGCGGGATCGACCGAGAAGGTCACGATCTTCTCAGGCGTGTTGTGCGCGACGTCCTCGATGTTGACGCCGCCTTCGGTCGAGACGACGAAGGAGACGCGCGAGGTCTCGCGGTCAACCAGGAGCGAGAGGTAGAACTCCTTGTCGATGTCGGAGCCGTCCTCGATGTAGAGGCGGTTGACCTGCTTGCCGGCGGGGCCGGTCTGGATCGTCACGAGGGTTGCGCCGAGCATCTGCTTGGCGAATTCGGAGACCTCCGCGGCCGACTTGGCGATGCGGACGCCGCCCTTGTCGCCGGCCGAGGCTTCCTTGAACTTGCCCTTGCCGCGGCCGCCGGCATGGATCTGGCTCTTCACCACATAGACCGGACCCGGCAGCGCCTTGGCGGCGGCTTCCGCGTCTGCGGCCTTGAGGACCGGGACGCCCTTGGAGATCGGCACGCCGAACTCACCCAGCAGCGCTTTGGCCTGATATTCATGGATATTCATATGGTCGCTCCCTGAACCCGCGGGCGGTGACCTCTTGGGCCCACCTCAGTCTTGTGGCTGGCATACCATATACCACAGGAACTGCAACCCCGATTCTTTGACATCGAAATCTGGACGGCTTGGACCGGAACCCGCCCCGGTCAAGCAGGGGTCCGGAAGTGAAACCGCCGAAGACCGGTTTTCGATCTTCGGCGGGGTATTGTTGGTGCCTTAGCGGCCGAGAAGATCGGGGGCGATCTTCTTGCAGGCGTCGACCAGGCCCTGTACGGCGCCGACCGACTTGTCGAAGGCTTCGCGGTCCTTGCCGGCGAGCTCGATCTCGACCACGCGCTCGACGCCCTTGGAGCCGATCACGACGGGCACGCCGACATACATGTCCTTCACGCCGTATTCGCCGTTGAGGTAGGCGGCCGAGGGCAGCACGCGCTTCTTGTCACGCAGATAGCTCTCGGCCATCGCGATCGCGGACGCGGCCGGGGCGTAGAAGGCCGAGCCGGTCTTGAGCAGGTTGACGATCTCGGCGCCGCCATTGCGGGTGCGGTCGACGATCTCGTCGAGGCGCGCCTGCGAGGTCCAGCCCATCTTGACGAGGTCGGGCAGCGGGATGCCGGCGACGGTGGAGTACTTCACCAGCGGCACCATGGTGTCGCCGTGGCCGCCGAGCACGAAGGCGGTGACGTCTTCAACGGAGACGTTGAATTCGTCGGCCAGGAAGTAGCGGAAGCGCGCCGAGTCCAGCACGCCGGCCATGCCGACGACCTTCTTGTGCGGCAGGCCGCTAGCCTTCTGCAGCGCCCAGACCATCGCGTCGAGCGGGTTGGTGATGCAGATGACGAAGGCGTCGGGAGCGTACTTCTTGATGCCGGCACCGACCTGCTCCATGACCTTGAGGTTGATGGAGAGGAGGTCGTCGCGGCTCATGCCGGGCTTGCGCGGCACGCCGGCGGTGACGATGCAGACCTTGGCGTTGTCGAGCGCTTCGTAGGAGTTCGCACCGGTGTAGTGGGCGTCGAAGCCGTCGACCGGCGAGGACTGCGCAATATCGAGCGCCTTGCCCTGCGGCACGCCCTCGGCGATGTCGAACATCACGACGTCGCCCAGTTCTTTCAGGCCGATGAGGTGAGCCAGCGTTCCGCCGATCTGACCGGAGCCAATCAAAGCAATCTTGTCGCGCGCCATGTGAACCTGTCCTTTAGACATCCGAAGGAGGGAAAACTGATGGGTGGTTATCCCTTTCGCTTCGCCCGTTCAAGTCGGTGGATGCCCATTTGTCGGGCTTGGCGCGTATACAAGCGCAGCTCGGTCATTCCGGGGCGTCGCGAAGCGACGAGCCCGGAATCCATACTCCCGATTGTGGTTATGGATTCCGGGCTCGCGACTTTCGTCGCGCCCCGGAATGACAGCGGTACCTTCGACGGAAATAGGACTTAAGTCTCCACCAGGCCCTTGGTGGAGCCGCTGGCGGTGGAATCCTTGCGGCCGTGAGGCAGCGCCAGATAGGATTCCGAGCTCATTTCGATCAGACGCGACGCGGTCCGCTTGAACTCCATGGCCTCGTTGCCCTCGGTGGCGAGGTAGAGCGAGATCGGGTTGGCGTCGGCCGAGGCCATCAGCTTCACGGCATTGTCATAGAGCGTGTCGATCAGCGTGATGAAGCGCTTGGCGGCGTTGCGCTGGGAGAAGTCCATCACTGGAATATGGTCGACCAGGATGGTGTGATAGTCGTGCGCCAGCCTGAGATAGTCGGAGGCGCCGAGCGGCTTCTCGCAGAGATCGGCGAAGGAGAACCGCGCCACGCCATGGGCCGAGCACGGCACGTGCAGGATGCGGCCCTTGATCGAGATGTCGCGCGACCTGCATTTGGCGCCGCCCGACATTTTCGACCAGGCGCGGTCGAGCGCGGCATCCGCATCGCCATCCGCCGGCGTCAGCCACATCGGCACGCCCTGCAGCTTCTCCAGCCGGAAGTCGGTGCGCGCATCGAGCCGCGCGACGTCCATGTGGTCGGTGATCTGCTTGATGAAGGGCAGGAACAGCGAGCGGTTGAGACCGCCCTTGTAGAGATCGTCCGGCGCGACGTTGGAGGTCGCGACCACGACGGTGCCGAGCTCGAACAGTTTTGCGAACAGGCGCCCCAGGATCATCGCGTCCGCGATGTCGGTGACGTGGAATTCGTCGAAGCAGAGCAGCCAGCTCTCCTCGAAGATCGCGGTCGCGGTCAGCACGATGACGTCGCCGTCGGCGATCTCGCCGCGCGCGATGCCCTGGCGATAGTCGTAGATGCGCTCGTGCACATCCGCCATGAATTCGTGGAAATGCGCGCGGCGCTTGTGCTCGACGCTCGAGTGCTGGAAGAACAGATCCATCAGCATGGTCTTGCCGCGGCCGACCTCGCCATGGATGTAGAGCCCGCGCGGCGCTTCGTCCTTGTCACTGCTGAACAAGCGGCTGAGCAGCCCCTGCTTGCGCGCGGGCTTGTAAGCCGCGAGCCGCTGGTCGAGCGCCGCATAGGCCTCGGCGACCTCGGCCTGCGCGGCATCCGGCTCGATCGCGCCGGACGCGATCTCGGCCTGGTATGCCTCACGAAATGAGGAATTTTGGGTGGAGAGCATGGCCCCTTACGGCCAGAGATGGGCGGAAATTGCAAGCCGTGAAATGAGGTCAGAGCTATGCGTTCCGTGTCCCGGACGCGCTGCAGCGTGTAACGCTGCTGCGCAGAGCCGGGACCCACTGTTTCGTTCATTGCCGTGGAGCGATGGGCCCCGGCTCAGCAGTGCACCACTTCGTGGCGCACTGCGTCCGGGGCACGAGAGCGGAGCTACTCACACAGCTCGTAGGCGTCCTCGACGACATAGGGGCCGCCGCCCGTCGATGCGCGCGAGGAGAACAGCACGAAGCGTTCGGCCATGAACGCCTTGCTCGGGAAGTAGCCGCGCAGCGACAGATAGTCGGCGACGTCGCGGTCGGAGGCGTCGTGCAACCGGGCGAGCGTCACGTGCGGGATGAACTTGCGCCCCTCGGGATCGAGACCGATCCGCTGCATCATGCGTTCGAGCTCGGCTTGCAATTCCATCAGCGGTTTGCTCGGCGCGATGGTGGCGACCACCGCGCGCGGCTTGCGGCCGCCGAAGCTGGTCAGCCCCTGCACCTTCACCTCGAACGGCTTGCGGTCGACGCGAAACAGCATCGAGGCGATCTCGTTGGCGTAGAGGCCGTCGATATCGCCGATGAAGCGCAGGGTGACGTGATAATTTTCGGGATCGATCCACCGGGCGCCGGGAAGGCCGCCCCTCAAGTTGGAAAGCGACTGGCCGATTTCGGCCGGAATTTCCAGACCAGTGAACAAACGCGGCATCGTTCAGCACTCCCGATGCTTGGGTACAGCCCTGAAGCAGAACCATATCCAAATTAGAGCCGGCGACGAATCACCGGTACCCTGATTCCTATCGCAGTTGTGTGACTCTGCGAAGCATCGCGCGGCCCACCCCGTGAAAACCCTGGGAATTAGGGTTAGCGTTGCCTGCTTTTCAACGCCGTTGCTCGGTTATCGTGCCAATGAATGCCTCCACCGTGGGCATGATGTTGCCGACGATGATGTCGACGCCGGCCGCGGTCGGATGGATGCCGTCGGCCTGGTTGAGCTTGGCGTCGGCCGCAACGCCCTCGAGGAAGAACGGATAGAGCGGCACGCCGAATTGCTTGGCCAGATCCGGATAAATCGAATTGAAGCGCGCCGCGTAGTCGGCGCCGTAATTCGGCGGCGCCAGCATGCCGCAGAGCATCACTGGAATCTTGCGCGCCTTGAGCCGCTGCACGATGTCGGTCAGCGCCGTGCGCGTCAGGGTGGGATCGATGCCGCGCAGCGCGTCGTTGGCGCCGAGCTCGACGATGACGCCGTCGGTTCCGTCAGGCACGGACCAGTCGAGCCGGTCGCGGCCGCCGGAGGTGGTATCGCCGGACACGCCGGCATTGGTCATGTCGACCGCTATGCCTTTGGCTTGCAAGGCTTTTTGGAGTTTTTGGGGGAACGCCTCCTGGGCCGGGAGGCCAAGACCCGCGCTCAAGGAATCGCCGAGAACGACAAGCTTGACCGGCTTTGTCGCGTCGGCCCAAGCCGGGTTCGCAATTGTCATCAAGGCGAGCACCAACACGGCTATGTGCATGAACAATCCGTAACGCCTCTCGACCGCGCTATCGGAGTTGCCATATGACCGGACCATGGACACCTATTCCTCTTCGCTCGCCACGACCGCGATGGACACCATCGCCATCTCCAACGTCAATCTCTCATTGGGCACGGGCGCGGCACGCGTTCACATCCTCAAGGATATCAGCCTGCGCGTCGCCTCGGGCGAGACGATCGGCCTGATCGGCCCGTCAGGCTCGGGCAAATCCACGCTGCTGATGGTGATGGCGGGGCTGGAGCGTCCTGATAGCGGAGAGGTGGTGGTTAATGGCACGCCTTTCAATGCCCTCGACGAGGACGCGCTGGCCCGCTTCCGCGGCCGCCAGGTCGGTATCGTCTTCCAGTCCTTCCATCTGATCCCGACCATGACGGCTCTGGAGAACGTCGCCGTGCCGCTCGAGCTCGCCGGCAATCCCGACGCTGCCAAGCGCGCGGCAGAGGAGCTGCAATCGGTCGGCCTCGGCGATCGCCTGCATCACTATCCGACGCAGCTCTCCGGCGGCGAGCAGCAGCGCGTTGCGCTGGCCCGTGCGCTGGCGCCCGATCCCGCCATCCTCGTCGCGGACGAGCCGACCGGCAATCTCGATGAGGCCACCGGAAAGCAGATCGTCGACCTGCTCTTCACCAAGCATGCCGAGCGCGGCATGACCTTGGTGCTGGTGACGCACGATTCCTCGCTGGCGCATCGCTGCGATCGCGTCATCCGTCTGCGCTCGGGGCGCATCGACACGCAGTCTGCGCCCGCATGAGCGCTGCTGCCGAACCGTTCGCGAAGCCGAACGCCGTCGCACTGTCGCTGCGCTACGCGCTGCGCGAACTGCGCGGCGGCCTGCGCGGCTTCTACGTCTTCATCGCCTGCATCGCGCTCGGCGTGATGGCGATCGCCGGCGTCGGCTCGGTCTCGGCGAGCCTGTCCGAAGGCCTCGCCCGCGAGGGCCGCACGCTGCTCGGCGGCGACGTGTCGTTCGTGCTGTTCCAGCGCGAGGCCAAGCCCGACGAGGTCGCCTTCCTGCGCTCGCGCGGCACCGTCTCGACCGCGGCGACGCTGCGCGGCATGGCGCGCTCGGCCGACGGCAAGCTCGCGCTGGTCGAGATGAAGGCGGTCGACGACACCTATCCGATGCTGGGACAGCTGACGCTGGCGCCGCCACTGCCGATGTCCGACCTGCTCGCGATGCGTGACGGCGCATACGGCGCCGCCGCCGATCCGACGCTGCTGGCGCGGCTTTCGCTGAAGACCGGCGACCGCGTCACCATTGGATCTGCGACCTTCCAGATCCGCTCGACCGTCGAGGCCGAGCCCGACAAGCTCGCCGGCGGCATCGGCTTCGGCCCGCGCTTTTTGATCAGCGAGGCCGGCCTGCGCGCCACCGGGCTGATCCAGCCCGGCAGCCTGGTGCGCTGGGTCTATCGGGTGAAGCTGCCGGATACCGCCAACAACGAGCGCGCCACCGAGGCCTTCATCGCGGACGCGCGCAGCGCGGCGCCGCAGGCCGGCTGGGAGATCCGCAGCCGTTCCAACGCCTCGCCGCAGCTGGAGCGCAACATCAGCCGCTTCACGCAGTTCCTGACGCTGGTCGGCCTCGCCGCGCTGCTGGTCGGCGGCGTCGGCGTCGCCAACGCCGTCAAGAGTCATATCGACCGCAAGCTCGAGGTGATCGCCGCGTTCAAGGCGGTCGGCGCCACGGGCCGCGATGTGTTCGGAATTTATCTGGCGCAGGTTCTCCTGCTCGCCGCGATCGGCTCGGTGATTGGCCTCGCGCTCGGCGCCGCCATGCCCTTCGCCATCGTCGGGCTGTTCGGAAAACTGTTGCCGCTGCCGGTGGTGCCGGCGGTGCACGCCGACGAGCTCGCGCTGTCCTTCGTCTATGGCCTTTTGACCGCGCTCGCCTTCGGCCTGTGGCCGCTCGGGCGCGTGCACGACGTGCCGGTGGCGGCGCTGTTCCGCGACACCATCAGCTCAGAATGGCACCGGCCGCGCCTCGGCTATCTCGTATTCATGGGCGTCGTGATCGTCCTGCTCGTCGCGGTCGTGATCGGGCTCTCCTTCGACAAGCGCATCGCCGCGGTGTTCGTGGCCTCCTCCGTCGTCGTGTTCGCCCTGCTGCGCGGCATCGCCGCCCTGCTGATGACAATCGCGCGGCGGCTGCCGCGGTCGCGGCTGCCGATGCTGCGGCTGGCGGTCGCCAACATCCATCGTCCCGGCGCGCTGACGCCCTCGGTCGTGCTGTCGCTGGGTCTCGGGCTCGCCGTGCTCGTCACCATCACCCAGATCGACGGCAATCTGCGCCGGCAGTTCCTCGCGGCGCTGCCCGACCGCGCTCCGTCGTTCTTCTTCATCGACATCCCGAGCACGCAGGCCGAGCAGTTCGACTTCTATCTGCGCCAGATCGCACCGGGCGCGAAGGTCGAGGACGTGCCGATGCTGCGCGGGCGCATCGTCGGCGCGCGCGGCGTGCGCGCCGAGGAGCTCAAGCCCACCACCGATTCCGAATGGGTGCTGCAGAGCGATCGCGGCCTGACCTACACCGCCGAGCTGCCGAAGGGCTCCAAGGTGGTCGAGGGCGAGTGGTGGAGCGCGGACTATTCCGGCCCGCCGCTGGTCTCGATGGAGAAGAAGATCGCCGACGGGCTCGGCCTCAAGCTCGGCGACGAGGTGGTGGTCAACGTGCTCGGCCGCGACATCCCGGCGAAGATCAGCAATCTGCGCAACATCGACTGGCAGGGGATGGGCATCAATTTCGTGCTGGTGTTCTCGCCCAACGCCTTCAAGGGCGCGCCCCACACCCATATCGCGACGCTGACGGAGACGGGCGGCGATGCCGCCGGCGACGGCAAGATCATCAAGCAGGTGGCCGACGCCTACCCCATGGTGACGAGCGTGCGCGTGCGCGAGGTGATGGAGACGGTCGGCTCGGTCGTGACCAATCTGGCGCTGGCGATCCGCGGCGCCAGCGCCGTGACCCTGATCTCGGCGATCCTGGTGCTGGGCGGGGCGCTCGCCGCCGGCCACCGTCACCGTGTCTACGATGCGGTAATCCTGAAGACCCTGGGCGCGACGCGCCTGCGGCTGCTCGGCGCCTATGCGCTCGAATACCTCCTGATCGGGCTCGCCACCGCCGTGTTCGGCGTGATCGCCGGCAGCATCGCGGCCTGGATGATCGTGACGCGGTTGATGACGCTCAGCTTCGTCTGGCAGGCCGGCAGCGCGGCGGGCGTGGTGGCGGCCGCCCTGATCGTCACGGTCGGGCTCGGGCTCGCCGGCACGCTGCTGGCGTTGAACAAAAAGCCCGCCACGGTGTTGCGGAATTTGTGACAAATGGTAGCGGGCAGCCGTGCGGTAGCGAAATCGCACGATTCCTGCGATTAACCACGCCCGCCCGTCTGGATTGCAGCCAAGGGCGACATTCAGCCGCGCGTGGACGGTTGCGGCGAATGTGTTAGTTTCCCACATATCGAATGGGTTCGGAGCCCCGATTGTTAGCCAAAATTTAGTCGGCAGGCAGCGGTATCCGAGATAGAGTTTGACGAACCGGAGGCATGGCGACCCTCATGCCGGACCGGCCAACCAACGGGAATTCGACCATGTCGGACCTAGACCGTAACTACGCTTCTCCTTTCGGCAGGGCCGCCGGGCGTGTCGACGCCGCGACGGTCGATGCCGGCCTGCGCGCTTATATGCTGCGCATCTACAATTACATGAGCATTGGCCTCGCCATCACGGGCCTTGCCGCGCTCGGCGTCTACATGGCCGCCGTGACCGACGTCCCGACGGCGGACGCCGTCCGCGTCGGCAAGCTGTTCCTGACGCCGTTCGGCTACGCGATGTTCGTCAGCCCCCTGAAGTGGCTGTTCATGCTCGCGCCGCTTGCGATGGTGTTCGTGATCTCGGCGGGCATCAACCGCCTCGCCCCCTCGACCGCCCAGATCCTGTTCTGGGTGTTCTCGGCGCTGATGGGCATCTCGCTATCGTCGATCTTCCTGGTGTTCACCCACACCTCGATCGTGCGGGTGTTCTTCATCACCGCGGCGACCTTCGGTGCGCTCAGCCTCTACGGCTACACCACCAAGCGTGACCTGACCGGCATGGGCTCGTTCCTGTTCATGGGCCTGATCGGCATCATCATCGCGAGCCTGGTGAACCTGTTCCTGGCGAGCTCGATGCTGCAGTTCATCGTGTCGGTGGTCGGCGTGCTGGTGTTCGCGGGCCTCACCGCCTGGGATACGCAGCGGCTGAAGAACGACTACATCTACGGCTACGCCTCGGCCGGCGGTGACATCGCAGAGCGTGCGGCCATCACCGGCGCGCTGTCGCTGTACCTGAACTTCATCAACCTGTTCACGCTGCTCCTGCAGCTCCTCGGTCAGCGCGACTAAGCTCTGAGACGAGAGAACGGACACGAACCCCGGCCGAGAGGCCGGGGTTTTTGTTTGGGGCGGGGGTCTCTCCTCGTCATTGCGAGGAGCCCTTGCGACGAAGCAATCCAGAGGTCCCTCCACGGATGCATTTCTGGATTGCTTCGCTGCGCTCGCAATGACGGGCGTGGAGGCGGAACAGCCTCTTCCAGCAGTCTCCGGAAGGCTCTAATCTTCCCCCATGTCCGCACCTGAAATCAGGCCCACCATCGAGGCCGACCTTCCCGCCATCACCGCCATCTACCAGCAGGCCGTCCGCGAGGGCACGGCGACGTTCGAGCTGGAACCGCCCGACCTTGCCGAGATGACGCGCCGCTATCGCGCGCTGGTCGACGGCGGCTATCCCTATTTCGTCGCGATCCTCGACGGGCGCGTGGCCGGATACGCCTATGCCGGCGCCTACCGGCCGCGGCCGGCCTACCGCTTTACCGTGGAGAACTCGATCTATCTCGATCCCTCCTTCCACCGCCGCGGCGTCGGCTCAAAGCTGCTGGAGCGGCTGATCACCGAATGCGAGGCGCGCGGCTTCCGCCAGATGATCGCGGTGATCGGCGATTCCGCCAATGCCGGCTCGATCGGCGTGCACACCAGGGGCGGCTTCAAGATGATCGGCACGCATCCCAATGTCGGGCTGAAATTCGGCCGCTGGCTCGATACGGTGATGATGCAGCGCGACCTCGGCGAGGGCGCGCGGAGCGTGCCAACAAAGTAGGGCAGTCCCGTAGCCCGGGTGAGCGCAGCGATACCCGGGAACACGGCAAGCAAAGACCCGGATGTCGCTTCGCTCATCCGGGGTACGAGGTCTCGCCAAATCACCGGTGCCGTAAGGTGGGCAAAGCGGAGCGTGCCCACCATCTGCGGCGATGGAGAAAGGACGTGGGCACGGCGCTTTGCGCCTTTGCCCACCCTACGGCACTGTCCGTGTGGCTATACCACCGCCAGCTTGCGATCGATCACCAGCAACACGCGGTCGAGCTCGTGGCCGCGGCGCAGGATCAGGCCCGTCGCCGAGATCACGCTGTACATGCCCTGCTTGCGTGCGAGGCGCGGATCCTTCTCGATGCGATAGATCGGCACTTCCGAGGCGCGGCGATAGACCGAGAACACCGCGCGATCCCTGAGGAAGTCGATGGCGTAGTCGCGCCACTCGCCGTCGGCAACCATGCGGCCATAGAGATTGAGAATACGATGCAGCTCGAGCCGGTTGAAAGTCACCCGGTTCGGTTGCGCGTTCGTAGCGGCGGGACGCGCCGCCGCGCGCTGCCCGCTCGGATCGGCATCCTCCGGCATCAGGCTCATGAGAAGCGCCTCCTCGTCGCGCAACATGACCGCGTCCGCGAAAACCGTCCCCGGAACCGCGGATCATGACAGTTGCATGATCGCGCCAACCGCCGTCCTCCGCAAGGGCTCTCGATGGAACCCGGGAAAAAGCCCAGAGAGAGACAAAGCCCAGAGAGACTTGTGGCTCAACCGGTAGAATCGGGTACGAACCAGGCCACACGCAGGGGTGGAACTCTGTCGCGACGAACCGTCACGGGATCGTGCTCAAGAATCTTAGTCTCGCCGCTTTTCCGCCCAGCGCCTGCCGCCCTGCATTGCGAAAAGACCAATGTGCGTTGACCCGGTCCTTTCGGTTCCGGATTCCTCAGCCCCCAGCCCCCCGGGGTCGAACAGGATCGGGTCTGTACGCGCGACAAGGAGGACCAACGCGAGTTGGTCCTTTTTTGTTTGTGCCCGGATGTTTCCGGACGCGACCATTTCTCCTGACCGCCAGGCACACTCTCTCCCCTCATCCTGAGGGCGGCGCTCTTCGCGCGGCGTCTCGAAGGATCGAGGCCCGGATGCAGCAGCGGGGCCTCGCATGGTTCGGGACGCGCGCAACAGCGCGCTCCTCACCATGAGGCGTTAGAGCGAATTCGACGCTAGAGAGAAATTCGAATCAGTGCAGCGACGTGTACGCCGCGCCGAGCATCGGGCCCGGCTTCTCGCGGCTGCCGTCCTGCACGTAGACCACCGCGCCGTCGACGCCATCGCGCGTGAGGTTCTCGATCGGCACGGTCCAGCTTTCGGCACGGCCGTTCCAGTCGCCGACCTTGAGCAGGTTGCGCACCACGTTGTGGTAGGTGATCTGCTGCCCGCGATTTTCGCCCTTGGCGATCGCGATCGGGACCGACTTGGCGATCGAGCAGATCCAGACCTCGCCATGCGAGACCGCCGGCTCATTGCTCGCGGCGACCGAGACGTTGATCTGCTTGCCGGCGAGCGACATCGTCACCGGAACGCTCATCACGCCGGTGCCCTTGTCGGTCTTGCCGATCGCGCTCTCGATGCCGGCGCGATCGCTGCCGATGACATGCGTCGAGCCATTCACCACGACCTGCGGCGTGTAGACCTCGCGGTCACCGCGCATGCGCGAATAGGCACGCTGCCGTGCAGAGAAACGCGAATCCGCCAGCGTGTCCTTCCAGCCGAGATAGTCCCAATAATCGATCGGCATGCTCAGCGCGATGATCGAGGGGTCGCTGGAGAGGTCGCCGATGATCTTGTCGGCGGGCGGGCAGGACGAGCAGCCCTGCGAGGTGAACAATTCGACAACGGCGCGGGGATCGGCGTGAGCGGGACGGATGACGGCGACGATTGCACAGATGCCGAGTGCTCCCGACCAGAGGGCACCGGACCAACGTGAAATCAGATGAGAAGCCGTCATTGTTGTCATGTCGAACGCCGCACACCAAAGCTCGTGGGAGGGGGAATCTTATCGATTGATGGTCACCGTAGTCTTACGGGGCGCGGCATGCTCAACCATCCAGGAAACCGTGCGAAAACCGATTTTCCGCCGGATGGGCCCATCCAAAACATGCCGCAAACGCGCGAAGGCGGCCTTGTGATAGGCCGCCTTCGTTTAACCTTCTACTCACGTCGCAGTGAGCCACCGTTCACAAATTCGCGCTTAGGCCGCGAGCTTGCGCAGCACGTAGTGCAGAATGCCGCCGTTCCGGTAGTAGTCGAGCTCGTCCAGCGTATCGATGCGGCAGAGCAGCGAAACGCGCTGCAACGAACCGTCGCCGGAGACGATCTCCGCAGTCAGCTTCTGGCGCGGCTTGAGATCGCCGACCAGACCACGCAGCGTGACCTTCTCGTCGCCCTTCAGGCCGAGCGACGACCAGGAGGTGCCTTCCTCGAAGGTCAGCGGCAGCACGCCCATGCCGACCAGGTTGGAGCGGTGGATGCGCTCGAAGCTCTGGCAGATCACGGCACGAACGCCGAGCAGACGGGTGCCCTTCGCAGCCCAGTCGCGCGAGGAACCGTTGCCGTATTCGGCGCCGGCGAACACCACCAGCGGCACCTCCTCCTGCTGGTACTTCATCGCGGCGTCGTAGATCGACATCTGCTCGCCGTCGGGCCAGTGCTTGGTGAGGCCGCCTTCCGGAATGTTGCCGTCAGCACCCTTGAGCATGAAGTTCTTGATGCGGATGTTGGCGAAGGTGCCGCGCATCATGACTTCATGGTTGCCGCGACGCGTGCCGTACTGGTTGAAGTCGGCGGGACGCACCTGGTGCTCGCTGAGATACTTGCCTGCGGGCGAGGTGAGCTTGATCGAGCCGGCCGGCGAGATGTGGTCGGTGGTGATCTTGTCGCCGAACATGGCGAGGACGCGCGCCTCGACGATGTCGGTGACCGGCTCCGGCTCCTTCTTCATGCCTTCGAAATAGGGCGGGTTCTGCACATAGGTCGAAGACATGTTCCAGCGATAGGTCTCGCTCTCGACCGTCTTGATCTTGCGCCAGTTGGTATCGCCCTTGAACACGTCGGCATACTTCTTCTTGAAGATCGACGCGGTCACGAACTTCTTCATGAAGGCGTTGATCTCCTTGGTCGTCGGCCAGATGTCCTTGAGGTACACCGGCTTGCCGTCCTTGCCTTCGCCGAGCGGCTCGACCGCGAGGTTCTTGGTCACGCTGCCCGCGAGCGCGTGGGCGACGACCAGCGGCGGCGAGGCCAGATAGTTCGCCTGCACGTCCGGCGAGACGCGGCCTTCGAAGTTGCGGTTACCGGACAGCACGGCGGCGGCGACGATGCCGTTGTCGTTGATCGACTTCGAGATCTCCTCCGGCAGCGGACCGGAATTGCCGATGCAGGTGGTGCAGCCGAAGCCGACCAGGTTGAAGCCGACCTTGTCGAGATCCTTCTGCAGACCGGAATCGGCGAGATAGCCCGCGACGACCTGGCTGCCCGGGGCGAGCGAGGTCTTCACCCACGGTTTTGCCTTGAGGCCCTTCGCAGCCGCGTTGCGCGCGAGCAGGCCCGCGCCGATCAAGACGCTCGGGTTCGAGGTGTTGGTGCAGGAGGTGATGGCGGCAATCACGACGTCGCCATGGCCGATCTCGAAGTCCTTGCCCTCGACGGCAAAGCGCTTCTCCGGCTCCTCGGCCTTCTTGTACTCGCTGCTGAGCGCGACCGAAAAACCTTCGGCGACCGACGGCAGCGCGATGCGGCCTTCGGGACGCTTCGGGCCGGCCATCGACGGCACGACGTCGGCGAGGTCGAGCGTCAGCGTCTCCGTGAACACCGGATCGGCCGACTTGGCGGTGCGGAACAGCCCTTGCGCCTTCGCGTAGGCCTGCACCAGCGCGACGCGCGGCGCGGCGCGGCCGGAGGTCTTGAGGTAGTCGATCGCGGCGGCGTCGACCGGGAAGAAGCCGCAGGTCGCGCCGTATTCAGGCGCCATGTTGGCGATGGTCGCCTTGTCGGCGACGGAGAGATTGTCGAGGCCGGGGCCGAAGAACTCGACGAACTTGCCGACGACGCCGAGCTTGCGCAGCATCTGCGTCACGGTCAGCACGAGGTCGGTGGCGGTGACGCCTTCCTTCATCGCGCCCTTCAGCTTGAAGCCGACGACGTTGGGCAGCAGCATCGACAGCGGCTGGCCGAGCATGCAGGCTTCCGCCTCGATGCCGCCGACGCCCCAGCCGAGCACGGCGAGACCGTTGACCATGGTGGTGTGGGAGTCGGTGCCGACGAGCGAGTCGGGATAGGCGACCTCGAAGGTGCCGGTCTTCTTGCCGACCGTCATCTTCTCCTTCTTGGTCCAAACCGTCTGGGAGAGATATTCGAGATTGACCTGGTGGCAGATGCCGGTGCCGGGCGGCACGACCGAGAAGTTCGAGAACGCCTTCTGGCCCCACTTCAGGAACTCGTAGCGCTCCTGGTTCTGCTTGTATTCCTCGGTGACGTTCTTGGCGAAGGCCTTGTTGTCGCCGAAGAAGTTCACGATCACGGAGTGGTCGATGACGAGATCGACGGGGACCAGCGGGTTGATCTTCTCGGCGTCACCACCGAGCTTCTGCATGGCGTTTCGCATGGCAGCCAGGTCGACCACGGCCGGAACGCCCGTAAAATCCTGCATCAGCACGCGGGCCGGGCGGAAGGCGATCTCATGTTCCAGCGACTTCTTGCGCAGCCACTTCGACACCGCGACGATGTCTTCCTTCTTGACCGAGCGGCCGTCCTCATTGCGCAGGAGGTTCTCGAGCAGGACCTTCATCGAATAGGGGAGTTTCGAAATTCCCTTCAGACCATTCTTCTCGGCCGTGGGCAGGCTGTAATAGACATAGGTCTTGGCGCCGACCTTGAGGGTCTTTTTGCATTTGAAGCTGTCGAGCGAGGTCATGTAGGAAATCCCAATTGTTAGTTATACCCGGCAGGGTATTTTAACACCGTCAGCGTAGCAGGCTGGGTCGCTTGCAGGGGCAGGTTGAGTTGCTGCATCAAGTAGTTCCGGGCTTATAGAAGCTTTCTAACCGCACCGCCACAGCCACAATCGTGCCGCAGCAATTGCCGAGCCAAAAATTCCCATGCGCTACCCCAAGATTTCCTGAGGCCTGGCTTTGAGCGGACTGGACCAAGCCAAGATGCAACTGTCCGGACGCGGGGTCGCCTGCGTGCGCGGCGGGCGCGAGGTGTTTTCCGGGCTCGACTTCCATGCCGCATCCGGCGAGGCCCTGTCGGTCGTCGGCCGCAATGGCGCGGGCAAGACCTCGCTGCTGCGCCTGATCGCAGGCCTGCTCGTTCCGGCCGGCGGCACGATCGTACTGGACGGGGGCGACGCCGAAATGACGCTGCCGGAGCAGTGCCACTATCTCGGCCATCGCGACGCCCTCAAGCCGGCGCTGAGCGTCGAGGAAAACCTGGCATTCTGGGCCGATTTTCTGGGCGGCGAGCGTTCTGACGCCGCCGCGAGCCTCGAGGCCGTCGGCCTCGACCACGCCACCCATCTGCCCGCCGCCTTCCTGTCCGCCGGCCAGCGCCGCCGGCTCTCGCTGGCCCGGCTGCTCACGATCCGGCGCCGGATCTGGCTGTTGGACGAGCCGACCACCGCACTGGACGTGGCCGGCCAGGACATGTTCGGCGGCCTGATGCGGGAGCACCTCGCCTGCGGCGGCATGATCATCGCGGCGACCCATGCGCCGCTCGGGATCGATTCGCGGGAGCTGCGGATCGGGGGTGCGGCATGATTCCGATCGACCCTCAGCTTTCCAAGCGCCAAACCTCCGCTCTCTCCGTTCCCTCCCCCCTTGCGGGGGAGGGTCAGGGAGAGGGGTGCCACACGGGGACTCTCTCGTCCGGTCCAAGCCCTGTTCTGACCCAACGCGCACCATTTCCTGGGCTGCCCCTCTCCCCCGCCCTCCCCCGCAAGGGGGGAGGGAGCGCCGTGTGCCTGGGGCTGGCCGCGCGTGCAGATTCGAATCCCGCCGAAAGGGCAGCCCCATGACCGCCCTGTCCGCCCTGATCCGCCGGGACATCCGGATCGCGCTCCGCGTCGGCGGCGGGGCGCTGATCGGGGTGCTGTTCTTCCTGACCGTGGTGGTGCTGATGCCGTTCGCGGTCGGGCCGGACCTGGCGCTGCTGTCGCGGCTGGGGCCGGCGATCCTCTGGCTCGGCGCGCTCCTGGCGAGCCTGCTCACCCTGGACCGGCTGTTCATGGCCGACCATGAGGACGGCTCGCTCGACCTGATCACGATGAGCCGGACCCCGCTGGAACTGGCCTGCGCGGCCAAGGCGCTGGCGCATTGGCTGGCCGCCGGCCTGCCGCTGATTGTCGCAACCCCCGTGCTCGGGCTGCTGCTCAACCTCGACATGGTCGCGACCGGCGCGGTGGCGCTGACGCTGCTGGCGGGCACGCCGGCGCTGACCTTCACCGGCATGATCGGCGCCGGGCTGGCGGTGACGCTGCATCGCGGCGGACTGTTGATGGCCGTGCTGGTGCTGCCGCTGTCGATTCCCGTGCTGATCTTCGGCGTTGCCGCCTCGCAAGCCGCGATCGTCGGTCCCATGACGTTCGGCGCGCCGTTCTCGATCCTGTGCGCGCTGTCGCTGGTCAGCCTCGTGGTCGGCCCCTTCGCAGCGGCGGCGAGCCTGCGGCATGGGCTGGATTGAGCTGGACTGGACTGACCTTGACCCCGATCAACTTTCGTGGCGCGCTTTCATGCTGATTGCGTGAGCATCAACCGGTGATTATCAGGATACCATGACGCTGATCGACCTCGCCAACCCCACGCGGTTCCTCGCGCTGACAGCGCGGGTGTTGCCATGGCTTGCGGGTGCGACCGTCATCCTGCTCGCCATCGGCCTCTATCAATCCGCTTACGCGCCCGACGACTACCAGCAGGGCGCGACCGTCAAGATCATGTTCATCCACGTGCCCAATGCCTGGCTGTCGATGTTCGTCTGGGGCGTGATGAGCATCGCCTCGCTGGGCACGCTGGTGTGGCGGCACCCGCTCGCCGATGTCGCCGCGAAGGCGGCCGCTCCCATCGGCGCCAGCTTCACCTTCCTGGCACTGCTCACGGGCTCGCTGTGGGGCCGGCCGATGTGGGGCACCTATTGGGAATGGGACGCGCGGCTGACCTCGGTGCTGATCCTGTTCCTGATGTATCTCGGCCTGATGGCGCTGTGGCGCGCGGTCGATGATCCCTCGCGCGCGGCGCGCGCCGCCGCGGTGCTGACGCTGGTCGGCGCGATCAACCTGCCCATCATCAAGTTCTCGGTCGACTGGTGGAACACGCTGCACCAGCCGGCCTCGGTGATGCGCATGGGCGGCTCGACGCTCGACAAGTCCTTCCTGATTCCGCTTTTGGTGATGGCGATCGCCTTCACGCTGCTGTTCGTCACGCTGCATCTGGCGGCGATGCGCAACGAGATTTTGCGCCGCCGCGTCCGCTCGCTGCAGATGATGCAGGCGAGCCGCGTCGCGTTTTCGAACGAGGTGGGCACCGGTTCGCATCAAGAAAACGCGTCAACAGGGGCGGCGTGATCATGTCGCTCGGTCCCTACGCCTCCTTCATCGTGACGTCCTATGCCGCTGCGGCCATCGTGATCGTGATCCTGATCGGCTGGATCGTGCTCGACTATCGCAACCAGACGCAGCGTTTGCGCGAGCTCGACCGTAGCGGCGTCACCCGCCGCTCGGGCCGCAGCGCGATGGACGCGTCATGAGCGGTCAATCGACCTCCGGCGCGCCGCAGCGCCGCACCTTCCTGATGATGCTGCCGCTGATCGCTTTCATCGGCCTCGCCGTGCTGTTCTGGTTCCGGCTCGGCAGCGGCGATATCTCCCGGATTCCCTCCGCGCTGATCGGCCGGCCCGCACCGCAGACCGCGCTGCCGGAGCTCGCGGGATTGCAAGACAACGGCGCACAGGTGCCGGGGCTCGATCCAGCCGCCTTCAAGGGCAAGGTCAGCCTCGTCAATGTCTGGGCGTCCTGGTGCGTGCCGTGTCATGACGAAGCACCGCTGCTGACCGAACTGGCAAAAGACAAGCGCTTCCAGCTCGTCGGCATCAACTACAAGGACGCAGCCGATAACGCACGTCGCTTCCTCGGGCGCTACGGCAACCCGTTCGGCCGCGTCGGCGTCGACGCCAACGGCCGCGCCTCGATCGAATGGGGCGTCTACGGCGTACCGGAGACGTTTGTCGTCGGGCGCGAGGGGACGATCGTCTACAAGCTGGTCGGGCCGATCACGCCGGACAATCTGCGGACGGTGCTGATGCCGCAGATGGAGAAGGCGTTGAAGGCGGGGTCTTAGCCAAGACCGTCATTGCGAGGAGCTCTTGCGACGAAGCAATCCAGAGTCCCTCCGCGGAGATAGTCTGGATTGCTTCGCTTCGCTCGCAATGACGAGCGGAGAGACCGTCAACCCTTCCTCACATCCCCCGCCTCGGCCTCGCTGGTCTCCAGCGACGCCGGCTCTATCCCGTAGCGCTTGGTCAGCGGCATCTGGGCGATCGCAAAGATCATCGTGATCGGCGTGACGCCGAACACCTTGAAGTTCACCCAGAAATCCGTGCTCTGGGTGCGCCAGACGATTTCGTTCAGCACCGCCATGCCGGCGAAGAACAGCGCCCAGCGCAGCGTGAGGATGCGCCAGCCCTGCGGCGTCAAATTGAACATCTGGTCGAACATCACCGCGATGAAGGAGCGGCCGAACAACAGGCCACCGCCGAGGATCGCGGCGAACAGGCCGTAGATGATGGTCGGCTTGACCTTGATGAAGGTCTCGTCGTGCAGCACCAGGGTCAGCGTGCCGAACACCAGCACGATCACGCCCGTCACGATCGCCATGATCGGGATGTGGCGGGTCACCACATAGGAGGCGGCCATCGCCGCGACGATCGCGACCATGAAGGCGCCGGTCGCGGCGAACAAATTGAACTTCGCATTGACGAAGAAGAACACGAGCAGCGGACCGAGCTCGGTCGCAAGCTTGAACAGCGGATGCGGCTGGGTCTTGTCCATCTCTAACTTTCGATTCCGGCGATGGCGCGGGCGAAATCGCGTGCGGTGAATGGCGCGAGATCGTCGACGCCTTCGCCGACGCCGATGAAATGCACCGGCAGTTTGAACTTCTCCGCAAGCGCCACCAGGATGCCGCCGCGGGCGGTGCCGTCGAGCTTGGTCATCACGAGGCCGGTGACCCCGGCGGTGCGATGGAACGCCTCGACCTGCGACAGCGCGTTCTGGCCGACAGTAGCATCCAGCACCAGCAGCACGGCATGCGGCGCAGTGTCATCCACCTTGCGGATCACGCGCACGACCTTTTCGAGCTCGTTCATCAGCTCGGCCTTGTTCTGCAGGCGGCCGGCGGTGTCGATGAGAAGCACGTCGATGCCCTGCTCCTTCGCCGCGGTCAGCGCGTTGAAGGCAAGGCTCGCCGAATCCGAGCCCTGCGCGCCGGCGATGACCGGCGTCTTGGTCCGCTCGCCCCAGACCTTGAGCTGCTCGATGGCCGCAGCGCGAAACGTGTCACCGGCGGCCAGCATCACCTTGCGGCCTTCGGAGGCGAATTTTTGCGAGAGCTTTCCGATGGTGGTGGTCTTGCCGGAACCGTTGACGCCGACCACGAGAATGACGAACGGCTTCCTGGCCGCATCGATCTCGAGCGGCTTTGCCACCGGCGACAGCACCTTCTCGACCTCGGTCGCGACGACGTCCTTGACCTCGTCCGCCGAGATCGCCTTGTCGTAGCGCCCGGTGCCGACGGCGTCCGCGATCCGCACCGCGACGGAGGTGCCGAGATCGGCGCGCAAGAGCACGTCCTCGATGTCGTCGAGCATGGCTCGGTCGAGCTTGCGCTTGGTGACGAGGTCGGCGACCGCTGTCCCGAGCGAGGACGAGGTACGCTTGAGCCCGTTGGACAGGCGGCGCCACCAGCTCAGCTTGGGGGTCTCGGAGGTGGTATCGTTCATGGTGGCGTGTTAGCCGTTCCGGCTCGCAAACGAAAGCCTTGACCGAAAGTCTTGCAATTGCTCGATGTTCCCCAGTTGACGGCCGATGAAATCCTGGCCCGCGTGCTCCATCGCGACGGGCTGATGCTGATCATCGACAAGCCGGCCGGCCTGCCGGTGCATCGCGGCCCCAAGGGCGGTGCCAATCTGGAGGATTCCTTCGACGCGCTCCGCTTCGGCCTGCCGCGGCCGCCGGTGCTGGCCCACCGGCTGGACAAGGACACCTCCGGTTGCCTCGTGCTCGGGCGCCATCGCAAGGCGACCGCATCGCTGGGCCTGCTGTTCAAGCACGGCAAGATCGGCAAGACCTATTGGACCGTGGTCGAGGGCGGCCCTACTGAGGATGAGGGCACGATCGACATGCCGCTCGGCCGGCTCAATGCCGAACGCGGCTGGTGGCAGAAGCCGGATCCGGACGGGCAGAAGGCCATCACCAACTGGAAGGTGATGGGCCGGGGCGACGGTTTCACCTGGCTCGCCATGGAACCGGTGACCGGGCGGACCCATCAATTGCGGGTGCATTCGGCCGAGAGCGGCTGGCCGATCTTCGGCGATAACATTTACGGCAACGGTCCGCGCTTCGGCGAGCCGCGGCTGCACCTGCACTCCCGCGAGATCGTGGTGCCGATCTCCCGGAACAAGGAGCCGGTCCGCGTGGTCGCCCCGGCCCCGCCCCACATGCACGAGAAGCTCCGCGCCTGCGGGTGGAATGGGGAATAGGTGTCGCTGTCGTTCACCTCTCCCGCTTGCGGGAGAGGTCGACGCGCTCGCAGAGCGCGGCGGGTGAGGGCTCTCTCCTCTTGGGGATTGTCCCGTTGCGGAGACACCCTCTCCCCAACCCTCCCCCGCAAACGGGGGAGGGAGCGCACCGCATACCCGGCGGCACCTCGTTCCCATCGGCCATGGTTTACGAAACGTTCAGTGCTCGCCTCTAATGATAACGGTCGCTTAGAACAAGCTTCCGTCAATCCGCTCAGGACGAGCCGCGCGTCATGCCCAAGGCCGAGCTATCGATCATCGACGAGGTCGAATCCGCACTTCGGATCGGCTCGCCGGAAAAGGGCCTGGAAACGGCGCGGCGCGTCACCGACCTGTTCCTGTCCTCCGCCGGCAGTTTCAGCGACGAGCAGATCGCACTGTTCGACGACGTGCTCGAGCGCCTGATCGGCTCCATCGAGCTGCGCGCGATTGCCGACATGGGGGCGCGCGTGGCGCTGGCCGAGATCAGCATGCAGCTTGCGCCGATCGCGCAGGCGCCGCCGTCCGTGATCCGCCGCCTCGCCAACAATGACGAGATCCGCATCGCCGGCCCCGTGCTGCAGGAATCCGCTCGTCTCGACGATGGCGAGTTGGTGAGGATCGCCTCCAGCAAAAGCGAGCCGCATCTGCTCGCGGTCGCCGGTCGCTGGTGGCTGAAGGAGACCGTCACCGACGCGCTGCTGGCGCGGCGCTATCCCAGCGTCAGCCGGCGGCTCGCCGCCAATCCCGGCGCGCGCGTCTCCGGAAACGGATTCGCCGTCATCGTCGGCCAGGCCGAAAGCGATCCCGAGCTCGCGGTCAGCGTCGGCGTCCGTATCGACCTGCCGTCGGAGCTGCGCCGGCAGTTGCTGCGCTCGGCGACGGATGTGGTGCGCACGCGCCTGTTGTCGCGCGCGCCTCCGCATCTGTTCGAGGAGATCCAGAGCGCGATCGCCGCCGTCACCGTCGGCATCGAGCGCGAGATGTCGGGCGTCCGCGATTTCGAAGGCGCCAAGCGCGCCATCGCGGGCCTCAAGGCCACCGGCCAGCTCAACGAGGCGACGCTGCTCGGCTTTGCCAGACAGCGGCGCTATGAAGAGACCGCCGCTGCCCTCGCGGCGTTGTCCGGATCGACCGTCGAGGTGATCCGCCCGCTGATGCAGAGCCTGCGCGAGGACGGCCTCCTGGTGCCATGCAAGGCGGCCCAGCTCAGCTGGGAAACGACGGTCGCCGTGCTCGAAAGCCGTTTTGCGACCGGCGCGATGAAGCCGGCCGACCTTGCCAAGGCGCAGGGGCATTTCGCGCGCATAACGGCGGAGAACGCAAGGCGGACGCTGCGGTTCTGGCAGGTGCGGGCGTCGTAGGAGCGCGTTAGGGCCCGCGCTGCGTGCCAAGCTCTCCGCTGTCGTCCTGGCGAAAGCCAGGACCCATTACCACCGAATTCGGTTTGACGAAGACTGGTGGTTATCAATCGCATTCAACAACTACGCCCTGGGGTAATGGGTCCTGGCTTTCGCCAGGACGACGTTGGGGATGCAGTTGTGGGATGACCGCAAATTACGTGGTCAGCCGCTCGCCATCGCTGCCGGTGATCATCCGTGGCACGACACTTCCCACACGCTCACCCGCTACCGCCACCGGCAGATAATGCTCGGTGCGGCCCTGCTCCTCGCTCTCGATCAGCACCTCGCGTGTCGCGCCGATCTCCGCTTGCAGCCGCTGCCGCAGCGCCGCCTCGCCGGCTGCGCGCAGCCGCTTCGCACGGTCCTTGATCACGCCGCCCGCCACCTGCGGCATGCGCGCGGCGGGCGTGCCGGGGCGCGGGGAATAGGGGAAGACGTGCAGGAAGGTGAGGCCGCATTCTTCGACGAGGTCGAGCGAGCGCGAGAACATCTCCTCTGTCTCGGTCGGAAAGCCCGCGATGATGTCCGCGCCGAGGGCGATGTCCGGGCGCAAGCGGCGCACCTGGTCGCAGAAGGCGATCGCATCGCTCCGCAAGTGCCGCCGCTTCATGCGCTTCAGGATCATGTCGTCGCCTGACTGTAGCGACAGGTGCAGATGCGGCATCAGGCGCGCATCCTCAGTGATGGCATCGAGCAGGTCATGATCGGCCTCGATCGAATCGATCGAAGAGATGCGCAGGCGCTTGAGCTCCGGCACATGCCGCAAAATCTGCTTCGTCAGCATGCCGAGCTTCGGCGCACCGGGCAGGTCCGTGCCGTAGCTGGTGAGATCGACGCCGGTCAGCACGATCTCGGCATGGCCGCGCTCGGCCAATGCCCGCACCTGCTCGACCACCGCGCCCATCGGCACCGAACGCGAATTGCCGCGGCCGAACGGGATGATGCAGAAGGTGCAGCGGTGGTCGCAGCCGTTCTGCACCTGCACGAACACGCGCGGCAGGCCGCTGGCAAAGCCGTCAATGAGATGCGGCGCCATCTCCCTGATAGCCATGATGTCGCTGACGGCGATCTTTTCGCTGGCGCCGATGTCGAACGCGCTGCGCGTCTCGTGCCACGTTTCGCTGCGCATCTTGTCGTCATTGCCGACGACGCGGTCGACCTCGGCCATGTCGGCGAACATCTGGCTTTGCGTCTGCGCCGCGCAGCCGGTGACGACGATGCGCGCCTCGGGACGCTCGCGCTTCAGCTTGCGGATCGACTGACGCGCCTGCGCCACCGCCTCGTTGGTGACGGCGCAGCTGTTGATGACGATGGTGTCGGAAAGGCCTGCGCCTTCCGCTTTGCTGCGGATCACCTCGGCCTCGAAGGCGTTGAGGCGGCAGCCGAAGGTGACGATGTCGACGGCCATCAGCCGACCGGCGCAAACAGCGCCGGATCGAAATTGCCTTCATATTCGAAGGTCGCCGTGCCCGTCATCAGCACATGGTCGTCGCGCTCGCGCCATTCGATGCCGAGCTTGCCGCCGGGCAGCGTGATCTCGACCTTGCGCTCGGCGCGCTTGAGGCGCGCGGCCGCAACCGCCGTCGCGCAGGCCGCCGAACCGCAGGCCCGGGTCAGGCCGGCGCCGCGCTCCCAGGTGCGGATGGTGATGTGCTCGGGATCGACGATATGGGCGAGCGTGATGTTGGCGCGCTCGGGGAAGATCGGATGATTTTCGAGCAGCGGGCCGAAGCGCCCGAGATCGTAGGCGTTGACGTCGTCGACCCAGAACACCGCGTGCGGATTGCCCATGCTCACCGCTGAGGGCGAATGCAGGATCGGATTGTCGATCGGCCCGATCTGCAGTTCGATGTAGCGGGTGTCGCGAAACTCTTCCGCCAGCGGAATGTCCTGCCAGCCGAATTTTGGTGCGCCCATGTCGACCGTGTAGAGATCGGGCGCGGGGCCTTGCCAGGCATTGAGCAGGCCCGCGGCGGTCTCGAAGGTCGCCGTGGTCTGCCCCGTCTTCTCGAAGATGCGGCGGACCACGCAGCGCATGCCGTTGCCGCAGGCGCCGGCTTCGGAGCCGTCATTGTTGTAGATGCTGATGAAGGCCTCGGTGCCGTCGAGCCGCGGCTTCTGCAGCACCATGAGCTGATCGTAGGGCACGCCGCCCTGCGCGGACGCCACGGCGCGGGCGTCGTCCGGCGTCACCTTTGCCGCGGAGTCGCGCATGTCGACAACGACGATCTCGTTGCCGATGCCGTTCATCTTGGCAAATGCGTGGTGGGCCAGCGCGCTCATGAAAATTCCCGAATTTCGCCCGTCTTATATGGTGATCCCAGGCCGCTTGGCCAGTGATTTGCCGCCGCGAGCAGGACATCTGCCATGACGCATCTGTCATGGGACGAATTCGGCGCTCGCGTGTTAGAACGGCGCGGTTCGCGCGAACCGGGACGCGCGGCCGGGTTAAGGCCTTGGTGGGTAAGGTCTTGATGAATTGAGGCCCTGGCGGACCGGGGGCCTTGGGGAGAATAAAATGACCAGTTTTCGTCGTCTCGCTTTGGCCGCGCTGATCCCGGCAGCGGCCTTGTCGCTTGGGCTATCAGGCGCTCTGGCACAGTCCCCGAGCCCGGCGCCGGCTGCATCGGCGAGCCCCTCTTCGACAGGCCCCTCTTCGACAAGTCCTGCGCCGGCCCCGTCGGCTTCGCCCGCTCCGGCTGCGAGTGCCTCGCCCGCTCCTTCGGCAACACCCTCACCTGCGGCGAGTGCCTCACCTGCTCCTGCAGCATCGCCGGCGCCCGCAGCCAGCGCCTCGCCGAGCCCGCAGGCCCCGCCGCCCGCCGCGGCCGCCACCCCCGCTCCGGTGCAGACCGCCGATCCCTTCGGGCTCGAGACCACGCTCGAGCCGAAGAAGGTCGTGATGGTCAAGGGCACTGCCAATTGGGATTCCGCCTTCGACACGCTGATCGACGCCTTCAAGGCGCTCAACACGCTGCTGGACAAGCAGGGCATCAAGCACGCCGGCAATTCGATGATCGTCTACACCTCGACGGATGACACCGGCTTCACCTTCCTCGCCGAGATCCCGGTCGAGCAGGATCCCAAGAACTTGCCCAAGGACATGAGCGTCGGCAAATCGCCGGAGGGCAAGGCGCTGAAATTCGTCCATCGCGGCTCCTACGACAACATGGACAACACCTATGAGGCGATCACCAATCACCTCGACGACAAGAGACTGGAAGCCAAGGACACCTTCATCGAGGAATACCTCACCGATCCCCTGAAGACGGCTGAGGACAAGCTCGTGATCAATGTTTTCGTGCCGCTGAAGTGAGAGTGATGAAAAAGCCTGCAATACTCGCCGCCGTCCTTGCCACCACGCTGCTGGCCACGCCCGCGCGCGCCGACGATTTTCCCGCCGCGATCTCGGTCAGCGGCGAAGCCTCCGTGTCGGTGGCGCCTGATCTCGCGCAGATCGATGCAGGTGTCGCCAATGACGCCAAGACGGCGAAGGAAGCCTCCGATGCCAACAATGCCGCGATGGGCAAGGTGCTGCTGGCGCTGAAGGGCGCCGGCATCGCCGAGAAGGACTACCAGACCTCGCGGCTGTCGCTGCAGCCGCAATACGGCCAGAACAAATCCACCGGCGCCTCGCCCGTAACAGGCTTCCGCGCCTCCAACCGCGTCACCGTGAAGATCCGCGACGTGACCAAGGTGGCAACCATCATCGACACGCTGGTCAGCGCCGGCGCGAACGACATCGGCAACATCTCCTTCGAGGTGACGCAGGCCTCAAAACTGCTCGATGACGCGCGCGAGCAGGCGGTGGCCGATGCGCGGCGCAAGGCCGAAGTCTATGCCAAAGCCACCGGCGTGACGCTCGGGTCGCCGCTCAGCATCTCCGAGGGCAGCGCGCCGATGCCGTTGTTCAAGGGCCGCATGGCCCAAGAGCCGATGGCAAGAGTCTCCGCCGCTGTGGCGCCGGGCGAAGAGACACTGTCGGTGACGGTGAATGTGAGCTGGGCGATCAAGGCGGGGCAGTAACCTCTTTCGTAAGAGGCGCATCGCCGCAACACCTAATCAATCATTCGCGCTGATATCAGTAAAAAGGAACCCCGCCGGCGTCTTGGTAAAGACGAAGATGAGCTCGCCGCAGAAGATGAAGTAACTGTCGTTCTTATAATCATCGCGATCGTAGACGGCCTTGCCGCGCAGGATACACGCGCGATTTTTTGCCGTGAACGAGGTCCGATAGGTCTTGGCGCCAAATTGCGCGGCGTCGCGAATTGCGTTGTCGTTCATGAACGGCAATCGTGTCATAGCGGCGACGGCGGCGGAATCGTTTGCCTTCAGCGCCGCGCGAAACTTCTCGATGAAGCCATCGAATTCCTTCTGCAAGGCAGGAGAAGCGACGGCATTCTTCGCCTGGGCGACGGCTGGAGCAAGGTTCACAAGAGCGGTTGCAAGCACAATTCTCAGCAAAAATCCCACAGGCCGGCTCCATCCATCGATCGATCAAGGTCTTCCGACCGAAAGAAATTCATGGTGGTTTGTTGCGTCAGGGGCTTTCTGGTTCAACGGCGCAGAGCCGCACGCACTTGTCGCGATAGGAGCAAAGCGGACATTGCTTTCGTCGCATCACGCGCCGGGTTTATGGGGACACGACCTAAATCTCCACCACCTGCCCCGGCTTCATCGCCACGAACTTCTCCTGCGGAATCTTTGCCGCTTCGAGCGCCTCCACCAGCGCTTTTGCCGGCGCATCGATTGCTTCGTCCGTCAGCTGGAACGTGCCGTGATGGTGCCCGAGCGCGGCCTCGGCGCCGCAATCGGCCAGCGCCTTCACCGCATCCTCCGGGTTCATGTGCTGGTCGCGCATGAACCAGCGCGGCTCGTAGGCGCCGATGGGGAGGATGGCGAGGCGCAGCTTCCCGTGCTTCTCGGCGACCCGGCGGAAATGCCGGCCGTCGCCATAGCCGGAATCGCAGACCACGTAGATTTTCCCGGCCGGCGTCTCCAAGACAAAACTCGCCCACAGCGCCTTGTTGCGGTCGAACAGGCCGCGCGCGGTCCAGTGCCGGGTCGGCACCAGATGAACGGCGACACCTTCGCCGAGCTCGACGCGGTCGTGCCAGTCGAACGCTTCCGCCCTGATCGTGGGATCGACGCCGTGCATCGTGACGTCATTGCCGAGCGGGGTCACCACGCGCGGGCCAAAATTCTTGGCGAGGCGCGACAGCGTCGCCATGTCCAGATGATCGTAATGGCCGTGCGACACCAGCACGACGTCGACCTTCGGCAGCTTCTCGAAGGCGATGCCGGGATCGTTGTGCCGCTTCGGCCCGGCGAAGTTGACCGGCGAGACCCGCGAGGACCAGACGGGATCGACGAGGATGTTGAGGCCGCCGGCCTGGATCAGCCAGCTGGCGTGACCGACGAAGGAGAGCCGCACCTTGTCGCCATCGACCCGCTGCGGCGGGGTGTCGGCATGCGGGCTCGGGGCCCATTCGGGCCAGGCCGCCCGCTGGCGCTTGCCGCTGAACTGCCAGCGCAGCACCTCGCGAAGCGATTTCGGCGGCGCTCCGTCCGGATCGAAGAAGTGCAGGCCGTTGAAATGGTCGGAGGCGGGGCCGTCATAGGTCTTCATGCGGGACATCCAGAGGGAGGGGACGCCGACCAGAGCGCCGGCTCCGGCAAGCAGTCCGAAAAGGCGGCGGCGGGTGACCGGCACGGGCGGGCTTCTAGGGTTGGTCGGGGCGGTAGGACATCACCGCCTATATGGGCGGGGCCGGCGGAAAAGGAACCCGCCGCAAAAAAGATCATATTTTCAGTGTCTTGCCCTAGCAGAGGCGCCCCGGCGCCCTAACTTTCCTTGACTTTTGGGCGGGAGCGGCGTTTAACCCCGCCACTTTCTCGGAAAGGCTTTCTTTTCGACCCGCCGACCGGTCCTCGAGGCCGGAGGCCAACGCCCGACAGCGCTGTGCGCCCTCGGGCGTAAAGGTGTTTGGTTTTCTGCTCCCTCGCCCCGCTCTTGGGGGGAGAGGGTCGGGGTGAGGGGCTCTCTCCGCGTGTGATGCGCGTAGATGGTCCCGTACCCCCTCACCCGGATCGCAAGGGCGATCCGACCTCTCCCCGCAGGCGGGGAGAGGTAAAGAAGGACAACGGCATTGTTCGACAATCTGTCGGAACGGCTTGGTGGCATTCTCGATCGTCTGACGGGGCGCGGTGCGCTGACCGAGAAGGACGTCGACGCCGCGATGCGCGAGGTGCGCCGCGCGCTGCTGGAGGCCGACGTCGCGCTCGAGGTGGTGCGCAGCTTCACCGAGCGCGTGCGCGAGCAGGCGATCGGCGCCACCGTCGTCAAGTCGGTGACCCCCGGCCAGATGGTGGTCAAGATCGTCCATGACGAGCTGATCAACACGCTCGGCGCCGAAGGCCAGACCATCGACGTCAATTCCGTGCCGCCGGTGCCGATCATGATGGTCGGCCTGCAAGGCTCCGGTAAGACCACCACCACCGCAAAGCTCGCCCGCCGCCTGGTCCAGCGCGACAAGCGCAAGGTGCTGATGGCCTCGCTCGACGTCTACCGTCCGGCGGCGATGGAGCAGCTGGCCGTGCTCGGCCGCGACCTCGACATTCCGACGCTTCCGATCGTCGCCGGCCAGCAACCGCCGCAAATCGCAAAACGCGCGCTGGAAGCCGGCAAGCTCGGCGGCTACGACATCGTGCTGCTCGACACCGCCGGCCGCACCACGCTCGACGAAGAGATGATGGCGGAAGCCGCGGCGATCAAAGCCGCCGCCAATCCGCACGAAGTGCTGCTGGTCGCCGACAGCCTCACCGGCCAGGACGCCGTGAACCTTGCGCGCGCGTTCGATCAGCGCGTCGGCCTCACCGGCATCGTGCTGACACGTGTGGACGGCGACGGCCGCGGCGGTGCTGCGCTGTCGATGCGCGCGGTCACCGGCAAGCCGATCAAGCTGATCGGCACCGGTGAAAAGACCGACGCGCTGGAGGATTTCCACCCCGACCGTATCGCCGGCCGCATCCTCGGCATGGGCGACGTGGTCTCGCTGGTCGAACGTGCCGCCGCCAATATCGACGCCGAGAAGGCCGCGCGCACCGCCGAGCGCATGCGCAAGGGTCAGTTTGACCTCAACGACATGCGCGAGCAGCTTTTGCAGATGTCCAACATGGGCGGCATCAGCGGCCTGATGGGCATGATGCCCGGCATCTCCAAGATGAAGAACCAGATCGCGGCGGCCGGCATCGACGACAAGATCTTGAAGCGCCAGGTCGCGATCATCGATTCCATGACGCGCGACGAGCGCCGTCATCCGGACGTGCTGAAAGCGAGCCGCAAGAAGCGTATCGCAGCCGGCAGCGGCCAGAGCGTCGAGCATGTCAACAAGCTGCTGAAGATGCACCGGAACATGGCCGACGTGATGAAGGCCATGGGCTCGGGCAAGCGCGGCCCGCTCGCCGGCATCGCGCAGGCGATGGGCTTTGGCGGCGGCATGAAGATGCCCTCGCCGGAAGAGATGAAGGCGATGCAGGAGAAGATGCAGAGCGGCGGCGGACAAGGCCTGCCGAATTTGCCGAAGGATCTGCCGGCGGGTCTCCGCAGCGGTCTGCCGAACCTTCCTGGACTGACCGGGCTGAGCGGCAAGCCGACGCTGCCGGGCCTCGGCGGTTTCCCGGGCAAGAAGAAATGAGGAATTCGTCGCACGGGATCGCAACCGGTCTCGCGTGACGCGGAATACCAATCAACCGAACAAAACGTACTTTGAAGGAGAACTAGATGTCCGTCGTTATCCGCCTCGCCCGCGCAGGCACCAAGAAGCGTCCCGTCTATCACGTCGTCGTCGCCGACTCGCGCTTTCCCCGCGATGGCCGCTTCATCGAGCGTCTCGGCTATTTCAACCCGCTGCTGCCGAAGGACAACGAGACCCGCCTGAAGCTCGACATGGACAAGGTGAAGTCCTGGCTCGCCAAGGGCGCGCAGCCGTCGGACCGCGTGATGCGTTTCCTCGATGCCGCCGGCGTCAAGAAGCGCGAAGCGCGCAACAACCCCGAGAAGGCCGTGCCGCGCAAGGAGCGCAAGGCGCAGGCCGAAGCCGCCGCGAAGGGCTAAGGCTAAAGCATGTCGGCGCTGGTCTGCGTCGCGCGGATCGGCGCCGCGCATGGTGTGCGCGGTGCGGTCAAGCTATGGACCTTCACCGAAGATCCGTTTGCCGTGCGCCGCTACGGTCCGCTTCTCGCCAAGGACGGCAAGCGCCAGTTCGAGGTCGCGACGGCGCGCGAGGCGAAAGATCATCTGGTCGCGACGTTCAAGGGCGTCACGACCCGCGATGAGGCCGAGCGCCTCAACGGCATCGAGCTCTACGTCCCGCGCGAAAAACTGCCCGCGACGGACGAGGACGAATATTACCACACCGATTTGATCGGGCTCGACGCCGTCACCACCGACGGCGATGCGCTCGGCCGTGTACTCGCGATCCATAATTTCGGCGCCGGCGACATCATCGAGATCGCGCCCCTCAAGGGCGCGACGATGTTGCTGCCGTTCTCGAATGCAGTGGTGCCGGAGGTCGACCTCAAGGGCGGCCGTGTCGTGATCGTGCTGCCGCAGGAGATCGAGGGCGATCGGGACGAGGACGAGTCCTCGTCCGCGAGTCGTCCCGGCGAAAGCCGGGACCCATAACCACGACACTTGGTTTTTGGCTAAGCTGGCAGCTCCAGCCATCGCAAAACGAACTGCGGTGGCTATGGGTCCCGGCCTTCGCCGGGACGACAACAACTGAGATTGAATGACCAACCCCTCCCCCTGGCGCGCGACGGTGCTGACGCTGTTTCCGGAGATGTTTCCGGGGCCACTCGGCGTGAGCCTGGCCGGCCGGGCGCTGGCTTCCGGGCTGTGGGAAATCGAGGCGCGGGACATCCGGGCCTCCGCCACCGACCGCCATCGCAGCGTTGACGACACCCCAGCGGGCGGTGGCCCGGGCATGGTGCTGCGGGCGGATGTTCTGGCCGCGGCCATCGACGCCGCCGAGGTCAACCCGGAGCGTCCCCGGCTGCTGATGAGCCCCCGCGGTCGGCCATTGACCCAGGCCCGCGTCACCGAGCTCGCCCAGGGCCCCGGCCCGCTGATCGTCTGCGGGCGGTTCGAGGGGATCGACCAGCGGGTGATCGACGCGCGGGGCCTGGAGGAGGTCTCGATCGGCGATTACGTGCTCTCCGGGGGAGAAATCGCAGCTTTAGCCCTGATCGACGCCTGCGTCCGGCTGCTGCCGGGGGTGATGGGCAAGGAGGCCTCTGGAACCGAGGAAAGTTTTTCGGACGGCCTGCTCGAATACCCCCAATACACCCGCCCGCAGCTGTTCGAGGGGGTCCCGATCCCGGAAATCCTGACCTCGGGCGACCACGCCAAGGTTGCTGGCTGGCGGCGGGCGCAATCCGAGGCCCTGACAGAGGCCCGGCGGCCGGATTTATGGGCCCAAATCCCACCCAAGCGCCCGAATCGGCCCCGTCGCCAAAAAACGCCAAAAAACAAGACAGACGGGTGACAAACGCTCCAGCTTGCCTTATAGGAGCGGCCAAATCCGCAATAGCTGGATCAACGAATTTCGCGCAGCCCCCGATCTGCGGCTGGGCGCGCCGATGGAGATTACCCCATGAACCTGATCCAACAGCTTGAAAAAGAGCAGTTCGAGAAGCTCTCCGCCACCAAGGAGATCCCGGAATTCGCGCCCGGCGACACCGTGATCGTCAACGTGAAGGTCGTCGAAGGCGACCGCACCCGCGTGCAGGCCTATGAAGGCGTCTGCATCGGCCGTTCCGGCGGCGGTCTCAACGAGAGCTTCACCGTCCGCAAGATTTCCTATGGCGAGGGCGTCGAGCGCGTGTTCCCGCTGCTCTCCCCGATGATCGACTCGATCAAGGTGGTGCGCCGCGGCAAGGTGCGTCGCGCCAAGCTCTATTACCTCCGCAACCTTCGCGGCAAGTCGGCCCGCATCGTCGAGAAGCAGGACCGTCAGGCTGCCGTCGGCGAGTAAGCTTCGCCATCAGGCAAGTCTTTCGAAAGCGCGGGGCTCGGCTCCGCGCTTTTTTGTTTGGCCGGACGCCCTCCCCGACCTCGTCATTGCGAGCGCAGCGAAGCAATCCAGACTGTCTCTGCGGAGAGATTCTGGATTGCTTCGTCGCAAGGGCTCCTCGCAATGACGATGCCGCTAGGCTCTCGCGCTTTTACCGCTGCATGCTATATAGCTTCTAGAATGTTTCCAGATCTGACCAGCTTCGCACCCGTCCGGCGCATCGTCATCGACGATCGCTCGCGGCTGCCTGGACGGTTCTTCGGACGTTTCGCGACCTCGGCAACGTCAGAGCTTACGCGCGCAGCCTAAAAGCTGCGCTGACGATTTCGTTGCCCGCGCGCGAGGCGCGCTATCCGCTGACACAACATTCCCGGAGCTCAAGCTCATGTCCAAGCCGACCACCCTGTACGACAAGATCTGGAACGACCATCTGGTGCACGAAGCCGACGACGGCACCTGCCTGCTCTATATCGACCGCCATCTGGTGCACGAGGTGACCTCGCCGCAGGCGTTCGAAGGCCTGCGCGCGACCGGCCGCAAGGTGCATGCGCCCGAGAAGACGCTCGCGGTCGTCGACCACAACGTACCGACCACCGACCGCTCCAAGCCGAACCCCGACCCCGAGAGCATCGAGCAGATCAAGGCGCTGGCCGAGAACGCCAAGGAATTCGGCATCGAATATTACAACGAGTTCGACAAGCGTCAGGGCATCGTTCACGTCATCGGCCCCGAGCAGGGCTTTACCCTGCCCGGCACCACCATCGTCTGCGGTGACAGCCACACCTCGACGCATGGCGCGTTCGGCGCGCTCGCGCACGGCATCGGCACCTCCGAGGTCGAGCACGTGCTGGCGACGCAGACGCTGATCCAGAAGAAGGCCAAGAACATGCGCGTCACCGTCGACGGCCAATTGCCCGACGGCGTGACCGGCAAGGACATCATCCTGGCCATCATCGGCGAGATCGGCACCGCCGGCGGCACCGGCTACGTGCTGGAATATGCAGGCGATGCGATCCGTTCGCTCTCGATGGAAGGCCGCATGACGGTCTGCAACATGTCGATCGAAGGCGGCGCGCGCGCCGGCCTGGTTGCGCCCGACCAGAAGGCCTACGACTTCCTGCGCGACCGTCCGAAGTCGCCGAAGGGCGCGGCCTGGGACGCGGCGATGCGCTACTGGGAGAAGCTGCGCTCCGACGAAGGCGCGCATTTCGACCACGAGCTGCGCCTCGATGCTGCAAAACTGCCGCCAATCGTGACCTGGGGCACGAGCCCAGAGGACGTCATCTCGGTCACCGGCATCGTGCCCGATCCGGACAAGATCGCGGACGAGGCCAAGCGTCTCTCCAAGCACCGCGCCTTGAAGTACATGGGCCTGACCGCGGGGACGAAGATCACCGACATCAAGCTCGACCGCGTCTTCATCGGCTCCTGCACCAACGGCCGCATCGAGGATTTGCGTGCCGCTGCGAAGATCGCGGAAGGCAAGCAGGTCGCAGGCAGCGTCAACGCCATGGTCGTGCCGGGCTCCGGCATCGTGAAGGAGCAGGCCGAGGCTGAGGGTCTCGACAAGATCTTCATCAAGGCCGGCTTCGAATGGCGCGAGCCAGGCTGCTCGATGTGCCTTGCCATGAACCCGGACAAGCTGAAGCCGGAAGAGCGCTGCGCCTCGACCTCGAATCGCAACTTCGAGGGCCGCCAGGGCTTCAAGGGCCGCACGCACCTGGTGTCGCCTGCGATGGCGGCGGCCGCGGCGATCGCGGGTCACTTCGTCGACGTCAGGGACTGGCGGTAAGCCAGTTCCTGCAATTGTAGCGATCGCGGCAAAGCGCCGTTAATCGCCCGCAACGACACTGCGTCCTCGCGACGGTTCGCGAGGACGCAAACGATGGTCAACAAGCCCGAATATGTCGATCTGATCAGCGAGGCGACACGCCAGCACCGGCGGCGCGCCACGCCGCTTCGCGTCGTCGCCAAGCCGGAGGTCGAGGAGACCTCCAAGCTCAGCCGCTGGCCGCCGGCGATGTTCAGGCAATGGAAGGTCGAGAACCTGATGCGCTGGAAGGCTTCGTCGTGGAAGCTGAAGGATTGGCTGTGATGACCGGATGAACAAAGGGCGCCTTTGAGGCGCCCTTTTCATTTCGATCGTGCTTACCAATAGCGGTACGGATAGTGCCAGCGATGCCAGCGGCAGATGCGGCGCGGGCCGTAATAGGTCCAGATGATCCGGCAGCGGCGCGGATAGTGGTAGTAGGGATAGTAGCCGCCGTAATAATAGCGCCGGTGGAAGTGGCGATAGCCGTAATGGGGACGATAGCCCCAGTGGCGGTGATAGCCGCCATAATGACGGAATCCGCCGTAGCGAATGCCGCCGCCGTGAAAGGCCGGCGCGGCGCGGAAGCCGCCGCCATGAAAGCCGCCGCCGCGGAAGCCGCCGAAATGTCCGCCGCCACCGCGGAAGCCACCGCCGCCGTGAAAATGTCCGCCACCACCATGTCCGCCGCCGCCATGCCGGACCTGCGTGACGAGGTCGTCGGCCGCAGCTTTGGTCGCAGGTGACGTTGCCGGATTGATCAAGGTGAGCGCTTCAGCGCGATGCGTGCTCCCCGCCGTCAGCATCAACGTCGTAGCGGCCGCAATCCCGAGCAAGCGCATCGGGCCTGCCCTGAGACCCAAACTCCGCAGCATGGACTCCTCCCTGTATGTGGACAGCGGCGTTGTGGCGCAGCGTCTCGCGCCGCCGCTGTTCATTTGCAGTCGCTCCCGAGATTAAGTTACGGACAGCGACGTGAATGCCTCATGAATGCATGAGGTGCATGACGCCGTAGCCCGGATGAAGCGCAGCGCAATCCGAGAACGGTGTCACACGCCGCACGAATCCCGGATTTCGCTACGCTCCATCCGGGCTACAGGATTGCGAAGGAATATTCGAAATGACCGTCTACGCGATTGCGCAATTGAAGATGACCGACCGCGCGGCCTATGACCGCTATCAGGCGCGGTTCTTCGACGTGTTCAAAAAGTACAACGGGCGGCTGCTCGCCGCCGATGAACATCCGCGCGTGCTCGAAGGCGCATGGCCGCACGACAAGCTCGTCATGATGTCGTTTCCGGACGAGGCCGCATTCCTCGCCTTCTCGAACTCGCCCGAGTACGAAGACATCGCGCGCGATCGCAAGGCGGGCGCGCAGGCGACAGTGCTGCTGGTCAAGGGATCTACGCCCGGCTAGCGGATCACCAGAACGGTCCGTAGCCGAGCACGAAAGGTGCGGGCACGCCGTAGGGATAGGGTCGGTAATAGACGGGCCGCGCGTAATAGCGCGGATCACGGCGCACGGCAGGCCGCACGATGTCAGGGGTTCGCGCGTGTCGCCGCGCATCGAAAACCGCGATTCCCGCGGAGGCCTCAGGTATCGCCACCCTGTGTGCAGCGGAAGCGCGAGGCGGGTTCGCGGCAAGCACGACGGCAACAGCGGCTAGTGCAATCCATCTCGCCATGACGATCCTCACGAGGCCACCGCGATGCTCGCCGACGCGGGCGTCAACCCCGGCGCCAGAAGCAGTGCATGCGCGGCACGATCACCGTGCCGCTCGGCCTGTATTCCTGCACATAGGTGGCGTTGCACTCGCGGACCGCGTCGGGGCCCGGATTGTAGCGCGGATAGACGCCATCAGGGGTGTAATAGGGCGTCACCCGCAGGCGCGCCGGAGGCCGCCTGCGCGGCGGGGGGACGTCGTCGGGCGAGACCGCCTGGGCCAGCCGGATTTCGGGGGCAGCCATCTGCGCCTGGGCATTGGCCTCAGCGCCGACAAAAAAAGTCGAAAACAACCCCATGCACAGTAGAACCGGTACTGCTGTTCCCGCCCGCATCACATCACCACTGACCTCTGCCAACCCCTTGATGCGCCGTACGCTCCCCGTTTTCGCGCGGGACGTCAACGCTCCTTCTTGGCCCAATCTTATAAAGCCGGATGCATTGCCACGGAACCCGCGTTAAGAGAGTCGCATGTGGACGGAATTGAAAGCGCCCTCGCTGGCCGAGATGGAAGCGACGGCCCATGACATCTTCGAGCGCCTGCCGGCGGAGTTTCGAAAGCTCTGCGAGGGCGTGATCCTCCGTGTCGACGACTTCCCGACCGAGGAGGTCCTGGACGAGATGGACTGCGAGAGCGAGTTCGACCTGCTCGGCCTATTCCAGGGCGTCGGCCTGCCCCAGCAGAGCCTTGGCGACGTGGCGCGGCTGCCCAACATGGTCTGGCTCTACCGCCGGCCGATCCTGGACTACTGGGCCGAGCACGACGAAAGCCTCGGCCACATCGTCCGCCACGTCCTGATCCACGAGATCGGCCACCATTTCGGCCTCTCGGACGACGATATGGCCGCGATTGAGGCTAAGGCAGAGTAGGGCGCGACACGCGGAAGGTACGCTCCCTCCCCCGCTTGCGGGGGAGGGTTGGGGAGAGGGTGTCCCCGCAACGGGACAATCCCCTAGAGGAGAGAACCCTCACCCCAACCCTCTCCCGCAAGCGGGAGAGGGGGCGCACCTCGGCCGAGGCTTGATCCAGCCAAGCAGACGAGACCTGCCGAATTCGGCCTAGGATTCCTGCCCCGATCGCGATAAATAGCCGGTTCCCCCAGACCTACCCGGGAAAGCGCAACCATGGACAAGTTCACCACGCTGGAAGGCGTCGCGGCGCCGCTGAAGATCATCAATGTCGACACCGACATGATCATTCCGAAGCAGTACCTCAAGACCATCAAGCGCACCGGCCTTGGCAAGGGGCTCTTCTCGGAGCAGCGCTACAAGGACGACGGCAGCGAGAACCCGGATTTCGTCCTCAACCAGCCTGCCTATCGCAATACGAAGGTGCTGGTCGCCGGCGACAATTTCGGCTGCGGCTCGAGCCGCGAGCACGCGCCCTGGGCGCTGCTCGACTTCGGCATCCGCTGCGTGATCTCGACCTCGTTCGGCGACATCTTCTACAACAACTGCTTCAAGAACGGCATTCTGCCGATCCGCGTTTCGCAGGAAGACCTCGACAAGCTGTTCGACGACGCCGAGCGCGGCGCCAACGCGACGCTGACGATCGACCTGCCGAACCAGGAAATCCGCGGTCCCGACGGCGGCAAGGTCAAGTTCGAGATCGACCCGTTCCGCAAGCACTGCCTGATCAACGGCCTCGACGACATCGGCCTCACCATGGAGAAGAAGGCCTCGATCGACACCTATGAGGACAAGCTCAAGCGCGAACGCGCCTGGGCCTGATCTTTAGTCTCGTTTGAAGCCCCGGTGCTGTCAGCGCCGGGGCTTTTTCTTTGCCCGCATTATCTCCTAAGCTTGTGTGCATGCTCCCCGAGATCGTCACCTTCTGGCATGGGCCAATGGACGCGCTGCGTCAGACCTGTCTGCGCTCGCAGCTCGCGGCCGGCCACAAGGTCACGGTCTACAGCTTCGACCCCATTCCCGGCCTGCCGGCGGGCGTCGAGAATGCCGAGGCCGAGGCGATCCTGCCGCATGCGTTCTCGGAACGGCTGCGGCCGCCGCAGCCGGACGGAAGCTGGCGCGACTGGACCACGCTGCAGTTCAGCGACTTCTTCCGCATGAAGCTGATGGCGAAGGGCCTCGGCCTCTGGCTCGACGCCGACGTGCTGCTCTTGAAGCCCGTCGAGATCGATCCGGCAAAACCCTACTTCGCCTGGGAGCGACCGCGCCAGCTCGGCAATTCCGTGATCTACCTGCCGGCCGAGCACGGCATCGTCGCCGCCTTTGAAGAGCTGATGGAGCAGGAGGAGCTGACGCCGAACTGGCTGTCGGCGCGCCACCGCATCACCTTCATGATGCGCCGCCTGCGCGGCGGCTCGAACCGTCTCTCCGATATACGTGTCGCGATCTACGGGCCTGCGGCACTCACCGCGCTCGCGCGCCGCACCGGCGAGTTGCAGAACGCGCTGCCGAAGCAGTCGTTCTACGCCGTGCATGCCGAGCCGAAATTATTCTTCGATCCCTCGAGCTATCTCGGCCTCGTCACCAACCCCGAGATCATCGGCCTGCACATCTCGCCCAAGGGCCGCGGCGGCGAGAAGCCGATTCCCGGCAGCCTGTATGCCTGGGCGGCGGAGCGGTTCGCGTAGCATTCATCGCGTGTCCCGGACGCGGTGCGGCGCGAAGTGCCGCTCCGCAGAGCCGGGACCCATCTCGCCGCGCTCCTGGGTCCCGGCTCTGCGCAGCAGCGTTGCACGCTGCAGCGCGTCCGGGACACGAGACTGTCGACCGTTTCTCAATTTGATCCAGCGCAACGCGCTCCTGCACCATTGTGCCTAATCTGGCTCCAATTCCACGCCCCCAACGGAGCCTCGCATGAGCACCGCAAGCAGGCCTTATCCCATCGTTCAGGACCTCATCGAGTCCTTCGCGAACTGGCTGAAGCATTGCCGCGAGATGAACGAGATGCGGCAGCTCGATCGCGCCGATTTCAACCGCATCGCGAGCGATCTCAGGATCGCGCCTGATGATCTCGAAGAGCTGGTCCGTCACGGCAAGCATGCCGCCGACGAGCTGCCGAAGATGCTGGAGCAGCTCGGCATCAGTGCCGAAGGGCTTGGCCGCGCACAACCGCTGCTGCTCCGCGACATGGAGCGGGTCTGCTCGCTCTGCAATCACAAGGGAGAGTGCGACCGCGATCTCGCCGAGGGCACCGCCGCGGAGAACTATCACGGCTATTGCGGCAACGCCGCGACGCTGGAGTCGCTCGACCGCGCCGACCTCGCGCCGCGGTGACGCGCGTCTTTACTCGATCCAATCCGGCGCGTGAGGCAGCTCAACGCTCTCTGCGGTATCATGATTGATCCAGATTTCGGCGTTCTCGACGCGAAGCAGCTCGACCACCTTGGCCATGGATGCGACCGTTGCCTGCTGGTCGGCATTGAATGAGGGCACGCGCATGTGCCGGAGGTTCTCCCGATTGTGCGCGACGTCGCCGCTCAGCAGCACGGCGCCGCGCCGCGGCAGCCTCACCATCAGCGAGCAATGCCCGAGCGTATGGCCGGGCGTGAAGATCATGCGCACCGCGCCGTCACCGAAGATGTCGTGGTCACCATCGACGATCTCGTAAGGCCGCTCTTTCAACATCCTGTAGTGCTGAAATGAGTAGCCGAATTCTTCAGGCTCCGGTCCGAACATGGCCTCGAACTCGGCCCGCTGAGCGATCCATCTTGCATTTTCGAACAGATCGACATTCCCGATATGATCGAAATGCGCGTGGGAAAGGAGGATCGTGCTGATATCGCGGGGCCGCACCCCGATTTCATCCAATTGGTCCGCGATGGGACGGCGCACGATGCCGCGTATGCCATGCGCAATGATGCGCCCTTCCGGATGCTTCGCCAGATCATCCTCCATGCCGGTGTCCCAGATCAGCCACGCACCGCGATGACGGATGAGATAGGCATTGCAGCTTAGCGTCATGGGGACGCCGACATTGATGCCGGGAGAATAGATCGAACCGTCTTCGACCTCCGCAATGCCTCCGTCGAGGATGTAGATCCTGTCAATCGTCGTCATTGGGGGACCTCTTCAAGCGGCAGTTCCAATACGCCGCTTCGCTTCGCGCATGTCGCGTCACGGCGTCACGAAAAACAGCCGACATTATTCCCGTGTGAATTGTGTGACGCTTTCGTAGCCGACCAGATGCGCCGCTAAATCACGCCAGTTCGCGCGCAGGCCTCGCGCCGGGCAAATCCCTTCACGAGCTTTTTGCAGGCCCGATAGCGCTCTTCCATGCTCGCTCCGCCGACCCCCCCCGGAACGTGCGACTCTGCGGCATTTTCCTTTTTGACGGCATGAGGCTGCGCGGCCTTTTCGCGCTTGGTTGAAGGCTCGACGTCCTCCGGCACCGGCACAAGCTGCCAGACTGGGCGAAGCTCTATGCTCGCAGTCTCGGATGGCTTCTCCTTCCTGAAGGAAGAGAGGGCCAGAACGTTCTTCTCCATCCTGACCGTAACGGGCGTCCCGGTGATCGAGAATTTGTTGTCCGTAATATACTCTGCGAACGATTGATACCCGGCCTCGTCTTTGACCCAAGATGCCTTTGTCGGCGGCCCCCAGAGATAGTACCCCTTGGCCAATCCCGTGGCGGACACCTCGGTAACGATCAGCATGGCATAGCGGCCCTTGCCATTCGTCCACCCACGCTTGTTGGACCACACACCAACAAATCTGGAATCGGATTTGGGCTGGACGTCCCGACTGGACGAGATCGTGAAGCTCGGCAGCTTGAGCTGCTGAGCCGCCGCGATGGCAGCAACTTTCTGGTTATCCTCGGGCGCAAAAACGTTTCGGACGACGGCTTTCGTATCTGGTCCCTGGCGCCCGCTCGCATCCGACGCCGGAGAGGCGCTGACGGACGGCACGGCCGCCAATTCGCTGGCCTTGAGATCCTTGATCCGCTGGCGAGCCTCTGCAGCATGGCCGCTGCGCGGATATTTGGTCAGAAACTCCTCAAACACGGCTGCCACGGTCGACGTCTGGATCGCCAGCCAAAACTTCTCGTCCTCTGCAGGAGCCGCAGCCGCCGGCGGTGATGCGGCCGGAGCCTGAGCACTCGCGGCGGGCGCTTTCAGGTAAATCTCTTCCTTCGATAAGGAACCGTACACGAAGGGCTGCTGTTCGCGCCTGGTCGCCGCCATCACGTCGTCGCGGACCCGGCGAAACAGAAACGATATCTCGAGGCCCGGTGTTTCGATGTGGCGAAGCAGCGACGCGGTAAAAGGACTGTTCCGGCCATCGCCGTCGCTCGCCGTGGTCCCGTCCCGGGCGGCGTACGCGATCAGAACGTTGTCGGACGGCTCGGTCGGCGCAAGTCCTCGAGCCACGGCCCGGGTGGCGATCGACCGCTTCATCTTTGCGGCGAAGGGATTGTTGCGGCATGCGTCGAGGATGACGAGGCCCAGTTTCCGCGCCTTCGAAACCTGAAGGCTCACCGAACGCAGGCTGATGGCCTCGCTCTCGATATCGGTGTCGCTGCGCAGCTCTGCGCTGATCGGAATCAACCAGTTCTCGCCGCCGACCTCCATGCCGTGCCCGGCGTAAAACACGACGGCGAGATCGGCCCCCTCGGCAGACCGGCCGAACTCGACGACGGCCTTCCTCATCTCTTGCGCGGTCATGTTCCTGACCTGGGTGACCTTGAAATCCAGCCGCTCCAGCGCGCGGCCGATATCGGCCGCATCGCGAGTCGGGTTCGGCAACTCGGGCACCTTCTCGTAGGCGCCATTGCCGATGACAAGAGCAACCCGAGACTGCGCAAGGGCCGGCTGAGTGAACAAAAGCGAGGTGACGAGAAGGACGGCTGCCCCAAAAAACCGCATCAATGAATTGCCCGGATCTAATGATCTAAAACGCTTCGAGGGTAGCACCCCTGTTCACCACCGCAACGGGAAAAGCCTCGACCATCTGCCGGACCGCTGATGGCGGCGTACAGCAGAGCTCCCACCTTGTGCGCATCGCCTGGTGGCAACGGGCGTAAATAGTATGACTGTTTGCACGGCGAGGATGCGGGAATGCTCACCGCAATTATCCGTGCTTGATCTCGACTATTAGCTCTGTTTGGATCGTTACCGTTCCGCAATTCGCATTTCGGATAATCATGGCGAATGAAACAGATGGTTCCCGTCGTTCATTGGGTGCTCGTTCAACAGAGGACACCGTGACCGTCCACCGCAAGGGCATCGGGAATCGGCTGTTGGCGGCGTTGCCGCCGGCGGATCTCGGTTTGCTTACGCCCCACTTCCAGAAGGTCTCGTTCGAACCCGATGCCGTCCTGGTGCGATCGGGCGATGAGCTCGACCCGGTCTATTTTCCCCATAGCGGCGCCATCGCCTTCATGCTCGATATGCCGGACGGGCAAACGGTCGCGACCACCTTGATGGGACGGGAGGGCGCCTTGGCCTCGTTCTCCGTGCTCGGCCCGTCGCCTTCATCCGTGACCGCGATTGCCCGCATGGCCGGCACTGCATCGGTGATCTCCGCCGCCAAATTTCGCGCTGCCCATGCGCAAAGCGCAGCCATCAGGAATGTCGTGCAGGTCCACGCCCGCGCCGTGCTGTTGCAGCTTCAGCACGTTGCCGCCTGCAACGCGCTGCACCGGGTGGATGGCCGCATGGCGCGGTGGCTCCTGCAGCTTCACGACCGCGTTCCCGAGGACCTGCTTCCGGTGACGCAGGAGGCGCTGGCGCAATTGGTCGGGGTGCGGCGGCCGACAGTGACTCTGACGATGAACAAGCTGCGTGAGGCCGGCGCCATCCCGTCCGAGCGGCGCGGGTTTGTCGAGATCCATCGGACGCGGCTCGAGAGGATCGCATGCGATTGCTATGCGCTCATGCAGCGCAAGATCGATCGGATGTATTGCCAGGAATTGGCGGCGCCGCAGCCGACCCATGCGCCGCTTCGGGCAAGCGCCATCGTCGCTTCCGGCGGAGCGGGTACGGATATCGCTTTGCCGAGTTGATACCTCAACCCTTGCTCATCGCCGCGATCGCGTCCGCGATCTCGATCGTGCGCCGCGCCATGTCGGCGTGCAGGCGCTCCACCATGGCGCCGTCGAGACGGATCGCGCCGCGCGAGGCGTTCTCCGGCAATTCGAACGCCGCGATGATTTTTCGCGCGCGCGCGACCTCCTCCTCGGGCGGGGTGAAGATCGCATTGCAGGCTTCGATCTGCGAGGGATGGATCAGCGTCTTGCCGTCGAAGCCGAGGTCGCGGCCCTGCGCGCATTCGGTGGCAAAGCCGTCGGAATTGGCGATGTCGCTGTAGGGGCCGTCGAGGATCTCGAGGCCATGGGCGCGCGTCGCCAGGATGCAGTGGGTGATCATCGGGATCATCGCGGCGCGGCCGGGCAGCATCCGGATGCGCGTCTCGCGCGAGATGTCGTTCGGGCCGAACACGAAACCGGACAGGCGTGTTTTCGGATCGCGCCCGGCGGCGGCCAGCTCCTCGGCATGCAGCACGGCGCGCGCGGTCTCGATCATGGCCCAGACCTTGACGGTGGGCGCAGCGCCAAGCTCGGCGAGGCGGCGGCCGATGGCGTCGAGATCTTCGATGCTTGAAACTTTTGGAACCAGGATGCCATCGGGCGAGGCCTTGGCGGCCATCGCGACGTCATCGGCCCACCAGGGTGTGTCGAGACCGTTGGTGCGGATCAGGACCTCGCGCTTGCCAAAGCCCTTGGCCGCGATCGCGGCGGCGATGCCGTCGCGGGCCACCGCCTTGGCCTCGAGGGCGACGGAGTCTTCCAGATCGAGGATCAGGCCGTCGGCGGAGAGATTTTTGGCCTTTTCCAGTGCGCGGGGGTTGGAGCCGGGCATGAACAGATGACTGCGGCGCGGGCGGGTCATGCGATCGTTCCTTCCAGTTTCCTCGTCTGTCTTCTGACCTGAGCCGATAGCACTTGGCTTGCCTATTCGAAAGGCTTGTTCGTTCCCGGGCTCTATGGTTAGGCATAGGCCATGATCACATTCCCTGAGCATTTGCTGGAAGGCTACAAGGCCTTCGCCACCCAGCGGCTGCCGACCGAGCAGACCCGCTACCGCGAATTGTCGGTGAAGGGGCAGTCGCCGGAAGTGATGGTGATCGGCTGCTGCGACAGCCGCGTCTCGCCCGAGGTGATCTTCGACGTCGGGCCGGGCGAATTGTTCGTCGTCCGCAACATCGCCAACCTCGTGCCGGTGTATCAGCCCGACGGCAACGCGCATGGCGTCTCGGCGGCACTGGAATATGCGGTGACGGTGCTGAAGGTGAAGCACATCGTGGTGCTCGGCCATGCGCAATGCGGCGGCATCCGCGCCTTCGTCGACAAGATCGAGCCGCTGACGCCCGGCGACTTCATCGGCAAATGGATGCAGATGTTCATCAAGCCCGGCGAGGTGGTCGAGCAGCGCGACCACGAATCGATGGCGCAGTTCGTCGAGCGCATCGAGAAGGCCGCGGTGTTCCGCAGCCTGGAAAACCTGATGACGTTCCCGTTCGTGCGCAAGGCCGTGGATGCCGGCCAGATGCAGACCCACGGCGCCTATTTCGGCGTCGCGGAGGGATCGCTGTTCGTGCTGGACAAGGTCGCGAAGGAATTTCGGAACGCGCGCGGCGGGGCTTAGGCCGCCGCTCTGGTAGGGTGGGCAAAGGCGCGAAGCGCCGCGCCCACCATCTCTCTCGATCAAAATGCAGGTGGTGGGCACGCTTCGCTTTGCCCACCCTACGGCAGCGGTGACGTGTCTTACGCCGCCTTCTTCTTCGCGGTGATCAGCTTGCGGTTGATCAGCACTTCCGCGATCTGGATCGCGTTGAGGGCTGCGCCCTTGCGCAGATTGTCGGACACGCACCACAGGGCAAGACCGTTCTCCACCGTCGCGTCCTCGCGGATGCGGCTGATATAGGTGGCGTCCTCGCCGGCCGCTTCATACGGCGTGGCGTAGCCGCCGGGCTCCTGCTTGTCGATGACGAGGCAGCCGGGCGCCTTGCGCAGGATCTCGCGGGCTTCGTCCGCGGTGATCGGATTCTCGAACTCGATGTTGACGGCTTCGGAGTGGCCGACGAACACGGGCACGCGCACGCAGGTCGCGGAGAGCTTGATCTTGGGATCCAGGATCTTCTTGGTCTCCGCCATCATCTTCCACTCTTCCTTGGTGTAGCCGTCCTCCATGAAGACGTCGATGTGGGGGATGACGTTGAAGGCGATGCGCTTGGGGAATTTCTTCGCGACCAGCTCGTCATTGGTGTAGACGGCCTTGGTCTGCGAGAACAATTCGTCCATCGCGTCCTTGCCGGCGCCCGAGACCGATTGATAGGTCGAGACCACGACGCGCTTGATCGTCGCCTTGTCGTGCAGCGGCTTGAGCGCGACCACGAGCTGCGCGGTCGAGCAGTTCGGGTTGGCGATGATGTTCTTCTTCTTGAAGCCTTCGGTCGCGACCGCGTTCACCTCGGGCACGATCAGCGGCACGTCCGGGTCCATGCGCCAGGCCGAGGAATTGTCGATCACGACCGCGCCGGCGGCGCCGATCTGCGGCGACCATTCCTTCGACACCGAGCCGCCCGCCGACATCAGGCAGATGTCGACGTCGGAGAAGTCGTAATGCTCGAGCGCTTTGACCTTCAGGGTGCGGTCGCCATAGGAGACCTCGACGCCGACGCTGCGGCGCGACGCCAGGGCCACGACCTCGTCCGCGGGGAATTTGCGCTCATCGAGGATGTTGAGCATTTCCCGTCCGACATTGCCGGTCGCGCCGACGACTGCGACTTTGTAACCCATCGTTCACTCTCCGATGAAAAAGCCCGTTCCTGAAGCTGACGCTTAAACAGGAAGAGCAGCGCTTCTATGCGAGAACCGGGCTCAAGACAACGTTGGACCATGCCCGAAGGCCGTGGATGCAGTCGCCTGAGGCCAGGACGGCCGTTAGCCCTACCCAGATCCATCTGACGCTCGCAGCCTTCGCCGACGAGGTGGTCGGCACGGTGGCACGCCTGTTCGCCTATGTGGGGGCGCTGCTCCTGTTTGCCATCCTGGGCCTCGCCGCCCTCGGCCAGCTACCTGCCTTGCGCGACGATGAGCCCGCCTCAAAGCCGGACTGGAGCGTGGCCGACCGCTCGCATCCGGCGTTCGCCGTCACCCGGCTCGATTCATCCGAGAAAACAGTATCTTACGCCATCCTTCGGCATCCCGAAGGGGGCCGCAGGGACGTGATGCGCTGGACGGGCGAGGCGGAGAAGCCCGTGGCCCAGCTCGAGATCTACCGGGAGGGCGGCGAATTCGACGTGGCCCGCCCGGCAGCGGCCGACCTCGCCATCCAGATGGGCCTGGGTGCGGACGCTCCGTTCGAGCAGGCCGGCCTGATCGACACCAAATTCGGCCCCGTTGCCCTGTTCCGGCCGACCGGCACGGCGAAGGTGGCCTGCCTCGGCTACCTCAAGCGCAGCGAGGAGCCGGCGCTGCAGATCTCCGGCTTCTCCTGCCAGGGCGATACGCTGCCCGCCCGGCGCGCGGCGATCGCCTGCGCGCTGAACCGGCTGACGCTGCTCACCTCCGGCAACGAGCCGAAGCTGGCGGAATTGTTCGCCCGCGCCGAGCTGAAGCGCCGGGGCTGCGAGCCCCAAGGATCGTCTCAGGGCTCTCCGGACTGGCTGCTCGGCGCCGCGAATGCGCAATTGCGCGGGGCGCTTTGACCGGCACCAAGGATCTGCATCAAGCCCAAGTGGCTGGTTTGCATGCAACTTTTGCCGGTACGCCCGATTATTCCGGGCTGGTGTGACCCAATAGACCTAGTTGCAACCACCCCGGCCGGGCTAGTATGGGGCGAAATCGACTGGCGGCGTGCCGCCTGAAGGGGACGTGATGAGCTCGAAATTCTCTGCCGCGAACAAACTGGCGACGCTGCTTGCGGCGGGCGCCGCGATTGCCATCGCGTTCGCGACGCCGGCTGCGGCCGACACCAAGACCAAGCGCTATGACGAGCGCGGCCGGCCCTATTACGGCCCGAGCGGCCCCAACGCGGTCTATCAGCAGGGCCGCACCCGCATCTATGTGAGCAAGCGCTCCTGGCTCGACGGCGGCACCGAGGTCAATCCGGGCGACCGCAAGTTCACCGACTACGCCTTCCCGCCGGAGATCGGCTATCCGACCTTCGCACGCGAGAACAACAACCGGCCGATCGATCGCCAGCCGCTGAGCACGCCGGCCGACGTCGGCGGCTATCCGCGGAATTTCCCGCTGTACTGAGGCGGGCGTCAGAACCGAATCAAAAGGCCGGGCTCACGCCCGGCCTTTTTGTTTTAAGGGATGCCGTGGGGCACACCTGCCTCTCCATCGTCATTGCGAGCGCAGCGAAGCAATCCAGAATCTCTCTGCGGAATGATTCTGGATTGCTTCGTCGCCAGCGCAAAATTGCTACGCAATTTTGGCGCGGGCTCCTCGCAATGACGGCTGAGGCTACGCGTTCGCCGCCGGATCGTACCGCCGGCAAAACTCCTCGATTCCCTCCGAACGGAAATCGCCGAGGCGCTCGAAAATGAGCGCATCCGGCCAATCCCACCAGGCGATGCGGCGCAGGCTTGCCGCAACGGCATCCGGAAAGCGCTTGCGGATGGCGCGCGCGGGAACGCCGCCGACGATGGTGTAGGGCTCGACATCGCGGCTGACGACAGCGCCTGCGGCGATCACCGCGCCGTCGCCGACGCTCACGCCCGGCAGCAGGATCGCGGCGTGACCGATCCAAACATCATTGCCGACGATCACGCGATCGCCGCGGCGGTCCGCGAAGAAGTCGCGGTCGCGCGTCGCCGACGCCTCGTAATATTCGGGGACATAGGTGAAGCGATGCTGCGACGGACGGCCCATGGGATGGTTCGGCGCACCGATCCGCACCGAATTGGCGATCGCCGTGAATTTTCCGATCGCCGCGTCGGCGACCTCGCAATTCTCGCCGAGATAGGAGTAGTCGCCGAGCGTAGAATATTCGATGCGGGTGTTGGCGAGCACCTCGCAGCGCCGCCCGATCTGCGCCTCGCGCCGGCGCACCGTTTCATGGATGATGGTTTCCGCGATCTTTGGGCGGGAAGTGGCATCCATGAGGGAGCTCCGATGAAGGTGCCGTAGGGTGGGCAAAGGCGCTTTGCGCCGTGCCCACGATCTCTCTCGGTCGGAAAAGATGCGTGGGCACGCTTCGCTTTGCCCACCCTACAAGAGCGGTGCAAGCCTTACGCGTGCAGCTTCTGCAATTCCTTCAAAATCGCTTCGCCCATCTGCGTGGTGGAAGCAGCCGTGGTGCCTTCCGACTTGATGTCGGCGGTGCGCAGGCCGCTGGCCAGCACCGCGGCGATCGCGGCGTCGACCTTGTCGGCGAGATCGCCCATGTCGAACGAATAGCGCAGCGCCATGCCGAAGGACGAGATCATCGCGATCGGGTTGGCGAGGCCCTTGCCGGCGATGTCGGGCGCCGAGCCGTGCACGGGCTCGTACAGCGCCTTGCGCTTCTTGGTCTTGACGTCGACCTCGCCGAGCGAGGCCGAGGGCAGCATGCCGAGCGAGCCCGTGAGCATCGCCGCGATGTCGGACAGCATGTCGCCGAACAGATTGTCGGTCACGATGACGTCGAACTGCTTCGGCCACTTCACCAGCATCATGCCGCCGGAATCGGCGAGCTGATGCTCGAGCGTGACGTCGGGATATTCGCGCTTGTGGATCTGGGTCATGACCTCGTTCCAGAGCACGCCCGACTTCATGACGTTGCGCTTCTCCATCGACGTCACCTTGTTCTTGCGCTTCCTGGCAAGCTCGAAGGCGACGCGGCCGATGCGCTCGATCTCATAGGTGTCGTAGACCTGGGTATCGATGGCGCGCTTCTGGCCGTTGCCGAGATCGGTGATGGTCTTGGGCTCGCCGAAATAGACGCCGCCGGTGAGCTCGCGCACGATGACGATGTCGAGGCCCTCGACCGCCTCGCGCTTCAGGCTCGAGGCGTCCGCCAGCGCCGGGTAGCACACCGCGGGGCGGAGGTTGGCGAACAAAGCGAGATCCTTGCGCAGGCGCAAGAGGCCGGCTTCCGGGCGCACCTCGTAAGGCACCGCATCCCACTTCGGGCCGCCGACCGCGCCGAAGATGATGGCGTCGGCCGCAAGCGCCTTGGCCATGTCGCCCTCGGAGATCGACACCTTGTGGGCGTCATAGGCGGAGCCGCCGACGAGGCCGGTGTCGGTCTCGAATTTGGCGATCCCGGCCGAATTCAGCCAGTCGATCAGCCGCTTCACCTCGCCCATCACCTCCGGGCCGATACCGTCGCCGGGGAGCAGCAGCAATTTGTGGGTCGCCATGGTCGTTTCCTCTCAATACCAGCTCGTCATTCCGGGACGCGCCGCCTTAGGCGCGGGCCCGGAATCCATACTCCCGATCGTGGTTATGGATTCCGGGCTCGCGCTTTGCGCGCCCCGGAATGACGGTTCGGCCGGAGTGCTAGAGCGGCGTTGCGCGCTTGGCAAGACACCATTGCCGGGGTGCGGCTGTGCAAGGCGGACGGGGCCTGCCACACTGCATAGGCCGGAGTTACCCCTTGCACGCCCCTGACCGCCCCCCGCTAGAGGCGCATCCCGCGCGGCTGATCCTGACCCTGTCGCTGGCCGCGACGGTCGGGCTCGGCATCGGCCGCTTTGCCTATGCACTGGTGCTGCCCGACATGCGGGAGGACCTCGGCTGGTCCTACTCGGCGGCCGGTTTCATGAACACCATCAACGCCGTCGGCTATCTCGTGGGGGCCCTGGTGGCGTCCCGGCTGATCCGGCGCGTCGGCTGGTCGGCCGCGATCCGCGGCGGAACCCTCGCCTGCGTCGCCGCGCTCGCAACTTGCGCGCTATCAGGCAATTTCGTCGCGCTGAGCCTGGCCCGCCTCGTGCTGGGCCTCGGCGCCGCGGCCGGCTTCGTCGCCGGCGGCGCGCTGGCCGCGGCGATCGCGCAGTCGCGCCCCGAGCGGGCCAATTTCCTGCTCAGCCTGTTCTATGCCGGACCCGGCATCGGCATTCTCGCATCGGGACTGATCGCCCCGTTCACGCTGCAACATTTCGGGCCGGGCTCGTGGTGGCTGGTGTGGTGGGCGCTGACGCTGCTGTCCGTCGCCATGACGATCCCGCTGTTCCTGATCCGCATCGAAAGCGGTATACGTTTCTCGGAAGGCGGCCATGCCGCCTTCGCGATTCTTCCCGTGCTGATCTATCTGGCCGGCTATTTCCTGTTCGGCGCGGGCTACATCGCCTACATGACCTTCATGATCGCCTATGTGCGCGACGGCGGCGGCGGCGCCGCGGCGCAGGCGGCGTTTTGGAGCCTGATCGGCCTGTCCGCCTTCGTCACGCCCTGGGCCTGGCGCGGCGTGCTGGCGCTCGACCGCGGCGGGCTCGCCACTGCCATCATCCTCGGCACCAACGCGCTCGGTGCCGCCTTGCCGATGCTGGGGCATTCGCCGGCCTGGCTCGCGGTGTCGGCCATCGTGTTCGGCGTCGCCTTCTTCGCCGTGGTCGGCTCGACCACCGCCTTCGTGCGCTTCAACTATCCGCCCGAGGTGTGGCCGACCGCGATCGCGGCGATGACGATCTCGTTCGGCGTCGGCCAGACGCTCGGCCCGATCGTGGTCGGCGCGATCACGGATGCGCTGGGGAGCTTGAGCTATGCGCTGAATGTCTCGGCGGCATTGCTGGCGCTGGGTGCGGTGGCGGCGCTGTGTCAGCGGAAGGTGGGGCCGAAAGGTTCGGCATAGACGGTGTCGTCCCGGCGAAGGCCGGGACCCATACCGCGTGATCTCTCGAGCGCGAAAGGTAGGTGTACCGAACAACGAGTCTTCACCAAACCACTCCCTGTGGTTATGGGTCCCGGCCTTCGCCGGGACGACGATTGGGTTAACTCCGCGGAGCTAGCTCCCACTAAACGAATTATACCCCTGGTCTTCCCAGTAGCCGCCCTTGTAGTCGTTGGTGACTTCCATCGAGACCACGTATTTCGGGTTCTTGAAGCCGAGTTTTGTCGGCACGCGGATCTTCATTGGGAAGCCGTAGGCACGCGGCAGGATCTCGTTCGCGTATTTGAACGTCATCTGCGTCTGCGGATGCAGCGCGCTGCGCATGTCAAGCGGCGAGTTGTAGCCATCCTTGTCGGCGCACTGGAACCAGACATATTTCGCGCGCGTGTCGGCGCCGATCAGTTTGAGGAAATCGCGCAAGGGCGTGCCGGTCCAGCTGCCGATCGCGCTCCAGCCCTCGACGCAGATGTGACGCGTGATCTGCGTCACCTGCGGCAGCTTGTAGAGCTCGTCCAGCGTCCACGATTTCTTGTTGTCGACGAGGCCGCGCACCTCGAGCTTCCAGTCTTTGCCATCGACATCAGGCGCGTCGTCGAGATCGTAATAGGCGTTGAACGGGAACGGCTTTGTGATCGCGCTCTCGGGGAAGGTCGGCGCCAGCGCGTCGGGATTGAAGATGAAGGCCTGCACGGCGTCGTTGAACTTTGAGACCTGCGACAGCAGCGTATCGGCCGAGGACGAGTCGACAACGTCGCAGCCGGTCAGCAGCGTCAGCGCACCTAAGCTGGCGCCGCCCGCAATGAAGCGGCGACGGGTAAAATCCGGCATCGTCTTGATGGCGTCCTTGATGAGCAGCCGCTTGTCGACGCCGGGGATCAGGAATGAACGCTTAGCCATCGCTATTCTCACATATCTGTTTTGAGCATGATCTTGTCGGAAAACCGGTTCCCACTTTTCCGGATCATGCTCTATCGCCCGATGATCATCGCGCGCAGGCTCTTCGGCACCAGCAGCGCGAGCAGGACGTGAATGACGAGGAAGACGCAGATCGCGGCCATGCAGAAGAAGTGCACGTAGCGCGCGGTCGGATAGTCGCCGAACAGCATCACGAGATAATAGAGCTGCACCGGCTTCCACATCCCAAGGCCGGAGAGCACGATCAGCACGCCGACCACGATGATGCCGGCATAGAGCAGGCGCTGCACGTAATTGTAGACCGTGAGGTCGTCATGGCCGAGCTTGAAGGTCAGGGCAGCCCTGACGTCATGCAGCACGCCTGATGGCGTGATCGGCAGCAGCTTTTTCCGGAAGCGGCCGGTGGCAAAACCGGTGATGAGATAGGCGAGACCGTTGATCATCAGCAGCCACATCGCCGCAAAATGCCAGAGCAGGCCGCCGCCGAGCCAGCCGCCGAGCGTGTACTCACGCGGGAAGCTGAAGCCGAACAGCGGCGAGGCGTTGTAGATCTGCCAGCCCGACAGGATCATCAGGATCATGGCGAGGGCGTTGATCCAATGCATGACGCGGACCCAGGCCGGCTGGATCACTTTGGTCGGGGTGGACCTGACCTGCTCGTCGGTGACTGTGAGGCTCGCCATGGTGGTTCCGTCCTGAACGTCGTGTGACACCGAATATACGCCGATGCGTCCGCTTTCGTTACGCCCCGTTGGCCATCGAATCGATGCCCGAAGGCTATGCTGGTCACAAAAAAGCGAGCCGGGCACCCCCGGCTCGCCATCGCAAAGCACTCTGTTCGGGGGATGAAACAGGGGTCCGCGGTGTTACGTCGCCGGCATCAGCACGGTGTCGACCACATGGATGACGCCGTTCGACTGGTTGACGTTGGTGATCGTCACCATCGAGGTGCCGCCCTTGGCGTCGACGATCCAGGTCTTGCCGTCCATCTTCTTGACCGTCAGCTCCTCGCCCTCGGCGGTCTTCAGCTTCTTGCCGTCGGTGAGGTCGGAGGCCTCGAGCTTGCCGGGCACGACATGGTAGGTGAGGATCTTGGTCAGCGTCGCCTTGTTCTCAGGCTTGACCAGGCTGTCGACGGTGCCGGCCGGCAGCTTGCCGAAGGCGGCGTTGGTCGGCGCGAACACCGTGAACGGGCCCTTGCTTTCCAAGGTCGGCACGAGGCCGGCCGCCTTCACCGCCGCGACCAGCGTGGTGTGGTCCTTCGAGTTGACCGCGTTCTGCACGATGTTCTTGGACGGGAACATCGCGGCGCCGCCGACCATGACGGTCTTTTCCTCGGCACGCACAGGTGCGACGACGGTCGCGGTGATGGCGAGGGCGCTGAAGGCGGCGGCAGCGAGATAGGCAATGCGCTTCGACATGGAGAGTCTCCCGATTGAATTGAGCCGGCGACGGCCGGCGCTTGAGTTGGGCAACAACGGTGCTTGCGACCCCTTGGCGTGAAGCAGCAGCGCCGTCGTTGGACCGAACTACGGGAGGGTTTGCGATGCGGTTTCGGGGAAAAATTCTTTGTGATGCGTGAAAATATGCGGGGGGATGTTCGTGGGGGTGCATCCGCACCGTCATTGCGAGGAGCGAAGCGACGAAGCAATCCAGACTGTCACCGCGGACACATTTCTGGATTGCTTCGCTTCGCTCGCAATGACGGGGAGTAGCCCGGATGGAGCGTAGCGTAATCCGGGGTTCTCGCGTGCGGATCGAACTGTTCCGGATTGCGCTTCGCTCCATCCGGGCTACGGGCCATCAATCCCTGCTCAGCGGCGTCTGGATGAATCCGCGATTATGCGTCGGGCTGATCAGCAGCTCGTTGATGCAGACGCGCGGCGGCATCGAGGCGATGAAGGCGATGGTGCGGCCGAGGTCTTCGGGCTGCAGCATCCTGGCCTGCTCCGCCTCGCTCGGCACCACCGGGCGCAGCTTGAGGATCGGTGTCGCCACCTCGCCCGGCATCAGGCAGCAGGCGCGCAGGCCGTTGACGCATTCATCCATGTTGAAGGAATGGGTCAGCGCCAGCACCGCATGCTTGGTGGTGGTGTAGGCCGGGCCCGGCATCTTCGAGACGTGGCGGCCGGCCCAGGAGGAGACGTTGATGATCGATCCGTCCTGCTGCTTGCGCATCGTCGGCAGCACCGCGCGCATGCAATAGAGCACACCGTTGAGATTGACCTGGACGAGCTTGTCCCAGCCCTCCTGTTCCATGTCCTTCCAGCTGCGCTTGGGAACATTGATACCGGCATTGTTGACCAGGAGGTCGATGCGGCCGTGCTTCGCGACGATCTGATCCGCCGCCTTCTGGGCGTCGGCGGCGTCAGACACGTCCAGCGCGATCGCCTCGGCTGCCCTGCCCGCCCCCGTGATCTTCGCAACCACGGTATCCAGGGCGTCCTTGCGGCGGCCCGAGACCACCACCGTCCAGCCGTCAGCCGCAAGCGCCTCGGCGCCGGCCTCCCCGATCCCGCTGCCGCCGCCCGTCACCCAGGCCACGCGTTTCCCGTTTTTTGACATGCAAACTGTCTCCGTTGCTTCATTGGGGCGGTTTTTGCTAATCCAGCCCTCGGTTTTGACCGGCCTTGTCAGTCTTGCGGTCGAGGAAATCTTGCATGAACCACGCAGCCAACGCCAACCTGTTTTCCCGCCTGTTCGACGGCCTCGACGATCCCAAACGCCTCGCGATCGAGACGCAGGACGGCGCCCATATCAGCTATGGCGATCTGGTCGCGCGGGCAGGCCAAATGGCAAACGTGCTGGTTGCGCGCGGCGTGAAGCCGGGTGACCGCGTCGCCGTGCAGGTGGAGAAATCCGTCGCCAACATCGTGCTGTATCTGGCGACCGTGCGGGCCGGCGCGGTCTATCTGCCGCTGAACACCGCCTATACGCTGAACGAGCTCGACTACTTCATCGGCGATGCCGAGCCGTCGCTGGTGGTCTGCGATCCCTCCAAGGCGGAAGGGCTCGCGCCGATCGCCGCCAAGGTGAAGGCCAAGGTCGAAACGCTCGGCGCTGACGGCAAGGGCTCGCTGACGGAAGCCGCCGACAAGGCGAGCAGCGAGTTTACGACGGTGCCGCGCGAAAACGACGATCTCGCCGCGATCCTCTACACCTCGGGCACGACCGGCCGCTCCAAGGGCGCGATGCTGACGCACGACAATCTCGCGTCGAACTCGCTCTCGCTGGTCGGCTACTGGCGCTTCACCGACAAGGACGTGCTGATCCACGCGCTGCCGATCTACCACACCCACGGCCTGTTCGTGGCGACCAACGTGACGCTGTTCTCGCGGGCGTCGATGATCTTCCTGCCCAAGCTTGATCCGGACCTCATCGTCAAGCTGATGGCGCGCGCCACGGTGCTGATGGGCGTGCCGACCTTCTACACCCGCCTGCTGCAGAACGCGGCGCTGTCGCACGAGACCACCAAGCACATGCGGCTGTTCATCTCCGGCTCCGCGCCGCTGCTCGCCGACACCCATCGCGAATGGTCGGCGCGCACGGGTCATGCGGTGCTCGAGCGCTACGGCATGACCGAAACCAACATGAACACGTCGAACCCGTATGACGGCGAACGCGTGCCCGGCGCAGTCGGCTTCCCCCTTCCCGGCGTCTCCGTTCGCGTCACCGAACCCGAGACCGGCAAGGAATTGCCGCGCGAAGAGATCGGCATGATCGAGGTGAAGGGCCCGAACGTCTTCAAGGGCTACTGGCGCATGCCGGAGAAAACCAAGTCGGAATTCCGGCCCGACGGCTTCTTCATCACCGGCGACCTCGGCAAGATCGACGACAAGGGCTACGTCCACATTCTCGGCCGCGGCAAGGATCTCGTGATCTCCGGCGGCTTCAACGTCTACCCCAAGGAGATCGAAAGCGAGATCGACGCCATGCCGGGCGTGGTCGAATCCGCCGTGATCGGCGTGCCGCATGCCGATTTCGGCGAGGGCGTCACCGCGGTGCTGGTCTGCAACAAGGGCGCCGACGTCAGCGAGGCCTCGGTGCTGAAGGCTCTCGATGGGCGGCTCGCCAAGTTCAAGATGCCCAAGCGCGTCTTCGTCGTCGACGAGCTGCCGCGCAACACGATGGGCAAGGTGCAGAAGAACGTGCTGCGGGATACGTACAAGGATATTTACGCGAAGAAGTGAGAAGGGCCCCGCTCTCTCGCCTCGTCATTGCGAGGAGCTCTTGCGACGAAGCGATCCAGACTGGCGCCGCGGAAAGATTCTGGATTGGTTCGCTTCGCTCGCAATGACGGAGTATGTGGCGCGCTCACTGCCCGCCTACGAGGCTCATCACGAACCTGCTGCCCACGATAAACAGATAACACCCGAACGCGGCCTCCAGCGTCCGCTTCGACATCGCATGCGCGGCTTTCACACCGAGTGGCGCGGTGACGAGGCTCATCGGCATCACCAGCACGGCGCCGATCAGCGAGACGTAGCCGAGCGCGAAGGGGATCTGCAGCGCTGCAATGCCGGGATAGGTCGCCGCCGCCGGCCAGCCGGCATAGATGTAGCCGAGCGCGCCGGGGATCGAGATCAGCACCGCAAGCGCCGACGAGGTCGCGACCGCCTGGTGGATCGGGCGGCTGTAGAAGGTCATCAGCAGATTCGAGAACAGGCCGCCGCCGATGCCGATCAAGGTCGACAGAATGCCGACGCAGAAGCCGTAGACGCGCATCAGCGGGCCCCTCGGCAGATCGTCGCCGAACTTCCAGCCCTCGCGCGCGAAGATGAGGCGCGCCGCGGCCGACCACGCGACGCAGACGAACACGATCTTGAACAGCCGCTCCGGCGCGTAGCGCGCGACGACGCTCCCCGAGACGACGCCGATCACGATCGGCAGCCACCAGACGCGCAGGATCGACATATCGACGGCGCCGCGCTTGTAATGCGCCTGGAACGAGCGGATCGAGGTTGGGATGATCACGGCGAGCGAGGTGCCGACGCAGAGCGGCATCCGCACCTCGAGCGGCACGCCGGCAATGCGGAAGCATTCGTAGAACACCGGCACGAGGATAGCGCCGCCGCCGATGCCGAACACGCCGGCCAGGAATCCCGAAAGCGCGCCGGTTGCGATCAGCAGCAGCGCGAGCTCGACGATCTCCTTGATATCAAGACCTGGAATCACCCTGACCCGCCCCGGCGACTGGTCGCAGCGCCTCCGAAACGTGCGTCCGGAGTTGGCTGCGTGCCAAGCTGTAAGCGATCTGATTCGCGCGGTCGACACGCAGCGCCCCGCGGCTGGGGTGGAATGCAGGGTGCGCATATCCGGAGCGGATGAAATTGGCTCGTGAGGAGGAGGTTTGCCGCGGGGAGAATTAAGGCTGGCGACGCCTTTGGCCGATCTCTGCCCGGTTTGGACGGCATGGTCCGTTTAGAGGTGTTCCAATAGTAATTTCAACGCGCCCGGCCCCTTCTAAAACAGTGAATTTGAGTTCTGTTCTTCATTGGCGGACCGAGGGTCTGGTATACCAAGCCCCTGATTGGCCTTGTTTCATCAAGGCTGTAGAGCTGAACCGGCGTTCGATTTATGGCGATTTGGTGATTGCGCAGGCGAAATCGACTCCGTAAATAGAGCCGACCTTTCGCGATCCCCGCGCGCGCCCTCAAGGCCGCCATACAACATCAAAAGCCCATGACCGCACGGATCGAACGACCGCTTTCACCACACATGCAAGTCTACCGCTGGACGCTGACGATGGCGCTGTCCATCGTCCATCGCGCCACCGGTATCGCCCTTTACGTCGGAACCCTGCTGCTGGCCTGGTGGCTGATCGCGGCGGCCTCCGGCCCCGCCGCCTATGCCCATGTCCAGGCCTTCACCGGCAGCATCATCGGCCGCCTGATCGTGTTCGGCTACACCTGGGCGCTGATGCACCATATGCTGAGCGGCATCCGGCACTTCGTCTGGGACCTCGGCTACGGCTTCAAGGCCAATGAGCGCGAAGCGCTGACCTGGGGCGCAGCGATCGGCGGCATCGTTCTGACGGTGCTGATCTGGATCATCGCCTACGCGATCGGAGGCGGACGATGAGCACAGCTGATTCGCCCAAGCGCAGCATGCGCACCCCGCTCGGCCGCGTCCGCAATCTCGGCGCCGCGCATTCCGGCACGTCCGACTTCTGGCGCCAGCGCCTCACGGCGGTGGCGATGACGCTGCTGATGATCCCGGTGCTGGTGATCATCATGATGACGCTCGGCCGCAACCAGGCCGGCGCCAAGCAGATCCTCGGCTCGCTGCCGATCGCCGTCATCATGATGCTCTTCATCGTCGCCAGCGTCTGGCACATGAAGATCGGCATGCAGGTCGTGATCGAGGACTACGTTCACAACGAGAAGCTGAAGCTCACCGCGATCATGCTCAACAATTTCTTCTCGATCGCGGTCGCACTCGCCTCGATCTACGCGATTCTCCAACTGTCATCCGGAGTGTAACCCATGGCCAATGCGACCAATGGCACGGGCAACAGCGCTCCCGCCACCAACGGCAAAGCCTATCCGATCGAAGACCACACCTATGACGTCGTCGTGGTCGGCGCCGGCGGCGCAGGCCTGCGCGCCGTGGTCGGCTGCGGCGAGGCCGGCCTCCGCACCGCCTGCATCACAAAAGTGTTTCCGACCCGCTCGCACACGGTCGCGGCGCAGGGCGGCATCTCGGCTTCGCTCGGCAACATGCACAAGGACGACTGGCGCTGGCACATGTACGACACCGTGAAGGGGTCGGACTGGCTCGGCGACCAGGACGCGATCGAATACATGGTGCGCAACGCGCCCGACGCGGTCTACGAGCTCGAGCATTGGGGCGTGCCGTTCTCGCGCACCGAGGACGGCAAGATCTACCAGCGTCCGTTCGGCGGCATGACCACCGAGTTCGGCAAGAGCCAGGCGCAGCGCACCTGCGCCGCCGCCGACCGCACCGGCCACGCCATGCTGCACACGATGTACGGCCAGTCGCTGCGCCATGCGGCCGAGTTCTTCATCGAGTTCTTCGCCATCGACCTGATCATGGACGACCAGGGCACCTGCCGCGGCGTCATCGCGCTCAAGCTCGACGACGGCACGCTGCACCGCTTCCGCGCCCAGACCGTGATTCTCGCCACCGGCGGCTACGGCCGCGCCTACGCCTCCTGCACCTCGGCGCACACCTGCACCGGCGACGGCGGCGGCATGGTGCTGCGCGCCGGCCTGCCGATGCAGGACATGGAGTTCGTGCAGTTCCACCCGACCGGCATCTACGGCTCGGGCTGTCTCGTTACCGAGGGCGCCCGCGGCGAAGGCGGCTATCTCGTCAACTCCGAGGGCGAGCGCTTCATGGAGCGCTACGCGCCTTCCGCGAAGGACCTCGCTTCGCGCGACGTCGTCTCGCGCGCGATGACCATCGAGATCCGCGAGGGACGCGGCGTCGGCAAGAAGAAGGACCACATCTTCCTTCATCTCGACCATCTCGATCCCGCGGTGCTCGCCGAGCGCCTGCCGGGCATCTCCGAATCCGCCAAGATCTTCGCCAATGTCGACGTGACGCGCGAGCCGATCCCGATCGTGCCGACCGTGCACTACAACATGGGCGGCATCCCGACGAATTATCACGGCGAAGTGCTGACCAAGAAGGACGGCGACGACAACGCCATCATTCCGGGCCTGATGGCGATCGGCGAAGCCGCCTGCGTCTCCGTGCACGGCGCCAACCGCCTCGGCTCCAACTCGCTGATCGATCTCGTCGTGTTCGGCCGCGCCGCCGCGCTCCGTCTCGCCGAGAAGCTCACGCCCAACGCCAAGCAGCCGGAGCTGCCGGCGAACTCGGCCGAGCTCGCGCTCGGCCGTCTCGACCATTATCGCTACGCCTCCGGCGGCACGCCGACCGCGAAGCTGCGCGAAGGCATGCAGCACGTGATGCAGAACAACTGCGCGGTGTTCCGTACCGGCGAAGTCCTGAGCGAGGGCCAGAACCTGATCCAGAAGGTCCACAGCGGCATCACCGACATCGCCGTGTCCGACCGCTCGCTGGTGTGGAATTCGGACCTCGTCGAGACGCTGGAGTTCGACAATCTGATCTCGCAGGCGGTGGTGACGATGAACTCGGCCGCCAACCGCACCGAGAGCCGCGGCGCTCACGCCCGCGAGGACTTCTCCGAGCGCGACGACAAGAACTGGATGAAGCACACGCTGGCCTGGCTGGACGATGCCGGCAAGGTCAAGATCGAGTATCGCCCGGTTCACAACTACACCATGACCAACGACGTGCAGTACATCCCGCCGAAGGCGCGCGTGTACTGATCGAACAGCGAAGGCCCTATCGAAATGGTTGAATTCGCACTTCCGAAGAACTCCAAGATCACCGGCGGCAAGACCTGGCCGAAGCCTGCGGGCGCGACCGAGCTCCGCGAGTTCAAGGTCTATCGCTGGAATCCTGACGACGGCAAGAATCCGAGCGTCGACACCTATTACGTCGACACCCATGATTGCGGTCCGATGGTGCTGGACGGCCTGATCTGGATCAAGAACCACATCGACCCGTCGCTGACCTTCCGCCGCTCCTGCCGCGAAGGCGTCTGCGGCTCCTGCGCCATGAACATCGACGGCCAGAACACGCTGGCCTGCACCCGCTCGATGCACGACGTCAAGGACGGCGCGGTCAAGATCAACCCGCTGCCGCACCAGCCGGTGGTGAAGGACCTCGTCCCCGACCTGACGAACTTCTACGCGCAGTACGCCTCGGTCGAGCCGTGGCTGAAGACGACCTCGCCGACGCCGCAGAAGGAATGGCGCCAGAGCCACGAGGATCGCGAGAAGCTCGACGGCCTCTACGAGTGCATCCTGTGCGCCTGCTGCTCGACCTCGTGCCCGAGCTATTGGTGGAACAGCGACCGCTATCTCGGTCCCGCCGCGCTGCTGCAGGCCAACCGCTGGGTCTCCGATTCCCGCGACGAGGCCACCGGCGAGCGTCTCGATAATCTCGAGGATCCGTTCCGGCTCTATCGCTGCCACACCATCATGAACTGCGCCAAGGCGTGCCCGAAGGGCCTCAACCCGGCGGAAGCCATCGCCGAGCTGAAGCTCAAGATGGTCGAGCGGCAGATCTAGCATCGTTCATGCCACGGCCCCCGGCCGGCGCGGCGGGGGCATGCCACGATCGACGTCAGTTTGAGTAGAATTTGCCACAACGCGCGTGGCGGGCGATTCGACGGAATACAACCCAGGATTATCGCGACAAGCCGCTTCCTTCCCGGCGGGAAATTCAAGTAAGCTCTTCGGTCCAGGGACCGGAGCGACCGTGCAGGGAGCGCAACGCAATTCGCTGAGGCTTTTGCAGTGGATGATGGTTGCATCCCTGGCACTGCCGATTGCGCTGTTCGCGATCGCCTCCACGATCTCCTACACCTCGACCAGGGACATCGCCGACCGCGAGATCGAGCGCACGCTCGATGTGGCGCATGAGCATGCGCTCAAGGTGTTCGAGACCATCGACCGCAGCCTGTCCGAGCTCAACGAGGTCGTGCGCGGCCTTCCCGACGACGGCATCCGCGCGCGCGAAGCGGTGCTGCACCGCCGGCTGAAGCGGCTGACCGATTCGCTGCCGCAGCTGAAATCGGCCTGGATCTTCGACGCGGACGGAAAGGCGCTGGTCAACAGCCTCGTCTCGCCGCCGCCTGCGCTGGGCTTTGCGGACCGCGACTATTTCTACGTCCATGTCGACCAGAGCATCGGCACCTTCATCGGCATGCCGCTGACGCCGCGTCCGCCCTATCAGGGTGCGCGCTTCTTCGGCATGAGCCGCCGCCGCGACTCCGACGACGGCAGCTTCATCGGCGTGATCCAGGCTTCCGTCCTGCCGGAATATTTCGAGAGCTTCTACGCCAGGATCGGCTCCGATCCCGGCAGCTTCTTCGCGATGGGTCGCACCGACGGCGTGGTGGTGGCGCATTTCCCGCGGCTCGACCGTGACCTCCGGCTCGATCCGGGCGGACCGGTCGGCCGCGAGATCGCCGCGCACCCCGCGCAGGGGCTCATGACCATCGCCTGGCCGTCGGACGGGATCGAGCGCCGCATCGGCTACAGGCGCGTTGCCGAATATCCGATCTATGTCAGCGCGGGTTTCGAGACGTCGGCGATCCGGGCGCGCTGGTACGCCACCATCGGCCAGCATCTGGTGTTCGGCGTTCCCGCCACCGCGCTGCTGTTCCTGCTGCTGGCATTCGCCTTCCGGCGCACCCAGCATCTGCAGATGGAGGCTGCAAAGCGACGCGAGGCCGAGGAGGCACTCAAGCACAGCCAGCGCCTGGAGGCGCTCGGCCAGCTCACCGGCGGCGTCGCCCACGACTTCAACAACCTGCTGACCGTGATCCGCGCCTCGGTCGATCTGTTGAACCGCCCGCAGCTAAGCGAGGAGCGACGGCAGCGCTACATCACGGCGATTGCCGACTCGGTGGCGCGCGCAGCCAAGCTGACCTCGCAGCTGCTCGCCTTCGCGCGGCGCCAGACCCTGAAACCGGAAGTGTTCGACGTCGGCGAGCGATTGCAGTCGCTGCACGACATGCTCGCCACGCTGCTTGGCCCCGCCATCGAGATCGCGATGCGGCTGCCGGCGGAGCCGTGCCTCGTCAATGCCGATGCCAGCCAGTTCGAGACCGCGCTGATCAACATGGCGACCAATGCGCGTGATGCCATGCAGGGCAAGGGCAGGATCAGCTTCACCGTAGCGGCGGCGACGACCATTCCGGACACGCTGGCGCACGTCTCGTACAGTCATGTCCCGGGAAGCCTTGGCTTCGTCGGCGTGATCGTCAGCGACACCGGCGTCGGCATTCCGGCCGCGCGGCTCGGGCGGATCTTCGAGCCGTTCTTCACCACCAAGCAGGTCGGCCACGGCACCGGCCTTGGCCTGTCCCAGGTGTTCGGTTTCGCCCGGCAATCCGGCGGCGAGGTGACGGTGACGAGCGAAGTCGGCCAGGGCAGCACCTTCTCGCTCTATCTCCCACGCGTGCCCCCGGACCTCTTGCCGCAGCAGCAGGCGCCGAACACCGCACCTGCGGTGGCCGGCAGCGGCATGTCGGTGCTGCTGGTCGAGGACAATATCGAGCTCGCCAATTTCGCCGCCGATGGTCTCACTGCGCTCGGCTACAGCATCACGCTGGTCGACAATGCCGCCGATGCGCTCGCCGAGCTTGTCGTGGACGCGGATCGTTTCGATGTCGTGTTCTCCGACATCGTGATGCCCGGGATGACCGGGCTCGATCTGGCGCGGGCGATCCGCGATCGCGGCGTCGGCGTGCCGGTGGTGCTGACCACCGGCTATAGCCAGGCGCTGTCCCAGGAAGGCAGCCTCGGTTTCGATCTCGTGCAAAAGCCCTATTCGGTCGAGGAGCTGTCGCGCGTGCTGCACCGGGCCGCGCGGCTGCGGCGGGTGCGCGGCGGCGCCGCCGAATAGGGTATTCGGGAACTGACGGGAACCGGCTGATTTTTCTCGCGTTGTCCGGCCATGCAAAAGCCAGCCGGGAAGCGCGACCAGGACAAGACGCCACCCATTGTCGAGCTCAAAGGCGAGAGCGGCGACGAGGTGGCTCCGCCGCCGCCCGAGGTGCTCGAACCCGATCCCGAGCTCTCTCCCGAAGAGGCCGAACAGGCCCGCAAGGATTACCTGCTGACCCGGTTCTGGATCAGCGCACGCGGCTTCTGGGGCCGCAGCGGCGACCGCCTCGCCTGGCCGTTCTCGATCGGCCTCGGCATGCTGATCGTCCTCACCGTTGGTTTTCAGTACGGCATCAACGTCTGGAATCGCGCGATCTTCGACGCGATCGAGAAGCGCGACGCGACAAGCGTCTTCCATCTCGCAGCAGTGTTCTTCCCGCTCGCGATCGGCAGCATCGTGCTCGGCGTGGCGCAGGTGTTCGCGCGCATGGGCATCCAGCGGCGCTGGCGGGCCTGGCTCACCAGCAGCGTGCTGACGCGCTGGCTCACGAACGGGCGCTACTACCAGCTCAACCTCGTCGGCGGCGACCACGAGAATCCGGAATACCGGATTGGGGAGGACTTGCGCATCGCGACCGATGCGCCGGTCGATTTCCTCGCCGGCGTCACATCGGCGCTGCTGTCGGCCGCGACCTTCATCGTCGTGCTCTGGACCATCGGCGGCGCGCTCACCGTCACGCTCGGCGGCGCATCCATCACCATTCCCGGTTTCCTCGTGATCGCCGCCATCCTCTACGCCGCGATCGCATCCGGCTCGATCGTGGTGATCGGCCGGCGCTTCGTGCAGGTCTCGGAGGACAAGAACCAGGCCGAGGCCGATTTCCGCTACACGCTGACGCGCGTGCGCGAGAACGGCGAAAGCATCGCACTGCTCGGCGGCGAAGAGGAGGAGCGCGACGGCCTCGACCGCAATTTCACCAGCGTCTTGCGGCAATGGGCGCGGCTCGCAGGGCAACACATGCGCACGACGCTGGTGTCGCAGGGATCGGGCCTCGTCGCACCGGTCGTACCGCTGCTGCTCTGCGCGCCAAAATTCCTCGACGGCAGCATGACGCTGGGGCAGGTGATGCAGGCAGCCTCCGCCTTCACCATCGTGCAGAGCGCGTTCGGCTGGCTGGTCGACAATTATCCGCGGCTCGCCGACTGGAACGCCTGCGCGAGCCGCATCGCCTCGCTGATGATGTCGCTCGACGGCCTCGAACGTGCCGAGCAGGGCGACGGCCTCGGCCGCATCAAGCGCGGCGAGACGCGCAACGAGGCGATGCTGGAGCTGCACGATCTCTCCGTCACGCTCGATGACGGCACCGCGGTGGTGGGCGAGACCGAGGTGGTGATCGAGCCCGGCGAGCGGCTGCTGGTCGCCGGCGAATCCGGCACCGGCAAGAGCACGCTGGTGCGCGCTATTGCGGGGCTATGGCCGTGGGGCGGCGGCAGCGTCAATTTCCATCCCGACCGGCGGCTGTTCATGCTGCCGCAGCGGCCTTATGTGCCCTCCGGATCGCTGCGCCGCGCCGTCGCCTATCCCGGCGCCGAAGAGGATTGGACCGTCGGGGAGATCGGGGAAGCCCTGCACAAGGTCGGCCTCGATCATCTCAAGGAGAAGATCGAGGAGGAGGGACCGTGGGACCAGACGCTGTCGGGCGGCGAGAAGCAGCGCCTCGCCTTCGCGCGGCTGCTGCTGCACATGCCCGACATTGTCGTGCTCGATGAAGCGACCTCGGCGCTCGACGAGAAAAGCCAGGACAAGATGATGAAGATGGTCACCGACGAGCTGCCGAAGGCGACCATCGTCAGCGTCGCGCATCGCGTCGAGCTGGAAGCCTTTCACAGCCGCAAGATCGTGCTGGAGCGCCGCAAGGGCGGCGCCAAGCTCGTCAGCGACGTCGACCTGATCCCGCGCAAGGGCCGGCGCAGGCTGCTCGGGCGATTCCTGAGGCAGCGGAAGGCGCCGAAGAAGGCGGCGTGAGGCACGCGGCCTGTAGCCCGGATGGAGCGCAGCGCAATCCGGGAAGGTTTATCCGTGCGGCGAGAATCCCGGATTTCGCTGCGCTCCTTCCGGGCTACGGACCTTTCGTGAAGATTGGAGTCCTCGCCAAAACCGGCTATGCATGCGCCGCTTGCAACGAGGATCTGCTGCTTGACGCCCGACAATGCCTCTTCGTCTGCGCCGTTTGGCGCGTTTGCGCCGAATGCGGCGCAGGCCGCGATCATCAGCCTCGCGACGCGATCGGGGCTGAAGCGCGGCGCGTTCCGTCCGTGGCTGTCGCGGCTGGTCAATCTGCTGCGCGACGGCCCGATCGATGTGCAGTATCAGGGCGCCTCGTTCCGCTTCTATCACCAGGGCAGCGCGACCGAGCGCGGCGCGCTGTTCAATCCCGACTACAATCTCGACGAGCTCGACTTCCTGCGCCAGCACACGCCTGCTGGCGGCGTGTTCGTCGACGTCGGCGCCAATGTCGGCACGTTTGCGCTGGTGATGGCGCGGCAGGTCGGCCCCACCGGCAAGGTGGTCGCGATCGAGCCGCATCCGCTGACCTTCGGACGGCTCTCCTTCAACCATGCCGCATCGAAGGCGACGCAGGTGCGCCTGGTGCAGGCCGCGGCAGGCGAGCGCGATGGCGAGCTGATGATCGAGAGCGGCGGCGGCAATCTCGGCGCCACGCATGTCGTGACCGGCGCGGCCAGCGCGGATGCCATCAAGGTGCCGTCTCTGCGCTTGATGCGCATTCTCGGTGAGGCCGGCGTCGGCCAAGTCGATTCGCTCAAGATCGACGTCGAGGGCTTTGAGGACCGCGTGCTGATCGGCTTCTTCCGCGACGCCCCGCAATCGCTGTGGCCGCGCGCGGTGGTGATCGAGCATCTGTCACAAAACGAGTGGCAGCAGGATTGTATTGCCGACATGGTCGCGCGCGGCTTTACGATCGCGCGCAAGACACGCAGCAATACGTTCCTGTCGCGCTGACGGGAACGAACAACGGAGGTTGTGATGATCGACCATCTGGGTTTCTCTGTCTCCGACTATGAGCGCGCGAAAGCGTTCTATGCGAAGGCGCTGGCCCCGCTCGGCTACGGCCTGATCATGGAGGTCACGGCGGAGCAGACCGGTCACGCTGCGGCGGCCGGATTCGGCGCCGACGGCAAGCCGGATTTATGGTTCGGCGGCGAAGGTGCCATGAACAAGCCGGTGCACATCGCGATCGCCGCCAAGGACCGCGCCACCGTGGATGCCTTCTACAAGGCGGCGATGGCAGCCGGAGGACGCGACAACGGGCCGCCCGGGCTCCGTCCGCATTATCACGCGAACTATTATGGCGCGTTCGTGCTCGATCCCGATGGCCACAACATCGAGGCCGTCTGCCATCTGCCCGAATAGGGGCGCACTTCGAAACGATGCGAGGCGGAACATCGGCACGGCATCGTCGTTATCATTCTCTGGACAACGATCTCGGTGATGCCGATGCCGATCGAACCGCCCGAGATTCCACCGTCGACACCGGGCACTCCGACCGAGCCGCCGCCGGGAATTCCGCCGGGCAATCCGCAACCCGATATCACGCCGCCGGTGCGCGAGCCCGGCGAATCACCGCGGCCCGACGAACTGCCGGGCCACGTGCCTGAGGAGATTCCATCGCGCGGGCCGAATGGTCCGCTCACGCCCAATCCTGCGACGGACGCAATGCCGCCGCGCAATCGCATATGAGGCGAAGCATCACATGTGAGGCGATTGCAAGGAGCGTCTGAATGCGCAATGAACGTCGCCATAGTGAGATGATTTGCGTGCAGAAATAAATCGGGCCGCGACCGCTTCGCCCGCCACAATGCGGCCTAACGCGTAGCTGTTCATCCCAACCACTTCGTCAAAGAACCTTCCGGGGAAGTTCACCACCATGACCAACCTTCGTTTCGTGCTGCTTGCGACGACGGCTCTCACCGCGATGCAATTGGCCAACACTGCATCGCATGCGCAAAGCGCTTCGCCGCTCGTGGTCGCGCAGGCGCAGCCGGCTCCGTCGCAAGAGACCGGCCCTGACGGAAAACCGAAGCAGCCGCCGAAGGGCCCGCCTGCGGCCACGCCGCCTGCCGCGCCCGCGCGCCCGGCCGCACCGCCGCCCGCCGCGGCTCCGCCCCACCCGCCCGCTGCGCCTCCGCCGGCTGCCGCGCCGCCGCGACCGGCAGCACCGCCTCCACCGCCGCCGCCTCCTGCGGCCCGTCCGGCTCCGCCGCCGCCACCCCCGCCGCCTGCCGCTCCGAAGCAGCCGTCGCCGCCTCCGGCCGCGGCGCCGCAACAGCACGCACCGACACCGCCGCCGCCAGCGCCGCCCGCGGCACGTCCGGCGCCAACACCGCCGGCACCGCCTCCGGCCCCACCTGCAGCACGACCGACGCCGCCGGCACCGCCTCCGGCTGCCGCGCACCCGACTCCAACTCCTCCGCCGCCTCCTGCAGCGGCACCCTCGGTGCGGCCCGCGCCTACGGCGACGCCCGCGGCCCCTTCAACCGGTGCACCTGCGGCCCGCCCGGGTTCGCCTGCGCCGGCAGCCACTCCTGCTCCGACTGCAACACCCGCACCGACCGCGACACCTGCGCCGACCGCAACGCCGGCTCCGGGCAGCACGCCCGGCGCACCGCCGGCTGGCCGCCCCGGCGCACCGCCGCCCGGCGCCCGTCCCGGCGCGCCTCCGGCGGCGGGAACGCCAGCCCCCGGTGCTACGCCCGCTCCAACGGCAACGCCGGCCCCCGGTGGCGCCGCTGCGCCACCGGCCGGACGTCCGGGATCGGCGACTCCGGCTCCCGGCGCGACCCCAGCTCCCGGCGCGACTCCAGCCCCGACGGCGACGCCAACTCCTGGCCAACAGGGTGCAACGCCTCCTGCCGGCGCACCCGCTGCCGGAACTCCAGCTGCGCCGCCCCAGGCCGGCGCCCTGCCGCCCCGGCCCGCGGCGCCTGCCGGCGCTGCAGCTCCGACGGTCGTCCCCGGCTCCGCCGCTGCTACGCCACCGCCCAACCGGGCCCAATACCGTCCGCCCACGGTTGCGCCGGCCTTCCAGGCCGCGCCAACGGTCGCAGCACCCTTGCCGCCGCCGCCGCGCCCGCCGCAGCGTGACCTGACGCCGCTCGCGATCGGTGCGGGCGTGGTGGCCGGTGCGGTGATCGGCGCGACCATCGCCGACCTCCACAACCAGCGGCGCGAGGTCGTCGAAGGCGGCCGCACCATCTACAACGAGCCGGACCGCATCATCATCCGCGATCCCGGCGGGCAGGCCTATGTCCGCGGCAACGATCTCTATCGCTTCCGCTACGGCGCCCGCGATATCCGCACCGACACTGTCGGCGGCGAAACCCGCACCGTCGTGATCCGTCCCGATGGCAGCGAGGTGATCACCGTGGTCGGCCCGGACGGTTCGCTGCTGCGACGAATCCGCAGGGATCCCGGCGGGCGCGAGATCGTCATCATCGACAACAGCTACCGCGATCCGCGGTCGGTCGGCGGCTTCTATGTCGACGTGCCGCCGCCGGTCGTGAACATCCCCTACGATCGCTACATCGTCGACGCGCAGGAGGCGTCGCCGGACGTGATCTACGCGACCATGCAGGCACCGCCTGTGCAGCGGATCGATCGCCGTTATTCGCTCGACGAGATCCGCTACAGCCCGAATGTTCGCATGCAGATGCCGAGCATCGACGTCAACACGATCAACTTCGAGACGGGATCGTGGACCATCCCGCCGGACCAGGCGGCCCGGCTGCAGGTGATCGCCGACGGCCTCAACCAGGCGATTCAGCGCAACCCGCGCGAGGTGTTCCTGATCGAGGGCCACACCGATGCGGTCGGCAACGAGGTCGACAATCTGTCGCTGTCGGATCGCCGGGCGCAATCCGCGGCCGAACTGCTGACGCAGCAGTTCAATGTGCCCGCGGAGAACCTGACGTCGCAGGGCTATGGCGAGCAGTACCTGAAGGAGCAGACGCAGGGACCGAGCCTGATCAACCGGCGCGTCACGGTCCGCCGCATCACGCCGCTGCTCAACGGCGGCCAGGCCTCGCTGCCGCCGCCCCCGCCCGGCACCGCGCCGCCGCGGTAACCGCACATACAAATGCAAATGGCCGGGAGCGATCCCGGCCATTTTTGTTTTCGCTGTTACACGCGACGTTGCGGCATATCGCGCAATCGTAGGGTGGGCAAAGGCGCGTGAGCGCCATGCCCACCAATCATCTCGGTCGTGGAAGGATGGTGGGCACGCTTCGCTTTGCCCACCCTACGGCACTAGCCCTTGTCGCTCTCTATCGCTCGTAGCCCGGATGAGCGAAGCGACATCCGGGGTCTGTCGGCTTGGCGAGAAAGTCCCGGATATCGCTTCGCTCATCCGGGCTACGAGAGCCTCAGCCCTTGTCGCTTTCGAGCTTGAAGATCTGCGAGCCTTCGCTGCCCGAGAGCAAACCGGTCTTCGAATAGAGACCGAGCTTCGTCCGCGTATCCGCGATGTCGAGATTGCGCATGGTGAGCTGGCCGATGCGGTCGGCCGGCGTGAAGGCGGCGTCCTCCACCTTCTCCATGCTGAGCCGTTCCGGCGCATAAGTGAGGTTCGGGCTCTCGGTGTTGAGGATCGAATAGTCGTTGCCGCGGCGCAGCTCGAGCGTGACCTCTCCGGTGACGGCGCGCGCGACCCAGCGCTGCGCGGTCTCGCGCAACATCAAGGCCTGCGAATCGAACCAGCGGCCCTGATAGAGCAGCCGGCCGAGACGCATGCCGCTGATGCGGTACTGCTCGATGGTGTCCTCGTTGTGAATGCCGGTGACAAGCCGCTCATAGGCGATGTGCAACAGCGCCATGCCCGGCGCCTCGTAGATGCCGCGGCTCTTGGCCTCGATGATACGGTTCTCGATCTGGTCGCTCATGCCGAGACCGTGACGGCCGCCGATCGCGTTGGCTTCGAGGAACAGCGCGACGGGATCGGAGAAGGTCTGGCCGTTCAGCGCGACCGGCTGGCCTTCCTCGAAACGCACCACGACCTTCTCGGCCTTGACGGCGCAATCGTCGCGCCAGAACGGCACGCCCATGATCGGGTTGACGATCTTGATGCCGCTGTCGAGGCTCTCGAGATCCTTCGCTTCGTGCGTGGCACCGAGCAGGTTGCTGTCGGTCGAGTACGCCTTCTCGGCGCTCATCTTGTAGGCGAAGCCCTGGGCGGTCATGAACGCCGACATCTCGGCGCGGCCGCCGAGCTCGTCGATGAACTGCTGGTCGAGCCAGGGCTTGTAGATCTTCAGGCCCGGATTGGTGAGCAGGCCGTAGCGGTAGAAGCGCTCGATGTCGTTGCCCTTGAAGGTCGAGCCGTCGCCCCAGATGTTGACGCCGTCCTCCTTCATCGCCGCGACCAGCATCGTGCCGGTGACGGCGCGCCCGAGCGGCGTGGTGTTGAAATAGGTGATGCCGCCGGTCGAGATGTGGAAGGCGCCGGACTGGATCGCGGCGATGCCTTCGTGGACCAGCTGCGTGCGGCAATCGACGAGACGTGCCTTCTCGGCGCCGAACTCCATCGCCTTGCGCGGGATCTCGTTGTAGTCGGCCTCGTCCGGCTGGCCGAGATTGGCGGTGTAGGCGTAGCAGCGCGCGCCCTTCTGCTTCATCCAGAGCAGCGCCGCGCTGGTGTCGAGACCGCCCGAAAAAGCGATGCCGACTTTCTCACCCTTGGGCAGGCTTTTCAGGATCGTGGTCATGGGGCTTCCAATCGGGTCTCAAGGGGCTGATGTCAGGGGCGAACCTGACCGCGCGAATATCAAATTTCGCGGGGCTGGGCACGCATTTAATGGCTCAAATCGGCCGGCGCGGGGCCGGACTTGCGGCCGAACAGGCGCTGGCGGAGCCGGTAGGCGGGCATGTTCAGCCGGGTCAGGGCGGCATCCACCGCGTCGTCCGAAAACCGGGTCCGCGGCCAGCGGTAGATCATCGCGTAGGCGAACCAGATCACGACGAAGGTGACGAGGCCGGCGATCGAGACATCGGTAAAGAAATGCCCGCCGAAGGCCATGCGCAGCCCTGACGTCACGGCGCCGAAGATGACGGCGCCGGCATAAGCGAGCGGCCGCCATGCCGGCGGGGCCAGCGCGGCAGGAGCCAGCGTCCAGAACGCGGTCGCGCCCTCGCCCGAGAAGAACGAGCAATTGCGCGCGCAGCCGCCGCGTGGATCCCACCACGGCACGAATTGCTGGTCGCCGGCGAACTCGGTCACCACCACCGGGCGCGGCCGGCCCCAATGGGTCTTGAAGGCGAGGTTGGAGAGAATGACGGCCGACAGGATGATCGTCGCCAGCAGGAACACGATCGCGCGCCCCGACACCAGCAAGGGACGGTCGGGCCGGATCATCTTGACCACGAGCGCCACCAGCGAGGGCAGCACGAACGCCCAGGCGATCCACATCGCAGCGTCGCGCGCGAAGCCGGCCCAGTCGTTCAGCTTGAGCGGAAACGTCTTCGTCTCGGGGTCGAAGAACAGCGAGGCCAGCTTGAGATCGAGCTCGGGATAAAGGCCGAAAACGACGCCGATCACGAGCCACAGTGCCAGGGCGATGAAGAGTCCAGTCCGGTTCATGGCGCGCGGTTTAGCGGAGTGGGGCGGGGATGGAAACCCTTGCCATGGTCATTCCGGGATGGTCCGAAGGACCAGACCCGGAATCTCGAGATTCCGGGTTTGATGCTTCGCATCGCCCCGGAATGACGGAGCCTACCTCGCATCCGGCCTTGAATTCGCCGGCAGCGGCGGAGGCGGCTTGCGCGGGGGCGGCGGGTTGCGCCAGGCGCCGGCGTTGCGGCCGGCGATCAGCCAGTAGACGACGCCGGCGACGATGCCCGCGCCGGTCATGATTTCCAGGTGACGCCGCACGATACCTTCGAACTGCAGCGTGTCGGAATGGAAGGGAACGAGGCCGAGATAGCAGGCGAGCCCGACAAGGCCGCCGCCGACGGCATAGGCGAGCGCGCTGCGGATGTAGAGCGCCTCGGTGATGGCGACGATCACCGCCGCCGGCACCAGCGCGAAGCCCGAGACGAAGATGAAGCCAAAGCCGAGCAGGATATCGATCGCGCCTTGATCGACGGGACCGGCGCCGAGATCGGCGAACTCCGGAAACAGCAGCGCCATGACCACGATCATGCCGCCGACGAAGCAGGCGGCGAGAAAGCCGATGAAGATGACGATGAGGCGGCCGATCAGGGACATGCCAAAAATGCCAACTCAGTCGTCATTGCGAGGAGCCACCCGGTCCCGCCTCCGGCGGGCCGGATGACAGGCTCCGCGACGAAGCAATCCAAACTACCGCCGCGGAGATATTCTGGATTGCTTCGCTGCGCTCGCAATGACGAGGATGCGAGAGCGCGGGCATAACAAGCTAATCCGTCATCGCCATGGCGCGGAGCGCCTGGCGCTCCCGAGCGCTGAGCTTTTCGGTCTCCGACTTGAGCTGACCGCAGGCGGCGAGGATGTCGCGGCCACGCGGCGTGCGCACCGGCGAGGAATAGCCGGCGTTGAAGATGTATTCGGAGAACTTCTCGATCTGGTCCCAGTCCGAGCATTCATAGGCGGTGCCGGGCCAGGGATTGAACGGGATCAGGTTGATCTTGGCGTGAATGCCCTTGAGCATCTTCACCAGCAGCTTGGCATCGTCGAGCGAATCGTTGACGTCCTTGAGCATCACATATTCGAAGGTGATGCGGCGCGCGTTCGAGGCGCCGGGATAGTCGCGGCAGGCCTGCAGGAGCTCCTTGATCGGATATTTGCGGTTGAGCGGCACCAGCTCGTTGCGCAGCTCGTCCCGCACCGCATGCAGCGAGATCGCGAGCATGACGCCGATCTCCTCGCCCGCGCGCACGATGTTCGGCACCACGCCCGACGTCGACAGCGTGATGCGGCGGCGGGAGATGCCGATGCCTTCATTGTCGCCAACGATGAGAAGCGCATCGCGCACCGCATCGAAATTGTAGAGCGGCTCGCCCATGCCCATCATCACGATGTTGGTGACGCGGCGCGTGCCGTCCTCGCGATCGGCCCAGTCGTTCAGGCGGTCGCGCGCGACCATCACTTGGCCTACGATCTCGCCGGCGGTGAGGTTGCGCACGAGGCGCTGCGTGCCGGTGTGGCAGAACGAGCAATTCAGTGTGCAGCCGACCTGGGACGACACACACAGCGTGCCGCGATCGGTCTCGGGGATATAGACGCACTCGACTTCATGCGCCTTCTCGACATTGTCGCCGCTCGGCAGCCGCAGCAGCCATTTGCGGGTGCCGTCGCTCGAGATCTGCTCGGCCACGACTTCGGGACGGTCGACGGTGAAGTGCTGGGCGAGGTCGGCGCGGATGCCCTTCGAGATCGAGGTCATGTCGTCGAAGCTCTGGGCGCCGCGGAAATACAGCCAGTGCCAGAGCTGCTGCACGCGCATCTTGCGCTGCGCCGGCGCGACCCCGATCTCGCCGAGGCGGTCGGCAAGCTCGCTGCGCGACAGGCCGATCAGCGACGGTTTGGCCGGCGGCACGTAGGTTTCGAGCGGAGTCTTCTCCACCAAGATTGCGTTGTGCGGCTCGGTCGTCGGTTGCATCTATCGGCCTAATTGCTGTGGTCGTTCCGGGGCAGCTCGAAGAGCTGAACCCGGAACCTCGAGATTCCCGGTTCGATGCTGTGCATCGCCCCCCGGAATGACGGAAGAAATCTGGAACCGCCCCTATATAGCAACCGGAACCGCCGATTGCGACCTTATCGCCCTCAGCCTTAACGACTAGGCGTTACCGCCTACAATCCTGGGCGATCTTGTCGAGCGCCTGGGCGAGGCCCTTCAGCGAGAAGGTGTCGGTCGTCTCCGTGCCCTTGGCCGAGACGCCCTTGACCACGAGATCGGCGGATTTGCGCATGGCCTCGACCATCCGCTCCTCCTCGGCCGCGTTCTTGATCCAGAGGCCATCGCCCTGCGTATACATCGCAAAGGCGGCGCCGCCGACCTCGACCGAGGATTCCGAGCCCGGCTTCAGCGCGTAGCCGATCATGACCGAGACTTCGTTGTTCACCTTCTCCGCCGGCCGGGTCGAGACGAAGGCATAGGCGGGATCGCGCGGCCGATTCGGCGGGTTGGTCTTCGACGACGAGGGCTTTGCCAGCGCGAAGCAGACCTTCTTGCCGTTGGGTGTCGCCGAATAGGCGCCCCAGGTGCCGAACTGGCCGATCAGGGTCGGCTCCGCGCCGCCGGCAACAGCCGCAGCCGGGCCCGCCGGTTTGCTCTCGGGCTTTGCAGCGGTCTTTGCGGCCGTATTGGCCGCCGGCGCAGCCGCCTTCGGTGCAGCCTCTTTCGGTGCAGCTTTGGGCGCCGGTTGCGCCGTCTGCGCCCGCGCGGAATCAGGGATTCCGCACGCCACCACGCCAGTCGTCAAAGCCAATAATAGCACCCGCCACATGCTGGAGTGGTTCCCTCAATATTGTGACTGGAAGATGGCCCGGCCGCGCTTTGTCCCCGGGTAGGGATAGCCGGGAAAGTTCAATTTGGGAAGGCAGTTAGCGGCAGCGGCGCGATCAGGCTTTGGATCGCGCGGCGCGCTGGGCGGCCCATTGCGCGTCGGTCCAGCCGAGCAGATCCTCGGCGCCGGAACTGCGCAAATGCGCGCCGCCGTCGATCACCACCATCTCGCCATTGATGTAGCCGGCACGGTCGGAGACGAGGAAGCTGGCGAGATCGGCGAGCTCGCCGTGTTCCCCGGTGCGGCCCAGCGGATTGCGCGCGGTCCAGCCCTCGTCGCGGCCCTCCGGGCGAAGCTGCCCCGATGCGCCGGCGGTCGGGAACGGCCCCGGCGCGATCGCGACGGTGCGGATGCCCTTCGGCCCCCATTCGACCGCGAGGCTTTTGGTCATCGCCAGCACCGCCGACTTCGCCATCGCCGACGGCACGGTGAAGGCGCGGCCGGTGATGGTCGAGGTCGAGAGGATCGAGAGCACGACACCCCCGTGGCTGCCCTCGATCCAGCGCCTGCCGGCGGCGAGCGTGCCATACATCGCGCCATGCAGCGTCGGCGCGAGGATTGCGTCCGCGGCACGGAAGGAGAGATGCTCGCTCTGCGCGATGAACGTGGCAGCGGCGTTGTTGACGAGGATGTCGAGCGGCGCCTCGCGCCAGATTTGATCCATCATACTGTCGACGGCGGCACCGTCGCGGATATCGCAGGCAATGGTGGTGACCTTGCCGCCGGTCTCTTCGCGCATCTCGGCTGCAGTCGCTTCAAGCCGATTGAGCTTGCGGCCGCAGATCACGAGCTCGGCGCCGAGCGCGAGGAAGCGACGTCCCATCGCAGCACCGAGGCCCGAACCGCCGCCGGTGACGAGGATGCGCTTGTCCTTGAGCAGACCTGTTTCAAACATCGTTTGAATCCTTTCTCCGCGGATTTCGTCATTGCGAGCGCAGCGAAGCAATCCAGAGTCCGTGCCGCGGAAATAGTCTGGATTGCTTCGCTGCGCTCGCAATGACGAGGATAGGCCGGAGCATCGCTTTGACAAAGAATCCGGATTGTCGCCCGTGCCTAAATCCGGCAAAACCGACCCAACCATAATTCCACTCGAAACGCCCCAAGGTGCTGCCATGAAAGCCATCCTCTGCTCGCAATATTGCCAGCCCGACGATCTCGTTCTGGCCGAGGTGCCGGATCCGGTGGCGGGTCCCGGCGAAGCCGTGATCGCGATCAAGGCGGCGGCGCTGAACTTCTTCGACATCCTGATGATTCAGGGCAAGTACCAGATCAAGCCGCCGTTCCCGTTCTCGCCGGCCGCGGAAGTCGCCGGCGTGATCGAGAGCATCGGCCCCGGCGTCACCGATCTGAAAGTCGGCGATCGCGTCGTTGCCTCCTGCGGCCACAACGGCGCGCGCGAGAAGATCGCGCTGCCGGCGGCCTCGATCGTCAAGATCCCCGACAATCTCGACTATGACCGCGCGGCCGGCATCATCATCATCTACGGCACCGCGCTGCATGCACTGGAAGATCGCGCCAGCCCGAAGCCGGGCGAGACGCTCGCGGTGCTCGGCGCCGCCGGCGGCACCGGCCTTGCTGCCTGCGAGCTCGGCAAGCTGATGGGCCTGAAGGTGATCGCATGCGCCTCCTCGGACGAGAAACTCGAATTCGCGAAAGCGCACGGCGCCGAGCTGACGCTGAACTACGGCAAGGAGGATCTGAAGGAAGGCCTGCGCAAGCTGACGGGCGGCAAGGGCGTCGACATCATCTTCGATCCCGTGGGTGGTGCTTACGCCGAGCAGGCGCTGCGCTCGATCGCCTGGGAAGGCCGCTTCCTCGTGATCGGTTTTGCCGCCGGCGACATTCCGAAAATGCCGCTGAACCTCGCGCTCCTGAAGGGCTGCGACATCCGCGGCGTATTCTGGGGCGCCTGGACCCGGCTCAATCCGGCGAAGAACCGCGCCAATCTCGAGAAGCTCGTGAAGTGGACTGCAGAAGGAAAGATTTCATCGCATGTCGACCGCACCTTCCCGCTGGCCCAGACCGCCGATGCGCTGAAGGTGCTCGCGGGCCGTCAGGCCATGGGCAAGGTGATCCTGCATCCGTGATCGCGATGTCATCGCGACGCTGTTTCAGCATACTCACTGTCATCGCCCGGCCTCGACCGGGCGATCCAGTATTCCAGAGACGCCAGTGATTTAGCTGAGAAGCCGGCGTACTGGATGCCCCGGTCGAGCCGGGGCATGACAGCGGCGGGCGTGGCTGACAGCGTCGATAGCCGTGACACCGCAAGGTTGTGCACACCGGCCGGCCGGAAAAAAATCCCTCAACCAACGCGGGCAAAATTGCGGTGCATTTCGCCGCTCCGCCGCAATCAAACCTAAATATCTCCAGATTCGCGCAAACCGCCGTCGTTTTTTGGGCTGAATCGGACGGCGATTTACCGGTTCCAGTTTGCGGGGCGCTTCTGGACAAAAACAAGAAGACTGAAGCCGGGACGGCCCCTGCGTTGCGTCAGTAATGGGGAGCATCACACCATGGAGACGACGGCCTACCGTCCGTCGAAGGAGTCGCACGCGCTCGACTCCGATCGATCTGCATCACATTCGTCCACCGCGGACTACATCCGCGCGCGGGCCAAACGTGCCGAACTTCCACAGGACGATCCAATTCCGCTGTTTCTGTCCGATCCGCGCGGAGCACCGGACCCACAGGAGTATACGCCGCTGGCGCTGCGGCCCAGAACCAGGATCGCGCCGCTTGTCGCTGCCGGGCTTGCGATATCCGCCGCGGCGATCGCGGCCGTGCTGTTTCAGTCCGAGCTGCGTAGTCTCCTCGCCGACTATGCCGGCAGCGTAACAGGTGCAGCTCAAGCCAGTCTGCCGGCCGTACGCCAGGTCCCGCTCAAGGACCCGGGCCGCGTGACCAACACGACGCTGGCGAGCGCCGACAAGCAAGAGCTTCCGGTGCCCTCGACGCCAAGCCGTGAAGCGATTGCGACCGCTTACCAGACCGCGCTGCAAGCGCAAAGCCAAGTCCAAGGTCAAGTCCAAGGTCAAGTCCAAAACCAAGTCGAAGCGCCAGCTCCGGCGCCCGTCGCGGCGCAGCCTGCACCGCCCGAGCCTGCCAAAACGCTCGATGCCGACACGCTGGCAGGACTGATGACACGCGCCAGACGCCTGATCAGTGTCGGCGACATCGCCGCCGCGCGCCTGCTGCTCGAACGCGCCGCCAACGCAAAGGACGCAACGGCCGCGCTGCTGCTGGCACAGACCTACGACCCCGCGGTGCTCGGCACCAGCGACGCGCGGAGCATCGTTCCCGACGCAGCCGCCGCGCGCGACTGGTACCAGCGCGCCGCCAGCCTTGGATCGACGGAGGCGCGCAAGCGGCTCGCCCAGCTCTCGAACTAGACCATTTCAGGGGACATCATGCGCAACGTTTTGAAAATGGCGCTTGCCGCCATCACGACCATCTGTGCCTTCGCGGCCCATGCCGAGCAGGGCGAATACGATCCGGCCAAGGTCTCCGACAGCCTGAAGGCCATCTTCCAGTTCGGCTCGAGTTCGACCAAGCAGTCGCTGAACGCCAACACCGTCACGCTGATCACGGGCACGATCGGCGGCACCTATGTGCAGTTCGGCGCCGATCTCGCCTCGGTGCTCGACGACGGCAACAAGATCCGCGTGCTGCCGATCGTCGGCCGCGGCTCGGTGCAGAGCGTGGCCGACATCCTGTTCCTGCAAGGCGTCGATCTCGGCATCGTGCGCGCCGACACGCTCGACTATCTCGAGCGCAAGGGCTTTGCCAAGGACATCAAGAAACAGTTCACTTACGTGACCAAGCTCTACAATGAAGAGATGCAGGTCATCGCGCCGAAGTCGATCGCGACGCTGAAGGACCTCGAGGGCAAGAAGGTCAGCGTCGATCTGCCCAATGGCGGGACCTTCGTCACCGCACTGACGGTGTTCGAGCGTCTCGGGATCAAGGCGAACTTCGTCTATGTCGAGCAGCGTATCGCGATGGAGAAGCTGAAGGCCGGCGAGATCGACGCCGTCATCGTGGTCGGGGGCAAGCCGTACAAGTCGGTCTCGACCTTCGGCAATGACGGCCGCTTCCACCTCGCCAAGGTCGACTACGCCAAGCCGCTGCAGAGCGACTATCTGCCGGCGACGCTGACGGCGAAGGACTATCCGAACCTGATCAAGGAGGGCGAGAGCGTCGACACGATCGCGGTGCCTGCGGTGCTCGCGGCCTATAATTGGGCGCCCAACACCGAGCGCTATCGCAAGCTCGCGCTGTTCGTGGACGCGTTCTTCACGAAATTCCCGGCGCTGCAGAACCCGCCCTTCCATCCCAAGTGGAAGGAGGTCTCGCTCGCGGCGCCGCTGTCCGGCTGGAACAGATTGCCGGTGGCGCAGCAATGGCTCGACAAGCACGGCGTCGAGCCGGTGACGCGCCAGCGCTTCGAGGCGTTTTTGAAGCAGACCCCCGCGGCTGCAAACGTGTCCGACGCGGAGAGGGAGACGCTGTTCAAGCAATTCCAGGTATGGGACGCGGAAAAAGCGCGGGCGGAGGCGGGGAAGAAGTAGCTCTCCGGATGTCGTCCTGGCGAAAGCCAGGACCCATTACCATCGAGAGGCGTTTGGCAAAGACACGGAATGAGCACCGCCCGCAACCATTACCACGCGGGGTAATGGGTCCTGGCTTTCGCCAGGACGACACGGAGGGTGTGGCTACGACGTGCCGTCCAAACGGCTACTGCGCCGCCTCCCCCTCCGCCACGCCGCGCTTCAGCGCGGCGCGGGCGGCTTCGCGGTGCTCGGTCGTAATGTGGGTGGCGACCATGCGGATGGCGGTGGCGAGCACGGCGGCGTCATCGGTGAAGCCGAGGATCGGCATCACGTCGGGGACGAAGTCGAACGGCAGGATGAAATACGCGATCGCCCCCAGCAGCGAGGCCTGGACGTGGCGCGGCGTCTGCCGGTCGAAGGCGCAGTAATAGGCCGCGAGGAGATCCTCGGCGAACGGCAGCTGCGCGGCGACGCGCTTCAGCTTGCGCCAAAAGCGGCGGCGGACGCTCTCACGATCTTCCGCAAGCCGATCGGCCGGCTCGAAGCCGACGCTGTGCTCGGCAGCCATGCTCCAACTCCCCGTTCAGCGAGGGGCGGCGGATCGCCGCATGCCCTGCTGATCACAAGATGGGGATGCGGCCGGCCGCTGCAAGATGTCAGCCTGGTGTCAGCTAAACCGTCAGCTTGGCGATCGCATTCATCGCCTTGGCGAGCTCGATGTCGAGCGCCGTGACGCCGCCGGCATCATGGGTCGACAGCACCACCTCCACGGTCTTGTAGACGTTCCGCCATTCGGGGTGATGGTCCATCTTCTCGGCGACCAGCGCCGCGCGGGTCATGAAGCCGAAGGCCTCGTTGAAATCCTTGAAGACAAAGGTTTTCGCGATTGCATCGCGCCCCCCGACCTCGCTCCAGCCGGGGATACCACCCAGTGCCTGCTTGCGTGCTTCCGCCGCCAGCCGTTCTGCCATGATCGTCTCCATGCTTCAGGGGAACTTTACCCTAACACCGTGCTTACGGTCAGGGTTCACAAGGGGATTTCCTCCATCCGCTAACCATGACGGAGAAGTAACCCCGCCGGACAAGAAATTTGCTACAATTGCGGGCCTAAATCGCCGGCCGAGATGAAGCTGAGCCTGAAACGCCTGTTTGGGAGATCGATGACCGGGGGTCTGGACCTGGCCGAAGCGCCCACTCCGCCTTCGCCGCGATCAGCGGCGCGGAAGACGGCGCTCGTGTCGCTCGCGCTGGTGCTTGCGATCATCGGCGCGCTCGTTGGCGGCTATTATTTCGCGATGCGTCCGGTGACGCTGAAGATTGCGGTCGGCCCCGCCAACAGCGACGACGTCAAGGTGGTGCAGGCTCTGACGCAGGCTTTCTCGCAGAACAAGAGCTACGTGCGGCTGCGCCCGGTCCAGACCGACGGCGCCACCGCCAGCGCCGAGGCGCTCGCGGAGGGCAAGGTGGATCTCGCCATCGTGCGCGGCGACGTCGACGTGCCGAAGACCGCACAGGCGGTTGCGACCTTGCGCAAGAACGTCGTGGTGCTGTGGTCGGTCCAGGGCAAGGGCAAGAAGAAGGGCGCCAAGATCACCAAGATCGCCCAGCTCGCCGGCCATCGCGTCGGCGTGGTCGGCCGCACCCAGGCCAACGTCAATCTGCTCAAGGTGATCCTGCAGCAATACGGCGTCGATCCCGCCAAGGTCGAGATCATCCAGTTCCCGGCCAACGAAGCCGCCGAGGCGATCAAGTCCCAGAAGGCCGATGCCTATCTCGCCGCCGGCCCCGTCAACAGCAAGATCACGGCGGAGGCCATCGCCGCCTCCACCAAGGATTTCGGCACGCCGACCTTCCTTGCGATCGATTCTGCGGATGCGATTGCGCAGAACCACCCGGTCTATGAGGCCTCCGAGATTCCCGCCGGCACCTATGGCGGTTCGCCCGATCGCCCCGAGGACGAGGTCAAGACCATCAGCTTCTCGCACCACATCGTGGCGCGCAAAGCCGTGTCCGAAACCACCATCGCGGCGTTCACGCGCCAGCTGTTCGCCGTGCGGCAGCAGCTGGTGACGGAATTCCCGCTGGCGGCCAAGATCGAGACGCCCGACACCGACAAGGATGCGGTGATCCCCGTGCATCCCGGCGCCGCCGCCTTCGTCGATGGCGAGGAGAAGACCTTCCTCGATAAATACAGCGATTACATCTGGTGGGGCCTGATGGCGCTCTCCGCGATGGGCTCGATCGGCGCCTGGTTCGCCGGCTACCTGAAGAAGGACGAGCGCGACAACAACAGCCATCTGCGCGAGCGCCTGCTCGACATGATTGCGGCCGCTCGCAAGAGCGAGACGACGGAAGAGCTCGACCAGATGCAGACCGAGGCCGACGCGATCCTGCGCGACACGCTGCACTGCTTCGATCACGGCGCGATCGAGGAAGGCGGGCTCACTGCCTTCAACATCGCGCTCGATCAGTTCCACGCCGCCGTCGCCGACCGCAAGGCGGTGCTGATGAGCCTGCCGCAGAACCTGCAGCGCGCGGGTGCGCAATTCAGGGCCGCCGGCAACGCGTAGAAGCTTGCCCGCGTTATTGCTGCGTCACATTGTCTCAATATAGCTTACGCCGTTATTCCGGGATGGTCCGAGGGACCAGACCACAGGTGCGCAATTGCGCACCGGGGAATCTCTCCGGATTCGCGCTTCGCGCGCTCCGGAATGACATTGCAAGATGCGCCAGCCCGCGAGCCAGCCCATGAACATCAAATTCTGCCGCCGCCGTTTCCTCACGACCGGCGCCGGCGCGCTCGGCGCCATCGCAATGCCCTATCTGTCACGTGCAGCCGACCGGCCGGCGATCACCCATGGCGTGCAATCGGGCGACGTCACCGTCGACGGCGGCGTGGTCTGGGCGCGCGCCGACCGTCCAGCGCAGATGCTGGTCGAGGTGGCGACGACCGAGTCCTTCAAGGACGCCCGCGCGCTGCCGCCGATCGCGGCGCTGCCCGAGAGCGACTTCACGGCGAAGATGCTGATCGAGAACCTGCCGGGCGGACAGGACGTCTTCTATCGGGTGCGCTTCCGCGATCTCTCGCACAGCGCGGTCGAGGGCGAGGCCGTCGTCGGCCGATTCCGCACCGCGCCGGCCGACCGCCGCGACGTCAGCTTCGTCTGGGGCGGCGATGTCGCAGGCCAGGGCTGGGGCATCAACCCCGATGACGGCGGCATGTTCACCTTCGCGGCGATGCGCAAGCACCGTCCGGACTTCTTCCTGCACTCGGGCGACACGATCTATGCCGACGGTCCCATTGCATCCGAGGTGAAGCTCGCCGACGGCAAGATCTGGAAGAACGTCACGATCCCGGAGAAGGCCAAGGTTGCCGAGACGCTGGACGAGTACCGCGCCGCGCACAAATACAATCTCACCGACGAGAATCTGCGCGCCTTCAATGCCGAGGTGCCCATCTTCGTGCAGTGGGACGACCACGAGGTGACCAACAACTGGTCGCTGTCGAAGGAGCTGCCGGCCGCCTACAAGGTGCGCGACATCGAGCTGCTCGCAGCCCGCGCGGGCCGCGCCTTCCATGAGATGTACCCGATGCGGGAAAGCATCAATGAGCCCGGCCGCGTCTACCGCCAGATCTCTTACGGACCGCATCTCGACGTGTTCGTGCTCGACGAACGCAGCTATCGCGGCCCGAACGGCGCCAATCTCGAAACTGCCTACGGCCCCGCCGCCTACTTCCTCGGTCCGGATCAGATGGCATGGCTGAAGCGCGGCCTTCTCAACTCACGTGCGACATGGAAGGTGATTGCTTCCGACATGCCGCTCAGCATCCTGGTCTATGACGACGCCGCCAACAAAAAGGGGTCGGAGGCGTTTGCGCAAGGCGATGGCCCGGTGCGCGGCCGCGAATTCGAGATCGCCGACCTCCTGCGCTTCATCAAGATGGCGCCGATCAAGAACACGGTGTGGCTAACGGCCGACGTGCATTATGCCGCCGCGCACTATTACAACCCCGACAAGGCACAGTTCCAGGAATTCGATCCGTTCTGGGAATTCGTGTCGGGCCCTCTGCACGCCGGAACGTTCGGACCGGGCGAGATGGACAACACCTTTGGACCTGAGGTGCGCTTCGTCAAGGCGCCCGGTCCCGACAAGCAGAACCTGCCGCCGTCAGCGGGCATGCAGTTCTTCGGTCACGTCAAGATCGACGGTGGGTCCGGCCAGATGACGGTGACCTTGCGCGACCGCGCCGACGTCGCGCTGTGGTCGACCACGCTCGATCCAAAGCTTGCCTGACGGCCAATTTGAAAGCCGGATGGCCGTGAACCATCCGGCCGGCCCGGACGACAATTGCAGGCGCCCGTGCATTTCGAGGGCCTGATGCCGTCCGAGCCATTTTCGAGTTGAAGCCGTGCCGTTCAGCCGCCGAACGTTCGTGATCGCGCTCCTGCTGGGCGCAGCGTCCCCCACATGGGCGCAGAGCCAGGACAAGGCAACACAGGTGCGCGAAGCCTTCGCCTCGCCCTATGGCAAGGCGCTGACCGCCGAACTTGGCAAGTCACTGCGCGCGAGCGCCGATCCGGCATGCCTGACGGACAAGGGGTTAGCTGCCGACCAGCTCGAACCGCGCGGCCGCGACATCGTCATCACATGGGGCACGCGAATGCTGGAAGGCGCATCGGCGTTCATCGACCGGCAGAACTCCGACAATCCATTTGCCGGCGCAGCCGAATTGGAAAGCCTGAAGAGCAATCCGGACGTGAAGCGCTATCTCGCGATGGAAGAGCCGATACGTCAGGCGAAGATCCTGGATTTGATCTTCGAGCATTTCGACCGCCACAACGTGATCGCCCGCGTGAAGCTTGGAGCGGTCTATCCATTGGGGACCGGCAACGAAGCCCTGCTCCGTCTCAATCCGACCGATGCAACTGAAGAACGGTTGGAGACGTTCGCCGGTAAGAGTCGTTCGAAGGCGCTGAAACGTTTCCTGCAATTGTCCGATCAAGGGGCGATTGCGCAGAGTGCGGCGATCAAGAGGGCCTCATCGCCGCCGCCGCTTCCGCACACATTCTTCAAGGACGTCGAGAGCGACCTCGCCGAGCTCTGCATTCGCTCCGGCAAATAGGCCGTCAGGTGCCCCGCGCCCGCAGCGCCGCCTCCAGCGCGTCGCTCGAGCACGGTTTCTGCAAGCGCGGCCGGCCGGCGAATTCGGGCGGAATCCGCGCGTCGGCACCGTAGCCGGTGACGAAGACGAACGGGATTTTCAGCGCGACCAGCCGCTCGGCGATTGCAAAACTCGTCTCGCGGATCAGCTCGACATCGAGCAGAGCGAAGTCGGGAGCCCGCTCCGCGATCGCCTCCAGCGCCTGTGTCACCGCGCCGACGCTCCGCACGCGCGTCACACCAAACCCGACGAGACGGTCCTCGAAATCGATCGCGATGATTGGATCGTCCTCGACGATCAGAACGTCGGCAGGCCGGCCTGAGCCGTTGGAGAATGCGGGTGCCATGATCACATCTTCTGCGTGAGGTTTTTCGGATCAGGACTGCCGCGACACGATGCCTGCGCCCAGCGCATCGGAGGGTTCCCGGAACGAAACCCACCACATTGCCGTTCTCCAGTCTGTCCACTTGTGCACACAGGAAATGGACGGAACTCGCTAATGTGGAAAGGAGGACAGGGGTTCACGATGGATGCGCGCATCGACAAGACGAGCGAGGTCGAAAGCCGACCGGCCAACAATCTGCTGCGGCGCTTGAGTGCGGCGGACTACGCGCTGCTCGCGCCGTACGTGACCGTCGAAGACTCCGCTGCGAACCAGTTGCTCTACAATCCCGGCGATGACGTCCAGGTCGTCCACTTCCCCTGCGGACCGGCGCTCGCGACCTTTCTGGTGCCCAATGAGGACGGCCGCGACGTCGAGACCATCCTGGTCGGCCGCGAAGGCGCGGTGGGCGGCATCGTCAGCGAAGGATTCCTGCCGGCCTACACCCGCATCTGCGTCAAATTCGGCGGTCCGTTTGCACGCATTCATGTCGCCAAGCTCGAAGCCGCCAAGCTGCGCTCGGCGTCGCTGCGCAACGTTTTCGTCCGCTACGCCGACTGCATGCTAGCGCAGATCTTCCAGTCCACCGCCTGCAACGCCATCCACTCGATCGAGCAGCGCACGGCGAAATGGATTCTGGCGGCGATGGAGCGGACCGGCGACGAGAGCAGCGTGCCGCTGACCCATGAGCAGCTCGCGACGCTGCTCGGGGTCGGGCGCAGCTATGCGAGCCGCGTGCTGCAGTCGTTCAGGGCCGAAGGCGTGCTCGACACAAGGCGCGGATCGATCCTGGTCCGCAACCGCGACGGCCTGAAGCTGCGCGCCTGCCTGTGCAATGACGCCGTGAAGATGCATTTCGAGGAGGTGCTGCGCGGAGTGTATCCGACGGAGGAGCGGGAGGCGGGGTAGAGGCACAATCTGCTTCTTCCTTCTCCCCTTGTGAGAAGGTGGCATAGGCGGCCTACGGCCGCCGTTCTTCAGAACGCCGAAGCAAAGCTTCGGCTATGGCGCCGGATGAGGGGTTCTCTCCACGAGTTCGTCTGCCGAGAGAGACCCCTCACCCGAATGAGCTCATGGCTGATGGCGGAGCTGCCCTCTCCCACAACAAGGGGAGAGGGCGCAGTAATGCGCATCACGCCGTTTTCGACGTAACTCGTGCTATACTCACCCCCGCATGAGCGGGGCATTCCTTCACACTCTCTTCGACATCGCGGCGTGGCTGGCGGCGGCAGCGGCGCTCTCCTGGCTGTCGCGACGCGGCTTGCGGTTTCCGGCGCAATCATTCGAGCTGCCCTATATCGCCGCGCTGGTGTTCGGCGCCGGGCTTGGCGCCTATCTGTTCGGGTCCGCCAATCTGTGGCTGTCGGGACAGAGCGGCATTGCGCGCTCGGTGGAGGGTGCGCTGGCCGGCGGCATCGTGGCGATCGAGCTCTACAAATGGTCCGCGGGGATCACGGTGCGAACCGGCGCGCGTTTCGCGCTGCCGCTGGCCGTCGGCATCGCGATCGGGCGGCTCGGCTGCTACTTCGCGGGCCTCGACGATTTCACCTATGGCACGCCGACGGCGCTGCCCTGGGCCCATGATTTCGGCGACGGCGTTCTCCGCCATCCCGCGCAGCTCTACGAGAGCGCGGCAATGGGCTTGTTCGCGTTTGCCTATGTGCTGGCGGTCTTGAACCGGAATACGTTCGCGATCACCAATGGATTCTATCTGGTTCTCGCCTGTTACGGAGCGCAACGCTTCCTGTGGGAATTCCTCAAGCCCTATGGCACGCTGATCGGCCCCTTCACCCTGTTTCACCTGCTGTCGCTGTCCATCCTGCTCTACGCCGCAATCATGCTGGCGACGGCGCCCAAAGCGAGACCCGTGCATGAACGCGCCGTTGCGTAAGTCGCGTCCCTACATCTTCTGGGGCCAGACCCAATCCCTCTGCGAGACCTGCCTGAAGCTGGTGCCGACCAAGATCCAGATTCTCGACAACGAGGTCTGGTACGAGAAGCGCTGCAAGGAGCACGGCGTGCAGTCGACGCTGGTGTCGACGGATGCCGCCTATTGGCGCCTGTGCAAGGACTTCATCAAGCCCGGCGACCGGCCGCTGCAATTCCAGCACCGCACCGAATTCGGCTGCCCCTATGATTGCGGCCTCTGTCCCGACCACGAGCAGCATTCCTGCCTGGCGCTGATCGAGATCACCGAGCATTGCAACCTCACCTGCCCGGTCTGCTTCGCCGAATCCTCGCCGGCACGAACGAAATTCACCCCGCTCGCGACGGTGGAGAAGATGCTCGACGCGCTGGTCGCCAGTGAGGGCGAGCCCGATCTCGTGCAGATTTCCGGCGGCGAGCCGACGCTGCATCCGGATTTCTTCGAGATCCTGGACGCCGTGCGCGCCCGCCCGATCCGCCATGTCATGATCAACACCAACGGCCTGCGCATCGCCCGCGAAAAGGATTTCGTGGCGCGGCTCGCCGAGAACAGGCGCGGGCTGGAGGTCTATCTCCAGTTCGATTCGCTTCAGCGCGATGCGCTGATCAATCTGCGCGGCGCGGATTTGCGAAAGATCCGCCAGCAGGCGCTGGAGAATCTCGAACATTACGGCGTCTCGACCACGCTGGTCGCGACCATCAAGCGCGGTGTCAACGATGGCGAGATCGGCGACATCGTGCGCCACGCCCTCACCTGGAAATGCGTGCGCGGCGTCACCTTGCAGCCGGTGCAGGATGCCGGCCGCAACGAGAGTTTCGACAAGACCACCGACCGCATCATGCTGTCGGAGATCCGCAAGCGCGTCGTCGAGACCGGCGTGTTCGGCGACAAGGACATGATCCCGCTGCCCTGCAACCCCGAAAGCATCTCGATCGGCTATGGCCTGCGCAACGGCGAGAAGGTGCTGCCGCTGACCTCGCTGATCCCGCAGGAGCAGCTCGTCGCGGTGATGCCCAACACCATCACCCCGGAAAAATATCCGATGCTGCGAGAAAAATTCATCGATCTGTTCTCGCTGTCGTCAGGGCCATTGAACACGAGCGAGCGGGTCTGCGAATTGCTATGCTGCCTGCCGAGCTTCCAGGTGCCGGAAGGGCTCTCCTACGAGAACGTCTTCCGAGTCACCATCGTGCAGTTTCTCGACCGCTTCAATTTCTGCGTCGGCAACGTCAAGCGCAGCTGCATCCATTTCGTGACGGAGCAGGGCGCGATCATTCCGTTCGACACCTACAATCTGTTCTACCGCAACGGTGCGATCGGCCGGATTCGCGCCGAGCTCGAAGGGCAGACTTATCGCGAGGCAAGGCAAAGCGAGGAGGCACCACGATGAGCGACACGCCACCGCCGGTTCTGCCGCCCGTCCCGACGCCCGCCGAGGCCCGCAGCGGCTGCCTCACCGCGCTCATGGTGATCTCGGGGATGATCCTGCTGCTTCCGGGGCTCTGCGCCCTGCTGTTCGGCGGGGCCTCGGTGGTCGAGGGGGGCAAGATCGATTCCGACATCGCGCCGCTGGTCTTCCTGGGGCTGGTCGTCGGCATCGGGGGCGTCGTCCTGATCTGGGCGGCGATCAAGGGGCGAAAGTCCCCTACCCATCCCGGAACCCGGCCCTAAGCCCCGGGAATTCCCGGACAAAATTCAGTCAACCAAGGGCCAAAGAACACATTGTTTTTTGGCGGTTTTTGCATATATTGCGCCGCAAACGCGTAGGGTGCCCGGTCGAGCTGACCGGGCTTCCTTTTTGGGCGAAGCAGGCCCCGTTTTCCACGTTTCCAGCGTTGTCCGTGAAGAGGTCCCGGTCTGACCGGCGAGATCGCGCTTAACCCATTGTTCGACCGCAAAGAAGCTCACACATGAACCTTCGCAACGTCGCCATCATCGCCCACGTCGACCACGGCAAGACGACCCTCGTCGACAAGCTCCTCCAGCAGTCCGGCACGTTCCGCGAGAACCAGAAGGTGACGGATCGCGCCATGGACTCCAACGACCTGGAGCGTGAGCGCGGCATCACCATCCTGGCCAAGGCGGCCTCGGTGCAGTGGAAGGACACCCGCGTCAACATCGTCGACACCCCCGGCCACGCCGATTTCGGCGGTGAGGTCGAGCGTATCCTGAACATGGTGGACGGCGCCCTGGTGCTGGTCGATGCCGCCGAGGGCCCGCTGCCGCAGACCAAATTCGTGGTCTCCAAGGCGCTCAAGGTCGGCCTCAAGCCGATCGTGGTCATCAACAAGGTCGACCGCCCCGACGCGCGCCCGACCGAGGTCATCAACGAGGTGTTCGACCTGTTCGCGGCGCTGGACGCGAGCGAGGAGCAGCTCGACTTCCCCATTCTTTATGGATCAGCCAAGCAGGGCTGGATGGCCGAGAGCCCCGAGGGTCCGAAGGACAAGGGCATGGAGCCGCTGTTCGACCTGATCCTGCGCCACGTCGCGCCGCCCAAGGTCGAGGAAGGCCCGTTCAAGATGATCGGCACCATCCTGGAGGCCAATCCCTATCTCGGCCGCATCATCACCGGCCGCATCTCGTCCGGCGTGCTCAAGCCGAACCAGCAGGTCAAGGTGCTGAACGCCGAGGGCAAGCTGGTCGAGTCCGGGCGCATCACAAAAATCCTGGCGTTCCGCGGCCTCGAGCGCACCCCGCTCGATGAAGCCGAAGCCGGCGACATCGTTGCGATCGCGGGCCTCACCAAGGGCACCGTCGCCGACACCTTCTGCGATCCGACCGTCGAGGTGCCGCTGCCGGCCCAGCCGATCGATCCGCCGACCGTGTCGATGTCGTTCATCGTCAACAACTCCCCGCTCGCAGGCACCGAAGGCGACAAGGTGACGAGCCGCATGATCCGCGACCGTCTCTTGCGCGAAGCCGAAGGCAATGTCGCGCTGCGCGTCGTCGAAGCCGCCGACAAGGACGCGATGGAAGTGTCGGGCCGCGGCGAACTGCAGCTCGCGATCCTGATCGAGACCATGCGCCGCGAAGGTTTCGAGCTCTCGGTGTCGCGTCCGCGCGTCGTCTACCAGAAGGACGAGGCGACCGGCGCCACCATGGAGCCGATCGAGGAGGTCGTGATCGACGTCGACGAGGAGCATTCCGGCGTCGTCGTGCAGAAGATGAGCGAGCGCAAGTCCGAGCTGATCGAGATGAAGCCGTCCGGCGGCAACCGTCAGCGCCTGGTGTTCTACGCGCCGACCCGTGGCCTGATCGGCTATCAGGGCGAGCTGCTCACCGACACCCGCGGCACCGCGATCATGAACCGCCTGTTCCACGGTTACGCCCCGTACAAGGGCGAGATCCAGGGCCGCCGCAACGGCGTCCTGATCTCCAACGACCAGGGCGAAGCGGTGGCCTACGCCATGTTCAAGCTGGAAGACCGCGGCCCGATGATGATCGAGCCGGGCTGGAAGGTCTACAAGGGCATGATCGTCGGCGAGCACACCCGCGACAACGATCTCGAGATCAACGTGCTCAAGGGCAAGCAGCTCACCAACATCCGCACGACCTCGAAGGACGAAGCGGTGCGCCTGACCCCGCCGATCCGCATGACGCTGGAGAAGGCGCTCGCCTATATCGAGGACGACGAGCTCGTCGAGGTCACGCCGAAGTCGATCCGCCTGCGCAAGAAGCACCTCGACCCGAACGAGCGCAAGCGCGCGGAAAAGGCCAAGGAAGCGGTGGCGTAAGGCCACCGCTCTCTCGTGCCCCGGACGCGGCGCAGTGCCGTAGGGTGGGCAAAGCGCAAGCGTGCCCACCACTTGAGAATGGTGGGCACGGCGCAAGAGCGCCTTTGCCCACCCTACGAAACCGTCTCACCCGCCCACAGCTCGTTTTGTGGTGGCGCTCCAGCGAACGTGCTAGAGCCCGCCCATGACCTCCCTGCCCTCCTCCGTTGACGTCGCGATCATCGGTGCCGGTGCAGCCGGCCTCGGCGCCGCGCATGCGCTTGATGGCTCCGGCCTCTCCGCGATCGTGCTGGAGGCGCGCGACCGGCTCGGCGGGCGGGCCTGGACTGTACAGGCCTCGCCCGAGGTCACCTTCGACGTCGGCTGCGGCTGGCTGCACTCGGCCGACAAGAATTCCTTCGTCGCAATCGCCAAACAGCTCGGTTTCGAGCTCAACAAGGACCTGCCGCCCTGGCGCGAGCGCGCCTACGGCAATGCCTTTCCGCAAAGTGAGCGCGAGGACTTCATGCGCGCAATGGACGCGTTCTACGAGCGCATGTGGAAAGCCGCACAAAAGGGCAAGGATGAGCCCGCGAGCCTGAGTCTGGAGCCCGGCAATCGCTGGAATCCGATGATCGACGCGATCTCGACCTATATCAACGGCTGCGAACTGAAGGACATGTCGACGCTCGACTGGGACGCCTATGAGGACACCAACCTCAACTGGCGTGTCCGCCGCGGCTACGGCGCGCTTGTTGCAGCCTATGGCGCGCCCTGCCCGGTGGCGCTGAGCTGCAACGTCACGCTGATCGATCATTCGGGAAAGCGCCTCCGCATCGAGACGTCGCGGGGCACGCTGGATGCCGGCAAGGTGATCGTCACAGTGCCGACCAATCTCATCGCCGATGAGGCCATCCGTTTCTCGCCGCCGCTCCCGTCCAAGGTCGATGCCGCCGCCGGCCTGCCGCTCGGCGTCGACGACAAGGTGACGCTGGCGCTCGAGGATGCCGAAGCCTTGCCGAAAGAGGGCAATCTGCGCGGCGCCACCATGCGCACGGAGATGGGCACCTATCACATCCGCCCGTTCGGCCAGCCCTGCATCGAAGGATTCTTCGGCGGCAGCTTTGCCCGCGCGCTGGAAGATTCCGGCGAAGGCGCCATCGCCGCGCACAGCATCGACGAGATCGCGGGCTTTCTGGGTAACGATATCAGGCGCAAGCTGAAGCCGCTGTACGAATCGCGCTGGGCGCGTGATCCCTTCGCACGCGGATCGTACTCGCATGCGCTGCCGGGGCATGCGGGAGATCGCGCGGTGCTGGCCGCGCCGGTGGATGGACGGCTGTTCTTCGCGGGAGAGGCGACGTCGCCGGAATTCTTCACAACGGCACATGGCGCGCGGGATAGTGGTGAGCGGGCGGCGCGGGATGTGCTGGCGGCTTTGAGCAGGCTCTAAGACGATGTCGTCCCGGCGAAGGCCGGGACCCATACCGCGTGATTTCTCGATGAACCACGGTGCTCGTACCGCGGCCTCCTTCACTTCCAGTCCTGCCAAACTGCGCCCTGTGGTTATGGGTCCCGGCCTGCGCCGGGACGACGCTGAATTTGCGGGTGCCGCTGCGCTCGCAATGACGACTTACTCGATCACCCGCGCCCGCAAATCGGCATCCGGCACGAAGCAGGCATCGTACTTCCCGAAGATGCGATAACGGTTGCGCGCGATGAGGCTGTAGATCGGGTCCCGCAGCGGCTTCGGCACGGCGAACAACGCGCGTACCCAGCTCCAGCCGGGGAGCTGTGAGAGCACCGTCAGTGCTGCATCCGATTTCATGAAGACCTCGCCGCCATGGATCACGGCGTTGGTGTCGGGATCGCCGGGGTCGATGCCGAACGTCCGCGCCAATCGCGCCCCGTAATCCGACTGGATCGGCGTGAACCGAAACCGCTTTGCCGTATCGCGCTTGGCAACGAAACGCACCCAGCGCGAGCAGAAGATGCAGACACCGTCGAACAGGATCACGTCGTCGTCGGGCCACTTGCTCATCAGCGATTGTCCAGTATCAGGAGCGCGACCAGCATCAGCACGATCGCCGGCCCGGTCTTCACCAGCGCGCCAAGCGGCTCGATCCAGAGGTCGGGTGTGAGAATCGCCGCGCCGAACATGTAGCCGAGCGAAGCGGCGATGCCAGCGACGAGCCCGACCGCCGCCGTGCGGCGGAAGGCGATCAGCACGCCGATGCTCATGTCCATCAGGCTGGTGCCGATGGTGATGGGATCGACCAGCGCGGGCGGGAAGTTGTGCGCGCTCAAAATGCCGGCGGCGGCGCGGTAGGACACGAACAGCGCGATGAAGCCGGAGACGATCCAGAACGCGACCAGGCTCGCGACAATCAGCGCCTTGACCAGAAACAGCCGCGCGAACCATTTGTCCTGGATGGTCGCGGGATGGCGCCCGATCGTCTCGGCCAGCGTCTTCGGCGCGATGCTTGTAGCGGCGATCCAGGCCGAGGGATCGCCCGTCACGCCGCGGCGGAGCTCGGCAATGGCCGTGGAGCGCATCGGCGGCATCCAACCGAGATAACTGGCGAGATCGCCGATCTTTGCCCCGAGATCGAGCATGAAGGCCGGCATCGCGATGCTTGGCCAACCGCCTGTGCCGAATGCGAGACGAAATTTCTTGATGACGCCGGCCATGGTGACCGGCTCGACCTGCATCAAATCCCAGCTCACCGCTTTGACGGAGGCATCGTCGATGTCGCGCGCGGCGAGCCAGGCGATGGTGGCCGAAATATCCTCGACCGCAACGGGCTGAAATGGCGTCATCATCTCCTTTCCCGGCAGGTCGAGCGGAAAGGCCGCGAGCGCCCGCAGCATCGCGCTGCCGCCATAGGCAGATGGGGCGATCACGAAGCCGGGCCGCAGGATGGCGTGGGGCGCGCCGGACGCAGCGATCAATCGCTCCGCCTCGCGCTTGGTCGTGGCGAAGGCGGTGCGGTCCGCCGCAGCGGTGCCGGGAATCGAGATATGCACCAGCCGGACGGCACGGCCGCTGCCAGTGATCGCCTGAAGCAGGCGCGCGACGAAATCGCGATGCACGGCGTTGGTGTCACTGCCGGGACCATCCTGAAGGACGCCGAGGCAATTGACGACGATATCAACGGAATGCTCGCTCATCAGGCGCGTCAGCGCGGTCGCATCGAGCGACAGGATCGGCAGCTCGATGTCCAGCGCGCTCATTGTCTGCGCCGGCGACAGGCTGCGCGCCACACCGACCACACGAAAACCCCGCGCGCGCAAATCGTCGGTGACGAAACGGCCGATCAGGCCGGAGGCGCCGAGCACCAAGATGGTTTTTGGGTTCATCGCGCCTCTCAAAACGGTTTGGCGATCATCAGCCACAGGATCGCCATCGTTGCGCCGAAGCCCGGGAAGCCGAACGCGAACCAGCGGCGGAACAGGATGAAGTAGCGCTCTGGCAACGCGGCGCGCTGACCGGCAGCTTTGCGCGCGAGGTCGCGCATCTCGATCTGCATGAACACCACGGGAATCCAGAACAGGCCAGCAATGGCATAGAGCGCGAGTGAGGCCAACAGCCAGCGCTCCGTGATCGACGTTGCCGAGAGCATCATCAGCAAGCCGCCGCTGACCGGCTGCAGGATCACCGCCGACAGCGTGAAGATCGCATCCGCGATCACCACGACCGATGCGGTGCGCGCGATGAAGTCGGCATCGTGCGTGCGATGCGCCATCAGCATGAAGAAGGCGATGCCGGTCCCGGTGCCGAGGATGACGATGGCGCCGAGCACATGGAAAAATTTGACCAGGAAATACAGCGTCATGGCTTCTTGGTCGCCATTGGTTTGGACTGGTTCAGCGCGCGCTCGAGCGCGGCGGCTGCAGCTTTCACGCCGGCGTCAGTCTCGATCATCCCATGCCCCTCGCTGCCGACCACGGGCAATACGCGGAAATCGACTTTTCCGCCGGCGCTGCGAAAGGCATCTGCCAACGACTTCGAGAATTCCGGCGCAAAATAGCTGTCATTGTTGGCGACGAACCATGTGACGGGAATGCGCGCCACTTTGCCGAATTCGGTCGCCGCAGCCCGAAGCGCATGCGGCGCACAGATCCGGTTCGGCTCGTCATTGGCGTGGCCGCCGCGCCCCGGCGCGAATGTGATGATGGCGGAAATCGCTTTTGGATCGGCATTCGCCAGCGCCAGCGCGCCCCATCCACCGGCGGAATGCCCGATCACGATCGCGGCATCCTTTCGGATAAAATCCTGCGTGCGCAGATAGTCCAGCGCTAGCGCGATTTCTTCGGCGGTCGCGCGACCGGAGCGCGCATAGTCAGGCTCGTCGCAATCGCCCTGGTCCTCGACATAGCGGCCGCCGGTCGCACCATGGCCGAGCCGCTCCGGCACCAGAACGGCAAACCCGCGCGCGACGAGAAACGCTGCGAGCGCGCGGTATTCCGGTTGCGGCATTTGCGCACGACGCAACGCGTTCTGCGTCGAAGCATGCGCGATGACCGCAAGCCGGAACGGACCGGCACCAGCGGGGCGAAACAGCAGCGCATGCGCGGCGATAGCAGCATCCGGCGAGGGCACTCGCCACTCCTGCCGGCGAAACGGCTCGCCTTCCGCGCCCGCTGCACCGAACGTGACCTGAGCGCACAGAGGCGACGCGGTCAGCAGGGCCAGCAAAGGCAGGAGCGCTAGGTTATTGAAGAGCCGCATGAATGGCCAAAGGCGAGCACGGACAAGCGACCGCCAGACTAGTAGGAACGAATCATTCTGGGCGGACTTTCTGCGTTGCCATTGCCGTTCATTGGTTGCCGCGACGCAGTTTTGCACCGACGCATGGCAGGCGGTTGCCCGTCAAGGCGGCGCCTTGTCCTCTTTCGGTACAACGCGGCCATAAAACTGATGCAGAAAGTCCACAGGTTAACCGATAATTAACGATAGGTCTTGCCGCCGGCGCGGCGACTTGGTTTGATCGCGTCCATGAGCACAACCCTGATCGAGGTCCGGCCGGCCAAATCCGCAGATGCAACTGCGGTGGCATCGACTCATGACGAAGCCTGGCGTTCGGCCTATCAGGGCATCATCCCCGGCGCCGAGCTGGAGAAGCTGATCAACCGCCGCGGTCCGCAGTGGTGGGACAGTGCGATCCGCAAGGGCAGCCGCGTCAGCGTGCTGGTATTCGGCGACAAGATCGCGGGTTATGCGAACTATGGTCGCAACCGCGCGCGCAGCCTGCACTTCGACGGCGAGATCTACGAGCTCTATCTGCGTCCGGAATTCCAGGGCCTCGGCTTCGGCCGCCGCCTGTTCGCCGCCGCCCGTCGCGACCTGATGCAGAGCGGCCTGAAGAGCATGGTGGTGTGGGCGCTCTCGGACAACGATCCGGCGACCGAGTTCTACCGCGCCCTGGGCGGCCGCATGGTGGCGCGCTCCTCCGAGCGTTTCGGGCCGAAGTCGCTCGACAAGGTTGCCTTCGCCTGGACCAATTGAGCTGCTGAAGTCCAGCCGGCAGCGCTTTCCTTCCTTCGATACCGCCCGCCGCTTGCGCCGGTGATCGCTGGATTCATTATTTCGCAAAAACACGATGGATTGGCGGGCCAAGCCCGCGTATGACAGCGCCAAAATCGCTGCCGGGCGCGATTTAACCTCGGCAACAACGGAGCCTTGAATGCGTATCGATGCTATCTCGATCGGAAAAAACGTCCCCCAAGACGTCAACGTCGTCATTGAAGTCCCCGTGGGCGGCGAACCGATCAAGTACGAGATGGACAAGGAGGCCGGCACGCTGGTGGTCGACCGCTTCCTGTACACGCCGATGCGTTACCCCGGTAACTATGGTTTCATCCCGCACACGCTGTCCGACGACGGCGACCCCTGCGACGTGCTGATCATCAACACCCGCGCCATCATCCCCGGCGCCGTCATGAGCGTGCGCCCGGTCGGCGTGCTGTTCATGGAGGACGAGGCCGGTGGCGACGAGAAGATCCTCGCGGTGCCGTCGTCGAAGCTGACGCAGCGCTACGACAAGGTGAAGTCGTACTCCGACCTGCCCGACATCACGCTGCAGCAGATCCAGCACTTCTTCGAGCACTACAAGGATCTCGAGAAGGGCAAGTGGGTGAAGATCCTGCGCTGGGGCGGCCCGGAGGAGGCGCACAAGCTGATCCTCGAGGGCATCGAGCGCGAGAAGAAGAAGAAGGGCTAGTCGTCGTTCCGGGGCGCCTCGAAGAGGCGAACCCGGAACCTCGAGATTCCGGGTCCGGCTCTGCGAGCCGCCCCGGAATGACACTCAACTACACCGCCGGCTTCGGCAGCCCGGCGATCGCGCAGGCCGCGCGGAGCGTATTCACCAAGAGGCACGCCACCGTCATCTGGCCGACGCCGCCCGGCACCGGCGTGATGGCACCGGCAACGCCAAGCGCTTCCTGATAGGCGACGTCGCCGACGAGGCGCGTCTTGCCGTCCTCCTTCGGGATTCGCGTGATGCCGATGTCGATCACGGTCGCGCCGGGCTTCAGCCAGTCGCCGCGCACCATCTCGGCCCTGCCGACGGCGGCATAGACGAGGTCGGCGCGCTTCACGAGATCAGGCAGATCGCGCGAGCGCGAATGCGCAATCGTCACGGTGGCGTTCTCGTTCAGCAGCAATTGCACCAGCGGCCGGCCGACCAGGTTGGAGCGACCGATGACGATGGCGTTCATGCCTTCGAGCGAGGCATGGACGCTCTTGGTCAAAATGATGGAGCCGAGCGGCGTGCAGGGCGACAGCGCTTCGAAACCGCCGGCGAGACGGCCGGCATTGTTCGGATGCAGGCCGTCGACGTCCTTGGCGGGATCGATGGCGTTGATCACGGCCTCGGTGTTCAGCCCCTTCGGCAGCGGCAGTTGCACCAAAATGCCGTGCACGGCGGGATCGCGGTTGAGCTTTGCGACGACGGCCAGCAAGTCCGCTTGCGAGACGTCAGCCGGCAGCTTGTGCTCGAACGAGGCCATGCCGGCCGCCTGGGTCTGGGTGCCCTTGGAGCGAACATAGACCTCGCTGGCGGGGTCGTTGCCGACCAGGACCACCGCAAGGCCCGGCACCAGATTGTGCTCGCGCTTGACCCGGGCGACCTCGTCGGCAACGCGGGCGCGGAGTTCCGCGGCGATGACTTTTCCATCGATGATCTTGGCGGTCATGTCAGTTCCTCAGTCTGTCGATTTGGCGTCTGCCGCTTTGGCTTGGACGAGCTGGCGCAGGGCTTCGCCCAGCCGCGCCGGATCGCCGTCGACCGCGATCTGCTTCAGCCGCGACGTCGCCCCCGACAGGAGCTTGACGCTGGCCTTGGGCACGCCAAGCGATTTCGCCAGCAGCATCAGAACGGCCTTGTTGGCCTCGCCGCCATCGGCAATGGCGCGCACCCGCACCTTGAGCACGCTGCGGCCGTCGGCCAATTGCTCGATCCCGTCGATGTCGTCGCGACCGCCGCGCGGCGTCACCCGCAGCGCGATGCTGATTCCTGCGGCGGAATAGCGCCAGGGTTCCCTAGAAGCTTCTTTCGCAACCAAGGCGCTCCAGCCTGCTCAGATCACGTTCGGGTAGATGTAGTACAGGATCACCCGCTCGATGAACATGATGATCAGGATCAGGATGATCGGCGAGATGTCGAGACCGCCGAGGCTGGGCAGGAAATTGCGAATCGGCGCCAGCAGCGGCTCGGTGATCCGGTACAGGAACTCCGCCACCGCCGACACGAACTGGTTACGCGTGTTCACGACGTTGAAGGCGATCAGCCAGGACAGGATCGCGGAGGCGATCAGCAGCCAGACGTAGAGGTCGAGCACGATGATGACGATGTCGAGAACGGCACGCATGGCTTTTGAGGCCTCTGGCTTATGAAAACTCTGGCTTCGGTCGGGAGTGACGCCTTTTGCTAGATATCGGTTCCCCCCGGACCAAACAAGGGAAGTTCGGGCACCGAAATGGCTAAAACCGGGTTACACCCGTCCTTGACTTGACCTTGGCAGGGACTTAAATGGCGCCCGGTTGTCGGCCGCGTTTACCAGAGCGGCCAGCAAAGGGGCCATAGCTCAGCTGGGAGAGCGCGTCGTTCGCAATGACGAGGTCGGCGGTTCGATCCCGCCTGGCTCCACCACGCTTCGCCCTTCGGGCTACGCGTGGCGCAGCCACGCAAGAGCCCGAAGGGCGAAGCGTGGTGTCCGGCGAAGCCCAAAGGGCGAAGACGGACTGGTTGAGGAATACTTCCCCCTACCTCCCCGTAAACCTTGGCGGCCGCTTCTCCATAAAACTCGCCACCCCTTCCCGGAAATCACTCCCGTTCAGCGCCACCATCATTTCCCTGTTGGCCTCGATCGTCGCCTCCGCCAGTGTCTGGAACGGCACCTCGTAGAGCTGGCGCTTGATCACGGCCATCGCGCTCGGCGAGACGAAATCGGCGAGGTCGCGCGCATAGGCGTAGGTCTCCTCGCGCAGCTGCTCGGGCGAGCAGAGCCGGTTGACCAGTCCGATCCGCAGCGCCTCATCGCTCGCAACGCGGCGCGCCGAGAGCAGCAGATCCATCGCATTGGCGTGGCCGACGATGCGCGGCAGCATCCAGCTGATGCCGTGCTCGGCGATCAGGCCGCGCCGCGCGAACGCCGTTGTGAACACGGTGTTGTCGGCGGCAAAGCGCAGGTCGCAATAGAGCGCGTGGACGAGACCAATGCCGGCCGTCGCGCCGTTGAGCATGGCGATGACGGGCTTTTTGATCGACGGATAGAAGCCGTAGCGCGTCTGCCAATCGGGCCGGCGGTTCATGTCGAACGGCGGCAGGTTGGACGCGCGCCTGACGTCATCGGGATCGAGCCCCTTCAGTGCATCCATGTCGGCGCCGGCACAGAAGGCGCGGCCCGCGCCTGTCAGCACGATGACACGGACATTGTCGTCGGCGTTTGACGCTTCCATCGCGTGACGCACGTCGCGCTCCATGATCGGCGTCCAGGCATTCATGCGATCGGGACGATTGAGCGTGATGGTCGCGATCCTGTCGCTCACCTCGTAGAGAATGTGTTCATAGGCCACGGCGCTCTCCCTTTGTCTGCCGGCGCAACTTCTCGCGCGCTCGTTAGGAAAGAGCCTAGCATATCAAGGGATGAGGCAAGGACTTGCGCCAAGGATCTGCGCCAAGGACCTGCGCTAAGGCGCGGGTTACTCGGCGGCTTGCGCCAGCACCGGCCGCCGCGCCAGCCAGCCGTCGATGAAATGATCGAGCCAGGCACGCTCCGCCGCGTCATACACGGCACGGTCCGCAAAGTGATGATGCCGCTCGCGCGCGCCGGGTGCGCTGAGGCCATCGTAGCCGCGCGTGGTCCAACAATGCATCATCGCGTAGGTCACGTCGGGATGAAACTGCACCCCGAAGGCATTGCCGGCGCGATAGGCCTGGATCGGAAAGTCGTCGCCTTCCGCAAGCAGTTCGGCACCGACGGGCAACGTGAACCCCTCGCGGTGCCAGTGATAGACCTGCGCCGGCCAGTCCGGGCAGAGCGCGTGTCCTGCCGCAGTCGGGCGGATCGGGTAGTAGCCGATCTGGGTCAGCGCCTCCGCATGCGGCGCGACGCGGGCCCCGAGCTGCATCGCCAGCATCTGCGCGCCCAGGCAGATGCCGAGGAACGGCCGCTGTTGGCGGAGCGGAATTTCGATCCAGTCGATCTCGCGTCGAATGTAGTCGTCGGGATCGTTGGCGCTCATCGGGCCGCCGAAGAACACGGCGCCGGCATGCCGGTCGAGGGTTTCGGGCAGGGGATCGCCGAAGCGGGGACGGCGGATGTCGAGACGGTGGCCGAGCGCGCGCAGCGCATTGCCGACGCGGCCGGGTGTCGAGGATTCCTGGTGCAGGACGATCAGAACCGGCAGCCGGTTTTCGGAGGCGGCGGCGCTCGGCGCCCTCTTTCGGAAGGGCACCACTTCTGCGCTACCAAACCTGTCCGTCCGGAACGACATGGTCTCTGCGAGTGCTATCGGTTCAGACCGCCAGCATAGCTAAGCGATGGTTAACATCGTGTGAGTTTGCGCACACACGCTCCTAGACTGAAGCAAGCTCCGGGCCACTACGGACGTTCAGAACTGCCTTCAGCGGCGCTGCCTCTGGAACCGGCTGGTGGCGGACAGGATAAAGCCGCGCGGAAAGAACCGCAGCGCGAACGGCACAATCTTGATGCCGAGACCCGGCAGCACTGCCCGTTTGTTGGCCATCAAGCCGTGATAGGCCTGTCGTGCGACATCGGAAGCCGAAACGTTGAGAAGCGCCGTATTGTGCCCGGACCCGACACCGGCGCGCGCCTGGAATTCGGTGGGCACCGGCCCCGGGCAAAGCACCGTGACGCGAACGCCACGCGGCGCGAGCTCTGCCCGCAGCGCCTCGGTGAGGGAAATCACATAGGCCTTGGAGGCGTAGTAGACGGCCATGCCGGGGCCGGGCAGAAAGCCGGCGACCGATCCGACATTCAGAAGTCCGCCCTTGTTCCTGATCAGCTGATCGGCAAAGCGCAGCGACAGATCCGTCAGCGCCCGCACGTTGACATCGACGATGCCGACCTGCTCGGCGCGGTCGCACTCGATGGCATCGCCGAACACACCGAAGCCGGCATTGTTGACGAGATGATCGAGCTCGACGCCTTCGGCCTTGAGCGCCGCGGCGATCTTGTCGCCGGCGCCGGCGTCCTGAAGATCGCAGGCGATCACGATCGGCTTCTTGCCGCCCTTGGCGGCGAGCTCGATCGCAAGCGCCTCAAGCCGTTCCGCCCGTCGCGCCGTCAGTGCGAGACGGTGTCCATTGGCGGCAAATACACGCGCCAGCTCCGTGCCTATGCCCGCCGAGGCACCGGTGATCAACGTTACCCGCTCAGTCACGATCGATGTCTCTTGAATTGAAGTTTTTGGTCCCGCAATGGCGGAACGAGAGCATAGGCCGTGCGCGACAGGCAAGCGGCGCCGCCCGCATGGCCGCTTGAGCGGACATCAGGGAAAGCGGAAAACCCGGGAATTTACGGGCGAATCCGGGCGGCGATCGCCCACATTAAAGTTTCGTCATGTGATCGGCACAACCGGCCGTCGGCCGGCTTGCGCGGATCAACCGCCCACGGCGCTGTCCTGCACCTGACCGCCGGCACGCTCGGCAACGGCGTGCTTGAGGTCGATCCGGTCGCGCTGCGAGATCCCGAGCAGGTCGGAGGCGCGCCAGACGACGTTGTCCTCGAACTCGGAGACCTGGCCGTCGGCATAGACCAGCTCCCACATCATCTGCACGATGCGCTTGCGGCCCGCTTCGTCGAGCGAGCGCATGATGACGCTGGTGAAATGGTAGAGATCGACCGCGTCGCCCTCGACCTGGGTGGCATCGGCGATCAATCGATCAGCCGTGCCGCGATCGAGCCCGAAATGGCTTTCGATCAGGCTGTGCAGCTTGCTCTGCTCGGCCGCGCTCGGCTGGCCGTCCAGCGAGACCACGTGGACCAGCAACGCGGTCGCCGCGAGCCGATAATCGCTATCACCGAAAGCGCGATCCCCGGCCTGGGGAGCAACAATGTCGGCGATGAATTGGCGCAGGCCGTCGAGCATAAGGTCCTACCGAAATCGATGCCGCCGCGGGGTGCGGCGGCTACCAGCATTATATGAGCGGGAAACTCAACCGGCGCAACGTGCGTCAGTTTCGCGCGCGCATTACGTTTCGGCAATATGGGCGGGCCTTCGGCCGTCATGGCCGGGCCTGACCGGGCAATGAAGATGGAGGAGATATAACACCCATCTGCCTCCACATCGTCATTGCGAGCGCAGCGAAGCAATCCAGATTCTTTTCGCGGAGGCAGCCTGGATTGCTTCGTCGCAAGGGCTCCTCGCAATGACGGAGAGTGTGGCGATCTCCTCCCGTCCCTCACGGTATCTCGTACACCACCATCTTGTCGGCGATGCCGCGCAGCGCGGCTTGTTTCTGGATCGGCTTGATCTCGCGCTGCTGGAGAAGTTCGGCGACCGCCGGCGCATCTGCCACCGGCCCGGTGATGTGGATCTCCTGCGCGGTCGACAGGCTCTGCACGCGCGCGGCGATGTTGACGGTCTGGCCGAAATAATCCTGCCGCTCGTTGAGCATCACCGCGAGGCACGGCCCCTCGTGGATGCCGATCTTGACGATGAGGTCGGTGGTGCCGCGCTGCTTGTTGAGCGCGTCCATCGCTGCGCGCATTCGCAGGCCCGCGACGATCGCGTGCTCGGGACGGACGAAGGTCGCCATCACGGCATCGCCGATGGTCTTCACCACCGCGCCCTTCTCGGAAGAGATGATCTCGAGCAGCGCATGGAAATGCGCGCGCACGAGATCGAAGGCGGCGAGGTCGCCGACGCGTTCGTAGAGCGCGGTCGAGCCCTTCAGATCGGTGAACAGGAAGGTGAGCGAGGTGATCTGGAGCCGCTGGTCGAGGCTGAGATTGTCCGCCTTGAACACATCGCGAAAGGTCTGGTTCGACAGCATCCGCTTGGCGGTGAGGAACGGCTTGCGCTTGCCGATGAGATGATGGAGCGCCTCGGCCGCGATGAACACCGACGGCAGCACGCGCACGCCGGCCTGGTTCTCCATCGACAGCCGCAGCGGGCCCGGCCGCATGACCGTGGTCCCGGTCGGCGCCTGCACCTTGTTGTACATGATGGCGAGCTGCTGGCGGTCCTTGGTCGGCTCGCCCTGGACGTCGATGAAATGGGCGGCGTGCGTCACCGGCTCGAAGATGATGACGAAGTCGCTCGGCAGTTGCAGCGACATGGTCGCCTTCTCCCCGGCCGGCAGCTCCATCGTGTCCAGCGTGACCTCGTTGGCGAGTGTCGCAAACGATTCCTTGTTGAAGTCGACGCCGGAGCTCCAGAACACCTGCTTGAAATATTCCCACACCGGGAGCGTGTCGGGATCGTGTGCCGCGATGCGCCGCACGCGCGGATTCACGGTGAAGGAGACCTCGACCTGGTCGTCGACGGAGGCCTTGTAGCCGCAGGCGCAGAGCGCGCAGTGATAATCGTCGGGCTTGAGCGCCTTCAGGGTCGAGTGCGCCCCGAGCACGCCGCCGCAGCCCGGGCACAGCACGTTCCAGCCGAGATCGAACAGCCCGAGCCGCGCCGAATGCAGGAAGGCCGAGATCACGTGCTCCTCGTCGAGACTGTGCTGCGTGGAGAAATCGAGCACGTTGACGCGGTTGAGCTCGTGATCCTCGCCATGCTCGATGAGATCCGCAATCGCATCGACCACCTTCGCATCGGCAGTCTGCTTCAGAACGGAAAACTGGGCCTGAATGTCGCTCATGGCGTAACTCTATCTTTGGTGATCACGCCATCGACCAGGCGATCGCCTGTCATCGACGCGTGATGCGGAACATGGGTGAGTGACCCGGCTGGGTCGTGACGAAGCCATGCGGAATCACGGGAGTCTGGTCGGCCAGCTCGACGCGGAACGCGCCGATCAGCCGGGCCAGCGCCAGCACGGATTCGGCCTGCGCGAACGGCGCGCCGATGCAGACGCGCGGGCCCGCGCCGAACGGCAGATAGGCGAAACGGTCGGGCGCCTCGGTCGACATGAAGCGCTTTGGAATGAACGCGTTCGGCTGATCCCACAGCTTCTCGTGCCGGTGCAGCAGCCACGGCGCGATCATGATGATGTCGCCCTTGCCAATCTCGACGCCGGCCGCATTGTCCTTCTCGCGCGCGGCCCGCGCGACCAGGAACGCGGGCGGATAGAGCCGCATCGTCTCCTCGATCACGGCGCGGGTGAATTTCTGGCGATCGATGTCGGCCATGCTGTCGAGATGCTCGCCCCGCGTCTCGGAGGCGACTTCCTCCTGCGTCTCCGGATCGAGCGCGAGCAGATAGAGCGCCCAGAACAGCGCCGTCGCCGTGGTCTCGTGACCGGCGAGAATCATGGTCGCAACCTCGTCGATGAGCTGCGCGTCGGAAAAGCCCTTGCCGGTTTCAGGATCGCGCGCCTCGTCCATGAGATCGAACAAATCGCGCGGTGGCGCGCCGTCCTTCTTGCCCATCTTGCGCCGCTCGGCGATCAGCATCGACACGAATTCGGTCCAGCGCTTGCGGAAGCGGGCGCGGGCACGATCCATCGGGGTCGGCCAGGACACCGGCAGCAGCATGTCGAGGAAATAGGGACGCCCGAGCCGCTCGCCGTACTCCATCACGAAGTTGAGCAAGGTGGCGCCGTGCTGGTCCATGCCGAACGAGAACATCGTGCGGCCGGCGATCTCGAGCGTCATGCGCTGCATGATCTCGCGCAGATCGACCAGCTCGCTCGTGCGCGCATCGAGCTTGGCGATGGTCTCGTCGAGCACCGCGGTCATGTGCGGGACGAGGTTCGCGGTCGCGCGCGGCGTGAACGCCGGCGCGAGCGTGCGGCGCTGGAACGTCCAGGAGTGCCCTTCCGCGATCAGGAGGCCCTCGCCGAGCACCGGACGCAGCATGCGGATGCCGGCCGGCGTGCGCGTGTAATTCTCGTAATTGGTGAGCAGGACATGCCGGATCGCGTCCGGACGATTCAGGATGAAACTGTTGCGGAAGACGAAGCGGCCCGGGATGACCTCTTCCTCGTAGGCACGCTGCCCCCAGGTCGCGATCATGTTGCGCCGGATCACGGCGAGCTTGCCGAGAAACGACATGTTGTCGGGCGCACGCGGCGGGGCCGGGGGGATGATGGGCCGACGCACACTGGCGATATTCATGGCTCGCTCCCGCAGATGTGACGCACCTGAATAGCTAGTAAGTCATTTCGGCAATCGCAATCCTGTTCTCGGCGGCCGGCCAGAGGCGTGCCACAATCCGTTCTTCGCCGAACTGGGCGACGATGTTACGCCCGATCTCTGCGGCCGGAAGCCGCAATGTTGCTGCCGCATCGGTGGGCACGCCGGACTTGACGTCGGCGGGCTCCTTGCCGTCGAACAGCACCACGTCCCGCGGCAGGCCGAAATAGCCGCGCGGACGCGACATGATCACGATCGCACCGGCGTCCTTGTCCGCCGGCCCGAGCGGGCGCGCGGGCCGGAGGTGCACGACGTCGGACGAGCGCGGGAAGGGCGAACGATAGATGTGCGTGGTCGGCGCATCCGGCGCCGCCAGGACGAATTCGAGTGACCAGGACGGCTCGACCTGCGCCGGTCCCCAATGACCGTCGGCGCCGGTCTTCGCGCTGTGCACGGCACTGCCCTTGCGCTCACCGGTATCAGGGTCGACGCGAAATATCTCGACGGTTGCGCCCACGACCGGGCGATTGGTCTGCACACCGCCGGGCGTGCCGGTGACGAGGCCGCTCAGGCGGACACTCTGCTCCGGCGCGATCGCAATTCGCTGGGGCTCTCGGCCGGCGATGAACTTGTAGATCTCGCGGAAGGCGCGCGGATGGAACGCCACCTCGCGATGGTCGAGCGCTCCGAGCACCAGATTGGTGGCACCCTTCAGCTCCGGCCCCTCATTGGTGACGCCGGTCGGCGTGCCGGCTTTGCCGATGAAGCGGCCGTCGCTCTGCGCGTATTTGTCCATGCCGTCGCTGCGCAAGGTGAGGAAGGCGACCCCTGGCGTCACCTCGCTCTCCCCCTCGTTCAAACCGCGCAGGAACGGCCCGCGGCCATTGAACTCGTTTCCAAGCTGGTCGTCGGTCGCGAACACGCCGTGATTGGGCGTGCCGCACAACACGGCGTGGCTGACATCGCCGGCACCGCCATTCCTGATGACGTTGCGGATCGCATTGCCGCCGCGCGAGCTGCCGACCAGCGCCACGCGCGGAGCTCCAGTCCGGCGCTTCAGTTCAGTGATGGCAGCAGCGAGCTCGCGGCGCTGGTCCTCGGTCGAGGAGCGGTTCGCCTGCTCGACCTTGTCGTCGCTGCGCGCCAGCGGGTCGGTGAAATTGATCGCCATCATGCGATCGCGCGCGATGCCGTTGGATTCCATCCGCCACAAGGTCGTCATCCAGAGCGCGTCGTAGTCGCCATTGCCGTGGACGAACAGGATCGGCGGCACTTCCGCGTTTTGCGCTGCGGGCGTCGTCTGGGCCAGCGCGCCCGTTCGCAAGCTCGCAAGCGCGAAAGGCAAGCTGCCCGCCCCCAGCAGGATCGTCCGTCGCGACAGCCTCATCTGTTCCTCCCCGGCAATACCATCTTTGCACCGCTTATACCGGCCTAACCACTGGACAGCGAAGGACTTTCGCGGGCATCACTGACTTTGCCGGAATCACCCAAAGACCACTTCTGCCAGCCCATATGGAAGGGGATATGACCGAGCAGCCGAACCGTCAGAAATTCGCCGGCGAGGGCATCGCCGCCCCGCTGCGGTTCACCGTATTCCGGCGCATCTGGCTTGCCAGCCTGCTCTCCAATCTCGGCCTCCTGATCCAGGGCGTGGGCGCGGCCTGGGCGATGACGCAGATGGCGGCCTCGGCGGACAAGGTGGCGCTGGTGCAGACCGCCCTGATGCTGCCGATCATGCTGATCTCGATGCCGGCCGGCGCCATCGCCGACATGTATGACCGCCGCGTCGTCACCCTGGTCTCGCTCGCGATCGCGCTGGCCGGCGCGAGCGCGCTGACGATCCTCGCCGGCCTCAAGCTCATCACGCCGGAAGCGCTGCTCGCCTTCTGCTTCGTCGTCGGCAGCGGCAACGCGCTGTTCGGACCGGCCTGGCAATCCTCGGTCAGCGAGCAGGTGCCGCCGGAAGCCCTGCCGTCGGCGGTTGCGCTGAACGGCATCAGCTACAACATCGCGCGCAGCTTCGGTCCCGCGGTCGGCGGCGTCATCGTCGCTGCGCTCGGCGCAGTCGCTGCCTTCGCCTGCAATGCGATCCTCTATTTGCCGCTGCTGGTGGTGCTGCTGCTCTGGCGCCGCTCGGTGGAGCCCTCGCGCCTGCCGCGGGAAAAGCTCAACCGCGCCATGGTCTCGGGCTTCCGCTACATCGCCAATTCGCCGCCGATCAAGATCGTGCTGCTGCGCACGCTGGTGATGGGCCTGACCGGCGGTGCCATCATGGCGCTGATGCCGCTGGTCGCGCGTGACCTCTTGCATGGCGGCGCGCAGACCTACGGCATCATGCTCGGCGCATTCGGCATGGGCGCGGTGGTCGGCGCACTCAACATCCACGAACTCCGCAAGCGCATGAGCGGCGAGGCCGCGATTCGCGCCTGCACCATCTCGATGGCGTTCGCGATGGCTGCCCTCGCCGTGAGCACCGAGCCGGTGCTGACGGCCACCGCGCTGGTGCTCGCCGGCGCTGTCTGGATGGCGGCGGTCGCGCTGTTCAATATCGGCGTGCAGCTCTCGGCGCCGCGCTGGGTCGCCGGCCGCTCGCTCGCGGCATTCCAGGCCTCGATCTCCGGCGGCATCGCGATCGGCGCCTGGGGCTGGGGCCATCTCACCGACTATGCCGGCGTCGAGGTCGCGCTTCTGGTCGCAGCCGGTCTGATGCTGCTCTCGCCGCTGCTCGGAATCTGGCTCGCGATGCCGCGCGTCGGCGCCCGCAACGAGGATGCCGAGGTGCTGGCCGATCCCGAGGTGCGGCTGTCGCTCACCGGCCGCAGCGGACCGCTGGTGGTCGAGATCGAATACCGCGTCGCCCAGGAGAACGCGCGCGCCTTCCACAACGTGATGCAGGACGTGCAGCTCTCCCGGCAGCGCAACGGCGCCTATGGCTGGTCGATCGCGCGCGACATCGCCGACCCCGAATTGTGGACCGAGCGCTATCACTGCCCGACCTGGTTCGATTACTTACGCCAGCGCAACCGCTCGACCCTGTCCGAACGCGCGCTGCATCAACAGGCGATCGATTACCACATCGGCCCCGAGCCGGTACGCGTCCGCCGCATGCTGGAGCGCCCGTTTGGCTCGGTGCGCTGGAAGGACGAGACGCCGGACCGCGCGGGCGGCGAGGTGCTGCCGGTGGTCGCAACCGCGGCGGGGAGCAGCACGTAGGTTATCTCAGTCCGTAGCCCGCATGAGCGAAGCGATATGCGGGGTCAGGAGTCCCGGATATCGCTACGCTCATCCGGGCTACGGGAATCACTACTGCCCGTGCTCCGTCAGCACCTTGTCACAGGCCTTGCTGAGGCGGGTGCGGTTCTGCTTGAGGCACGCCAGCACGGCGCCATCACCATTGTTCATCACGGCGCGGCAGAAGCGGCTGACATCACGCGCACAGGCGTCGTGTCCGGGCTGCTGTTGCGCGGACGCGGCGGTCGCGCACAAGAGCAAGGAAATAACGAAAAGAAATCTGGTCATCGCGTAATGCCTCTTACCCGGAAGAATGTGCGGGCGAAGCTAGTGCGACGATCCCTGAGCCGCAACGGCTTTATTGGCAGGCTGCATCACACCGCCGCGTGGCCCCGGCTTGACGCCGGGGCGCATCGCGAGGGGAGCTAACCGACGCAACGATCGCAGTGCTGCTCTTACTGTTTGTCCTGCGCGTCAGCGACCTTGCGTGAGGCGCCCTTGGCGAGGTCCTTGTCCATCACCGCACGGCAGCCGGCGCTCAGATCCGAGCGATGCTTGATCATGCACGCGGTGATCCTCGGGATGTTGGGGATCTCCGACGAGCACAGGCGGAAGGCATCGCCGGTGCACATCTGCTGCGCTTCGGCCGTGAAAGCGAAGCTCGAGGTGGTCGAGACGATCGAGACAAAGGCGGCAAAGCCCAGAGCCAGGCCGGTATCGCGGATCTTGCTACTCAGGGACTTGGTAGAGAACGACGTGGTCATTTGAAGCTCCCATTGGCGCCGCCATAGCGGGCCCGTTGTTAATGGGAACTACGATGCTCCGGTAAAACCGTTTCCACTGTGATGACGGTCACGAGCGGCCCGCGTTCTGTGACCTCGGTCACTTTGGCGCACCTTGCTGAAATTCCTCCGCATCCGCAGTCGTGTTGGTGTCACGTTAACTGTTCCTTCGCATTAATGGCTCGTCGCGCGGGAAATTCCGCCGGTTTGGTTGCGTAATTGGAAAGAGTAGCGATGCGTAATGCGTTGGGCCTGATGCTGGCCAGTGTAGTTGCGGCGGTCGTGATCGCCGCCGGCGGTTGGTTTTATTATTCCGCAAGCGCCGATCAGGGCGCCCCCAAGACAGTTGCCGCCCGTGCCGCCGACCCGTTGCCGGCACAGGCGAAAATCGCCGCCAAGGACGACGTCGCGACCACTGCGACGATCGCGGCGAAACCGACGGCCGTTGCCCAGGCACCCGCGCCTGCGCCCGCACCGGCCGCGCCAGTTCAGCCGAAGCAGGCCTGCGCCAATCCGAACGCGCTGGGCGTATCCCGCGTGGTCGAGATCGACACGACAGGCGGTCCGGGTTTCGGCTTCGAGCACTTCAAGCAGTTCGACTTCCTGACCGAAAAGGAGGTCGTGCTGACCTTCGACGACGGTCCGTGGCCGGTCAACACGCCCGCGGTGCTGAAGGCGCTCGCGGATGAATGCACCAAGGGCCTGTTCTTCTCGGTCGGCAAGCACGCGACCTACCATCCGGAAATCCTGCGCCAGGTGCTGGCCCAGGGCCACACGGTCGGCACGCACACCTGGTCGCATGTCAACCTGAACAGCAAGAAGATGACGGAGCAGCAGGTCAAGGACGAGGTCGAGAAGGGCTTTAGCGCGGTGCGGTTCGCGCTCGGCACCAATCCGGCACCGTTCTTCCGCTTCCCGCAGCTTCAGCACAATCCGGCAATGGTGACCTATTTCGGCACCCGCAACGTCGCGATGTTCTCGACCGACATCGACTCCTTCGACTTCAGGAAGGGCGCGACGCCGGAGAAGATCGTCGAGACCGTGATGACCAGGCTCGACAAGCTCGGCAAGGGCATCATCCTGATGCACGACTTCCAGAAGCACACCGGTGAGGCCATGCCGGCGCTGCTGGCACGGCTCAAGGCCGGTGGTTACAAGGTCGTGCAGATGAAGGCCAAGACCACCTTCCAGACGCTGCCGGAATATGACGAGGCGCTGATGAAGGACATGAAGGTGCCGACCGCGGGCACGAACACGCGTCCGATCGGAAGCGTGGTGCAGACGGTCTCGCAATAAGCGGTCGAAGCACGTCCTCAAGACATCATGGCCGGGCTCTGCCCGGCCATTTGCTTTTGGAAGGGAGGAGGTGACTACCAATAGATGCCGTGGCTGCGGTCGCCAGCCTGGGCGGATGCAGAAGCCAGGACCATGGCGGCGACCAGAATGATTTTGCGCATGTCAATCTCCCCGTGTTCGGCGTGACCGGGACATTCCGGGGCGGGCACGAGGTTGTCACCCATGTCTTAGGTACGACCTGTTACCTATGTCTCGGGCTGGACAACAAGGCGCTGGTGCCGCAAGAGGGATTCGAACCCCCGACCCCGTCATTACGAATGACGTGCTCTACCGACTGAGCTATTGCGGCAGCTCTGCCGGGACCAAAGCGATGCCGGTCCCGATACGCGCGCTCCTGATATCGGGCATGGCCCGAATTGGCAAGGACAAGCGGGGGCCGAAATGCGCCTCACGCGCCCCAGCGGGACCAGAATCCGCGCCAGCCGCCGGCCTGGGCCTTTGCATCGGGCTTGGGCGTGCCGATTTGTTCCGTAAATTCATCGCTCGGGCCCTCGTCATCGATCCCGGGATCGTCGGGCGCGCGGACGATCGGGATGACGGCGGGGATCGGGGCGGGCTTGCCGAGATCGGCGCGGGTCCGGAACACCGGCGTTGCCGCCGGCGGCGATGATTCGGCCGGGTCGGGGGCCGGTTTGACCGGCTCGGCAGGTGCCACCGCCGGTTCGTCCGTGGCGGTTTCCGTGACGGCTTCCTTGACCGTTTCCTCGGCCGTTTCCTTGGCGGTTTCCTTGGTCTCGGGGGGAGAATTGTCCTGAGCGGCGGGTGCCGGGGCCGGACCTGTCACGACCGGTTCCACCGGGCTCTCGCTCTGAGCCGCCGTCACCCGCTTTGGCGGCGGGGCGGCCAGCATGGCCTCCTCGAAGGCCGAGGATTCGATCGTGGTCGCCTTGTCCGAGGGCAGGCTGGCGACCGGCGTCTGCCACTGGAAGGCGTCGAGCCGGCCGGTGACCGGGGAGACCGGGCGCCAGCGGTCGCTGACATAGCCGTCCGCGGTCCAGGCCGGATCGTGCCGGGCGCGCACCGCGCGCAGGGTCCAGGCGCGGGCACGGCCGCTATCGCCATGCTCGGCGCGCTCGATCTCGGCCATCAACAGCGCCACGCGCTGGGTCGGATCGTTGATATAGGGCGCGAGCACCTGGCGTGCGCGGGCGAACTCCGTGGCATCGATCGCCGCGCGCGCGATCGCGAGCTGGCCCTCGACATGGCCGGGCTTGTCGGCAGCCGTCTTGGCCGCGAGCGTCTCGACCCGCTGCAGGCGCTGCCGCGCGGAATCGCCGAGCTTCACATGCGCATAAGCATCCGCGAGATCGGGATGCGGATTGGCGAGCCAGGCGGTCTCGACCAGCTTCATGGCGCGGCGGACCTGATGCGCCTCGCTCTCGAATTTTGCGGCGAGCACTGCGGCCGGCACCAGGGTCGGCGCGAGCTTGATCGCCTCCATCACGCTCTCGCGCGCGACGTCGCGGTCCATCTTTTCCAATTCAAGCGCGCGCGCCGTGAGCAGCACGCCGCGCTGGCGGCGATAGGCCGGCTTGTCGATCAGGCCGGCAGACAGATTCGAATCGAGGATCGCGAGCGCACCGCTCCAGTCGCCGCGCGCGCAGCGGAAGCCGAGCACCGCATGCGAGGCCCAGGTCGAGGACGGCGACAGCTTGATCGCTTCCTCCGCGATCATCACGGCACCGACCGCATCGTCGGCGCGCTGCGCCTCGATGAACAGGCCGCGCAGGCCGAGCAGGCGCGTATCCTCGCGCTCGGCCATGGCGCGGAAGACGCGCTGGGCCTCGTCGCGCTTGCCTTCGAGCTGGGCGGATTGCGCATGCAGCAGCAGCGCGAGCGGATCGTTCGGCGCGTGGCGCCGCGCCGCCTCGGCGTGACGCCGAGCGAGCGCGGTATCGCCATGACCGATCGCGAGCAGGCCGTGGGTGATGGCGTGGCGGCCGCGCGCGTGACGCTTCTCGTGACGACGGCGGCGCATGCGGCCCGGCGTGCGCCAGATCGTGGTCAGGATGCTCCAGACCAGCACGACGGCCGCGGCAAAGAGGCCGAGCAAGAACACGAACCTGGGCAACGTCGTAGACGCGCGGAAACCACCCGCGGTCAGGACGAGATCGCCAGGCTGGTCGGCAACCCAGGCCGCGCCGCCCGCCGCCAGTGCAATCAGGACAAGGAAAAGGACGATGCGAAGCATGGCGATCCCTATTACGCGCTGATTGTTGCGCGAATCTTATTGAGCAGATTTGGCGAGATCCGCCATGGCATCGTCGGCGAATTTGCGGGACGCGGCGAGCGCGGCGTCGCGGGCATCGGCCTTCTCGAGCCAGGCCTGCGCCGGCGCCCGATCGGCCTCGGGTAGCGTCTTCAGCTCCCGCCGCGCCTCCACGAAATCGTTGCGCAGCGCCGCGGCCGTCACCCGGGCGACGATGGCGCCGCGATCGTTGCCGACGCCGTCGGTGCGCTCGATGCGTACGAGTTTCGACGCGCCTGCCTGCAGGCGCTCGACGATGCCGGCATTCGCGGCCGGGGCTTCCGCCGGCGGCGACAATTTCGGCACGATGGCGAGCAGCTCGCGGCTCAGCGCGACCGGGGTCGGGATGCCCGACGATGCAAACGCATCGAGCGGCTTCAGCATGTCAGGCTTGGCGGCGAGCGACCGCGCCGCGGACAGCTGCGACTGGTAGGGATCGCCATGGCGAACGGCGACATCGAGCAGGGTCGCAGCCACCACAAAGCGCAGCGGCTTGTCATCCATCACTTTTGCGTCGGCGATCTTCTCGCCTTGCTGCGCGAGCTCGGCGCGTTCGGTCTTGCTGGCGCGCTCGAGCTGCGTGATGCGGTCGGCGAGCGCGGCAACATCGGGCGCAGCGGTGCGCGGCGCGGATTTGCTATCGTTCAGCGCGCTCGCGGTCTTGTCGGACTGCGCGCGCAGATTGGCGATGTCGCTGCGCAGCGCGCTCGCCGATTTCTCCAGCGCGTCGATCCGCGCGGCCATGGCCGGATCGGCGACGGGCTTGCCGGCCTTGCCCTCGACCGCGGCGACGCGACCGCTCAACGCATCGACCGTCGCGCTCGTGACTTGCGGCGCGGCCGGCGGCGCCTGCACTGCGGGCCAGCCCAGCATCCAGCCGACCCCGATCACGAGCGCTGCCGCCGCCGCACCGGAGAACGGTGCAATGACCCAGGGGGACATCGACCGCGAAGCGGACGCGGGCGCAATGGAAGGCTGCTCCTCGGCTGACTCGGGTTGAGGCTCGGGCTTGGTCTCCTCGACCTTTTCCTGCTCAGGCGCGGCCTGCTCGGCCGCCGGCTGAGCCTCGGGCTCGCCCGCCACCTCCCGCGGCTGGGTCGAGACTTCGGTTGCCTCGAGGTCGATGGTGGGCGGGGTGCGCTTGGCACGACCGGTGTCGGGAGCCAATCCTGCGTCTTCAGGCTTGTCGTCGGCCATCGTGACGGTTCCTCACACTTCCATACCTTGCACAGATCCTGGCATTAGATCCTTAAACGGACCCGATCGCGCCGGATTCGGCCCGACCTCTTACGCCAAACGGGTACGCAAAGCACGCTCCAAGGTGTCAAATAAGGCATTTTCGTCCGGCGTCGCGGCTACCAGAACCTGCGACGCACCGGCATCGCGCAGCACGCCGGCGACCGTCTCGGACAGGCAGCACTGCGGGATTGCCAGCGCCGAAATTTCGACGCCTTCGTCCCGCGCTGCGTCCAGGAACGCCCGCGCGCTGCGCCGGGAGTAGTGCAGCACCGCCTCGACCCCGTGGGCGGCAAAGCCCTCGCAGACCTCGTGTGGCAGATGCTTGACCGGCGCCATGCGATAGGTGGTCTGCGTCACCACGTTGAATCCTTCCGCACCAAGCTCGCCGCCGAGATCGCGCGACAGATCTGCGCCGGCGAGATAAAGCAGCGTGCTTTTCTTCTTCAGCACCTTGTCGCGCGCGCTTTGCACGACCTTGTCGCGTAGGGCCGCAGCATCGCCGCCGGCGACGATGACCTCGCCAAAGCCGGCGTCAAGCGCAGCAGACGCTGTGTGCTCGCCGACCGCAAACAGCGGCAGCTCCAAAAGGCCGAGGTCCCGCAATTGCGGCGCGACGGCGCGGATCGCATTGGCCGACGTGACGATGACGGCGCCATAGCCCGCTTCACCCTCGTCATGGAAGGCGACGGGCTCGAACTTGAGCACCGGCGCGAGCAGCACCACATGCCCCCGCGCGCGCAGATTGTCCGCTGTCGCCTCATTGTCCGGATGCGGCCGTGTGACAAGAATGGACATCGCGTGTGTTCCCGAACCGCGTGACGGTGACGCATTCGCCGGGATCGCTGCGCGTGACGATTGCGCAATCTGGCCCCGGAATGCTACCGGACTTACCAGAACTCTGCTTTATGGATCAGTGCAAGGGCGCAAATTGGATAACGATTCGCCAATGCTGGTATTGGGCATCGAAACCACCTGCGACGAGACCGCCGCGGCGGTGATCGAGCGCGCGCCTGACGGTAATGGCAAGATCCTGTCCAACATCGTGCGCTCGCAGGTCGAGGAGCATGCCCGCTTCGGCGGCGTGGTGCCGGAGATCGCCGCGCGCGCGCATGTCGACGTGCTCGACGGCATCATCGACCGCGCCATGCACGAGGCCGGCATCGACTATGCCCAGCTCGACGGCGTCGCCGCGGCCGCAGGGCCCGGGCTGATCGGCGGCGTGATCGTCGGACTCACCACCGCGAAAGCGATCGCGATGGTGCACGACACGCCGCTGGTCGCGGTGAACCATCTGGAGGCGCATGCGCTGACGCCGCGCCTCACCGACGGAATCGATTTTCCCTACTGCCTCTTCCTCGCCTCGGGCGGCCATACCCAGATCGTGGCAGTTACCGGCGTCGGCCAGTATGTGCGACTCGGCACCACCGTTGACGACGCCATCGGCGAAGCCTTCGACAAGGTCGCGAAGATGCTGGGGCTGCCATACCCCGGCGGCCCGCAGGTCGAACGCGCAGCGGAAAACGGCGATGCCACGCGGTTTGCGTTCCCGCGGCCGATGCAGGGACGTCCCGATGCCAATTTCTCGCTGTCCGGGTTGAAGACGGCGGTCCGCACCGAAGCGAGCCGGCTCGCCGAGATCACGCCGCAGGACATCAGCGATCTCTGCGCGGGCTTCCAGGCCGCGGTGCTGGATTCGACCGCCGACCGCCTGAATGTCGGCCTGAAGCTTTTCCGCGAACAGTTCGGCGCACCGCGCGCGCTCGTGGCCGCCGGCGGCGTCGCCGCCAATCAGGCGATCCGCGGCGCGCTGCATGACGTCGCGCGGCAGGCCGGGACGGAGCTGATCCTGCCGCCGCCCGCGCTCTGCACCGACAATGGCGCGATGATTGCGTGGGCCGGCGCCGAGCGCCTCGCGCTGGGAATGACCGACACGATGGAGGCGCAGCCGCGCGCACGCTGGCTGCTCGACGCCAATGCGACGGCGCCGGCGGGCTACGGCAAGACGCGGGCGGGATACTGACGATGACCGCGTTCCAATCCGTTGCGGTGATCGGGGCAGGTGCCTGGGGCACGGCGCTGGCGACGGTGGCGACGCGGGCAGGCCGGAGCGTGACGCTCTGGGCGCGCAACGCCGAGCATGCGACGCGGATCGCCTCGACGCGCGACAATCCGCGGCTGCCCGGCGTGTGGCTGGCGCCGGAGATCGTGGTGACGAGCGATCTCGCGGCGGCGTCGCGCGCGGAGATGCTGCTGATCGCAACGCCTGCGCAGCACCTGCGCGGCGCGGTCAACATGCTGGCCTCGCACATCACGAAGCCGGTACCGATCATCGCCTGCGCCAAGGGCATCGAGCACGGCACCCACAAATTCATGACCGACGTGATCGCTGAAGCCGCACCGCACGCGCAGCCGGCGATCCTGTCGGGTCCGAGCTTTGCCGACGACGTCGCCCGCGGCCTGCCCACCGCGGTAACGCTGGCCGCAAAGGACGAGACCTTGGCGAGCGCGCTGGTGCAGGCACTGGGTTCACCGACTTTCCGCCCCTATCACTCCACCGACATCCGCGGCGTCGAGATCGGCGGCGCGGCCAAGAACGTTTTGGCGATCGCCGCCGGCATCGTGGTCGGCCGCAATCTCGGTGCCTCCGCGCTCGCAGCGTTGACCACGCGCGGCTTCAGCGAGCTGGCGCGGCTCGGCCGCGCCTGCGGCGCGCGCGCGGAAACGCTCTCGGGTCTCTCCGGCCTCGGCGACCTCTTGCTGAGCTGCTCCACCGCGCAATCGCGCAATTTCGCGCTCGGTATCGCACTCGGGCGCGGCGAGGCCGCGCCGGCGGGGAAGCTTGCGGAAGGCGCATTCACGGCGCCGGTGCTGGTCGAGCTCGCGGCCGCGCGGAATGTCGACATGCCGGTCTCGCAAGCCGTCGCCGCCATTCTCGATAACAGATTGACGATCGACGCCGCGATCGAAGGGCTGCTGACGCGGCCGTTCAAGGCCGAAGAATAACGCGCCCTCTCCCCGCAGGTAGCACTTCACGGCCTTTGCACGCTGGTCTAGCCTGACGGCACACCGCAGGATCCCGGTCCAACAACAACGAAACGGATCCAGGGGAAGAACGCATGCGCAAACCGCATCGTGCGATCGTTTCGATCGGCATCATCACACTTGCCGCCATTGCGCCACCCACCGCAGCCTACACTCAGGCCGCGCTCTCCTATGACGAGCTTGCCAGGAACGAGGCGGCGGCCAATGCCGAAAACGGCAAGCGGGTCGCGCCCGTCAAATCGATCGGCAATCCCGCCAACGATGTCAGCTCCGACATGCAGGCCATGATCGGCGCGCCGTTTCCGCCGCATTTCAATGCGGACCCGAGGACGTCAACGGAATGGAAAGAGCTGATCGATCGCCGCGCAAAACTCTCGATCGCCAACATTGCGGCCATGAAGGAGAAGCTCGGCGTCAAGGTCGAGGAGACCAAGATTGCGGGTGTACATTGCTTCATCGTCACGCCGAGCAGGATTCCGCCCGAGAACCGGCGTCGCCTTCTCGTCCACGTCCACGGCGGCGGCTATGTGTTCGGGCCCGGCGAAGCCGCGCTGCCGGAAGCGATCATGATGGCCGGCTTCGGCGGCTTCAAGGTGATCTCGGTCGATTACCGCATGCCGCCCGATTTCCCCTATCCCGCCGCGATGGACGACGCGATGGCGGTCTGGAAGGAAGTCGCCAAGGAGCACGATGCCCGCCGGATGGCGATCTTCGGCACGTCGACGGGCGGGGCGATGACGCTTGCGATGGTGCTGCGAGCCAAGGACGAGAAGCTGCCGAGGCCGGCGGCGATCGCGCCGGGCACGCCGTGGTCCGATATCGACAAGGTCGGCGACACCTATGCCAGCAATGAGTGGGTCGACAATGTGCTGGTGACCTGGGACGGCTGGCTCGGCCGTGCCGCAAAGCTCTATGCCAACGGGACGGACCTTAAAAATCCCTACATCTCGCCGATCTATGGCGACTTCAAAGGCTTCCCGCCGACCATCCTGACGTCGGGCACGCGCGACCTGTTCCTCAGCAACACGGTTCGCACGCATCGCAAATTGCGCCGCGCCGGCGTGATCGCCGATCTCAACGTCTATGAGGGTCAGTCTCACGCGCAGTACCAATTCAACATCAACGCGCCGGAGACCAGGGAAGCTTTCACCGATATCGCAAAGTTCTTCGATCGATATCTGAAGGAGTGAGCGCTGCGATCGGATGCCCGCGCTTGTCCCGGGCATCCGCGTGCCCTAAACATCGCAGCGGCGCATCCGGGAACGAGGCAGATTGCGATGAACTACTGGCTGGTGAAATCCGAACCGTCGGTGTGGTCCTGGGACCAGCAGGTGGCGAAGGGCGCCAAGGGCGAGGCCTGGACCGGCGTGCGCAACTACACCGCGCGCCAGAACCTCGTGAACATGAAGAAGGGCGACAAGGCGTTCTTCTATCATTCCAACGAGGGCAAGGAGATCGTCGGCATCGTCGAGATCATCAAGGAGGCCTACCTTGATCCGACCGACAAGACCGAAAAATTCGTCTGCGTCGACATCAAGGCCGACAAGCCCTTGAAGACGCCGGTGACGATGGTCGCGGTCAAGGCCGAGAAGAAGCTCAAAGACATGGCGCTGGTGAAATATTCGCGCCTGTCGGTGCAGCCGGTGACGGCGGATGAATGGAAGCTCGTCTGCAAGATGGGCGGGATGTAGGCAGTGCCGTAGCCCGGATGAGCGTAGCGACATCCGGGATCATCTGGTCCCGCATATCGCTACGCTCATGCGGGCTACGATAGCCGAGCTTGCGTCTCCGCCAGCGCAAACACCTCGCAAGGCGCGGCAATGCCGCGCAACGAATGCGATCCGAGCGCGATCAGCGGCATCTCCGTCTCGGCGGCGAGTGCGCCCGACACCAGCACCGTCCTGCCGAGCGGCTTGCACAATCCCTCGAGCCTGCTGGCGAGATTGACGGCGGGACCGATCGCGGTGAAGTCGAGCCGGTTGGCGGCGCCGATATTGCCCCACAGCATCTCGCCGAGATGGAGCGCGGCACCGAACGCGAGCGGCGGCAAGCCTTGCGCGCCGCGCTCGGCGTTGAGATAGGCCATCCCGGCTTCGGCCGCACCTGCCGCGCGGAGAGCGGCATCGCAGGCGCGGCGCGGCGATGCCTCGAGCACCGGAAAGATCGCGAGCACACCGTCGCCGATGAATTTCAGCACCTCGCCGCCGAAGGCATGAACCGCGCCGGCGATGCGGTCGAACCACGCGTCGAGCGCCGCGATGACCTGGGCCGGCGGTGTGGTTTCCGACAAGCTCGTGAAATTGCGCAAATCCGCATAGAGCAGCGCGGCCTGAATGGTCTCGCCGAGATCGCGCCGCAGAGGTGCCGCCAGCACCCGCTCCGCGCTGCGCTTGCCGAGATAGGCATCCAGCGTCGCCCGCAACGTGGCACGCGCGGCGAGCACGGCAAGGGGCGTCGCCGCGAAGCGGGCGGCCTGACGCAATCGTTCGGTCTCCTCCGCGGTGAACGGGCGCGACCCGATCCAGCCGAGCAACGGCCCGTCGGACCGTCCGACGACATCCTCGTGCGCCTCGCCGCCCGCGACGTCGCGCAGCCAGCGGCGGCCGCCATCGTTGGGCGGGTCGGGCGCAAGGCCGCCCGGCGCGAAGCCGAGCGCTTCGATGACGCTGCCAGTCTCGGCACGCCACAGCCAGGTCCGCTTCGCGATCAGCGGATGCGGCACCTCCAGCGTCAGGCTGCCTGCCGCAAGCGGCACGCCGTCGGCGATCAGATGCGCGCCGAGTTCCGCCAGCAGGCGGTCGGCCCCGGCACAATCCGAGGCGGCATCGACGAGCCAGGCGAGGGTCGGGGACAGGTGCATGGCCCGATGATGGCGAAGCAGGGCCGTCTTTGTCACGGGCAATCCTTGACGGAGCGCAGGGCCGCCGCCATGTCCCATCGTCAGACCAGGGATGATCGCCGATGACCGAACCGTTCATAGTGCGACGCGAGACCCAGATCGCCGCCCCGCGCGCCACCGTCTTCGCCTATCTCACCGACCCCGAGAAAATTTTGAGTTGGATGGGGTCCGACGCGACCACGGAACCGCATCCCGGCGGCCTCTATCTGCTGAAGGGTATCGGCCCGCGCGGCGCCGCCGCCCGCGGCGCCTTTCGCGAGGTCGTGCCGGTGCATCGCCTGGCCTACACGTTCGGCTGGGAGGGCGGTCAGGAAGTGCCGCCCGGCTCGAGCCTGATCGAGATCGATTTGATCGAGCGCGACGGCGGCACGCTGCTGCGCATGACCCATAGCGGGCTGCCGAATGCGGAACAGGCGGCGGCACATGCGAAGGGATGGGCGCACTATCTGGAACGGCTCACAAGCGTAGCGGCTGGCGGCGATCCCGGTCCGGACAGGGGTGTGTCCGACAAGACGTAGCTCTCGTAGGGTGGGCAAAGGCGCGCTCTTCGCGCCGTGCCCACCACCTTTCACCATGAGCAAATGGTGGGCACGGCGCTTCGCGCCTTTGCCCACCCTACGGCAGTGTCGTTACACCGCGGCGGTCGCCACCACCTGCGCCAGCAGCTGCTCGCGCCGAGCCTGCGAGCGCTGGCCCTTCATCGTCGCAGCGAAGCGCTCGAGGATGCCGTCCTCGAAGGCGGTGACGATGGTGTCGTGGACGTAGCTCTTGCGGCAGATCGCCGGCGTGTTCGAGAGCTTGTCGGCCGCGGCGCGGATCGCGTCCAGCACCTGCTTTTTGCGGCCGCGCTGGCTGGTCGCCGGCGTGATCCGCGACAGCGATTCCACCACGACGGCGGACGCCATCAGGGTGCGAAAATCCTTCAGCGAGATCTTGATGCCCGCGATCTCGCGCAAGAACGCGTTCACCTGCGTGGTGTTGACCGCGCGGACGATGCCGTAGGCGTCGCGATACTGGAACATGCGCTTGCCGGGGACGCTCTGCAAAATGCCGATGGCGCGCACCAGCTTGGCCGCGTCGCACTCTTTCCGCACCGCCTTGCCGCCCTTGGCCTTGAAGGTCAGCACGAAGCAATCGTCTTCCAGCGTGACGTTGGACTTCAGCAGCGTGGTGGCGCCGCGGGTGCCGTTGAGGCGGGCATAGGATTCATTGCCGGGGCGGATCGCGGTGCGCGCGATCAGCTCGATCACGGCCGAGAGCGCGAACTCGCGCGTCGGCTCGTCGCCCGACAGGAACGCCGAGACCTTGCGCCGGATCTTTGGCAGCGCGCCGACGAGCTTCTCCAGGCGATGCGCCTTGCGGTGCTCGCGGACCTTCTCCCAATCGGCGTGATAGCGGTATTGCAGCCGGCCCGCGGCATCGCGACCCACGGCCTGGAGATGCGAGCTCGGATCGGCGGAGTAGCGCACCTCGCGATAGGCCGGCGGCACCGCCATGGCGTGCAGCCGGCGGATCGTGCGGGCGTCGCGGATATGGGCGCCGTTGGGGCGGACGAAGGAATAGCCCTTGCCGCGCTTGATGCGGCGGATCTTCAGCTCGTTCTGGTCGCCGAGCCGCAGGCCCAGCTCCTTGGCGAGGGCCTCGACCGTCGCCGCGGGCGCCGTGTCGAACGCCTTTTTCGGGCTGGGACGGCTGGATGCGGCCGGTTTCGGCCATTGTCCGAGGGCTTTGGCCAGCGCAATAGCGGCAGGATCGGCTGAAGCGGGCCGCAACGTCCCGAGATTCTGCTGATCCATCATAGTCTTACGCCTTAGCCCTGCCTGTTATCGGTCAATGCCGCTGTTCTGATTTTTGTTCCACGGGTCTCTTCGGACCCGGGTTGGCCATTTAGGGTGTTCCGAACCGTATTGCGAGTCCCGAATCAGTGAAGGGCGGTTCCTAAATACCTCAGGCCGGCGCATGGGGGCTCTGCAGGGGCCTATTGCGCGGTTTGGGTAAAGCGCCGAAAGGCGCCCCGTCGGCCTGTTTCAGATTTGCGACAGCCAACCTGGCTGACCTTGATCCTCCGCATGGCCGGCGGCTCGTCGAAGGTCCAGCTTGTGCTCCTTGTCGGGTCCGGTTAGCCCGACGCATAATCCGTCAAATGATGCTGTCGGCATGGCCTGAGCTTGCCGCATGTGGAGGGAAATATGTCCGAGAAGATCTACGACGTGCCGGCGGAATGGGCGAAGCGCGCCTGGGTCGACCAGGCCAAGTACAAGGACATGTACGCCCGCTCGATCTCGGACCCGAGCGGCTTCTGGGCCGAACAGGCCAAGCGCATCGACTGGATGAAGGCGCCGACTAGAATCGAGAACGTTTCCTTCGCGCCGGGCAACATCTCGATCAAATGGTTCGAGGACGGCGTCCTCAACGTCGCCCACAACTGCATCGACCGGCACCTCCACACGCGCGCCAACCAGACCGCGATCATCTGGGAAGGCGACGATCCCTCGCAATCCCGCCACATCACGTACAAGGAGCTGCACGACGAGGTCTGCCGGATGGCCAACATCCTGCGCACCCGCAACGTCAAGAAAGGCGACCGCGTCACCATCTACCTGCCGATGATCCCCGAGGCCGCCTATGCGATGCTGGCCTGCGCGCGGATCGGCGCGATCCACTCCGTGGTGTTCGCGGGCTTCTCGCCCGACAGCCTCGCCCAGCGCATCAACGACTGCCAATCCAAGGTGATCATCACCGCGGACGAAGGCCTGCGCGGCGGCAAGAAGGTGCCGCTGAAGGCCAATGTCGACGCGGCGCTCGCCAAAGCCGACGGCGTCGACTGGGTCGTCGTGGTCAAGCGCACCGGCGGCAAGATCGACATGAACCCGACGCGCGACCTCTGGTACCACGAGGCCGCGGCGATGGTGACGACGGAATGCCCGGTCGAGCACATGCATGCCGAGGATCCGCTGTTCATCCTCTACACCTCGGGCTCGACCGGCCAGCCCAAGGGCGTGCTGCACACCACGGGCGGCTACCTCGTGTTCGCCTCGATGACGCATCAATACGTCTTCGACTATCACGACGGCGACATCTACTGGTGCACCGCCGACGTCGGCTGGGTCACCGGCCACAGCTACATCCTCTACGGACCGCTCGCCAACGGTGCGACCACGCTGATGTTCGAGGGCGTGCCGAATTACCCGGATAATTCGCGGTTCTGGAACGTCATCGACAAGCACAAGGTCAACATCTTCTACACCGCGCCGACGGCGATCCGCGCCCTCATGCAGAGCGGTGACGAGCCGGTGAAGAAGACCTCGCGCGCCTCGCTCCGGCTGCTCGGCTCGGTCGGCGAGCCCATCAACCCCGAAGCCTGGGAATGGTATCACCGCGTCGTCGGCGACGACCGCTGCCCGATCGTCGACACCTGGTGGCAGACCGAGACCGGCGGCATCCTGATCACGCCGCTGCCGGGCGCGACGAAACTCAAACCGGGCTCAGCGACGCAGCCGTTCTTCGGCGTGGTGCCTGAAATCGTCGACGCCGACGGCAAGGTGCTGGAAGGCGAGACCACCGGCAATCTCTGTCTCACGCGGTCATGGCCGGGCCAGATGCGCACGGTCTATGGCGATCACGCGCGCTTCGAGCAGACCTACTTCTCGACCTACAAGGGCAAGTATTTTACGGGCGACGGCTGCCGCCGCGATGCCGACGGCTATTACTGGATCACCGGCCGCGTCGACGACGTCATCAACGTCTCCGGCCACCGCATGGGCACCGCGGAAGTCGAGAGTGCGCTGGTCGCGCATGAGAAGGTGTCGGAGGCCGCCGTGGTCGGCTTCCCGCACGACATCAAGGGCCAGGGCATCTACGCCTATGTCACCCTGATGGCCGGCGTGCAGCCGACCGACGATCTGCGCAAGGAGCTCGTGACCTGGGTGCGCAAGGAGATCGGCCCGATCGCCTCGCCCGACCAGATCCAGTTCGCGCCGGGCCTGCCCAAGACCCGCTCCGGCAAGATCATGCGCCGCATCCTGCGCAAGATCGCCGAGGACGAGCCGGGCAGCCTGGGCGATACCTCGACGCTGGCGGATCCCGCCGTGGTCGATGATCTCGTGAAGAACCGGCAGAACAAGAAGTCGGCGTAAGGCACGCTTCTCGTGCCCCGGACGCAGCGCAGCGCTCCTTCAGCGGTGCGTTGCAGAGCCGGGGCCCATCCAACGGCAAAACGTGCGGCCTCCTGGGTCCCGGCTCTGCGTCGCATCGCTTCGCGCTGCGCCTTGTCCGGGACACGAGGCCGCGGTTCGCCGCCCCCTAAAACAACAGCCGTTCACATCCTCACGCTCTTGTCAGGGCGTGCGGCGGCGTGGCCGCATCTTTCCCTTCGAGTGTTGTTTTCAGGTCATTTACTTTATTTCGAACATTTCCTTTGTTCCCCCTGCCCGCTGGCCCTCGGCGGCCGTGCTTGGAAACCATCCGGTTAACGGGCGCGGTTAATACTGTGTGGGCGAGCGGGCGATTGCCGGGTTTTGCGTAGATTGGGACGACCCGTTCGGGGCAACGGAAGGGAAGCATTGATGTCGATGAGGATTGCTGTGGCGGTCGCCGCCACCATCGGGGCAGCGGTCTTGATGTCGACCGCGGCCGAGGCCCGGCCGGAAATGGTCGGTGCGCATCCGGGCGACTATTCGCCGGGCACCATCGTGGTGAAGACCAACGAACGCAAACTCTATCTCATTCTCGATTCCGGCCACGCCGTGCGCTACCCGGTCGGCGTCGGCAAGTCCGGCAAGCAGTGGGCCGGCACAACCCGCATCGACGGCAAGTACCGCAACCCGGCCTGGTCGCCGCCCGCCGAGGTCAAGCGCGACAAGCCGCAGCTACCCGACGTCATTCCCGGTGGCTCGCCGCGCAACCCGATGGGCGTTGCTGCCATGACTCTGGCCGGCGGCGAATATGCCATCCACGGCACCAACGTGCCGGGTTCGGTCGGCGGCTTCGTCTCCTATGGCTGCATCCGCATGCTCAACGACGACATCACCGATCTCTACAGCCGCGTCTCGGTCGGCACCACGGTGGTGGTGACGCGCTGATCGCTAAAATCGCACGAGAATCGAAAAGGCCGCGTCGTTCGACGCGGCTTTTTTGTTACCAGAAACGCCTGCTCCGCGCGCACCAGCCGTCGCGGTGGCCGCCATCGTAGCTCCGCGCGTAGCCGCCAGCCAGCAACGCTGCGGACACGTTGGCGGTGCGCCTGGTGGCGACGTCGGCGAGAACGCGACCGTATTTGTCAGCTCCGAGATTGCTGATGGTCACGTCACCCTGGCCGAGCAAATCGCGCAGCGCGGCGGTCGCGGCCTTGGCCTTGTCCAGTTCATCCTGACAGGATGCTTTCATCTCCGGCGCATCGATTCCGCGCAGCCGGACCCGCACGACGAGATCGCGGCCGTTGCGCTGGAGCACGCGTGCAAGAAAAGTATCGCCGTCGATGGCGCGGATGACATCGACCGGCTGGCGTGCATTGGCGTTGCCGGACTGCTGCAGGACGATCCCGGTATCTTTCGCCCGTCCTTCGGCGTCATGCGCAGCGGGCCAGTTCGTTCCGTGCCGGGAGACGAGCACCAGAGCCGTCGCGGCTCCGATCACGAACATCCACGGGAGCAAACCGGAAAAGCGACGTCCGAACGGCGAGCCGCTATAGGACGGCCGACGTGGATGGCTGGGCTCGAAGCGCGGCATCCGCGCACGCTAGGGCTGAGTCGGCCGAACCGGCAAGATGCCTCAAGAGGTAGGGAAGACGAGAAAGTATGCCGGACCTGCAGCTCAAAAATCCGACGCAATTCCTTTGCGCTCCCAATCCCCGTAACGGGTGGGCTCAGGCCCCTTCGGTCCCTGCAATTCCTTGGGCCCCGCTTCGGCATGAGCCGCAGCAGCAGCCTGCCGGCGTGCTTCGGCCTCGGCCAACGCACGCTGGGCAGCCGGCGGGAGCTGCTTGCGATCAGGAACGGAGGGTTGGTCACTCATGTCGGCGCTCCTAGCGCAAGATCACGGGGCATGCGAGGTCCATTATCGCATTGCTGAAATGGTCATGGCGGGCTGTAAACGCGAGACGCCATTCTTACATTTGGCATATTCGCGTGTCACAGATCGAATTCTCTAGGCATGCGCCCATTGCGGCGGAACTGCCGCTCGCTCAGAACCTTGCTTCCGCATGCCATCTCAACGTTTCGCCCCACCGTCCGAAGTGCCTGGTCTTGCGGCGCGGCGGATTGCCGCCGACATCGTCGACGGCGTCCTGCACAAGCACCGCACGCTTGACGACCAGCTCGACGGCGGCGGCGCCCATCCCGGACTGAAGACGCTGGCCGACCGCGACCGCGCGCTGATGCGTCGCCTGGTTGCGACCGTGCTGCGCCGGCTCGGCACGCTCGGCCATGTCCTGTCCCGCCTGCTCGACAAGGGCATTCCCTCCGACGCACCGCGCGCGCAGAGCGCGCTCCTGATCGGCGCCGCCCAGATCCTCTGGATGGACGTGCCCGATCACGCCGCCGTCGATCTCTCCGTCCGCCTCGTTCAATCCGACCGGCGTGCCGCCCGTTATGCGGGCCTCGTCAACGCCGTGTTGCGCCGCTGCGCGCGCGAGGGCAAGGCGCTGGTCGACGAGGTCGCGACGCAATCGCTGGATCTGCCGCCCTGGCTGCTTTCGCGCTGGAGCGCGCATTATGGCGAGGCGACAGCGAGGAACATGGCGCTGGCGCTCGGCCATGAGCCGTCGCTCGATCTGACCGTGAAGTCGGACCCCGAACAATGGGCGAGCCGCCTGCATGGCGAGACGCTGCCGACCGGGACGGTGCGGATGCTGCTGCACGGCTCGGTGACGATGCTGCCCGGCTTCGCCGAGGGACAATGGTGGGTGCAGGATGCCGCCGCCGCACTGCCGGCCCGGCTGTTCGGTGACATCAAGGGCAAGTCCATTGCCGATCTCTGCGCCGCGCCCGGCGGCAAGACCGCGCAACTGGCGCTATCAGGCGCGCAGGTCACGGCGATCGACCGCTCGCCCGCCCGTGTGGCGCGGCTGCGCGAGAATCTGGCGCGGCTGTCGCTCCAGGCCGAGACCGTCGTCGCTGACGCCGTGGAGTGGGCCGGCCCGGCCGAAGGTTTCGACGGCATCCTGATCGACGCGCCCTGCACCTCGACCGGCACCATCCGCCGTCATCCCGACGTCGCCTGGCTCCGTCAGGAATCCGACATCACTGCCCTGACCGCGCTCCAGCAGCGGCTGCTGAAGAAATCCGTCTCGCTGCTCAAGCCGGGCGGCACGCTGGTCTACTGCACCTGTTCGCTGGAACCCGAGGAAGGCGAGCAGGCCGTGGCCGCGCTGCTGGCCGCCGAGCCCGCGTTTCGACGCGTCCCGATCGAGGCCTCGGAGGTCGCGGGCCTCGCCGAAATCATCACCGCCGACGGCGACTTGCGCACCCTGCCGAGCCATCTGCCGAACGCCGATCCCAAGCTCGGCGGGCTCGATGGATTCTTCGCGAGCCGGCTCGTTAAATCCTGATTTTGCACTGGTTTTTGCAATCCCGACGCTGATTCGCGCCGTTCAGGGTGGTGTCAGGCGGTCGATTTTGGGATTAATAAGGATTCGTCGGAATCCTCTCTCCCCCTTCAAGGCAAGGCGTGTCGGTCGCTCAACGCAGACGTATCTCGACGCTGGTCATGAACCGCTTCGCGCGGAACATGCTCGCGCGCGCGAGTGGCGGCTCGGTTGCACTGTCGCGGGTGTGGCCCAGCCGCACCGACCGGCTGATCATCGCGCCGCATGACTTACGCACCGCCGATGCGACCCGCGCCGCCGAGATCTATGCCGGCCGCTTCGTCTTCGCCGGCAAGATCGTCAATTGCCACGGCCGTTCGATCTTCGATCTCGAGCCGCCATCCGAAGATTGGGAGGTCGCGCTGCTCGGCTTCGGCTGGCTGCGCCATTTGCGCGCCGCCGACACTGCGCTGACGCGGGCCAATGCGCGCGCGCTGGTCGAGGACTGGATCGCCAATCCCGCCAACAAGCGTCGCCCCGTCGCGCGGCGCGCCGACGTGCTGGCGCGGCGCGTGATCTCGCTGCTGTCGCAGGCGCCGCTGGTGCTCAACGACACCGACAACAAATTCTATCGCCGCTATTTGCGTGCGCTGGCCCGCGAGATCCGCTTCCTGCGCTACACCATGGTCGACATCCCCGACGGGGTGCCGAAGCTGCAGGTGCTGATCGCGCTATGCTATTCGGCACTGTGCCTCGCCAACCAGGCGCGCCATATCCGCAGCGCTTCGAAAAAGCTCTCGGACGAATTGCAGCGGCAGATCCTGCCCGACGGCGGCCACATCTCGCGCAATCCGGGCGCGCTGATCGAATTGCTGATCGACCTCTTGCCGCTGCGGCAGACCTTCGCCGCACGCAACATCGCGCCGCCGCCGGCGCTGCTCAACGCCATCGACCGCATGATGCCGATGCTGCGCTTCTTCCGGCATGGCGACGGCAATTTCGCGCTGTTCAACGGCATGAGCGCGACGCCTTCCGACCTGCTCGCGACGCTGCTCGCCTATGACGACACCCATGGCGCGCCGATGGCGAACATGCCGCATACCGGCTTCCAGCGGCTCGATGCCGGCCAGACCACTTTGATCATCGACACCGGCCCGCCGCCGCCGGCCGGCGTCAGCCACGACGCCCATGCCGGCTGCCTGTCGTTCGAACTGTCCTCCGGCATCAGCCGCATCGTCACCAATTGCGGCATGCCGACCACCGGCCGCGACAATTGGCGACCGTTCGCGCGCGGTACCGCGGCGCATTCGACGCTGACCTATCACGACACCTCATCATGCCAGTTCGTGGAGATGTCGGCGATGAAGCGGCTCCTGCACGGCTCGCCCGTCACCAGCGGTCCGGTCGAGGTCGAGAGCTATCGCGAGGTCGTGCAGAACGGCACGCTGCTCACGACTTCGCATGACGGCTATCTCGGTAAATTCGGCGCGATCCATCGCCGCGTGCTGATGATCGCCAATGACGGCGCACGCATCGACGGCGAGGACACGCTGTCGCCGCCGCAAGGCGGACGTTTCAAGGGCGCCGATGCCGATTTCGCGCTGCGCTTCCATCTGCATCCGGCGGTGAAGGCGAGCCGGCTGTCGGATGCCCGCGGCGTCATGCTGGTGCTGCCGAACCGCGACGTCTGGACCTTCGAGGCGCTCGACGACAAGGTGGATCTCGAGGACAGCGTGTTCCTGGCTGGCAATGACGGCCCGCGCCGCACTGCCCAGATCGTGATCCGCCAGGACGCGCGGCAGGCCCCTTCGATCCGCTGGAGCTTTATCCGCTCCACAGCGTCGCCGGCCGTTACCAATGCCCGCCGCAACGCCCGTCGCGAACCGGAACTTCCGCTGTAAACAGGCACGATCCGGTCCTATCTAGCCGTTGAGACGCGCGCCAAAAGCTGCTATCGAGCCCTCGCTCGCGCGACTGGCGACCTTGGATGGAGCACCATCGGGAAGCGCGGGACATATCAGCCGCGCGCCTGGGCATAGACACTCCCTTAGCAGAGGATCTTGCTCATGACTGACTATCCCCGCCGCGTCACCCGCGCCCTGCTCTCCGTCTCCGACAAGACCGGCCTGATCGAGTTCGCCAAGGCGCTCGCCGCGCATGATGTCGAGCTGGTTTCGACCGGCGGCACCGCCAAGGCCATCGCCGCCGCCGGCCTCAAGGTGAAGGACGTCTCCGACCTCACCGGCTTCCCCGAGATGATGGACGGCCGCGTCAAGACGCTGCATCCGAAGGTGCATGGCGGCCTGCTCGCGATCCGCGACAACAAGGAGCATGCGGAGGCGATGAAGGCGCATGGCATCGCGCCGATCGACCTGCTCGTCGTCAATCTCTATCCGTTCGAAGCGACGGTCGACAAAGGCGCCGGCTTCGAGGATTGCATCGAGAACATCGACATCGGCGGCCCCGCGATGATCCGCGCCGCCGCCAAGAACCATGATGACGTCGCAGTCGTGGTCGAGGCCGAGGACTACAAGGCCGTGCTCGACGAGCTCGCCGCCAACAAGGGCGCGACCACGTTGAAGCTGCGCCGGCGTCTCGCCGCAAAGGCCTATGCGCGCACCGCGGCCTACGATGCCGCGATCTCGAACTGGTTCAACCGGCAGCTCGAGATCGACGCGCCGGACTTCCGCGCCTTTGGCGGCCGGCTGATCCAATCGCTGCGTTATGGCGAGAACCCGCACCAGACCGCGGCGTTCTACGCGACGCCGGACAAGCGCCCGGGCGTCTCGACCGCGCGGCAGCTCCAGGGCAAGGAGCTCTCCTACAACAACATCAACGACACCGACGCGGCCTATGAGTGCATCGGCGAGTTCGACACCAAGCGCACCGCGGCCTGTGTCATCGTCAAGCATGCCAATCCCTGTGGCGTCGCGGAAGGCTCGAATCTCGTCGAGGCCTATCGCAGGGCGCTGGCCTGCGATTCCACCTCGGCGTTCGGCGGCATCATCGCGATGAACCGCGCGCTCGACGCCGACACCGCGCGCGAGATCACAAAGATCTTCACCGAGGTGATCATCGCGCCCGACGCCAGCGAGGAGGCGATCGCCATCATCGGCGGGAAGAAGAACCTGCGCCTGCTGCTCGCCGGCAGCCTGCCCGATCCGCGCGCGCCCGGCCTCACCGCCAAGACGGTGGCGGGCGGCCTGCTGGTGCAGAGCCGCGACAATGCCGTGGTCGACGACATGACATTCAAGGTCGTGACCAAGCGTGCGCCGACCGACGCGGAGATGCGCGACCTGAAATTCGCGTTCCGGGTAGCAAAACACGTCAAGTCCAACACCATCATCTATGCCAAGGATCTCGCCACCGTCGGCATCGGCGCGGGCCAGATGAGCCGGGTCGATTCAGCACGGATCGCGGCACGCAAGGCGCAGGATGCTGCGAACGAACTGAAGCTCGCGGAGCCGCTGACCAAGGGCTCGGTCGTGGCGTCGGATGCGTTCTTCCCGTTCGCCGACGGCATGCTCGCCTGTATCGAAGCCGGCGCCACCGCCGTGGTGCAGCCCGGCGGCTCCATGCGCGACGACGAGGTGATCAAGGCCGCCGACGAGCACGGCGTCGCCATGGTGTTCACGGGGACAAGGCACTTCAGGCACTGAGCCGATCGGCAGAGCGGGCTGCAAGAGCTACGACGATTCTGTCGACCTCGTCATTGCGAGCGCAGCGAAGCAATCCAGAATCTTTCCGCCGAGGAAGTCTGGATTGCTTCGTCGCTTCGCTCCTCGCAATGACGGGGGTGAGATCGCGTCGTGCGGCTAATCCCGCACCCGCATCAATAGCCCCAACCCCGCAACGAAAAACACCACCAGCACCGCCATGCCGGCCTTCTGGCTCGCGGTCGCGGCCGTGATCATGCCGATCAGGAGCGGGCCGATGAAGGACGTCACCTTCCCGGTCAGCGCGAACAGGCCAAAATACTGCGCGATACGATCCTTGGGCGCAAGGCGGATCAGCAGTGTGCGCGAGGCGGCCTGAAGCGGGCCGCCGGCGGCGCCGATGAGACAACCCAGCACGAGATAGGCGCGCTCGGCCGCGCTCGAGAACAGCGGAGCGCCTGCTTGCGGCGGCGCCACCTTGAAGAACAACACGCTGTCCTTGTCGACCAGAAGGATCGCCGCCACCGACAGCAGCAGGACCAGCAGGCTGCCGGCAATCACGCGCTTCGGCCCGAGATGATCATCCAGCTTGCCGCCGAGCCATGCGCCGAACGTGCCGGCGATCGCGAGCATGATGCCGAAGCTGCCGATCTGGATCGTGTGCCAGCCGAAGGTGCCGGCGGCGTAGATGCCGCCGAACGCGAACAGCGACACCAGACCGTCAGTGTAGATCATGTTGGCGAGCAGGAACGCCGCGAGCGATTTCTGCTGCGGCAGACCCTTGATCGATTGCTTGAGCTCCAGCAGGCCCTCGCGCAGCGCCTCACGCACCGGCAGCTTCGCCGGATAATCCGGCGTGAACAGGAACAGCGGCGTCACGAAGATGATGAACCACAGCCCGGTGAGCGGTCCGACGATGCGATCGCCCTGGTGTGTGGCGGGATCGAGCCCGAACAGCGGCGCGAATCCGAGCAGCGTGCGTCCGGTCTCGGGATTGGCGGCGAGGAAGCCGAGCACGATGATCAGGCTGACGATGCCGCCGATGTAACCCGTGGCCCAGCCGGTGCCGGAGAGCCGGCCGATGCGCTCCGGCGGCACCAGGGTCGGCATCATCGCATTGTTGAAGACGGTGGCGAATTCCGCACCGACGCTGGCAAGCGCGACCGCAGTGAGCAGCGGCGGAATGACCGAGGGATCGCCGGGCTTGCCGATCCACAGCGTGCAGGACGCCAGCACCAGCAGCGCGCCGAACCCTGCGATCCAGGGCTTCCGGCGGCCCGACGCATCCGCGATGGCCCCGAGCACCGGCGACAGCAGCGCGATGGCGAGACCCGCAGCCGCCATTGCAAAGCCCCACAGCGATTGGCCCGTGGCAGCATCTGGCGCAACACTGGTCGCGAAATAGGGCGCGAACACGAACGTCGTGATCAGCGTGAAATAGGGCTGCGCAGCCCAGTCGAAGAAGATCCAGCTGACGACAGCCGCGCGCGGCGGATAGGTCCGCTGCACGCCGGCCATGCGCACATCGGGGGCGATTGTCGTCATTCCGAAGTCCTTATCACGAACAGTTTTGTCCCTCTTAGCGCAAACGGTATAGCATTAAGGAGAGGCGTGTGAACCGGCCCGAGGCCACGGCGGAAATTTGATAATGTCGTCATATTGGACCCGGCGGACATTTATCGCCTTCTTCTCCATTCTGGCGTTCGGATTTGCGCCTGCGACCGCGCAGGATGCCCGGCGGGCCTATGTTCCGCCGCCGCTCGATACGGTGCACGCCGTTGCCGCCGAGCACGGCATGGTGGTGGCGCAGGAGAAGATCTCCGCGCAGGTCGGCGCCGACATCCTGCGACGCGGCGGCAATGCGGTCGATGCCGCGGTCGCGACCGGCTTTGCCATGGCGGTGACCTATCCGCGCGCCGGCAATATCGGCGGCGGCGGCTTCATGGTGATCCATTCCGCCGAGCGCAACGAGGACATCGCGATCGACTATCGCGAGACCGCGCCGGCAGCGACCACGCCGCAGATCTTCCTCGGTCCCGACGGCAAGCCCGATGCCGCGAAGTCGCGCGATTCCGCGCTCGGCGTCGGCGTGCCCGGCACCGTCGCAGGCCTTGCGCTGGCCTTGGAGAAATACGGCTCGGGCCAGTTCACGCTGGCGCAGCTGCTCGAGCCTGCGATCGCGCTCGCCCGCGACGGATTCGTCGTCAGCGACGACATCGCCGACAGCCTGCCGGGCTGGCACCGGCGCCTCGCGCGCTGGCCTTCCTCGGCGAAGATTTTTTCACGCCCTGACGGCAGCTCGCTCGGCGAAGGCGATCGGCTGGTGCAGGGCGATCTTGCCGACACGCTGTCGGCCGTCGCCACACAGGGGCCGCGCGGCTTCTACGAGGGCCCGGTTGCGGAGAAGCTCGCCAAGGCGCTGTCCGATGCCGGCGGCATCATGACGGCGGCCGACCTGAAGGCCTATCAGCCCGTGATCCGGACACCGGTGCGCGGCACCTATCGCGGCTACGACATCGTCTCGATGCCGCTGCCGTCCTCCGGCGGCGTGGTGCTGGTGGAGACGCTCAACATCCTCGAAGGCTTTCAGCTCGCTGATCTGAAGCAGGGATCGCCGGCCTCGCTGCATCTCCTGATCGAGGCCATGAAGCGCGCCTATGCGGATCGCGCGCGCTATCTCGGGGATCCCGCTTTCGTCAACGCGCCGATCGAGACCCTCACGTCGAAGGACTATGCGGCCAAGCTGCGTGCGGGCATCTCCGCCGATCGCGCCACGCCTTCGAAGCAGCTGGCATCCGCCGCCGACGCGCCGCGCGAGGGCAGCAACACCACGCATTTTTCGGTCGTCGACAGCCGCGGCAATGCGGTCAGCAACACCTACACGCTGAACTTCAGCTACGGCGTCGGCCTCGTCGCCGAAGGCACCGGCGTGCTGCTCAACAACGAGCTCGACGATTTCACCGCGGCGGTCGGTGCTTCAAACGCCTACGGCCTCGTCGGCTACGAGCCCAATCTGCCCGGCCCCGGCAAGCGTCCGCTCTCCTCGATGTCGCCGACCATCGTTCTGAAGGACGGCAAGCCGGTGCTGGTGACGGGTTCGCCCGGCGGCAGCCGCATCATCTCCACCGTGCTCCAGGTGATCGTCAACGTGCTCGATTACAAAATGGACGTCGCCGCCGCCGTCGCCGCGCCGCGGCTGCATCATCAATGGCTGCCGGACGAAGTGCGCATCGAGCGCGGCTTCTCCGATCAGGTCCTCTCCGAGCTGAAGGCCATGGACCATGTCATCGTCGAGCCGATGGGACAGACCTCCGCCAATTCGATTCTCGTGACGCCGAACGGTCCGCTCGGCGCCCCCGATCCGCGAACGCGCGGCGCGGAAGCGGCGGGCCAGTAACCCGCCGCTGCATGGCATGGCAGCGCGCACCGGCTTGCTCCGGCCGGCGCGCGTGCTACCACCGCGCAGCTTTGAAGAAACTGCCGGGGAAACGCACATGACCACAGCCGATCCGAACCAGCGCATCGAACGCGCCGAGATCGAGGACACCAGCCTTCTCGCGTTCTATCGCGACATGAACACGCCGGAGCGGCGGACGTTCTGGGCCTGCGCCGCGGGCTGGGCGCTCGACGGCATGGACTTCATGATCTACCCGCTGGTGATCGGTACCATCATCGCGCTGTGGAAGGTCGACGCGGCTTCCGCAGGTCTCGCCGGCACAGTGACGCTGCTGGCGTCCGCCATCGGCGGCTGGCTCGGCGGCTATCTCTCCGATCACATCGGACGGGTCAGAACGCTGCAGATCACCATCATCTGGTTCTCGTTCTTCTCGCTGGTCTGCGCCGTCGTGCAGAATTTCGACCAGCTCCTGATTGCGCGCGCCGTGCTCGGCCTCGGCTTCGGCGGCGAATGGGCGGCGGGCGCCGTGCTGATGGGCGAGGCGATCCGGCCGCAATATCGCGGGCGCGCGGTCGGCTCGGTGCAGTCGGGCTGGGCGGTCGGCTGGGGCCTCGCCGTGCTGTCGCAGGCGATCCTGTTCTCGATCCTGCCGGCGGAGACGGCCTGGCGCTGGATGTTCGTGATCGGCGCGCTGCCGGCGCTGCTGGTGTTCTACATCCGCCGCTCCGTCACGGAGCCGGAGATCGCGGCCGAGGCGCGCGCCAGGCAGGCTGCGAGCGGCGATCGGCCGGCGCTCTGGGAAATCTTCTCCGGCCCGATCCTGAAGACCACGGTGCTGGCATCGCTGATGGCGACGGGCTGCCAGGGCGGCTACTACGCCGTCACCTTCTGGGTGCCGCAGTTCTTGACGAAGGAACGGCATCTGTCGATCGTCGGCTCGACCGGCTATCTCTCGACGCTGATCATCGGCTCCTTCATCGGCTACCTCACCGGCGCCTGGCTCGCCGACCGGATCGGACGGCGCAATCTGTTCCTGATCTTCTCGATCGGCGCCATGGCGGTGGTGCTGTTCTATACGCAGCTGCCGCTGACGAATGAGATCCTGTGGGTGCTCGGCTTCCCACTCGGCTTCTTCGCCTCGGGCTATTTCTCCGGGATCGGCGCGTTCCTGACAGAACTCTATCCGACGCGGCTGCGTGGCTCCGGTCAGGGCTTTTGCTACAATTTCGGCCGCGGCATCGGGGCGCTGTTTCCGTTCCTCGTCGGCGCATTGTCGGCGACGACATCGCTCGCGAATGCGATCGCGATCTTCGCGGTGGTGGCCTACGCGGTGTTCTTCATCGCCGCGTTTGCATTGCCGGAGACGCGCGGACGCGTGTTGCACGCGGATTAGTTTTTGGCCGTCATCCCGGGGCGGCTCGAAGAGCCGAACCCGGGATCTCGAAATTGCGGCGCGGGATTCTCAGGTGCGCGATTGCGCACCGTAGTTCGGTGCTGCGCACCGCCCCGGAATGACGAGAGAGTGGCTTACCGCCCCACCTGGTACGGCCCGCCCTTCTCCAGCGCACGGGCATAGGCCGGCCGCGCGTGGATGCGCTCCAGGAACGCCATCGCCTTGGGATGGCCCTGCTCGAGCCCGCCGCGTGCTTGCGCGGCTTCCAGCGGGAAGCTCATCTGGATATCGGCGGCGGTGAACTCGTTGCCGGCAAACCACTCGCTCTTCGCAAGCTCGCCTTCCCAATAATCCATGTGCTGCTTGAGCTGCGGATTGACCAGCGCGGTCAGTGCCTGGTTGCAGACCTTGCGCACCAGCGGACGCAGCAGCGCCGGCGCGCGCTTTGGCATCAGCGTGAACAGCAGCTTCAGGAGCAGCGGCTGCATCGCCGATCCCTCCGCATAGTGCAGCCAGTAAGTGAAGCGCAGCCGCTCCGGCGTGTTCGGCGGCGGGATCAGCCGGCCGTTGCCGTAGGTGGCGATGAGATACTCGATGATCGCGCCTGACTCGGCGATGGTGTTGCCGTTGTCGGTGATGACGGGCGACTTGCCGAGCGGATGGATCGCGCGCAGCTCCTTCGGCGCGCGCATGTCCGGCTGGCGCTGATAGCGCACGATCTCGTAGGGCACGCCCAACTCTTCGAGCAGCCACAGCACGCGCTGTGAGCGCGAGTTGTTGAGGTGGTGAACGGTCAGCATCGTGGGTCCCCGGAGCTAGGCGTGATCGGCCGTTCGTGCCAGCCCGGGAACACAATGTCGAGCCGTCGGTATGGATATTTTCACCCGGGTATATTGACACCTGGAATTTACCCGGGTATTAAGCCCGCCAACGCTGTTCAATATGGCAATGATTCCAATGCATAAGATTTTCACCGCTTTCCAGGGACAACGCCGCCTGGTGTCCGGGCCGGCGGGAGAGGTCGCGCTGGTCGTCAAGCGGGTGGCGCCGCGGCCGGACGAGCCGATCATCATCTTCGAGGATACCACGGGCCGATCGATCGACTTCGATCTGCGCGGCGGAGATCGCGAGGTGCTGGCGCGCCTGGCGAAGCTTGTCCCGCCCCCTGTTGAGGAGACCGCAGAACCGGCCGAGCCGCGCGGCCGCGGCCGGCCGAAGCTCGGCGTGGTCGCGCGCGAGGTGACGCTGCTGCCGCGGCACTGGGAATGGCTCGGCGCGCAGCCGGGCGGCGCCTCGGTCGCTCTGCGAAAGCTCGTCGACGAGGCGCGTCGCGCAAGCGGCGACAAGGACCGCGAGCGGCAGGCGCGCGATGCGGCCTATCACTTCATGTCGACCATGTCGGGCAATTTGCCGCAATTCGAGGAAGCCTCGCGCGCATTGTTCGCGGATGACCGGCGACGCTTCACCGGACTGATCGCGGAATGGCCGACTGATATCCGCGACCACATCGTCAAGCTCGCCTACAGCGACCGCGCTTAAAGCGCACCGCTCTTCACAACCCCATCAACGGCCGAGCCGCGCGTTGCGCGGCAACGGCTTCGCACGCCCTGATGAAAGGCCAAGCCCATGTCTGCTCCAAAGCCGCTCTGGACCACATTCCTCCGCTTCCTCGCGCCGCTGATGCTGAGCAACGCGCTGCAATCGCTGTTCGGCACCGTCAGCAATGTCTATCTCGGCCAGATGATCGGCGTCGACGCGCTGGCGGCGGTGTCGGCGTTCTTCCCGGTGATGTTCTTCCTGTTCGCCTTCGTCATGGGCCTGAGCACCGGAGCCACCGTGCTGATCGGCCAGGCCTTTGGCGCGGGCGAGCACGGCAAGATCAGAAGCGTGGTGGGCACGACGCTCGCAGTCGGTCTCTTGCTGTCGATATCGGTTGCACTGGTCGGCGGGATCTTCAGCCGGCAATTGATGACGATGCTCGCGACGCCCGCTGACATTCTCGACCAGGCCAGCGCTTATGCCCGCATCGTGCTGCTCACCGTGCCGCTCGGCTTCGTCTTCCTGCTGATGACGGCGATGATCCGCGGCGTCGGCGACGCGCTGACGCCGCTGCTGGCGCTGGCGCTGTCGACGGTGATCGGCGTGATCCTGACGCCGATGCTGATTCGTGGCACGTTTGGATTGCCGGCTGTCGGCATCACCAGTCCGGCATGGGCGGCGGCAATCGCCAACGCACTGACGCTGATCGCGCTCGCCGTTTATTTGCTGCGGAAGAAGCATGCGCTCGCGCCGGACGCTGCATTGCTGGGTCATCTCCGGCTCAACAGAGCCATGCTCGGAAAAATCCTCGGCATCGGGCTGCCAAGCGCGATCGGCATGGTGGTGATGGCGGTCGCCGAGCTGGTGCTGCTCGGCCTCGTCAACGGTTTTGGCTCGAGCGCCACCGCGGCCTACGGCGCTGTCAACCAGGTGATGGGCTATACGCAGTTCACGGCAATGTCGATTTCGATCGCGGTCTCGATCCTCGGCGCCCAGGCCGTCGGCGGCGGCGACAGGGCGCGGCTCGACGGCATCGTGCGAACCGGTCTTGCGTTCAACATCGTCCTGACCGGCGGGCTGGTGGCGCTGATCTATCTCGCGCCACGCGCCGTGCTCGGCATCTTCATCACCGACGGCGCCGTGCTCGACCTGGCAAAGCGACTGCTCGATATCGCCTTGTGGAGCTCGGTGCCGTTTGGCCTCGCCACGGTGTTTTCCGGCGCGATGCGCGCTGGCGGCGTCGCCTTCACGCCGATGCTGCTGTCGATCTTCGCCATTGTCGCAATCGAGCTGCCGGCTGCGATCATCCTCAGCCGCACCGTCGGCCTTGAGGGCGTGTGGGCTGCCTATCCCATCGTGTTCTGCGCCATGTTCCTTTTGCAGATGGGCTATTACCTCCTGGTGTGGCGCAAGCGGGCAATCCGGCGCCTGATCTGACCGTCAAAGTATTATGACCGTCATTAAACGATGGACCTGTGGCGCGGCCTGCGCCACAATGAGGAAAAGCGAGATCAGGGAGAACGAACTTGCCCCGCACAGCCCCGCAATTCCTGTTCGATTTCGGCAGCCCGAACGCCTATCTCAGCCATCTGGCGATCCCGGCGATCGAGCAGCGGATCGGCGTCAAATTCGAATATGTGCCGATCCTGCTCGGCGGCATCTTCAAGTCGACCAACAACAAGTCGCCGGCCGAGACGCTCGCCGGCATCAAGAACAAGCGCGAATTCCAGCAAATCGAGACCGAGCGCTTCATCAAGCGCTTCAAGGTCCAGCCCTATGTCTTCAATCCGCATTTCCCCGTCAACACGCTGAACCTGATGCGCACCGCGATCGCGGCGCAACTCGAGGGCGTGTTCGAGAAATATGTCGAAGCGGCGTTCCACCACATGTGGCGCGAGCCGAAGAAGATGGACGACCCCGAAGTCGCGGCGAAGGCGCTGGCGTCGTCTGGCCTCGACGCGCAAAAGCTGTTCGCCCGCGCTCAGGAACCCGAAGTGAAGGCCAGACTGATCAAGAACACCGAGGAGGCGGTCGCCCGCGGCGCGTTCGGCTCGCCGACCTTCTTCGTCGGCAACGAGATGTTTTTCGGCAAGGAGCAGTTGCGCGAGGTCGAGGAAATGGTGCTGGAGAAGTAGACGCTCCTTCGCCGACGACGGAATGTGATCGCGGCAGCATTCTGGATTGCTTCGCTTCGCTCGCAATGACGACTATAGATGGACCGCCAATAGCAACAAAAAGGAATATCCCCATGCGTATCCTCGTGGTCGGCGCCGGCGCCATCGGCGGCTATTTTGGTGGCAGGCTGTTGCAGGCCGGCCGCGACGTCACCTTCCTGGTCCGGCCGCGCCGCGCCGGCGAGCTGGCGAGCGCCGGCCTCGTCATCAAGAGCCCGAATGGCGACGTGACCTTGAAAAATCCGCCGACCGTGCAGGCCGACGCGCTCAAGGACAAGTTCGACGTCGTGCTGCTCAGCTGCAAGGCGTTCGACCTCGACGATGCCATCAAGTCGTTCGCGCCCGCGGTCGGGCCGAATACGGCAATCATCCCCATGCTCAACGGCATGAAGCATCTCGACATCCTCGACCAGAAATTCGGCAAGGAGCGCGTGCTCGGCGGGCTCTGCGCCATTGCCGCGACGCTGAACGAGAAGCGCGAGGTGGTGCAGCTGCAGCCGATGCAGTCGCTCAATTACGGTGAGCGCGACGGCAAGCTGTCGGATCGCGTCAAGGCGATCGACGAGGCCTTCAAGAGCGGCATCAACGGCGCCGCCGCCAGCCAGAACATCATGCAGGACATGTGGGAGAAGTGGGTGTTCCTCTCCTCGCTCGCCGCAAGCACCAGCCTGATGCGTACCTCCGTCGGCAACATCCTCGCCGCACCCGGCGGCCGGGATTTTCTGCTCGGCATGCTCGATGAGACCAGCGCCATCGCCACGGCGGCCGGCTATCCGCCGGGTGGCCCGTTCTTCGAGCGCGTCAAAGGCAATCTCACCGCCGAGGGATCGCCGATGACGGCGTCGATGTTCCGCGACATCAAGGCGGGCCTGCCGGTCGAAGCCGACCACGTCATCGGCGATCTCATCGCCCGCGCCGATGCCGCCAAGGTGCCGGTGCCGAAGCTGCGCATCGCGTACACGCATTTGAAGGCGTATGAAAAGCAGCGGGTGGGGTAGCTCGCGCTCCACACGCCGCCGTCGTCCCGGGGCGCGCGCAGCGCGAGCCCGGGACGACGAGCTGTGTTTGCCGCAACAGCCCAGCACTATTTGAAATATGCCAGATAATGCGAGACCGCGGTGATTTCCTCATCGCTCATGTGATAGGCGACATCGGCCATCGCCGCGACGCCGCCGCCGACGCGCGTGCCGGCCTTGTAGTCGTGCAGCGCCTTGACGAGATATTCCTCACGCTGGCCCGCGAGCCGCGCCACGGCCTTGGTCCCGGCAAAGCTGTCGGTGTGGCATGAGGCGCAGCGGCGACCGATGGCAACCTGCGCGCCCTTCTTCGACAGGTCCGGGTCGTTGTCCTCCGCTCCCTTCGGCGGCGTCATTTGCGAGAAATAGGCGCCGAAATTACGGATGTCCTCGTTGGTGATCTCTTCCGCGATCGGCTGCATCTGGTCGTTCTTGCGCGAACCCGCGCGGAAAAACACCAGCTGCCACTGGATGAATTGATCGGGCTGGCCGGCGAGCGATGGAATGTTCTCCGTCTGGGAAATGCCGTTCTCGCCGTGACAGCCGGAGCAGACGGCGGCCTTGTCCTTGATTGCGGAATTGTCGGCGGCCAGGGCTGGGACGAATGCGATCGCTGCGAACGCAACCACGCTGATTGCGTGCGAGGTGAACTGCCGGCGCATGAGGGAGGATTCCGATCTATCGAGGTCGTCATTCTGGGGCGTGCGGAGCACGAACCCGGAATCCATAACCACGACTCGGGGTTATGGGTTCCGGACTTGCGCTGGCGCGCAATCCGGAACGACAGCATGAGACTAAAGAGGCTGCGGCCGCCTCGTGGCCACCGCAGCCTCTGCTTCACTTACGCACTACTTCTTGCTGTAGCTGATGCGGTAGATCGCGCCGGCCCAGTCGTCGGCGACGAGGATCGAGCCGTCCTTGGCGAGGATGATGTCGTTGGGACGGCCGAGATAGCCCTGGTCACCCTCGAGCCAGCCGGATGCGAACACTTCCTGCTTGGCGTTCTTGCCGTCGGGCCCGACGATCACGCGCATGATGCGGGCGCCCTGATACTTGTGCCTGTTCCAGGAGCCGTGCTCGGCGATCAGGATGTTGTTCTTGTACTCGGCGGGGAATTGGTCGCCGGTATAGAACTTCATGCCGAGCGGAGCGACATGTGCGCCGAGATTCAGCACGGGCGGCGTGAACTCGGAGCATTTGTGACCCATCGCGAACTTCGGATCCGGCAGGTCACCCTGGTGGCAATAGGGATAGCCGAAGTGCTCGCCAATCTTGCTGATCATGTTCAGCTTGTCCGAAGGCAGATCGTCGCTGACCCAGTCGCGCGCATTCTCGGTGAACCAGAATTTGCCGGTGCGCGGATCGACGTCACCGCCGACCGAGTTGCGGACACCGAGCGCATAAATCTCGGCGTTGCCGGTCTTGGGATCGACGCGGCGGATCTGCGACACGCTGGTCGGGGGAATGCCGACGTTGAAGGGCGGACCGAACGGCAGGAAGAACCAGCCCTCCTTGTCGACCGCGATGTACTTCCAGCCATGCGCGGCATAGGAGGGCATGTCGTCATAGACGACCTTGCCGTCGCCGAGCTTGTCGAGATTGGCTTCGGCGTTGTCGTAGCGGATCAGCTTGTCGACCGCGATGACGTAGAGCGCGCCGTCCCTAAAGGCGAGACCGGTGGGCATGTTCAGCCCCTTGAGGATGGTCTTGACCTCCTTCTTTCCGTTGTTGTCCTTGATGGCATAGACGTTGCCGAGACCGAACGAGCCGACGAACAGCGTGCCCTTGTCACCCCAGGCCATCTGCCGCGCGGCGAGGACGCCGGGCGCATAGACCTCGATCTTGAAGCCTGCCGGCAGCTTGATCTTCTTCATCATCGCCGCGAGCTCGGCCTCCGACGCGCCGGTCGGCGGACCCGAGGGCGGCGCGAGGCCCTTCTGCGCCTCGGTCTCGTCGCCGAGGAACCAGTCATCCGGCGGATGGGTCCAGAATTCCTTGGTGCCGGATTCGTATTTCTTCAGTGCCCGGTTTTTGTCCTGTTGCTGCGCATTGACAACGCTGGTCCCGGCAAGAAGGGCAACCGCTGCAAGCGCCAACACGGATCGATGGAACATCGATGTCATCGCGTCACTCCCCTAAGGCAGCCGTCAGGGCTGCACGTTCTTGTTTTGCTGTTTGAGTAGGCGAAGTTCGGAGTCTGTCAGGACGACAGACGTAAAAAGGTTAGCACATCTGCGAGCGGTGAGAAGCGCATCGCGTGTGCTGCGGTTGCGCTCAATAAAAGTTGAGACGGATTTGCTCCGGCCACCAGCGCGGCAAGGATAACGATCTCGCTGCAACGCGGAATCAGAAAGATGCCCAGCTCAATTTGCAGGCAGTGGGAAGGGCCCACACAAAAAGTGCGAGAACAACCCCATGCACAGTAGAATGCCTCAGGCCAATTTGCGCCCGGTGACACCGCGCAGGCGTTTGACACGTCGAGCAAAACTGCGAAAGCGGTGATCAGGAGGCGACGGGGTAGGGCCCGTCGTCGAAAACCGCCTCATGATAGCCTTTCGACCCGACTTCGCGCGCCAGCGTGCTGCGGTAATCCTGACCCGCACGCAGGCACTGCAGCACATGCGCAAAGTCGAATTCGGGCCGCCAGCCCAATTCGCGCCGGGCGCGCGCATTGACATAGACCCGGTCGATCTGCGGAAACAGGCGCCAGCCGCGCGCCGCATAGAGCTGCGCACAATCCGGATGGAGCGCGCGCACGACGCTTGCCGCGTCATCCGCCAGCGCCGCGAGATGATGCGGCTCGAACGGGCTCGTGGCCGAAACGATGTAGCGGGCAAAACCGATTCTCGGCGCGCGGTCGACGGCGAGCAGATGGGCGCTCACGGCGTCCGCTATATCCAGCCGGCGATAGAGCAGCTCGTTGGCCTGCGCGTTGTCCAGCGGATAGGCCGACCGCAGCGCCGGATCGTCATCGTCCTCCGGAAAGAAACGCGAGGTCCGCAAGACGACGACCGGAAGGGCGCGCTCGCGAAAGAACAGTTCGCACAGATTCTCCGCCATCAGCTTGGTCGTGCCGTAGATGTTCTTCGGCACCGGCAGCAAATCCTCGGTGACCCACACCGCCGCTTGGCCGGCTTCGGAACGAAGCTGCGAGCCGAATGCGCTGGTGGTGCTGGTGAAGACAAAGCTCTTCACACCGGCAGCCGCGGCTGCCTCGAGCAGATTGAGTGTGCCGGTGACGTTGGTGTCGACGAAGTCCCGTTTGGAGTGGGTCGCCACATGCGGCTTGTGCAGCGTCGCGGTGTGGATCACGGCCGTGACGCCCTCCATCTGCTCGCGCACGAACGCGGGATCGACGATCGAGCCGACCGCATCGGTGAAGGGGGAGGGGGAGGGCTTCAGATCGACGCCGCGCGCAGGCGACCCGCGCCGGCGGAGTATCCGCAGAATGGCTTCACCGAGGTGCCCTGCGCTGCCCGTTACCAGAATTGTCATTGCAAACCCAAGACAGCCGCCAGCGGCGTGGAAGACCACGGCCCGATCCGGCTTGGCTGGATGCTCTGGGAAAAATTGGAGCGGGCGAAGGGGCTCGAACCCTCGACCCCGACCTTGGCAAGGTCGTGCTCTACCACTGAGCTACACCCGCATCCTGTGTCGGTCGCGTGACGCGCCGGCAACGGCTGTCGTATGCCAAAAGCGGGAGGGGAATGCAACAGCTACCGGCAGCATAGATTCGCAATTGCGCGCCCCAAATAGACCCCGAATGCGGCTAAATCGCCCAGAAACGCCCCGGAACCGGCGAATCGGCCCCGATGGATTGAAATTCGGCCCATTCGGCCCAATTTAGGAGCCGACAACAAGCATCAGCGTTGGCGACGTGCTAAAGAGCCGCCATTCCAGACATCAGACGAGGGGATCCCGTGACGATCATCGACCAGGGTAACGGAGCGGCGGGCCCGGCTGCGGCCGATCTGATCAAGGACACCACCACCCAGACCTTCGTGAAGGACGTCATCGAGGAATCGAAGCGCCAGCCGGTGCTGATCGACTTCTGGGCGGAGTGGTGCGGCCCCTGCAAGCAGCTCACCCCCGTGCTGGAAAAGGTGGTCAAGGCGGCCAAGGGCAAGGTCAAGCTGGTCAAGATGAACATCGACCAGCACCCAGCGATCCCGGGCCAGATGGGGATCCAGTCGATCCCGGCCGTGATCGCCTTCGTCAACGGCCAGCCGGCCGACGGCTTCATGGGCGCGGTGCCCGAGAGCCAGCTCAACGCCTTCATCGAAAAGCTGACCAAGGGCGTCACCGCCCCCGGCGAGGTCAATGTCGCCGAGATCGTGCAGGAAGCCGATGCCGTGCTCGCCGAGGGCGACGCCGCAGCCGCCGCGCAGATCTATGCCGAGGCGCTGCAGCATGATTCGACCAACATCGCGGCCCTGGCCGGCCTTGCCAAATGCTACGCCGTCTCCGGCGCGATGGAGCAGGCCAAGCAGACGCTGGCCATGGTGCCGGAATCCAAGCGCAACGATCCCGCGGTGAAAGCCGTGCAGACGACGATCGATCTTGCCGAGCAGGCGGAGCAGCTCGGGCCCGTGGCCGAGCTGGAACAGAAAGTTGCCGCAAACCCGCTCGATCATCAGGCCCGCTTCGATCTCGCGACCGCGCTCAACGCCCAAGGCAATCGCGCGGCCGCCACCGACCAACTGCTCGAGATCGTCAGGCGCGACCGCAAGTGGAACGACGACGGCGCGCGCAAGCAGCTCGTGCAGTTCTTCGAGGCCTGGGGCGGCACGGATGATGCGACCGTCGAGGGACGAAAGCGCCTGTCGACGATCCTGTTTTCGTAGGGAATGCGTACAAGCGTCAGCGGGGACCAGATGCCGATCAACATCGAATATCGCGGACCCGCCGACCTTCCCGAAATCATTCCGGTGTTTCCGCTGCCGGGCGCGCTGCTATTGCCGCGCGGTCAGATGCCGCTCAACATCTTCGAGCCGCGCTATCTTGCGATGGTCGACGATTGCTTCCGCGACGGCCATCGCCTGATCGGCATGATCCAGCCCGACGTGGCGCACTCGCCGAAGAATTCCGACAAGCCCGCGCTGTTCCGCGTCGGCTGCGTCGGCCGCATCACCCAGCTCGCCGAATCCGGCGACGGCCGCTACATCCTCGAGCTCACCGGCGTCGCGCGCTTCAAGGTGGTAGAGGAGCTCGAGGTGCTCACCGCCTATCGGCAGTGCAAGGTGGATTTCTTTACCTTCGTCGACGACTTCACGGCCCGCATGGGCGAGGACGAGGTCGATCGGGAGGCGCTGCTGTCGGTGCTCGCGGACTTCCTGAAGGCCAACAATCTCAAGGTCGACTGGGAGGGCGTCGAGAGCGCGCCCAACGAGGCGCTGGTCAACGCGCTGGCGATGATGTCTCCCTACGGCCCCGCCGAAAAGCAGGCCATGCTGGAAGCGCCCGACCTGAAGACCCGCGCCGAGATCCTGATCGCGGTCACCGAGATGGACCTCGCCAAGAAGCGCACAAGCGGCGACCCGCCGTTGCAGTGAGCCTCTGACGGCTCACGCCGCGCGGATGGCTGCTCCGGAACCTCGCCGCAGCATCCTGGCGATGTCGGAGGCAGGCATCGGCCGGCTGAAATAATAGCCTTGCGTTTCGCCGCATCCTTCTTCGCGCAGGATGTCGAGCTGCTCCTTGGTTTCGACGCCTTCGGCGGTCGTCGTCTTGCCGAGGCTGACCGCGAAACGAACCACCGCTCGCGCCAGATGGCGCGCCTCGGCCCGCGGGCTGGAGAGTTCGTTGACGAAGCTGCGGTCGATCTTGACCTTGTCGAACGGGAATCTCTGCAGGAAGCTCAGCGATGAATAGCCGGTGCCGAAATCGTCCAGGGCAATTCGCACGCCGAGCTCGCGCAGCTCGGCGAGCACAGCAAAGACGGCTTCGCTGTCATGCATGATCACCGTCTCGGTGACCTCGAGCTCGAGCCTGTGCGGCGCAAGTCCTGAACTCGCCAGCGCGCCGACAATGACCGGAACGAGCTCCTTGCTCCTGAATTGAGCGGGAGACAGGTTGATCGCGATCCTGACATGTGCAGGCCATGTGGCGGCTTCCGCGCAGGCGGTCCTCAAGACCCATTCTCCCAGCGGCACGATCAAGCCGGTCTCCTCCGCAAGCGGGATGAATTCGCCCGGCAGGACCATGCCTCGCTGCGGGTGATGCCAGCGCAGCAAGGCCTCGAAGCCATAGGTCTTTCCGGTCGCCGCGCCGACGAACGGCTGATAGTGAAGCTCGAATTGACGCCCCGCGAGCGCAGCCCGCATGTCGCGCTCCAAATTGCGTCGCGCATGCATGAGCTCGTCGAGCTCCGGCTCGAAGAAGCGGAATGCACCACGTCCGCCGCTCTTGGCCGAGTAGAGGGCGAGATCCGCGCTCTTCAGGATCACGTCCGAATCGTTGCCATCGCGCGGCGCGATGGCAATGCCGATGCTGGTGCCCACCGTGACCCGGTGATCGCCGAGATCGAAGGGTTCGCAGAGCGCCTTTCTGATGTTCTCGGCCAGGGCGGCGGCCTCCACGGCCGGGTTGGTCACGTAATCGATCACCGCGAACTCGTCGCCGCCCAGCCGGGCGATCAACGCGGTTTCCGTGACGCATTCGCGCAGACGCGCAGCGACGGCGCGCAGCAGGGCATCGCCCGCCGGATGTCCAAGCGTGTCGTTGACTTCCTTGAAGCGATCGAGGTCGAGCATGAGCACGGCCAGATCGAGGCCGCCATTGCGCGTCACCGCAATCGCATGCTCCATCCGTTCCCTGAGCAGCACGCGATTTGGCAGATCGGTCAGCGCGTCGTGTTGCGCCATATGGGTGATCTTGGCCTCGGACCGGCGTTGCTCGGTCACATCGAGATGCGTGGCCACCCATCCGCCGCCGGCCATTGGCTGCCGTGTCACGCAGATCAGCCGGCCATCCGCAAACTCGTCGATCCTGCTCGAAACGGCATCGAACGGCAGGGCTGCCAGTTTCGAGATGAACTGCTCGGCAGCGCCTTCGCTGGAATCGCCCTTGAGAATGCCCTTCGCGATACGATGCCTGATGATGTCGGCATGCGATGTCCCGGTCCTCAGCAGTTCCGGCGGCAACTGATAGAGCCGGGCATAACGCTCGTTGCAGACGACGAGCCGCTTTTCGGCGTCGAACATGCAAAGGCCCTCGACCATGTGATTGATCGCCGTGTCCAGCCTGAGCGTCTGTCCCTGTAGCTCCTGCTGCGAATCTTCGAGCTGCTGCCGGGCGACCGAAAGCTGGCTGATGATCTCCTCGAACCTGGCGGTTCGGCTTGCCAGGCGACGATCGGCCAGCACGCCGATCAGGCTCATCCCCAGCACGGAAAGCGCCACACCGGCGATGGCAAGCGCGAGGAACGCCGGAGACAGCGAAAGCGTATCCGTCGCGAGGGTGGGATCCGGCGTGATCTGCACGGCACCCATGGCCGTGAAGTGATGCGACACGATGGCGAGTGTGAGCAGGACGGCCGCTGCCAGGGTGCCTCGATAGCCCTGGTAGGTGAGGGCAACTGACAGCGCGGCGTAGCCGAGACACATGCCGAAAATGATCGAGACGAAGACGAGGTCTACTGACCAGGAGACCCGGCCAGGCACTTCAAGGGCCCACATTCCCAGATAGTGCATGCTGGCAATGCCGCCGCCGATGATGATCCCCCCTGCCATCGCGCCCCAGCGAGCGGACGCGCCGACCGCAACGCCGAAGCCGACCGAGGTCAAAAGCATAGCCGCAGCGAGCGAAAACGCGGTCAGCACGAGGCCGTAGCCAGTCGTGACGCCGGGTTCATAAGCGAGCATCGCGACGAAATGCGTCGCCCAGATTCCGTATCCGATGGCTGCGCCGGCGATCGCGATCCAGATCCACCGCGTTCGCGAGCGCGTCGCGATCGCTCGATGAAAGATGCTGGCCGCGACGATGCTTGCGACGAAGCAGACGAGGCCTGCGAGCACAACGAGCCGCCAATCGTGCTCGGCCGTAAGACAGGAAAAAACGCGGAACATTCAATATCGCTCCCTCGTCAATACTATCGAGGATTGAGCCGATCAGACTTTCTCCGCGTTAATTTTCTGCAATGCCCAGTTGCATGCCTATCGCGAGGTAAATGCTTGCCGGCAAATGACGCCAGTTGGGCGTAGTTGTGCGGGTTACGATGGTTCCGCCCCGTGAAACTACGCGATTGAGTGGGCCTGCAGTTGCTTGGGAACTCAACCGGTTCCCTTAGGGATGATGCCGGATGCGCTTGCGGCCGGTGATCATCGCGCGGATCAGGTTCTCGCGCTGAAGCAGTCCCATCAGCAGCACGCCGAGCACGTGCAGCACGACCAGCACAATGACCGCGTCCGATGAATAGTGGTGGGTGTCCTCGACCCACCAGAGGCCGAAGAAGGTCACGGTCACCGACATCGCGCCCGTGATTGCCGAGACGGCGACCGCCAGCAGCAGCGCCACCAGCATCAACGTGCCGGCGGGATTGAGTCCGATATAGCGGCCGGTGATGCCGCGGCGCAGATTCCAGAGATAGCGCGGCGCGGCACGCAAGCGGACGCCGACCATGCGGAAGCGGGAGTAGCGACTGCCCCAAAAACCCCAGACCAGACGGAAGGCGAGAAGCCCAAGCACCGTGTAGCCGACGATGCGATGAAGCCGGTCATAGACGGTGGGCGTGAACCACGCGGCCATGATGCTGGCCGCGAAAGCCCAGTGCCAGAGGCGCAGCGGCAGATCCCAGACTGCGACCGTCCGCGAAGCGGTTCGATCCGCGGGGGTCCTGTCGGACGCCCCGCGCGCTTCTGGCACCGCTTCCTCGATCAAGCTGGGACCACCCTTGAGCCTAACTCTGCGCGGACGATCTCGCGCAGCTCAACTGGCAAGTTTACTTGCAGCCTTGCTTGCAGCCTTACTTGGCAGCCTTACTTGGCAATCGTGTGCTTCAGGCTGAGATCTTCCGGGCTGTAGAACAGCTCGTAGAGCTTGCCTTCCTTGACGCCGTACACCTCGTAGCACGAACCTTCGATCTTGGAGCGACGCACTTCGTAGCCCAGCGCCTTGGCCTTGGCTTCAGCTTCGCTGGCCGGCTTCCACGACGCCTTGTCGAGCTTGGTGCAGTCCTTGAAACCGTCGGCCATGGCGGTCGATCCCGCGCCAATCCCGACCGTCAGTGCAATGGCAACAACACGAATGACCTTCACGAACTTCTCCTCCTCTGTCGTGGGCGCTGCGCGGAGCCGCGAGCGGGACCGAAGGAAGCAAAGGAGGAGGTGAAGTCAATCGGGTTCGGGCATGGATCGCTTTAGATAAGTTCTAACATCCGCCAAAAGCTGAGTGCTCTCCGTGCGCAGCGCGCCTCTGCGGCCTTACGCCTCACGCGCAGCTAGTAGCCCGCAACCGCCAGCACGACGACCGCACTGAGCATCATCCAGCCGAAGTGCCGGCCGCGCGTCGCCCATGCGTTGGCGCAAGCGGAGAAGCCGAACACAGAGGCCATGGTGGCGACGATCCAGTGGCGCGCCGGCTCCGAGCCCATCCAGGGCGTCGCGATGAGGAGCACGCCACCGCCGATCCAGGCGACGGTCGAGGCCTGCCAGACCAGGCGGATCAGCGTGCGCAGCCGTTCCGGCTCGATGCGGGCGCGGACGAACACCTTGGCCTCGCCGAGGTAGCCGTGGATCAGGGCCACGACGACGGTCAGCACGCCGGCGCACTGGAGCAAGAGATCACGCATCGTCAGGGCTCCCGAAGCTTCGTCCATACATCTGTGTATGGTGAGATAAGCGCTGGCCCGCGACCTGTCAATACACTAGTGTATGGCCTGATCCCGGGAACTGATATGACCGAACAGCTCTCCGCCGACGATTGGACCAGCCAGGGCCTGAAGACGCTCGCCAGAAACGGCTTCACCGCGTTGAAGGCCGACCCCCTCGCCAGGGCCATGGGGGTTTCGCGCGGCAGCTTCTATTGGCATTTTGCCGATCTCGGCGCGTTCCACGCTGCTGTGCTGAAGCGCTGGCGCGAAATCGCTGCGGAACAGATCATCGCCGACGTCGAGGCGGCCGGCGACGAGCCGCTGAAGGCGCTGCTGCGCCGGTCGTTCGGCGCGCGGCTCGACCTCGAGCGCGCGGTGCGCAACTGGGCGGCGTTCGATGCGGGCGCGCAAGGAGCGGTGCGCGCGATCGACCGCCGCAGGCTCGACTATATCGAGCAGCTGCTGGTGATGCGCGGGCTTGCGCCGATGGCGGCGCAGGCCCGCGCGCAGATCCTCTATTGGACGTTTCTCGGCTTTGCCCTGTCCGGGGCGCCGGTGCCGGCGGCGCGGCTCGAGGCCCTGCTGGACGAGCTTCTGCAAATGGTCTCCGCGTGACCGACGCGATGGGCGGGGGCGGATTTCTGTGCTAGAGGCAACCGACCGCCGGAGACAATGATGAACGCGCCTACCGAACGCCCCGAAGCCAGTGTCGATCCCAAGCTGCTGGAGATTCTGGTCTGCCCGCTGACCAAGGGCCCGCTGGAGTTCGATTCTGCAAAGCAGGAGCTGATCTCGCGCAGCGCCAAGCTCGCCTATCCGATCCGCGACGGCATCCCGATCATGCTGCCGGAAGAGGCGCGCAAGATCGATTGAGGCTCCACAACTAGGCCGGGACGACGGCGGGGCATGTAGCGCCAGCGCCGCTTACAACGCCTCGCCCTTCAACAGCCGCGGCACCTCGCCGGTGAGGCCGGCGGCCTGGCGGATGAAGAGGTTCTTCAGCGGCGGGGCGCGGTCGACGAGGCCGAGGCCGATGTCGCGCACCGTGCGCAGCAAGGTCGACTGGTTGGAGAACAGGAAGTTCAGCGAGTTGGTGGCAACGCCCATCGCCATTGTGTCGAAGCGGCGCCAGCGCTGGTAGCGCTCGAGCACGTCGGCGCCGCCGAGATCCATGCCGAGCCGCGCGGCGTCGACGACGACCTCGGCCAGCGCGGCAACATCCTTCAGCCCCATGTTGAGGCCCTGGCCCGCGATGGGGTGGATGACATGCGCGGCATCGCCGACCAGCGCGAGGCGCTCGCCGATGAAGGAGCGCGCGACGAAATAGGACAGCGGAAACGCGCGCGGCTTGTCGAGCGCCTTCACCTCGCCGAGATGAAGGCCGAAGCGCTGCTCGAGCTCGCTGTGAAAGTCCTCGTCACTGAGCGCAATGATGCGCGCGGCCTCAGCCCGGCGCTCGGTCCATACCAGCGATGAGCGTTTTCCGGTGAGCGGCAGGATCGCGAAGGGGCCCGCGGGCAGGAAGTGCTCCTCGGCGCGGCCTTCGTGATCGCGCTCGTGGCCGACGGTGACGACGATGCCGGACTGGTCATACTCCCAGCCATGGGTGGCGATGCCGGCACGCTCGCGCAGCTTCGACCTCGCGCCGTCGGCGGCGACCAGGAGGCTCGCCGCGATCGTGCTGCCGTCACCGAGCGTCACGTCGATGCCCTCGGCGCGCGCGTCGTAAGACGACACCGTGGTGGCGCGAAGATCGATGCCCTCGGCCTCGGCACGCACCACCAGCGCATCGATCAGGCGGCGGTTCTCGACCATGTGGGCAAAGGGCTCGCCCGGCGCGACGTCGCCGGCGAAATTCAGGAACGCGGGACGCGTGGCGTCCTCCAGCTTGGAATCGGTGACGACCATGTCGAGGATCGGCTGCGCCTCGCCCCTGACGTCGTCCCAGGCGCCGATCGCCTCGAACAGGCGGCGGCAGGCGGCGACGATCGCGGTGGCGCGCGGGTCCCGGCTCGGCCGCGTGCTGAGCGCGGGATCGGCGACGATCACGGGGATCTCTGGCCCGAGCCCCTGGCGCAACGCCAGCGCCAGCGCCAGGCCGGCAAACGCGCCGCCGCCAATGACAATGCTTCCCTGTACCGACATACCAAGCTTCCCGGTCAATTCTCGGTCTTGCTAGCAGACTTGAGCTGGGCGAAACAGTGCGGTGAAACAAGGGCGGAACGGCCCCCCATTGTGTCATTCCGGGGCGCGCAAATGCGCGAACCCGGAATCCAGAGGTTGTCGGCTCGGGATTCCGGGTTCATCGCTGTCGCGATGCCCCGGAATGACGAGACATCTGAAAGCACCATCATGTCCAAAAGCCTGATCGACCTGATCTCGATCCTCGATCTCGAACAGCTCGAGGTGAACCTGTTCCGCGGCAACAGCCCGAAGACGAGCTGGCAACGGGTGTTCGGCGGCCAGGTGATCGGGCAGGCGATGGTTGCGGCCTGCCGCACGGTCGAGGGCCGCCTGCCGCATTCGCTGCATTGCTATTTCATCCTGCCGGGCGATCCGCAGATCCCGATCATCTACCAGGTCGAGCGCCTGCGCGACGGCAAGAGCTATTCGACGCGGCGCGTCACCGCGATCCAGCACGGCAACGCGATCTTCTCGATCATGGTGTCGTTCCACGCCGACGAGGAGACCGCGTTCGATCATCAGGACAAGATGCCCGACGTGCCGCCGCCGGAAAAGCTCACGGCGGAGGAAGTGGCGAAGCAACCGATGTTCCGCGAGATGCCGGAGTTCATCCGCCGCTACTACGAATCCGACCGCCCGATCGAGCTGCGCCCGGTCGAGCTCGGCCGCTATTTCGGCCAGAAGATCGACGACGGCCGCATCCACGTCTGGATCAGGACCGCGGCAAAGCTGCCTGACGATCCGGCGCTGCACATGTGCGCACTCGCCTATGCCTCGGACTTCTCGCTGCTGGATGCGATCATGGCGCGCTACGGCCGCACGCTGTTCGACAAGCGCATGATGCCGGCGAGCCTCGACCACGCGATGTGGTTTCACCGCCCGTTCCGCGCCGACGAATGGCTGCTCTACGCGCAGGATTCGCCGAGCGCGCAATCAGGCCGCGGCCTGACCCGCGGCTCGATCTTCAAGCCCGACGGAACGCTGGTCGCCTCCGTCGCGCAGGAAGGCTCTGTGCGCGAGCGGAGGAGCTGACCGCTAGCGCGCGCCTCGCGGAGCAAGCTCGGTCTGCGACGCGAACCAGTTCATGATCCAGCGATACACCCACGGAATCGGGATGATCAGGCTGCACAGGATCGCAGCCACGATGCCGCGCCAGAGGATGTCGAGTCCGCTGCCCTTGAAGACGATCTCGCGCCGCGTGCCCTCGATGCTGCGGCAGAACCAGCGCATCTGGGCCGCGGCAACCCAGGCCCAGCCGATGATGGTGATGATGGAGATCGCAAACAGCAGATTCCAGCCGATATACGCCCAGACCGAACCGGTGAAGCTGAGACCGAGCGGCTGCCCGTTGGAAGCCAGGTTCGCGACCATCCATTTGATCAGGAGCCAGTAGAGCACGATCTGGACGATGAACAGCAAATTGCTGAGCAACTGGCTGCCGACGAAGCCGAGCGCGATCGCCAGAACGATGAAGCCGAAGAACCAGGGCACCAGCGTCATCGCGCTGCCGGTGAAGCTGAGATTGGGTCGACCGGGGACCTTCAGGCAGGGCACGATCCATTTCGTGTACCAGACGAACAGCCACGGCACCGGGATCACGAAGCACGATCCGATCACGAGCACGAGCGTGCGCCAAGTGAACTCGAGGATGCCGAAATCGACGGCCAGCGATCCTCCGCCGCCGCCGCCGCCATAGCCACCGCCGCCCATCATCGGCGGGCCGCCGGCCGGAACCATCGGAGGTCCGCCGCCGCCGACCAGGCCGGGAATTTCGACGGCCTTCTGCCAGCCGGCCATGCCCTCGGTCCACACCAGCGTGTCCGGGCGGACGACGCCCTGGGCGATCAGATCGCGGAATTGTCCTTCCGGAAAGGGCCCCTGCTGCTTGCCCTCGGATGCATAGAACCAACTCGCCATGAAGCGTCCCCCTCGAACATACTTATGTACCGGCCGGGACGCTTCGGTTCACCGCATCCATGCCAAAAATGCATTGTGAAGGATGAACGGCTGCCCTGTACAGAGGCGGCCATTCACATGACCGCCCTTGGCCAAACGTTTTTCCGCTTCAATCTGCAACATTTTTATGCCATTTGCCCGAAAAGATGCCAGATTGACGCGGCGCCGGGGACATACGGCGCGGCGCATCCCGGGGAATAGGCCTGACCATGAAACTCGTCGTCGCGATCATCAAACCCTTCAAGCTCGATGAGGTCCGCCAGGCCCTGACGGCGATCGGCGTCCACGGCATGACCGTGACCGAGGTGAAGGGCTATGGCCGCCAGAAGGGCCATACCGAGATCTATCGCGGCGCCGAGTATGTCGTGAACTTCCTGCCGAAGCTGCGCATCGAGATCGCGGTCGCCTCCGACGTCGCCGACAAGGCGGTGGCCGTGATCACCGCGACGGCCCGCACCGGCCAGATTGGCGACGGCAAGATCTTCGTCACGCCGATCGACCACGCGCTGCGCATCCGCACCGGCGAGACCGACAGCGACGCGCTCTGACTTTGACTACGGTACGAGACCCTCATGGTGAGGAGCGCGGAACGCGCGTCTCGAACCATGAAGGCCCAGATCTCGCCTGCGGCCATCCTTCGAGACGCGCGCGAGCGCGCTCCTGAGGATGAGGGCGGAGTGCTTGTAACGTAGTTGCGACTGACTCTTTCTTCGATCGCACCGGGCAACGACGCCACAGCGTGCGACGTTATTTCTATGCTGGGGGAAACAACATGGCGGGATTGTTGCACCGTGCAGCCGGTTTGGCTGCGCCGATCGGATTTGCGTTGGTCATGGCCACGCCGGCGCACGCCGCCGCCTCCGAGATCAACACCGCCGACACCGCCTGGATGATCGTCGCCACCGCGCTGGTGCTGATGATGACGATCCCGGGTCTGGCGCTGTTCTATTCCGGCATGGTGCGCAAGAAGAACGTGCTCGCCACCATGGCGCAGAGCCTTGCTGCGGTGACGATGATCTCCATCCTCTGGGTCGCGTTCGGCTATTCGCTCTGCTTCGTCGGCGACGGGCCGTGGATCGGCACGCTCGACCGCTGGTTCCTCGCCGGCATGACGCTCGACAGCGTCAACCCGGCGGCGAAGACGATCCCGGAAGCATTGTTCATGCTGTACCAGATGACGTTTGCGATCATCACGGTGGCGCTGGTCGCGGGCTCCGTCGCCGACCGCATGCGGTTCTCCGCTTATCTGTTGTTCTCCGTCGCCTGGTTCATCTTCGTCTACATTCCGCTGGCGCATTGGGTCTGGGGCGGCGGCTTCCTCGCCAGCATGGGCGTGATGGATTTCGCCGGCGGCCTCGTGGTGCATCTGTCGGCCGGCACCGCCGGCCTCGTCGCCGCCAAGGTGATGGGACGCCGTCACGGCTACGGCACAGAAAATCTCTCGCCGTTCGATCTCTCGCTCGCGGTGATGGGCACCGGCCTATTGTGGGTCGGCTGGTTCGGCTTCAACGGTGGCTCGGCGGGCGCAGCCAATTCGCGCGCGGTGATGGCGATCATCGCGACACATCTGGCAGCCTGTTCCGGTGCGCTGACCTGGGGCGCGATCGAATGGTCGACCCGGCGCAAGCCCTCCGTGCTCGGCATGATCTCCGGCGCGGTCGCGGGTCTTGGCACCATCACGCCGGCCTCCGGATTCGTGGCGCCCTGGCACGGCATCGTCATCGGGGTGATCGCGGGAGCGGTCTGCTACTGGGCCTGCACCTGGCTGAAGCACCGCTTCAACTACGACGACTCCCTCGACGTGTTCGGCGTCCACGGCATCGGCGGCCTGACCGGGACCCTGCTCGCCGGCGTGTTCGCGACCAGCGCGATCGGCGGCACCGCCGGCCTGCTCGAGGGCCATCCGCAGCAGCTCCTGATCCAGCTCTACGGGGTCGCCGTCACCTTCGTCTGGGCCGCGGGTGTGAGTTTTGTGCTGCTCAAGCTGGTCGGCCTGTTCGTGCCCTTGCGCGTATCCCGTGAGCACGAGCTCGAGGGACTGGATATTTCGCAGCACGGCGAAGCCCTTCAGTAATCGAGGCTTGCGCGACACATAAGTACATGCTTATGTGTTGACATGATCGAAGCCGACATCTTCAAGGCACTGGCCGACCCGACGCGCCGAAAAGTCTTTGAGAAGCTCGCTGGCGGAAGCCTGAATGCCAGCGCTTTGCGCGACGGTTTGGAGATCAGCCAGCCGGCGATGTCGCAGCATCTTTCGGTGCTGCGCGCGGCAGGCCTCGTGCGCGAACAGCGGCAGGGCCGCTTTGTGAATTACGAAGTCGACCCGGACGGAATCGTGGCCATCGGGGCATGGCTTGCGCGTTACCGCGCCTATTGGCCGAAGCGCATGGAAGCACTCGCCGATCTCCTCAAGGACATGGATCAATAAGGATCTGGACCAATGAGCGACGCAGCGAAACCTGATCCCTCCGACGCAGAACTGGTGCTCGAATATGAATTCGACGCGCCGCCGGCAAAGGTCTGGCGCGCCGTCACGATTCCGGCGCTGCGCGAACGCTGGCTACCGGATTGCGACCTTGCCGGGGCCGAGCCGGAATCGTCGATCGCGGGCGAAGAGGTGCGCTACCGGCTTCGCGATTCCGAACCGCCGTTTCGCGAAAGCCACGTGATCTTCCGGATCGAGCCGAACGTGTCAGGCGGCACGCGCTTTCGCATCATCCAGCAAGCCTGCGACGATGATGCGAAGCTGCCGCAGCCGGCCAACAGCAATTGCTGCTTGATGCGCGTCGCCGCCTAACACCAGCAAGACTTCATCACCTGCAAACATGGAGGTCGCCAATGCGCGACATGCTTCAGCTCGTCCCTATGGTTGTCGAACAATCCGCCCGCGGCGAGCGATCCTTCGACATCTATTCGCGGCTCCTGCGCGAACGCATCATCTTCCTCAACGGCGAGGTCAATGATGCGATGTCGGGTCTCGTCTGCGCGCAATTGCTGTTCCTGGAGGCGGAGAATCCGAACAGGCCGATCAACCTCTACATCAACTCCTATGGCGGCGTGGTCACCTCTGGTCTCGCCATGTACGACACCATGCAGTTCATCAAGGCGCCGGTTCATACGCTGTGCATGGGCACCGCGCGCTCGATGGGCTCGTTCCTGCTGATGGCCGGCGAGCCAGGTCACCGCGCCGCGCTCCCCAATGCGAGCCTTCACGTGCATCAGCCGCTCGGCGGCTTCCAGGGCCAGGCGTCCGACATCCTGATCCATGCCAACGAAATGCAGGAGACCAAGCGGCGCATCACCCGGCTCTACGCGCAGCATTGCGGGCGCACCGAGGCGGAGGTGGAACGTACCCTGGACCGCGACCACTTCATGACCGCGCAGCAAGGGGTCGAATGGGGATTGATCGACCGGGTCTTTGCGCAGCGCGAGGCCGCCTGACGGTCCAGGCCGGTTGCGCGCATCCCGTGAGCACGCCGAGGGCCGGTTCGATATCTCGTAGGGCGGTGGGGCCCCTTATCAGGCCTCTTCTGTAATTAAATACCTTCTTGCTGCCCGACACGTGAGCAGCAATTGTGTCGGCAGCCTGTCGTGCCTGCTTTTTGATCAGATATGACCACGTTTTGAGCGCGACGTAATAGCGCACTGCACCGCAATACGCGTCGGGGGCAAAAATACCCGTTTTCATAGTCCGTTAGGCAATGCGCCCGATCTGGCACGGCATTTGATTCTAGGGGTCCTGGCTGTGCCCGCGTAGTGAACTTCTCCCTCGTGGCGAACCAGTCGAGAAACGCCCGGCCACGTCCGGACCGGGCCCAAGCGGGGATAGGACCCATGAAAATTGTTATGGCGATTATCAAGCCATTCAAGCTGGAAGAAGTCCGTGACGCCCTGACCGCCATCGGCGTTCACGGTCTCACGGTGACGGAAGTCAAGGGGTATGGCCGCCAGAAGGGCCATACGGAAATCTATCGCGGCGCCGAATATGCCGTGAGCTTCCTGCCCAAGATCAAGATCGAGGTCGCTGTCGCCTCCGACCAGGTCGACAAGACCATCGACGCCATCACGTCCGCTGCGAAAACCGGACAGATCGGCGACGGCAAGATCTTCGTCATCAATCTCGACCATGCGGTTCGCATCCGCACCGGCGAGGCCGATGCCGCGGCCCTCTGATTTCGCGCTCAACCTTATCCAATCAGGAGTAAACAATATGACGTTCAAGCGTCCCTATGGCGCGGGATTGGCGGCTCTTGCAGTCAGCCTGTTCGCTGCGACCGCAGCCTACGCCGAGCCAACGGTCAACAAGGGAGACAACGCCTGGATGCTGACATCGACAGTGCTCGTGCTGTTGATGACCATTCCCGGCCTCGCGCTGTTCTACGGCGGCCTCGTCCGCTCCAAGAACATGCTCTCCGTTCTGATGCAGGTGTTCTACACCGTCTGCGTCGTCACCGTGATCTGGGCCGTGTACGGCTACAGCCTCGCCTTCACCGGCGGTTCCGACTTCATCGGCGGCTTCTCCAAGGCCTTCATGATGGGCGTCACCACCGACTCGAAGGCCGCGACCTTCTCGGTCGATGCCAACATCTCGGAGCTCATCTACATGTGCTTCCAGATGACCTTCGCGGCGATCACGCCCGCCCTCATCGTCGGTGCCTTCGCCGAGCGCATGAAGTTCTCGGCGATCGCTCTCTTCATCCCGCTCTGGGTCACGCTGATCTACTTCCCGATCGCGCACATGGTCTGGTACTGGCCGGGCCCGGACGCGATCCAGGACGCTGCCAAGGCTCTGGCTGCGGCGGGTGATGCGGCTGCGAAGACCGCGGCGCAGGCCAAGCTCGACGAGATCAACGCCGACGCCGGCTGGATCTTCAAGGCGGGCGCGATCGACTTCGCAGGCGGCACCGTGGTGCACATCAACGCCGGCATCGCAGGCCTCGTCGGCGCTCTCCTGATCGGCAAGCGCGTCGGTTACGGCAAGGAGCTGATGGCTCCGCACTCGCTGACCATGTCGATGATCGGCGCCTCGCTGCTCTGGGTCGGCTGGTTCGGCTTCAACGCCGGCTCCAACCTCGAAGCCAATGGCGGCGCTGCCCTCGCCATGACCAACTCCTTCGTCGCCACCGCAGCCGCCGCGCTGTCGTGGATGTTCGCGGAGTGGATCGTGAAGGGGCATCCGTCGGTGCTCGGCGTCATCTCCGGCGCTGTCGCGGGTCTCGTGGCCGTCACGCCTGCCGCCGGCTTCTCCGGTGTCATGGGTGCGATCGTCCTCGGCCTCGTGGTCGGTGTGGTCTGCCTGTTCTTCTGCACCGTCGTGAAGAACGCGATCGGCTACGATGACAGCCTCGACGTGTTCGGCGTGCACTGCATCGGCGGCATCGTCGGCGCCATCGGCACCGGCATTCTCGTCAACCCCGCCCTCGGCGGCGCCGGCATCATCGACTACACCGCGATCCCGCCGAAGGTTGCCGACTACGACTTCGCGGCGCAGATGATCTCCCAGCTCAAGGCCGTCGGCACCACGCTGGTGTGGTCGGGCGTCGGTTCGGCGATCCTCTACAAGGTCGTCGATGTGATCGTTGGCCTCCGCGCCAATGTCGAGAGCGAGCGTGAAGGCCTCGACATCACCGAGCACACCGAGCGCGCCTACAACATGTAACCTCTCCTCCCGGGCGCGGTCTCCTCGGGGACCGCGTCCACAACTACGGTTTGGGCACATACCCGGCAATGCCCCGACCGTTGAGGGGCTCCAGCGGAAGTTGGAGCCCCTTTCTTTTTGCAGATTTTCTTTTTGACCGGGTGCCGAAGAAAAAGATTGCCATTCCAGATTGCCGGCGCAGAAATACCAACCACAACGAAAATAAAACGGGAGGTCGTCATGCGTTTGGAAGGCGGATGCTATTGCGGCGAAGTGCGCTATGTCGCCGAGGGCGACCCGATGATGCAGGCCCAGTGTCACTGCCGCGAGTGCCAGTACATCTCGGGCGGCGCGCCCAACACCTTCATCGCGATGCCGGCAGCCGGCTTCTCCTACATCACCGGACAGCCCAAGCAGTTCACGCGCAAGGACCTCGAGCGCGCCGTGACGCGCGAATTCTGCGCCGAATGCGGCACGCATCTGGTGACCAAGGTGCCGGGCCTGCCCGCCGCGATCCTGAAGGTCGGCACGCTGGACGAGCCCAAGCAATTCCAGCCGCAGATGGCGATCTACACCTGCGACATGCAGGAGTTCCACGCGATCCCCGCGGGCATGAAGACATTCGAGAAGCTGCCGGGGCGTTAAGCCTAAAATGGTGCGCTATCGGGACAGTCCCTAAGCGGCGAGAACCCTCACCCGCGCCTTTGGCGCGACCTCTCCCGCAAGCGGGAGAGGGGGAGGAACCAGCCCGGCCCAGTAGCCCATGCATCCCGTTGTTATCCGGCCCCATTTTTCCCGCTCTGGACGGCGGCGGCGGCCGATGGTTAATCGCGTCTTAACCTCGCCCTATCTATGGTGAACTGAACCGCTTCCCGCCGGCGCCTTGGTGCGACCGGCTGTTCCAAGAGTACTGGCGCCCAGAATGGCTCTGACCGCTTCATCCCGTGCGCCGCAGGGCGGTAATGGCTCCGATTCCGCACGCTCGCCCTTCGTCCGGCTGAACGAGCTTTTGGCCCCGCATCAGCCTGGCAAGCCCTTGATTTCGCTTGCGGTCGGCGAGCCCCAGCATCCCGTGCCCGACTTCGTCGGCCCGGTCCTGGCCAAGCACATCGCCGATTTCGGCCGCTACCCGATGAACCAGGGCACCGAGCCGTTCCGGAACGCTGCGGGCGCCTGGCTGTCGTCGCGCTTCAACCTGCCACGGCAGCTCGACCCCAAGAGCGAGATTCTCGTCCTCAATGGCAGTCGCGAGGGGCTGTTCCTCGCCGCGATCGCAGCCGCCCGCTATGTCGGCCCGCGTCCGGGCAAGCCCGCGATCCTGATGCCGAACCCGTTCTATCCGGTCTATGGCGCAGGCGCCCTCGCGGCCGCCTGCGAGCCGATCCATCTGCCGACCACGGTCGAGAACGGCTTCCTGCCCGATCTCGACGCCATCGACGAGGCGACGCTGGCGCGCACGGTGGCGTTCTACCTGGCCTCGCCCGCCAATCCGCAGGGCTCGGTCGCCAAGCCCGACTATTTCAAGCGCTTGAAGCAGCTCGCCGATCGCTACGGCTTCGTGATCCTCAGCGACGAGTGCTATTCGGAGATCTACACCCGCGAGGCCCCGGGCAGCGCGCTGGAATGCGCCGGCCCCGATTTCACCCGCGTGGTCGCGTTCCAGTCGCTGTCGAAGCGCTCCAACCTGCCGGGCCTGCGCGTCGGCTTCGCCGCCGGCGACAAGAAGCTCATCGGCATGTTCCTCGAGCTGCGCAACATCGCAGCGCCTCAGGTGCCGGTGCCGCTCCAGCATGTCGCGACCGTCGCCTATGGCGACGAGGCGCATGTCGAGGAGAACCGCAGGCTGTACCGGATCAAGTTCGATCTCGCCGACCAGATCATCGGCAATCGTTACAGCTACCGCCGGCCCGATGGCGGCTTTTGCGTCTGGCTCAACACCTCCGAGATCGGCGACGACGTGTCGGTGACGCTCAAGCTGTTCAAGGAAGCAGGCGTGCGCGTGGTGCCCGGCAGCTTTCTGGCGCGACAGCAGCCTGACGGATTCAATCCCGGCGCAGGCTACATCCGCCTCGCGCTGGTGCAGGATGGCGAAACGACGGCGCAGGCGCTGCACCGTCTGGTCGAGACTCTGGGTTAGGCGGGGCCCGTGAGCATGTCGGCAATCGAACGTGTCATTCCACTGGTCGGCCATCTGCCACCCTCGATCCGCGAGGGGCTGGCGCGGCGCATGCGCGAGCTCAGCGGCCTCGGCCTGATCGCGCTGTCGGGCGTCGCCTCGGCGGCGCTGATGACCTGGTCGGTGCAGGATCCCAGTCTCAGCCACGCGACCTCGCGGCCGATCCGCAACATCCTCGGCTATGCCGGCGCCATCGGCGCCGACCTCGCGATGCAGATCCTCGGGCTCGGCGCGATCATGCTGGTCCTGACCGTCGCGGTCTGGGGCTGGCGGATGATGACGCATCGCCCGTTCGACCGCGAGGCGCTGCGGCTCGGCTCCTGGATTCTCTGCACCGTGATCGCAGCAGGCTTCGTCAGCTGCTGGCCGCATGGCGGCGCCTGGCCGCTGCCGACCGGGCTCGGCGGCGTGGTCGGCGATGCCCTGGTGCGCGCGCCCGCGGTGATCTTCGGACCGCCCGGCACGATCTATCGCATGATCCTCGGCACGATCCTGTTCGCCGCGATGGCCGCGACCTTCCTGATCGCCTGCGGTCTCGGCGCACGCGAGCACGACGAAGAGCTCGCCGAGATCGATGATGACGACAAGCCGCTCGACGAGGACGAGGAGAGCGATCGCGGCTCGGTGTCGCTGGGTTGGCTGTTCCATGCGCTGATGAGCACGAAAGCGCGGCTGATCTGGCTGCTTGGCGCGGCTTATCGCTCGCTGGTCTCGAGCGGACCCAAGACCAAGGCCGCCAGCTTCAGCCGCCAGGAGCCGAATCTCGGCGGTGGCCGCGCCGCGCCGTCGATCTCGCCGCAGGCCAAGGACGAAGATTACGAGGACGAGCACGAGGAAGAAGCGGAAGACGAGGAGGAGGAAGAGGAGGAGCCCGCCGCGCGCGCGCCGCGCAAGAAGGCCGCGCCGAAGGCGGCTTCCAAGAAATCCTCCGACAAGTTCGAGCTTCCATCCGTGTCCGTGCTGGCCGCGCCAAAGGCGGGCGATCGCCAACCGCTCAGCAAGGCCGAGCTGGAAGCCAATTCGCGCTCGCTCGAAGGCGTGCTGCAGGATTTCGGCGTGCGCGGCGAGATCGTGAAGGCCAATCCGGGTCCCGTGGTCACGCTGTACGAGCTGGAGCCGGCGCCCGGCATCAAATCATCGCGCGTGATCGGCCTTGCCGACGACATCGCTCGTTCGATGAGCGCGCTGTCGGCGCGCGTCGCTGTCGTGCCCGGCCGCAATGCCATCGGCATCGAACTGCCGAACGCCCATCGCGAAAAGGTCTATTTGCGCGAACTGCTGATCGCAAAGGAAGCCACCGACACGGTTGCGAAACTGCCACTCTGCCTCGGCAAGACCATCGGCGGCGACCCCGTCATCATCGACCTCGCGCGCACGCCGCACATGCTGATCGCCGGCACCACCGGCTCCGGCAAGTCGGTCGCGATCAACACCATGATCCTCAGCCTGGTCTACCGGCTGCGCCCCGATCAGTGCCGCCTGATCATGGTCGATCCGAAGATGCTCGAACTCTCCGTCTATGACGGCATTCCCCATCTGCTCACGCCCGTCGTGACCGACCCCAAGAAGGCGGTGGTCGCGCTGAAATGGGCCGTGCGCGAGATGGAAGAGCGCTACAAGAACATGGCCAAGCTCGGTGTGCGCAACATCGACGGCTACAACACGCGCCTGCTCGAACTGAAGGCCAAGGGCGAGGAGCCGACGCGCACGGTGCACACCGGCTTCGACAAGGAGACCGGCAAGGCGATCTACGAGGAAGAGAAGCTCTCGCTCGACCCGTTGCCTTACATCGTCATCATCGTCGACGAAATGGCCGACCTGATGATGGTCGCCGGCAAGGACATCGAAGGCGCGGTGCAGCGCCTGGCGCAGATGGCGCGCGCCGCCGGCCTGCACGTGATCCTGGCGACGCAGCGTCCGTCGGTCGACGTCATCACCGGCACCATCAAGGCCAACTTCCCGACCCGCATCGCCTTCCAGGTCACGTCCAAGATCGATAGCCGCACCATTCTGGGCGAGATGGGCGCCGAGCAGCTGCTCGGCCAGGGCGACATGCTCTACATGGCCGGCGGCGGCCGCATCAGCCGCGTGCACGGCCCGTTTGCTTCCGACGAGGAAGTCGAGAAGGTGGTGCGTCACCTCAAGACGCAGGGCCAGCCGGAATACCTCGAAGCGGTTACGGCCGAAGAGCCGACCGAGGACGAGGACGGCGCGGTGTTCGACGCCACCGGCATGGGCGCCGATGGCGGCGGCGACCTGTTCGCGCAGGCCGTTGCGATCGTCAAACGCGACCGCAAGGCCTCGACCAGCTACATCCAGCGCCGCCTGCAAATCGGCTATAACCGCGCCGCATCGCTGATGGAGCGCATGGAACTGGAGGGCATCGTCGGTCCCGCCAACCACGCCGGCAAGCGCGAGATTCTGGTCGAGGAAGAAGACAGCCATATGTGAGGCGGGAGGCCCCTAAACATAATTTCACGCAGAATCGATATCTGCTTTTGCCCGAAATCACGGTAAAAGGGCGCCCAGCCACACAGGACGACCCGTTGATCAGACATCCGGACATTCGATTCGCTGCCGCCATCGCCGCGCGAAGCGCGCGCATGGCCGGCGTGCTTCTCGTCACCGCCGCGATGGTGACCACCGCAACGTTCGCGCAGAACGTCCCCGTGCCGAAGCCCGCGCCGAAGGGCCGCGATGGCGGGGCGTCTGCCGGCGGGCCAGCGATCACCGGCGCGACGCAGGCGCCGCCGAATCCGATCATCCCGGATCCGCGCCGCAACGTGCCGAGCAGCATCTTCCAGACCTTCGATGCCAACCAGAAGGCGCAGGCCGCCAAGGTCAGCGCCTATCTGTCCTCGCTGCAGACGCTGGTGGGGAATTTCGTCCAGGTCGGCCCCGACGGCAGCAAGACGCAGGGCGATTTCTACATCCAGAAGCCCGGCAAGATGCGCGTCGAATATGACGCGCCGAGCCCGATCGACATCGTCGCCGATGGATCGTCGCTGGTGGTGCGCGACCGCAAGCTCGCGACGCAGGACGTCTATCCGCTGTCGCAGACGCCGCTGCGCTTCCTCTTGTCCGACCGCATCGACCTGATGAAGGACACCAACGTCATAAGTGTCACTGCCGACGATCTCTTCATCAGCGTCACCATCGAGGAGAAGCAGGCGCTGGTCGGCACCAGCCGCCTGCTGCTGATGCTCGGCGCCAAGGACGGCCAGCTCAAGCAGTGGACCGTCACCGATCCGCAAGGCTACGACACCACCTTCGCGGTCTATAATCTGGATACGAGCAAGAAGCTCGATCCCAGCATGTTCAAGATCGATTTCACGAACTACGGCCCGTCGCCGGGATAAGCGCTCCGCTGCCGTAGGGTGGGCAAAGGCGCACTTGCGCCGTGCCCACCACCTTTCCCCGTCGCGGTCGGCACGTGGGCACGCTTCGCTTTGCCCACCCTACGAGAGCACGCCCAGATCCTCACATCTCGCACCCGAAAAGACGGTGGGCACGGCGCTTTGCGCCTTTGCCCACCCTACGAGAGCTTGCTAAGACGCATTCCCCATGCGTCTTTCCCTGACAACCTGGAACATCAATTCGGTGCGGCTGCGCATCGACCTGGTCGCGAAATTCCTCAAGAGCGCGCGGCCGGAGGTGCTGTGCCTGCAGGAGACCAAGTGCATCGACGACGCCTTTCCGCTGAAGCGCTTCAAGCGGCTCGGCTATGAACACGTCGCGCTGAACGGGCAGAAGGGCTATCACGGCGTCGCCATCGTCTCGAAGATCCCGTTCGAGTCGAAGGACATCCGCACCTTCTGCGACAAGGTGGATTCGCGGCATATCTCGGTGTCGTTCGGCGAGAAGGCCGGCATCGCAAAGCCGCTGGTGCTGCATAATTTCTACGTGCCCGCGGGCGGCGACATTCCCGATCCCGCGCTGAACGAGAAATTCGATCACAAGCTCCGCTTCCTCGACGAGATGAAGGCATGCGAGCCGCTGCACCCGCGCGGTGAGGATCGCCACGTCCTGGTCGGCGATCTCAACGTCGCCCCGCACGAGAACGACGTCTGGTCGCACAAGCAGCTTCTGAAAGTGGTCTCGCACACGCCTGTCGAAACCGAGAAGCTGAAGGCCGCGCTCTCCGCCGGCGAATGGGTCGACGTCGCGCGCGAGCGCATTCCGATGTCGGAGAAGGTCTATACGTGGTGGAGCTACCGCTCCGCCGACTGGACCGTCGGCGACCGCGGCCGCCGGCTCGACCACATCTGGGTCTCGCGCGCGCTGAAGGATGCGGTCAGCGATTTCAAGATTCTGCGCGATGCGCGAAGCTGGGAGCGGCCGTCGGACCATGTGCCTGTTACGGTGACGCTGGAGGTGTGACCTCCCGTAGCCCGGACGGAGCGCAGCGCAATCCGGGACGGTCCTTCCGGCAGGCGAGATTCCCGGATTACGCTTCGCTCCATCCGGGCTACGAAACTCCATCCGGGCTACGACAAGCTCAGCTCGTCAGCTTCGCGCCCGCCATCAGGATATCGCTGGCGATCTGGCTGGAGCGCACCGCGAATTCGTCGCGCAGGCGCACGGCGGCGGCGGGATCGCTTTCGAGCACGCGCTGGAACAGGCTGCGTGCGACGCGGATGACGGAGGAATGCTCCAGCGCGATCGCGCTCGACGGCCGCTTCATCGGCACCACCAGCGCAAGCTCGCCGATCAGCGCGCCGGGACCGGCGATCATCTCGGCGCCGGCACCGTCCTCGACCCGGAAGGCGCCGCGCTGGACCACGAAGCCGGCATCGGCGTCGTCGCCGAGATTGAACAGGACGTCGCCGCGGACGAAGTCACGCTGCTCGGAACCGATCGCCAGCATGCGCAACGAGGCGTCTCCCAACAGGCGCAATGTCGGGACACGCTCGAGAAGCGCTACGTCGTCGTCGATTGACATTCAGGTCCGAGGCTCAAAGGCACGCCATCTAAAACGATTCGCGCGCCCCTGAAGCGTATCACGGCACCAGCTTGTAGCCACCGGCTTCCGTGACCAGGATCTCCGGGTTGGCGGCGTCCTTCTCGATCTTCTGGCGGAGGCGGTAGATGTGGGTTTCCAGCGTGTGGGTGGTGACGCCGGAATTGTAGCCCCAGACCTCCTGGAGCAGGGTCTCGCGCGACACCGGCATCTGGCCGGCGCGGTAGAGGAAGCGGAGGATCGCCGTTTCCTTCTCGGTGAGGCGGACCTTGCGTGCATTCGCCGCGGTCAGCATCTTCGAGCCCGGGCGGAAGGAGTAGGGGCCTACCGAGAACACCGCGTCCTCGCTGGCTTCGTGCTGGCGGAGCTGGGCGCGGATGCGGGCCAGCAGCACGGCGAAGCGGAACGGTTTTGCGACATAGTCGTTGGCGCCGGATTCCAGGCCCAAAATCGTATCGGAGTCGGTGTCGTGCCCGGTCAGCATGATGATCGGTGCCTTGAAGCCGCCCTTGCGCAGCGATCGGACAACTTCGCGGCCATCGGTGTCGGGCAGACCGACATCCATCAGAACGAGATCGGGGGAATTGGCCTTTGCGGCGCTCGCGCCCTTGGCGCCGGTATCGACGGCGGAGGCTTCGAATTCTTCGTGCAGCGATAATTGCTCCACCAACGTATCGCGCAGATCGGTATCGTCATCCACGATCAGGATCTTGCGGGCATTGGCCATGGGGTATCATCCTTTTGGGGGCCGGCTCGGCGCGCATGCATGCTGCACCCAGTCGGGAGGGAAGTTTAGGGGTCGCCGTTATTATTGTTGTTCGTGTTGAAGTAGTGGGCTGTTACCGATTCTCAAGGCAGAACCACTCTAACCCAGAATAGCAGGGCGCCTTGATGAATGTCCTGTAATGAATTCGACATTGCACGTTCACATGAAAAACAACGCTGCTTCAGTGACTTACACCAGAGATCGAAGCTCCGGACCGCTGTCGGCGATCCGCGTTAAGCCTGCTGCCGGCAATCCGCGCCGGGGCTGGCTGACGGCCGGACCGCTGACCATTCCGGTGGCGCTGGGGCGGGGCGGCATTCTCGCCAACAAGCGCGAGGGCGACGGCGGTACTCCGCGGGGTAGCTTCCGCCCCAAACGCCTGTGGTGGCGCGGCGACCGGCACAGCCGCCCGCAGACATTCCTGCCGGCGCGGATCATCACCGGCGAGGACGCCTGGTGCGAGGATCCCAACGATCGTCATTACAATCAGGGCATCCGGCTGGGCGAGGGGCAGGGCGGCGACCGGCTCAAGCGGGCCGATCACCTTTATGACTTCATCATCGAGATCGACCACAACACGAGGCCACGCATCGCCGGCCGCGGCAGCGCCGTGTTCCTGCACCTGGCCCGCGACAACTTTGGCCCGACCGCAGGCTGCGTCTCGATGACCAAGGCGGCGATGCTGCAATTGCTGCGGCGGCTGGGACCAAGGACACGAATCATCATCGGGTGAGGGCACATGCTCGACAAGGATCAGATCGCCGCCGCATCGCGCGTCCTCTTTGAGCATTGGCGCGACGGCACCAAGCTCGACGCGCTGGAGACACGCTTGCAGCCGCAGAGCCGCACGGAGGGCTATGCGGTTCAGGCCGGACTAGAAACGCTGTCGCGTGGAAAATTATTCGGCTGGAAGATCGCGGCCACGAGCGTATCCGGACAGAAGCACATCAATGTCACGGGACCGCTGGCCGGGCGCATCATGAGCGACACCGTGATCGCCGATGGCGGCACCGCGTCGATGAAGGGCAACGCGATGCGCGTCGGCGAGCCGGAATTTGCCTTCCGCATGGGGCGCGATCTGCCGCCGCGCGCGCAGCCGTATGCGGTCGACGAGGTTCTGGCCGCCGTCGGCAGCTTCCATCCCGCGATCGAGATTCCGGATTCGCGCTTTGTCGATTTCGCCAGCGCGGGCGAAGCACAGCTCATCGCCGACAATGCCTGCGCACATCTGTTCGTGCTGGGCGCAGCGACGTCTGCGGATTGGCGCGCGATGGATCTCGTCGAGGAACGGCCGCAGATCACGCTGCGCGGCGAACGCTATATCGGCCACGGCAGGAACGTGCTCGGCGATCCCCGCGCAGCGCTCGCCTGGCTCGCCAACGAGCTGCGCGGGCTCGGCCTTACCTTGCGGGCAGGGGAGGTGGTGACGACAGGCACGTGCCATCCGCCGCTGCCGATCCAGGCCGGTGATCATTTCGCGGTGGATTTTGGCGTGCTCGGGAAGGTGTCGGTGGGGTTTGTGTAGTGTTCTCCCCGTCGTCATTGCGAGGAGCCCTTGCGACGAAGCAATCCAGAATCCTTCCGCGGAAAGATTCTGGATTGCTTCGCTGCGCTCGCAATGACGTATTCGAGAGCGGTCGCCAGGCACGCCCTCGCTAACGGCTCCTACCTGTGCCCGAAGATCGCGCTGCCCACGCGCACATGGGTGGCGCCCAGCATGATCGCGGTCGCGAAATCGGCGCTCATGCCCATCGACAGATTCTTCAAGCCGTTGCGCTCCGCGATCTTGGCCGTCAGCGCGAAATGCGCGGCCGGCGGCTCATCGACCGGCGGGATGCACATCAGTCCGGAGATCGTCAGCCCATAGGTGTCGCGGCAGCTTGCGAGGAAGGCATCGGCCTCGCCGGGCGCGATGCCGGCCTTTTGCGGCTCCTCGCCGGTATTGATCTGGACGAAGAGGTCGGGGCGCTTTTTCTGGGATTCGATTTCCTTGGCTAACGCCTGGCAAATGCTCGGACGGTCCACCGAATGGATGGCGTCGAACAGCGCGACCGCCTCTTTCGCCTTGTTGGACTGCAGCGGCCCGATCAGGTGCAGGGCGATATCGGGGTAAACAGACGTTAACGCCGGCCACTTGCCTTTGGCCTCCTGCACCCGATTCTCGCCGAATACGCGTTGTCCGGCGGCGATAACCGGCGTAATTGCACCGGCGTCGAAAGTCTTGGACACCGCGATCAGCGTAACGGAGCTGCGATCACGCCGCGCATCCTTGCAGGCGCGTGCAATTTCGGCTTCGACCGAAGCGAGTGCGTTTGGTGAATCGCCGGTTATCGGCGCTGCGCTTTTTTCTGTCATGACGTTGGATTGGCCGTGATCGTACGGGAGGTAAGTCCAATTTTACCGAGTTCAAGAAAGAGTTTTTGAACCCTTCGCTTTACCTTAGCCCGCGGGGTGGGCAGCGAAGATGGCAAACGTCAGTTTCAACCGCAAACGAGCGAAACTCAAGCAGGTTCTCGGAATCCGGGCCCGGCTTGCGTTGCTTGCCGTCATTCTGGTTGCGCCCTTGATGCTCGAGCGCATTCGTTCGCTCGAGGATGCGCGCACGCGGCAGATCGCGCAGGCTGCGGCCGAATTCACCACCGTCGCACGGCACAGCGCCGATGCGCAGCGCGAGGTGATCTCGTCGGTCGAGACCATCCTGAAATCGGAAGCCTTCATCCGTGCCTCCGCCGGCGGCATCAGCAAGAGCTGCGACGTGCTGCGCGCGAGCCTGCCCTCGAACCTTCCCTGGATCCGCACATTGCTGATCGCCGGCCAGGACGGACGCATCCAGTGCGCCACCAACAACATGTATGTCGGCCTCGATCTCAGTGACCGGCCGTACTTCCAGCAGGCGCAGGAAACCGGCCGTTTCGTGCTGAGCGATTTCATCCTGTCGCGGCCGGTGCCGTCCCCGACCGTCATGGCCGTCTATCCGGTGTCGGCGTTCAGCGGCGTCGCCGATGCCGTCGTGCTGGCCACCGTCAACCTCGACTGGATGTCGAAGGTCATGAACAATCTCGGCGGCCGCGCCGGCATCACCGCCGTGCTGGTCGACAGCGCCGGAACCGTACTGGCCGCCCCCGCCGACCAGCACAGTACGGTCGGCCGTCCCCTCGACAACATGCCGCTGATGTCCGCGATCGCCGACAGGGCGCTGCGGTCGGACCAGGACGAAGGCTCGCTGTCCTTCCTCGCCGCCGACGGCTCCCGCCGCGCGGTCAGCTACATCCGCATCGCCGGCACCAATGCCCGCCTGATCGCCAGCATCGACGAGGACAAGGTGTCCGCGGCGGTGAACCGCGACATCCGCACCGCCTATCTCCAGCTCGCTTTCGTCGTCGTCTTCGTCCTGCTCGGTGCACTCATCGCCGCCGAGAAGCTCGTGATCAAGCCGATCGAGATGCTCGCCGACATGGCCAAGCGTCTCGGCGAGGGCGATCTCTCGGCGCGCGCGGCGCGCAACCGCCTGCCGGCCGAGTTCGTGCCGCTGGCCCGCGCGTTCAACGCGATGGCCGCGCAACTCAGTCAGCGCGAGCGCGAGCTGATCGCGAGCAACGACCGGTTGACCGTGATGGCCTCGATCGACATGCTGTCGGGCCTCGCCAACCGCCGCGGCTTCCAGAGCCGGCTCGATTTCGAATGGATGCGCGCGCAGCAATATGGCAGCGATCTCGCGCTGCTGATGATCGACGTCGACCATTTCAAGCTGTTCAACGACACCTACGGCCATCTCGAAGGCGATTCCTGCCTGACGCGGCTCGGCGAGTCGCTCTCCGGTATCGCCGCCGACACGATGGGCTTTGCCGCGCGCTATGGCGGCGAGGAATTCTGCCTGCTGTTGCCGAACACCGACGTGAACCGCGCCGTCGAGATCGGCGAGCAGGTGCGTGCGGCCGTGCTGAAGCTGTGCCTGCCGCACATCACCTCCGCCCATATGATCGTCACGGTCTCGATCGGCGTTGCCGCGACGAGGCCCAACGAGGCCTTGCGCCCCGGCGATCTCATCGAAGCCGCCGACGCCGCGCTCTACGCCGCCAAGCATCGCGGCCGCAACAACGTCATGGAGCATGGCATCCAGGTGATCGAGACCGGCGCGGCCGACATGATGATGGCGGCGAGCGCCTAGATTCTTGTTTTGACGCGTTTTCTTTACGCGAACCGGTGCCCACTTCGCTCGAAAACGCTAGCCTGCAGCCCCCGCGCGATCGAGCTCGATCTCCGTTACCACGCGATTGCGGCCGCCGCCCTTGGCGAGGTAGAGCGCGCGATCGCAGCGCTCGATGAGATCGGCGATGGCTTCACCGGAACGATACTGCGCCACACCAATCGAGACGCTGATAGAGGGCAAGGTCTCGCCGGTCGAGCGACGGGTGATGGTGCATTCGGCGATCGCGCGCCTGATGTGCTCGGCGATCCCGGCGCAGGTGGCAAGATCGGCGTCCGGCAGCACAGCGATCAGCTCCTCGCCGCCGTAGCGGGCCGGCAGATCCTGCGCGCGCACCTTCTCGCGCAGCACCCTGGCCATCAGCCGCAGCACCTGGTCGCCAACGCCATGGCCGAAATCGTCGTTGAAGGTCTTGAAGTGATCGATGTCGAGCAAGAGCACGCTGAGCGGCTCGCCCCAGTCCGCCGTGACTTGCGCCTTGCGCAGGAATTCGTCCAGCGCCCGCCGGTTGGCAAGGCCCGTCAGCGTCTCGGTCCGCGCGCGCTCCTCGGACTTGGAGAGCGAGGCGCGGATCACGTCGAGCTCGCGGGCCTTTTCGACGAAGCCCGCTTCCAGGCGCGTCGCCCGCGTGGCCGCGCGGGCGAGCTCATTCATGAGCTGGGCAACCAGCGCCTTCGGATCGAGGCCGGACTGGCCCTGGTCGGCGACCTCGCTGATCGCCTGCATCTGCGAATGGTTGTCGGCGATCGCGGTCGCCAGAAACTCCTTCGCCGCTCCCATCAGGGCGTTCAGCCGCTCGGACGTGTCGACGACGGCCGCACTCAGCTGTGGCGCGACATAGGTCTCGAACAGGTTCTGATTGGTCCGGGCGTCGAACGGACGATTGTGGTCGATCAGGAGATCGATGGCGTTGCGCAAATCGTCGTGGCTGCCTGCGAAATACTGGTACCAGACCGCAAAATTGGTCGAGGTCGGCGCGATCCGCTGCTCGGCCATGCTCCGCATCGCCCGCCCGGCGATGGACGCGGCATAATCGTAGTCGGGATCGTCGAAGCTGGCGTCCATTGCGCGTATTTTGGGGTCCCTGGCCAGCCGCAACCTCGCATCGACCTCTTAATCACACCCCAACGGCAGCCTCGGTAGTTATGCGGAGCAGCGCCCCAGGTTCCGGGGTGAGGCAACCCATTGACCCCCCGAGGGCTTCTATGGCCTAGTCCGCCGTCTTTAGACGGCCGAACCCAAGAAAAACCAACGATTCCATGACCTCCGAACGCTATAACGCCCGCGATTCCGAACCGCGCTGGCAGGCTGCCTGGGACCAGCAGGCGATCTTCGTCTCGAAGAACGACGATCCGCGGCCGAAATACTATGTGCTCGAGATGTTCCCCTACCCGTCCGGGCGCATCCATATCGGCCATGTCCGGAATTATACGCTGGGCGACGTGCTGGCCCGCTTCATGCGCGCCAAAGGGCTCAACGTGCTGCACCCGATGGGCTGGGACGCCTTCGGCCTGCCGGCCGAGAACGCCGCCATCGAGCGCAAGGTCGCGCCCAAGGCCTGGACCTACGACAACATCGCCGCGATGAAGAAGCAGCTCCGCTCGATCGGGCTGTCGCTGGACTGGAGCCGCGAATTCGCGACCTGCGATCCCAGCTACTACAAGCATCAGCAGAAGATGTTCCTGGACATGCTCGCCGCCGGCCTCGCCGAGCGCGAGAAGCGGAAGCTGAACTGGGATCCGGTCGACATGACCGTGCTCGCCAACGAGCAGGTGATCGACGGCCGCGGCTGGCGCTCCGGTGCGATCGTCGAGCAGCGCGAGATGAGCCAGTGGGTCTTCAAGATCACGAAGTACTCGCAGGAGCTGCTGTCGGCGCTGGATGGGCTGGACCGCTGGCCCGACAAGGTGCGGCTGATGCAGCGCAACTGGATCGGCCGCTCGGAGGGCCTCCTGATCCGCTTCGCGCTGGATGCGGCGACGACGCCCGCCGGCGAAAGCGAACTGAAGATCTTCACGACGCGCCCGGACACGCTGTTCGGCGCGAAGTTCATGGCGATCTCGGCGGATCATCCGCTGGCACAGGCCGCCGCCGCGAAGAACCCTGAGCTTGCGGAGTTCATCGCCGACATCAAGAAGATCGGCACGGCGCAGTCGCTCATCGACACCGCGGAGAAGCAGGGTTTCGACACCGGCATCCGCGCGGTGCATCCTTTCGACCCGAGCTGGAAGCTGCCGGTCTATGTCGCCAACTTCGTGCTGATGGAATACGGCACCGGCGCGATCTTCGGCTGCCCCGCGCACGACCAGCGCGACCTCGACTTCGTCAACAAATACGGCCTCGGCAATACGCCGGTCGTTTGTCCCGAGGGCCAGGATCCGAAATCGTTCGTCATCACCGACACCGCCTATGACGGTGACGGCCGCATGATCAATTCGCGCTTCCTCGACGGCATGACCATCGATCAGGCCAAGGAAGAGGTGGCGAAGCGTCTCGAGAGCGAGCTGCGCGGCAATGCGCCGGTCGCCGAGCGCCAGGTCAATTTCCGCCTGCGCGACTGGGGCATTTCGCGCCAGCGCTATTGGGGCTGCCCGATCCCGGTGATCCATTGCCCGAAATGCGATGTCGTGCCGGTGCCGGATGCGGACCTGCCGGTGGTGCTGCCGGAGGATGTGAGCTTCGACAAGCCGGGCAACGCGCTCGACCATCACCCGACGTGGAAGCACGTCACCTGCCCGAAATGCGGCGGCAGCGCTAGCCGCGAAACCGACACCATGGACACCTTCGTGGATTCGTCCTGGTACTTCGCGCGCTTCACCGATCCCTGGAACGAGACTTCGCCGACGACGCCTGCCGTGGCCAACCGGATGCTGCCGGTCGACCAGTATATCGGCGGCGTCGAGCACGCGATCCTGCATCTGCTCTACAGCCGCTTCTTCACCCGCGCGATGAAGGCGACCGGGCACGTGGCGCTGGACGAGCCGTTCGCCGGCCTGTTCACACAGGGCATGGTGGTGCACGAGACCTACCAGAAGGCCGACGGCACCTATGTGCAGCCGGCCGAGGTGAAGATCGAAGTCGGCGGCAACGGCCGCCGCGCGACGCTGCTGTCGTCAGGCGAAGACATCCAGATCGGCCCGATCGAGAAGATGTCGAAGTCGAAGAAGAACACGGTCGACCCCGACGACATCATCGAGACCTACGGCGCCGACGTCGCCCGCTGGTTCATGCTGTCGGACTCTCCGCCCGACCGCGACGTGATCTGGAGCGAGGAGCGCGTCCAGGGCGCCTCGCGCTTCGTGCAGCGGCTGTGGCGGCTGGTGAACGACTCCGTGGAGTTCGGCAAGGCCGCGCCGGCGGCGCGGCCGGCCTCGTTCGGCCCGGATGCGACCGCCCTGCGCAAGGCCGCCCATGGCACGCTGGACAAGGTCACCACCGGGATCGAGCGGCTGCACTTCAACGTCTGCCTCGCCCATATCCGCGAATTCACCAATGCGTTCTCGGAGGTGCTCCAGCGTCCCGGCCGGCCGGCGGACGACCTAGCCTGGGCGATCCGCGAGGCCGGCCAGATCCTGGTCCAGCTGTTCTCTCCGATGATGCCGCATCTGGCCGAGGAATGCTGGCAGGCTCTGGGCCAGAAGGGGCTGGTTTCGGAGGCCAATTGGCCCCAAATCGAACGCGATTTGCTGGTTGAAGACAGCGTGACCCTGGTGGTCCAGGTCAACGGCAAGAAGCGGGGTGAGGTCACAGTTGCAACAGCGGCTCAGAATCCGGAAATCGAGGCTGCCGTTTTGGCCCTCGATGCGGTAAAGCTGGCCCTGGACGGCAAGCCCGTCCGCAAGGTGATCATCGTCCCCAAGAGGATCGTGAATGTTGTCGGCTAGGATCCGCATCGCAGCCCGCCTGCTGGCAGTCGCCGCACTGGCGGCGCTGACGGCTGGCTGCTTCCAGCCGATGTATGCCGACCGCGGCGACGGCACCCCCGGCCTGCGCGAGAAGCTGATGGGGGTCGAGCTGCCGCCCATCAGCAAGCCCAACGCGTCCCGCGAGGCCCGTGTCGGCGTCGAGGTCCGCAATGCCCTGGCCTTCAAGCTCTACGGCAGCGCCACGGGCATGCCGCCGACGCACCGCCTGGACATCCGCTTCAACTCCAGCCGCTCCTCCCTGATCGTCGATCCCAACACGGGTCTGCCGAGCAGCGAGAATTTCGGCATCGACTGCCAGTACAATCTGATTGAGATCGCCAGCGGCAAGTCGGTCATGACCGGCACCACGTTCTCGCGCGTGTCCTACGACATGCCCGGGTCCTACCAGCGCTTCTCGCGCAATCGCGCCGTTCGCGATGCCGAGGATCGTGCCGCCAACGAGATCGCGGAGAACATCAATACCCGGCTCGCCGCGTTCTTCACCGCGGGCACGTAGTTCATTCCCGTCATTCCGGGGCGCCCGCAGGGCGAACCCGGAATCCAGAGATTGTTGATCGAGATTCTCAGGTGCGCAATTGCGCACCGTAGTTCGCGCTTCGCGCGCCCCGGAATGACAGTTGGGCCAATGGTCGCGCTGCGCGGAAAAGAAATCGACGCCTTCCTCGCCCGCCCCGATGCGGGCCGTCCGATCATCCTGCTCTACGGCCCTGATGCCGGCCTCGTGCGCGAACGCGCCGACGCGCTGATCGCCTCGGCGGTCGACGATCCCAAAGATCCTTTCTCGCTGGTGAAGCTCGACGGCGACGAGCTCTCCGCCGAGCCGTCGCGGCTCGTCGACGAAGCCATGACCGTGCCGTTGTTCGGCGGCCGGCGCGCCATCCGCATCCGCGCCGGCTCGCGCAGCTTTGCCGGCGGCATCGATACGCTGGCCGAGATGAGCGTGAAGGATTGCCGCATCGTGATCGAGGCCGGCGAGCTGCGCCCGGAATCGCCGCTGCGAAAAGCCTGCGAGAAGGCCAGGACGGCGGTCGCGATCGGCTGCTATCCCGACACCGAGCGCGACCTCGCCAAGCTGATGGAGGACGAGCTCCGCATCGCGAATTTGCGCATCGCGCAGGATGCCCGCGCGGCGCTGATGTCCTTCCTTGGCGGCGACCGCCAGGCCTCGCGCAACGAGCTGCGCAAGCTCACGCTCTACGCCCATGGCAAAGACGAGATCACGCTGGACGACGTGATGTCCGTGGTCGCCGACGCCTCCGAGCTGAAGCTCGATCCGATCGTGGACGGCGCCTTCGCCGGCCGGCCCGACATCGTCGAGACCGAATTTGCAAAAGCCATGATCGCCGGCACTTATCCCGGCGTGATCATCTCCGCCGCACAGCGCCAGGCCGCATGGCTGCACAAGTCCGCACTTGCGATCGCCGACGGCCAGCCGGCCTCCGCCGTGCTCGACGGCGGCTTTCCGCGCTTACACTTTTCACGAAAGCCGATGGTCGAAACCGCGCTGCGCAATTTCAGCGTGGCGCGCCTCGCCGCCATCATCGAACAGCTCGCGACCGCCGCGCTCGACACCCGCAAGCAATCGACGCTCGCCGCCGCCATCGCCCAGCGCACGCTGATGGCGATCGCCGCGAATGCGAAGCGGCGGGGGTAGACTTCCACTCTCTCCACGTCGGGCGTAACTCTCTCCACTCGTCATTGCGAGCGCAGCGAAGCAATCCAGCATCCCTCCGCGGGAAGATTTTGGATTGCTTCGCTGCGCTCGCAATGACGATGTGGAAACAGGCGCGCCCACAATGACAGCGAAGCGCCAAATCCGTCATCCTGAGGTGCGAGCCGCGCGGCGCAAGGCGGCGCGCGGGGAGCCTCGAAGGATGAACGGCCGAGATGCAGCCGGGCCGTCGCCCTTCGAGGCCCGCTGAAGAAGCGGCCACCTCAGGGTGACGGTGATAGAGAGACAGTGCGACCTACAGCGCGCCCTTGGCGAGCCGCTTCATCACCTCGTCGAGCTGATCGAGGTTGCGGTAGTTGATCTGCACGGAGCCGCCGGGGTCGCGGTGATTGACGGTGACCTTGAGGCCGAGCGCGTCGCTGACGCGCTTCTCGAGATCGATCGTGTCGGGATCCTTTTCCTTGCCCCCGGTCGAGCGCGCCTTCTGCGGCTTGCGCTCCGGTACGCCCTCTTCATGCGCGAGCGCCTCGGCCTGGCGGACGTTGAGGCCTTCCTCGACGATGCGCTTGGCGGCGGCGAGCGGATCGGGCACGCCGATCAACGCGCGGGCGTGACCCGCCGTCAATTCACCGGTCGCGATGAAGGCCTGCACCTCGGCCGGCAGCTTGGTCAGCCGCATCATGTTGGCAACGTGGCTGCGGCTCTTGCCCACGACCTTTGCGATGTCGTCCTGGCTGCGTTTGAACTCGTTGGCGAGCGCATGATAGCCCTGCGCCTCTTCCATCGGGTTGAGATCTTCGCGCTGCACGTTCTCGACGATCGCGAACTCCAGCGCATCGCTGTCGCTGATGTCGACCGGGACGATCGGCACCTCGTGCAGGCCGGCCATTTGCGAGGCACGCCAGCGCCGCTCGCCGGCGATGATCTCAAAGCGGTCCTGCGCGCCCTTCACCGGACGCACCACGATCGGCTGGATCACGCCGTGCTGCTTGATGGACTCGCTGAGCTCCTTGAGCTCGGTGTCCGAAAACGTGCGGCGCGGATTGCGCGGATTGGCCTTGATGAATTCGATCGGCACCTTGCGCTGCGCGCGCGGACGATCGACATGCTGAGCCTCGCCGCCGACGTCACCGATCAGACTTGCAAGACCCCGGCCCAGTCGCGAACGCGCTTCGTCGGCCATCGCCAGCTCCCTTGGATTCACGGTGCAGCACTCCAGAACTGAATTTCAAATCGTAGGGTGGGCAAAGCGAAGCGTGCCCACCAGTTGTTTATGTGCGGGAGATGGTGGGCACGGCGAAGACGCCTTTGCCCACCCTACGGCACCGCTAATGCGTCGTGCGCAGCTCGCGCTCGCGCTGAATCACTTCGGTGGCGAGCCGCAGGTACGCTTCGCTGCCGACGCATTTGAGATCGTAGACCAGCACGGGCTTGCCGTAGGACGGCGCTTCCGAGATGCGCACGTTGCGCGGGATCATGGTCTTGTAGACCTTCTCACCCATGAACTGGCGCACGTCGGCGACGACCTGGTTGGAGAGGTTGTTGCGCGAGTCGAACATGGTCAGCACGATGCCGTGGATCGACAGGTTCGGATTGAGCGTCGAACGCACCTGCTCCACCGTCTGCAGCAATTGCGACAGACCTTCGAGCGCGAAGAACTCGCACTGCAGCGGCACCAGGATCGCGTCCGACGCAGCCATCGCGTTGACCGTGAGAAGGTTGAGCGAGGGCGGGCAGTCGATCAGCACGTAGGTGTAGTCGGCATCCGGCGAGACGTTGTTGTTGAGCGCGCCGATCGCGTCGCGCAGCTTGAAGGCGCGGCCGGGCGTGGTGCCGAGCTCGAGCTCGAGGCCGGAGAGATCCATGGTCGAGGGTGCGATGTGCAGCCGCGGCACCGCGGTCGAGACCACCGCCTCGCGCAGAGGCGCTTCACCGATCAGCACGTCGTAGGTCGAGCAGGAGCGGTTGCGGCGATCGATGCCGAGGCCGGTCGAAGCGTTGCCCTGCGGATCGAGATCGACGATCAAGACGCGCTCGCCGATCGCAGCGAGCGCCGTGCCGAGGTTAATCGCTGTGGTTGTTTTTCCCACGCCGCCCTTTTGATTCGCCAGCGCGAGGATGCGCGGGTGACCGTGCGGGACCTCTGCGGTCTGTTCTTGCTGCGGCTCGTCAATCACGCTCATCGAAATTTCCCCACTCCACCCCTGAACGTCTCACCCTCGCCGTTCGGCGGCATTCAGCTCCACGATCCAACCATCACCGGTGCGGCTTTGGTGGAGCTGAGGCTGAATATTCCAATATTTAGCGGCTTCGGTCAATTCAGCCTCTACATCTTGACCCTTAGGAAATAGCGCCTTTGCGCCCTGGCGCATCAGCGGCTCCGCAAAGCCGATGAGTTGATGTAGCGGAGCCAGCGCACGCGCGGTGACGCAATCGACGGGGCCGGTGATTCTATCCACATTATCCCCGATCTCAGCGAGATGTACGACTCCCGGAGATGAGGTGACGCGGACAGCTTCGCGCAGGAACGCCGCCTTCTTGGCGATTCGCTCGACGAGGTGGACGCTGCCGCCCGGGGTCTCCGCCATGGCGCAGGCGAGCACGACGCCGGGAAAGCCGCCGCCGCTGCCGAGGTCGGCCCAGCGCTTTGCGGTCGGCGCGAGATCGACGAGCTGGAGCGAATCGGCGATGTGCCGGGTCCAGAGGTTTGGCAGGGTGGACGGCGCGACGAGATTGGTCTTGGCCTGCCACTCCCGCAGCAGCGCGATGTAGCGGTCGAGCCGCGTCTCTGTTTCATGTGAAACGGGCGCGAGCTTGAGCGCTGCGATCTTGTCCGCGGCGATGATGGCATCGAGCGACCGATCGTTGGCGCTGGCCTTGTCGATCCTCGGTTTGGCCGTCGCCGGTTCGGATCGACGATCCGCGCCCTCACCCGCTCCGGGTCGTCGCGATAGCGGTCTGTCCCCGCCCGGTCCGCGCTGTTTCACGTGAAACGCCTATGCGATTGCCTTGGAAGTCTTCCGTGCCTCGCGGCGGAGATAGGCCGCGAGAATGCCGAGTGCCGCCGGCGTCATGCCATCGATGCGGCCGGCTTGGCCGACTGTGAACGGCCGCGCCTTCTCGAGCTTGGCGCGGACCTCGTTGGAGAGACCCGGGACCAACTGGTAATCGACGTCCGCCAGCACCATCCCCTCGTCACGCCGGAAAGCTTCGACGTCGGCGCTCTGGCGCTCTAGATAGACGTCGTACTTGGCATCGATCTCCAGATGGGTGGCGATGACGGGATCGATCATGGATAGCTCCGGCCAGATCGCACGGACCTGGCTCCAGCCGATCTCGGGATAGGCCATCAGCTCGAACGCCGAGCGGCGCTGGCCGTCCCGGTTCAGGGACAGTCCGTGCTTGATCGCCTCGTTCGGGGTGATGGTCAGCGACTTCGACAGTGTCCGGGCGGCGTTCAGGGCGTCCATCTTCGCGCAGTGATGCCGGGTCCGGGCACTGCCGACGCAGCCAAGCGCGATCCCCTTCTCGGTCAGGCGCTGATCGGCATTGTCGGCGCGCAGCGTCAGCCGGTACTCGGCCCGCGAGGTGAACATCCGATAGGGCTCGCTGATCCCGCGGGTCACGAGGTCGTCGATCATCACGCCGAGATAGCCGTCTGCGCGGTCGAACACCGTCAGCGCGGCGCCGCTGGCGGAGAGCGCGGCGTTCAGACCGGCCACGATGCCCTGCCCGGCGGCTTCCTCGTATCCGGTGGTGCCATTGATCTGCCCGGCCAGAAACAGACCGCGCAGGCGCTTGGTCTGCAGGGTCGGATCGAGCTCCCTGGGATCGATGTGGTCGTATTCGATGGCGTAGCCGGGGCGGACCATCTTCACCCGCTCCAGGCCGGGAATGCTGGCGAGGATCGCGAGCTGGACCTCCTCCGGCAGCGAGGTCGAGATGCCGTTGGGATAGACGGTGCTGTCGTCCAGACCTTCCGGCTCCAGGAAGATCTGATGGCCGTCGCGGTCGCCGAAGCGGACGATCTTGTCCTCGATCGAGGGGCAATAGCGCGGTCCGGAGCTCTTGATCTGGCCGGAGTACATCGGGGAGCGATGGACATTGGCCCGGATCACCTCGTGGGTTGCGGACGTGGTCCGGGTGATCCCACACTGGATCTGCGGGGTCGTGATCCGCTCGGTCATGACCGAGAACGGCTCCGGCGGCTCGTCTCCGGGCTGCATTTCGACCGCCGCCCAGTCGATTGTGGTGCCGTCCAGACGCGGCGGCGTGCCGGTCTTGAGCCGTCCGAGGGTGAAGCCGGCCCGCTCGAAGGAAGCCGAAAGACCCATCGCAGGCGCCTCGCCGACCCGGCCGGCGGGCCAATTCTTCTCACCGAGATGGATCAGACCACGGAGAAAGGTGCCGGTAGTGACGACAACCGCCCCTGCCCGAAGCTCCCGGCCATCGGCCAGACGCAGTCCGGTGACGCGTCCTTCGACCACGATCAGCTCGTCGGCTTCGCCCTCGATCACGGAAAGACCGTTGGTCTCCCGGATCGCGGCCTGCATCGCCGCCGCATAGAGTTTTCGGTCCGCCTGGGCCCGTGGACCACGCACAGCTGGGCCCTTGCGGCGATTGAGCACGCGAAACTGGATGCCGCCGGCATCGCCGACCCGGCCCATCAGACCGTCGAGCGCATCGACCTCGCGGACCAGATGACCCTTGCCGAGACCGCCGATGGCGGGATTGCAGGACATCGCGCCGACCGTGGAGAAACGGTGCGTCACCAGAGCCGTGGTCGCACCCATCCGGGCGGCGGCAGCCGCAGCTTCACAGCCGGCGTGGCCGCCGCCAATCACGATGACGTCGAAACTCTCTCGCTCTGTTCGCATGGGCGGACTTCTATCCCAGAGCGGAAAAAGCCGGAAGTGGAAACTGGGTGGGGACCGTGTTTCACGTGAAACAGGACCGGGCCGAGGGCGACGACGGCATTTTCGCGAGAACCAACCCCATGCACAGTAGAAGGCGCCCTCGTCTGTCTCGTGTTTCACGTGAAACAATCGTTGGCCTCCTCACCGCGAAAGGAGTCGAAAGCGTCCCACCATTCCCTATTATCGCGTTACGAGGAGGAGGCGGATCAGAGTCAGACCCGTCGCGTCGCACTCCGTCATTGTGAGCGCAGCGAAGCAATCCAGAACCCCTCCGCGGAGGCAGTCTGGATTGCTTCGTCGCAAGGGCTCCTCGCAATGACGAGGTTGGGGTGCGGCCGCCGGCCTAATCCTCGCTGGTGGGACATCGGATCCGCAAACGAACCGCTGAAACTGGCCGTTGTTTCACGTGAAACAGAAAGAGAGAATCGACCCCATCTGTTAGCGAAAGGGCTGTAGCCCGGATGGAGCGCAGCGAAATCCGGGGAAGGTATCTCCGCCGGGCAACCGGCCCCGGATTGCGCTGCGCTCCATCCGGGCTACGAGAACCGTCCTCGTTTCACGTGAAACCCAAGCAATGGAACAAGTGCTAGTTCTACAATGAAGAACTAGCGCTACTTTCCGATGCAGAATTTCTGGAAAATGGCCCCGAGGACGTCCTCGACGTCCACCCGGCCCAAGAGCCGGCCCAGGGCGTAGGCGGCGGCGCGCAGCTCTTCGGCCGCGAGCTCTTCGCCCTCTTCTACAAGGTCCAGACTCCGGCGCAAGCTGTCCGAGGCCTGGCGCAACAGATCGCGCTGGCGAGCCCGGGTCACCAACGCACCCTCGGTCGTCCCGAAGAAATTGGCGGCGAATTTGACGAGGGCGTCGACCAGCTCGGGAATGCCGTCGCCCCGGCTGGCCGAGATCCCGAACTCGCCTGCCGGCTTGGCACCTCCGGTCCCGCCCAGGTCGATCTTGTTGCGCACGATCCAGACCGATCCGCCGGGTCGATGGTCTTCGGATTTCCCCAGCGATCGCATTGCCTCGGGACCGACCGGCCCCTCACCCTCGGCCAGCCACAAGACCAGGTCGGCGTCCTCGGCACGCGCACGCGCACGACGCACGCCTTCCTGCTCGACCGGATCGTCGGTCTCGCGAATGCCGGCGGTGTCGATGACCGTGACCGGATAGCCATCGAGATCGAGCGACACCTCGATCACGTCACGCGTGGTGCCGGCATGCGGCGAGACGATCGCGACGTCGCGCCGCGCGAGCTGATTCATCAGCGTCGACTTGCCGACATTCGGCTCGCCCGCGATCGCAACCACGAGGCCGTCGCGCAGACGTTCAGAATGTCCCTGTGCCGCAAGCACTTTTGTGATTTCGTCGTGTAGCGCCTTGATCGCTTTCACCGCCGGCGCCCGCAACTCCGCCGGCACGTCGCCCTCGTCGGAAAAATCGATGCCGGCCTCGATCAGCGCCGACGCCTCGATGATGCGCTCGCGCCAGTCGCGCGCGCGGTCGCCGAGCAGGCCCTGCAGCTGGCGCAGCGCCTGGCGGCGCTGCCGGTCGGTGTCGGCGTGGATGAGATCGTCGAGGCCCTCAGCCTCGGTCAGGTCGAGCTTGCCGTTCTCGAAGGCGCGCCGGGTAAACTCACCGGGCTCGGCCGCTCGCGTATTCGGAATATCGGAAATAGCAGCGAGGAGCGCCGCCAGCACCGCCCGGCCGCCATGGACGTGAAATTCGGCGATGTCCTCGCCGGTCGCGCTGGCCGGTCCTGGAAACCAGAGCACGACCGCGTCGTCGATCGGCTGGCCCGCGCCGTCCCGGAGCAGCCGGCGGCTCGCCTGCCGCGGCGCCGGCAGCTTCCCTGCGAGGGTCGTCAGAACCAGGCTGGCTTGCGCGCCCGACACGCGCACCACTGCAATGGCGCTGGGCGCCCGGCCGGATGACAGCGCAAAAATGGTCTGGTCTCGCGGATGCATGGCCTATTTGTGCGGCTGCCAGTGAAAAGGCAAACGTCCGTTTTTCAGCCCGGCCGGCGGCAGGGATTTGCTGCGCCAGATCCCGCAGCAATTCCCCTGTTGCACCGCAATATACTCGCGTCATTTTTGCTGCAAAAATGCCTTCTCCGGAAGAAGTTCGGCCGAGTCGAATTCAAGTATTATTTTGATATATCAACAAATTAATGGGACACAGCGATAAGCGCTGCGGCACCCCTGAATGCTGCACTTCGCTGCAGCAAAGCCGCAACAAAAGGGCGCCCGAAGGCGCCCTCTGATCTTTGCTGCAGTGCATTCAAGTATTCATGGAGTCGAAGAACTCCGAATTGCTCTTGGTCGAGCGCAGCTTGTCGAGCAGGAAGTCGATCGCGTCCATGGTGCCCATCGGATTGAGGATGCGGCGGAGCACGTACATCTTCTTGAGCACCTGCGGATCGGTGATGAGCTCCTCCTTGCGGGTGCCGGAGCGGGAGATGTCGATCGCCGGGAAGGTGCGCTTGTCCGAGACCTTGCGGTCCAGGATCAGCTCCGAGTTACCGGTGCCCTTGAACTCTTCGAAGATGACTTCGTCCATGCGGCTGCCGGTATCGACCAGCGCGGTCGCGATGATGGTCAGCGAGCCGCCCTCCTCGATGTTGCGGGCGGCACCGAAGAAGCGCTTCGGACGCTGCAGCGCGTTGGCGTCGACACCGCCGGTCAGCACCTTGCCGGATGACGGCACGACCGTGTTGTAGGCGCGGCCGAGGCGCGTGATCGAATCGAGCAGGATCACGACGTCGCGGCCATGCTCAACCAGGCGCTTGGCCTTCTCGATCACCATCTCGGCGACCTGGACGTGACGCACCGCCGGCTCGTCGAAGGTCGAGGACACGACCTCGCCCTTCACCGAGCGCTGCATGTCCGTGACTTCTTCCGGACGCTCGTCGATCAGCAGCACGATCAGATAGCATTCGGGATGATTGTGCGTGATCGAGTGCGCGATGTTCTGCATCAGCACGGTCTTACCCGTGCGCGGCGGCGCCACGATCAGCGCGCGCTGGCCCTTGCCGATCGGGGCGACGATATCGATCACGCGTGCAGACAGGTCTTTCCGCGTCGGATCGTCGATTTCCATGCGGAAACGCTGGTTCGGAAACAGCGGCGTGAGATTGTCGAAATTGACCTTGTGCTTGGCCTTTTCCGGGTCCTCGAAATTGAGCGTGTTGACCTTCAGCAGCGCAAAATAGCGCTCGCCCTCTTTCGGGCTGCGGATGTGGCCTTCGATGGTGTCGCCGGTGCGCAGGCCGAAACGGCGGATCTGCGAGGGCGAAACGTAGATATCGTCAGGGCCCGGCAGATAATTCGCATCGGGCGAGCGGAGGAAGCCGAAACCGTCGGAGAGCACCTCGACGACGCCTTCACCGACGATGTCGGTCTCGGCCAGCGAAAGCTGCTTGAGGATGGCGAACAGCAGCTCCTGCTTGCGCATGGTGCTGGCGTTCTCGACCCCGTTCTCTTCCGCGAACGAGACGAGCTCGGCCGGGGTCTTCGACTTGAGGTCCTGGAGTTTAATTTCCCGCATTGGGGTGGTCCTGTGGGGTAACCTTGGAAGGGGTGCGAGGAGGCTCTGAAATGCGGACGTGAGAAGATTAAGGTCCGCAGGTCTGGCAAGGAGAGTGCCGGTGAGGCTTCAAACCTGATGCGGTGTCCGGCCTCTGGAAAGCTCAGACACAACCACATCCGCCTGCGTTGGGTGGGATATCGATAATATAGAAAATCGCTCCCTTCTCCGCAAGCCGAAGCGCTGAGCGATTCCGCGGGTGGCTTGCCTAGAACGGCTTCACGATCACCATGATGACGATGAGAATCATCAAAACGGTCGGCACCTCATTGATAATCCGATAGAATTTCTGGCTTCGCGGACGCCGGTCGGCGGCGAAATCCTTGAGCCAACGCGAAAAAAAGCCGTGGACCGCCGACAGCGCCAGGACCAATGCCAGTTTTACGTGCAGCCAGCCGAACGTGAACCAGTGGCCGGACCAGGCGAGAAAAAGCCCGGCAAGCCAGGTGACGATCATGGCGGGGTTGATGATCGCCTTGAACAGCCGGCGTTCCATGACCTTGAACGTCTCCGACTGCTTCGAGCCGATCTCGGCGTCGCAGTGATAAACGAACAGCCGCGGCAGATAGAGCATGCCCGCCATCCAGGAGATGACCGCGATAACATGCAGCGCCTTGATCCAGAGATAGACGTCTTCGAACATTTTCGCGGCCCGGATTGATGCCCAGCGAAAGGAGCTGGGGATAGTAAGAACCCGTTAAGGTCTTACCCTGCACACATATCCGTCCGTAGCGCCTTCCTCAAATCTAGAATCTTAGATTCTTAAGGTTTGAGTCTAAGTGACCGTGGATTGGACTCACGCAATTCCGTCCGCCGCTTCGCGCGCGCTTGTTCACATCCATCAACATATTCTGCGCAGGTCCGGCCGGTTCCGATAAGCCGTCCGGACTCAAAGGCTTGCGTGCGCTCGTCGGCAGCTTATCAAGGGGGTTATCCGCGCAATCCCGCTTCCCGCTTGGAGAGGCATCGGACTTGTTCTGACCGGCAGCGGTGTGAAGAAAATTGGCACTTGTCCCGTCCCTGGTGTCGCACATCCCTTTCCGAGCGGTTAAGCTCCACAGAAATCCACAAACCACCCCGCCCTCATCCAAAGAGTTTTTGTGCCGACCTCGAACAATTATTTCCATCTGCACCTGGTCTCCGACTCCACCGGCGAGACGCTGATCACCGTCGCGCGCGCCGTCGCCGCGCAATATGCGAACGTGACGCCGGTCGAGCATGTCTATCCGCTGGTGCGGAGCCAGAAGCAGCTCGACCGGGTGCTCGACGAGATCGAGGAAGCGCCGGGGATCGTGCTGTTCACGCTGCTCGAGAAGGATCTGGTCGCCAGGCTCGAGGACAAGTGCAAGCAGATCAATGTTCCGAGCCTGTCGATCATCGGGCCGGTGATGCAGCTGTTCGAAGCTTATCTCGGAGCTGCGACGACGGGTCGCGTCGGCGCCCAGCACGTGCTCAATGCGGAATATTTCAAGCGCATCGACGCACTGAACTACACGATGATCCATGACGACGGTCAGCATGTCGAAGGTCTCGACGACGCCGACGTGGTTCTGGTCGGGGTGTCCCGCACCTCGAAGACGCCGACATCGATCTATCTCGCCAATCGCGGCATCCGCACCGCGAACGTGCCACTGGTGCCCGGCATTCCCGTGCCGGCGCAGCTGGAGACGCTGACGCGGCCGCTGGTGGTGAGCCTGCATGCGACGCCGGAACGCCTGATCCAGATCCGTCAGAACCGCCTGCTCTCAATGGGTGCCGAATCCGGCAGCGACACCTATACCGACAGGCAGTCGGTCACCGAGGAGGTCGCGTTTGCGCGCAAGCTGAGCGCCAAGCATGATTGGCCGCTGTTGGACGTGACGCGGCGCTCGATCGAGGAAACCGCCGCGGCGATCATGAAGCTCTACAGCGATCGTCAGCGCAACCGGCCCTCGGAATAGTTGTCGCGATGGCTCTGTGGCGCGGCACATCTCCGCTGATCCTGGCCTCGCAAAGCAGCGCACGAAAAATGCTGCTGGCCAATGCCGGGTTCGAATTCGAGGCGGTCACGGCTGATATCGACGAGCGCGGTATCCAGGCCAGCTCCAACCTCAGCGATCCGCGCGAGATCGCTCTGCTGCTGGCCCGCGAAAAGGCCAGGGCGGTCTCTACGGGTCGTCCGGGAAGTTATGTGATCGGCGCCGACCAGACGCTGGCGCTCGGCAGCCGTCTCTTCAATAAGCCCGCCGGCCGCCCACAGGCGCTGGCGCAACTGCGCGATCTCGAAGGCAACAGCCACGAGCTGAATTCCGCCGTGGCCGTGGCGCGGGACGGCAAGATTGTTTTCGAGGATGTCTCGGTGGCGCGCATGACCATGCGGCCAATGAGCGAAGCCGAGCTTTCGGCCTATCTCGACGCCGCCGGCGATGCCGTGACCAGAAGCGTCGGTGCCTATCAGCTCGAGGGCCTCGGCATCCATCTGTTCGAGCGCATCGAGGGCGACCATTTCACCATTCTCGGCCTGCCGCTGCTGCCGCTGCTTGCGTTCCTGCGGAGCGAGCAGCTAATTGCGGTGTAGATGCGAGAGAAGGCTGGGTGCTGATGCGGATCCTCGGACTGACCGGCTCGATCGGGATGGGCAAATCCACCACCGCGAAATTGTTCGCGGAGGCCGGCGTGCCCGTCTACGACGCCGATGCCGCCGTGCATCAGCTCTACGAGGGTGAAGCGGCGCCGGCGATCGAGGCCGCCTTCCCCGGCACCACTGTGAACGGCAAGGTCGACCGGACAAAACTGTCGGCGCGCGTGGTGCACGATCCCGCCGCGATCAAGCAGCTCGAGCAGATCGTCCATCCGATGCTCGGCGCCTCCCGGCAAAAATTCTTCGCCGATGCCGAGGCCGCCAAGGTGCCGGTCGTGGTGCTGGACATCCCGCTGCTGTTCGAGACCGGCGGCGAGAAGCGGGTCGATGCGGTCGTCGTCGTCTCGACTTCGCCGGAACTCCAGCGCGAGCGGGTGTTGGCGCGTGGCACGATGGACGAGGCGAAGCTCAACGCCATCATCGCCAAGCAGACGCCGGATGCCGAGAAGCGCAAGCGGGCCGATTTCGTGGTGGATACCTCACACGGACTTGAGCCGGTGCGCGCCCAAATCAAGCACATCCTGGCCGAGGTCGTTAAGATGCCACAGCGGCGAGCCTGATTCGCCGTCTCACACGGCCTCCCGATCATGCGCGAAATCGTCCTCGACACCGAAACCACCGGCCTCGATCCGCTCCGCGGCGATCGCCTGGTCGAAATCGGCTGCGTCGAGATCTTCAACCGCATGCCGACGGGACAGACCTATCACGTCTATATCAACCCCGAACGGGACATGCCGGCGGAAGCCTTTGCCGTGCACGGGCTGTCGGCCGAATTCCTCTCGACCAAACCGCTGTTCCACGAGGTCGTCGATGCATTTCTGGAGTTTATCGGCGATGCACCGCTGGTGATCCACAACGCCTCGTTCGACATCAGCTTCATCAATGCCGAGCTCGACCGGATCAAGCGTGCCGCGGTCCCGCGCGAGCGGCTGGTCGATACGCTGCTGCTGGCGCGGCGCAAGCATCCCGGCGTGTCGAACCGGCTCGACGATCTCTGCTCGCGCTATTCGATCGACAATTCACACCGCACGAAGCACGGCGCGCTGCTCGACGCAGAACTGCTTGCGGAAGTCTATGTCGATCTGGTGGGGGCGCGGCAGTCGCAGCTGCTGCTGGCTTCGGAGAGCGCAGAGATTCGCGTCAATTCCGCCGGCGATGCACCGCGGCGGCAGCGGTCAGTGCCGCTCGCGCCGCGGGTTTCGGATGCCGAGCGGGAGGCCCATCGGGCCTTCATCGCAACGATGGGCGAAAAGGCGATCTGGAACGAGTATCTCGCCGCTCCAGTCGCCCCTCCGGCTGGTTAAGCCTGCGCTTAGGCCTGGCCGGTCTGGCCACCCTGGGCGGCCATCTGCCGCTCCATGTTCTGGCGATAGAGACCGACGAAATCAACCGGGTCCAGCATCAGCGGCGGGAACCCGCCATCGCGCACCGCGGTTGCGATGATCTCGCGGGCGAACGGGAACAAGAGCCGCGGGCACTCGATCATGACCAGCGGGTGCAGGTTCTCCTTCGGCACGTTGACGATCCGGAACACGCCGGCATAGGCGAGCTCGAACGAGAACATCACCTTGCCCGCGGTCTCGGCCTTGCCTTCGACCGTCAGCGTCACCTCGAACTCCTGTTCGCTGAGGTTATTGGCGCCGACATTGATCTGGATGTTGATCTGGGGCGGCTGGCCCTGCTGCTGGAGCGAGCTTGGCGCGTTCGGATTTTCGAACGACAGGTCCTTGGTATATTGCGCCAGCACGTTGAGCTGGGGAGCCTGAGCCGCCTCGGGAGGGGTGCCGTTACCGTTGGTCATAGAAGTGTCTCCTTAACCCGATTGGGGCTGAAATTCGCGGCGGTTGGCTAACATAGGGCCGCCTCGTTCCACAAGGACGAACGGTCCCGGATGGGAATCCTGATCGTGCCCGCAACTATGACGTTCAGGGCGGCCTTTCGCCGAAATCGCGCCTTAAACGATTGAAGATACGCGATTTCCGCCCAGGATCGGGTTTCCCCTTAAGGATAAAACGCGCTACACTCGCCTCTGTGCCAAAAGGCGCCATTGGCCGGGCAAGATTTCGTGCCTACATCCCAGGGACCAGACGCGCGGACCTAAAATGGTGATGTAGACTTGCCGTTTCCGTATGGAACGGTCTACTGGCCGGATTGATTTTCCCGGCAACGACCCCGAAGCGAAGACCCAGAGCAAAGACCAGAAAGCGAATACGACGTGGACATCTACACCATCATCTTCCTGGCGTTGGCGGTCTTCATCTTTCTGAGGCTGCGCAGCGTGCTGGGGCAGCGCACGGGCAACGAGCGGCCGCCGTTCGATCACACTGCCGCCCGTAATGCGCTGGGGGGTGCCCAGGACAAGAACGTCGTGACCATGCCGGGCAAGGTGATCGACCAGGCTCCGCTGGCGCCGACGGCCGAGCCAACCGCGCCCAGCGACCGCTGGAAGGGTCTGACTGAACCGGGCACCGCACTGGCGCAGGGTCTCGATGCCATCGTCGAGAAGGATTCCACCTTCGATCCGCGTCATTTCATCTCGGGTGCTCGCGGCGCTTATGAGATGATCGTGCTGGCCTTTGCCAATGGCGATCGCCGCGCGCTGCGCGACCTGTTGTCGTCGGAGGTCTATGAAAGCTTCGACGCCGCGATCAAGGAGCGCGAGAGGAACGAGCAGAAGACCGAGACGCGCTTCGTCTCGATCGACAAGGCTGAGCTCGTCGGCGCCGAGATGCGCGACCGCACCGCGCAGCTCACGATCCGCTTCGTCTCGCAGATGATCTCGGCGACTCGTGACAAGGCCGGCAACATCGTCGATGGCAGCGCCGACACGGTTGCCGACATCACCGATATCTGGACTTTCGCCCGCGACACCACCTCTCGCGATCCGAACTGGAAGCTGGTTGGCACCGGAAGCGCGAATTAAGATCTTCCTGAAGAACAGCGCGACGGCGCTCTGCGCGGGTGTCGTCGTGCTGTCATCGTTTTCGCTCGGCGCCGAGGCGGCGCGGCGCCACTACCGCAGCCATCATCACCACGCCCCGCAACTGGCCGCCGCTCCGCCGCGGGCCTTGCCCTATCCGCAGCTCCCGCTGCCGTTCGAGATCTCAGGCGCGCAATATCTGCCGCTGGCCTGGGCCGACGTGAAGGGCTGGGGCGACGACGATCATCTCGCCGCCTACAAGACGTTTCGCGCCAGCTGCAAGTCGATCAACGCGCAGACCGGGGCGCCCGAGCCGAAAGCGCTGGGGGCCTCGCTGAGCGAGCCTTGCCGGGTCGCCAAATTGCTCGAGCTTGCCGACGACGCCAAGGCGAAGACATTCTTCGAGGAGAATTTCGCGCCGCTGCGCATCTCCCGCTTAGGGGAGCCCGATGGTTTCGTCACCGGCTATTACGAGCCGGTGCTCGAGGGATCGCGGACGCAGACCGACGTCTTCAATGTCCCGGTCTATCGCCGGCCCTCGAACCTGTTCGTGCGCGGCTACAAGCAGGATTCCGTCAGCCTGCCCAACAAGGGCCCGGTCTACCGCAAGATCGGGCGCCGCAAGCTGGTGCCCTATTACGACCGCGGCGAGATCGAGGACGGCAAGATCGCCGGGCGCGGCCTCGAGGTCGCCTGGCTGAAGGATCCGACCGATCTGTTGTTCGCGCAGATCCAGGGCTCGGCGCGGATCAAGTTCGAGGACGGCACGACGCTCCGGCTCAATTACGACGCCTATAACGGCTACCCCTACACGGCGGTGGGACGCATCCTGATCGAGCGCGGCATCATTCCGAAAGAGGAGATGTCGATGCAGAAGATCAGGGAGTGGATGGCGCAAAATCCTGATGGCGCCAAGGAGCTGCGCCGCCAGAACCGCGCGTACATCTTCTTCCGCGAGGTCAACCTCTCCGACAAGGACGAGGCGGTGGGCGCGCAAGGCATTCCGCTGACGGCGGGACGCTCGATCGCGGTCGACAAGTCGCTGCATGTCTACGGCACGCCGTTCTTCATCGAGGGCGAGCTGCCGATCGACTCCGAACGTTCGAAGACGCCGTTTCACCGGCTGATGATCGCGCAGGACACCGGCTCAGCCATCATCGGCCCCGCGCGTGCGGATCTGTATTTCGGTGCCGGGCAGGAGGCCGGCCGCGTCTCCGGGCGGCTGCGCCATCCCATGCATTTTGTCATGCTGGTCCCGAAGAGCCTCGATCCTGCGACGCGCGCTGCGCGGTTGCCGATACCGGATCCGCGTCCCTCGGAGAAAATCGCAAAACTGTTTCCGCAAACCGATCCGGCCAAGACGGGCACGCCTGCTGCGGCGCCCGCCGCGGCGCAAGGCAAGAACGAAACGGTTGCCATCGCCGGGCCTGTGCCGCTACCGGTGCCGCGTCCCGCGATCGAGCCTGTCCCTGAGCCGCGGCGGCCTTTGAAGAATCGTCCCCATCGGCAGCAATGAAGCGATCGTCCCGTCCGCCCGTGCTGGAGCCTCGCCCCTCGCCGCGCCGCCGCGCGCTGAGCGAGGAAGAGCGCGCGCTGTGGGATACGGTCGCAAAGCAGGTCAAGCCGCTGAGGAAGCATCGCGTGGCCAAGGCGCATGCTGCGCCGCCTGCCGGGCCTTCGCCCGTGGTCCAGGTGTCCCGGGTTGCGCCGGCGGCAAGACCGGTTGCCGCAGCCCCGGCGCCGCGTATCGCAAAACCGTCTGTTCCGCCTCTGGCGCCGCTCGGCAAGCGCGAGCGCACAAAACTGTCGCGCGGCCGCAGCGAGATCGAGGCGCGGCTCGATCTGCACGGCATGACCCAGATGCGCGCCCATCGCGCGCTGACCGGCTTCCTGCACCGCGCCCATCATGACGGGCTGACCTTCGTGCTCGTCATCACCGGCAAGGGACGCAGCGGCAGCGAAAGCGGCGTGCTCCGCCGCCAGGTGCCGGAATGGCTGAGCCTGCCGGAATTCCGCGCCTTCGTCGTCGGCTTCGAGACCGCCCATATCGGCCATGGCGGCGAGGGCGCGCTGTATGTGCGGATCAGGCGGGCGAGAGGCTAGCGAGTTCTGACAACGGCGAGCTCGGTGCAACCTCTCCCGCTTGCGGGAGAGGTCGTCGCGCGAAGCGCGGCGGGTGAGGGCTCTCTCCTCTTGGGGGTTCTCGCCCGCGGAGACACCCTCTCCCCAACCCTCTCCCGCAAGCGGGAGAGGGAGCGCATCGTCTAAAACGGCCGGACGATTCCGACACGCGGGATCAGGGTGATGACCAGGCCGAAGATATTTGTCTTCCGATCCTCGGCCGGAATCATCGGAGCTTCCCGCTTTGCCGGCAGCATCTTCACCGCATGCAGGATCAGGACCATGCAGACCGCCCAGTTCGAGATCCAGCGCGAATAGTCGAACACCATCGCGAACATCACGAGATAGGCGAGGCTGACGCCGATCAGTGCTGCGATGACGAGCCGGCGGTGCGTTTCGCTGGCGAGCGCGCCGATCAGGCTCGCAAAGAAACGCCACAGCGGCGTGTGCAGCCAGATCAACAGCGCGAACACGGGCAGGCCGAGGATGTTGTGCGGCAGGCGGCCCCAGGTGTCCGAAATTTCCTTCGCCAGCGGCTGATACCAGATGTAGGCGAACTGCAAGAGGTCGGTGCGGGACGGATCGGCCATCCGCGTCTTCAGATATGCGACGAAGTCCGCTTCGGGGATCGGCATCGTTCCCAGGAATTGCGCGGCGAAGAACAGCGCGGAGACGATGGCGAGGGCGATCACACCGAAAGCGACGTTGCCGCGATTGCTGCCGTAAGCGAGGTAGTGCCTGATCACCACGATGGTGATGATCGTCGGCACGTACATCAAGAGATGGATGTGGTGGATCAGGACGAGAATGATCGAGAACAGCGCCGCCGTTGCCACGAACAGCAGCGAGCCCGCCGGCATCAGCAAGAGGACGATCGCCAGCGCGCAGCCATAGATGTCGAAATGGCCGAGCGTGTGCATGAAATTCTTCAGGAAGAACGGTGAGCCCGCGGTGAAGACGAACAGCGGCAGCGTCTTCGCGGTGAAGCCGAACGTTCGCTGGAACAGTCTTGCATAGAGACCAAGCGTCACCAGCCATGTCGCCCCGCCGAGCGCGAACACCAGCCAGACCGGCACCTGGTCGGTGAACAGCGCGACGATCGCCCCGATCAGCGCGCGCTTGATGAAGCCGAAATGGTAGTCGACGAGGAGATGGATGTAGGGGACGTAAGGCGGCAGCTGGATCTTGTGGACGAACACGCCGGCGATGATTGCGGCGTTGATCGCGAGCAGGAGCCGCCAGGGGTTTTGCAGGATGCTAGCGGGCACGGGGCACCCGGCTCGCGTCAACCTCCGCTGTCGTCCCGGGCAAGCGAAGCGCGACCCGGGACCCATAACCACAGGCGGTCGTTTGTGCCGGGATCGGAGCCGCCATCTGTTTCAACAAGGACCGCTGGTGGTTATGGGTCCCCGCTTTCGCGGGGACGACAGCGGGATAGATAGCTGATCTCTACCGAACTACAAAATGAACCGGCTCAGATCGGCATTCTTGGCGAGGTCGCCAACGTGCTTCTGCACGTAGTCGGCGTCGACCTTGATGGTCTCGCCGCTGCGGTCGGGGGCGGTGAAGGAGATCTCGTCAAGCACCCGCTCCATCACGGTCTGGAGCCGCCGCGCGCCGATGTTCTCGACGGTGGAGTTCACGGCGACCGCGACGTCGGCCAGCGCATCGATGGCGCTGTCGGTGATGTCGAGCGTCACGCCCTCGGTCTGCAGCAGCGCGACATATTGCTTGATCAGCGAAGCCTCGGGCTCGGTCAGGATGCGCCGCATGTCGTCGCGGGTCAGCGCCTGCAGCTCGACGCGGATCGGCAGACGGCCCTGCAATTCCGGCAGCAGGTCGGACGGCTTGGCGACGTGGAAGGCGCCCGACGCAATGAACAGGATGTGGTCGGTCTTGACCGCGCCGTGCTTGGTCGAGACCGTGGTGCCCTCGATCAGCGGCAAGAGATCGCGCTGCACGCCCTCGCGCGAGACGTCGCCGCCGACGCGGCCGTCGCGGGCGCAGATCTTGTCGATCTCGTCGAGGAACACGATGCCGTTATTCTCGACCGCGCTGATCGCCTCCAGCGTGAGCTGCTCGGTGTCCAGCAGCTTGTCGGATTCCTCGTTGACCAGGATCTCGTGCGAGCCTTCCACCGTCAGCCGCCGCGTCTTGCTGCGGCCGCCCAGCTTTCCAAAAATGTCGCCGATCGAGATCGCGCCCATCTGCGCGCCCGGCATGCCCGGGATCTCGAACATCGGCATGCCGCCGCCGGACGACTGCGTCTCGATCTCGATTTCCTTGTCGTTGAGCTCGCCGGCCCGCAGCTTCTTGCGGAAGGATTCCCGCGTCGCCGCGCTGGAATTGGCGCCGACCAGCGCATCGAGCACGCGCTCCTCGGCGGCGAGCTGCGCCCGCGCCTGCACGTCCTTGCGCTTCTTCTCGCGCACCTGGGCGATCGCGACCTCGACGAGATCGCGCACGATCTGCTCGACGTCACGGCCGACATAGCCGACCTCGGTGAATTTCGTGGCTTCCACCTTCAGGAACGGCGCATTCGCCAGCTTGGCGAGACGTCGCGCGATTTCCGTCTTGCCGACGCCGGTGGGGCCGATCATCAGAATGTTCTTCGGCAGCACCTCCTCGCGCAAGGAGCCTTCGAGCTGCTGCCGCCGCCAGCGGTTGCGCAGCGCGATCGAGACGGCGCGCTTGGCGTCGCCCTGACCGACGATGAAACGGTCGAGTTCGGAAACGATTTCGCGGGGAGAGAAGTCTGTCATGGCACCTTAGCTAGGGTCAGATGCGGGCCGGGACAAGCCGCTTTTTTCGGCCGTCAGATGATCGGCGGGCCCGACTGCCATTGTTTCACGGCCTCGATCGGATGGATCAGCATCAGGATATTGAGCGTCAGATTGTCGCGAATATGGAGCGCCAGCATGATCTCGAAGGCGAGGCCGAGCAGGACGGTCGCAGATACCGGCAGCACGCGCGCGACGAGGAACCCGAGCATCATGGCCAGATTGTCAGACACCGAATTGACGATGCTGTCGCCGTAATAGTCCAGCGAGATCGTGCCGGCGCGGTAGCGCTCGATGATGAAGGGCGAGTTCTCGACGATCTCCCAGGCGCCCTCGATCAGCATGGCGACGATCAACCGGGCCGGCCACGATAAGGTGAGGAATGGCAGACGCGCGAACAGCAGCCAGGTCAGCCCGTAGAACAGGAAGCCGTGCAGCACGTGCGAGAAGCTGTACCAGTCGGCGATGTGCTGGGAATTCTCCGAGCTGTTCACCACGCCGTGCCAGAGCTTGACGTAGCCGCAGGTGCAGATCGGCACGCGCCCCATCGCGAACAGGATCACGGCTTGTAGCGCCAGCAGCGATAGCGCGATTCCGGCCCAGGCGAGCGGCGGAAATGCGACCTTGCTCTCCTGCGCGTGCGCCAGCGTCATGGCTCGCGCACCATCAACAATGCGGCCCCGTCCGGCGTCTCGACCATGCGGTCGCGAACGAAGCCGGCCTTCTCGTAAGCGCGTATCGCGCGCGCATTGAGCGGATCCGGATCGGTGACCATGCGCGGCAGGCCGTGCCGCAACTGCTCGTCGACGAACGCGCGAGTGAGCGCCGAGCCATGGCCCTGCCCGATCATGTCGCCCTCGCCGATGAACTGGTCGATGCCACGCGTGCCCTCCGGTTGTGGCCCGAAGCCCGTATTCCAGGCGGTCAGGCGGTAGCACTGAAGATAGCCGAAGGGCCTGTCGCCGGCCAAGACGATGAACTGGTCCATCGCCGGTTCATCGAGGTCACCGCTCACCAGCGCAAACTGCTCGTCCGGATCGCCCCACCATTCCCGCACATGGGCTTCGCCCAGCCACCGCCGGATCAACGGCAGGTCGGCAGCGGTCATCGGGCGGAAGGTGTAGGTGGCGATCATCTAGCAGCCGCAGCGGTGGTGCCCTCCCTCTCCCGCTTGCGGGAGAGGGTCGGGGAGAGGGTGTCTCTGCATCGGGACAGCCCCTGAGTGGAGAGAGCCCCCACCCGGCGCTTCGCGCCGACCTCCCCCGCAAGCGGGAGAGGTTGCACCGACCGTGCGGATGGGTCGTACGGACAAAAGACGCTCCGCCCTACCCGCTTGCCAGGCTCTCGATGGTCAGGTTGCGGTTGGTGTAGACGCAGATGTCGGCGGCGATGTCGAGGGAGCGGCGGACGATGGTCTCGGCGTCCTTGTCGGTGTCGAGCAGGGCCCGCGCGGCGGCCAGCGCGTAATTGCCGCCGGAGCCGATCGCCATCACGCCGGCCTCGGGCTCGAGCACGTCGCCGGTGCCTGTCAGCACCAGGGAGACGTCCTTGTCGGCCACGATCATCATGGCCTCCAGCCGCCTGAGGTAACGGTCGGTGCGCCAGTCCTTGGCGAGCTCCACGGCGGCCCGGGTCAGCTGCCCCGGATATTGCTCGAGCTTGCTTTCCAGCCGCTCAAACAGGGTGAAGGCGTCGGCCGTGGCGCCGGCGAAGCCGCCGATGACGTCGCCCTTGCCGAGCTTGCGGACCTTTTTGGCGTTGGACTTGATCACGGTCTGGCCGATCGAGACCTGGCCGTCGCCGCCGACGACCACCTTGCCGCCCTTGCGGACCGTCAAAATCGTGGTGCCGTGCCAGCCCGGCGAGCTGTTCTGGGAGTCCTGCATGAAATACCTCACTGTCCGGCTGATTTAGGCGGTCGGGGCCAAGGGGACAACCTGCGTACAACGGGCCGTTCCGGGCCGAATTTCGCTCACCATAGGCAGAAGTAGAGGCCCGGCCAGCCGTTCCCGCAGTAGCGAAGGTGTCATTTGGCTGTTAATAGACTGGCGTTTTCGGCCCCCGAGCATGATCCGGAAAAGTGGGCACCGGTTTTCCGGGAAAGATCATGCTCAAATAGAAGCGAAAGCCAGCTTTCAATGCGCACCGCGACGATCAAGCGCAAGACCAAGGAAACCGACATCGAGGTGTCCGTGAACCTCGATGGCACCGGCGTGGCCAATATCGCGACCGGCATCGGCTTTTTCGACCATATGCTCGATCTCCTCGCCCGCCATTCCCGCATCGACCTCACGGTCAAGGCGGTGGGCGACCTGCACATTGATTATCACCATACCACCGAAGACACCGGCATCGCGCTTGGCCAGGCGGTCAAGCAGGCGCTCGGCAACATGGCAGGCATCACCCGCTATGCCGGTGTGCACATGCCCATGGACGAGACGCTGTCGCGCGTGGTCATCGACATCTCGGGTCGCCCGTTCCTGGTGTTCAAGGCCGACTTCCCCCGCGACAAGATCGGCGAGTTCGATACCGAGCTGGTGCGCGAGTGGTTCCAGGCCTTCGCCATCAACGCCGGCGTGACTCTCCACGTCGAAACCCTATATGGCGATAACAGCCATCATATCGCCGAGTCCTGCTTCAAGGGTCTGGCGCGGGCGTTGCGCACTGCCGTTGCGATCGATCCGAAGGCAGTGGGCGAAATCCCGTCCACCAAGGGCTCGCTCGGCGGCTGACATCTCCGTCTTGGCGGCGAAAGGCCGCCGACGGCATCTACTCAATTCTCGAGAACGGGGCATCGCCATGCCTGCCTACACAGTTCATGCTCCCTTCCCTGGCGGAGCCGACCTGCGCGCGACCGACAAGTTTGTCTTCGTGCGCGACGGCTTCCATTTCTGGGCGATGATCTTCGGCCCGTTCTGGCTGCTGTGGAATCGGCTGTGGCTGGTGCTGATCGGCTGGCTGATCTTCATCGCTGCCTTCCATGCCGGACTCTCCAGCCTGGGTCTCGGCCGCAGCTCGATCTTCCTCGCCGATATCGTCATCGCGCTGCTGACGGGACTCGAGGCCTCCAGCCTGCGGCGCTGGACGCTGTCGCGCGGCAAGTGGCGGCAGCTCGACATCGTCATCGCCGACGACCATGACACGGCCGAGCGCCGCTTCTTCGAGCGCTGGAGCCAGAAGCAGCACGGCATCGTCAACGATCAATGGGCCGTCGATCGCGGCGGCCCGCCGCCGACCCGGGGCGTGCCGGGCCAGCAATTCTCGAACCCGCCGCCGATTCCGGCCGGCGGCATCATTGGATTGTTCCCAGAACCGGGAGGGTCAAGGTGAGCGTCGCCATCATCGATTACGGTTCCGGGAATCTGCATTCCGCCGCGAAAGCCTTCGAGCGCGCCGCGCGGAGCCTCGAAAATCCGCAAAAGGTTTTCGTTACCAGCGATCCCGATCAGGCCTACGAGGCTGACCGTCTGGTGCTGCCCGGCGTCGGCGCCTTCGCCGACTGCCGGCACGGTCTTGATGCCGTCAACGGCATGGTCGAGGCGATCACCGAAGCGGTGCGCGTCAAGGCGCGGCCGTTCTTCGGCATCTGCGTCGGCATGCAGCTGATGGCGAGCCGCGGCAAGGAGCACGTCATCACCGAAGGCCTGAACTGGATCGGCGGCGACGTCGAGAAGATCACGCCGCGCGATGAAAGCCTGAAGATCCCGCACATGGGCTGGAATACGCTCGAGGTGCTCAGGGAGCATCCGGTGCTGAACAAGCTGCCACTCGGCCCCAAGGGCCAGCACGCCTATTTCGTGCACTCCTATCACCTCAACCCCGCCAGCGAGGCGGACGTGCTCGCGCGCGCCGACTACGGCGGGCCTGTCACCGCGATCGTCGCGAAGGACACCGCAATCGGCACGCAGTTTCACCCCGAGAAGAGCCAGCGCTTTGGTTTGGCCCTGATCTCGAACTTCTTGCGATGGAAACCGTGATTCTCTTCCCCGCGATCGACCTCAAGAACGGCCAATGCGTGCGCCTCGAGCAAGGCGACATGGCGCGCACGACCGTTTTCAATCTCAATCCCGCGGCCCAGGCGCAGAGCTTTGCCGACCAGGGCTTTGAATATCTCCACGTCGTCGACCTCGACGGCGCCTTTGCCGGCAAGCCGGTGAACGCCGAGGCCGTCGAGGCGATGCTGAAGACGATCAAGATCCCGGTGCAGCTCGGCGGCGGCATTCGCGATCTCAAGACCGTCGAAGCCTGGCTCGACAAGGGCATCACCCGCGTCATCATCGGCACCGCCGCGGTGCGCGATCCCGAATTGGTGAAGTCTGCCGCGAAGAAATTCCCCGGCCGCGTGGCCGTGGGCCTCGATGCCCGCGACGGCAAGGTCGCGGTCGAAGGCTGGGCCGAGACCTCGCAGGTCACGGTGCTGGAGATCGCAAAGCGCTTTGAAGATGCCGGCGTCGCCGCCATCATCTTCACCGACATCGCGCGCGACGGCCTGCTCAAGGGCCTGAATCTCGATGCGACCATCGCGCTCGCCGACGCCATCTCGATCCCCGTGATCGCCTCCGGCGGCCTCGCCTCGATCGAGGACGTCAAGGCCATGCTGACGCCGCGGGCGAAAAAGCTCGCCGGCGCGATCGCCGGCCGCGCGCTGTACGATGGCCGGCTCGATCCCACTGCCGCCCTCACCTTGATCCGCGACGCGCGCAGGAGCTGACACATGTTCAAGGTGCGCGTGATCCCCTGCCTCGACGTCAAGGACGGCCGTGTCGTCAAGGGCGTCAACTTCGTCGATCTGCGCGATGCCGGCGATCCCGTCGAAGCCGCGATCGCCTATGACGCCGCCGGCGCCGACGAGCTGACCTTCCTCGACATCACCGCGACCCATGAGAACCGCGGCATCATGCTGGACGTGGTCCGGCGCACGGCGGAGGCCTGCTTCATGCCCGTGACCGTCGGCGGCGGCGTGCGTGAGGTCAACGACATCAAGACGCTGCTGCGCGCCGGCGCGGACAAGGTCTCGATCAACAGCGCCGCGGTGTCGCGGCGCGAATTCGTCAAGGAAGCTGCCGAAAAATTCGGCGAGCAGTGCGTGGTGGTCGCGATCGACGCCAAGCGGGTCAAGCGCCCCGGCGGCGACCGCTGGGAGATCTTCACTCACGGTGGCCGCAACTCGACCGGCATCGATGCGATCGAATATGCCCAGGAAGTGGTCTCGCTCGGCGCCGGTGAAATCCTGCTCACCTCGATGGACCGTGACGGCACCCGGCAAGGCTTCGACATTCCGCTGACCCGGGCGATCGCCGACAGCGTTCCCGTTCCCGTGATCGCTTCGGGCGGCGTCGGCAATCTCGACCACCTCGTCGACGGTATCCGCGACGGGCACGCCACGGCCGTCCTGGCCGCCTCGATCTTCCACTTCGGGGAATTCACCATCCGCGAAGCCAAGGAGCACATGGCCCGGCGCGGGCTGCCCATGCGCCTCGATGCCTGACGACTCCGCTTCATAAAAATGCTACACCGGGCGGCGGAGAATGGCCTCCGTTGCCAAGCGTGTTTCTGAGTAAGTCCGATGCCGCGTTTCACGATCCACGATCTGGCCGAGACCATCGACGCCCGCGCCGCGGCCGGAGGCGAAGCCTCCTATACCCGCAAGCTCCTCGACAAGGGCGCCGAGCATTGCGCCAAGAAGTTCGGTGAGGAAGCAGTCGAAACCGTAATCGCAGCAGTCGAAAACGATCGCGCGCATCTGATCGCCGAGAGCGCCGATCTGCTCTATCATTTCCTTGTCTTGCTCAAGGCCCGCGGCGTAAAGCTGGAAGAGGTCGAAGCCGCGCTGGACAAGCGGACGAACATGTCAGGGTTGGAAGAGAAGGCGTCGCGCAAGAGCGGCAACTAGCCGAGGTGGAGAGGTCGCGTCATGGATATCCGCGCACCAGAGCAGCAGTATAATCCGTACCGCGTCTATACGCGCGAGGAGTGGGCGCGACTTCGCGACGATACGCCGATGACGCTGGAGCCGGGTGAGTTCGACCGGCTGCGCTCGCTGCACGATCGCCTCGACTTGCAGGAAGTCGAGGACATTTATCTTCCGCTGTCGCGCCTCTTGTCGATCTATGTCGATGCGATGCAGCGCCTGTATTACGCCGAGCGCCAGTTCCTCAACATCCGCGACCGCAAGATGCCCTATATCATAGGCGTCGCCGGCTCGGTCGCGGTCGGAAAGTCCACCACGGCCCGCGTGCTCCAGGCGCTGCTGGCGCGCTGGTCGCCGCGGCCGAAGGTCGAGCTGATCACGACGGACGGATTCCTTTACCCGAAGGCCCTGCTCGAGCAGCAAGGCATTTTGCAGAAGAAGGGCTTTCCGGAGAGCTACGACCTGCCTCTGCTGCTCAACTTCCTGTCCGACATCAAATCGGGCCGCCGCCATGTGCGCTCGCCGGTCTATTCGCATTTGACCTACGACATCGTGCCGAACGAATGGGCCGAGATCGACCAGCCGGACATCCTGATCGTCGAGGGCGTCAACGTGCTGCAGACCGGCAAGCTGCCGCGCGACGGCAAGGCGGTGCCCGTCGTCTCCGACTTCTTCGACTTCTCGGTCTATATCGACGCCGACGAGGCGGCGCTGCGGCGCTGGTACATCAAGCGCTTCCTGGCGCTGCGCGACACCGCGTTCACCAATCCAAAGTCCTACTTCAATCGGTACGCGTTGCTCTCCGACGAGGAAGCGACCGCGACCGCGACCGCGATCTGGGAGCGCACCAACCTCGCCAATCTCGAGGATAACATCCTGCCCACCCGTCCCCGCGCGACGCTGATCCTGAAGAAGGGCGCCGATCACGCGGTGGAGAGCGTGGCGCTGAGGCGGCTGTAGGTTCGGTGCCGTAGCTGCAGGCTGCGGTGCCGTAGGGTGGGCAAAGGCGCGAAGCGCCGTGCCCACGCTCTGTGCCTGCTGTCGAACGATTCGTGGGCACGCTGCGCTTTGCCCACCCTACGATATGCGCGCATGCGGCACGCCTGCCCCCACATCGTCATTGCGAGCGAAGCGAAGCAATCCAGAATCCCTCTGCGGAGGTAACCTGGATTGCTTCGCTACGCTCGCAATGACGGGGAGAGAGCAGGGACTACACCGCCAGATGCCGTGACGCGGCCAGCCCCGCCAGCGCCTCGTCGAGCTTGTCCCGATCGAGCGGCTTGATCAGAAACCCGTTCATGCCGGCCTCGAAGCAGGCGTAGCGATCCTCCACCAGCGTGTTGGCCGTCAGCGCCAGGATCGGCGTGTGCCGGCCGCCGGTCGTGGCCTCATGGGCGCGGATCCGCTTCGTCGCCTCGATGCCGTCGAGCTGCGGCATCTGGATGTCCATCAAGACGAGATCGTAGGGCGTGCCGGCCGAGCCAGCGGCCAGCCAGGATTCCAGCGCGGCTTCGCCATGGACGGCGATGACGACGCGGTGGCCAAGCTTTGTCAGCAACGAGCGCATCAACAGCGCGTTGATCTCATTGTCTTCGGCGACGAGGATCGACAGGCCTTTCGCCGGCGCAGCGCGCGTGGAGTCAGCCGGCGGTTCCGGCGCGAGGTCGGGCGAGGGGATCTCCGGCGTCAGCGTGAGGCGGGCGGCGAGCGAGGCGGCGCGCAGCGGCTTCACCAGGAAGCCGGTGAAGGCCGGCGAGAGCTTTTCATGGCGCGAGCTTGACGTCAGCAGCACCAGCCGTTGTGGCGCATGCGCGCGGGCGGCTTCGCCCAACCGGTCGGCGATGCCGGGACCGATCGCGCGATCGACCAGCACCGCGTGCCAAGAGCGTTCCGGCAGCAGCGCTTCCGCGACAGCGGCGTCCGTCACGAGGCAAGTCTGAGCGCCCCAGCGCTCCAGGCGCCGCGCGATCAGCGAGGCTTCGATGCCCTCGGCGATCACGAGGATCGACTTGCCTGTGAGGTCAGGGCTCGGGAACGTCGTCTGCCCCGCGCTTCCGTGCGACGGTGCGAGCGGCACTGCGACCTCGAAGGTCGCCCCCTTGCCCGGCTCGCTCGTCAGCGTGATGCGACCGCCCATGCGCTTGACGATGCGCTCGCTGATGGCGAGGCCAAGCCCGGTGCCGCCATAGGTGCGGGCGACACGCTCGTCGGCCTGCTCGAATTCGCGGAAGATGCGTTGCTGCGCCTCGGGCGCGATGCCGATGCCGGTGTCGCGGACCAGGAAGCTGATCTCGTTCGGCCAGATGCCGGGTTCGACGATCAGCGCGACGCCGCCGTGAGCGGTGAACTTGATGGCGTTGCCGGTGAGGTTGAGCAGCACCTGGCGCAGCCGTGCGGCGTCGCCGACGACTTCCAGCGGCAGGCGCTCGTCGACATAGGCGGCGATCTCGAGCTGCTTGGCCTGCGCACGCGGCGCCAGCAGCTCGGTGATCTCCTCGATCAGGGTCGAGAGCGCGAACGGGCGCTGCTCGAGGTCGAGCTTGCCGGCCTCGATCTTGGAATAGTCGAGCAGCTCCTCGATCAGCGCCATCAGCGCTTCGCCCGAAGTCTTCACCGCCCTCGCATAGGTCGCCTGCTCCGGCGTCAGATGGGTGTCGAGCAGGAGACCGCCCATGCCGATGATGCCGTTCAGGGGGGTGCGGATCTCGTGCGAGGCCATTGCCAGGAAGCGCGACTTGGCGCGGTTGGCGGCATCGGCCTGGTCGCGCGCCTCCGACAGCGCGCGCTCGGTCTCGGTGCGGTCGGTGACGTCGCGTCCCACGCTCTGCAGTTCGGCCGCCTGGCCGGCGTCGAGCCGGACGTAACCTTCGCGCCAGGCGATCCAGCGCGCGCCGAGCGGCGTGGTGATCCTCTGGTCGTGGATGCGCGTGCCGTTGCTTTCGCGGGCGCTGTCGCCCTGCTCCAGCACGTCGAAATCGAAGCGCGTGCCGACCAGCGCGCTGCGCGCCTGTCCGGCGAGTGCGCAATAGGCGTCGTTGGCGAAGGTGATGCGGCCCTGATGGTCGCGCAGCACGATCAGATCGCCCTGCTGCTCGAACAGGCTGCGCGCGCGCTCCTCGGCTTCCTTCAGCTCCCAATTGCGGTCGATCAGCGCCTCGTTGTGGACGGCGAGGGTGCGCAGCCGCTTGTTGACGAAGCGCAAGCGCATGCTGAGCGTGGCAAGGCCGAGGCAGGCGAGGGCGAACAGGAAGCTCGCGCCGATCGCAAAGGCGTTGGGATCGTAGCCGGACTTCTCGGCCCGGCTGCCGGCGATGAAGCCATAGGCGCCGCCGAACGTCGCCGAGAAGATCACGAAGGAACGGATCGCGAAGGCGATACGGGGATGCTGCCGCCTGAAGCGGCGCATGCGCACCTTGATCCGGAACGTCCGACCCATCGCAACCCCGACCCTTGTCCGAAACCCCACCGCCGCTGCATGCGACGATGTCGCGCCGACCTTGCGAACAGCTTGAGGCTTAGGTTCTGCCTCCAAACAAGGTTGACGAGGTGTTAACGCCTCAGAGCGAGGCGGCCTGGAACGGCCGGTGGCCGTTATGGGCACCGACGATCAGGGCCGCGGCCTCGCGCTGCGAGAACGTCCTGGAGCGCACATAGATGCGGTAATCGGCGGGGCCGTCGGTCGAGAGATAGATGACCGGGCCGCCATCGACCGGCTGCGCCGCGATGGTGACGAGGCGGTTTGCCGGATTGGCCTGGCAGGAGTCCGTCTCGGAGCCGAGACCGTCGTCCACCACCGCGAAGTCCGCAGCGTCCGCGTCGTCGGTGATCTGGACCCTGACCGTGGCCCGCGCCGGATCGTCGGTGAAGGCGACGTGGACGCCGGCTGTCCAGAACAGGGATGTCAGCTCGACGGAGGTTTCGCCGAGGGCGATGCAGGGATGCGAGACCGATCCGATCTCGCCGCGGGCAAACACCGCAGCCGCCAGCAGGGGAACAACGGAGGCCAGGATCTTGAAACGCAACATGACACTCTACTCGCCAAGCCCTTGGGGAACTGCCCTTTGGAAAACTCGTCGGGCCTTATGGTTTGCAGAGCGTAAAGGAAACTCGTTACTGCGGGGTTGATGCGCAGAATGATCAGGCGAGCTGGCGCACATCCTCCGCGAGTGCGCGGTAGGACAGCGCCTCGGCGAGATGCAGCCGGCCGATCCTGTCGGCGTGGTCGAGGTCGGCGAGCGTCCGCGCCACCCGCAGCACACGGTGATAGCCCCGCGCCGACAGCCGCATGGTCTCGGCGGCATCACGCAGCAGTTTTTGACCCTGCGCATCGGGCTTCGCGATCTCCTCCAGTACGGAGGCGGGCGCTTCGGCGTTGGTGCGGATGTTGGGCAGGCCCGCATCAGTGTAACGCGCGAGCTGGATGTCGCGCGCCGCCGCTACGCGTGCTGCGACCTCGGCCGAACCTTCGGCCGGCGGTGGCAGGATCAGGTCGGCGGCGGTCACGGCCGGCACCTCGATGCGCAGGTCGATGCGGTCCATCAGGGGACCCGAGATGCGCGACTGGTAGTCGGAGGTGCAGCGATCGATGCGGCCGCGCTTGCAGGCGTAACCGGGCTCGAAGGCGTTGCCGCAGCGGCAGGGATTCATCGCCGCGACCAGCATGAAGCGCGCAGGGTAGGTGACGCGGTGATTGGCGCGGGAGACCGAGACCTCGCCATTCTCCAGCGGCTGGCGCAGCGAATCCAGCACGCGCGGATCGAACTCCGGCAGCTCGTCGAGGAACAGCACGCCCTGATGCGCGAGCGAGATCTCGCCGGGTTTGGCGCGCATGCCGCCGCCGGTGAGCGCGGCCATGCTGGCGGAATGATGCGGCGAGCGGAACGGCCGCCGCGATGTGAGCGCGCCGCCTTCGATCTCGCCGGCGACGGAGGCGATCATCGAGACCTCGAGCAACTCGCTCGGCGATAGCGGTGGCAGGATCGACGGCAGGCGCGCGGCCAGCATCGACTTGCCGGCGCCGGGCGCGCCGATCATCAGGAGATGATGTCCGCCGGCCGCCGCGATCTCCAGCGCACGCTTGGCGCTCTCCTGGCCCTTGATGTCGCGCAGGTCGAGCTTTGAGGTGGCGGCCTCGTGCACCCTCGGCGAGGGCCGCGACAGCACCTGTGTGCCCTTGAAATGGTTGGCGATCTGGATCAGCGATTGTGCGGCGATGATCTGGATATCGGGGCTCGCCCACGCGGCTTCCGAACCGCAGGACGCCGGGCAGATCAGCCCTTCCTCGCGCTGATTGGCACCGATCGCGGCGGGAAGCACGCCGGCCACCGGTGCGATCGAGCCGTCGAGCCCGAGCTCGCCGAGCACGGTAAAACCGGTCAGCGCATCCGGCGGGATCGCGCCGATCGCTGCCATCAGGCCGAGCGCGATCGGCAGGTCGTAATGGCTGCCTTCCTTCGGCAGATCGGCGGGCGCAAGATTGACGATGATCCGCCGCGCCGGCAGCGCCAGGCCCGAGGCGATCAGCGCCGAGCGCACCCGCTCGCGCGCCTCCGACACCGCCTTGTCCGGCAGGCCGACGATGGCAAAGGCCGGCAGGCCCGGCGCGACCTGCACCTGCACGTCGACCGCGCGGGCCTCGATCCCCTCAAAGGCGACGGTAGAAACCCGTTGAACCATGCCGAACCAGCCTGCCCTCTCGCACAATCAAGGGTAGCAGGAGGCGTGGCGCTTCGCAAGAACAATACGGGAACATTTCCGGGGCCGCGGCAAGCCCTAACCAACCGTAAACGCGATCCCGACACTCCGTTTCGAATGCAAGCTTCTGTTCTCAGCACATTCCAACGAATGTCCGCTACTCCTGGGGGTGCGGGATGGGCCGTGGTCTAACGGGTGAACAGTTCAAATGCTTGCAAATCGCCGGAGAAGCGAACGTCGGGTGTGCAGCCGGCTCGCCAAGATTCATTTTGGGGCGGGCTCGCTGCCCAGGGACTGCACGATCACGGATATCTCGGACGGGGGCGTGAAGGTCGTGGCGGAATTTCTGGAAGTGCCGCCGCAATTCACCATCATCTTTGCACCCGACTATTCCCGCCAATGCCGCCTGCGCTGGCGCATCGGCTGCGAATTCGGTGCCGAATTCGTCGACTAGACCTCGACAGGTCGCGTCCTTAACGGGACTTTAGCGTTAATCGGTAAGCATCTCTGATCAGTTGCCGAGTGATCAGAGTATGCCCAAGCGTTCGTCCCTCGCCTTCCCCCCGGCGAGATTGCTGCTTCCCGCCCTCATCGCGCTTGCTCTCGGCGGCTGTCAGACGACGAGCCTCGAGGACGTCACCGGCGCGCTCGGCGGCAAGACGGAAACAGCCGGCAAGGCGGACGCCAAGTCGGACATGGACGGCTTGCGCGAGCGCTATCGCGCCAAGCCCAGCGATCCCGCCATTGCGATCGAATACGGCAAGGCGCTGCGGGACACCGGCCAGCGCGCCCAGGCGGTCGCGGTGCTCGAGCAGGCCGTGCTCGCCCATCCCAGCAACAAGGCGCTGCTCGCCGGCTACGGCCGCGCGCTCGCCGACAACGGCAATTTCCAGCAGGCGTTCGACGTGCTGGGCCGCGCGCATTCGCCCGAGGATCCCGATTGGCGGATCCTGTCGGCGCAGGGGGCGGCGCTCGATCAGCTCGGCCGCAACGAGGAAGCGCAGCAATATTACGCGACCGCCTTGAAGATCGTGCCGGACGAGCCGCAGGTTCTGTCCAATCTCGGCCTGTCCTACATGCTCCAGAACAATCTGCCGCGGGCCGAACAGGTGCTCGGCCGCGCCCATCAGCGCAATCAGAACGATGTGCGGATCCGCGCCAATCTCGCGCTCGTGCTGGGATTGCAAGGCCGCGAGGCCGAGGCTGAAATCCTCGTGAAGGCAGATTTGCCGCCGGACCAGGCCGCGGCCAAGGTCACGGCGCTGCGCCAGCTGCTGGCGAAGAAGCAGCAGCAGCGGGCCGAGAAGTAGCCCGCTCGCGGCGTTTTCTGAACGCGAAGCCTACGACGCCTTGCGATGCGGGGCGGAGCCGCGGCCCGAGCGGCCCTTCAGCTTCTTCAAGAGCGGGCCGAGCAGCGAGCGCTTCGGCTTCTTCACCTCGCCGCGCCCGGCGAGGCGGTTGGCCATGGTCTGGAACAGCTCGGTGGTGCGGTGGTTCTTGGAGACCTCCGCGATCATCTGGCCGTTATTGGCCGCGGTCGAGAACAGCTTCGAATCGAACGGGATCACCGCGATCGGCTGGCTCTCCATGGTCTTGGCGAACGCCTTGACCTCGATCTCCGCGCGCTTGTGCATGCCGACCTGGTTGATGCAGTACAGCGGCGGACGGTCGTTCGGCCGCGCCGCCTTCAGCACGCTCAGCATGTTCTTGGTGTTGCGCAGGTTGGCGAGATCGGGCTCGGCCACGATCACGATGTCGTCGGCGGTGACCAGCGCGCGCTTGGTCCAGGCGGACCATTGATGGGGAACGTCGAGCACGATGCAGGGCGTGGTCATGCGCAGCGTGTCGAACACCGCGTCGAACGCTTCGGCGCCGAAATCATAGACGCGGTCGAGGGTGGCGGGCGCAGCGAGCAGGCTGAGGCGATCGGTGCATTTGGCGAGCAGGCGCTCCATCAGCGCGGTGTCGGGGCGGTCCTGCGACAGCACCGCATTGGCGATGCCCTGCGCCGGGTCCTGATTGTAATCGAGGCCTGCGGTGCCGAAGGCGAGGTCGAGATCGATCACGACGGAATCGAGCGAAAGGTCGCGGGCGATGGTCCAGGCCACGTTGTGCGCGACGGTGGACGCGCCGACGCCGCCCTTGGCGCCTACCACCGCGATGACGCGGCCGGTGATGATGGCTTCGGACGCGGAGAACAGGCTGCAGATCGAGCGGACCACGTCGAGCGTCTCGACCGGGCCGACGACGTAATCGTTGACGCCGCGGCGCACCAGCTCGCGATAGGGCGCGGTGTCGCCGGGATTGCCGATCACGACGACGCGGGTGCCGGGATCGCAGACGCCGGCGAGATCGTCGAGACCCTCCAGGATGTCGCGGGTGCCGTCGGATTCGATCACGATGACATTCGGCGTCGGCATCGATTCATAGACTTCGATTGCCGCAGCTAAGCCGCCTTCCCTGGCGGTCAGATGCGCCTTGGCGAGCCGCCGATCCTCGCCCGCGGCGGTCACCGCCTTGAGCGTCTGGTCGGTCTCGCAAAAGGCCTGCACGGAGATGCGAGGAACCGGTGCAATGTGTTCCTCGGGGTGCCGCGGATCGTCCGCTTCTTCTTCGTCGTTGAAGCCTGTCATTTGCCTGTGTCGCTGAGTTTGGCCTTCTCGGCGTCGGGATTGGGAGTGGCGATCGGGGTGCCCTTGCGATAGCGGTCGAAGGCGACGTCACGCCGCGCGGTGTAAACCGGTGTCTCCGAACGCGGCTGCTCGAGGTCGGCGGGATTGTCGATCATCGCCGCGAGGTTGCGCTGGGTGGCGCAGCCCAGATTGAAGTACGGCCGGTTCTCGTTGTAGCCGGGGTCGAGGATGGACGGCCCGACGTCCTCCGGCCACAGCCCGCAGGGGCCGGCGACCGCGGCGATCCTGGAATAGCTGAGGCGGATGGTGGGCAGCAGGCCGGGATCCTCGGGCCGATAGGGATGCTTGACGATGGCGCGCGCCGGCACACCGCCGGATGCCAGCACCGAACGGATTTCCTGATAGGTCGCCGCCGCGGCGCGCGAATTCGCGGTATCTACAGGCACGTCGACGACGACGGAGCCGGTGCCTTCGCGCACCCAGTTCCGGGCGATGCCCGCGACGTCGGAGTGCTGCGCGTCCGAGAGGCCGCCGCGCGCCTTGCCGACGAAGATCACGATCGACTTCTTGCCTTCCTGCACCGCGATCGGGTGGCGCTGGCGATAGTCGGTCGGCACCGTCTGGGTGACGATCTCGCCGGTGGTGTTGCAGGCGCCGAGCATGACGGAGAGCCCCGTCAGCGCCAGCGCGACGCTTAAGCCGCGACGTCGATCCGCTGTCGTCTTCGTCATCGCTTGATCCCCTCTTGTCCCGGTCCCCAAACCGTTCGTTTCAGTCGATGATGAAGCCGAAATCGCCGCGATTGCCGTCGATTGGATCGACGCGCCGCGCGATGCCATAGAGGCGGTTCATGCGGCCGAGCAGCGCCGTCTGCGCGTCCGAGGCCGGCGCGAAGCCGTCGTCCGGCCGCGACAATTCCTTCTGGGCGACCGCGCGCACCACATAGGGCGTCACGATCACCATCAGCTCGGTCTCGTTGTTGACGAAGTCCTGGCTGCGGAACAGCGCGCCGATGATCGGCACCTGGTCGACGCCGGGCAGGCCGTTGATGGCCTGCTTGGTCTGCTGCTGGATCAGGCCGGCCATCGCCATCGAGCCGCCCGAGGGAATTTCCAGCGTGGTCTCGGCGCGGCGGGTCTGGATCGAGGGGATGGTGATCGAGCTGGTCGTGCCCGAGGACACCGCCTGCGTCACGGAGATGGCGTTCTGATTCGACAGCTCCGAGACCTCGGTCATCACGCGCAGGCTGATACGTCCCTCGCTGAGCACGACCGGCGTGAAGTTCAGGGAGATGCCGAACTTCTTGTAGGTGATCTGGGTGGTACAGACGTGGGTGACCGGATCGCAGGAATAGCCCGCAGGGATCGGGAATTCGCCGCCGGCGATGAAAGTGGCGGACTCGCCGGAGATCGCCGTCAGGCTCGGCTCAGCCAGCGTCCGCATCACGCCGGCGCTTTCCATCGCGCGCATCGTGGCGTTGACGGTGGCCACGCCTTTTGCGAGCCCGGTCACACCGAGTCCGTTGCTGCTGACGAGCGGGCCGCCCGAGACCGAGAACGGGTTGGAGTTGTTGAAATTCACCACCGCGGTGCCGGCGTTCAGGCTGGCGCTGAGATCGACGCCGAGCTGCTTGACGATATCGCGGCGCACTTCGCCGACGACGACCTTGAGCATCACCTGGTCGCGGCCGCGCACGACGATGTTGTTGACGACCTTCTCGGAGCCGCCGACGAGCTTTGCGGCGACGTCACCGGCCTGCTGGGCCTCGACCGGGCTCGACACCGAGCCGGTCAGCATCACGCTGTCGCCGACGCCTTCGATCTGTACGCCGGGCAGCGACTGGCGCAGCGCCGAACGCATGCCGTTGAGATCACGTTTCACCGCGATGTCGTAGGCGGCGACCTGCTGGCCGTCGGCGGTGAAGAACACGACGTTGGTCTGGCCGACCTGGCCGCCGATGATGTAGGCGCGCTGGGCCGAGCGGATCACCGCATTGGCGATCTTGGGATCGGCCACCAGCACGTCCTTGACCTCGCGCGGCAGGTCGATGACGACGGATTTGCCGACGCCAAGCGAGAGAAAACGCGTCTTCGCCGGCGCGATCGAGCCGACCGTCGACACACCGAGATCCGGCACCTGCATCGGTGCCTGGTCGCCGACCGGCGCATCTGCAGCAGCGCTGACCATGTCGGGGGCTGCGAGCAGCCCCAGCATCAGCATCGCCCCCGTCCAGAACGTGCTTGCGCGATTCCCCCGAATGCGCAGGCCCGTCCGATCATCCCCGTAGTTCATGCTATCCCCATCACTTCTGTGACGTCAGTTGCCGCACCTGCACCCCGTAACGGATCACGTTGACCCCGTCGGAACGCTTGGCCGCCTGATCCTCGACCGTGAGTTCGGTCGCGTTGACATCGACGATGCTGCGCAGCGCGAGCTGGAGCGTGCCGCCCTGGCGCGCGGCCGACAGCGTCGCGACCTGATCGGGCTTGAGCTCGAGCGTGACGGTCTTGCCGATCACGGCGGTCTGGCCGTCCTTTTCCTTCGGCGCCTGGTCGATCGCGAGCACGCGGATATTGGACAGGATGACCTCGGACACGATGAGGTCGTTGCCGGCGGTTGCGCCGCTGGGGTCGGGATTCTTCAGGCGGCGTGTCAGGACGACATCGACGCGGTCGTTCGGCAGGATGAAGCCGCCGGCGCCGGTCTCGGCGGAAATCTCGGTGGAGACGGCCCGCATGCCCGAGGGCAGGATCGCGGCCATGAAGCCGGAGCCCTCGGCCTTCACCAGCTTCTGCTCGCGGATCGGCTCGCCCTGCATCAACGGGACGCGTGCGATCGCGCCGGCGAGCTGCATCTGGGCGTCGGGCCTGGCGTCGCGGCGGATGAAGGCACTGCTCGCGGTCGCCGCCGGCCAGGACTGCCATTGCAGGTCGTCAGGCTTTACGGCCTGGCCGAGCTGGATGTCGTTCTTCGCAATGAGAACCTCGACCGTCGGCAGCTTCTCGGCGACGGGCGCGGCGGGCGCAGGCGCGTTCTGATAGCCGCTCGCCAGATACGCAGCGACGCCGCCGGCGCCCAGCGCGATGACGAGAACGACAATGCGTGCGGTGTTCATACGCTTTTACTCTTACGCGGGTCACTCGAACCGCACCTGGCGGGTTCCCCTGCGTCGATGAGTAGGGAGTAAAAGTATAAGGGTTGTTGCGAGCCCGAACGCGCCGGCCGGTCACGATGCTGGTTTTCGGCAGATGGTGAACGTGGCGTTATTCAGTCGGCCAGCGGCCCCGTAGATTCACGCATGCCGGATCGCGCGTTTGGATGAGGCGCGGGGCATCATGGTGAACGGGTGGTTAGTGGCGCGTATGTTCGAGCTGCACGACCATGGTCGTAAGATGGAAACATCACGCCACATCACCGGTGTCGTCCCGGCGAAGGCCGGGACCCATACCGCGTGATGTTTCGATTATGGGCGATAGAAGTACCAACGACGAGTCTTCGCCAAACCAAGGCCTGTGGTTATGGGTCCCGGCCTTCGCCGGGACGACGGCGGGGCGCTGCGGCTTCGAAGCCCGGCGCGACGCGCTCCAAGCCTTACTGGCAGGGATACCGCCGGCCGTCCTTGGCCGCGTATGTGTTCGATGCCGGATCGTAGGATCGGTAACGCTGGGCGCATGAGGCGGCGTGCTGCTGGGCGGCCGCGGCTTCCTGCTGCGCGGCAGCAGTGGCCGCACCGGCCGCGATAGCACCCCCGATGAGGCCGCCGACCAGTCCGCCGACACCGGCGCCGTTGTCATAGCACGGTCCGTAACGGCACCAGACCTTCTCGGTCAGCGCCGGAACTCCGCCCGTGACTCCCACGACGCTCTGCAACGGAGCGGCCATCGCGGAGGCCGAAAGCATCAGGGTGCCGGTGCCGGTCATCAAGACAACTTTCAAGACGTGATCGATGCGCATTGGGATTTCCTGTTTCATTCACGAGTTCACGGTTGGGCGGATCTACCGGCCGGCCGCATCCACGACGCGGCAGAGATTGTTGCTGATGCCTGGCGCCACCTGGCCCGGCGGCATGATGAACACCGCATCGACGCGGCTGCCTTTGCCCTCCTTGCGAACGACGACGCGCAACGTCTGCGGCCGTCCGGATCCGGTGGTCTCCTGTTGCGTGGTCAGCGTCCCCAGCGCCTTGTCTACGTTCACGTCGACAAAGCCCTCCGCCAGAACGGCGCGGGAGACCTTGTCGAGAGCGGCACCGGTCCTGACGGACGGGAAGATCATCCAGACCTTGTGGGTCGTGCCCGTCACCAACGGAACGCCGCTGCTCTGATAGTGGTCTGCGCAGCTGTCGGCCTGCGCCGGCATCGACGAAAGGGCCATGAGCGTGAGCGCGCAAATTGTTCTTGTCAGCATGCTTTCATTACCTGTTTGAGGCAGTCGGGGGGATTTAGGCCAACCGCGCCGCAAGTCCATGCACGCCGGCGCATTCGGGATGGAGGCGTTCGGATTCTGGCCTGCCCGTCGCGGCGCGATTGCGCGATCTGGATGTCTGGTGCGGCAATCGGATATCGCGCGCGGGCACCTGACCCGAATTCACCGAAATTGTGCTAGCGTGGTGATGCATCTACCGCACGAGCGGACGCCCCGAACGATGGATAGCGCATGGCCGAAGATATACTCGCCGCATCTCCCGCACGATCGGGGTCGTCGTTTCAGGCGTTGCTTGAGATGCTCCGGCCTCACGGGATCAACGCGCACTCCGCGCCGAAGCCCGACGGTTCATTCCGCTGGCAGGCGGATGTTGCAGTCGGAGCCGGCATGGACGTCGTGCGGGCGGAGCTGTCCGCAGGTTGGGACTGGCGCTATTCGTACGGCGATTCAGGCGGCGAGCTTGCGATCAGCCTGCTGAACGCCGGCAAGGCCGACATGCTCATTGCGGGAAAGAGCGTCCAGCGAACATCCTCCGAAGTGGCGGTCGTATCGCTTCCGCGATTGCAGGAGCAGAGCGTCGAAGCGGTGGACGGCAGATATTCGAGCGTCACGCTGACGTTGCACACCGATGTGGTGACCAAGGCGCTGTCTGCGACGTTCGGAAACGCGGCACTGGAAGATCTCGATCTGACGCCGAAGCTCGACTTGTCGACCAGCGCGGGGCAACTCCTTTATCAGCTCGTCCGTGCCAGTGCGGCCGGCCTGTATGACGGGATCCTGGCGCGCTCTCCGAAAGCCAGCGCCTTACTCTCGGAGGCGGCGATGCAGCTGATCCTCGAAAATGTCCCCCATCGGCTGATCGACCGCTTGAACCGCCAGCCGTTGGATGCGCCGCCGCGCCACATCAGGCGCGCTGTCGAGTACATGCGGGCCAATCTCCATCTGCCGCTGACGATCGCGGATATTGCCGGCAACGTCGGGATCAGCAGCCGGTTGCTGCAGTCAGGATTTCGCAGGATCCACGGGACGACGCCCGTCGCTTATCTGCGGCGAATTCGACTCGAGGCGATCCACGACGAGCTGTCGCGACCGGAGAATCTGCTTCCGGTCAGCGAGGTCGCATTGAAGTGGGGCTTTACCCACATGGGCCGGTTTGCTGCATCGTACCGCTCGGCATTCGGCCTGTATCCGTCAGAGACAGTCCGGCGCGCCCGGGGATTCTGCGGCTGAACGCGTAGCCCGGATGGAGCGAAGCGCGATCCGGGAACAATCCCACCACGCGCGCAGATCCCGGATTACGCTGCGCTCCATCCGCGCTACGAGAGCGGCGACGAAGCTACCTCTTCCGCTTCTGCTCGATCACGTCCCAGATCTTCGCCGCCACATCGGGGCCGCCGAGCCGTGAGATGGCGCGGATGCCGGTGGGCGAGGTCACGTTGATCTCGGTGAGATTGCCGTTGATGACGTCGATGCCGACGAACAGCAGGCCCTTCTCGCGCAGCGCCGGGCCGACGGTGGCGCAGATCTCGCGCTCGCGCGGGGTGAGCTCGGTCTCCTGCGCCGCGCCGCCGCGCACCATATTGGAGCGGAGGTCGTCGGCGGCCGGCACGCGGTTCACCGCGCCGGCGAACTCGCCGTTGACGAGGATGATGCGCTTGTCGCCGTGCTTCACCTCGGGGATGAACTGCTGGATCACCCAGGGTTCCTTGAACGTCACCGAGAACATGTCGAACAGCGAGCCAAAATTCATGTCCTGCGGCATCACGCGGAACACCGCCGCGCCGCCATGGCCGTGCAGCGGCTTCATCACGACGGCGCCGTGCTGGTCGCGGAACGCGTTGATCTCGTCGAGGTCGCGCGAGATCAGCGTCGGCGGCATCAGCTGCGGAAAGTTCATCACGAACAGTTTTTCCGGCGCGTTGCGCACCGAGGCGGGGTCGTTGACCACCAGCGTCTTCGGATGGATGCGCTCCAGGAAGTGCGTCGAGGTGATGTAGGCGAGGTCGAACGGCGGGTCCTGGCGCAGCAGCACCACGTCAAAACCGTTGAGCGCCTCGCGCTTGGGTTCGCCGAGGGTGAAATGATCGCCGGGCTCGTCGCGCACGGTCAGGAGCTGCACCGGCGCGACCAGCTCCTCGCCGACCATCGAGAGCTTGTCGGGCGTGTAATAGGACAGGCCATGGCCGCGCTTCTGCGCCTCCAAGAGCAGCGCAAAGGTGGAATCGCCCTTGATGTTGATGCGGGCGATGGGGTCCATCTGGACGGCGACGTTCAGTTTCATGGTCTGCCTTTCAGGTCGAGGCGTCGAATGCCGCCAACACATGGCGCGGAAGCGAGCGCGGCGCAATCAGCATGGCGTCGAATCGCAATTCGAATTCGGCATGCTCGGGATGCGCCACGAGCCAGCCTTGGGCGGCGTTGATGATGCGTTGCTGCTGGCGGGGCGTGACGGCGTAGGCGGCGTCATCGAGGCTGGCACGCGCCTTGACCTCGACGAAGGCGATCAGGTTACGGCGGCGCGCCACGAGGTCGATCTCGCCATGCGGCGTGCGGTAGCGCTTTGCCAGGATGCGGTAGCCCTTGGCCATGAGATAGGCGGCGGCGCGGCTTTCCGCGGAGATGCCGGTGCGGAACGCGGCGACGCGCTCGGGCGCGGCGACTTTCGGTTCCGCCGGCACTTCAGCCTTCGCCATCGCCGCCTCGCTGGTCCTTTGCGAGCTCGAGCGCGCGGGCATAGACCTCGCGGCGCGGCCGGCCCGATAGCGCGACGGCGTGCGCAACGGCATCCTTGACGCTGTTCGCGGCGAGCTGCTCGCGCAGGAGATCGTCGAGCGCATTCGATGTCAGCACCTCGGCATCGGGCGCGGGTGGAGCGATCACCAGCACGAACTCGCCGCGCGTCTCCAGGGTCGCAGCGTCGCGTGCCAGCTCATGCAGCGCTGCGCGCGAAATCTCCTCGTGCAGCTTGGTCAGTTCGCGGCAGATCGCGGCCTCGCGCGTCCCCATGATCTCGGCGAGCTCCGCCAGCGTGTCCTGCACGCGGTTGCCGGATTCGAACATCACCAGCGTCGCATCGATGTGGGCGAGCTCGGCAATGCGGCTGCGCCGCGCGGCCGATTTCGCCGGCAGAAAGCCTTCGAAGAAGAAGCGGTCGGTCGGCAGGGCCGCAACCGACAGTGCCGCCAGCACCGAGGACGGGCCGGGTAGCGCATAAACCGCGTGGCCGGCGGCGCAGACCTCGCGCACCAGCTTGAAGCCGGGATCGGAGATCAGCGGCGTGCCGGCATCCGATACCAGCGCCACCGAACCGCCCTGCGCCAGCGCCTCCAGGATCTTCGGGCGCGCGGCTTCGGCGTTGTGCTCGTGATATTGCCTGAGCGTTGCTGCGATGTCGTAGCGCTCGGTCAGGCGGCGCGTGATGCGGGTGTCCTCGCAGGCGATCACGTCGACGCCGGCAAGCGTCTGCAGCGCGCGCAAGGTGATATCGCCGAGATTGCCTATGGGGGTCGCGACCAGGTGGAGGCCCGGCGCCGCTTTCGGGGCCGGGAGCCGATGGGCATCGATGGAGAAGCCGCGTGGGGCGGCGTCTGGGTCTTCAGGCGTATTTATCGGGGCCGGCTTTGCGCGCATAATGAAGTCAACTTAGGCACGATCCCCATGGCTGGGAACTGCTCTTCGAAAAGATCGTGCCAAGGTGAGGGGCGAGGAACGGACGGGAATGTGATCGACCCAAGGTCACGTCGAGGGGGAGTGAGGGCTCCCGTGCCATATTCGCGACGGAAACGCCGCCTTGATGCTACGCGACGAACGGCGAACAGCTGGCCGGGACGGGAAGGTAGCCGCGTTAAGCGGTCATTATCCTTTTGTTTTGGTTAACTATTTGCCGACACTATGCCTGAATCCGCGGCTTGTGTCGCGGCAAAGAATGTTGTGACCGGCTGGCGAGAGCCGGCCGGAAGAGAAGCTGTCATGCTGGGCCCGCGTCATCCAAAATCTCCCGTTCCGGGGCCCCTGTCATCGGGCGCGACCCGGCGGAGCGCGCTCGGCCTGCTGCTCGGCACGCCGCTGCTGTCGGCCTGCGCCGGCGTGCAGCAGAGCCTCAGCCAGTTCTCCAATCCGTTCTCGAGCTCCTCTGCGCCGCCGGCCCAGCCGGCAGGTCCCCCGCAACAGGCGACGACCGCCGGCAGCGGCGGGGTCAAGGTTGCGGTGATCCTGCCGCTCTCGGCCGCGGGCAATGCGGGTCTCGCCGCGCAGTCCATGCGCAATGCCGCCGAGATGGCGCTGGCCGAGTTCCAGAACCCGAACATCCAGCTGCTGATCAAGGACGACAATGGCAGCCCGCAGGGCGCTCAGGCCGGCGCGCAGCAGGCTGTCGAGGAGGGCGCCGAGATCATCCTGGGGCCGCTGTTCGCGCAATCGGTGCCGGCGGTGGCGCAGGTCGCGCGCGCCCGCAACATCCCGGTGATCGCGTTCTCGACCGATTCCAGCATCGCCGGCCGTGGCGTCTATCTGCTCTCGTTCCTGCCGGAGTCCGACGTCAACCGCATCGTCGAATATTCGGCCAGCATCGGGAAGCGCTCCTTTGCCGTGCTGCTGCCCGATAACGCCTATGGCAATGTCGTCGAGGCCGCCGTGAAGGCGGCGGTGCCGCGGCGCGGCGGGCGCATCGTCGCGTTCGAGAAATACGGCGCCGATCGCGCCACCCCGGCGCGGACCGTGGCGCAGCAGCTCGGCAGCGCGGATGCGCTGTTCATTGCCGACGACGGCGATGCGGTGGTGACGGTCGCGGATGCGATGACCGCGGCGGGCGCGAATTTGCGCAACATCCAGCTGCTCGGCACCGGCCTGTGGGACAATCCGCGCGTCTATGCGAGCGCGGCGCTGCAGGGCGGCCTCTATGCCGCGCCCGATCCGGCCGGCTTCCGCGCTTTCTCCGGCCGCTACCGCACGAAGTACGGCGCGGAGCCGATCCGCACCGCGACACTCGCCTATGACGCCGTCGCGCTGGTCGCCGCGCTGGCGCGTACGCAAGGCGGCCAGCGCTTCTCCTCCGATGTGCTCACCAACCCCTCCGGCTTCGCCGGCATCGACGGCCTGTTCCGCTTCCGCGCCGACGGCACCAATGAGCGCGGCCTCGCGGTGATGAAGGTGACGACGGGTGGTGGTGTTGCGGTGGCGGGCTCGCCGAAGAGTTTTGGGGCGTAGTGGTTTCGTAGCCCGGATGGAGCGCAGCGAAATCCGGGGTTCTTTGCGCGCGGCGAGACCGTCCCGGATTACGCTTCGCTCCATCCGGGCTACGAGATCTCGTTACGCCGCGAGATCCGCAACCACCGCGTCCAGCACCGGGAATCCGCTGCTCGTCACGCGCAACCGTCCCGTCGTATCGACCGTGATCGCGCCCTCTTCGCGCAACAACGCGATGCGCTTGGGGTCGAGCGGGCGGCCCGAGAGTGCCTTGTAGCGCTCGGGGTCGATGCCTTCGGCGAGGCGCAATCCCATCAGCAAGAATTCGTCGGCGCGCTCCTCGCTGTTGAGGAGATCGTCGGTGACGACGCCGTGGCCGTTGGTCTCGACGCGCATCAGCCAGGCCTCGGGACGCTTCTCGGTGGCGGTGGCATGGCGCACGCCGTCGATGTCGAGGCGGCCATGCGCGCCGGGGCCGATGCCGGCATATTCCTCGCCGCGCCAGTAGACCAGATTGTGCCGGCACTCGGCGCCGCGTCGCGCGTGGTTGGAGATCTCGTAGGCGGGTAGCCCGAGCTTGTCGCAGGTCTCCTGCGTGACGTCGTAGAGCGCGCGCGAGACGGCTTCGTCCGGCGTCTTCAATTTGCCGGCCTGGTGCAGGCCGAAGAACGGCGTGCCTTCCTCGATCGTCAATTGATAGAGCGACAGATGTTCGGCCGCTTCACTGATCGCCAGACGCAGCTCGTCGGCCCACATCGCCGGCGTCTGGTCGGGGCGGGCGTAGATCAGGTCGAACGAATAGCGGTCGAACGAGCGGCGCGCGATGGCGACGGCATCGAGCGCCTCGCGCGCGCTGTGCATGCGGCCCAGCGCCTTCAGCGAGGCATCGTCGAGCGCCTGCACGCCGAGCGAGACGCGGTTGACGCCGGCTGAGCGATAGCCGGCAAAGCGCGTGGCTTCGACACTGGTCGGATTCGCTTCCAGCGTCACCTCGACATCGCGTGCGACGGTCCAGTGCTTGCCGATGGCATCGAGCACCGCGCCGACGGTTGAAGGCTGCATCAGCGACGGCGTGCCGCCGCCGAGAAAGATCGAGGTGACCTCGCGGCCGGGCGCGCGCTCGGCGGTCGTTGCGATCTCGCGCGCGAAGGCCGAAGCAAAGCGCGCCTCGTCGATCGCGGCGTGGCGAACATGGCTGTTGAAGTCGCAATACGGGCACTTCGACAGGCAGAACGGCCAGTGCACGTAGACGCCAAAAGCTTCCTTAGCGCGGCTCAAGGCAGATCTCCGCCAGTTTCACGAAGGCGCGGGCGCGATGCGACAGGCCGAGGCCGAGCGGCGGCAGGCCGTGCTTCTCGATGCTTTCCATCTCGCCGAAGGTGCGCGCATGACCATCAGGCAGGAACATCGGGTCGTAACCAAACCCGGCGGTGCCGCGCGGCGGCCACACCAGCGTGCCGTCGACGCGCGCCTCGACCTCTTCGAGATGATCGTCGGGCCAGGCCACGCAGAGCGCGGAGACGAAATGCGCGCTGCGCTTCGCAGGCGTGGTCGCGCCCCGTTCCTGCAGCAGCCGCTCAATCTGCGCCATCGCGGCGTTGAAATCCTTGGTCGGACCGGCCCAGCGCGCGCTGTAGATTCCGGGTGCGCCGTCGAGCGCTTCGACGACGATACCGGAATCGTCGGCGAAAGACGGAAGCTTGGTCGCGCGCGCGGCCGCGATCGCCTTGATCGTGGCATTGCTGCGGAAGTCGTTGCCGGTCTCCTCGGGCTCGTCCAGGCCGAGCTCACCGGCCGACACCGCCTCGATCCCGTACGGCGCAAGCAGCTCCTTCATCTCGGCGAGCTTGCCGGGATTGTGGGTGGCGATGACGAGCTTTCCGGTGATTCGGCGGTGCATGGGCCTATTGACTACGCGACAGCCAGTTTCTGCAAGTCCACGAGACGCGCGACGCCCTTGCGCGCCAGCGCCATCAGCGCCAGGAACTCGGCTTCCGTGAACGGCTCGCGTTCGGCGGTGCCCTGCACCTCGATGATGCGGCCATCGCCGGTCATGACGAAATTGGCGTCGGTCTGGGCTTCCGAATCCTCGGCATAGTCGAGGTCGAGCACCGGCGTGCCGTTGTAGATGCCGCAGGAGATCGCGGCGACGTTGTCGCGCATCACGTTGGCCTTGATCATGTTGCGCGCCTTCATCCAGCTGATGCAGTCGGCGAGCGCGACCCAGGCGCCGGTGATCGAGGCCGTGCGCGTGCCGCCGTCGGCCTGGAGCACGTCGCAATCGACCGTGATCTGGCGCTCGCCGAGCGCTTCGAGGTCGACGATGGTGCGAAGCGAGCGCCCGATCAGGCGCTGGATCTCGACCGTGCGGCCGCTCTGCTTGCCGGCCGAGGCCTCGCGGCGGGTGCGTTCGGAGGTCGCGCGCGGCAGCATGCCGTATTCGGCGGTGACCCAGCCGCGGCCCTGGCCCTTCAGCCACGGCGGCAGGCGGTCTTCCAGCGTAGCGGTGACCAGCACATGGGTGTCGCCGAATTTCACCAGGCACGAGCCTTCCGCATATTTGACCACGCCGCGCTCCAGCGTCACGGGGCGCAATTCGTCGGGCGCACGGCGGCTTGGCCGCATGGGAAATCCTCCAAAACTCTCGGAAAAGGGCTGTTCGCGGTGCTTGTAGGGGGGGTGAGGGTATGCGGCAAGGGGGAAGATCGGCGCTTATACGCCCCCGGTTTTCCACCCCGCAAACGCCACGCTTGTCAGAACCGTCCCGGATGGACAAATTATGAGCATCTGAGAGGAGTTACCGTCTGTGGCCCATCACGATCCGATCCATCTGATCGCGCCGCGCGCAGGCCTCGCCCAACTCAACGAGCGTTCCCGCGACATCTTTCGTCAAATTGTCGAAAGCTATCTCGCGACCGGCGAGCCGGTCGGCTCGCGCAACATTTCCCGCCTGATCGCCATGCCGCTGTCGCCGGCCTCGGTCCGCAACGTCATGGCGGACCTGGAACAGCTCGGCCTGATCTATGCCCCGCACACCTCGGCGGGCCGGTTGCCGACGGAACTCGGGCTGCGCTTCTTCGTCGACGCCCTGATGCAGGTCGGCGATCTCACCGAGGCCGAACGGCAGTCGATCCAGAGCCAGCTTGCCACGGTCGGCCAGGCCCAGTCGGTCGAGGCGGCGCTGGACCAGGCGCTGACGCGGCTGTCGGGCCTGACCCGCGCCGCGGCGGTGGTTTTGACGCCGAAATCCAATGCCCGGCTCAAGCACATCGAATTCGTCCGCCTGGAACCGGAAAAAGCGCTGGTGATCCTGGTCGGCGAGGACGGCCAGGTCGAAAACCGCGTGCTGACGCTGCCGCCGGGAGTTCCATCGTCCGCGATCACCGAAGCCGGCAATTTCCTCAATGCCCGGATTCGCGGCCGAACCCTGGCCGAGGCGCGGCTCGAGCTCGAAACCGCGCTCGGACAAGCCCGCGCCGAGCTCGATCAGCTGACACAGAAAGTGATCTCGGCCGGTATCGCCAGCTGGTCGGGCGGCGAGAGCGAGGACCGCCAGCTCATCGTCCGCGGCCACGCCAATCTGCTGGAAGATCTGCACGCGCTGGAGGATCTGGAGCGGGTGCGCCTGTTGTTCGACGATCTCGAGACCAAGCGCGGCGTGATCGACCTGCTCGGCCGCGCCGAGACCGCCGAAGGCGTGCGCATCTTCATCGGTTCGGAGAACAAGCTGTTTTCCCTGTCGGGCTCCTCCACCATCATCTCGCCGTATCGGGATGCCGCCGGCCACATCGTCGGTGTTTTGGGCGTGATCGGGCCGACGCGGCTGAATTACGCCCGCGTGATCCCGACCGTGGACTATGCCGCCCGCATCGTCAGCCGGCTTCTGGGGGGCTGACCGGCATTTGCGCCGATCACGGGCGCTTGATTTTCGCGCGCTTAGGCACGATATCCGGGCCAACAATCCCTGGAAACGAGTTCGAGATTAGAGCCGATGACCGAGCAAGACCGGCAACCCGAAGACACGACTGCAGCGACCGGCGAGCCCGTGGTGTCAAAACCCTACATCATGCCCGACGATCCCGAGCCCGGCTCGGTCGAAATGTTGCAGAAGGAAGCCGCCGAGGCGCGTGACCGCATGCTGCGGACGCTGGCCGAGATGGAGAATTTGCGCAAGCGCACCACCAAGGAGGTCGCTGACGCCCGCCTCTACGGCATCACCGGTTTTGCCCGCGACGTGCTCGACATCGCCGACAATCTCCAGCGCGCGCTCGATGCCGTTCCGGCCGAGGCCCGTGCCACCGCCGATCCCGGCCTGATCTCGCTGATCGAGGGCGTCGAGCTCACCGAGCGCTCGCTGCTCAACGCGCTGGAAAAGCACGGCGTGAAGAAGCTCGATCCGCTGGGCCAGAAGTTCGACCCGAACTTCCACCAGGCGATGTACGAGGTGCCTGATGCGTCGGTGCCGTCGGGCACCGTGGTGCAGATCATGCAGGCCGGCTACACCATCGGCGACCGCGTGCTGCGCCCGGCCCTCGTCGGTGTCGCCAAGGGCGGCGCGAAGGCCGCGCCTGCGGCGAACAACAACGAGTCGAGCGGCGCGACGAACTGAGTGTTGACGTCATTCCGGGGCGGCTCGCAGAGCCGAACCCGGAATCTCGAGGTTCTCAGGTGCGCAATTGCGCACCGGAGTTCGATGCTGCGCATCGCCCCGGAATGACTGATTGGCACCTACGCGCTCACCGCAATATCGCTCGACTGAATCCGCTTCACGCCGGCCTTGGCCATGTCGGCCCAGGCCTTTGCCAGCGAGCCCTGGGTGTCGATGCCGCGGCAGGCGTCTTCCACCACATAGACCTCGAAGCCGGCCTTGCGCGCGTCCAGCGCGGTCCAGGCGACGCAGAAATCCGTCGCAAGGCCAGCGACGAAGACGCGCTTGATCTTGCGGCCCTTCAGGTAGCCGGCGAGACCCGTCGAGGTCTTGCCGTCGGCTTCGAGGAAGGCCGAGTAGCTGTCGACGTCCTTGTGAAAGCCCTTGCGGATGATGAGCTCGGCGTGCGGGATCGACAGGTCCTTCGATAGCGCCGCACCATCGGTGCCCTGCACGCAATGGTCCGGCCACAGCACCTGCTTGCCGTAAGGAAGATCGATGGTCTCGAACGGCTTCTTGCCGGAGTGGACTGACGCAAACGACACGTGGCCGGGCGTGTGCCAGTCCTGCGTCATCACCACGTTCGAAAATGCTTTTGCGATTCTGTTGATGACGGGCACCACCTGCTCGCCTTCCTTCACCGCGAGACTGCCGCCGGGGAGGAAGCAGTTCTGCACGTCGATCACGAGCAGCGCGGACGCATCGTCCGGCTTGATCGATGCCGCTGCAGGCAGCGCGGTTGGCGCGAGGGTTGCCAGCGCCGTCGTTCCAAGCGCCGCGAGGATTTGTCGCCGATCCAGCATCGTTCGTCTCCCTCCAGGATGATCCAACGGGAGGGAAGCCTAGTTCCGTTCGTATACGAACAGAAGCCCGAAAATGCAGCCGGTATTGGTGAGGGGTTGGGCTGCCAGCCAACGCGTCGTCGTCCCGGCGAAGGCCGGGACCCATACGCCGCAACAATAGTTTTGCGAAGACTCGGAGTTACCAGCTCGCCCTGCAACTACTCCCGGTGGTTATGGGTCCCGGCCTTCGCCGGGACGACACCGGGGTTGTTGGACGAGCGTGCCTACCCCTTCGGCTGAATCCCGTCGCGCACGGCGCGGAAGCGGGTGAAGGCGGCTTGCCACTGGTCGCGCGGGGCGCTGGCGATGATGCGCAGCGAGGCGCCGCCGCTCGAGAAGCGGATCCACTGCACCACGGTCACCGGCGTCTTGTCCTTGCCGCTGACGCCGTCGATCCGGGTCTCAAAACCCTGCTGGCCGTTGATGCGGATCGGCTCCGACATGGTGACGCGGGATTCGCGCACGCCGGGGATCTGCAGCGCGGCCTCCTGGGCGAAACGAGCGCGATCGTCGGCGGCTTGCGGTGTGGCGCCGATCAGGCCGAGGATCATGAACGGCTTCGACTCATAGCCTGCGCTCTCGTTGCCGTCGGCCAGGATGATGCTCGAGCCCGGCGCCAGCGTGCGGATGTCCTTGAAGTCGGCGAGATCGGTGATCTTGAACGGCATCAGCGCGATCTGCTCTTCGGCCGAGACCTGCTTGCGGGTCGTGGCGCTCGCAAACATCTGCCGCACCGCCTCGTCGGTATAGATCTTGGTCGCATTCTCCGGGATCTGCACCGCGACATAGCCGGAGAAGCCGGCGCCCGGCACGATCATCGAGTAGCGCTTCACCGGGGTCTCGCCGGCCTTGCCGCTCTCGGTGGTGAAATAGGCAAGGCCCGCGGGACTCTCGATCTTGTCCTGCTTGACGCCGCCAGCGCCGGCCGGATTGGAGTTGAAGGCGCTCACGACCTCGCCATAGGCCGCCGGCGGCAGCTCGGTGATCAGCACCTTGACGCTGCCGTCCTCGCTCTCGAAGCCCGGAAAGGTTTTTGCCGTGCTGAGGCCGACCAGCGGCACCATGCCGAGGCGCAGGCCGGGCGGGAAGACGGCGTCGGCAGCCAGGGCCGGAAGCGCGGAGGCGATGAGAAAGGCGAGCGCGGCGAGGGGGCGGATCAGCTTCATGGGCACTCTGATTGGTTCACATTGAGGCCGTTCGATGGTCTTCCACCGGGCCGCATTGTCGCGCGAAGCCGCCTTGGCGCGGCTGTCGGCCGGCCCGCCTTTTAGCGGGTTTGGCCCCGCCGTAACAGGGTGTGGCGGATCACGCGGCGGGGGTGGCGGATCTCCGCACCTGTTAATATTTCCTCACCCGCAAGGGCGGTTGAGCCCGGATATCAGCTCCTAAAACCCAATGTTTTCACGGCCGAAACGTTGCTTCGGTCCTTGCGGCCCCCTCCCCCCCTCCTATATGAGCCTCAATCATCGCAATATCGCGGATGTTTGATCTTAGGGGGTTTCGGTTCGGGTGCCTTCTGGGCCCAGCCAACCTGCCGCAAAAAGAAGGATATCAGGACCATGGGAAAGGTCATTGGGATCGACCTCGGCACCACGAACTCGTGCGTCGCCGTGATGGATGGCAAAAACGCCAAAGTTATCGAGAATTCCGAAGGCATGCGCACGACGCCTTCGATCGTCGCCGTGACGGACGACGGTGAGCGCCTCGTCGGCCAGCCTGCCAAGCGCCAGGCCGTTACCAATCCCGAGCGTACGTTCTTCGCAGTGAAGCGCCTGATCGGCCGCCGCTACGACGACCCGATGGTCGAGAAGGACAAGAAGCTCGTTCCGTACAAGATCGTGAAGGCTTCCAACGGCGACGCCTGGGTCGAGGCCGACGGCCAGACCTACTCGCCCTCGCAGGTCTCGGCGTTCATCCTGCAGAAGATGAAGGAGACCGCGGAAGCCCATCTCGGCCAGAAGGTCGACCAGGCCGTCATCACCGTTCCCGCCTACTTCAACGACGCCCAGCGCCAGGCGACCAAGGACGCCGGCAAGATCGCGGGCCTTGAAGTGCTGCGCATCATCAACGAGCCGACCGCGGCCGCGCTCGCCTATGGCCTCGACAAGACCAAGGCCGGCACGATCGCCGTGTACGACCTCGGCGGCGGCACCTTCGATATCTCCATTCTCGAAATCGGCGACGGCGTGTTCGAGGTGAAGTCGACCAACGGCGACACCTTCCTCGGCGGTGAAGATTTCGACATGCGACTGGTCGGCTATCTCGCCGACGAGTTCCAGAAGGAGCAGGGCATCAACCTGCGCAACGACAAGCTCGCGCTGCAGCGCCTGAAGGAAGCCGCTGAAAAGGCCAAGATCGAGCTGTCGTCGACGACGCAGACCGAGATCAACCTGCCCTTCATCACCGCGGACCAGACCGGCCCGAAGCATCTGACGATGAAGCTCACCCGCGCCAAGTTCGAGGCGCTGGTCGACGACCTCATCCAGAAGACCGTCGAGCCCTGCCGCAAGGCCCTGAAGGACGCCGGCGTCACTGCCGGTGAGATCGGCGAAGTGGTGCTGGTCGGCGGCATGTCGCGCATGCCGAAGGTCCAGGAAGTCGTGAAGCAGCTGTTCGGCAAGGAGCCGCACAAGGGCGTCAACCCGGACGAAGTCGTGGCGATCGGTGCCGCGATCCAGGCCGGCGTGCTCCAGGGCGACGTCAAGGACGTGCTGCTGCTCGACGTGACCCCGCTGTCGCTGGGCATCGAGACGCTGGGCGGCGTGTTCACCCGCATCATCGACCGCAACACCACGATCCCGACCAAGAAGAGCCAGGTGTTCTCGACGGCTGAGGACAATCAGAATGCCGTCACCATCCGCGTCTTCCAGGGCGAGCGTGAAATGGCGGCCGACAACAAGATGCTCGGCCAGTTCGACCTGATGGGTATTCCGCCGGCTCCGCGCGGCATGCCGCAGATCGAGGTGACCTTCGACATCGACGCCAACGGCATCGTCAACGTCTCGGCCAAGGACAAGGCGACCGGCAAGGAGCAGCAGATCCGCATCCAGGCCTCCGGCGGCCTGTCGGAAGCCGACATCGAGAAGATGGTCAAGGACGCCGAGGCCAATGCCGAGGCGGACAAGAAGCGCCGCGAGGCCGTCACGGCCAAGAACGAGGCGGATGGTCTGGTGCATTCGACCGAGAAGGCTCTTGCCGAGCACGGTTCGAAGGTCGCCGAGACCGAGCGCCGCGCCATCGAGGATGCCGTCAGCGACCTCAAGGAAGCGCTGAAGGGCGACGATGCCGAGGCGATCAAGGCCAAGACCCAGACGCTGGCGCAGGCTTCGATGAAGCTCGGCGAGGCCATGTACAAGCAGCAGGCCGAGGCCGACGCCAAGAAGGACGCGGCCAAGGACGACGTCGTCGACGCGGAGTTCACCGAAGTCGACGACGACAAGAACAACAAGAAGTCCGCCTGAACCCTGAGAGGGTCATGATGCGGACGGCTTGCACCCCACACGCGCTACCGGCCTCCTCCCTCACGGGGGAGGCCGTCGTGTCGGGACGGACGGGCCAAGACGCTTCTAAAGTCAGCCCCGTTACGATCGATCAATTCCCAGCCGTTATTCTCAACGCCGCTGTGTCGCCCTCTGCCGCAAGGCGGAAGGCTGCCTATATGGTCGCGTGGCGACATCGTTTCGCTCCGACTTGACTCGCGATTGGATAGACCGAGCCCGCCATGTCCACCAAGCGCTGCTATTACGAAACCCTCGAAGTCGAACGCTCCGCTGACGATTCCGTCCTGAAATCGTCCTTCCGCAAGCTGGCGATGAAGTTCCACCCCGACCGCAATCCCGGGGACGATACCAGCGAGGTCAAGTTCAAGGAAATCAACGAGGCCTACGAGGTCCTGAAGGACAAGGACAAGCGCGCGGCCTATGACCGCTTCGGCCATGCGGCCTTCGAGCAGGGCGGCGGTGGCGCCGGTTTCGGCGCAGGCTTCGCCTCCTCCTTCTCCGACATTTTCGAAGATCTGTTCGGCATGGCCGGACAGCGCGGCCGCGGCGGCCGCGAGCGCGGCGCCGATCTGCGCTACAACATGGAGATCACGCTCGAGGAAGCCTTTGGCGGCAAGACCGCGCAGATCGAGATCCCGGTCTCGGTCACCTGCGAGGCCTGCTCGGGCATCGGCGCCAAGGCCGGCACCAAGCCGAAGACCTGCTCGACCTGCGGCGGCGCTGGCCGCGTGCGGCAGTCGCAGGGCTTCTTCACGCTCGAACGCACCTGCCCGGGCTGCCAGGGCCGTGGCCAGATGATCGAGGACGCCTGCCCGTCCTGCTCGGGCCAGGGCCGCGTCACCCGCGAGCGCACGCTCTCGGTCAACATTCCCCAAGGTGTCGAGGATGGCACGAGGATCAGGCTCGCCGGCGAAGGCGAGGCCGGCGTCCGTGGTGGTCCGCCGGGCGACCTCTACATCTTCCTGTCGCTGGCCCAGCACCAGTTCTTCCAGCGCGACGGCGCCGATTTGCATTGCCGAGTGCCGATCTCGATGGTGACGGCCGCGCTTGGCGGTGAATTCGAGGTGCCGACCATCGACAAGGCCAAGGCCAAGGTGAAGGTGCCGGCCGGGACCCAGTCCAACCGTCGATTCCGCATTGCATCAAAAGGCATGCCGGTGCTGCGCTCGCGCCAGACCGGCGACATGTACGTTCAAGTCGTGGTCGAGACCCCGCAGAACCTCACCAAGAAGCAGCAGGAATTGCTGGCCGAGTTCGAAAAGCTCTCCTCCGGTAACACCCAGCCGGAATCCGAGGGTTTCTTCGCCAAGGTCAAGGACTTCTTCGGTAATCGGGCGGGCTGACTCGGCTTGACCGTATCGCCTGCGGCCTATACCTGTTTATGACCATTTTCTGACACGCCGCGTCCCGCGGTCCCGTCCGGTCCTGACATGCCATTGCCATCGTCCGCGCGTGCGTTGAAGAAGCCTCGTCTCGACGACGAGGTGCGCTTTCTGAGATCGTGGATCGAAAAGCCCCTCCACATGGGCGCGGTGATGCCGTCGGGCAAGCTCTTGGCCCGGACCATGGCCCATTACGTCGACGTCGATTCCGACGCACCGGTGGTCGAGCTCGGGCCCGGCACCGGCGCCATCACCTCGGCGCTGATCGAGCGTGGTGTCGACCAGAAGCGTCTCGTCCTCGTCGAATACAATCCCGGCTTCTGCGCGCTGCTGCGCGACCGTTACCCGCAAGCCAAGGTCGTACAGGGCGATGCCTACCGCCTGCGCGACACGCTCTGGAACGTGCTCGGCGCGCCCGCCGGTGCGGTTGTCTCGGGCCTCCCGCTGGTCACGAAACCGATGCTGACGCGGCTGCGGCTCATTCGCGATGCCTTCACGGCGCTCGCGCCCGGCGCGCCCTTCGTTCAGTTCACCTATGCGGTGGTGCCGCCGATCCCGAAATCGCTGCCCGGCGTGTCCACAGAGGCCTCGGAACGGATCTGGATGAACCTTCCGCCGGCCCGCGTCTGGGTGTATCGCAAGGACTAATTCCGCCGGCGTTGCTCTTTGCGCGGCGGGCTCGTTTCGCCGAACGCATGGAAGCGGATGTCCGCACCTAAAATCCTGGTCATTCCCGGCTCGCTGCGCACCGGCTCGCACAATGCGAAGCTGGCGGCGGTCATTGCCTATGAGTTCGCGCGGGCCGGCGTCGACGTCACCCGCATCTCGCTCGCCGATTTTCCGCTGCCGATCTATGACGGCGATCTCCAGGCCAAGTCCGGCGTGCCCAAGAACGCGATCAATCTCAAGCGCATGATCGGCGCGCATCACGGCGTGCTGATCGTCTCGCCCGAATACAATGCCTCGGTGCCGCCGCTGCTCAAGAATGCGATCGACTGGGTCAGCCGCGTCCACGATCTGCACGAGGCGCGCGGGGCGGTGTTCCGCGATCGCACCTTTGCACTCGCCGGCGCTTCGCAGAGCCGGTTAGGTGCCGCCCGCGCGCTGCAGGCATTGCGCCTGATCCTGACCTCCTGCCACGCCAATGTGATTGCCAGCCAGCTCGCGCTCGCCTTTGCCGACCAGGCCTATGACGATATGGACCGGCTGAAGAACGAGGGCGATATCGCCGCGTTGAAGGAGCTGGTCGCGCAGTTGATCGACGTTTCCCAACGCATGATGTGAGGTGACATGACGCCAGCCGAAATCGCCCCGAAAGACCGCCTGATCGTTGCGCTCGATCTGCCGAGCGTTGATGCCGCGGAGGCGATGATCGCGAAGCTCGGCGACAGCGTCTCGTTCTACAAGATCGGCTATCAGCTCGCCTATGCCGGCGGCTTGCCGCTGATCGGCAAGCTCGCCGACAAGGGCAAGAAGGTTTTTGCCGATCTCAAGATGCACGACATCGGCAACACGGTGACGCGTGGTGTGGAGAGCGTCGCCAGGCTGGGTGCGACCTTCGTCACCGTGCACGCCTATCCGCAGACCATGAAGGGCGCCGTCGAAGGCCGCGGCAGCGCCAGCCTGAAGATTCTCGCCGTCACGGTGCTGACCTCCTACAACGACGATGATCTGCACGCCGCCGGTTATCGGCTCAGCGTCTCCGAGCTGGTCGAGGCGCGCGCGCAGCAGGCGCAGGTGCTCGGCGTCGATGGCCTCGTGTCCTCGCCCGAAGAAGTCGGAGCCCTGCGAAAAATCGTCGGCCATCAGATGAGCCTCGTCACCCCCGGCATCCGCCCGGCGGGCGCGGCCAGCGGCGACCAGAAGCGCATCATGACGCCGGGCCGCGCGATCACCGCGGGCGCCGATTATCTCGTCGTCGGGCGCCCGGTGGTGGAAGCCGCTGACCCCAGGGCTGTCGCAGACGCCATCCACGCTGAGATCGCGCAAGCTCTCGGCTAACCAGCAGCAACAAGGGAGAAGAACAATGGCAAAGGGCTATTGGATCGGACGCGTCGATGTGAGCAATGACGAGGGCTACAAGCCCTACGCCGTCGCCAATCTCGCGATCTTCAAGAAGCACGGCGGCCGTTATGTCGTCCGTGGCGGCCGCTTCACCTCGGTCGAAGGCCAGAGTCGGACCCGCAACGTGGTGATTGAATTCCCGAACTACGAGGCTGCAATCGCCTGCTACAACTCGCCGGAATACCAGGCCAACATCAAGGTACGCGCGCCGCACTCGATCGCCGACCTCATCATCATCGAGGGCTATGACGGCCCGCAGCCGTCGGAGTCGTAGATTTCGATTGCGGCGCTCTCTTACCCTCCCCTGGAGGGGGAGGGTCGGCACGTAATCGAGCGAAGCGAGATTGCGTGACGGGGTGGGGTGATCTCTCCACTCGGGCACTGTTCGTCGCGGAGGGACCGTCACCCCACCCCGCTCGCGCTGCGCGCGATCGACCCTCCCCCTCCAGGGGAGGGTGGGAGCATGCCGCGTGTTCGTGGGCCTCGGTTGCCGGAACTGCATCCCCCCGCTACAACGGCCTCCGAAAGGGATCACACCATGTCCGACATGCGCTTGATTGTTGCAGGAGCCGGCGGCCGGATGGGCCGCGCGCTGGTGCGGGCGATTGCCGAGAGCAAAGGCGCGGTGCTGGCGGGCGCGCTGGAGGCGCCGGGCTCCGATCTGCTCGGCAAGGATGCCGGCGTGCTTGCTGGCCTGCCTGCCAATGGCATCAAGCTCTCCGCCGATCTCTGGGCGATGTCGAAGGACGCCGACGGCATCCTCGATTTCACCGTGCCGGCCGCGACCATCGCCAATCTCGCGATCGCCGCCGAGCGCGGCCTCGTGCATGTCATCGGCACCACCGGGCTGTCCGGTTCCGACAATGCCGTGATCAAGAGCGTCACCAATCGCGCGGTCGTGGTGCAGTCGGGCAATATGAGCCTGGGCGTCAATCTGCTCGCCGCCGTGGTCAAGCGTGTCGCCAAGGCGCTCGACCAGAGCTTTGACATCGAGATCGTCGAGACCCATCACCGCATGAAGGTCGATGCGCCCTCGGGCACGGCGCTGATGCTGGGGCAGGCGGCAGCCAGCGGCCGCGGCGTCACCCTCGATGAACATTCCGAGCGCGGCCGTGACGGCATCACCGGCGCGCGCCGGCCGGGCAATATCGGTTTCGCCTCCTTGCGCGGCGGCACCGTCGCCGGCGACCACAGTGTGACCTTCCTTGGGCCGTTCGAGCGTCTGACGCTGTCGCACCAGGCCGAGGACCGCATGCTGTTCGCGCACGGCGCGCTCAAGGCGGCGCTGTGGGCGCATGGCAAGGCGCCGGGGCACTACTCCATGGCCGACGTGCTCGGCCTCGCCGATTTCTGATCGAACCCAACGGAAAGCAGTCAATGAGCGAACGTCTCCTCGTGCTCGTGCGCCACGGCCAGAGCGAATGGAATCTGAAGAACCTGTTCACGGGCTGGAAGGACCCCGACCTCACCGAGCTCGGCGTGAAGGAAGCCAAGGAAGCCGGCCGCAAGTTGAAGGCGCAGGGCCTCGTGTTCGACGTCGCCTTCACTTCGGTGCTGACGCGCGCGCAGCACACGCTCGATCTCATCCTCGGCGAGCTCGGCCAGGAGGGCCTGCCGACCTCGAAGGACCTCGCGCTGAACGAGCGCGACTATGGCGATCTCTCCGGCCTCAACAAGGACGATGCGCGCAAGAAGTGGGGCGAGGAGCAGGTGCATGTCTGGCGCCGCTCCTACGACGTGCCGCCGCCCGGCGGCGAAAGCCTGAAGGACACGCTCGCGCGCGCATTGCCCTACTACGTGCAGGAGATCCTGCCCGCCGTGCTCAACGGCAAGCGCACGCTGGTCGCTGCCCACGGCAATTCGCTGCGCGCGCTGATCATGGTGCTGGAGAAGCTGTCGCCGGAAGGCATTTTGAAGCGCGAGCTCGCCACCGGCGTGCCGATCATCTACCGGCTCAATGCGGATTCGACCGTGGCCTCGAAGCTGGATCTGGCGGGCTAAACGTCGCGGCAGACGCGCGCTCGTAGGGTGGGCAAAGCGAAGCGTGCCACGCTCCGTCAGCGATTGAGAGAGATGGTGGGCACGGCGCTATGCGCCTTTGCCCACCCTACGATAGCTGGCGGGTTGATAGACGCCGTTATTCCGGGGCGCCCGACGGGCGAACCCGGAATCTCGAGGTTCCGGGTTCGATGCTCCGCATCGCCCCGGAACGACATTGAATAAATCACTGCACCCCGACCCGCCCGGCTTCCCAGCCCAGCATCGCCTGCTTGCGGGTGATGCCCCAGTGGTAGCCGGTGAGCGTGCCGCTCTTGCCGAGTGCGCGGTGGCAGGGCACGACGAACGAGACCGGGTTCTTGCCGACCGCAGCGCCGACGGCGCGCGAGGCCTTCGGGCTGTCGATGTTGCAGGCGATGTCGGAATAGGACACCGCGCGGCCCATCGGAATCTTCAGCAGCGTCTCCCACACCCGCACCTCGAAATCGGTGCCGATCAGGACGATGCGCAGCGGCTGGTCGGGCCGCCAGAGTTTCGGGTCGAAGATGCGCGCGGCGAGCGGCGCGGTGCCTTCGTGATCTTCGACATAGGTCGCCTTCGGCCAGCGCCGCGTCATGTCGGCGAGCGCGATCTTCTCTTCGCCATGATCGGCGAAGGCGAGGCCCGAGAGGCCGCGGTCGGTCGCGATCACGATGGCGGTGCCGAACGGCGAGGGGTGGAAGCCGTAGCGCAAGGTGAGCCCCGCGCCGCCGTTCTTCCATTCGCCCGGCGACATCGCTTCATGGGTGACGAAGAGATCGTGCAGCCGGCCCGGCCCTGACAGGCCGGAGTCGAGCGCGGCGTCGAGAATGCTGGCGGAATCCCGCAGCAGTCCCTTGGCATGGTCGAGTGTGAGCGCCTGCATGAAAGCCTTCGGCGTGATCGAGGCCCAGCGGCGGAACAGATGGTGCAGCTCATCGGGCGTGACGCCGGCCGCATCCGCCATCGCCTCGATGGTCGGCTGCGCGCGCCAGTTCTCCGAGATGAACGCGATCGCCCGGCGCACGGAATCGTAATCCCGCAGCGCGGCGTTCTGGGGGCCCGGCTTGGCCAGGCGCTGGTCATGGATTGCGAGTGTCATCATGACCGGAAATGTAGGAGAGGGGAGGCTCTGAAACCACCCGATTTCCGACTGGGATCAGCTGATCGGGTTGTAGGTCGGCCCACGCTTGGCGGCGTTCAGTGCCTCAACCAAGCCTTTGTAAAAACTTGCCTTTTCCTCAGGTCCGAGGAACCTTGCGAGCTGGATCTGGTGGCCGCGCGAGATCAGGTAGAGATGCTCGATGCCGAAATCCTCGTCGACTTCCATGTCGAGGCGGACCCAGAGCGGATTGAAGGTCCATTCGGCGACCTGACCGCGATGGCTGATGCGCCGCACCCGCAGCTCGGAGGTCGTGACGGTGATCTCCTCGCGCGCCCGCCCTGTGCCGAAATTGACCCTGAAGGCCCACCAGACCACGAGCACGTCGAGACCAAAGAAGCCGAGCACGGGCCAGGCGCCCTTCAACAGGAAGGCGAGGCCGGTGGCAAAGCTGACGACGCTCAGGAACAGCATGACGGCGAGGAAGCCGGTGCGGTTCAGCGAGCGGTGCGGCGTCAGCAGCGCGGAGAAGATCTGCACCTCGTGCTGATCTTCAAAGACCTTGCGCTCAATTTCGTTGCCTGTGCTCATCGTCCCTCAGTATATCCCGATCATGGCGAAAATCACCCGTAAGCCGGTCCCGCGCAAAGCCGCCGTGCCGAAGAAAAAGGCAAAGGCGGCCGCCGCGAAGCCGAGAGCCCCGGCAAAGAAATCCCTCAAGGCGATGAAACCTTGGACGCCGGCGGAGATCCACGAGGTGTTCAGCCGCTTCCGCAAGGCCAATCCGGAGCCGAAGGGCGAGCTCGAGCACGTCAACCCGTTCACGCTGCTGGTCGCGGTGGTGCTGTCGGCGCAGGCGACCGATGCCGGCGTCAACAAGGCGACGCGCGCGTTGTTCGAGGTCGCCGATACACCGCAGAAGATGCTCGACCTCGGCGAGGAGCGCTTGCGCGATTACATCAAGACCATCGGCCTCTATCGCACCAAGGCGAAGAACGTCATCGCGCTCTCGGCAAAAGTGCTCAGCGATTTCGGCGGCGAGGTGCCGCGCACGCGCGCGGAGATCGAGTCATTGCCCGGTGCGGGGCGCAAGACCGCCAATGTCGTGCTCAACATGGCCTTCGGCGAGCACACGATGGCGGTGGACACGCATGTCTTCCGCGTAGGCAATCGCACGGGACTTGCGCCCGGCAAGACGCCGCTCGACGTCGAGCTCGGCCTCGAAAAGGTGATCCCGGCCGAGTTCATGCTGCATGCGCATCACTGGCTGATCCTGCACGGCCGCTATACCTGCCTCGCACGCAAGCCGCGCTGCGAGGTGTGCCTGATCAACGATCTCTGCCGCTGGCCGGAGAAGACGGTCTGAGCAGGCCGCGCGCCCGCCGTCGTCAGCGCATCTGACGCGCCGGCTCGATCAGCTCCGGGCGCGGGCCTGACAGGCGCTTGTGCATGTGGACCATGAAGGCCATGCCGAAGATCGGCGTCGCCAGATTGACGATCGGGATCGAGACGAAGGCCGCTATGAAGAGGCCCGCGGTGAAGATGGTCGCGGCATTGTCGCGCCGCATCGCCTTGGCTTCCTCCGGGGAGCGGAAGCGCATCGCGGCGAGCTCGAAATATTCGCGGCCCAGGAGCCAGGCGGCAGCGATGAAGAAGATCAGGAAGCCGGCGCCGGCGAACAACACCAGCGGCAGCGCAGCGAGATAAACCAGGATGGCCAGTAGCGCCGTCTTGACGCCCTCGAAGATCGCCTGGCTGAATGGCAGCGCGACACCCGGCCGCTCGGCGGGATAGTGCTCGCGCTCGACGATGTCGGCGACGTCGTCGACGAACAGGCTCGCCACCAGCGAGGTGATCGCCGGCATCAGGAAGATGCCGCCGAACACGACGCCAAGCCCCGCCGCGATCGAGACGATCCAGGACAAAACTTCGAGCGAGGAGTGCCAGCCCGGCCCGAGCAGGCCCTCCAGCCAGACCTCGCCAGAGGTCGCAAACCAGCTGAGCAGCCGCTGCAGGCCGATCGCCAGCACGGTGATCAGCACGAGCGCGAGCCCGATCGATCGCCACAGGATCGTGCGCATCGGCGGCGAGATCATTTGCGACAGCGCCTTCACGGCGGCATCCAGCATGGGGGTTCCTCTGAGGTAGATTATCCGCGAGAGGTAGACATGCAACGTGGCTTCGGCAAGGGTGGCTGGCCGCGCTGCCGTCGGCCGCGAACGCGGCGCGAGCCCTTGCTTACCCTCCCCCTCCAGGGGAGGGTAAGATCCGACCTACTCGTGCCGGTGCCCGTGCTTGCGCGCCTTCGCCTGCTTGCCGTCGCCGGTCGGAATCATCACCACGCGGCCGTAGCGCACGCCGCGTTCGGCGATGATGTGGTCGGCGAAATGCCTGACCTCGTCGGCGGCGCCGCGCAGCGCCGTCATCTCCATGCAATTGTTGTCGTCGAGGTGGACGTGCAGCGTCGCCAGTGCGAGGTCGTGATGGCCGTGGAATTCCTGCACCAGCCGTTTCGACAGGTCGCGCGCGGCGTGGTCGTAGACATAGACGAGACCGGCGACGCATTGGCCGGTCTGTGCCGTGTCCTCCGTGCTCTGCTGCAGCCCGGCGCGCGCGAGATCGCGGATAATCTCGGAGCGGTTCTGGTAGCCGCGCGCCTCCGCCGCGGCGTCGATCTCCGCCAGGAGGTCGTCCTCGATCGTGATCGTAATCCGCTGCATCAGGTCCTCTCCGCGCGTCTTGCTCAATCCGTTGCTGCGTAGCCCGGATGGAGCGAAGCGCAATCCGGGACAGTGCCCGCATGTTAGCAGAACCCGGATTTCGCTGCGCTCCATCCGGGCTACGATTTTAACTTGGTTGTCTTACAGCCGCGTCGCACGCAGCCGCAGTGCGTTGCCGACCACGCTCACCGAGGACAGCGCCATCGCCGCTGCCGCGATGATCGGGGAGAGCAGCACGCCGAACGCCGGGTAGAGGATGCCGGCCGCGATCGGGATGCCGGCGGCGTTGTAGATGAAGGCGAAGAACAGGTTCTGGCGGATGTTGCTCATCGTCGCCTGCGACAGTTTTCGCGCCCGCACGATGCCCACGAGATCGCCCTTGAGCAGGGTGACGCCGGCGCTTTCCATGGCGACGTCCGTGCCGGTGCCCATGGCGATGCCGACCTCGGCAGCGGCCAGCGCCGGGGCGTCGTTGACGCCGTCGCCGGCCATCGCGACGCTGCGGCCGGCCTTCTGCAGCTTTGAGACCACCGCGCTCTTCTGGTCGGGCAGCACCTCGGCCTCGACCTCGGCGATGCCGAGCCGGCGCGCCACGGCCTCTGCCGTCGTGCGGTTGTCGCCGGTCAGCATGATGACCTTGATGCCTTCGTCGGCCAGCGCCTTCAGCGCCTCCGGCGTCGAGGCCTTGACCGGATCGGCGATCGCGAACAGGCCGGCCAGCTGGCCTTCGATGGCCATGTTGATCACGGTCGCGCCGTCGCCGCGCAGCCGTTCGGCCTCCGCGTCGAGCGTCGTGGTGTCGATGCCGATCGATGACAGATATCTGGCATTGCCGAGCACGACGGTCTTGCCGTCGACCTTGCCGGTCGCGCCCTTGCCGGTCGGCGAATCGAACTGCTCGACCTGGCCGAGCGCGAGCTGTCTCTCCTTCGCCGCGCGCACGATGGCGTCGGCGAGCGGATGCTCGCTGGCGCGCTCGACGGTGGCCGCAATGCGCAGGATGTCGTCTTCCGCAAAGCCGGACGCCGGCACGATTCCGACCACCTTGGGCTTGCCCTCGGTCAGCGTGCCTGTTTTGTCGACCACCAGCGTGTCGATCTTCTCCATCCGCTCCAGCGCTTCGGCGTTCTTGATCAGCACGCCGGCTTGCGCGCCGCGGCCGACGCCGACCATGATCGACATCGGGGTCGCAAGTCCCAGCGCACAGGGGCAGGCGATGATCAGCACGCTGACAGCGGCGACGAGGCCGAAGGCGAGGCGAGGTTCCGGGCCGAACCAGGTCCATGCGGCAAAGGCGGCGATTGCAACGACGATCACGGCCGGCACGAACCAGCCGGCGACCTGGTCGGCCAGACGCTGGATCGGCGCGCGCGAGCGCTGCGCATCCGCAACCATCTGCACGATCTGCGACAGCAGCGTCTCGCGCCCGACCTTGTCGGCGCGCATGATGAAGCTGCCCGACTGGTTCAGCGTGCCGGCGATGACTTTTGCGCCGGTTTCCTTGGTGACCGGCATGGATTCGCCAGTGACGAGGGACTCATCGAGCGAGGAGCGCCCCTCCAGGATGACACCGTCGACCGGCACCTTCTCGCCGGGACGAACGCGCAAGCGGTCGCCGGCATGGAGCGTATCGATCTCGACCTCATGCTCGCTGCCATCGGCGTCGACGCGGCGCGCGGTCTTGGGCGCTAGCTGCAACAGCGCCTTGATCGCGCCCGAGGTGGCGTCGCGGGCGCGCAGCTCCAGCACCTGGCCGAGCAGCACCAGCACGGTGATGACGGCCGCGGCCTCGAAATAGATCGCGACCGCGCCGCCATGACCGCGGAAGGTCGCGGGGAAGATCTGCGGCGTGACGGTTCCGAGGACGCTGTAGACATAGGCAACGCCGGTGCCCATCGCGATCAGCGTGAACATGTTGAGGTTGCGCGTCAGCAGCGACTGCCAGCCGCGGACGAAGAACGGCCAGCCGGCCCACAGCACCACGGGTGTGGCGAAGACGAGCTGGATCCAGTTCGACAGCGTCGGATCGATCCAGTTGTGCGGACCTGCGAGATGGCCGCCCATCTCGAGCACCACCGCCGGCAGCGCCAGCACGCCGCCGATCCAGAACCGCCGCGTCATGTCGGCGAGCTCCGGATTGGGGCCGGTCTCCAGGCTTGCGACCTCCGGCTCCAGCGCCATGCCGCAGATCGGGCAGCTGCCGGGACCGACCTGACGGATCTCGGGATGCATCGGGCAGGTGTAGATCGTGCCCGCGGGCATCTCGGGCTCGGGCGCCTTCTCCTTCGCAAGATACTTGGCGGGATCGGCGGCGAATTTGGTGCGGCAGCCAGCCGAGCAGAAGTGGAAGGTCTCGCCGTGATGCTCGAAGCGATGCTTCGAGGTCGCCGGATCGACCGTCATGCCGCAGACGGGATCGAGGACCTTTGTCGTCGTTGGGCCGTGGTCATGGGCGTGATGATGGGCATGGCCGGAATGATCGTCGTGGCCGCCGCAGCATGAGGAGGCCCCGGGCTTCGCGGCTGGCGGTGCAGCTTTTGCGGAACAGCCGCATCCGGAATGCGTATCCGCGTCGTGATGATGCCCGTGTTCGTTCTTGTTCATTCCCATGCTCCGGCCTTTCAGCGGGTCTTGCAACCCATACCCGGTAGGGGTATATAGACCTCATGCGCAAGGACATCAAGGCATCCGTCGGAAAACGTCTCGGCCGGATCGAGGGCCAGGTTCGTGGTCTCTCGAAGATGGTCGAGGAAGACCGCTACTGCATCGACATCGTGACGCAGATCTCGGCGGTGCGCGCCGCGCTGCGCCGGGTCGAGGAGGAGGTTCTGAAGGACCACGTCGCCCATTGCGTCGAGCACGCCATCTCGAGCGGCGACAAGGCCGACCAGCGCGCGAAGATCGCGGAGCTGATGGCGGTGATCGGACGGGCGGAAAGGTAGGGGCGTGCGCTGCCGCCTATGAGGTGCGCACAATATCTCCGCGTCGTCCCGGCGAAGACCGGGACCCATAACCACAGGAAGTGGTTTGGCGAAGACTAGAAGTTGATTCCTACGTCGGTACAAAGACCGTCCACGACGGAAAGATTCCGCGGTATGGGTCCCGGCCTTCGCCGGGACGACACCGAGGATTACGCCGCCATCTCCCGCGCCCGGGCGCGGTACGTCGCGAGTTCGCTCAGCAGCACAAAGTGCTCGGAGAACGCGGCGGTGATCTCCGCCGGCTGCGCGCTCACTTCTTCAGCCGGAACTTCATCCGGCGCTTCTTCGTCAATCGCCTCAGGAACGAGCGGCGGCGCACGGAGCGTTTCTGGAAACACACTGAAAGTGCCCGCCACCTCCTCGAGCGGCTTTTGCTTGTCGGCCCAGTGCAGGGCGGTGTAGTCGAATCCGTTGACGATGGTCGGCTTCACCACCTCGAAATAGGGTGAGATGTCGAAGTCGCGGGGCATGTACAGCGAGGAATCGCGGATGTGCAGGATCTCGCGCCGGGCGGCGCGGCTGCCGGCTTTGGTGATCTTCGGCAGGATCGGGTAGCGCACGGCGTCGAAGGCCTGCGCGATCAGCGCCGAGCAGATGATCTTGGTCGGATCGCCCGAGCCGATCGCGATCATGCGCCGCCGCCAACGCTGCGGTATCGGCAGCGGGAACAGATAGCGCATCAGGTCGACGATGTTCTTGGTGTCGTAGCCGAAGCCGATGCGGTTGATGGCATAGCGGCAGACCGTGGTGCGGTCCTCGTAGGACAGCCCGACCGGGCGGCAGAGGCGGGTATGATACGGGAAATATTTCGACAGCGGCGCCGAGGTGACGCCCTCGCCGATATTGGCCTCGATCAGGACATGCGGCTCGCCGTCGGGCTCCACGGCGCCCTCGATCGGACCGACATAGAGCGCGGCATGCGACCAGGTCGACTGCGTCAGATATTTGATGATGCCGGAGATGCGGTTGTTGCCCTCGACCAGCAGCACGTCGCCGGGCTCGACGACGCCGCGCAGATGCTCGGGGTCGCTGGGCGTGAACGGCTCATAGCCCGGCACCTCCTTCGAGAGGTACGCGGCAATCAGCTTGCCGAATGAATCAAGGACCGTCCCCATGTCGAACTCCCCCACAGCCTTTTCCGGCCGTCTTTTTTCCCTTCTCTATCATGGTCGAAACGTGTTGCCATTCGGTTCATCACTCTGTGAGATCAAGCACGATTGATTCACCATGATGGTTGCCGTGCAACATCAGATGCGGCAAGGTTCGCGGGCTGTTCCCGTTTGCCGCAAGTCTCCGGAAACCATGACATGACAATCACGCGCCGCGGTTTCCTTTCGGCGTCGGCGGCCCTTGCCGCGCTCCCGGTGCTGCGCGCAAACGCCGCGCCCCTGCCGCGCGAGGCCGACATCGTCGTGATCGGCGCAGGTGCGGCTGGAATTGCCGCAGCGCGGCGCATCACGGCAGCCAATCGCAAGGTCGTGGTGGTGGAGGCGGCCTCGCAGGTCGGCGGCCGCTGCATCACGGATACCACGACCTTTGACGTGCCGTTCGACCGCGGCGCGCGCTGGATGCACAATCCCGAGACCAATCCGATGATCCGCCTGGCGCGCAGCGCCGGGCTCGACGTGCTGCCCGCGCCGGCCGGCCAGAAGATGCGCATCGGTCGCCGCAACGCACGCGCGGGCGAAACCGAGGAGTTTCTGGCGGCGCTGGTCCGTGCCAACCGTGCCATCGACGAGGCCGCGCGCGGCAAGCTCGACACCTCCTGCGCGTCCGTGCTGCCGAAGGACCTGGGCGACTGGGCCGGGGCGACCGAGTTCATGCTGGGCGCGAGCTTTGGCGGCAAGGACCTGAAGGAGCTGTCCGCGATCGACAAGGCGCGCGCGCAGGACCGCAATGCTGCGATCGCCTGCCGCCAGGGGCTGGGCACGCTGATCACCAAGCTCGGCGAGCAGGCGCCGGTCGCGTTGTCGACGCCGGCGAGCCGGATCGTCTGGAGCAACCGCGACGTCAGTGTCGAGACGCAGAGCGGCAAGATTGCCGCGCGCGCCGCCATCATCACGGTCTCGACCAACGTGCTGACATCGGGCGCGATCAAGTTCGCGCCCGACATCCCCAAGCGGACGCTCGATGCAGCCTCAAAGCTCACCCTCGGCAGCTACGACCACATCGTGCTGCAGCTCCCCGGCAATCCGCTCGGCCTGTCGCGCGACGACATCCTGATCGAGCAGAGCAATTCGACTCGCACGGCGCTGATGTACGCCAATATCGGCGGCTCCTCGTTGTGCTCGATCGATGTCGGCGGCTCGTTCGGGCGCGATCTCTCCGAGCAGGGCGAGAAGGCGATGGCCGCTTTCGCGAAGGAATGGATCACGAAGCTGTTCGGCAGCGAGGCCGCGGTTGCCGTGCAGAAGACCAGCGCGACGCGCTGGAACGCTTCGCCTTACGTGATGGGTGCGATGTCGGCCTCCGCGCCCGGCGGTCAGCTCTCGCGAAGGATCCTGACCGAGCCGATCGGCAATGTGTTCCTCGCCGGCGAAGCCACCCACGAGACGTTGTGGGGCACCGTCGACGGCGCCTGGGAAAGCGGCGAGCGCGCCGCGGACGCCGCGCTCCGCAAGATCGGCGCGATCAAGGACGAACCGGCCGATGTGCCGACGCAGTCGACGAAGAAGCGGCGGGCGAGGCAGTAGGGCAGCCAAGCGGCAACAAACTCCGCCGTCGTCCCGGCGAAGGCCGGGACCCATAACCACAGAGCGTGGTTTGGCGAAGATTCGTAGTTCGGTACCTCTACGGACTACAACCGATAGATCACGCGGTATGGGTCCCGGCCTTCGCTGGGACGACGCGTGGAGAGAGCTACCGCAGCACGCCATCCAGCGCCGGCAGCCCAAAGATCACCGCCATCGCGATCAGCGCATAGCAAACCCCGCGAAACACCCTTTCACTCGCGCGGCCGAATAGGGATGCGCCGAAGGCGACGCCGAGGGCGTAGACCGGGCCGACGATCAGCGACAGCACCAGCGACTCGCGGCTGATCAGGCCGGTGGCGGCGTAGCTGACCATCGAGAAGAAATCCGATGCGCCAAAGAACAGCAGGATGTTGGCGCGGGCGACGATCGGCGCGATCGGGCGGCCGAGCCAGTAGCCGACGATCGGCGGTCCACCGGTCTGCGCGAGGCCGCTGCAGAAGCCGGAGAGGCCGCCGATGCCGACCGAGAGCCAGGCGTGGTCCTTGCCGCGATAGCGCCAGCCCGACAGCAGCAGAAGCAGCAGCGCGGCGACGAAGCAGGAGATGATCCAGCGCGTGGTGACGGGCTCGAGCACGCTGAGGAAATAGGTGCCGACGGGCACGCCGATCAGCGCACCGAGCACGATCACCGCAGTGGCCTTGCGATCCGCCTTGCGCCACGCATCCGGCAGCAGCGGCGCGGCCGCCACGAAATCGATCACCAGCAGCAGCGCGGCAACGAGCCGCGGCGCCGCGATGCTGCTCGCCAGCGGCATGAAGATCAGCGCCGAGCCGAAGCCGGAGAAGCCGCGCGCGGTGCCCGAAACGAAAGCGACGGCGCAGAGCGCCGTCGCAATGGTGAGGCTGACGTCCTTCGGGAGTAAATCCGCGAAGGTCATGCTCGATGATTCTGGAGCATGATGTTGTCCGAAAACCGCTTCACACTTTTCGGCATCATGCTCTCAACGTGCCGCCGGTCTTCTTCGTCACCTCCGCCACGATCTTCGCGGCGACGGCCTCGATCTCCTGATCGGTCAGGGTCTTCTCGCGCGGCTGAAGCGTGACTGCGACCGCGATCGACTTCTTGCCGTCCTCGATGCCCTTGCCCTCGTAGACGTCGAAGACGTTGACGCCGGTGACCAGCTTCTTGTCGACGCCCTGCGCGGCACGGACGATGTCGCCGGCCTTGACCGCGCGATCGACGATGAAAGCGAAGTCCCGCGACACCGGCTGGAATGCCGACAGCTCGATGACGGGTTTTGCGCGGGTCGGCTTCTTCTTCGCCTCGGGGATGCGGTCGAGGATCACCTCGAACACCATCAGCGGCCCGTCGGCGCCGAGCGCCTCGAGCGCGCGCGGATGCACCTCGCCGAAAGTGCCGAGCACGTTCTGCGGCCCGATCTGGATCGTGCCGGAGCGGCCCGGATGCAGCCAGCCGGGACCGCCGGAGACGATCTGCAGCGCCTGCATCGGCGCGCCGGCCGCCGCCAGCACCGCCAGCGCATCGGCCTTGGCGTCGAACACGTCGGCCTGCGCCGAGCCGGTCCAGTGCCGTCCGAGACCTTCGGCCGAAGCCAGGCCGCGGCGCACGCCGCTCGCCGCCATGAACTGGTCCTGCGGGCGATCGCCCTTGAAGACCTGGCCGACCTCGAACAGCGCGACATCGCCAAAGCCGCGATCGGCATTGGCCTGCGCCGCTGCGATCAGGCCGGCGAGCAAGGTCGGGCGCATGTCGGAGAGATCAGACGCGATCGGGTTCGCCACTTCGAGCGCGCGCTGGCCGCCGCCGAACAATTCGGCCGCGGGTTTTGCGATGAACGACCAGGTGACGGCCTCGACCATGCCGCGGCTGGCGAGGGCGCGCCGGGCGCGGCGCGTGCGCAGCTGCAGCGGCGTCAGCACGGGCTTGCGCGCGTCCTCGCCGCGCTCGAACGGCGTCATCGGCACCTTGTCGACGCCGAAGATGCGGACGATCTCCTCGACGATGTCGGCCTTACCGTGCACGTCGGAGCGCCACGACGGCACCGCGACCTTCACGACGGGGCCGGGGCCCGCCATCATGAAGCCGAGATGGGTCAGGATGCGCTTCATCTCGACCTGCGGCACCTCGATGCCGGACAGGCGCTTGACCTCGGTGACAGGGAAATCGATCACGCGGTCGTCGCCAAAGGCCTTGCCGACCACGACGTTCTCGGACGGCGCGCCGCCGCACATCTCCATCACGAGCTTCGTCGCCAGCTCGAGGCCGGGCACCATGAAAGCCGGATCGACGCCGCGCTCGAAGCGGTAGCGCGCATCGGAATTGATGCCGAGCTTGCGGCCGGTCTGGGCGATGTTGATCTCGTTCCACAGCGCCGATTCGATCAGCACGTCGGTGGTGTTCTCGTCGCAGCCCGAGGCTTCGCCGCCCATGATGCCGGCGAGCGATTCGACGCCGTGCTCGTCCGCGATCACGCAAATGGCGGGATCGAGATTATAGGTACGGCCGTCGAGCGCCAGCAGGGTCTCGCCCTCGCGCGCCCGGCGCACGAGGAGATTGCCTTTCACCTTCTTGGCGTCGAACACGTGCAGCGGACGCGCGCGGTCGTAGGTCATGAAATTGGTGATGTCGACCAGCGCGTTGATCGGACGCAGACCGATCGCGGTCAGCCGCTTCTGCAGCCATTCCGGCGACGGCCCGTTCTTGACGCCGCGCACGAGGCGGAGCGCGAAGCCGGGACAGAGCGTGGCGTCCTCGACCGTGACCTTCACCGGACACGGGAATTCGCCCTTGACCGGCTTGATCGTGGGGTCCTTGAACTTGCCCATGTCGGCGGCGGCAAGATCCCGCGCGATGCCGTGCACGCCGGTGCAGTCCTGCCGGTTCGGCGTCAAATTGATCTCGATCACGGGATCGCCGAGCGCAGCCCATTCGGCGTAAGCAGCGCCGATCGGCGCGTCCGCCGGCAATTCCATGATGCCGTCATGGTCGTTGGAGATCTGCAGCTCGGCCGCCGAACACAGCATGCCGCGGCTCTCGACACCGCGGATGGTGCCGACGCCGAGCGTGATGTCCTTGCCGGGAATGTAGGTGCCGGGGGCTGAGAACACGCTGACGAGCCCCGCGCGCGCATTCGGCGCGCCGCACACGACCTGCACGGGCGCGCCACCGTCGCCGGTGTCGACCATGCAGACCCGCAGGCGATCCGCATTCGGATGCTGCTCGGCTGAGATCACCTTCGCGATGGTGAACGGCTTCAGCGCCTTCGCCTTGTCCTCGATGTTCTCGACCTCGAGCCCGATCATGGTGAGCTTGTCGGCGAGTTTTTCGAGCGGCTCGTCGGTCTCGAGATGGTCCTTCAGCCAGGAGAGGGTGAATTTCATGGCTGTTTCTTCTCCACGGAGACGGTCTGCTCCCTCTTCCGCTTGCGGGGGAGGGCTGGGGTGGGGGCTCTCTCCGCGACGGTGGTCGCAATTGTTTCGAGAACGCCGCCACGATTGGTCATGACATCGAGATTGCTGAAGCGGAGCACTTTGAAGCCCTTCGCTTCGATCGCGGCAGAGCGACGCGCGTCGGCGCGCTCGCCTTCGTCCGAGAAATGTTGGCCGCCATCGAGTTCGATGACGAGCTTGGCCGCGTGGCAGATGAAATCGGCGATGTAGTGTTCGATCGGCACCTGGCGGCGGAAGCTCGCGCCGTTCAATCGGCCGGCGCGCAGCTCCGACCACAAGATACGTTCTGCATCGGTTGAATTGCGCCTGAGCGTACGCGCATTCGCTCGAAGCTTGGGTGGTACCTTCCAATCAGGATGTTCAGGATCGACCATTGGCAACCCCATTGAGGAAATACCCTCTCCCCAACCCTCCCCCGCAGGCGGGGGAGGGAGCTCGACCTGTCGAGCGGCCAGAGAATACGTCCCCACGAAACGAAGGCCACGCGCTCGCTCCATCCATTCCCTCCCCCGCTTGCGGGGGAGGGGTAGGGAGAGGGTTGTCTCCGCGGAGGGAACGGAGAGAATCGTCGTATGGCCAATCACTGCCATCACGTGCTCAATCCCCCCGCCAGCGTCGGCACCTCCAGCGGCTTGAAGCCGTAATGGGACAGCCAGCGGACGTCGCTGTCGAACAGCTGGCGCAGATCGGCGATGCCGTATTTCAGCATGGCGATGCGGTCGATGCCCATGCCCCAGGCAAAGCCCTGGTACTCGTCGGGATCGATGCCGCAGGCGCGCAGCACGTTCGGATGCACCATGCCGCAGCCGAGAATCTCCAGCCAGTCATCGCCCTCGCCGAAGCGGATCTCGCCCTTGTCGCGGCGGCACTGGATGTCGACTTCCAGCGACGGCTCGGTGAACGGAAAGAACGAGGGCCGGAAGCGCATGTTGATGTGGTCGACCTCGAAGAACGCCTTGCAGAACTCGTGCAGGATCCATTTGAGGTGGCCGAGATGCGAGCTCTTGTCGATGACGAGGCCTTCGACCTGGTGGAATTGCGGCGTGTGGGTCGCGTCCGAATCGATGCGATAGGTGCGGCCCGGGCAGATCACGCGGATCGGCGGCTTCTGGCTCAGCATGGTGCGCACCTGCACCGGCGAGGTGTGAGTCCGCAGCAGCATGCGCGAGCCGTCCTCCTTCGGATGGAAGAAGAAGGTGTCGTGCATCTCGCGCGCCGGATGGCCTTCCGGGAAGTTCAGCTTGGTGAAGTTGTAGTCGTCGGTCTCGATGTCGGGGCCTTCGGCGACCGAGAATCCCATGTCGGCGAAGATCGTGGTCAGCTCGTCCCAGACCTGGCTGAGCGGATGGATCCGGCCGGCCTCGGCCGCCGCATCGCGCAGCGGCAGCGTCACGTCGATGGTCTCCGACGCGAGCCGCGCATCGAGCGCCGCCGACTTCAGCACGTCGCGCCGTGCTGCGAGCGCCTGCGTGACCTTGTCCTTGGCGAGGTTGATCGCCGCGCCCTGCGTCTTGCGCTCGTCCGGCGACATCTTGCCGAGCGTGGCAAGCAGCGCCGAGATCGAGCCCTTCTTGCCGAGGGCCGCGACGCGCACCGCTTCCAGGGCGGCTTCATCGGCCGCAGTGGCGATCTGGTCGAGGATGGATGTTTCGAGCGTTGCGAGGTCGGACACAGTCAAATCCTTGCTGCCAAAATTCGGCTGGGTTGTCGCCGCCCGAAGGCCGTAACGTCAAGCAAAAAGCCGGTCATTTCGGGCACATGGCCGGCTGGGTTGAACCCTGCGCGGGGACCCGGCACCAAGGAGGATACGGGGAGACCTTTGCGATGCTGTCGAAATCCTGTCGTGCCGTTTGTCCTGCCGTTCTGGCCGTAGTCCTGTCGGTCGCAGGCACCCCTGCGCGCGCCATGGTCTGCATGGAGACATCCATGACGCTGGATGAGGTCGTCGACACCATCAACAAGCAGAAGAGCTGCGAAAGCGCGATGAAGGTGTTTCAGGATTGCCAGTTGACCGCGAGCGGCGATGTCCAGCTTGGCGCCGCCGTCGAGAAGAAGTGCGAGGCGGACTTCTTGCCCGGTCTCAACACGGCGCAGCAGCAGGCTTACAAACGCGAGATGCGCGTCTGCGACCAGAAATACCGGAACAAGTCCGGCACCATGTATCTCTCGTTCGCAGCTTTTTGCCGGGCGGAGGTCGCCCAGCGCTACTCGCAACGCGCGCTGAAGGCTGCGGGCCCAAAGGCCCGCTAGCGCAAGCCTTAAGCAGCCAGAGCCGCCTTGGCCTTCTCGGCGATCGCCTGGAACGCCGCGGGCTCGCTGATCGCGAGATCCGACAGCACCTTGCGGTCCACGGTGATCCCGGACTTGGCCATGCCGTCGATAAATTTGCTGTAGGTCAGGCCGAACGGACGGACGGCAGCGTTGATGCGCTGGATCCAGAGCGCGCGGAACGTCCGCTTCTTACGCTTGCGGTCGCGGAAGGCGTATTGCTGGGCCTTCTCCACGGCCGGCTTGGCGGCGCGGATGGTGTTCTTGCGGCGGCCGTAGAAACCCTTGGCGGCCTTGTAGACTTTCTTGTGCTTGGCGTGGGCGGTCACACCGCGTTTGACGCGAGACATGACGAAATCCTTCAGAGATGACTTTGGTTATCGGATTGCCGCACGGAATGCGGCAGGGATGGCAGTGATCGTGGACGCGATCAGGCGTTCGGCAAGAAGTACTTCTTGACGTTGTCGCCGTCGGTCTTGAACAGCACGCGGGTGCCGCGGAGCTGACGGATCTGCTTCTTCGTCCGCTTGATCATGCCGTGACGCTTGCCGCGCTGGGCGTGCATCACTTTGCCGGTGGCAGTCACCTTGAAGCGCTTTTTAGCGCCCGATTTGGTCTTCAGCTTGGGCATTTGGCTCTCCTAATGGCCATAGAGATCCGCCCGCGAAGGCGGCTGGCCGTCAAAAATGCTCGTTAGAGCGTTGATTGTGCTCAGGTTTTACGAACAAGCGCGAAACCCGCACGAAACACCGCCACGGCAGCCCTTAATCAGCCGGGCGATGAAGGCTGGGCTTATGACAGAGGACAAGCCAATTGGCAACGATGAACCGCCGAAACCTGCCCGCCGACTATTGGATGTTGCTACCCTCATGTCCAAGCCTTGTCGCCTGAAGCAGGTCCAAAATGGCCCATTTCCCGCAATTTCTGACTTCGCTGGGCGGTTTCGCCCGTCCGCGCCATCTGGCGCTGTTCGCCGTGCTCGCCACGGCTGCGCTGCCGTCAACTGCCGAGGCTCGCGCCGGCGGCTATGACGGCATCTGGAACGTCACCTTCGCCACCACCCGCGGCAATTGCAGCTCGGGCTACAGCGTTCCGTTCACCGTATCAGGCAGCCGCGTCTCGTCCGCTGGTGGCGGCCGGGTCTCGGGCCGGGTCAACCGCGCCGGGGCTGTCGCCGTCCAGGTCTCGGTCGGCGCCTCCCATGCCAGCGGCGGCGGCCGGCTCGCCGGCATGTACGGCGCCGGTTCGTGGAGGGGCATCATTTCCGGCGATTACTGCAGCGGTACCTGGCAGGCGACGCGGACATAGCCGCCGCCAATAATGCGGTGCGCCCCCTCCCCCGCCTGCGGGGGAGGGTTGGGGAGAGGGTGTCTTCTCTCGCGAGAAACCCCCAAGAGGCGCGAGCCCTCACCCGGCGCTTCGCGCCACCCTTTCCCGCAAGCGGGAGAGGGTGCAGCAGCGCCCGCGGCACTACCTCGGCAAAACAAAACGGCCCGCCGGAAATCCGGACGGGCCGTTGAACTCTTAGAAAGTCCTAACGAGCTGCTGTCAGCGCGGCGCCAGCACCATGACGACCTGGCGACCTTCGAACCGCGCGTCCTGCTCGACCTTGGCGAGCTCGGCGACGTCGGTCTTGATCTTGTCCAGAAGCTTGGTGCCGATCTCCTGGTGCGCCATTTCGCGGCCGCGATAGCGCAGCGTGATCTTGACCTTGTCGCCCTCTTCGAAGAACCGCTGCATCGCGCGCATCTTCACGTCGTAATCGTGGTCGTCGATCATCGGGCGGAGCTTGATCTCCTTGATCTCGACGGTCTTCTGCCGCTTGCGGGCTTCCGCGGCTTTCTTCTGAGCGGAATACTTGTACTTGCCGTAGTCCATGATCTTGCAGACCGGAGGACTGACATTCGGCGAAATCTCGACCAGATCCATGCCGGCTTCCTGGGCCATCCGGATGGCGAGGACCGTCTCGACCGTGCCCTTGTTGTCACCGGTCTGATCGATCAGCTGGATCTGCGCATTGCGAATATCATCATTGATGCGCGGCCCGTCTTTGCTGGCAGCGGGCGGAGCTTTATTAGGACGGCGAATGGGTGGTTCTCCAAAGTTGTGAAAGAAGCGGCTATTTTGAAGGAAGATGCGTTTGCCGGCAAGCAATTCGCTCGTGCCGCGGTCGAAATACCCTCAAATGCGAGGCATTTTGGCCACGCCCTCCGGCACGTTGACGGACATAGACACCTTGCTTCTGTTCCGCAAGCGTCCCAAAGGGACAATGCCGATATCAGGCTTGCATTCGGAACACGCCCCGACAGCTCAAACCGCACAGCCAGAGTAAACGTTCCATGACCAATGCCAGTCCCGATGCCGTGCTCGATTTCATCGATGTGGGCGAGGGCGCGTCCGCGCGCCGGATCGCGGTGCGCCACCGCGCCGGAAAGGGTCCCGGCCTCGTCTGGCTCGGCGGTTTCAAGTCGGACATGCAGGGCGGCAAGGCTGTGGCGCTGGACGCCTGGGCCCACGAGCATGGCCGCGCCGTCGTCCGATTCGATTATTCCGGCCACGGCGAATCCAGCGGCGATTTCGCCGACGGAACCATCGGAAGCTGGCTCGAGGATAGCGTCGCCGTGTTCGAGCGGTTCTGCGACGGCCCGCAAGTCCTGATCGGCTCCTCTATGGGCGGCTGGATGGCGCTGCTGCTTGCGCGCGAGATCAGGAAGCGCGCCGGCAAGGCGTCGCTGGCCGGGCTCGTGCTGATCGCGCCGGCGCCCGACTTCACCGAGGAGCTGATGTGGAACAAATTCTCGCCCGCGGTGAAGAAGGAGATCGAGACCAAAGGCTTCTGGCTGCGGCCGTCGGACTATGGCGACGGCTCGCCCTATCCGATCACGCGGAAGCTGATCGAGGAAGGCCGCAACCATCTCGTGCTGGGCGGCGCCATCGATCTCGGTTGCCCCGTCCGCATCCTGCAAGGCGCGCAGGATCCTGACGTGCCCTGGCAGCACGCGTTCGCGCTGACGCACCGCCTGCCGGCCGACGACGTCGTCCTGACCATGATCCAGGACGGCGACCACCGCCTGTCGCGCCCGCAGGACATCGCGCGCATTCTTGCCGCGGTCGCCGAGATCGGGTGAAGTGTCTCTAAACAATCGGTGTCATCGTCCGCGAAGGCGGACGATCCGGTATTCCTGAGGCGGTCGTTTCTAATCGAGAAGCCGCGGCGTACTGGATGTCCGCCCCCGTGCGCAATTGCGCACTAGGCGGGGCATGACGGAGAATTGGGAGACGCGCCAATGACTACCACCGCCATGCTGCGCGCCTTCTGCGACGCCGTCGAGCAGCGCAACGGCCGTGCCTTCGCCGAGCTGTTCACCGAGGACGGTGTCTATCACGACGTCTTCTACGGCGCGTTCGCAGGCCGCGAGAAGATCGCCGCGATGATCGACGACTGGTTCTATCGCACGGCGACCGATTTCCGCTGGGACATGCATGACCCCGTGTCGGACGGTACCACGCTCTATGCGCGCTACACTTTCAGCTATCGTTCGACCTTGCCCGACGCGAACGGCGCGCGGGCGATGTTCGAGGGCGTCGCGATCATGACGCTGCGTGACGGCAGGATCGCCTGTTATCACGAGGTCGCCAACAGCGCGCCGGCGTTCGTCGACCTGAAGTTCGCGCCGGAGCGAATTGCCAAGATCGTCGGCAAGCAGGGTGCCGAATTGAAGGCGCGGCCGGAGATGAAGCGGCATCTGGCGTAGGCTCTCTCCCCGTCATTCCGGGGCGCGCCTCTTGGCGCGAGCCCGGAATCCATCGGGCCCCAGTCCAGGAGGTGAGATGGATTCCGGGCTCACGCTTCGCGTGCCCCGGAATGACAACTACGGCGGCGTCACCTTCGGCATCGGCTTGCGCTGTGCCAGCGCTGCGACCGTCGCGGTGCCGATCGGACCCTGTTCGTCATAGAGCCAGCACTCGCCGATCGCGACGCCGTCGGTGGCCTGGTGGTTCACGACATCGAAGCCGATCCAGTTCGTCACCGGCAGGCGGTGGAGATAGATCGTGACGTCGCTGTTGATGTAGCCGAGTCCCTTGTCGCCGGCGTTCGCGAACGGGCTGGCGAAGTCGGCGCCGACGGCAACATGGACGAACGGCGTCATCGGCACGCCGGCGACGAGCTCGCGCACCTCGCTCATCCACAGCCGGCGCGGCCCGAGCGAGCCCATGTGACCGACGATCGGGCGCGTCGTCCCTTTGCCGTGCATGCCGAGCCTGGGATCAGTCGGTTTCGGAATGTCTGATGGCTTCGGCACGTCCCAGTTCGGCGGCGACCAGACATTGCCATCAGGGTTCTGCGTCTTGCGCAGCAGCTGGCACGAGGCGCGCGCCATGCTGACGCCGCCGGAAACGAACTCCGCTTCGACCACGCGGATGCGCAGTCCGTCGCGCACGACCCGCGTCGTCACTTCGATCGGCTTGTCGATGGTCGGCAGCCGAAACATGTCGACCGTGAGTCGCGCCGGCACGAATTCGGGCCCCGAGTGGCGCTCCTCGACGGCGAAGCCGAGCAGGCCGACGATGACGCGTCCGTGCAGCGATTTCGGGTCCCACGGACCGTTGGCGACTTCCGTCGGGTGGAATGTATCGCCCTCGCGGGTGAAGAAAGGCATGTTTGTCATGGCGCGCGACTTTTTAGGGAATGGGTGGGGAAATCAAGTGTGGTGAGGGCGAGCGTCGTTGCCACAAGCGCTACTGTCATCGCCCGGCTTGATCGGGCGATCCAGTACTCCGAGACAGCAGTGATAGAATCGAGAAGCCGCGGCGTACTGGATTCCCCGCCCCCGTGCGCAATTGCGCACTAGGCGGGGAATGACAGCGCTGGGTCAGGAAGCGGCCCGCCACTCCTCGCGAACGCTGTCGTCGTGCTCGTTGCTCGCCGCAGTCAGCTTCATTGCCTCAAACTCTTCCCGCGACACCAGCTGCCCCAACGCCCACACCGCAGCGCCACGCACCAGCGGGCTCGCATCATCCAGCAATCGCCGCGCCTCTTTCGCCAACGCCGCATCACCGGAGTTGCCGATCGCAATCAGCACGTTGCGCAGGAAGCGGTCGCGGCCGATGCGCTTGACCGGGGACTTCGTGAACAGCGCACGGAATGCGGCATCGTCGAGCCGTGCAAGTTCGGCAAGCGATGGTGCGCGCAATTCATCACGCGCCGCGAGCTTGGCCTCGCGTCCCTCCTGCGCAAACTTGTTCCAGGGGCATGCCGCGAGGCAATCGTCGCAGCCATAGATGCGATTGCCGATGCTTTTGCGAAACTCGTGCGGGATCGGCCCCTTGTTCTCGATGGTCAGATACGAGATGCAGCGCCGCGCGTCGAGCTTGTAGGGCGCGGGGAATGCTGCGGTCGGGCAGATGTCGAGACACGCCCGGCACGAGCCGCAATGATCGATCTCGGCATCGTCGCGCGGCAGATCCAGCGTGGTGTAGATCGCGCCGAGGAACAGCCAGGAACCGAACTCGCGCGAGACCAGATTGGTGTGCTTGCCCTGCCAGCCCAGATGCGCGGCCTGCGCGAGCGGCTTCTCCATCACGGCCGCGGTGTCGACGAACACTTTCACGTCCGACGGCGCGGTCGCGACCAGCCACCGTGCCAGCGCCTTCAGCCGTTTCTTGATGAGGTCGTGATAGTCGTCGCCCTGCGCATAGACCGAGATCGCCGCGCGCGTGCGCTGCTTCAGGATCGCCAGTGGATCGGAGTCGGGACCGTAATTGACGCCGAGCATGATCACGCTGCGCACGTCGGCCCACAGCCCGAGCGGATCGACGCGCCGCTCCGGCTGCGCCGCGAGCCAGTCCATGTCGCCGTGTCCGCCCGACGCAATGAATTCGAGAAAATGTTGTCCGGCGGTCTCGATCGTGCCGGGTGCCGTGACGCCGACGCAGTCGAAGCCGAGCGCGCGCGCCTCGCGTTCGAGCGCCGTCTTCAGTTCAGTCGGATTGGAGCTCAGAAATCCAGGTCCACGTAGGTCCGCGACGCCGGCACGCCGGCCAGCCATTCGCTCAACAGCGGACGGAACGACGGGCGGGATTTCACCCGCGCGTACCACGCCTTTGCTGCGTCGTCCTCGCTCCATGGCACGTCGCCCAGATAGTCGATCGCCGAGAGATGCGCCGCGGCGGCGAGATCCGCGTAGGTCAGCCGGTCGCCGGCGAGGAAGTTACGCGTCTGCGCCAGCCAGCCGATATAGGCCAGATGATAGCGCACGTTTGCCTTGGCCGCGCGCATCACGTCGGCCGATGGCGGACCGCCGCCATTCTCCTCGCTCATGAAGCGCTTGTAGATGCGCTCGGTGACGAGAGGGTGCGAAACCTCCTCGAAGAACTTTTCGTTGAACCAGGCCATCAGCCGGCGCACCTCGACGCGCTCGGTGACCGTCTCCGGCATCAGGCGCTTGGGTCCCATCCCGGCGCCATAGGCCTCGTCGACATATTCGGCGATGATCGCCGCGCCCGGGATCGGCGGCTGCTCGTCGTCCACCAGCACAGGTGTGGTGCCTGCCGCGTTGAGCAGCAAAAATGCCTCGCGCCGTTCCCAGCTGCGCTCTTCGACCAGCTTGAGGTCGAGCCCGTATTCGCCCGCGATCAGGCGGATGAAGCGCGAATGCGGACAGAACGGATGATGAAACAGCGTAAACATGAAGCCTTTGACTATTTGATGGTGCTTAAGATTCCATCAATGTTTGTGCGGCGCCACACTAGTCCTTCAAAACCGCGAAGCAAGAGCGCGATGCCGCATTTAGCGATTGCAGCATTGGGGGGAATAGGCGAGAAGAGCCCCGCTTTTCCAGCGGAAATGGACCGTAAATATGTCAGACGCAATACGGGCAGTGATCCTCGGCATCATCGAGGGTGTGACCGAGTTCCTTCCCGTGTCCTCGACCGGCCACCTGCTGCTCGCCGAGCGTTTCTTCCATCTTGGTGAAGGCGCCTTCTGGGATTCGTTTACCGTTCTGATCCAGCTGGGTGCGATCCTCGCGATCGTCGGGCTGTATTTCAGGAAGCTCTGGGACGTCGTGATCGGCTTCTTCACGGGCGATGCCGATGCGCGCCGTTTCGTGATCGGCGTGCTGGTCGCGTTCCTGCCCGCTGTCGTCGTCGGCCTCGTTGCCGGCAAATACATCAAGAGCGTGCTGTTCAACCCCTGGGTCGTCTGCTTCACGCTGATCGTCGGCGGCGCCATCCTGCTCTGGGTCGACAAGCTCGATCTCAAGCCGCGCGAGCACGATGCCACCAGGTTCCCGCTGCTGATGTATCTCTATATCGGCATCGCGCAGTGCGTGGCGATGATCCCGGGCGTGTCGCGCTCCGGTGCCAGCATCGTCGCGGCGATGCTGCTCGGCGCCGACAAGCGCGCGGCGGCGGAGTTCTCGTTCTTCCTCGCCATCCCCACCATGATCGGCGCGTTCGCCTACGACTTCTACAAGAACCGCTCCGAGATGACGATGGACCACACGGGTATCGTCGCGATCGGCTTCATCGTGTCGTTCATCACCGCGATCATCGTGGTGAAGACGTTCCTGACCTATGTCACCCGCCACGGTTTCGTGGTGTTCGCCTGGTGGCGCGTCATCGTCGGCACGCTCGGCCTGATCGCGCTGGCGCTGGGACGGTAAGCTTATGGCCCGTAGCCCGGATGGAGCGCAGCGTAATCCGGGACGGCAGTCGTTTGTGGCACGATTCCCGGATTGCGCTGCGCTCCATCCGGGCTACGCCGTTGGGTTGGACCCGCGCCTTCAACGTAAAATAAGCTTTTGACCGGTAGGCAGTTTCCAACGCAGGGCGGTCCCCGCCCGGCACAGGAGCTGAACCATGACCCTCGTCTCCGGCTGGGGACGCTTCCCGGTCGTCGATACCGATCTGCTGCGTCCGCGCTCGTTCGAGGCCGTGGGCGACGCCGTCGCTGATGTGACCGGCTCGGTGGCGCGGGGCAACGGCCGCGCCTATGGCGATGCCGCGATCGGCGCTGCCAGGACCGTCGGGATGACCGGGTTCGACCGGATCAGGTCGTTCGATCCGGCCACGGGCCGCATTCGCCTCGAGGCCGGCGTGCTGCTGGCGGACCTGATCGACACTTTTGGCCCGCGCGGCTTCCTGCCCTTCGTCGTGCCCGGCACGCGCTTCGTCTCGGTCGGCGGCGCCATCGCGTCCGACGTGCACGGCAAGAACCATCATTGCGAGGGCGGCTTCGGCCGCTACCTCGACAGCATCCTGCTGCGCACCGGGCAGGGCGAGACCATCGAGGTCTCGCGCGAACAGAACTCCGATGCTTTCTTCGCGACCGTCGGCGGCATGGGCCTCACCGGTGTCATTCTCGAAGCGACGATGCGGCTGCGGCCGGTCGAAACGGGATGGATCCGCGAGCGGGTGATTTCCGCATCCGATCTCGATGCGGCGATGCGCGCGCTCGATGCGGGCGATACCGCGACCTATTCGGTGGCGTGGATCGATTGCGCCGCGCGCGGCCGCAGTCTCGGCCGATCGCTGATCTATCTCGGCGAGCACGCCAATAGAGATGAGCTTGCGGACGGTGCCGACGCATTTCCGGTCGGCAAGGATCCCGGCCTCAGCGTACCAATCGACATGCCGTCGATGACGCTGAACCGCTACAGCATCCGCGCCTTCAACGAGCTCTACTACCGCATGGGCGCGCGGCGCGCCGGCGGCAGCCATGTGGTCTCGCTCTATCCCTATTTCTTCCCGCTCGACAGCCTCAGCGACTGGAATCGCATCTATGGCAAGCGCGGTTTCCTGCAGCACCAATGCGTGATCCCGGAAGCCGGCGCGCGCGCCGTGCTCGGCGACATCCTCGAACGCGTCGCGCGTCGCGGCGATGCCTCCTTCCTCGCCGTGCTGAAGAAGCTCGGCCAGGGCGACGGCCTCCTGTCGTTTCCGCTGCCCGGCTACACGCTGGCGCTGGATTTTCCCGTGAAGGGCGACATCCTGGACTTCCTCGACGAGATCGACCGTCTCGTCGTCGCGGCCGGCGGCCGGCTTTATCTCGCCAAGGACGCGCGTCAGTCGCGCGCCACGTTCGAGGCCGGCTATCCGGCCCTGCGCCGCTTCAACGCGATCCGCAAATCGCTCGATCCCAACGGCAACATCCGCTCGAAACTTTCACAACGCCTGTTCGATGAGGTCTAGGCCGTGACGTCACGCAAGTCCGTTCTGGTGCTGGGTGGCACCTCCGATATCGGCCGCGCCGCCGCGCGCGCCTTTGCCAAGGCCGGCTACGATGTCGGCCTCGCAGGCCGCGACGGCGCCGCGCTGGAGCCTGATGCCGCCGATCTGCGCACGCGTTACAGCGTCGAGGTCGGTGTCTACAGGTTCGACGTGCTCGACACCGCCGCGTTCGAGGGCTTTGTCGGCAGTCTGCCGGCGCTGCCTGACGTCGTCATCTCGATCGTCGGACTGCTCGGCACGCAGGAGAGCGCGCAGAGCGATCTCGCCCACGCCACCACGATCATGCGCTCCAATTACGAGGGACCGTCGCTGATCCTCGGCCTGTTCGCGGAAAAGTTTTTAGGCCGTGGCAGCGGTACGCTCGTCGGCGTGTCGTCGGTCGCCGGCGATCGCGGCCGCGCCTCGAACTACGTCTACGGCTCGGCCAAGGCCGGCTTCTCCGCCTTTCTCTCCGGCTTGCGAGCCCGCGCCAGCCGCGGCGGTGTCCACGTCGTCACGGTGAAGCCCGGCTTCGTCCGCACCAAAATGACCGAGGGCATGAAGCTGATCGGCCCGCTCACCGTCGAGGCGCCGGTCGTCGGCGATGCGATCCTGCGTGCCGTTGAGAACAAGACCGACGTGATCTACGTCAGCGGCAAATGGCGCCTCGTGATGCTGATCATCAAGACGCTGCCGGAAGCGGTGTTCAAGAAGCTGAAGTTTTGACGCTGTTGCCGCGCTGACGGTGCGCTCCCTCTCCCGCTTGCGGGAGAGGGTAGGGGAGAGGGTGCCTCCACAAAGAGACTCCCCAAGAGGAGAAAGCCCTCATCCGATCGCTTCGCGATCGACCTCTCCCGCAAGCGGGAGAGGTGAAACGCCCTCACACGCTCATGCGCTGGAACTGACCGGCCGCGCGGAAGCGCCAGAGATATTGCGGGGCGATCGCCTCCAGCGAATCGGCTGTAATGCCGAGGCCTTCCAGCGTCAGCCCGGCCGCCTTCGCCGCATCGGACACGATATTGTCGCGCTCGAGCAACGTGACCTGGTCCGGCGTCAGCTTGAACGCGCCCGGCGCGAATTGCAGGAAGTTGGCCTGGAAGCGGGCGAGGCCGAACGGCAGCGGCACCAGCATGCGCTTGCGGGCGGTGATCTCGAGGATCGCCTCGATGATCTCGCGCATGGTCAGCACTTCCGGCCCGCCGAGCTCGTAGGTCGCGCCCGCCTTGGCCTTGCCGTCGACGGCATCCGCGATTGCGGTGGCCACGTCGCCGACATAGACCGGTTGCATCCGGGTGTCGCCGCCGATCAGCGGCAGCACCGGCGACATCCGGGCCAGCGCCGCGAAGCGGTTGGTGAACTGGTCCTCGGGGCCGAACATCACCGAGGGGCGGAAAATAGTGGCCGAGGGCACCGCGGCCAGCACGGCCGCCTCGCCGGCGGCCTTGGCCTTGGCGTAGAGCGAGGGCGATTCGGCGTCGGCGCCGATCGCGGAGACATGGATCAGGCGAGCGCCCGCGGCGGCCGCCGCCTTGGCGACGGTCTCGGCGCCCTTTGCCTGGACGGCGTCGAAGGTCTGCGCGCCGCTTTCGGCAAGTATGCCGACCAGATTGATCACGACGTGCGAATCACGCAGCGCCGCCTCGACCGAGGCCGGATAGCGCAGATTGGCCTGGACGACATGGACCTGCCCGACCTTGCCGGAGGGCTGGAGGTATCCGGCCAGTTCCGGTCGCCGCACCGCAACACGGACCCGGTAATCCCGCCGGCATAGCGCGCGGACGACATTTCGGCCCAAAAACCCCGATCCGCCGAAAACCGTGACGAGAGTTTCCAGATTCGATGCCATGAGATCTATTCCTGGGGTCCATTCTTGCGGGAAGAGTGCGTATTATCAGGCTTCTACCGGTCCGGTTTGCGATGCGCAATCCGCATCGCAACGCATGAATTGACAACGGCGTCACCGAACCGTAGTAACCGCCTCCGTGCCCCAAACGGCATGCCCAGGTGGTGGAATTGGTAGACGCGCTGGCTTCAGGTGCCAGTGGCTTAACGGCCGTGAAGGTTCGAGTCCTTTCCTGGGCACCACCCTCCCAAGTGGTTGAAATCGCTCATTTGTAGAGAAGTTGAGCCGCTGACCCTCCTAGCGGAGGTCGCCGCCTGACGCGATGAACGTGGCGATCGCGTCGACCACGCCCGGGGCCAGGGGAAGGCCGGGGTCAGAATACGTCGCGATGTTCGCGGTTCGATCGTCGGAAGCGACGGTCTTCAGCACATGATTGGTGTCCGGAAGCACGGCGAGCCGAGCGGCGGGGTTGGCGCGCCATAGCCCCTCGGCGTCGCTGGGTCCGATTTGGATGTCGCGCTGCCCCTGCACGATGAGAACGGGCTGGCGGCAGGTCGCGATCAGCCTCGCCGGATCGAACGAAAATTGATTGATGAGGAAGTCCTGCACCGCAGGTGAGAACAATGGCAGGAGCGCGGGATGCATTCCGGTCAGGTCAACGCGCCGGCCTGCTTCGAGTTGAGTGATCGCCGACAAGGCTTCATCCAATATCGGCGCATTTGCCGGATTTGATTGCAATTGCTCGCGGAGGACAGCGCCGAGCGGGCGGCCGGCTGTCGCAACCAGGATCAGTCCGCAAAGGTCCGGCGCGTCCTGTGCGGCAACGAGCGCAACCAGTCCGCCCTCGCTATGCCCCAGCACCCAAACGCAGGGCGCTCCTGTGAGCCCGCGGATCGTCGAGACCCAGGCACGCACATCCGCGGCGTAGTCATCGATCGTCACGCAATTGGGGTCGGCGACCGCGGCATGGCTGCCAAACAGGCCACGCTTGTCGATCCGGACGCTCGCGATGCCATGTGTTGCCAGACCCTCCGCCAGCAACCGATAGGTTGATGCCATTAACCCCGTTGGACCATTGCCATCGCGATCCGTCGGGCCGGAGCCTGGGACGATAAGAACGATGGGTGCGCCGGGCGGTCCTGGCGCGAGCAGTGTGCCGGCGAGCGGGCCCTGGGGTCCCGGGATCGCGATTGTCTGCGTCTTGCTTGCCGTCGCTGATGACTGCATGGCTGTGATGATTGCCGAGATCGCTTCCCCGTCACACCACCCGCTTCCCCGTCCGCTCCGCCACCGCCTTCTGCACGAAATACATCGCGACCAGCGTGACGATCGTCGTCATGACGACGACGTAGCCGATCCGGTCGAAATGGATCAGCGCGCCGTCGGGCGCCTGCGCGATGATGGCGCCGGCGAGGACTGAGCCGAGACCGCCGGAGAGCTGCTGCAGCGAGGCGCTGACCGCGCTGAACGAGCCGCGCTGGGTTGGGTCGGGGACCGCCGACATCAGCGCCTGCGACGGGATCATGCGCGAGAAGATGCCGACGAACATCAGCACGTTCACGGTGATCGCGGTCGTAAGCGAGACGTGGCCGAGATGGGTGTAGATCAGCACCATCACGACGGTCATCGCGCAGCCGAACACGAAGGTCGGATATTTGCCGAACGCGTCGCTGGCGCGGCCGACCAGCGGCCCCGTGACGATGCTGAACAGGCCGGAGACGAGATAGATCGTCGGCAGATGCAGCATGTCGATGCCGAGATTGTGCACGGTGTAGGCGCTCGAGAACGGCATCAGCATGTAGCCGCCGGTCGCAAGCAGCGTCGTGACGGCGAAGGCCAGCGTATAGCGCGGCTCACCGACCGTCGCGATCAGATGGTGGAACGGGTTTCTGTCCTGCTTGAGCCGGAGATGCGCGTCGACCGGCTCCATGACGAAGGCGATGATGGCGATCGTGACGATCGACAGGCCGACGATCGCGACAAAGCAGATCTGCCAGCTCCAGTGATTGGCGAGAAACAGCCCGGCGGGAATGCCGAGCACCTGGCTCGCGGCGAATGCGGTCTGCACGAAGCCCATCACGCGGCCGCGCAGATGCAGCGCGAACAAATCGGTGATGATGGCCAGCACCACCGAGCCGATCACGCCGCCGAACAATCCGGTCACGATCCGGCCGATCAGCAGCACGTGGTAGTTCTGCGCCATGGCGCAGAGCAGGGTGCCGAGCGTGAAGCCGACATAGAAGAACAGCAAGAGGCGCTTGCGGTCGAAGCGGTCGGCAAAGCCCGCGGCGAGGATGCCGGAAAGTCCCGCGCTGAAGGCGTAGGCCGACACCGCGATGCCGAACTGCGCAGCCGTGATGTTGAGCGCGGGCATCAGGATGGCGCCGAGCGGCGACATGATGATGAAGTCGAGGATGATGGTGAACTGCGTGAACGCCAGCAGCGCGATGAGGAGCGCCTGGTAGCGCGAAAAGCCGCGCTTGCGGTCCTGTTGGTCGTCGATCGGCGCGGCGAGCGTTTGTTCAGTCATCACATTCCATTCGCGGTGAGCGGGGCAGTCGGTGCGGGAAGCTCGCAACAGATAAGTATGCCCGGACGATTTTCACGGGGCGCCTGCCGAGCGCTCCGACGGAGGTGCGTTCCCTCCCCCCTTGTGGGGAGGGCTAGGGAGGGGGTAGCCCAGGAAAAGGTGCAGAGATTGTTAAGGATGTACCAAGGGCAGGTGCGCGACGGAAAGAGTCCCCGTGTGGCACCCCTCTTCCTGACCCTCCCCCGCAAGGGGGGAGGGAAGGAGAGACCGCTGCCGTAGGCCGAAATCCGGCCGATTAAGCCGCCTTTAGCGAATGTTCGCATAGGGTTCCGGCCATCCATTTCCCCTGCTCCCCGGCCCCCTCGGGCCGGTCATGCCGCGGCGAGTAAGAGCGTTTTCGGATGGAGCAGCCTGCCTGGCATTACGATCCTGGCGTCCCCGAGCCGTCGGCAAATCCGGCCGCGGCGCGGACGCTCGTGATCGATCTCGAGGGCGCCCTGCTGCGGTCCGAGCTGCTGATGGAGGCGCTGTTCTCCAGCCCCGGCCGCATGCTGGCCCGCTTCGGCGCCGGCGGACGGGCGGGCATGGCGGCGCTCACGGCGATCCTGGCGCGGGCCAGGATCGACTACGCCCACCTGCCCTATGATCCCGACGTGCTGAACCGGGCGCTGGCGGCGCGGGCGCGGGGCGAGAAGATCTATCTCGTCGCGGGACGCTTCGCCGATCATGCCGCCGGCATCGCCTCGCATCTCGGCTTCGATGGCGTCGTCACGCCGGCCGATCTCGCCGCGGGCAGCCTGCCGTTCGATCGTGCCGCGATCGAGCGCATCGGTGCACGCAACAGCAGCCCTGCGAGCCTGAAGACCTGGGCGAAGGCGCTGCGCGTCTACCAATACGCCAAGAACACGCTGGTGTTCGTGCCCGTTATCACCGCGCACCAGATGAATTTCACGACGCTCGGCTACGCGCTGCTCGCGTTCCTGGCGTTCTCGGCCTGCGCTTCGGGCGCCTATCTGATGAACGATCTGCTCGACCTCGCCGCCGACCGGCAGCATCCGACCAAGCGCCACCGCGCGCTCGCGTCCGGCGATGTGCCGATCTCGTCCGCGTTGCTCGCGATCCCCGCGCTGTGGCTGTTTGCGGTCGCAGCTTCCCTCTTCATCTCGCCGCTGTTCCTCGGCGTGCTCGGCGCCTATCTCGCCACCACGATCGCCTATTCGCTCGTGCTCAAGCGCAAGATGCTGTTCGACGTCGTCACGCTCGCCGGGCTCTACAGCTTGCGCATCGTCGCCGGCGCCGTCGGTGTCGGCGTCGTGCTGTCGGAATGGCTGCTGATCTTCTCGCTGTTCGTGTTCACCTCGCTCGCCTTAATCAAGCGCTTCAGCGAGCTCAGCATGCGCGAGGGCGCCGGTCTCGCCGATCCCTCCAACCGCGACTACCGGATCACCGATCTGCACGTCATCGCCGCGATGGCGGCGGCGAGCGCCATGAACGCGGTGACCGTGTTCTCGCTCTATGTGTCATCAACCGCGGTGACGCCGCTCTACAGCCGCCCCTGGATGCTGTGGCTCATGACCCCGCTGCTGCTGTACTGGTTCGGCCGGGCCCTGATGATGGCGCATCGCCGCGAGATGCCGGATGATCCGATTTTGTATGCCTTCCGCGACGGCCCCAGCCGCACCACGGTCGCAGCGATGATCTGCATCATGCTGGCCGCGATCTGAACGGGCGCTTGCGCGGCCTGCCCCGAGTGGATACATCGCGGGCAATCCGAAATGAGCCTATTGTTCCAAAAGTCCGATTCGACCCGAGGTTTTGAAACGCCATGACCGTACGCCTGCACCGCGGCGACCTGCCCGACCTGTCCCGTTACACCGGAGCGGTGGCGATCGACACCGAAACCATGGGGCTCAATCCCCACCGTGACCGGCTCTGTGTGGTGCAGCTCTCGCCCGGCGACGGCAGCGCCGACGTGGTGCAGATCCCGAAGGGCCACACCGACGCGCCGAACCTGAAGGCCCTGCTGGCCAATCCCGCCATCACAAAAATCTTCCATTTCGCGCGGTTCGACGTCGCGGTGCTGTACCAGACCTTCGGGGTCATGACCGGGCCGATTTATTGCACCAAGATTGCCTCCCGCCTGACCCGCACCTATACCGACCGCCACGGCCTGAAAGACCTCGTGCGCGAGGTGCTCAATGTCGACCTCTCCAAGCAGCAGCAGTCCAGCGACTGGGGTTCCGACAGCCTGACCGAGCCGCAGCTCGCCTACGCCGCCTCCGACGTGCTGCATCTGCATGCCCTGCGCGAGCGGCTCGACGCCATGCTGGTCCGCGAGGGCCGCACCCAGCTGGCAAAGGCCTGTTTCGACTTCCTGCCGACCCGCGCTCTGCTCGACCTCCAGGGCTGGGAGGAAGAGGACATCTTTGCGCATTCCTGAGGCCTGAGCGGGCCTCCAAAGCATGATCCGGACCCGAAGGGCCGCGCCAGCGCAAAGTGCGAAGCGGTTTTCCGAAGAGATCATGCGTAAATAGGCCGGGCCGGCGCCCCGTTTCGGACACTTTCCTGCGGCCTCTCGCGGGCTGCACATTCGGCCGCCGCCGGGTACAATGGCGCGGCCTTCAACCGGACAAGGCGAGCGACCCTCTGGAGCAGCGGTGAATTCGGCCCAGAATCCCACCTACGACGCCGCGCTTGCGGCGAAGTTTGCCAGAGCGGCGCGCCACAGCCGCCTGGTGCGGATTCTGCGCGTCGCAGTGCCGGTGACGGTGATCGCGTCCATCGCCGCGATCGTCGCCGTCTCGACCTTCCTCAATCCTTTCACGATCCCTCTCAAGCTCGACTCCGGAAACCTCGTGGTGACAGGCACCAGGATCACGATGGAATCGCCGCATATGTCCGGCTTTACGCCGGACCGCCGGCCCTACGAGCTCTGGGCCAAAACGGCAACGCAGGACATCACCGACCCTGATCATGTCGATCTCGCCGATCTGCGCGCGAAGGTGCTGATGGAGGATCAGTCGACCCTGTTCCTCGATGCGCGCACCGGCCGCTTCGACAACAAGCAGCAGCAGCTCGACCTGCACAAGGACATCTTCCTGCGCACCTCGACCGGCTATGAGGCGCGGCTGAATTCGGCTTTCGTCGACATGGGCAAGGGCACCGTCTCCTCGGACGAGCGTGTCGACGTCAAGCTGACCAACGGCACGCTGACCGCGGATCGCCTGCGAATCACGGAGGGCGGCGACGTCATCCGCTTCGAAGGCAATGTGGTGATGCACCTGGACAAGCTCGACGACGGTGCCGCCGCGCAGCCTGCGCCGGCCGAGCCCGCGCCGCCGCCGGCCAAGTCAAAGAACAAGTCTGCCAATTCAAAGTGATTTTCATGATCAGGATTTTTCCGCGCAACGAGGACAAGCGTCGCGCCATCATCGGTGCGGCCGCGCTGGCCGTCGGCGTCGCGCTGGTCGCTGGCGGTGCGGCCATCGCGCAGAGCACGATGCAGGGCGTGCCGAACGCGATGCAGGGCTTCTCGCAGAACCGCGATCAGCCGATCCAGATCGAGGCCGCTTCGCTCGAGATGCGCGACAAGAAGAAGGAGGCGACCTTCGCCGGCAATGTGAAGGTCGTGCAGGGCGACACCACCATGACCTCGAAGACGTTGGTGGTGTTCTACGAGTCGGGCGGTGACAAGCCCGCGCCGGCGCAGCCTGCGGCGAAGGGAGCCAAGAGCAGCAGCACCGGCGCGCCGATGCAGTCGGCGACACCGGGGCCCGGCGGCGCCTCGTCGATCAAGCGGCTCGAGGCGCGCGGCAATGTGGTGGTCACCCAGAAGGATCAGGTGGTGACCGGCGAGACCGCCGTGTTCGACACCAAGACCAACCTCATCACCATGCTCGGTGGCAGCGGCGGCCAGGTGGTCCTGACGCAGTGCAAGAACGTGCTGCGCGGCGACCGTCTGATGGTCGACATGACGACGGGCGTCTCGCGGGTGGAGTCGGATAGCGGCAGGGTGCAGGCCCTGCTGCCGCAGGGCGGCAGCAATGATTGCGGCCCGGGTGCCCAGGGCGGGCAAGGCGGCAAGCCCGCCGCGGGGTCGCCCTTGCAGCTGCCCGGTGCAACTAAACCAAAGTAAATTCAACGGCTTGTTTCGGATGCCCCCGATCCGAGGTTGAAGCTTGCCCGGCGAGACTGTATCTAGCGCGAAGGGCTTTCGAAGCGGGGTCCGCCGCTTACCGGGCGTGTTTCATTGGGCATGGGACATCCCTTCACTCATGCTGCGTCGGCGAATCGATTAAGCCGGGGCGGCAGATCGCGCGAAATGCCGCGAAAAGCTAGAAGGCGGGGATGGTCGATCTCTTCAGCATGTTCCGTCGGCGCCCCGCCAAGCGCGGCCGGCCAGGATTTGCACGTCAGGACATCACCGCCCTCGGTGACAGCGTCGGTGGCCTCGTGCCAAGCCCCGTGCGGGACGCGCCGCCGATCGCCCGTGACCAGCCGATGCACGCGCCCGACCAGTTCCAAGGGGATTATCAAGGGGGCTATCAAGACGATTACCAGGTCGATTACCAGCCCGAGCCGCCGCGGGCGCAGGCGGTCCATCCGGTCAGGGCGGCCGCCAAGCCGAACGGCGGCGGCGCGCCGCAGCTTCTGAAGCGGCCGGGCTTCCTGGCTGTGCATAGCGTGGAAAAGAGTTTCGGCAGCCGCCAGGTGGTGCGCGGCGTCAGCATCTATGTGCGTCGCGGCGAGGCGGTCGGCCTGCTCGGCCCCAACGGCGCCGGCAAGACCACCGTGTTCTACATGATCACCGGCCTGATCAAGGCCGATCGCGGCGCGATCGAGCTCGACGGTCACGACGTCACTAAGCTGCCGATGTATCAGCGCGCGCGGCTCGGCATCGGCTATCTGCCGCAGGAGGCCTCGATCTTCCGCGGCCTCACCGTCGAGCAGAACATCCGTGCCGTGCTCGAAGTTGTCGAGCCCTCGCGCAAGAAGCGCGAGCAGCAGCTCGACTCGCTGCTCGACGAATTCAACATCACGCGCCTGCGAAAATCACCGTCGATCGCGCTGTCGGGCGGTGAGCGTCGCCGCGTCGAGATCGCGCGCGCGCTGGCGACGCGTCCGAACTACATGCTGCTCGACGAGCCCTTCGCCGGCATCGATCCGATCGCGGTCGGCGACATCCAAGATCTCGTTCGCCATCTCACCAATCGCGGCATCGGCGTGCTCATCACCGACCACAATGTGCGCGAGACGCTCGGCCTCACCGATCGCGCCTACATCGTCTATGCCGGTGAAATCCTGACCGAGGGTAGTCCGGATGAGATCGTCGCCGATCCGGACGTGCGCCGCCTTTACCTTGGCGAGGAATTCCGCCTCTAGCCCTTTTTTCCAATTCGTCAAGACGTGTACATCGGGCTGAGACTAGGATAAGCAAAAATCGGACCAACTTCTTGGGATCGGTTCTTGCTTCATGGCGCTTACGCAGAGATTAGAGTTCCGGCAATCGCAGTCGCTGGTCATGACGCCGCAGCTGATGCAGGCGATCAAGCTGCTGCAATTGTCCAATCTCGATCTCACGACCTTCGTGGAAGAGGAACTCGAGCGTAACCCCCTGCTGGAACGGGCCAGTGACGAGGCGCCCACCGAGGCCCCGGCCGAGGCCGGCCAGTTCAGCGACGGCGATGATTTCGGCGGCAGCAATGGCGACGAGCCGGGCGGTGGCTCGGGCGAGGCCTTCGAGCCGGGCCAGGAAGAATGGATGAGCAAGGATCTCGGCACCCGCGCCGAGATCGAGCAGACCCTGGACACGGGCCTGGACAACGTCTTCTCCGAGGAGCCGGCCGAGGCCGCGGCGCGCAACGCCCAGGACGCGGCACCGACCACCTATACCGAATGGGGCGGCGGCGCCTCGGGTGACGAAGACTACAATCTCGAGGCTTTTGTCGCGGCCGAGACGACGCTGTCGGACCATCTCGCCGAGCAGCTCTCGGTCGCCTTCACCGCACCCGCGCAGCGCATGATCGGCCAGTACCTGATCGACCTCGTCGACGAGGCCGGCTATCTGCCGCCCGATCTCGGCCAGGCCGCCGAACGTCTTGGCGCGTCGCAGCAGGAGGTCGAGGACGTCCTCGCCGTGCTGCAAAAATTCGACCCGCCCGGCGTCTGCGCGCGCTCCCTGAGCGAATGCCTGGCGATCCAGCTCCGCGAGCTCGACCGCTACGACCCCGCGATGCAGGCCCTCGTCGAGCATCTCGACCTGCTTGCCAAGCGCGACATCGCCGCCCTGCGCAAGCTCTGCGGCGTCGATGACGAGGACATCGCCGACATGATCGGCGAGATCCGCCGCCTCAATCCCAAGCCCGGCATGAAGTTCGGCTCGGCCCGGCTCCAGACCATGGTGCCCGACGTCTATGTCCGCCCGGGTCCGGACGGCGGCTGGCATGTCGAGCTCAACAGCGACACCTTGCCGCGCGTGCTGGTCAACCAGACCTACTATTCCGAGCTGTCCAAGAAGATCGGCAAGGACGGCGACAAGTCCTACTTCACCGATGCGCTGCAGAACGCCACCTGGCTCGTGCGCGCGCTCGACCAGCGCGCCCGCACCATCCTGAAAGTTGCAACCGAGATCGTGCGCCAGCAGGACGGCTTCTTCACCCACGGCGTCGCGCATCTGCGGCCGCTGAATCTGAAGGCCGTCGCCGACGCCATCCAGATGCATGAATCCACGGTGTCGCGCGTCACCGCCAACAAGTACATGGCGACAAATCGCGGCACATTCGAATTGAAATATTTCTTCACGGCCTCGATCGCCTCGGCCGACGGCGGCGAGGCGCATTCGGCCGAAGCCGTGCGTCACCACATCAAGCAGCTGATCGATTCGGAGGCGCCCTCCGCGATCCTGTCGGACGACACCATCGTGGAACGGTTACGCGCCTCGGGCATTGATATTGCCCGCCGCACGGTCGCGAAGTACCGCGAAGCCATGCGCATTCCCTCCTCGGTGCAACGCCGCCGCGACAAGCAGAGCGCTCTTGGTAACGTCCTCTCCACCGCACTGTCCGATCGCTCCCGCAACACCGAGCCGGCCTGATTGCGCTCGCGCCAAATCGCGCTACTCTCAATCCCCCATCGAGACCGGTCCAAGCATGCGCATGATCCGGAAAAGGACCCAGCGGTTTTCCGAGCGGACCATGCGCAGGGAACAACCCCAGCTGCGATGACGCGTCATTGCAGCTCGGCGTAACCAAGCGAGGCATCACATGACCCTTCGAATTTCCGGAAAGAGTGTCAGCGTCGGCGAGGCCCTGCGCGGCCGCGTTACCGACCGGACTGAAGAGGTCCTGCGCAAATATTTCGACGGCAATTATTCCGGCCACATCACGCTCTCCAAGGATGGCTTCGGCTTCCGCACCGACTGCGCGTTGCATCTGGATTCGGGTATCACGCTGGAGGCCGACTCGAACGCGCCCGACGCCTATGCCAGCGCCGACCAGGCGCTCCTGATGATCGAGAAGCGCCTCAAGCGCTACAAGAGCCGGCTCAAGGATCGTTCGGCCCGCAAGACCCATGTCGCCAATGCGGCGCTGGCCGCGCTCGACGCCACGGCCTACGTGCTGGAGGCGCCTGGCGAAGGGGAGGACGAGGAGGAGATCACCGGCTACAGCCCCGTGATCATCGCCGAGGCCACCACCTCGCTGAAGCAGCTCTCGGTCAGCGAAGCCGTCATGGAACTGGACCTCAGCGGGGCACCCTGCCTGGTATTCCAGCATGGCTCCAGCGGCCGCGTGAACATCATTTACCGCCGCGCCGACGGCAATGTGGGCTGGGTCGACCCGCCCGGGGCCAAAGGCGACGGGAAGGCGGGCGGTTAGGGCCCAAAATCGGGCCCCGTATCATCCGCAGCCCTTAACAATGACCGGGGCAAAGCCGCACGCAGCAGTTGGCACCGGGATTGCGTTGGAGTAGAAGCGCCCCACATCAGGATCGGGGCTAAGTCCCCCTCCTGCTTCACCTTCTTGACGCCGGCCCGGCGTGGTTCTTTCCAAGCTGGCCAATTCGGAACCTGTCGGTTTAATTCACCTCGGAAACCTTCCATGCCGATTACCGATCTGGTCGCACCCGAGGCGATTCTCCCGGCATTGAAGGTCAACAGCAAGAAGCAGGCCCTGCAGGAGCTTGCGGCGAAGGCCGCTGAGCTCACCGGGCAGAACGAACGCTCGGTGTTCGAGGTGCTGCTGCAGCGTGAGAAGCTCGGTACCACCGCGGTCGGCTATGGCGTCGCCATTCCCCACGGCAAGCTGCCCAAGCTGGAAAAGATCTTCGGCCTGTTCGCGCGCCTCGATCGTCCGATCGATTTCGAGTCGATGGACGGCCAGCCGGTCGATCTCGTCTTCCTGCTGCTCGCCCCCGAAGGCGCCGGCGCCGACCACCTCAAGGCGCTCGCACGCATCGCCCGCCTGCTCCGCGACCAGGACATCGCCAAGAAGCTCCGCGCCTCGCGCGACGCCCAGGCGATCTATTCGGTGCTCGCGCTGCCGCCGGCGACCGCGGCGTAAGTCTCTCCCCCCGTTCGAACCCGCACCGCGCCGTCTGCGACATATTGCAGCCGGGCGCTGGCGTATTGCGCCATCAATCCACCTGCGACCGGCCCGATTTCTGTACGGGATATTGCCACATGATTTGCGGTTCGATTGGCCGGGCCTTTGGTCTGCTCTGCTCTGTCATCATTGCTGCCACGGTCGTGGCCCACGCTGACGACGCGTCGAACGATCATGTCATCGCCGAGAAGACCGAGATCATTGCGGCTGACCCGACCAATGCCGCGGCTTACGAGTTGCGTGGTGAAGCGTATTACATGAAGCGCGACAAGGATCGCGCCTTCGAGGATTGCAGCGCCGCGATCCGGATCGATCCGAATTTCGGGCGGGCCTATCATTGCCGCGGGCGTGCCTATTCCGCCAAAGGCGATCGCGATCACGCCATGGCCGACTACAACGAGGCCATTCGTCTCGATCCCGACTATGGCGCGCCCTACACCTCGCGCGCCGAGGAATATTTCAATCACCGCGATTTCGATCTCGCGATCGCCGGCTTCACCGAGGCCATCGAACGCAGCCCCAAGCAGGCCTACCGTGCGCTCATGATGCGCGGGCAGGTCTATGCGGTGAAGGGCGACGCCGATCGGGCCGCCGCCGATTACACCGAGGCGATGCAGCGGAATCCAGCCGCTGCCTGGCCCTACGAGCTGCGAAGCAACATTCGTCTCAACAAGGGCGAGGTCGATGCAGCCCTGGACGATTGCGACAGCGCCGTCCGTCTCGAGCCCGGAAGTGCCGGCGGCCATTATTGCCGGGCCATTGTGTTCCTGAACAAGGACGACATCGACGGCACCATCCGGGAGCTGGATGACGTCACGAGAATCACGCCGGCTTTCCCGAAGGCCTATCGCATTCGAGGCGTCGTCCTGCACAGGAAGGGCGACGACAAACGCGCCCTTGCCGATCTCGACGAAGCGATTCGGTTACAGCCGGGGAATCTGGACGCCTACAAGGATCGCGCCGGCGTGTTTCGGGACATGGGACAGCACGACCGCGCGCTCGCCGACTACAACGAGGCGCTTCGACTCGATCCCAAAAGCCAGGATGCCCTGGCCAATCGCGGCCTTCTCTACATGCTGATGTCCGACGCCAAACATGCGCGCGCGGATTTCAACAGCGTGCTCGCGCTGCCGCCGACCGACAAATGGGCCGTCGACACCGCGCGCGAAGGGCTCGGCTTTGTGAAGTGATGCGAGAAAGATCTCTCCCCACAGTCATTGCGAGCGTAGCGAAGCAATCCAGGATCTCTCCGCGGAGGGTTTCTGGATTGCTTCGTCGCATCAGCGCAAAATTGTTTCGCAATTTTGTCGCGCGCCCCTCGCAATGACGATGCGGAAGCTTCGCGGGTGCTGCCGCGCGTCAGCAGACCGTCGGCAGCAGGCGCCGGACTTCATCGAGCAGTTCGGGAATCGCCGTCTTGTCACCCGCGAGGTGCTTGAGCAGCGCACTCTGGAACAGACCGTCGAACAGCGCATAGAGCGCGGCCGGCGACGACGCCGGCCGCTTGCCGCCGAGCTCGGCATAGCGGTAGGCGATGCGCCAGATCATCGCTTCCAGGCTCTTGTCGATCTCGATTACATCCTTGCGAAACGCCGCCTCGAACATCGCTTGCGAACGCAGGTCGTACCAAAGACGGTGCATACGGGCTTCGTTCTGCAGCGTTGCTGCGAGCTTGGCGAGGAAACCCTCCGTCAGTTCGTCGCGGCTCGTTGCTGTCGCGACGACCTCGTCATATCGCGTCACGCACTTCGCCTTGTAGTGGCGGACGCAGCAGCAGATCAGATCGAGCTTGTCGCTGAAATAATAGTGGAACACGCCGTGCGTGAACGCCGAGTTCTGCGCGATTTCGCGCAGGCTCGTGCGTGCGAAGCCGAGCTCTCCAAGTGTCTCGAGCGCGGCCTCGGCAAGCTCGACGCGCCGCGCGTTGAACTTCTCGTCGCGCAGCACCTCGGCCGCATCAGCCACACGCCGGGCCGCTCCCGTCACCTGCCGCGCCATCTCGTCCCTTCCTCAGTCCCGTTCTTTCAAGGGCTTATACCGCGTCGACCGCGGAATGCTTCATCCCCTCACAACCACTTCCTTTGACAACTGTCAAATTCGTTCTTGACAAGTGTCAAGTTTCTGGCGGAGGTTCGCACCAAGAATTTGGACAGTCGTCAAGACGTCCGACCATGGAGGAACGCTTCGCTGGGTGCCGCCGAAAAGGCCTGCGCCCATCGACTTGGTGCGCGCCGATTGGCGCAGCACGAATCGATCAATCACCAGCAACGGAGGAGTGCGTCATGAGCGGGAAGAGCCTTGCAGGCAGGAAAGCCCTGGTTACCGGCGGTGCCCGAGGAATCGGCGCGGCCATCGCGCAAGCGTTGGCGCGAGCCGGCGCCTCGATCATGATCGCCGACATCCTGGAGGAGGCCGGCCGCGCCAGCGCAGCCGCTATCGCGAAGGAGGATGTCACGACGGGCTTCGTCCAGCTCGACGTCACCGACGACGCTCAATGGGAGCGGGCGGTTGCCAAGACGGTCGCAACCCTCGGCGGCTACGACATTCTGATCAACAATGCCGGCATCGAGGTCACGTCGCTGATTTCCGAGGTTAGGGCCGAGGACGCACGGCGGATGTGCGACGTCAATATCGTCGGCACCGTGCTCGGCATGAAGCACGCCTTCCGCGCCATGCGCCCGGGCGGGCCGGCCGGCAAGGGCGGCGCAGTCGTCAACATCGCTTCCGTCGCGGCGACGATCGCCTTCCCGAGCATCGCGGTCTATTCCGGCACGAAATCTGCGGTCGATCGCATGACAAGGGTCGCTGCGATGGAGGCCGGCAAGCTCGGTTATGGCGTGCGCGTCAACTGCATCTATCCCGGGCTGATCCCGACCGACATGGGAATGCAGCTCGCCAACGACATCGTGAAGATCGGTCTCGCGCCTGACGTCAACGCCGCGGTCGGCTCGGTGGTGGAGCAAACCCCGCTCGGCCGTCTCGCCGAGGTCACGGACATTGGCGATGCCGTGGTGTTCCTGTGCTCGAACGAGGCGCGCTTCATCACCGGCATCGGACTGCCGGTCGATGGCGGCATGGGCATGTAGCAGAACCTGACAACAAACATTTCGGAGGAACGCTATGAGTGCGAAGAAGCCCGTCATCGTCTATGGCGCGTCCGGCTACACCGGCCGCCTGGTCTGCGAATATCTGCGTGAGTACAACATCCCGTTCATCGCCGCCGGCCGCAGCGCCGAGAAGCTCAACGCCGCAATGAAGGCGAACGTGGCCGGCATCGAGACCGCCGACTTCGAGGTGGTGGAAGTGCCGCACACTGTGAGCGCGCTGACGGAGTTGTTCAACGGCGCCTCAGTGGTGCTCAACACAGTAGGCCCGTTCGCCAAGTTCGGCGGCGAGGTGGTGCAAGCCTGTTGGGCTTCCAGATGCCACTACACCGACACGACAGGCGAGCAGGACTGGCTGATCACGCTCGAACAGGAGTGGGGCACGAAGTTCGCCAATGCCGGCCTGCTGCTGGCGCCGGGCATCGCGCAGATGTACACCACCGGCGAGATCGCCGCCCAGCTCTGCCTGGAGACGCCCGGCCTCGACACGCTTGATATCGCCGTGTTCTGGGGCGGCAGCCCGACCATCGCCTCGACGCAGACCATCCTGGTCAATGCCGCGATGGCTAAGGCCTACTATCTGGAGCAGAACAAGTATGTCGAGCATCAGCCCGATGCCGGCCTCTACAACCTCGCCATCCCCGGCCAGCACGAGCTGGCGCTGGCGCTGCCCTGGGGCGGCACCTCGCACCCGGTGTGGTTCAAGCGCGATCCGCGCGTGGCCAACGTGAAGGTGCTGGGCGGTGTGTTCAACCGCGCGCTGATGCTGGGCGTGCCGCAGATCGTCGCCGCCGCGCTGGAGGCGACCAAGGACATGAACCCCGACGACCGCTACGCCGCGTTGGCGCAGACCGCCGCCGGTGTGATGAACACCATGCCGCCGCGCGAGAACCCGCGTGTCAACAAGTCGATGGATTCGGTGCATGCCTCCGGCCCGCTGGGGCGCGCGCACTGCGTCATCAACGGCAACAGCAACTACAAGCAGACCGGCTTGCTGCAGGCCTACGCCGCGGCGCACCTGCTGCAGCAGCCGCCCAGGCGCGTGGGCTTCGCCTCCGGCTGCCAGGCATTCGGTCACCACGAACTGCTCGGCCAGCTGCGCAGCTTCGGGCTGGTCAGCAAGCCGATCCTCACCGTGCACGACTGACAAAAATCGCGGGTTGCGTGGTCGCGCGTCGCCCGCGAGCTGGTTTTGGGGATTGATCATGCGCTTCATCGATTACCTCGACAAAGGCGCATCGCTCGGTGCTGACGCGCCGTGCCTGACCATGGACGGGCGCGATCTCAGCTATCGCGAGGTGCAGCGGCTGACCTACCGGGTCGCGCGCGGGCTCGCGCGATCGGGAATTGCTGCCGGCGAGAAGGTCGCAATCCTCTCCGGCAACGATCCGGTCGCGTTTGCCTGCGTGTTCGGCATTTCCCGCGCCGGCTCGGTCTGGTGCCCGATCAATCCGCGCAACGAGGCGGCTGAAAACCGGGTCATCCTCGACCAATTCGACTGCAGCCTGCTGCTGTTTCATTCAAGCTTCGCGCCGATGGTCGAGGCGGTGCGTGCAGAGCTGCCGAAGTTGCGCGGTCTCGTCTGCCTCGATGCCGAGTTACCCTTCGCGCCCTCGTTCGACAGCTGGCTCGCCGGCCTCGCCGACGACCCCTATCAACGCGAGACGGTCGACGATCTCGCGATGATTCCCGGCACCGGCGGCACCACCGGAAAGCCGAAGGGGGTCATGCTGTCGGGCCGCAACATCGAGGCCATGACGGCACTGACGCTGATGGGCTATCCCTTCAAGGGCCGTCCGGTCTATCTCGCGCTCGCGCCGTTGACCCACGCGGCCGGCGTGCTGTGTTTCCCGATCATGGCACTCGGCGGTCGCATCGTGATCATGCATCACCCCGACATCGCCGAATTCCTCGATCTGATCGAGCGCTACCGCGTCACGCACACATTCCTGCCGCCGACCGTGATCTACATGCTGCTCGATCATCCCAAGCTCGACTCCGCGAAGCTCGGGTCGTTGCAATGCTTCTGGTACGGCGCTGCGCCGATCTCGGCCGCGCGGCTTGCGGAGGCGCTCCAGCGTATCGGGCCAATGGCGCAGTTGTTCGGCCAGACCGAAGCGCCGATGATGATCTCGATGATGGCACCTAGCGAGCACTACAATGCCGACGGCACGATCGCGATGGAGCGCCTCGCTTCGGCCGGGCGGATCAGTCCGCTGGTGCAGGCCGGCATCATGGATGGCGACGGCAATTTGCTGCCGACCGGCGCACGCGGCGAGATCGTGGTCCGCGGCTCGCTGGTGATGGAAGGCTATTACAAAAATCCCGAGGCCACGGCGGAGGCCTACGCGCATGGCTGGCACCACACCGGAGACATCGGCTACATCGACGACGACGGCTACCTCTATATCGTCGATCGCGCCAAGGACATGATCATCACCGGCGGGTTCAACGTCTACTCGATCGAGGTCGAGAACGCGCTGCGGGCGCATGAGGCGGTGCAGGATTGCGCCGTGATCGGGCTGGCGGACGAGAAATGGGGTGAGCGAATCGTCGCCGTAGTCCAGCCCCGCGCCGGCCAGCGCGTCGATGCGACGGCGCTGGCAGCCTTCGTCAAGCAGCGGATCGGCAGCGTCAAGACGCCGAAGCAGATCGAAGTCTGGGACGATCTTCCGCGCTCCAAGGTCGGCAAGGTGCTGAAGCCGGATATCCGTGCGCGGCTGGCGGATCGCTCAGGTGGTTAGTTAGTCCGAAAGCCGCTCCAGCACGTCGCGCACCAGCCCTTGCAGAAGATCGAGCTTGTAGGCCGTCATCGGCAATGGTTTGGCACCCCAGCTCGCCGCTTTCGCCGCTTCTGCGATCGATGCCGCATTGGCAATCTTGCCACTGAGCTGGACTTCCACCGCGGTGAGGCGAAGCGGCACGGGCGCGACGCCGCCTGCAGCGAGACGCACGAGCTGGAACTTGCCGCCGGCGATCACAACGCGGGCGCAGAGCTCCACCAGCGGCCATTCCGCATAGGTCCGGCTGACCGCGCGCTTGTAGGACGCACGCTCACGCTCAAGCGGAGCAGGAAGCGCAATGCTCTTGATCATCTCGCCTGCGGCGAGTGTATGGTCGGCGTGCGAGACCGAGCCATCGCCGAGCAGATCCGTGATCGAGAGTCCGCTACGCCGGTTCGTGGCGATGGTCGCATCATAGGCGAGCAGGGCCGCCGCCATGGTTGAGGGATGCGGCGCGACGCACGGGCCAAGATCGAAGGCGACGCCATAGAGATGATTGCCAGACCGGGCAGGGCAGGTGCTGCCGCCTTTCTTCAGGCAATCGATGTCGGCCCGGCGGAAATACCAGCAGCGTGAACGCTGCGCGAGATTGCCGCCGAGCGTTGCAACCTGGCGCACCTGTGGCGTGGCGAGGCCTTGCGCGCTCGCCCCAATACCGGGATAGGCGGCGGCGATGCGCGCGTCCGTCGCGATCGTGGCGATGGTGGTCAGCGCGCCGATCTGGGCTGCTCCGTCGGCGTCCCAGGTGATCGCCTTGTTGCCGCTGCCCGAGATATCGATCAGCATTCCCTGCGACACGCCGCTGCGGCGTCGTTCGCTGAGGTCGGTGCCTCCGGCGCGGAATTCGGGCGCGGGCTTGGCGGTCATGACGGCGACGCTCATGCTGCATCCCTCCCTTTCAGCGCGGCCACCAGACGATCGGGCCGGAACGGAATTTCAGTCAGTCTCACGCCGATCGCATCGCGAATGGCGTTGGCGATCGCGGGCGAGGTCGGCACGGTCGCGACTTCGCCGATGCCGACGCTGCCGCCCGGCACATGCTCGAAACCGGCCTCGTCGAAATGCACGTCCAGTTTCGGCATGTCGGCAATCCCCGGAATGCGGTAATCCTCCATGCTGCCGCTCAGGATGTGGCCGCTGAGAGGATCGGTCTCCCGCGCCTCATAGAGTGCGTAGCCGATGCCCTGGATCACCGCGCCTGCGGCTTGGCTTCGCGCCAGCGTCGGCGCCGCGAGCTTGCCGATAGCAAGGCCCGTATAGGCGTTGAGCACGCGAACATGGCCGAGCCAGGTATCGACCTCGACTTCCATCACCTGCACCGAGCTCGGCACGCCGGCGCCGACCACCATGTGGTTCATCAGACGCAGCACCCAACCGAACACCCGGCCCATGATGCCCGCCTCGTGCAGCGCGGGCCTCACGCCGGGCGGCGGCTTGCCGTCCTCCTGGCGTCTCGCCGACACGGCGATGTCGGGAGACGCCGCGATCATCTCGCGCCACGGCGCGTTCGAGCCCGGAGCAGGTGTGCGAGACGCGGTGCGCTTGATTTCCGTTTTCAGCTTGTCGATGGCGAGTAAAGTCGGCGGCACCACCGAGGCGGTGACGCGGCTGCCGCCGGAGCCCGGTCCGGGCGGCAGGTTGGAGCGGCCGATGCGAACTTCCACATCCTGCGGCTCGAGATCGAACGCCTTCGCGACGGTGTTCGCGATCACGCTGCGCGTGCCCGTGCCGATATCCTGGACCGCGCAGCTTGCGACGATGCGGCCGCCCTTGACCGCGAGTTCGACCGAGGAGCCGGTCTGCCAGAGATAGAGCCAGTAGCCGGTGGCGACGCCGACGCCGCGCCGGTAGCGGCCGGTCTGCGAGGCGGCCGGCTTGCGATTTTTCCAGACGTCGAGGCCGGCAGCCCAGTCGTAAAGCCGCTGGCGGTTGGGATCAGTATCCCAGCGCTTGCGCAACTGGATCGGATCGACCTTCATGCGCAGCGCCGCTTCGTCGACCGCCTGCTCCAGCGCAAACGACATCGGCGGACCGCCGGGGCCGCGGAACGGCGCGCCGGGCGGCAAATTGCTGAGCACGTCGAAGTCGACGAGCTCTTTTGCTTCGGCCGGATAGATCAGCCGCGCCAGGCCGGCGATCAGCGAGTTCACGGCGGCGCCGGTATCGGCATGGGCGGTGAGCGACAGCGCCTTGAGGCGGCCTTCCGCCGAAGGCAGCAAGGACAGCTTCAGCTCGGCGGCCGGACGATAGCCGGCGACGGAAAGCTCCTCTTCACGATCGAAGGCGACACGCACCGGCGCCTCCGCGGCGCGCGCAAGCTCGATTGCGGCGATGGTCTCCAGCCCAACGCTGCCCTTGGAGCCGAACCCGCCGCCGACATGATCGGCGATCACACGCACCTTGTCGTGCGGAAGGCCATAACGCTTGGCGATCTTCTCCATGCTCTCGTGAATGGCCTGGGTCGAGATGTGCACGGTGAGCTGATCGCCATCGAACCTGGCCACGGCGGCATGTGGTTCGAGGCTTGCGTGCTGTTGCGTCGAGACGCGGAAAGTTTCCTCTACCAGCAGCGGATTGCGTTGCTGGCGCGCCTCGTCAAGCCAGCTCTTGGCCTGCTTGGCTTTTTGCGAGAACGGCGCCGAAGGCCCGCGCACATTGCCCTTCCACGACACCGGAGCGCCGCCGGCGCCCTCGGACACGTTGCCGGGACGCTTGCGGTCCTTCTTTTCGAACACGACTGGCGCATCGTCGCGTCGCGCTGCATCGAGCCCGATCACTGCGGGCAAAGGCTCGGGCTTGAAGCTGATCGCGGCAATTGCCTTCAGTGCGGTGCGGCGATCCTTGGCCGCGACGGCTGCAATCGGTGCGCCCACGAAGCGGACCATGTTGTCATCGTCGAGCAGCGGAACGACCGCGGCAACACCGGCAATGGCGCGCGCCGGCGCCAGATCAAGCCCGGTGATCCTCGCATGCGCGACGTGCGCGCGCAGGATGACGCCTTCGAGCTGGCCGTCATGGTGGATGTCGACTGTGTAGCGGGCCAGTCCCGTCACCTTGTCGCGGGCTTCCAGCCGCGGCGCGATGGGATCGTTGCCGTCGAAGCGGCCCGAGCATGCTTCGGCGACGGCGCGATAGATGCCTTCATAGGCGCCGCAGCGGCAGAGATGTCCCGATAGCGCGGCGGCGATCTCCTCGCGCGAGGGTGTCGCCGCGCCCTTGGTCGCGCGCCAGCTGTCATGGAAGGCGGTGGCTTCGACGACAAAGCCGGGCGTGCAGAAGCCGCATTGCAGGGCGTCGTGCGCCATGAACGCATTCTGCACCGGATGCAATCCGGCTGCTCCGACGCCCTCGATGGTCGTCAGCGATTTGTCGGCGGCCGCCTGCGCCGGCAACAGGCAGCTCACGACGGGCGTGCCGTCGAGCAGCACGGTGCAGGCGCCGCAGACGCCGGAGCCGCAGACGAGTTTGGTGCCGGTGAGGCCGCCATCGCGGATCACGTCGATCAAGAGCGCATCCGGATCGTCGGGTAGCACCAGAGGCCGTCCATTGATGGTCGTGGTGGTCATTCTCGAACTCCCGTTTTGCGTAGGGACTTCTTTCCGGACGGCGCCATCGCGCCGGCGATCAGCATGCGCAGCATGGTCTCGAGCTGTTTCAGGAACGCGTCGATCGGCTGCATGGAAGGGAAAGCGGATTTGGTGCCGTGGATCGCCATCTCGACGCAGCGCGCGAGCTCGCGCACGCTGACGCCGCTTTCGAGCGTGAGCTTTCGCTTGCGGCACACCCGCGCGATCGTGGTTGCGATCTCGTCGGCGAAACGATTGGAATAGCTCTGGTAGAGGTCGCGCGCCTGCGCGAGGTGCTCGGAAAACAGCTCCTCGATATGGGGCGAGTCCTTGAGCGAAGCGAGCAGCGACTGCATTCGCGCGCCGATCTCGGCGACCAGGATGTCGGCAAGCTCGAGGCCCGCTTCTTCCGCCGCCTTCGCCGCCGCGATTTCGGCAGCGAGCCCCTGCTCGTAGAGCCGCTCGAGCACGGCGCGAAACAGCGCCTCCTTGGAGGCGAAGTGATGATAGAGCGCCTGCCGCGTCAGTCCGGCTTCCTCCGCCGCCTGCTCGATCGAGGAGCGGCGGAAGCCGTGGCGCCGGAACACGCGCATGGCGGCGTCGAGGATCCGGTCCTGGGGAGGGGCCTTGGCCTGCATTTTGTCAGATTTGACAGATACGAACGAAATGTCAAATCACGGATTGATGACGGTCTCCTGCGCGCAAGAGCCAAGGCCGCCCCCGCAAGCGGGCGGGGACATCGCCGAATTCCCATTGGCTGGCGATGGCGACGCGAAAACATCACCTCTCAAATGAAAACGGGCACGTCTTCGCGTGAAGGCATGCCCGTTTGAAACCCTATTCGTGCGACGCGCTTGTGCTCAGTGCACGCTCACCGCTTGCAGCTCGTTGCTCCAGGCGTTGGCGACCGCGGCTTCCCGGCTGTCGGTCAGCATGATCGGCGTGCCGTCGGCGGCGTGGAGCGCGAAGAGCTTGAGGCCCGGCGCGATCTTGGGCGCCTCGGGAAACAGGTCCGGCACGTCCTCGGAACGGATCTGCTTCACATAGGCGATATGGCCTTCGCCGAGGGTTGCCAGCGTCTCCGGAGAGACATTCTTGGCTTCGTATTCGAACGCAACGTGACCTTCACTCATGGTCTCGACTCCTCTGGAACACTAAGCGGTCGAGTCCGCTACTCGTTCCATTATTCGTGCTCATTGATAGCGATTGTCTTAACGATCCTCTCCGGTTCAGGCCGGGCGAGATCGACCGACAACAGCCCGTTCTTCAGATCCGCACCCAGCACCAGCATCCCCTCCGCCAGCACGAAGGTGCGCTGGAAGTGGCGCGCGGCGATGCCGCGATGGATGTATTGCCGGGTCTTGTCGTCCTGCTGCCGTCCGCGGATCACCAGCTGGTTTTCCTCAATGGTTACATCGAGTTGGTCGCGGGTGAATCCGGCGACCGCCAGCGTGATGCGCAACCGCTCGGGCTGGCCGTCCGATCGGTCACACCTCTCGATATTGTAGGGAGGGTAGCCGTCGGCGCCTTTGACGACGCGGTCGAGCACGCGCTCGATCTCGTCGAAGCCCAGCAGGAACGGACTGGATAACGTGGGAACACGAGACATAGTTTACAAAGTCCTCTCGAAGCGACTTTGGTGTTTCGGGGCCCGATCAAGGCGCCCCTTGGTCAGCAATATGGGCATATCCGGTTGTGGGTTCAAGGACGTAGCGGGGGGCTGTGGATGGCCACGTCTGGCGCCCACACGCTCTGCCATCGCACAAAATGTTTACAATTCGTCATGGCGCCGAGACGCGCAGGCATGACGAATTTGTGGGGCGATTTATCTCAATGAAAACAGACCCCCTTCTACTGTGCATGGGGTTGTTTTCGTGCTTTTTTGATTGAGCAGGGCGCCGGAACGGCTCAGACCTCGATGCGCTGCCGCCCGTCGCCGCTGAACAAATGCAGCTTTTGGCGTACCGCGGCGACGCGGATCTTCTGGCCGATGGCGGGGGCCTCGGTTCCGGGGATGCGGACGATGACCTCGCCGGGCGGCAGCTCGCCCGGGGTGGCGGCGACGCGCTGGTCTTCCTGCTCGCGGGAGCCGTAGACGAAGGTCTCGGCGCCGACGCGCTCGATGGCCTCCACGGTCAGCGGCAAGGCCACGCCGCCGGCGGGCGTCTGGTCGGTGATGACAAAATCCTCCGGGCGGATGCCGACGATGCCGGCTTCGCCAGCGGCGCCGTCCAGCTGCGACTTGATCTCGTCCGGGCGCGTCGACATCAAATTCATCGGCGGCGCGCCGATGAAGGAGGCCACAAAAGTGGTTGCCGGCTTCTCGTAGATTGCGAGGGGATTGCCGACCTGCTCGACCTGGCCGCCGTTCATCACGACGAGGACGTCGGCGAGCGTCATCGCCTCCAGCTGGTCATGCGTGACGTAGATCGACGTCGTGTTCAGCCGGCGCTGCAATTTGCGGATCTCGACGCGCATGGCGATGCGCAGCTTTGCGTCGAGGTTGGAGAGCGGCTCGTCGAACAGAAACACCTTCGGCTGGCGCACGATGGCGCGGCCCATGGCGACGCGCTGGCGCTGGCCGCCGGAGAGCTGGCGCGGCTTGCGTTGCAGCATCGGCGCGAGCTCGAGCACGCGCGCGGCTTCCTCGACGCGGGTCTTGACCTCGGCCTCCGCCATGCCGCGGTTGCGCAGGCCGTAGGCCATGTTGTTGTAGACGCTCATATGCGGATAGAGCGCGTAGTTCTGGAACACCATCGCGATGTCGCGATCGGCGGGCTCGATCTGGTTGACGACGCGCCCGCCAATGTCGATCTCGCCGCCGGTGACGGTCTCGAGACCCGCGACCATGCGCAGCAGCGTGGACTTGCCGCAGCCGGAGGGGCCGACCAGCACGCAGAACTGCCCGTCGGCGACATCGACGTTGACGCCTTTGATGGCCTCGAAGCCGCCGGTGTAGGTCTTGCGGACGTTGCGCAGGGTGACGTTAGCCATAGAAACTCGCTTGTTACTTTTCCGTCTCGACCAGGCCGCGCACGAACAGTTTCTGCATGGCGACGACGACGAACACAGGCGGCAGCATGGCCAGCACGGCGGTCGCCATCACGATCGGCCATTCGGTCAGCGCGTCGGTGGTGGTGATCATCTTGCGGATGCCGACCTGGATGGTCTGCATGTCGTCGCGGGTGGTGATGAGCAGCGGCCAGAGATATTGATTCCAGCCGAGGATGAACAGGATCACGAACAGCGCCGCCATGTTGGTGCGCGACAGCGGCAAGAGCGTATCCCAGAAGAAGCGCAAGGGGCCGGCGCCGTCGATGCGCGAGGCCTCGAGCAGCTCGTCCGGCACGGTCATGAAGAACTGGCGAAACAGCAGCGTCGCGGTGGCGGAGGCGATCAGCGGCAGCGCGAGGCCCGCATAGCTGTCGAGCATGTGCAGGTCGGCGACGATCTTGTAGGTCGGATAGATGCGGACCTCGACCGGCAGCATCAGGGTGATGAAGATGATCCAGAAGATCGACATCCGGAACGGAAAGCGGAAATACACGATCGCGTAGGCCGAGATGATCGAGATCGCGATCTTGCCGATCGCGATCGCCAGCGCCATCACCAGCGAGTTGAGCATCATGTTGCCGACGGGCTCGCGGGTCGAGCCGCTCGTGCCGACGAAGATGGTCTGGTAGTAGACCTCGAAGAAATGGCCGCCCGGCAGCAGCGACATTTGCCCGTTCGCGATCAGCGCGTTGTCCTGGGTCGAGGCGATGATCGCGATGTAGACCGGGAATGCGACAATCGCGATTCCGATCCAGAGGATGAAATGGGCGACGTAGCGCCTGATGCCCTCGTCCTCGACCATCAGTACGTCACCTTGCGTTCGACGAAGCGGAACTGGATGCCGGTGAGCACGATGACCATGATCATCAGGACCACCGATTGCGCCGCCGAGCTGCCGAGATTGCCGCCGAGCAGACCGTCCGAATAGACCTTGTAGACCAGCGTCACCGTCGAGGTGCCGGGACCGCCGCGGGTCATGGTGTCGATGATGCCGAAGGTGTCGAAGAAGGCGTAGACGATGTTGACGACCAAGAGGAAGAAGATGGTCGGCGACAGCAGCGGAAAGGTCACGGTCCAGAACCTGCGCATCGGGCGCGCGCCGTCGATCGCGGCGGCCTCGAACACGCTTTTCGGGATCGCCTGCAGGCCGGCGAGGAAGAACAGGAAATTGTAGGAGATCTGCTTCCACGCGGCGGCGAGGATGATCAGGCCGGCGGCCTGGTTGCCGTCGAGCAGCGGATTCCAATCGATGCCGGCGGCGCGCAAGTAGCGCGAGATCACGCCGAGCGAGGGATGCAGCATGAAGATCCAGAGCACGCCGACCACGGGCGGCGCCACCGCATAGGGCCAGATCAGCAGCGTGCGGTAGAGCATCGAGCCGCGCAGCGGCTTGTCGGCCATCACGGCGAGCAGCAGCGCAAAGGAAAGCGACGAGATCGCGATCGCGAACGAGAAGAAGAAGGTGCGGACGACCGCTTCGAAATAGGCGGGGTCCTTGAACAGCTCGATGTAATTGTCGAACCAGACGAAGCTCGTCGAGAGGCCGAAGGCGTCCTGGAGCAGGAAGGACTGGATCACCGCCTGCAGCGCCGGCCAATAGAAGAAAATCAGCACGATCGCGAGCTGCGGCGCAACCAGCGCGTAGGGCAACAGCTTTGACTGGAAAATGGCTTGCTTTTGCATGATGCCCCGGAAGCGGCAGGCCGGGTGACCGGCCTGCCGCCAGTCGCCTTACTTCACGGCGGTCTTTTCGAACTGCCGCAGCATGGTGTTGCCGCGTTCGACGGCGGCGTCGAGCGCTTGCTTGGCGGTCTTCTTGCCGGCGAGCGCCTGCTCGATCTCCTCCGACCAGACGTCACGCAGCTGAACCATGTTGCCGAGGCGCAGGCCGCGCGAATTCTCGGTCGGCTCCTTGTTGGTCAGCTCGAGCAGCGGGGTCTCGAGATAGGGCTGATCCTTGTAGAAGCCCTCTTCCTTCGCCTTGGCGTAGGCCGCCTTGGTGATCGGCAGGTAGCCCGAGGCCTTGTGGATGTAGACCTGGCGATCGGTGTCGGAGAGGAAGGTCAGGAATTTCGCGACGCCCTTGTAGTCGTCGGCCGGCTTGCCGCCCATCACCCAGAGCGAAGCACCGCCGATGATCGAGTTCTGCGGCGCGCCCTTGACGTCCGGATAATACGGCATCGGCACCGCGGTGAAGTTGAACTTGGCCTGCGCCTTGACGTTGCCGAAGAACGCCGAGGAGGTCAGGTAGATCGGGCATTCGCCCGATGTGAAGCGGCCTTCGCCGGTGTTGGTGCGGCCGGCATAGTCGTAGACCTTGGTCTTCTGCAGCTCGACCAGGTTCTCGAGATGCTTGACCTGGAGCGGGCCGTTGAATTCGAGCACCGTGTCGAAGCCGTCGAGACCGTTGGCCTTGCTGGAGAGCGGCGTGTTGTGCCAGGCCGAGAGCTGCTCGAGATTGACCCAGGTGACCCACGAGCCCGAGAAGCCGCAGGTGTCGTGGCCGGCCGCCTTCAGCTTCTTGCCGGCCTCGAACACTTCAGGCCAGGTCTTGGGGATCTCGACATTGGCTTTCTTCAGCTCGTCGAGGTTGACCCACATGACGGTCGACGACGAGTTGAAGGGGAACGACAGCATCTCGCCCTTCGAGGTCGAGTAGTAGCCGGTGATCGCGGGCAGGTAGTTCTTCGGATCGAACTTCTCGCCGGTCTCGGCCATCAGCTTGTAGACCGGCTTCACGGCGCCGGTCGCGGCCATCATGGTCGCGGTGCCGACTTCGAACACCTGCATGATGTGCGGGGCGTTGCCGGCGCGGAACGCGGCGATGCCGGCGTTCATCGTGTCGGGGTAGTTGCCCTTGTAGGTCGGGATCACCTTGTAGTCGGTCTGCGACGCGTTGAAGTCGTTGGCGAGCTTGACGATGACGTCGTTGTTGGCGCCGGTCATCGCATGCCACCACTGGATTTCGGTCACGGCCAGGGCCGGCGAGGCGCCGAGACCAACCGTGAGTGCAACAGCAGCCGCCGCGCCAAAATGTCGAAGAGCCATCAAGAAAACCTCCCTTGCCCGTCACTAAAGAAGCGCTTGCGCTAGCAGCGCCATATGACGTTCACATGACTGTGTAAGCGGCCGAAACGAAAGCGGCAAGCGCTGGAAAAGGGAAGCCGTCAAATAGGCGAATGCGCCGCGGCCAGAAGCAGCCGTTCGCGCTGCAGATGCGCAGGCGCGCCGCAGTGCGGCATTGGGTATGTGAGGCGGACGATCGGCTCCGGTCTTCCTTAACCTCTCCCGCTTGCGGGAGAGGTCGGATCGCGAAGCGATCCGGGTGAGGGCTCTATCCTCTGGGGGGGTGTCCCGTTGCGGAGACAGCCCTCTCCCCAACCCTCTCCCGCAAGCGGGAGAGGGAGCGCACCGTCTAGCGCTTGCGCTCGGGGCCGCAGACGGTGCCCTTTTCGACCATCGCGTCGATCTCGGACTTGGAGTAGCCGAACTCGCCCAGCACTTCGGCTGCGTGCTGGCTGAACTTCGGCGGCACGCGGCGCAGGCTCGGCTTGCTGCGATCGAGCCGGATCGGCGAGGCCACGCCCTTGTACCAGTCCTTCTCGATAATATCGCCGCGCGCGATGGTGTGCGGGTTCGTCAACGCCTGGTCGATCTTCTGCACCGGACCTGCCGGGAGCCCTGCGGCAAGCAGGCGATTGCACAGCGGCTCGGCCTCGTGCTGGCTGAACACCGCGGCCAGCTCGGCGCGCAGCGCCTCGCGATTGGCGATGCGGTCCTTGTTGCGGGCAAAGCGCGGATCGGTGCCGAGCTCGGGCTTGCCGATCTCCTTGGCGAGCTTGCGGAAGGTGCCGTCATTGCCGACGCCGATGAAGATGTTGTCGGTCTTGGTCGGGAAGATCGCGTAGGGCACGAGGTTCGGATGCTCGTTGCCGGTGAGCGAGGGCGGCTTGCCATGCATGAAATAGTTCGCGGTGTGCGGATGCATGATGGCGAGGCCGGTCTCGTACAGCGTGGTCTCCAGGAACTGGCCCTTGCCCGAACGCTGCCGCTCCGACAGCGCCATCAGGATGCCGATCGCCGCGTAAAGGCCCGTGGTGATGTCGACCAGCGGCACGCCGATCCGCATCGGCCCGCTCTCGGGCGAGCCGGTCGCCGCGATCATGCCGGTCATGGCCTGGATGATGGCGTCATAGCCTGGATTGCCGCCGCGCGGCCCGTCGGCGCCGAAGCCGCAGATCCGGCAATGCACGAGGCGCGGGAATTTCTTGCTGAGCACATCGTTACCGATGCCCCATTTCTCCAGCGTGCCCGGCTTGAAATTCTCGATCAGGACGTCGGCCGTCTCCAGCATCTTCAGCAGCACAATTCGGCCGCCCTCGGAGGCGAGGTCGAGGCCGATCGAGCGCTTGTTGCGGTTGATGCCGACGAAATAGGCCGCGTCCTCCTCGTGGAAGGGAGGACCCCATTCGCGCACCTCGTCGCCTGCGGGCGGCTCGACCTTGATGACGTCGGCGCCATGGTCGGCGAGGATCTGGGTGCAGTAGGGACCGCCGAGCACGCGCGTGAGATCGATGACGCGCAGTCCGCTCATTGCGCCCGTTGCTGCTTCAGTCATGCCTTCGCTTCCCCTGTGTCGATCGTTGGATCACAGGCCTAGCGAGGTTTGTTTGCGCCAGCAATGGGCCCTCGCGTGCAGCCGCATGCGCGCCGCGGCGCGTCTGTCCCGCGAGATGGCAAATTCAATCGGAAGCGGCCGGCCCGAGGGGGATCCCGGGCCAGCCAATCCGCACCGCCGATCAGACGACCGTCAGGCGAACGTCGACATTGCCGCGCGTGGCATTGGAGTACGGGCACACCTGGTGGGCCTTGGCGACCAGCGCCTCGGCCTCCGCGCGGGCGAGGCCCGGCAGCGAGACGGCGAGGTCGATATCGAGGCCGAATCCGCCTTCCGAGCGCGGACCGATGCCGACCGTCGAGGTAACGGAAGCGTCGGCCGGAACCTTCGGGCCGCCCTGCGAGGCCACGAACTTCATGGCGCCGATGAAGCAGGCGGCATAACCGGCCGCAAACAGCTGCTCGGGATTGTTGCCGGCGCCGCCGCCGCCACCGAGCTCCTTCGGCGTGGTCAGCTTGACGTCGAGCGCGCCGTCGAGGGTCGCAGCATGGCCGTCGCGGCCGCCGGTGGCCTTGGCGCTGGTCTTGTAGAGGACGTTCACGGACATTTTCGTCTCCTCGGGTCTTTCCGGGTTGGGGTGCGATCTTTATCGCAGACAATTAGATTGCGCGCAATCGAATTCGGCATGCCTCACATTTAATTGTTCGCAATTGAATATGCCCCCGGCCGGCCCCAGAATGGGAGAAACGCGTGAGATTCTCCATGGCCCGGAAACTATCGACCCTCGACCCACAGCGGCTCGACAACCAGATCTGCTTCGCGGTCTATTCCGCCGCGCACGCCTTCAACCGCGTCTACAAGCCGCTGCTCGACCGGCTCGGCCTGACCTATCCGCAATATCTGGTGATGCTGGTGCTGTGGGAGCGCGACGACGTGCCGGTCAAGGAGATCGGCGAAAAGCTGTTCCTGGATTCGGGCACGTTGACGCCGCTGCTGAAGCGCCTCGAGGCCGCCCATCTGGTCAAGCGCACCCGCTCGCGCGAGGACGAGCGTCAGGTCCTGATCGCGCTGACGTCGCAGGGCCATGCGCTGAAGGAGAAAGCGCGCAGCGTGCCGCAGTCGATCCTGGCAGCGTCGGACTGCTCGGTGTCGGAGCTGGTGGCGATGAAGGACGAGATCGTCGCGCTGCGCGACCGGCTGAATGCGGTGATCGGGGAGTAGGGGGATTAGCAGAGCCGCTTTTTCGAAAAGGCGCGGCCAGAGTGTGACTTGAGGTATGTCTCGAACGCCAGGGCCTTCATCTTGTCAGGGAAAGCGCAGTACCAAACCAGCTTCCATGGCTTGAACTTGGCGGTGTGAGCGGATCTGCCGGCATTGTGCTCCGGGAGGCGTCGCTTCAGGTCCTCCGTTGCGCCAATGTATTCTGGTCTGGGAACTCGATGCTCCGAATGATGTAGACGTACCACATCGAGGGCTCGCACGGAGGAAAGCGCAGGGTAGGGAGCGTCTAACAGTCCGTCTTCGCCCTTCGGGCTTCGCCGGACACCACGCTTCACCCTTCGGGCTCTGCGCGGCTGCGCCACGCGTAGCCCGAAGGGCGAAGCGTGGTGGAGCCAGGCGGGATCGAACCGCCGACCTCTTGCATGCCATGCAAGCGCTCTCCCAGCTGAGCTATGGCCCCTTAGTCCTTAAATGGGACGATCCCGGAGGATCCCCCACAGACCGGCGAGCCTGGTGACTCGCGCGGTGCACCCTTTTTCACAGATCAGGACTGATCTCAAGTCTCTTCATCACCTCCGACATCACCAATGATGTCCGTCACGTCCTCATCACCCTCTTCCTCGTCGGCAATGAAGGTCGAATCGTCGTCATCGTCGTCATCGAGGGTCTCGTCGACCTCGATATCGTCCTCCGATTCGGGCACGGCAGCCTTGACCTTGCCGGTGTTCTCCTCGGCGTCGGCCTCCTCGAGCGAGACCTCTTCGACCTCTGCCGGCTCCGGCGCGGTATCCGCTGCCGCGGCGTGCCGGGCTTCGGCGCCGCGGGGGACGCGAGCGGGAGCGATCGGCGCGATCGGCACGACTTCGCCGGTATAGGGCGAGATCACCGGATTCTTGTTGAGGTCGTAGAACTTCTTGCCCGTGGTCGGGCAAATACGTTTGGTTCCGAGTTCGGACTTGGCCACGGCAGGAATCCTGGGAATGTCTGAAAAGCGGTGCTTCACTTGGCTAGTTGGCGGCCCGCTGTCAATAGCGCATTACGGGAGAAAGACATGCCCGTGACGGGGCTCAGACCATGTGGTACCTGCGCGCCAGCCCACAGGGCCTATCCAAGGACACAATCTTGACCCATTCCGACCAACCGAGACCGCTCCAGTCTCGCGCCAGCGGCCCCCTGACCGGGAAAGTACGGGTGCCCGGGGACAAGTCGATCTCCCATCGCGCCCTCATCCTGGGCGCGCTCGCGGTCGGCGAGACCAGAATTTCGGGCCTGCTTGAGGGTGAGGACGTCCTCAATACCGCCAAATCGATGCAGGCACTGGGCGCCAGGGTCGAGCGCACCGGTGATTTTGCGTGGAAGGTCAATGGCGTGGGCGTCGGAGGCTTCGCCCAGCCCAAGGCGCCGCTGGATTTCGGCAACTCCGGCACCGGCTGCCGGCTGGTCATGGGCGCCGTCGCCGGCTGCCCGATCTCGGCGGTGTTCGATGGCGACGCCTCGCTGCGCAGCCGCCCCATGCGCCGGATCCTCGATCCGCTGGAAAAGATGGGCGCGAAGGTCGTCTCCGGCAGCGAGGGCGGACGTCTGCCGCTGACCCTCCAGGGCGCGCGCGATCCGCTGCCGATCACCTACAAGACGCCCGTCGCCTCGGCCCAGATCAAATCGGCCGTGCTGCTGGCGGGCCTCGCCGCGCCGGGCACGACCACTGTCGTCGAGAGCGAGGCCAGCCGCGACCACACCGAGCTGATGCTGAAGCATTTTGGCGCCGACATCACCTCGGTGCAGGAAGGCCGGCACGGCCGTCGCATCACGCTGGTCGGCCAGCCCGAGCTGCATGGCGGCAATGTCGTGGTGCCCGCTGACCCCTCGTCGGCCGCCTTCCCGATCGTCGCTGCGCTGATCGTCGAAGGCTCCGACATCGTGCTGTCCGACGTCATGACCAATCCGCTGCGCACAGGCCTGTTCACCACGCTACGCGAAATGGGCGGCTTCATCGAGGAGAGCGAAGTGCGCGGCGATGCCGGCGAGCCGATGGCGCGCTTGCGCGTGCGCGCGTCAAAACTGCGCGGCGTCGAGGTGCCGCCGGAGCGCGCGCCCTCGATGATCGACGAATATCTGGTGCTGGCGGTGGCGGCCTCCTTCGCCGAAGGCACGACCATCATGCGCGGCCTGCAGGAGCTGCGCGTCAAGGAATCCGATCGCCTGGAGGCGACCGCCGCCATGCTCCGCGTCAATGGCGTGAAGGTCGAGGTGTCCGGCGACGATCTGATCGTCGAGGGCCGCGGCCATGTCCCCGGCGGCGGCACCGTCGCCATCCATATGGACCATCGCATCGCGATGTCGGCGCTGGTGATGGGCTGCGCCTCCGATCATCCGGTGACCGTCGACGACACCGCCTTCATCGCCACCAGTTTCCCGGACTTCATTCCGATGATGCGTTCGCTAGGGGCCGAGTTTTCATGATTATCGCCATCGACGGGCCCGCGGCCTCGGGCAAGGGGACGCTCGGCAAGCGTCTCGCCCACCATTACGGCTATCGTCATCTCGATACCGGCGTGATCTATCGCGCGGTCGCCTATGCCCTGATGCAGTCCGGTCATGATCTCCGGGACGAGGTGGCCGCGGTGCAGGCCGCCCTGGAGCTCGATCCCGAAAAGTTCGGCAATCCCGCCCTGAAGACCCAGGAGGCCGGCGAGGGCGCCTCGATCGTCTCGGCGATCCCCAGGGTTCGCGAGGTCCTGGTCAATTTCCAGCGGCAATTCGCTGCCGATCCGCCCGGTGCCGTGCTCGACGGCCGGGATATTGGAACTGTGATCTGTCCTCATGCCGACGTGAAGATCTTCGTTGTGGCCGACCCCAGGGTGCGCGCGCGCCGCCGCACCATGGAGGCCAAGGCCAGGGGCGAGGAGGCCGATGAGGCAGCCGTGCTCGCCGACATCATCCGGCGCGACGAACGCGACAAGAACCGGCCGATTGCGCCTTTGAAACCGGCCCCGGATGCTTACTTGCTAGATAACTCCCAACTGGATATAGAAGGCGGCGTCCGGGCCGCCATCGACATTATCGAGGCCGTCCGAGCGGGCCGGTCGCGGGGTTAAGCCGCAGCCGTCATTGGAGGAAGCGCCCGCTCCCGCTCTTTGAGGTCGATACTTCCGGTCCCTGTTTTGGGGCCGGCGCGATCCAGGCTCCGGACATAAGATTTTCACGTATCGAACGCGCGGGCCTCAGCCGGCCCGCTTCCGCTGTTCCGCCTTCAGGCCGGAGCAGCGAGCGGTCGCTCGAAGGTTTTGCGGACCTTCCGACACTGCGCGTGCGATGCGCCCGTGAACCCAACGGCCGGCAAGACTTCCGCAACTGGAGAACAAATGGCTTCGACTTCTGCTGATACCTATAGCCCGTCGCGCGACGATTTCGCCGCGATGCTCGACGAGTCCTTCGCAGGTGGCAACCTGCAGGAAAGCTCCGTCGTCAAGGGCAAGGTGGTTGCAATTGAAAAGGACATGGCCGTCATCGACGTCGGCCTGAAGACCGAGGGCCGCGTTGCCCTTCGCGAATTTTCCGGCCCCGGCCGTGACAGCGAGATCAAGGTCGGCGACGAGGTGGAAGTGTTCCTCGATCGCATCGAGAACGCGCTCGGCGAAGCCGTGCTGTCGCGCGACAAGGCGCGCCGCGAAGAGAGCTGGGGCAAGCTCGAGAAGGCGTTCCAGAACAACGAAAAGGTCAACGGCGTCATCTTCAACCAGGTCAAGGGCGGCTTCACCGTCGACCTCGACGGTGCCGTGGCCTTCCTGCCGCGCTCGCAGGTCGACATCCGTCCGATCCGCGACGTTGCGCCGCTGATGAACAACTCGCAGCCGTTCCAGATCCTCAAGATGGACCGCCGCCGCGGCAACATCGTCGTGTCCCGCCGCACGGTTCTCGAAGAGACCCGCGCCGAGCAGCGTCAGGAGCTGGTGCAGAACCTCGAAGAGGGTCAGGTGATCGACGGCGTGGTCAAGAACATCACCGATTATGGTGCGTTCGTTGACCTTGGCGGCATCGACGGCCTGTTGCACGTCACCGACATCGCGTGGCGCCGCGTCAACCATCCGACCGAGGTGCTCTCGATCGGCCAGACCGTGAAGGTCAAGATCATCAAGATCAACCACGAGACGCACCGCATCTCGCTGGGCATGAAGCAGCTGCTGGACGATCCGTGGCAGGGCATCGAAGCCAAGTACCCGCTGGGTGCCCGCTTCACCGGCCGCGTCACCAACATCACCGACTACGGTGCGTTCGTCGAGCTCGAGCCGGGCATCGAAGGCCTGATCCACGTCTCCGAGATGTCGTGGACCAAGAAGAACATGCACCCCGGCAAGATCGTGTCGACCTCGCAGGAAGTCGACGTGCAGGTGCTGGAAGTCGATTCCGTCAAGCGCCGCATCTCGCTCGGCCTCAAGCAGACCATGCGCAACCCCTGGGAGGTCTTCGTCGAAGGTCACCCGACCGGTTCGGTGGTCGAGGGCGAGGTCAAGAACAAGACCGAGTTCGGTCTGTTCCTGGGTCTCGAGGGCGACGTCGACGGCATGGTCCACCTCTCCGACCTCGACTGGAAGCTTCCGGGCGAGCAGGTGATCGACAACTACAAGAAGGGCGACATGGTGAAGGCCGTGGTGCTCGATGTGGACGTCGAGAAGGAGCGCATCTCGCTCGGCATCAAGCAGCTCGAAGGCGACCCCTTCGCCGAGCCGGGCGATGTCAAGAAGGGCGCGGTCGTGACCTGCGAAGTGCTCGAAGTGAAGGAGAGCGGTATCGAGGTGAAGATCGCCGGTACCGACTTCACCACCTTCATCAAGCGCTCGGAGCTCGCCCGTGACCGCAACGACCAGCGCGCCGAACGCTTCGCCGTCGGCGAGAAGGTCGATGCCCGCGTGATCCAGTTCGACAAGAAGGCCCGCAAGGTCCAGGTGTCGATCAAGGCGCTCGAAGTCGCCGAAGAGAAGGAAGCCATCGCGCAGTACGGCTCCTCCGACTCGGGTGCGACGCTCGGCGACATCCTCGGCACCGCGCTCAAGAACCGCGACAACAAGTAAGCGAAACTTCCGTTTCGCTGGCAATCGAAGCCCCGGCGCAAGCCGGGGCTTTTTTGTTGCGGCATACTCAACTGTCGTCCCGGGGCGCGCGAAGCGCGAGCCCGGGACCCATAACCACAGGATCCAGTTTGGCGAAGACTCGTGGTTGCCAACTCGCGCGACAATTTCTCCCTGGGGGTATGGGTCCCCGCCTTCGCGGGGACGACATCTGAATATGTGGCGGCCTCCTGCCCAAGCCCCCCCAAGCCTTCATTTCTTCAAATTGCGCCGCAATTGATGTATCCAGACAAGCCAATGCTTACGTTGTGACGGCACAACGCCTCTGGCCTTTCATTTGGAGATATTCCGATGTCGCTCGATTCGGACATCATCGTCGATCGCCGCAGGATCCGCCGGAAGCTGACGTTCTGGCGCGTCGTGGCGGCGCTGATCGCGATCGCGGCGATTGCGAGCTTTGCGCTGATCGCCACACCCGGTGCGCGCGGCACGTTCGCATCCGCCGGCTCGATCGCGCGGGTCCAGATCGAGGGACTGATCCGCAGCGATTCCGATCGCACGCAAGCGCTGGAGCGGCTGGAGAATTCGCAGGCCGCCGCCGTCATCGTTCACATCAACTCGCCGGGCGGCACCACCGCCGGCTCCGAGCAGCTCTATGACTCGCTCGTGCGGCTGAAGGCGAAGAAGCCGCTCGTCGTCGTGGTCGAAGGTCTCGCCGCCTCCGGCGGCTACATCACGGCGATCGCGAGCGATCACATCATCGCCCAGCAGAGCTCGCTGGTCGGCTCGATCGGCGTGCTGTTCCAATATCCCAACGTCACCGAGCTCTTGAAGACTATCGGCGTCAAGGTCGAAGAGGTGAAATCCTCGCCGCTGAAGGCTGCGCCCAACGGATACGAGCCGACAAGTCCCGAAGCGCGCGCGGCACTCGATGCGCTGGTGAAGGACTCCTACGCCTGGTTCAAGGGACTGGTGAAGGAACGGCGTGGCATGGATGACGCACAGCTCGAAAAAGTGGCTGACGGCCGCGTCTTCACCGGACGCCAGGCAATCGATCTCAAGCTGATCGACCAGATCGGCGACGAGAAGGCTGCGGTGACCTGGCTGGTCGAGCAGAAGGGCGTCAAGAAGGGTCTTCCCGTTCGCGATTACAAGCTCCAGCCGCGCTTTGGCGATCTGCCGTTCCTCAAGACCGCGGCCGCCGTGACGCTGGAAGCGCTTGGTTTGGGCTCGATCGCGCATCAAATCGGGCAAACCGGCGTCGCGCAGGCGGTCGACCGCCTCGGAATGGATGGAATGCTGGCGTTGTGGCAGCCGGCTGCATCGAACTGACTGGGGCGGGCGAGTTCCCGAAGTTTTTCTCGCACTGCGAGTGCCGGGTCAGCCCGCTTTTTCGGCATTTGTCACGCACTTTCACGACGCTCAGCCTTGATTTAGCGTCTTGACAGATCACGGTATTTTCACGGAAATGGTCATCCGCACGCTTCCGGGTCCTATCTCTCGATGATCAAATCCGAACTTGTTCAGCGTATCGCCGAGCACAACCCGCATCTGTACCAGCGGGATGTCGAGAACATTGTGAATGCGATTCTCGAAGAGATCGTAGCGGCCCTCGCACGCGGTGATCGCGTCGAGCTGCGCGGCTTCGGTGCCTTCTCGGTCAAGCATCGCCCGGCGCGCGCCGGGCGCAATCCACGCACTGGCGCCCATGTGCCCGTCGACCAGAAGAGCGTTCCGTTCTTCAAGACGGGCAAGGAAATGCGCGAGCGGCTGAACCGCGACCATCCGGATCCCGGCGCGGCGGACTGAGGCCGGCGCCAGGGTTTTTCGCGGCCGCACAAGACGCGGCCGGCAGCTTGATTCAAGGCGAGCGAAGCGAGATGCGAAAGTTCCTGACCGCGCTGATCGTGATTCCGCTGGCCCTGATCCTGGTGACCTTTGCGGTGGCCAACCGGCATTTCGTCACGGTCTCCTTCGATCCCTTCGTCTCCGACGACCCCTCATTCTCGGCCACAATGCCGCTGTTCCTGCTCCTGATCCTGGTGGCGGCGCTGGGCGTCGTGGCGGGCGGCTGTGCGGTCTGGCTCGCGCAGCGGCACTGGCGGCGGGCCGCGCGCCGGCACGAGGCCGATGCCCGGGCTGCGCGGGGCGAACTGGCCGATCTGCGGGCCCAGGTGACCGCGGCAAGACCCGAGGCGCGGCGGCTTCCCGGTCCCTCCGGGGTCGGCCTTTACGGGCCCATCGGGCGAGACAAGCAGCGCGCGACGTTGTAGAAGCGGCCCCGACCGAAAACCCCGTTTTCCGGCCGCACCCTGCGGCCGCTACCCGCTTCGAGACCATGTCCCTGCTCGTCAAAATCTGCGGCCTGTCCACGCGCGAGACGCTTCAAACGGCGCTCGATGCGGGCGCCGACATGGTGGGGTTCGTGTTCTTTCCGCCGTCACCGCGGCATCTGTCGTTGGAGCTTGGCCGGGACCTTGGCCGGCAGGTGAAGCAGCGCGCGCTGAAAGTGGCGCTCACCGTCGATGCCGACGACGCCACGCTCGACAACATCATGGACGCACTCTCGCCGGATATTTTCCAGCTCCACGGCAAGGAGAGCGTCGCCCGGCTGCGCGACCTCAAGCAGAAGTTCGGCCGCCCGGTGATGAAGGCCGTGCCGGTCGCAACAACAGCCGATCTTGCCGTGCTGCCCGGCTATGCCGCGGTCGCCGACCGCATCCTGTTCGATGCCCGTGCGCCGAAAGACGCGACCCGTCCCGGTGGCCTGGGCGCGCCCTTCGACTGGCACCTGCTGGAAAATCTCGATCTGAAACTGCCCTACATGGTCTCGGGCGGGCTGCACGCCGACAACGTCGCGGAAGCCCTTCGCGTCACCGGCGCCGGCGGCGTCGACGTGTCCTCGGGTGTCGAGAGCGCCCCCGGCGTCAAGGACCCCGAGATGATCAAGGCCTTCATTCGCGCCGCGCGCGCCACCCAGGATGCAAGTCAAGAGTTGAGCGTTCGATGAACATCGCCAAACCCAATTCCTATCGCAGCGGTCCCGACGAGCGCGGTCATTTCGGCATCTTCGGCGGACGCTTCGTCGCCGAAACCTTGATGCCGCTGATCCTCGATCTGGAGAAGGCGTACACCGCGGCCAAGGCCGATCCGGCCTTCCAGGCCGAGATGAACGGCTATCTCAAGAACTATGTCGGCCGGCCCTCGCCGCTCTATTTCGCCGAGCGCCTCACCGAGCATCTCGGCGGCGCAAAGATCTACCTCAAGCGCGAAGAGCTCAACCACACCGGCTCGCACAAGGTGAACAACGTGCTCGGCCAGATCATGCTGGCGCGGCGCATGGGCAAGAAGCGCATCATCGCCGAGACCGGCGCGGGCCAGCACGGTGTCGCCACCGCGACGCTGTGCGCGCGCTTCGGCCTGGAATGCGTGGTCTATATGGGCGCCGTCGACGTCGAACGGCAGCAGCCCAACGTCATCCGCATGGAGATGCTGGGCGCAACGGTGGTCCCGGTGCAGTCCGGCACCCGCACGCTGAAGGACGCCATGAACGAGGCGCTGCGCGATTGGGTCACCAACGTGCACAACACGTTCTATTGCATCGGCACGGTGGCGGGGCCGCATCCCTATCCGACGCTGGTGCGCGACTTCCAGTCGATCATCGGCAACGAGACCAAGGCGCAGATGCAGGAGATTGAAGGCCGCCTGCCGGACTCGCTGGTCGCCTGCATCGGCGGCGGCTCGAATGCGATGGGCCTGTTCCATCCGTTCCTCGACGATTCCTCGGTCGAGATCTTCGGCGTCGAAGCGGCCGGCCACGGCCTCACGCAGCTGCACGCGGCCTCGATCGCAGGCGGCCGTCCCGGCGTGCTGCATGGCAACCGCACTTATCTGCTGATGGATGCGGACGGCCAGATCCAGGACGCGCATTCGATCTCCGCCGGCCTCGACTATCCCGGCATCGGCCCCGAGCATTCCTGGCTGCACGAGGTCGGCCGCGTCAATTATCTCTCCGCGACCGACGACGAGGCGCTCGCCGCGTTCCAGCTGCTGTCGAGGCTCGAAGGCATCATCCCCGCGCTCGAACCGGCGCATGCCATCGCCAAGGTGATGGAGCTCGCACCGAAGCGGCCGAAAGACCACCTGATGGTCGTCAATCTCTCCGGCCGCGGCGACAAGGACGTCCCGCAGGTCGGCGACATCCTGAGGGGCAAGAAGTGACCACGCGTATCGACACCCGTTTTGCCGAGCTGAAGACGCAGGGTCGCTCGGCCTTTGTCACCTATGTGATGGCCGGCGATCCCGATCTCACGACGTCGCTCGAGATCGTCAAGGCGCTGCCCAAGGCAGGCGCCGACGTCATCGAACTCGGCATTCCCTTCACCGATCCGATGGCGGACGGTCCCTCGATTCAGGCTGCAGGTCTGCGCGCGCTCAAGATCGGCATGACCTTGAAGAAGACGCTGGAACTGGTGCGCGACTTCCGCAAGGACGACAACGTCACGCCGCTGGTGCTGATGGGCTATTACAATCCGATCTACATTTACGGCGTCGACAAGTTTTTGGCTGATGCCAAGACATCAGGCGTTGACGGCCTGATCATCGTCGATTTGCCGCCGGAGGAAGACGACGAGCTCTGCATTCCCGCGCTGAAGGCGGGCCTGAACTTCATTCGCTTGGCGACCCCGACCACCGACGACAAGCGCCTGCCCGCGGTGCTCGCGAATACGTCAGGCTTTGTCTATTACGTCTCTATCGCCGGCATCACCGGTGCAGCTGCGGCGGACGCCAATGCCGTTGGCGAAGCTGTCGCGCGCATCAAGCGGCATACCAAGCTGCCGATCTGCGTTGGTTTTGGCATCCGCACGCCGGAGGCGGCGCGCGCCATTGCCGAGAAGGCCGATGGTTCGGTGGTTGGCACCGCGCTGGTCGATGCGCTCAAGAACAGCCTCGATGCCGAGGGGCGTGCCACCGCCAAAACCGTTAACGCCGTGGCGGAGCTGACGGCGGCCCTGGCCCAGGGCGTCAAGGGTGCGAAACAGGCGGCGGAATAGGCCATAATTCCGCTTCCGGGGCGGGCGACACGGCGGCTTGCCGGGCAGGGGCCCGGCCGCCATATATTCCTTCAGGCGATTCCCAGCGGGATCGCACATCGGAGCAAACCATGAACTGGCTTACCAATGTGGTCCGGCCGAAGATCCGCAACATGCTGCGGCGGGAGACGCCGGAGAATCTTTGGATCAAGTGCCCGGATTCCGGACAGCTCGTGTTCTACAAGGACGTCGAGGCCAACCAGTTCGTCATCCCCGGCTCGAACTACCACATGCGCATGAACTCGGTGGCGCGTCTGAAGTCGATCTTCGACAACGAGACCTGGTACGACGTCGCGCTGCCCGAGGTCTCGCCCGATCCGCTCAAGTTCCGCGACGAGAAGAAATACGTCGACCGCATCAAGGATGCGCGGGCGCGCACCAATCTCAACGACGCGATCAAGGTCGGCTACGGCAAGCTCGAAGGCGCCGCCGTCGTCGTCGCCGTGCAGGATTTCGATTTCATGGGCGGCTCGCTCGGCATGGCCGCGGGCGAAGCCATCGTTCGCGGGCTGGAGCTCGCAGTCGAGAAGAAGTCGCCCTTCATCGTGTTCGCCGCATCCGGCGGCGCGCGCATGCAGGAAGGCATCTTGTCGCTGATGCAGATGCCGCGCACCACTGTCGCGGTGCAGATGCTGCGCGAGGCAAAGCTGCCCTACATCGTCGTGCTGACCAACCCGACCACCGGCGGCGTCACCGCCTCCTACGCCATGCTGGGCGACGTGCAGATCGCCGAGCCCGGCGCGCTGATCGGTTTTGCCGGCGCGCGCGTGATCGAGCAGACCATCCGCGAGAAGCTGCCCGAGGGTTTCCAGCGCGCCGAGTACCTGAAGGAACACGGCATGGTCGACATGGTCGTGCATCGCCATGATCTGCGCCCGACCCTGGCGCGGCTCTGCCGCCTGCTGACCAAGGCGCCGGCGCAGGAAGGTGCATCGAAGCCGGCGCAGCCGGTGACGAGCCCGGCGCAGATCGTATCGGCCGCCGAGACGGCGCCGGCCGCGCCGCACGCGTGAACGCCTCCTCTGACAGTGCAAAGACACCGCTCGGCGAAGTGATCGGGCGGCTGTCGGCCCTGCATCAGAAGCGCATCGATCTCGGCCTCGAGCGGATGCACCGCCTGCTCGAGCGGCTCGGCCACCCCGAACGCAAGCTGCCGCCGGTGATCCACATCGCCGGCACCAACGGCAAGGGCTCGACGGTCGCCTATCTGCGCGCGACGCTGGAGGCGGCAGGCCTGCGCGTCCACACCTACACCTCGCCGTATCTCGTCCGCATCAACGAATGTTTTCGCCTTGGCCGCGTCGGTGGCGGCGTGCTGGTCAGCGACGACGAGTTGCGCGCCGCGCTGGAGGAGGTCGAGCGCGTCAATGCCGGTGAGCCCGCGACCGTGTTCGAGCTGAAGACCGCTGCGGCGTTTCATCTGTTCGCGCAGAACCCGGCCGACGTCGTGCTGCTCGAAGTCGGCCTTGGCGGCCGGCTCGATTCGACCAATGTGGTCGACACGCCTGCGGCCTGCGTGATCACGCCGGTCAGCATGGACCACATGGATTTTCTCGGCGATACCCTAGCCTCGATCGCCGGCGAAAAGGCCGCGATCATCAAGCGCGGTGTGCCCGTGATTTGCGCCGAGCAATCGCCGGAGGCGATGGCGGTGATCGAGGCGCAGGCCAAGCGCACGCGCGCGCCGCTGTTTGCCGCGAACGAGAGCTGGCACGTCAATGTCGAGCACGGACGTCTGGTCTATTCCGACGACCGCGGCTTGATGGATCTCGCCGCGCCGCGCCTGTTCGGCCGCCACCAGTTCGACAATGCCGGCCTTGCGATCGCGACGCTGCGCGCGATTCCGACCTTCAAGGTCAACCAGGCAGCCTTCGAGGCCGGCGTCGTCGGTGCCGAATGGCCGGCGCGGATGCAGCGCCTCACTTCGGGCGAGCTGCTTTCGTGGGGGCCGCAGGGCTCGGAGATCTGGCTCGACGGCGGCCACAATGCCGAGGGCGGGCGCGTCGCGGCGGCCGCGCTCGGCGATCTCGAAGAGCGGGTGTCGCGGCCGCTGGTGGTGATCGCGGGCATGATGGCCAACAAGGATGCGCGAGGCTTTCTCGCCAATTTCGCCGGCCTCACCCGCCACATCATCGCGGTGCCGATCCCCGACACCGAGAACGCGATGCCGGCCGACCGTCTTGCGGATGCGACGCGCAGCCTCGGCATGCGCGTCGAGATCGCGCCCGGCATCGAGGCCGCGCTGCGCGCCTTGTCGAAGCTGGCCTACGAGGTGCCACCGCGCATCCTGATCACCGGCTCGCTTTATCTTGCCGGCCACGTGCTCGGGCTCAACGGCACGCCTCCTGCATAGATGATCCCGTAGCCCGGATGGAGCGAAGCGCAATCCGGCATCTCGCCACAAGCGATCAAGGTCCCGGATTACGCTTCGCTCCTTCCGGGCTACAGGAAATCCCAATGCGCCTTGCCGCGATCGCCGACGTCCACGGAAACTACCTCGCGCTGGAGGCGGTGCTCGCCGATATCCGCGCCCACGGCATCGCCGACATCGTCAATCTCGGCGACATGCTGAGCGGCCCGCTCGATGCGCGCCGTACCGTCGAAATCCTGATGCAGCTTGATGCCGTCCATGTGCTCGGCAATCACGACCGCTATCTGCTCGACCGTCCCCCGGAGAAGATGGGCTCGTGGGACCGTCCAGCGCATGCGCAGCTCAATCCTGCGCAGCTCGACTGGCTGCGCGCACAGCCGATGACGCGCGTGTTTCGCGAGCAGGTCTTTCTCTGCCACGCCACGCCCGGGAACGACGAAGTCTATTGGCTCGACACCGTGCACCCCGACGGCACCGTCGCGCTATCGCCGCTCGACCGCATCGAGCAGTTCGCGCAAGGCATCACGCAATCGCTGATCCTCTGCGCCCACACCCATCTCGCCCGCGCAGTGCGGCTGCGTGACGGAAGGCTGATCGTCAATCCCGGCAGCGTCGGCAGCCCCGGCTATCGTGACAAGCATCCGTTTCCGCATGTCGTCGAAGCCGGTACGACAGATGCGCGCTATGCGATCCTCGACCTGGCCAATGGTGCCTGGCAGGTGACGTTCCGTCACATCGCCTACGATCACGAGGCGATGGCTGCGCTGGCGCGCCGCAACGATCAGCCGGAGCTGGCCAACGCGTTGGCGACGGGCTGGATCAGTTAAGCAAAACAAAACGGCCGGCGTGACGCCGGCCGTTGCACAAACCTTCTGACGCCGCGGATCAGACCGCCGACGTGATCCACTGCTGCAGCTTCGCCTTCGGCGCGGCGCCGACCTGGCGGGAGGCCATCTCGCCGCCCTTGAAGATCATCAGGGTCGGGATCGACATCACGCCGTATTTGGACGCGGTCTTCGGGCTCTCGTCGACATTGAGCTTCACGATCTTGACCTTGTCGCCCATCGCGCCGGCGATCTCGTCGAGAGCGGGCGCGATCATGCGGCAGGGGCCGCACCATTCGGCCCAGAAATCGACGACCACGGGGCCGTTCGCCTTGAGCACTTCGGCTTCGAAATCGGCGTCGGAAACCTTGCTAACGGCCATTGGAGTACCTCACTCGGTTGAAAGAGAATCGGCGCGACGTGGAATCGCGCCCGGGATCATGGGGTGAACCTATGAACGGCTCCTTGCCGGGTCAAGGACGCTCACACCGAGATGAAGGGATGCCAGCGCCGCGTCCAGCGCGGGGGCCGAAATCTCCATATATTCAAGGGCCTCGGTCCAGAGCAGGACGGCCCGGATCGGCTTTTGGGGATAAAGCCGGGCCAGCACCGCCCGGTACAGCGCAAGCTGCCGGACATAGGCCGCCGGCGCATCAGTGGCGCTCTTGGGGGCCGCCTGGTTGGTCTTGAAATCGACGATCAGGACCTCGTCCGAACGAACGGCCAGCCGGTCGATCTGCCCCGACACCAGCGCTGGGCCGCGGCCCGGCCGCTCCAACCGGCCCGCAATGGCGACCTCCGCCCGGCTGCCGGCGGCAAAGACCGGGGCAAAACGCGGCTCCGCGATCAGGGCGAGCACCTTGTCGGCCAGCGCGATGCGGTCGGCGTCCGGCCAGTCCGCGGCGTTGCGGCCCATGAAGCCGAGCGCGGCCTCGCGCCGGCGCTCGGTGGCAATGTCGGGTAGGGATTGCAGGAGACGGTGCACCAGCGTGCCGCGCTGCAGCGCCAGCGCGCGCGACTGCACCGATTCGCCTGTCCGCACGCTGCGGCCCTCCCCGGCCGGCTGGCCGGACGGGCGCACGGCATCGTCGTCGATGGCCTCGCGCGGCGCCGGTGTCCGCAGCCAGTCCGGCAGCGCGATGGTCTGGTCCACGGACGCCGCCGGCGTGCCCAGGGCCGCGACATCCTCCGGCCGGGCGAATCGCGTGACCTTGCCGAGCGGCGTCTTGGTCGTCTGCTTGTCGAGGCCCGCGCCGGCGAGACCGGTGTCGATGAGGTCGTACCAGCTCAGCTTGCGCACCGTTCTCATGTTGCCGGGCATGCAGCCGCCGACGATCAGCCGATCGGCCGCGCGCGTCATCGCGACATAGAGCAGGCGGCGATATTCGTCCTCGGTCTCCTCGATCATCGCCTTGCGCGCCTCGACGACCGGCTTCGGATCGTCTGCCTTGCGGCCGGCCCAGACCACGACCTCGCCGCCATTGCCGCGCGGCACCTGGATCAGCCGCAGCCGCTGCGAATCCGCCGGTGACGACGTCGTGTCGACCATGAACACGACGGATGCTTCCAGGCCCTTCGCGCCGTGCACCGTCATGACCCGCACCTCGTCGCGCGAGATCTCCATGTCGCGCTTCACCTCGGTGTCGGCCGAGCGCAGCCAGGCCATAAAACCCTGCAGCGAGGCCGGCGCCTTGCGCTCGTAGTTCAACGCCAGTTCCAGGAATTCGTCGAGCGCGTCATTGGCCTCGTGGCCGAGCCGGCGCAGGATGCGCGCGCGGCCGCCGTCGCCCCCGAGCAGCCAGGCGTAGAATGCGAACGGCGTTTCCTCGCGCGCGCGGATCTCGCAGGCTTCCAGGCGCCGCAACGCCACGCCGAATTTTTCGTTTCCGGCCGCATTCTCACCGAGGGCGCGGCGCAGCGAGCCCTTGCGATCCCAGGCGAGCTGGAACAGATCGTCGTCATCGAGTCCGAACAGCGGGCTCTTCAGCGCCACCGCCAGCGCGAGATTGTCCTGCGGCAGGAGCAGCGCGTCCGCAAGGTTCATCAAATCGATGATGCCGATGTGTTCGGTCAGCTTCAGCCGGTCGGCGCCGGCGACCGGGACGCCAGCGTGCTTCAGCGCCTGGATCACGGCGTCGAACGCATTGCCGCGCCGCCGCACAAGGATCAGCATGTCGCCATAGCGCAGCGGCCGGCGTTCACCCTCGTGACCCGTCAGCGTGCCGCTCTCGACCAGCCGCTTGATCTCGGCCTGGATGCGGCGGGCGAGTTTGACTTCGGGACTGGTGACGGCGACGCCGTCGAACGGGGCGCGCCAGCCCTCGATCTCCTGCCGATCGTCGGCCTCAGCCAGGTCCCACAGCTCGATCACGCTGGGGCCTGCATCGGCGAGCGCGTTGTGCAGGGGATGGCCGATCTCGACCGAATGGATGCTCTTGTAGATCTCGGGCTCGCGGAAGACGTGATCGACCGAGTGCAGGATCGCGGAGCCCGAGCGGAACGAATAGGTGAAGGCGACCGGATCGAACTTCAGCCCGGCCGCGGTGAACTTGCGGTGCAGCTCGCGCCGGCGTGCGTCGAATTCGTGGGGAGCGGCGCCCTGGAATGAAAAGATCGACTGCTTCTCGTCGCCGACCGCGAAGATGGTGCGGTTGAGCCCTTCGCGCGCGCCTTCGCCTGCGGTGAACTCCGAGATGATGTGCGCGACGATGTCCCATTGCCGCGGGCTGGTGTCCTGGGCCTCGTCGATCAGCACGTGATCGACGCCGCGGTCGAGCTTGTAATGCACCCAGCCCGAGGAGACGCGGTTGAGCATCGCCAGCGTCTTGTCGATGAGGTCGTCATAGTCGAGCAGCCCGCGCTCCTGCTTCTCGCGGCGGTAGTTGGCGGCGGCCGCGATCGCGATGTGCAGCAGGGCCGCAGTGCGGTCGCGCATGGTCACCGCGCGGCGCTTCTCGATCAATCCGCCGAGGCGCTGCACCTCGGCCTCGAACAGGCGCGCGACGGACGGGTTGTGGTCGCAAAATTTCTTGGTCAGTACCGCCTTGCGCGGCAGCTTGTCGTCGGTGAGGAAGACACTGAGATAGGCATCGACCTGCGCAGCGCCGGAGAAGACCTTCGCTTCGCGCAGCCGGCCAGCCTGGTCGTTGTCGGACTTGCTGCCGTCCTCCAGCGCGAACGCGATGTCGTCCCAGCGCGAGCGCGGCAGGAACGGTCCGTCGAGAATCTCGGTCTCGACGTCCTCGATGCGGTCGCTCGCGTCGACGCCCAGCACCGCAGCCATCTGCGCCGCAGCCGCTTCCGCGCTACCGGCCTCGTCGGTCCAGGCCATGAAATGATCGCGGCTGAGGCAAGCCTCGCGCACGACCTCCTTGAAGGTGACATCGGCGGCATTCGCCATCGCCGTCAGCAGCGCACGGCCGGTGACGCTGTCGGGATCGCGCGCGGCCTCCAGCAGCACCTTCAGATTGGCGCGCTCCATCATGTCGGTCTGGTCGCGCTCGTCGACGACCGAGAAGCGCGCGGGCACGTTGGCCTCGAACGGAAATTGCTGAAGCAGGCGCGTGCACAGCGCGTGGATGGTCTGCACCTTCAGCCCGCCGGGCGTCTCCAGCGCGCAGGCGAACAGCTTTCGTGCGTCGCGGCGCAATTTTCGATCAGGATGCGGGATGCCGACGGCGCGGATCGCGGCGTCCAGCCCGGCATCATCCAGCGTCACCCAGTGTCCGAGCGTGGTGAACACGCGCTCGGCCATGTTGGCGGCAGCCGCCTTGGTGAAGGTGATGCAGAGGATCTTCTCTGGCGGCACGCCCGACAGCAAGAGGCGGATCACCCGCTGCACCAGCACATGCGTCTTGCCCGAGCCGGCATTCGCCGACACGAAGGCCGACGCGGTCGGGTCGGACGCGCGCGCCTGCCGCGCGCGCACCTCGTCGGGGATGGGGCGCGGAAGCTTCACCATTCCTCGATCCCCAAACCGCCGGCCGCGGACCATTCCTTGATGCGGGCGAGGTCGTCATAGGCGCCGTACCGGTTGGTCCACATCGGCAGGTTCAGCGAGGTGTAGGGCTGGTTCTCGTCCTCGAAGGCCCGGATCAGTGCTTCCAGCTTGGCCCGCGCTTCGGCGGCGGCCGTATCCGGCGGCTGCGGCTCATCGCCCTGCTTGTACTTCAGCTCGAGAATGCGTTCCTCGCCCGGCGGATTGTTGCCGCTGAGACGGACATAGACGAGCTGGCTCACCGATGCTCCGGCGTCGATATCCGGGAAGCCGCCCTCGCGCAGGATCGCCGCCTCCAGCGTGAGCTGCGGCGACAGGCCCATGCGCACCTGCTTGCCGGTCGGCGGCTGGCCGGTCTTGTAGTCCAGGATGGCGTAGCCGCCGCCCTGGCGCCGCTCGATGCGGTCGGCGCGCGCGGAGAGGCGGAAGCTGCGCTGATGATCGAGCGTGATCGAGATCTCGCCACGGGTTTCCGCCGTGATCGCCTCGATCCCGTCGCGCCGCGCGGTCTCCCATTCGCCGAACCAGCGCGCGATACGCTGGAAACGCGGCCACCACAGCGCGCGGGCCTCGGGCCGTTCCATCAGCGGCGCAAAATGCTTCTCGCCGATCGCGCGCAGCACGCGCGCGGGGTCGTCGGGCAGACGCATCGCATAGCTTTCCGTGAACTCGCCGACCGCATCGTGGATCGCCGAGCCGCGATCGGCGGCCGACAGCGGCATGTCGACGGGGTCGAGCGCATCCAGCCGCAGGATGTACTTGGCGTAGATCGTGTAGGGATCGCGCAACCAGTCCTCGATCGCGGTCACGGACATCTTGAGCGGCCGCGTCGCGCGCGGCGGCCGCGGCTCGGGCTGCTTGATCGGCCGGACGTCGTCGGGCTGGTCCAGCGCGCCTGCGAACTGCACGTATTTCTCGCCGGCGCGAACGGCTGCCTTCCAGAGATCGTCACCTGCGACCGCCTCCAGCCGGTGCAGGAAGCGCGAGGCGACTGCCGGCGCGCCGCCGGCCTTGGCGGAGTGGGTGAGGATCACCTCGTCGCCGCCGAGCAGCTGGGCGAAGTCGTGGGCGGAGAGGCCGATACGGCGCTCCGGCAGATCGAGACCAAGCTCATGCCGCATCGGCCGGCTGAGCCAGGGATCGATGCGCGGAGCCGGCGGCCAGACGCCTTCGATCAGGCCGCCGACGATGATGCGGTCAGCCTGCATCAGGCGCGATTCCAGCGGACCGTAGATCTGCAGCCGCGCGCCGGGCCTGTCGCGCCGCCGCACCGCGCGGTCGCCGAAGGCGGTCTGGAACACGTCAGCGTAGTCCGCTAGCTGCACCATCAATCCGCTGGTCGTGCCGCCGCGCAGGAGATCGTCGAGGGCGCTGGCGAGCGCGAGGCCTTCGCGCTCCTCGAACGCGAGCGGAATACCCTGCTCGTCGCGCGACAGCTCGATCATGATCTCGCGATGCCGGTGCGCGAGCTCGGCGAAGTCATATGGTTTTGATGGCGGCAGGCTCTCGATCGGCGCCAATGCTTTTTGCAGCGTGTCGATCAGTGCCTGGATGCGATCGAGATCCTCGGCGTTCAGACGCGCGCGCGGTTCTGCCCTATGAAGCGCAGAGACTTCGCTGCGCCACAGCTTTGCGAGCTCTTCGCGAAAACGATTGAACTCGCGCAAGAGGCCCGCCGTGCCCGCAGGCGGACGTGTGCCGCGCAAGACCGCAAGCTCCATGCCTTCGATCGCCGCCTTCCATGCGCCGGGCGCGCGGCCGAGCCGGCACAGCGGATGCTTCAGCATCGCCAGCAGCGTCGGCGGCTCCAGGCCCTTGGTCGCGGCTTCCGCCGCGAGCCGCGCAAAGACGCCGGCGGAGGTTTCCATCAGGACGTCGCCGCCGGAATCGTCAAAGGCGAGATCCCATCGCGTCAGCGCGGCCATCACCCGCCGCGCCAAGGCGCGGTCAGGCGTCACCAGCGCCGCTGATTTGTCGAGATGGCGCGCCTCGCGCATCGCGATGGCGATCGCGAGCGCTTCCATTTCGGGATTGGGAGCCTCGACCACCGCGAGCTTTGTCATGCCACCGGCGATCTTCGCAGCGACATCCGGCTGCTTCAGCCGGTCGTGCCAAACCTCCGTCTTGGCAGACGGCCGCATCGATTCCGATGCGAGGATGTCGCGGCCGCCTTCCACCGGGGGCTGAAGAATCTCGACGTCGCTGCGCTTGATGCCGAAGCGATCCAGCAGCGCGTGCATGGCATATTGCGGATGGTTCGAGGCCGGATGCTCGGCGAACTTGCCGAGCGAGTCGCGTACGCCGCCGATGGTGCGCCAGGCGTCGTCGTCGAGATCGGTATCGAGGCCCGGCAGCACCACCGCACCATGGGGCAGCGCGGCGACCGCATGCAGGAATTTTGCGGTGGCCGGCATCGAGCCGGTCGAACCGGCCGCGATCACCGGCCCATGCGGATGCGCGGTCAGACGCCTCGCTTCCGCCGCGATCAGAAGATCGCGCCGCGCCGCCGGCTCGATCCGGTTGATCTCGGCGAGATGATTGGGCCAGGCGATGCGCGCGATGCGTAAAAAGTCGAGCGAGTGCTGCCAGTAGCGATCGAGGTTATCAGGTACGAGACCATCGAGCGCGCTCCAGTCGACGCCGCGCGTGACCATGTCGTCGATGAGGCGCGCGAGGTCGCCGGCGAGAGCAAGCGTCGAGGCGGGGCCGCCGACCACCAGCGGCGCCAGCACCGGGCCCTTGGCCCAGGCCGCGACGAGTTGTGCCAGCGTCAGCCGCCGTTCCAGCTCGCCAAGCCGTGGTGGAATGTCGAGCGGCGTTGCGCTGGAAAACTCCTCGCCCTCGTCCGCGAAGGCGAGCTCGTCCTCGTCGATGTCGCCGAGCGCTACGATGCGAGGCAGCACGACGGCATCGGCCTTCATCTCGTCGAGGAAGATCTCGCGGACGACGCGCATGGCGCGCCTTGTCGGCAGATACAGCGTGGTGTCGGCCAGTCGCGCCGGTTCCTTGCGGGCCTCGAAGCCGTCCACCAGCCGGCCGTCGAGCAGGGCCGTGACGATCGTGCGCAGGAACGGAACTGAGATGGGAACGCTGAAAACACGCATGGGCTGCCTGATTCGGGAATCAGGGCAATATAGGCAGGCGGGCACGAATGGTCATGGGTGGGAACGAAGTCGTCCCCGTTGTTCGCGGGCTGGCACAGGTGCCGTAGGGTGGGCAAAGCGAAGCGTGCCCACGCATTTTTGCGATCGAGAGAGATGGTGGGCACGGCGCAAGGGCGCCTTTGCCCACCCTACGGCACCGTCTTCGGGGCTGGCTACGCCACGCTCTCCAAAAATGCCTCTTCCGCGGCGTGCACGGCATCGGGCGTGCCGACATGCATCCAGACGCCGTCGAGACGGAGGCCGAACAGCCGCTCCTGCTCGTTGGCGCGGTCGAACATCTTTGTCAGCGAGAATTCGCCCTGCGGCGCACCGGCGAAGATCGACGGCGACAGGATCGCCGCGCCGGCATAGACGAACGGGACGACCTCTTTCTCCTTGCGCTTGCGCAAGGCGCCGTCGGGCAGCATGCCGTAATCGCCGCGGCCGCTATAGCCGATGCTGGTCGCGGTCGGCGCCATCAGCAACAGGATGTCCATCCGCTCGGGGTCGAAGTTTTCGGCAAGGCGCGTCAGATTGGAGCGCACGCCGTCGATCCACAGCGTGTCGGAGTTGACGTGAAAGAACGGCGCATCGCCGAGCAGCGGCAGCGCCTTGACCACGCCGCCGCCGGTGCCGAGCACCTGGTCGCGCTCGTCCGAGATGGTCACGCGCGGAAGCTGACGCGATGCGACATGGTCGATGATCTGGTCCGGCAGGTAGTGCACATTGACCACTGCCTCGCTCACGCCGGCATGGCCGAGCTTGTCGAGCACGTGGTCGAGCAGCGGCTGCCCGGCGACCGGCACCATCGGCTTCGGCATCTTGTCCGTCAACGGACGCATGCGCAGGCCGAACCCTGCGGCGAGCACCATGGCTTTGGTCGGCTTGACGGACATCCTTTGCCTTCTCAGAACTCTTTCTGCTTCGGACCTATCTGGTTTCGCGTTTGCAGCAAATCCTAGCACGGGACCGCATCAATCGCACCGCGTCTCAACCGCCTTAACCACCCGCCGTGACGGTTGTACGACGGGTGTTGCCGTTACGCCCCAACGGACGCGGAACGCGCCTTTTTCTTCCTGTCGCCGACCTTCAGGAAATTGACGCCGATCTGGTCGCCATTGACCCAGGCCAGTTCGCAGCGCCGGTACGCAAGTCCCGTGGACGACAGCAGCAGGAAGAATTCCTTCAGATGCAGGCCTTCGACCGAACCGTCGATGGTCAGCTTGGCGCCGCTCTCGGAGACGTCCTCCATGGTGCAGTCGCGCCGCCAGGTGCCGTCGATTCCCATCATCTGGGCCGGTATCCCGCGCTCGAAAACAACCCGGCTGTTGCCGCGCTGATCCGTCTTTACCGCCATCTGCCCCGCTCCAGCCCCGTATTTATCCGGCTGCCTCGCCGCCAGAATAGCGACGTCTTGGCTAACAGCCGGTAAATCGGGCCCGAATCAGGCCTGCGGTGGGCCTTGGGGTGGCGGCACGTTGGCGAGATACCACTCGCGCAAGACGCTGAGCGCGGGATGCGCCAGCGAGCGCTGGAGGTAGGTCCAGATCCGCGGTTGGTGGCGCAGATAATGCGGCTTGCCGTCGCGGCGGTTGAGCCGCGCGAAGGTGCCGAGCAGACGCGTGTTTCGCTGCGCCGACATGATCGCGTAGAGCTCGGCGAAGCCGGCCGCATCGAAGCTCGCATCGTCCGCGCGCCGCGCCTTGATGTAGCGCGACAGCAGCGTCAGCTCGATGTTTTCAGGCACGTCGATGCGGGCGTCCTGGAGCAGCGACACCACGTCGTAGGAGACCGGCCCGAGCACGGCGTCCTGGAAGTCGATCACGCCGACACGTTCGATACCGCTGCGCATCCCGAGCCAGATCAGATTGGGCGAGTGATAGTCGCGGATGACCCAGGTCCTCGGCGCCGCCAGTGGCTTCTTCAGCAGCTCGCGCCACATCGCGAAGAATTCCGCGCGCTTCTCGTCGCTCAGCGGCGCGTTGCGATCGGGCAGATACCATTCCGGCATCAATCCGATCTCGATCAGAAGCGCCTCGACGTCGAAGACGGGGATGTCGTAGGTCTGCCCGTCCAGCGACAGCGTCTCCGGCAGCGCCTTGGCGTGCAGCATCGCCAGCGCGTCGGTCGCGGCCTCGTAGCGCTCGGCGATCGGGCGCGGCGGATCGCCCTCGATCACGCCCTCGCTGCCGAAGTCTTCGCTGATCAGAAAGCCGTGGTCGAGATCGAAATGGTGGATGGCCGGCGCCGAGATGCCTTGCGCGCGCAGGCCCTCGTCGATGGCGACGAACGGCCTCACGTTCTCGGCGAGATGCACCGCGGCGCTATAGGACTTTCCGTTGTAGAGGGCCGCGCCGTCAGGGCGCTGCGGGAAGTTCATGAGGATGACGATCTCGTCGCCGCGCAGCAGCCGCGCATAAGAGCGGGTCGAGGCGTCGCCGTTCATGCGCTTGCGCGTTGCATCGATATAGCCGGATGCATCGAGGAATTCGCGCAGCGCCTGCAGCCGCGCGACCTGCGCAGCGCCCTTGCCGAAACCGGTGATGTCGGCGGCGCGCGCATTCGAGCCCAGCGCGGGGCGATGCGTCAGTGCGATGTCGATGCGGTCCGCGGGCATGGCCGACGGCGCACGCTCGGGCCATTCGATCAGCACGAGCGTCGCCTCGGGAAGCGGCGACAGCCCGATCTCCTCGAGCTCGCCCTCGTCCTCGACGCGGTAGAGATCGGCATGCATCACCGGGAAGGGCGGCAGCTCGTAGCCCTGCACCAGCGTGAAGGTCGGGCTCGGCACCTCCAGCTCCTCGTCGCCGGCGAGGTAGCGGATCAGCGCGCGGGCGGCGGCGGTCTTGCCGGCGCCGAGGTCGCCGGTGAAGGTGATGACATCGCCCGGTCCGACCAGCAGAGCGAGATCGGCCATCAGTTGCGCGGTGGCCGTCTCGTTGTGAAGCGCGACGGAGAATGTGGTGGGCGCGGTCATTCGGCGGCGTCGCGATGCGCCGCCTGGTCGGTCGGGAAATCGCAGATCACGACCGTGCCCCGGCCGACGATCGAATCCACCCGCACCTTGCCGCCATGCAGCTCGACGAAGGAGCGCACCAGCGACAGGCCGAGGCCGGCGCCGCGGTGACGCGAGCCCTGCGAGCGGCTTTCGAACCAGTTGAACACCTTGTCCTTCATGTCGGCAGGTATTCCAGGCCCGGAATCTGTCACAGTGAAGACCACGCTGCGTTCGGTGCGCCGCGCGCTGATGCCGACGGTGGAATCCTGTGGAGAAAACCCGACGGCGTTGGCGAGGAGGTTATAGAGCACCTGCACCACGCGCTTCTCGTCGCCGATGAAGCTGCCGATATCGGGCGCGATCTCGACCTTGAGGCGGATGCGGTCGGTGGCGAGGCGGTCCTGGATGCCCTCGGCGGCGAGCTCGATGGTCTTGCTGACGTCGACGGGCCCGAGTTCCAGCTTCATCGCGCCGGCGTCGATGGTGGCGAGATCGAGGATGTTGTTGGTCAGCGCCAGCAGTGCGTTGGTCGATTTGGTGACGTAGTCGAGATATTCGGCCTGCTTCGGCGTCAGCGGTCCGGTCGAGGGATCGCTGAGGAAATGCGCGAAGCCGATGATGGTGGTGAGCGGCGAGCGCAGCTCGTAGGAGACGTGGTGGACGAAATCCACCTTCATCTGGTCGGCGGCTTCAAGCGCCTCGTTGCGCTCGCGCAGCGCGCGCTCGACATTCTCGGTGTCGGTGATGTCCTGGAAGGTCAGCATCGTGGCGCCGTCGGGCAGCGGCCGGATCATGCCGTCCAGCACGCTGCCGTCCTTGCGTTCCAGCTTCAGCGGCACGTCGGCGCGGTTCTCGATCGAGGTGATGGCCTCGCGGATCTGCCGCCAGACCTGCGGCTCGTCGAACAGCTGATGGCACCAGCCTTCGACGGTCTGGATGTGCGGCTCGTCGCGCATGGCATCGCTCGACAGCTTCCACATCCGCACGAAGGCCGGGTTGAACAGCTGCGCCTTGCCGTTGCTGCCGAACACGGCGACGCCCTCGGCGAGACTGTCCAGCGTCTCGCGCTGGACCCGGATCATGCCGTCGAAGCGGCGGGCCAGCTCCAGGCTCTCGGTGACGTCGTCGAACAAATAGGTGACGCCGCCTTCCGGGTTTGGCGTGGTGACGACGGAGAGCGCGCGGCCGTCGGGCAGATACCAGGTGTCCTTGGCGGTCTCGACCGCGCGATAGGCCTCGTGCAGCTTGGCCTTCCAGGCGCGGAAGTCCGGCTGCTCCGGCAGTTTTCGCGCGGCACGGAGCTGGTCCAGCACGCTGGAATCATCGGGATTGGCGTCGAGGAAGTTGCGGTCGAGGTCCCACAGCCGGCGGTAGGAATCGTTGTAGAAGGCAAGGCGCCGATGGCCGTCGAACACGGCGACGCCGGAGGAGAGCTGGTCGAGCGTGCGGCGATGCGCCTCCGCCATCCGCACCAAGGCCGAGCTCAGCGCATCCGCCTCGCTGGCATCGATGGCGGCGCCGACGCTGCCGCTGCCGACATTGACGGCGCGGACGTCGTACATGCGCCGCTCGCCGCCGATTACGATCGGCAGCCGCGAGGTGAAGCTGGCGGCATCCTTCAGTCCACGCTCCATCGCGGTGCGGTCGGCGCTGTCGAGCAGCTCGAGCTTGCGCTCATGGGCATCAGTGATGCTGGCCGCCTCGGTGGCGCGGACATAGGCCGGATTGGCGTAGGTGAGCGCGCCGTTCTCGCCCTTGGCCCAGATCGGCCACGGCGCGGCGGCGGCGAAGCCGCGCAGCATCTCGGTCTCGTCCGAGAGCGCCTTGTAACGCAGATGGGTCTCGGCCAGATCGCGCCGCAGTCCGGAGAGCTCGCGAATCCGGACGATGGCCTGGCCGCCGATGGCGCGGCCGATGGCTTCCAGCGTGTGGCCATGCGCGGTGGTCAGCGTCAGCTGGAACCCGTCGCCGCGGTCGCGCAGCGCGTCGACGGCGTGGTCCATCTGCAGCGCGGGTTCCGGCGGCAGCCAGGTTCCGAACGCCAGCACGCGCTGCGGCGAGGAATCGCGCGGCAGCACCATCGCGATGTCGCCGGAGATCTGCGCGCGGTTGTCGCCGGCCGGCCAGGAGATCAGGATCTGCGGCTCGGCGAACAGCAGCGCGCCGAAGCGATCGGACTGCAGCTGCAGCTCCCCGATCCGCGCCCGCAGCTGTGCCTCGTTCTTCGCCGTGCGCACGCGCGTGCGCATCAGCAGGATCGCGGCCATGACCGAGAAGCCGAGCAAGGCCAGCGCGGTGGCGAGCACCGCGAGTTCCTGCCGGTTGAAGTCCAGCAATATGGAGAGCGTGTCGACGAGGTCGGCGGCCTCAGCCGGCGCAGCCGGCAGCAGCGCTGCGAGAGCGCCGCCCAACAAGCTGTTGCGCGCCAACGATGTGCACGACAGCAGCGTCCGACGCATCGACACGATCACGCCTGACATAGTTGCCCCAAGACCGCACGGATTTACGCGCGGCGACCCCCGCCGCACGCGAATCAAAAGACAATACCCCTACCGCGACTCCACCGGTAAGAGTCCAGATCGTGAACGCAAACGCGGCTCCAAAAAAATGCCGGCCGCGCGGTTCCAGGTGCTCGTAATTCTGAGGGTGATTCGGCTGTAATTGCCGTGTGTTAGCGCGTTGTGCGGAGTGTTTGCCGCGATGAAGGTGCGCTCCCTCCCCCGCTTGCGGGGGAGGGTTGGGGAGAGGGTGTCTCCGCAAAGGGACCATCTCCCAGAGGAAAGAACCCTCACCCGGCACTACGTGCCGACCTCTCCCGCAAGCGGGGAGAGGTGTACCCACTCACAGCTTGGCTAGCGGCCCGTCGAGCCGAAGCCGCCGGCGCCGCGATCGGTCGCGGACAAGGTCGCCACCGGAACCAGCGCGGCCTGGACCACAGGGGCGATCACCATCTGCGCGATGCGCTCGCCGCGCTTGATCACGAACGGCGCGGCGCCGTGGTTGATCAGGATCACCTTGATCTCGCCGCGGTAGTCGGCGTCGATGGTTCCGGGCGAGTTCAGCACGGTGACGCCGTGCTTGGCGGCAAGCCCCGAGCGCGGCCGCACCTGTGCCTCGTACCCCGGCGGCAAGGCGATCGCGAGCCCCGTCGGCACCAGCGCATATTGGCCGGGAGCGAGCGTCATCGGCTCGGCGTCCGGCACCGCGGCCATCAGGTCGAGGCCGGCCGCTTCCGCCGTCTGATAGGCCGGTAGCGGCAGGGCATCGGCATGGGCCAGCTGCTGCAGTTCGACGGTGACCTTCGTGCTCAAGATGCGGACTCCAGGGATTTGCCGGTCACGCTTTTTGCGACATGCGCGACCAGTTCGATGGCGACCTGTTCCTTGGTCATCACCGGCCAGGAATCAACTGTGATTTCGTCGTTCTTCTCAGCATTCTTGCTGATGAGGTGCACGGTGTTGCGATCGCCGCCCATCACGCCGGTCGCCGGCGAGACGTCGTTGGCGACGATCCAGTCGCAGCCCTTGCGCGCCAGCTTGGTCTTGGCGTTGTCGATGAGGTGCTCGGTCTCGGCGGCAAAGCCGATCACCAGCGGCGGGCGCTTGTCGGCGAGCTTCGAGATCGTTGCGAGGATGTCGGGGTTCTCGACCAGCTGAAGTGGCGGCATGCCGGCCGCGGTCTTCTTCAGCTTCTGCTCGCCCTCGTTGGCGACGCGCCAGTCGGCGACGGCGGCGGCGAAGATCGCGATGTCGGCGGGCAGCGCCGCCTGGACCTGCTCCAGCATCTGCCGCGCCGATTCGACGTGCTTCACCGTGACGCCGGCGGGATCATCGAGATCGACCGGACCGCTCACCAGAATCACCTCGGCGCCGGCGGCCTGCGCGGCGGCGGCGATGGCAAAGCCCTGCTTGCCGGAGGAGCGGTTGGCGATGTAGCGCACCGGATCGATCGGCTCGTGCGTGGGACCTGCGGTGATCAGCACGCGCTTGCCGGCGAGCGGCTTCGGTACGGGCGGCCGCAGCAGGCGCTCGGCGGCAGTGGCGATCTCGATCGCTTCCGACATGCGGCCGACACCGGCTTCGCCCGCCTCGGCCATCTCGCCGGAATTCGGTCCGACCAGCACCACGCCGTCGCGCTGGAGCTGTGCGAGATTGCGCCGCGTCGCCGCGTTGTTCCACATCAGCGGATTCATCGCCGGTGCCAGCAGGATCTTTCGATTGGTGGCGAGCAGGATCGCGCTGGCGAGATCGTCGGCATGGCCGTTCGCCATCTTCGCCATCAAATCGGCCGTCGCCGGCGCGACCACGATCAAATCGCAGTCGCGCGCGAGGCGGATATGGCCGGCGTCGAACTCGCTCTGGGGGTCGAACAGATCGGTGTAGACGCGCTCATGCGAGAGCGCGCTGACCGCCAGCGGCGTGACGAATTGCTGCGCCGCCTTGGTCAGCACGCAGCGGACCTCGACGCGCCGCTCCTTCAGCCGGCGGATCAGGTCGAGCGATTTATAGGCTGCGATCCCGCCGCCGATGATCAGGGTGACGCTGGCCTCGGGGAGCGCGCCGGTGCGCTGGGGCACGGGGGCGATGGATTGGGCCGGGGGCGCCGAAAATGGCGTCAGCGGCTCCTCTCGGCCCTCGATCAGCTCCCGCAGGATGACCCGGACCTCTTCCTCGACCGACCTGTGGTTCTTGGCCGAGCGCAGCCGCAAATAGGTTTTGACGGCATCGTCGAGCTTGCGGATGGTCAGGCTTGCCATGACGCCCCTCCAGCACGGAATGATAGCGATGCTATCACCCACGTGATTGCAGTGCAATCACAGATTCCGGACGGCGATCAGGATCCCGATGAAGGTCGCGGCGATGATCCAGAGCGCCACGGTGCGCCAGCGGTTCTTGCGGCCCTCGCTGCGGCCCATGGCCGCGATGCTCTCCGGCGACAGTTTTAACCCCTCCCGGGTCATGGTCTCGAGCTGCTCGAGGACCTTCACCGAGCGCTCCGCGATCTCCGGCAGGCGCATCAGCACGCGCGCGATGTCCCCGGTCCCCGCGAGCGCACCCTCGATGCGGCCGATCGGACCGAGATTGCGCTCGATCCATTCGCGCACCACGGGGTCGGCGACCTTCCAGATGTCGAGCCGGGGATCGAAGCCGCGCGCCACGCCCTCGACCACGACCATGGTCTTCTGCAGCAGGATCAGCTCTGGCCGCGTCGTCATGTCGAACAGGCCGGTGACCTCGAGCAGCAGCGTCAGGAGCCGCGCCATCGAGATCTCCTCGGCGGTGCGGTTATGGATCGGCTCGCCGATGGCACGGATGGCTTGCGCGAAATTCTCGACCGAATGGTGCGCGGGCACATAGCCCGCCTCGAAATGCACTTCCGCCACACGGCGATAGTCGCGGGTGATGAAGCCGAGCAGGATCTCGGCGAGGAAGCGCCGCTCCTTCATCCCGAGCCGGCCCATGATGCCGAAATCGACCGCGACGAGGCGGCCGGCCTCATCGAGGAACAGATTGCCCGGATGCATGTCGGCGTGGAAGTAGCCGTCGCGCAGGGCGTGCCGCAGGAAGCTCTGGATCACCTTGCGGCCGAGATCGGGCAGATCGACCTGCGCCTCTGCAAGGCGCTTGTGATCGTTCAGCGCGATGCCGTCGATCCACTCCATCGTCAGCACGTTGTGCGTGGTGCGATCCCAGTCGACGGTCGGCACGCGGAAATCAGGATCGCCCTGCGTGTTCTCCGCCATCTCCGACAGCGCGGCGGCTTCGAGCCGCAGGTCCATCTCCATCGCGACCGAGCGCGACATGGTGTTGATGACCTCGATCAGGCGCAGCCGGCGCGCCTCGGACGAATAGGCCTCGGCCTTGTACGCGACGAAGAAGAAATCCGAGAGGTCGCGGCGGAAGCGGGCGGCGACGTTCGGCCTCAGCACCTTGATCGCGACCGGCCTGCGAATACCGTCGCGCTCAACCTCGCCGCGATGCACCTGCGCGATCGAGGCGGCCGCGACCGGCGGGCCGAAGCTCGCGAACACGTCCTTCAGCGGCCGCTCCAGCGAGGTGGTGATCGCGGCTTCCGCCTCGGCTTGCGAAAACGGCGGCAGGCGGTCCTGGAGGCTTTCGAGGTCGCGCGCCATGATGACGCCGACCACATCCGGGCGCGTTGCCAGGAATTGGCCGAGCTTGAGATAGGCCGGGCCCATCCGTGTCAGCGCGCGCGAGATCCGCGGCCCGTGCTTGACGCCGCGCCGCTCGACGATGCGCGCGAGCTTCAGCGCAAGCTGGCCGGGCGGCGGCACCAGGCTTGGGTCGACGGAGCCGAACACGCCCTCGCGCGCAAACACGAACGCGGCGCGGATGAGGCGCGCAATGTGGGTGAAAGCAGAGATCACAAACGCCAGCCCGAATGCAGTGCGACGATGCCGCCGGAGAGTGTCTGCCAGCTCACGCGGGAAAAGCCGGCCTCGCGGATCATGTCGGCGAAGGCGGCAGGCTTCGGAAACTTGCGGATCGATTCGACGAGATATTGGTACGATTCGGCGTCGCCCGTGACCATGCGGCCGAGCGGCGGGATCACCTTGAACGAGAACAGGTCATAGAGCTTGTCGAGGCCGGGCATCTCGACGGTGGAGAACTCCAGGCACAGGAAGCGGCTGCCGGGCCTCAGCACACGATAGGCCTCGCGCAGCGCCAGGTTGATCTGCGGCACGTTGCGAATGCCGAAAGCGATCGTATATGCGTCGAAGCTGCGGTCGGCGAAGCCGAGCGCTTCGGCATTGCCCTCGACGAAATCGACCTGGGTCTCGAGATGGCGCTTGGCGGCGCGCTCGCGCCCCACCGCGAGCATGTCGGAATTGATGTCGCAGACCGTGGCGTGGAAGCCGGGACCAGCCGCCTTGGCGGCGCGGAACGAGATATCGCCGGTGCCGCCGGCGACGTCGAGCAGGGCGAACGGCCAGTCGCTCCGCGGCGGGTCCAGCGCGTTGATCATGATGTCCTTCCAGACCCGGTGCAGGCCACCGGACATCAGGTCATTCATCAGGTCATAGCGCGACGCCACGCTGTGAAACACATCGTTCACCAGCGTCTGCTTGTCCCCCAGGGGAACGTCCTTGAAGCCAAAATGCGTGGTTTCGCCCGGCCGATCCATTACTCTACTCCACGAGGCGGACCATAGCCTGCCCGCCGCAATGGCGCTATCACACCGCCTTCATAAGGTGAATGCCTGACCATGCCTGAATTGCCCGAAGTCGAGACCGTCCGCCGCGGCCTTCAGCCCGTCATGGAGGGTGCGAAAATCCTGGTCGCGGAGGCCCGCCGGCCGGACCTGCGCTTCCCGTTCCAGCCGGATTTCGTGGCCCGGCTCAAGGGGCAGGTCGTCACGGGGCTTGGCCGCCGTGCAAAATATCTCATGGCCGATCTCGGCTCCGGCGACGTGCTGCTGATGCATCTGGGCATGTCGGGCTCGTTCCGCGTCATCAAGCCGGACAACGAGGCCGCACCGGGCGAGTTTCACTATCCGAAGGGGAAGGACTCCGCACATGACCACGTGCTGTTTCGGATGTCCTCCGGCGCCGACATCGTCTTCAACGATCCGCGCCGTTTCGGTTACATGAAAGTGATCGCGCGCAACGCGCTCGAGGACGAGCCGCTGCTGCGCGGGCTCGGACCCGAGCCGCTCGGCAACGAGTTCGACGCCGCGATGCTGGCGCGCTCCTGTGAAGGCAAGACCACCAGCCTGAAGGCCGCGCTGCTCGACCAGCGCGTCGTCGCGGGCCTCGGCAACATCTATGTCTGCGAGGCGCTGCACCGCTCGCATCTGTCGCCGCGGCGCATTGCGGCGACGCTGTCGACGAAGAAGGGCGAGCCGACCGATCATGCGAAACGGTTGGTCGGTGCGATCCACACCGTGCTGAACGACGCCATCAAGGCCGGTGGCTCGTCACTGCGCGACCATCGCCAGACCTCGGGCGAGCTCGGCTATTTCCAGCACTCCTTCAAGGTTTATGACCGCGAGGGCGAAAAATGCACGACGCCGCGCTGCGGCGGCACGGTCAAGCGCGTCACCCAGAACGGTCGTTCGACCTTCTGGTGCCCGAAATGTCAGAAGTGACGTAGCCCGTAGCCCGGATGGAGCGCAGCGCAATCCGGGTCCAACCTCTCCGCGGAGAGACTTTCCCGGATTTCGCTTCGCTTCATCCGGGCTACAAGCGGTCAGCAAAACCGCGACGCGAAGCAATCCGGCCGGGCTGGGGGCCGGATTGCTTCGTCGCTGGGGACCTTCCGGATGGAGAAGGGCCGGCTGGCGTTGGAGCGATCGCCCCGCTCAGGACATCAGGGTCGTGGTCTCGTCCGCCGCAAGCTCGGTGGCGACGTGCAGCATGCCGTCCGCAGCGGAGATGACCTGGTCGATCAGGACATTGGTCGTGGCTTCGAGCTCGAGCCGGGTCTCGATCCAGCGCCAGAGGCCGCGGATCTCGTTGGCCGATTTGCCGTTCGGCGCGAATTCGCTCACCGCGAGGCCGCTGGCGAGCGAGTCCTGGTGATCGTTGCGCATCACGATCAGCGGGCGCGCGAGCACCCCGGCGAGATCGAGCGCGGCTTCCTCGGCGAGCGCGCTCGCGGCATTGTCGATGCGCTGGCCGCGGATCGGCGTCTGGTTCAGCACGAAGCTGTAGGGGCGCTTCCAGGCGCGTGCGACGCTCAGCGTCGAGACGGTCGCCTCGATGTCGGCGACGCTCGGGCGGGCCGGGATCAGGCAGAGATCGGAATGGCGGATCGCGGCGGTGGTGGCGGCGGAAAGGCCGGCGGCGGTGTCGACGATCGCAAGCTGGAGGCCGCTGTCGGCGAGCATCTTCAGGCGCGGCGCGATATCGGCGGCGTGATAGATCGGCTCGACCACGAGATCGTCGGTGGTGCGGCGGCGCTGCCAGTTGGACAGGGTGCCCTGCGGGTCGGTCTCGATCAGGCGGACGGTGAAGCCGGCCTGCTTGGCTGCCAGCGCGAGGCCGATGGCAAGCGTGCTCTTGCCACTGCCGCCCTTTTGGGTGGCCAGTACGATCGTATGCATTGGAAGATGATTCCTTTGGAGTGCTGGGTCAGGGATACGCCAGGCGAACGTGCATCGCTTCTGGATGCTGAGCTCTTCTCGCTCAGGACGTGCCCTGCCCGATCCAAAGGGGACCGCGGATGTCCGAATCAACGGTAACGATGATGGCAGAATCGGGAATGCCAGCTAATCCGTACCAATACTGGACCCGTAATTGCGCGTGTGATGTGCTCCCCACCTTGAATAGAAAGGGCAGGCGAGATGAGCGGCAACTGGCGCGACCGGACGGAAACCATCTTTGACTGCCAGAAGATGCCGGCGGTCTCGAGCCGCGGCATGGTGGTCAGCAACCATCCGCTCGCCTCCAGTGCCGGCGCCGAGATGCTGGCCGCGGGCGGCAACGCCATCGATGCCGCGATCGCAACCCTGTTCACCCTGACCGTGGTCGAGCCGATGATGGTCGGCATCATCGGCGGCGGCATGGCGCATATACGTCTGGCTGACGGCAGCCATCGCTTCATCGACGGCCAGAGCACGGTCCCGTCAGTGGTGCGGGACACCACCTACACCTCAAAGCCAGGCTCCGCGCATGACGTGTTCGACACCGTCGGCAACGAGAACCTCAACGGCCCGAAGGCCGTCGCGGTGCCAGGCTCGCTGAAGGCCTGGTGCGAGACGCTGCAAAGGTTCGGCACCATGAGCCTCGCCGACGTGATGCAGCCTGCGATCAAGCACGCCGCGCGCGGCTATGCGGCGACGCCCTACTTGCATGAATGCATCAGCGAGTGCGCGGCCGAGATGCGCAAGGACAAGCCGATCGCGGCGGTCTTCCTGCCTGACGGCGAGCCGCTGAAGGTCGGCCAGCGCGTGGTGCAATCGGAATATGCCGAGACGCTGCGCCATATCGCCGACCACGGCGAGACCGCGCTCTACGAGGGACCGCTCGGCGACATCCTCGCCGACTACATGGAGAAGGCCGGCGGCTTCATCCGCCGCAACGATCTCGCCGGCTACAAGACCGTCGAGCGCCAGCCGATCCGCGCCGACTATCGCGGCTGGACCATTTTGGGACCGCCGCCGCCGGCTGCGTCCGGCGTGCACATCGCGCAGATGCTGAACATTCTCGAAGGCTATGACATCGAAGCCCTCGGCTTCGGCACATCAGAGGCGATCCACTATCTCGCCGAGATCCTGAAGATCGCCTTTGCCGATCGCGCCGCGGCCAGCGGCGATCCTGACTATGTCGGCGTGCCCGTCGAGAAGCTGACGTCGAAGGCCTATGCGGAGGAACGCCGCCGTGCGATCGATCCGGCACGGGCGCAGGCCTGGGGTGCCGGCGTGTCGCCGCTCGAAGGCGCGCACACCACGCATATGACGGCGGCAGATAGTTTCGGCAACGTGGTGGCGACCACGCAGACCATCAACAATCTGTTCGGCGCCAAGATCATGATCCCGGGCTTAGGTGCCATCGCCAACAACTACATGAACCTGTTCGATCCGCGCCCCGGCCACGCGCTGTCGCTGGCGCCGGGCAAGCGCGTGACGACCTCGATGTCGCCGATGATGGCGCTGCGTGATGGCAAGCTGCGCTTTGCGCTGGGGTTGCCCGGCGGAAAACGCATCTTCCCGAGCGCGATGCAGGCGCTGGTCAATCTGATCGACCACGGCATGAGCCTGCAGGAAGCGGTCGAGGCGCCCCGCGTCTGGACCGAGGGCAATGCGCTCGAGGTCGAGCAGCAGGTGCCGGAGAGCGTGCGGGTGAAGCTCGCAGCGCTCGGACACAAGGTGCAGCCCGTCGCGACGGTCGCCGGCGGCATGAATGCGATCGCGTTCAACGATGACGGCACCATGACCGGCGCCGCCTGCTGGCGCGCCGATGGGACGCCGGTCGGGATTTCGGGCGGCCTCGCGAAGGCCGGGGTCAGGTTCAGGCTGAGCTAGCTCTCGTGCCCCGGTCGCTGCGCAGCGCGAAGCGGTGCGCTACAGAGCCGGGGCCCAGAACCTTCGCACACCGAATTCGCGGATGCATGGGTCCCGGCTCTGCGCAGCAACGCTATGCGTTGCAGCGCGTCCGGGACACGAGAGCTATTTCCGCACGCAGATCACGCGCACGACGGCGGCTTTCGCATCTGTCGAGCTGCCGTTCGCGGTAACGCCGTTCGCTTTCAGGAAATCGCGCGCCGTTTCTGCCGAGACCATCACCGCCTGCGACGCCGGCACCGCTGTCGCGGGTCCCGCGACCATTGCCGGCTTCAGCAGTGCGACGCCGGCGAATTTGCCGTCGCCATCGACGGCCGGGCCGCCGGAGAATCCAACCGCCGGCGGCGGAGACAATGCGGAATCGCTCGAAGTGACCGGCGCCAGCGCGCCCTTGACGCTCGATACGCTGGCCGCGCCGCCCTGGCTTTGGGGATCCGCGATGCCGATGACATCGACACTCGTCTTCGCTGCACCACTGGCGAGGCTGAGCGGCTTCAGGCCGCGCGCGCCGTAGATGTGCAGCAGCGCGAGATCGTGCTCCTTGTCCTCGGCGAGACGGTCGGCGCTGCCGAAGCCAGCGATGGTGACCGCAAGGCAACTGTCGGTGACGAGGCGGTCGGCCAGAATCGCGCCGTCATCGCTGACGACGATGCCGGTGCCGTATTCGACAGTCTTGCGCGGTGGCGGCCCGGCCATCGGGGTGGACGGAAATGCGTTGAACGCACTCGACATCGCGATCACGACCGGCTCGACCGTATTCTCGGTCGCCTGGTCGTAGAGGATCGTCATGATGCGGACCTCGTCGCCCCGGAAGGTGCCGCGTACGTAGAACTTCTTCAGGCCTTGAAGTCCCGACAGCACGAAGAAGTCGGGCTTGACCACGGTGTAGTCGACCTTGCGCCCCGCAGGCTCCTTCTTCTCGGCGTCCGCGAGCTTTGCCGTGGTCGGGTTCGCCTCCTTGCGGCGGCTGAGCAGCACCTGCACGGTTCCGGTCGGCGAGGTCCATTTCGAGCCGTTGGCGTCGCTCGCCTGTTGCGGCACCAGCTTTGAAGGAATGCCGAGCCGCGCACCGCTGGTCGGCTCCATCACGATCTTCCAGCCGACGCTGTCCTGCTTTCGCCTTGCGGTCTCTGCGAGTGCCGCACGCTCCTGCGGATTGAGCACGCCGGTCGGCTTGCCGCCCTTGGCCTTCTGGTATTCCTTGATGGCGTTGACCATGCGCTCGCTGACGTCGCCGGTGATGGCGCCGTTATATTGGCCGACCCAGGCGAGGTCGGACTGCAACGACAGGCGCTCGGCCTGCGCCATGGCATCGGCGGTTTCCGACGCCGTTTGCAGTGCGGGCGGGCGGACCGGAACGGTCTGGACCGGCTTCGGCTTGGTGCCGGGGACCTGCGGCGCCGTCATCTGGGCGTGCGCGCCTGTGGCGGCCGCCAACATCAGTGTTGCCGCAAGCATCGATCTCATGACAAATCCAGCCAGCCCATTGAACGCAATGCCATTCAAGCACATCTCGTTGGTCGCGAACAATGTTGCGGTGGTTCAGGTGGCTTAGAGACCACGAACTGAGGTCCTCATCCTGAGGAGCGGCCCAAAGGCCGCGTCTCGAAGGATGGCCACAGGCGATATCGGGGCCTTCATGGTTCGAGACGCGCGTTCCGCGCTCCTCACCATGAGGGTTGAGAGGAACGTAGGACGATGCTGAGCCCGGATGAACTCGAACGCTATGCCCGCCATATCGTGCTGCGCGATGTCGGTGGTCCCGGCCAGGCCGCGCTGAAAAAGGCCTCCGTGCTGGTGGTCGGTGCCGGCGGGCTCGGCGCGCCCGCTCTGATGTATCTCGCCGCGGCCGGCGTCGGCACGCTCGGCGTGGTCGATGACGACGTGGTGTCGCTGTCCAATCTCCAGCGCCAGGTGATCCACACGACGCCCGACATCGGCCGGCACAAGGTCGAGAGCGCGGCCGAGCGCATCGCGGCGCTCAATCCGCATGTGCGTTTCGTCGGCCACGCCACCTGGCTCAATGCCGATAACGCGCTGAGCCTGATCGGCGATTACGACCTCGTGCTCGACGGCTCCGACAATTTCTCGACGCGCTATCTCGTCTCGGATGCTTGCTTCTTCGCGAAGCGGCCGCTGATCACGGCGGCGCTTGGCACCTTCGATGGCTCGCTCACCACCATCCGCGCGCATGAGACCAACGAAGCTGGCGAATTCAATCCGACCTATCGCTGCCTGTTTCCGGAGGCGCCGCCGCCGGGCACGATACCGGCCTGCGCCGAGGCCGGCGTGATGGGCGCGCTCGCTGGCGTGCTCGGCTCGATGATGGCACTGGAGGCGATCCGCGAGATCGTCGGCTTTGGCGACGGCCTCGTTGGCCGCCTCCTGATGATCGACGCACGCGCGATGCGCTTCGAGACGCTGCGCTATGCGCGTGATCCCGCCAATCCGCTCAACGGCGACGGGCCTGTGTTCGAGGATCTCAGCGTGCACCGCGCGTAGCGCGCGGCACCCTACAGCATGCTCGGCAGCACGCGGTCCGGCGGCTTGTGGGCGTCGAGGAAGGTACGGATGTTGATGATCACCTTCTCGCCCATCTCGACGCGGCCCTCGATCGTGGCCGAGCCCATATGCGGCATCAGTATCACCTTGCCGGCTTTCGCAAGCCGCACCAGCTTCGGATTGACCGCGGGCTCGTGCTCGTAGACGTCGAGGGCGGCGCCGCCGATCTCGCCCCCTTCGATCAGCTTGATCAGCGTGTCCTCGTCGGTGACTTCGCCGCGCGCGGTGTTGACGATATAGGCGTCCTTGCGGATCAGCTTCAGCCGCCGCGCCGAGAGCAGGTGATAGGTCGCCGGCGTATGCGGACAGTTCACCGAGATGATGTCCATCCGCGCCAGCATCTGGTCGAGGCTCTCCCAATAGGTCGCGCCCAGCTCCTCGGCGATCTTCGGGGCGACGGGACGGCGGTTGTGATAGTGGATCTGCAGGCCGAAGGCGCGGGCGCGCCGCGCCACCGCCTGGCCGATGCGGCCCATGCCGACGATGCCGAGACGTTTTCCCCCGATGCGGTGGCCGAGCATCCAGGTCGGCGACCAGCCGGCCCAGGATTTTCCTTCGGTGAGGATCGAGGCGCCTTCGATCATCCGGCGCGGCACGGCCAGGATCAGCGCCATGGTCATGTCGGCGGTGTCCTCGGTCAGGACTTTTGGCGTGTTGGTGACTGTGATGCCGCGGGCATGCGCGGCCTCGACGTCGATATTGTCGACGCCGTTGCCGAAATTGGCGATCAGACGCAGCTTGCAGTCGGGCTGGTTGACGATGTCGGCGGTGATGTGGTCGGTCACGGTCGGAACCAGCACGTCGGCGGTGCGCGCGGCTTCCGCGATCTGGTCAGGCGACATCGGCGTGTCGTCGAGATTGATCCGCGCGTCGAACAGCTCGCGCATCCGCGTCTCGATCGAATCCGGCAGCTTGCGCGTCACCACGACGAGGGGCTTTTTCTTCACCGACATGTCCTGCTCTCATGAGGCGCCGCACGCCGCCTCTGTCGCCAAAGGCCGGTCGTTCAGGCCTCATTAACCCGGTTGTTCGACACTGCCCTTGCCGTGTCGTCCCCGGCGTTTCCTTCAAGCTCTCCCGACATTTCCAGGCCGGAAAATCGGGACAAACTGGTTGTTCAAGCGTCCGTCCTCTCTAGCAGAAGGCCGGGCCAAGACAAGAACCACGGGTCAAGGCTTGGCGGAACACCCGCGTGGGGCGGGGAAGGGACCGACAGGGCAGGTTTTTGGAGTTTGGGGTGAGGATTCGGCGTGTGGCCGGGCCCTCGACAGGAGACGGGTTGATGGCGTTGGGGCGTTTTTGTTCGGTGATGGCGCTCGTGTGTACCTGGTTGAGCGCCTCGGTCGGCCCCTCGCATTCGGCGAAGGACAATACCCCGCAGACCGCCAGCGGCTTGCCGGTGCCGCGCTATGTCAGCCTCAAGTCGGATCACGTCAACGTCCGCGCCGGCCCGACCAAGGACAATGACGTGGCCTGGGTCTATACCCGCGCCGGCCTGCCGGTCGAAATTACCGCCGAGTTCGAGAACTGGCGCCGGGTGCGCGATTCCGAGGGCGCCGAGGGCTGGGTCTATCACTCGCTGCTGTCGGGCCGCCGCACCGCGGTCGTCACCATGAAGCACAAGGACGATCTCGCGCCGATCTACGACCGGGCCGATCCCGACAGCGCGGTCGCGGCCAGGCTCCAGGCCGGTGTCGTCACGCAGGTGAAGAAGTGCACTGCAAACTGGTGCCGCGTCACCGGTAACGGTTTTGACGGCTGGATCCAGCAGGAACGCCTCTGGGGCGTGTATTCGGACGAGCAGGTGAATTGACTGGTTGTTGTCGTCCCGGCGAAAGCCGGGACCCATAACCACAGGCAAAAGTTTTACGAAGACTGGTGGTTACTCAGTCGTCCCGCGGTACGGGCAGCTATTCCTATCGATAAATCACGCGGTATGGGTCGCGGCCCCCCGTGCGCAATTGCGCACTAGGTGTGGAGCCTCAAGAGGTTGTCCTTGGTCAAACCGAGCCTGCTGATCGGCGTTTGAGATTTTATCCCACCGTGGGGCCGATGCCAGTTGTATTGGTGCAGCCAGAACGGCAGCTCTTGGGCGCGCCGATCTGATGTTGGATAGGCTTTGGCATAGGCCCATTCGCGAAGCGCGGTTTGGATGAAGCGCTCGGCCTTGCCGTTTGTTCTGGGCGTATAGGGCTTGGTGCGAATGTGCTTGATGCCCAGGTCCCGGCAAGCGTCGCGGAAGGCGAAGGACTGGTAGCAACTGCCATTGTCGGTCATGACGCGCGTGACGGTGACGCCGAGGCTTTTGTAATAAGCCACAGCCGCCTTGAGAAAGGGAACAGCACTGTCCGCTGTCTCGTCGGGCTTGATCTCGGAGAACGCGACGCGGGAATGATCGTCAATGCAGACGTGGACGAAATCCCACCCAGCGCCGCGGCTCTTGTTTGGACCACTCGGATCGCCGGTGATGCGGTGGCCAACACGCTCGAAACGCCCGAGCTTTTTGATGTCGATGTGGAGCATCTCGCCTGGGTTCTCGCGCTCATAGCGGCGCTCCGGTTCGGCCGGCTCCAGGTCGCGTATCCGGTTTAATCCCAAGCGGCGCAGGATGCGGCTGACGGTGGCCGGTGACACCTCGACCTCGGCAGCGATCTGCTTGCCGGTGTGGCGCTGCCGGCGCAACGCCTCCACAGCGGTGCACGTGGCGACCGGGGTTTGGCTTGGCGATGAAAGGGGCCTGGAGGACCGATCTCGCAATCCCTCTACACCTTCCGCGCGGAACCGCTTGACCCATTTGGCGACCGTCTTCGGCGTCGTATTGAACAGGTCGGCCGCGCCAGCTTGGCTTAGCCCACCTTGCACCACGCTTCGGACCATCGCCTCTCGACCTTTGGGCGTCAAAGGCGCATTCTTGTGCACGTTCATCTGGTCTCTCCTTGGAACACTGAAGCTTCGCAACCTCAGCTTCCTCGGTTCAGACCAGATGGACAACCTCCTGAAAGACCACAACTAGGCCGGGACGACGCTAGCGCTTCTTGCGTAGGCGCACGACCATGTCGATGCGGGAGATCTCGTAGCCCTCGGGCACCTCCGGCATCTTGGACAGCGCCAGATGCGGATCCTCGATGTCGACCAGCTCATGGCTGTTCTCGAGGTAGTAGTGGTGGTGGGTGGTGACGTTGGTGTCGAAATAGGTCTTGGTGCCGTCGACGCTGACCTGGCGGAGCAGGCCGGCATCGGTGAGCTGGTTCAGCGTGTTGTAGACGGTCGCCAGCGACACCGGGACCTTGGCGAGGGTTGCTTCCTCGTACAGCATTTCAGCCGTGAGGTGGCGCGCACCCTTGCCGAATAGGAGCCAGCCGAGCGCCATCCGCTGGCGCGTCGGACGCAGCCCGGCGGACTGGAGCATTTCGTTGACGTCGTGCCAGGGGCAGCCGGTCAGGGCCGGCTGGCGGCCGGACAGAAGGGCCGCGGCATGAACGTCGTCGTCGTGGTGGGGCGCGGTATTCTCGCTCATTTCCAGTTTTCGGGCACGCGTGAACAATATCTCCCTGCAATATAAGAATAGAAAGATGCAGATGCAAGTTTCTCGCAACTAGAGAGGTTCTAATCAGCTCTGGAACCGGGCGCGGGTGCCGTCATTTTACCTTCATGAGAGCGCTTTGCCACTGAAATGGCGTGTGTTAGAGAGCCCGCGGTTCCGCTTAGCCGATTTTGGCGCAACCGGGCATGGAAGCCCGGTCCACCGTCCATCCGGGGCTTGCGGGAGCCGCGCCTGACGACGGCAATTGGCGTTGCTCTCCGACCGAGACGGGGCCCATTTTCGCCAAAGAACGCCGCTCAACCGGAATTTGAACAGAGGCTCGTGCATGCTGAACAGGCGCAACGGTTACGAATACGAGGATTTGCTGGCATGCGCGCGCGGCGAGATGTTCGGCCCGGGCAATGCCCAGCTGCCGCTGCCGCCGATGCTGATGTTCGACCGCATCACGGAAATCAACGACAAAGGCGGCGAGTTCGGCAAGGGGGTGGTGCGCGCCGAGCTCGACGTGAAGCCCGACCTCTGGTTCTTCGGCTGCCATTTCAAGAACGATCCCGTCATGCCCGGCTGCCTCGGCCTCGATGCGCTGTGGCAAATGGTCGGCTTTTATCTGGGCTGGATCGGCGGCGAAGGTCGCGGCCGTGCGCTCGGCCTGAACGAGTTGAAGTTCAGCGGCCAGGTGCTGCCCGAGGCCCGCAAGGTTGTGTACAACGTCGACATGAAGCGCGTGATGCGGTCAAAGCTCGTGCTCGGTATCGCCGACGGGTGGCTTTCGGTCGATGACCAGATTATCTATCGCGCCAAGGATCTGAAGGTCGGCCTGTTCAAGCAGGGCACGAGCCTGGGCTGAGGCGCATCACCAAGAAAGACAACGATTTAGGCGAGGCTGTCATGAGGCGGGTTGTGGTCACCGGAATGGGCATCGTTTCGTCCATCGGAAACAACACCCAGGAAGTGCTTGCGAGCCTTCACGAGGCGAAGTCGGGCATTTCGCGGGCTGAGAAATATGCCGAGCTCGGCTTCCGTTCGCAGGTGCAAGGTGAGCCGACGCTCGATCCTTCGACGGTGGTCGACCGCCGCGCCATGCGCTTCCTCGGTCAGGGCGCGGCGTGGAATCACATCGCGATGGAGCAGGCGATCCAGGATTCCGGTCTGTCGCCCGACGAAGTCTCCAACATCCGTACCGGCATCATCATGGGTTCGGGCGGTCCGTCCGCGCGCACCATCGTCGAATCCGCCGACATCACCCGCACCAAGGGGCCGAAGCGCGTCGGACCGTTTGCAGTGCCGAAGGCGATGTCGTCGACGGCCTCCGCGACGCTCGCGACCTGGTTCAAGATCAAGGGCGTGAACTATTCGATCTCCTCGGCCTGCGCGACGTCGAACCACTGCGTCGGCAATGCCTATGAGACGATCCAGATCGGCAAGCAGGACGTCATCTTCGCCGGCGGCTGCGAGGAGCTGGACTGGTCGCTGTCGGTGCTGTTCGACGCCATGGGCGCGATGTCCTCGAAATACAACGACACGCCGGCCACCGCGTCGCGCCCCTACGACGTCAACCGCGACGGCTTCGTCATCGCCGGCGGCGCCGGCGTGCTGGTGCTGGAGGAGCTCGAGCATGCCAAGGCGCGCGGTGCGCGCATCTATGGCGAGATCGTCGGCTATGGCGCGACCTCGGACGGCCACGACATGGTCGCGCCGTCGGGCGAAGGCGCCGAGCGCTGCATGCGCATGGCGATGTCGACGGTGAAGACCAAGGTCGACTACATCAATCCGCACGCGACCTCGACACCGGCCGGCGATCCGCCGGAGATCGAGGCGATCCGCAGGGTGTTCGGCGTCGGCGAGAAGTGCCCGCCGATCTCGGCGACCAAGGCGCTGACCGGGCATTCGCTGGGCGCCACTGGCGTGCAGGAGGCGATCTACTCGCTGCTGATGATGAACAACGGCTTCATCTGCGAAAGCGCGCACATCCAGGAGCTCGACCCCGTGTTCGCCGACATGCCGATCGTGCGCAAGCGCATCGACAACGTGAAGGTCGGCACCGTGCTGTCGAACTCGTTCGGCTTCGGCGGCACCAACGCCACGCTGGTGTTCAGCCGGCTGGATGTGTGAGCTCTACCTTGCCGACTCCGGCGGAAGGACCAGACGAGATCAACTGGCACGACGGGGTTCTCGTTGACCTTCGAATTTCGGGGTTTGCGGAGGGCGAGCAGGAATTCACCCTTATCGTCGATCTGTATCCGGACGCTGACGTGCACGCGCTGCGACGTCGATACCGCTGCATTGGAACGAACGTTTCCCGTTTCGTCATGAGCGGCGATATCGGGCGAATTCTGAAGAATCGATCCAGCGGGAATATCGATCTGTTGCGCATGGAATATACGGCCGATACGGAAATCCTTGTTGTCTGCCTGTTTGGTGGAACAATCGAAGTTGAAGCCAGATCTTTCCGACTAATGGAATCCACCACATGACAGTGTTGATGAAAGGCAAGCGCGGTCTGATCATGGGCATCGCCAATGATCATTCGATCGCCTGGGGCATGGCGAAGACGCTGCATGCCCATGGTGCCGAGCTTGCCTTCACCTTCCAGGGCGAGGCGCTGGGCAAGCGCGTCAAGCCGCTGGCGGAATCGCTCGGTGTGGATCTGGTGTTGCCCTGCGACGTCGAGGACATCGCCAGCGTCGACGCCACCTTCGTTGTGCTCCGCGAGAAATGGGGCAAGCTCGACTTCGTCATCCACGCCATTGGCTTTGCCGACAAGAACGAGCTGAAGGGCCGCTACGCCGACACCAGCCGCGAGAATTTCTCGCGCACCATGGTGATCTCCTGCTTCTCGTTCACGGAAGTGGCGAAGCGCGCCGCCGAGCTGATGACGGAGGGCGGCAGCATGATCACGCTGACCTTCGGCGCCTCCGAGCGATCGATGCCGAACTACAACGTGATGGGCGTCGCCAAGGCGGCGTTGGAAGCCTCGGTGCGCTACCTCGCCTCCGATTTCGGACCGCGCGGCATCCGCGTGAATGCCATCTCCGCGGGCCCCATCCGCACGCTCGCCGGCTCCGGCATCGGCGAGGCGCGGGCGATGTTCGCCTTCATGCAGAAGCACTCGCCGCTTCGCCGCGGCGTCACGCTCGACGAGCTCGGTGGCTCGGCGCTGTATCTCCTGTCGGACCTCTCGGGCGGCGTGACCGGCGAGATCCACTATGTCGATTCCGGCTACAACATCGTCCTGATGCCGAGGCCGGATGATTTGAAAGCCGAATAGACGGACCCCTGTAGGGTGGGCAAAGGCGCGCTCTTCGCGCGACGTGCCCACCATCTCTCAACAATCGCGACCAAATCGTGGGCACGGCGCGCTGCGCCTTTGCCCACCCTACGAGAGACGCTTCAGCCGGCCGCGATCTTCTCCGCGCGCTGGAATGCCGGCCGCGCCATGCAGCGGGCGAGATAGGCATCGAAGGCCGGCCGCGACGGCACCATCTTGAACAGGCGGACCGCAAAATTCAGGCCCGAGCCGACCGTGACGTCGGCGGCGGAAAACTCCTCGCCGAGAATCCACGGACCCTTGTCGAGCGCGGCCTCCAGCACGTCGAACACCTGCGTCGCGCTGCCCCACGCCGCGGTCGAGGTCGGGATCTCGATCTTGGTGAAGATCTGGATGATGGCCGGCTCGATGCAGCTAGGCGAGAAGAACAGCCATTGCAGATAGCGCGCGCGGCGCGGGTCGGTCACGCCAGGCGCGAGCTTCGTCTCCGGATAGCGGTCGGCGATATAGGCACAGATCGCCGCGGCTTCGCCAAGCGCGGCATCGCCGTCACTGAGCGCCGGCACCTTGCCCATCGGATTGATCTTCAGATAGTCCTGCGCCTTCTGCGCGCCGGTCGAGATATCGGTCAGCACGCGCTCATAGGGCAGGCCGCTCTCCTCCATCAGCCAGAGCGTCGTGAACGAGCGCGAGCGGGGCGACCAATAGAGCTTGATCATAGCGGGAACCCTTTCATCGGCGGAAGGCCTATAGCGCGCGATTCATGGCGCGTTCGCCGTGCATTCGCAACGCACTATGCCTAGGCAGGAGCCAAGCGGCGTGAACGACATGTGGGTCAACGTTCTCTGGTGTCGCTTTGGTGCGCTGCTGGTCGAAGTCCGAGCAGGAACGGAAGCGTTTTGTCCAGGCTTTCCGCCAGCATGCTGCGTACGCCATCGCGCAGTGCGGGATTGCCGGCGGCGTCTTCAAGGCGCGTTGGGAACGATTCTGCGGGCAATTCGCGATAGGGACCGCTGACTAGCGCGCCCAGAAGCCTCTGCACCGCTAGGGAATGATGCATGTTGATCAGCGCAGAGCTCTGTCTGACAACGGAGAAGTCGCGCCCGTCAAAGATGCGGATAAACGCCAGGGCGTAGAGATAGATGCGACGCCCGAGCACCACATCCTGGTTGAGGATGCCGAAGCCGCGGATCGTATAGTTGGATGACCCGATAGGACTGACTGAATTGAGGATCTGGATGTAGTGCCGGCAATTCGTTCCTTTCACGACCTCGCGCATGTATGCGGCCAGCTCGGCGTTGAGATCGCGGAACAACCTGTCCTTCAATGTGTCCTTGGACTCATCGCGGGGAGGAAATTTTGCCGGGTCGTAGGGGATTCTCAGGACGGACACGCCGGCAGGGATCGCGGCGCGGGTCCGCGCGAAGATCAGATCGCTGAGTCCCCAGCCTGGAATCGGGACCACCATCTTCTTGTTCTGAAATACGGTCAGGCCGGTCGTCAGCGCGGTGAACTCGTCGCCGGTAGTGACGACGACACCGAAGTCGCACGAGCCGCCGCCGGCGGAAGCGGGCCTGCCCGTGGCTCCACGCCGCGTGGCCGTCTTGCCGTTGGCTTGCTTGCTGACCGATCCTGCCGTCTCGGCTCCTGTCACTGATGGCGCCGATGGCGTCTGCGCCCAAGCAGCTATCGAAAAGCACCACACGACAGACGCAACGATGACCAGCCGGGCCATAACGTCGAATGCAGCCCAGCCGCAGCAAGCGGACGAGCGGTACCCTTTGTCGCGTCCCGTCGGCAAATGTGCTTACTCGCCCTTGATGTACGCGGGTAGATACTTGTCCAGCTGGGCCGTGAGCAGGCTGCGTGTGCTGTCACGCAGCAATGCACTGTTGGTCACCTGTTCAGGAGTCTTGGGAAACTCGAGATTGTTGAGGATCTGCGTATTGTCGTTCTTGTTGGAAAAACTCGAAGCAATCACATCTCCGAAGCTCCGGGTAGGCGCTCGATGGATGACGAAAGTTCGTCCGTCAAAAACGTTGATACGGAAATAGGCAACCACGACGCCGCGCCCGGAAGGGCTCGCCCAATTCTTGTAGATCCCGAGGCCCTCGATTGATTGATTGGTGCCATCAACGGAAACGCGGGCTTTCGTAGCTACGACGTAGCGTTCGCAATTTGCAGTTCCCGCGATCTGCCGCACCAGGGCCGTCAGGTCGTCGCGGTCATTGCGGAACAGTTTCGCTTCCGGATGATAGTACGGCTTGAAGGCTCCGCTTGCGTAAGCGATCTTCCGGACAGCCGTGCCGGGAGCCGCGGCGCGAACCCTCGCGACGAACAGATCATCGATACCCCACGCCTCGATCGGCGCCTCCATATACTCGTTGCCGAACATCGTGAGGCCGACATGTTGCACCGAGAACTGGTCTCCGATCGCGGAAATGACGCCGATCTGACAGGGGCCGCTCTCCGCCGCGACCGGCTGTCCTGCAGCCGGTTTGGCCTTCGGCGCCGCCTTCTTGACTGCCGGCTTGGCCGGCGCCGCAGTCTGAGCGGAGGGCGCCGTGGTTGCCGGAGGAGTTTGGCCGGCTGCGGAGGTCAGGAGGGACAGCAGCGCGATCAGCGAGACAGCAATGCGAAACATGGATTCCGGGAGATCAGAGGCATGAGGTCAACGGACACGCCACACTAGGTGGGGAACGTGACAACCGCAAGCTGCACCATAGATTCGCCGCCTACCCGGCGGGCCGCTTCCAGCGGTAGTACTTCATCATGAACCCGTTCGACGGCTCGATCTCTTGCTTCTCGAACACAAAACCTTCGCGCTCGTACCAGCGCCAGGCCTTTTCGTTCTCGCGGACGCAGCGCAGATACATCTCATCCGGCATTTGCGTGCGCGTGAAGGCGAGCAGCTTCCGCCCGAGCGATTGGCCCTGATAGGCGGGCCCGACGAACAGCATGTCGAGATAGAGCTTTGGCAGATGCAGCGCCAGCATCGCGGCAATGGCGCCGTCGTCGTCGGCGACGTACAGGCTCCAGCCGTCTTCGATCTCGTGCCGGATACGTGCGCGCAGGTTTGCCAGCAGGAATTCGCTGGCCTCGCCGAGCCCGGTCGAAACCCAGCTCTCCATCCAGACGCGGCCGACTTCGTCATATTCGTCGGCACGGGCGGGGCGGATGATCGGATCTGACATCGCAGCCTTAAGCCCTTTGGCTGCGCACGGCTTGTTTCGCGCGCACCTTGCCGGCCGACAGGCACACCACCTCGGAAATCTGCAGCAGCTGCCGCGCCAGCGGGCTGGTCTTGCGCCAGACCATGCCGATGGTGCGCGAGGGCTGCGGGTCGCGGAAGCGCGTCAGCGAGACCGAGGCCGACCGGGTCTCCACCGGCACCGCCATCTCCGGGATCAAGGTGACACCGATGCCGGCGCTGACCATCTGCACCAGCGTCGACAGCGAATTCGCGTCCAGCATCTCGCGCGGCGGCGCGGACTGCATGTTGCAGAACGACAGCGCCTGATCGCGGAAGCAGTGTCCCTCCTCGAGCAGCAGCAGCCGCATCTCCCGCATCATCTCGCGGGAGGGCACCGGCGTGCCCTCATCGGCGCCGGGGCGCACCAGCAGGAATTTCTCCTCGAACAGGGCAACCTCGGTCAGCGAGGGCTCCGACACCGGCAGCGCCACGATGGCGGTGTCGAGCCGTCCCTCCACCAGCTCCTGGATCAGCCGCGGCGTCATCGTCTCGCGCACGCGGATGTCGAGCTCCGGGTGCATGCGCGTGAGGTTCTTGGTGATCGTGGGCAGCAGGTATGGCGCGATGGTCGGGATCATGCCGATGCGCAGGCGGCCGGCGAAGCGGTCCTGCGAGGCCCGGGCGAAATCGCCGAGTTCGTCCACCGAGCGCAGGATCTCGCGGACCCGCTGGGCGAGTTCCTCGCCGAACCGGGTCAGCGCGACCTGGCGCGCGCTGCGCTCCAGCAGCAGGCCGCCGAGCGTCTCCTCCAGTTCCTTGATCTGCATCGACAGGGCCGGCTGCGAGATCGAGCAGGATTCAGCCGCGCGGCCGAAGTGGCCGTGGCGCGCCAGCGCGTCGAAATACCGGAGCTGGCGCAGCGTCAGATTGATCATAAGAAAATCCTATCGCAGCGATCATTAAAGTCAACTTCACCTGATAGGAGGCGGCGCTTAGAGTGGTTCTACCTGGTCAAAGGCGCCGTCGGACGCCACCAGAGGAGGTAATCATGGACGACACTTCGAAGTGCCCGTTTTCGGGCGGAAAACCCACGCGCGTGAACCGCGACTGGTGGCCAACCCAGCTCAGCATCGAGATGCTGCACAAGAATTCCGACCTGTCCGACCCGATGGGCAAGGAGTTCGACTACGCCAAGGAATTCAAGTCGCTCGACCTGAACGCGGTCATCAAGGACCTGACCGCCCTGATGACGGAGTCGCAGGAATGGTGGCCGGCTGACTTCGGTCACTATGGCGGCCTCATGATCCGCATGGCCTGGCACAGCGCGGGCACCTATCGCATCACCGACGGCCGCGGTGGCGCCGGAGCCGGCCAGCAGCGTTTTGCGCCGCTGAACAGCTGGCCCGACAACGCCAACCTCGACAAGGCCCGCCGTCTGCTCTGGCCGATCAAGCAGAAATACGGCCGCAAGCTCTCCTGGGCCGATTTGATGGTGCTCGCCGGCAACGTCGCGCTGGAATCGATGGGCTTCAAGACGTTTGGCTTTGCGGGTGGCCGCGCCGATGTCTGGGAGCCGGAAGAGCTCTATTGGGGTCCGGAAGGTACCTGGCTCGGCGATGAGCGCTACAGCGGCGAACGCCAGCTCGCCGAACCGCTCGGCGCCGTGCAGATGGGCCTCATCTACGTCAACCCGGAAGGCCCGAACGGCAAGCCGGATCCCGTCGCCGCGGCCAAGGACATCCGCGAGACATTCGCCCGCATGGCGATGAATGACGAGGAGACCGTCGCGCTGATCGCCGGTGGTCACACCTTCGGCAAGACCCATGGCGCGGGTGATCCCTCGCTGGTCGGCCCCGAGCCGGAAGCGGGTGCGCTGGAAGATCAGGGCCTCGGCTGGAAGAGCAAGCACGCGTCGGGTCTCGCGGGTGATTCCATCACCAGCGGTCTCGAGGTGACCTGGACGACGACGCCGACGAAGTGGAGCAACAACTTCTTCGAGAACCTGTTCAAGTACGAATGGGAGCTGACGAAGAGCCCGGGCGGTGCGAACCAGTGGACGGCCAAGGGTGCCGACGCGATCATCCCCGATGCTTTCGACAAGTCGAAGAAGCATCGGCCGACCATGCTGACGACCGATCTGTCGCTGCGCATGGATCCGGCCTACGAGAAGATCTCGCGCCGCTTCCTCGAAAACCCCGATCAGTTCGCGGACGCCTTCGCCCGCGCCTGGTTCAAGCTGACCCACCGCGACATGGGCCCGATCCAGCGTTATCTCGGCCCGCTGGTGCCGAAGGAAGCGCTGATCTGGCAGGATCGGATCCCGGCCGTGAATCACGAGCTGGTCGGCGATCAGGATGTCGCTGCGCTGAAGACCAAGATCCTGGCTTCGGGCCTCTCTGTCTCCGAGCTGGTCTCGACCGCCTGGGCGTCGGCCTCGACGTTCCGCGGCTCGGACAAGCGCGGCGGCGCCAACGGCGCGCGCATCCGCCTCAGCCCGCAGAAGGACTGGGAGGTGAACCAGCCGGCTCAGCTCTCCAAGGTGCTCGGCAAGCTCGAAGCGATCCAGAAGGACTTCAATGCGTCGTCAGGCGCGAAGAAGGTCTCGCTCGCGGACTTGATCGTGCTCGGCGGCACCGCCGCGGTCGAGAAGGCCGCCAAGGATGCCGGCGTCGACGTGAAGGTCGGCTTCACGCCGGGTCGCATGGATGCCTCGCAGGAGCAGACCGACGCGGAGTCCTTCGCGCCGCTCGAGCCCCGGGCCGATGGCTTCCGCAACTATCTCGGCAAGAAGCATCAGTTCTTGCAGCAGGAAGAAGCCCTCGTCGATCGTGCGCAGCTGCTCAAGCTCACCGGGCCTGAATTGACCGCGCTGGTCGGCGGCCTGCGTGTGCTCGGTGCCAATGCAAACGGTTCGAAGCACGGCGTGCTCACCGCGAAGGTGGGAACGCTGAGCAACGACTTCTTCGTCAACCTGCTCGACATGAGCGCGCAGTGGACGCCGGCGGCTGACGGCAGCTACGAGGCTCGCGACCGCAAGACCAATGCGGTGAAGTGGACCGGCAGCCGCGCCGATCTCATCTTCGGCGCGCACTCGCAGCTCCGCGCCTTCGCCGAGGTCTATGCGACTTCGGACGCCAAGGAGAAGTTCGTCAAGGACTTCGCCAAGGCCTGGACCAAGGTGATGAACCTCGACCGCTACGACATCGCGGGCTGAGGCCGGTTCACCTCTCCCGCTTGCGGGAGAGGTGACCTCCCGTAGCCCGGATGGAGCGCAGCGCAATCCGGGGCGCCGGTCCCGCATTCCGCTTCGCTTCATGCGGGCTACGGACTGCGGAGAGGCGATCCGCCAGACACCAATAAAAAGGGCGGCCGAAAGGCCGCCCTTCGTGTTTCTGATGTGGCTTGGAGCGCTTACTCGCCGGCCGCTTCGCGCGGAGCCTTCTCGCCCTCGGCGGCCTTGTCCTTGGCCTCGAGGTCCTCGCCGGTGGTCTGATCGACCACCTTCATCGACAGGCGGGTCTTGCCGCGGTCGTCGAAGCCGAGCAGCTTGACCTTGACCTTGTCGCCTTCCTTGACGACGTCGGAGGTCTTCTGCACGCGCGCCGAAGCGAGCTGGCTGATGTGGACGAGGCCGTCCTTGGAGCCGAAGAAGTTCACGAAGGCGCCGAACTCCATCACCTTGACGACGGTGCCGTCATAGATCTGGCCGACTTCCGGCTCGGACGCGATCGACTTGATCCACTTGATCGCGGCCTTCATCGCCTCGCCATCGGAGGAGGCGACCTTCACGGTGCCGTCGTCCTCGATGTTGACCTTGGCGCCGGTCTTCTCGACGATCTCACGGATCACCTTGCCGCCGGTGCCGATCACTTCGCGGATCTTGTCGGTCGGGATCTTGAAGGTCTCGATGCGCGGCGCGTATTCGCCGAGCTCGGCGCGGGCGTTGGTGAGCGCCTTGGCCATCTCGCCGAGGATGTGGATGCGGCCTTCCTTGGCCTGGCCGAGGGCGACCTTCATGATCTCCTCGGTGATGCCCTCGATCTTGATGTCCATCTGGAGCGAGGTGATGCCCTGCTCGGTACCGGCGACCTTGAAGTCCATGTCGCCGAGATGATCCTCGTCACCGAGGATGTCCGAGAGCACCGCGTAGCGCTTGTCTTCGAGGATCAGGCCCATCGCGATGCCCGCGGTCGGCCGCTTCAACGGCACGCCGGCATCCATCAGAGCGAGCGAGGCGCCGCAGACCGAAGCCATCGACGAGGAGCCGTTGGATTCGGTGATCTCCGAGACCACGCGGATCGTGTACGGGAATTCGTGATGCGGCGGCAGCACCGGGTGGATCGCGCGCCAGGCGAGCTTGCCGTGGCCGATCTCGCGGCGCTTGGTGCCGCCGAGGCGGCCGGTCTCACCGACCGAGTAGGGAGGGAAGTTGTAGTGCAGCAGGAACGTCTCTTTGTACGTTCCCGACAGCGCGTCGATGTACTGCTCGTCCTCGCCGGTGCCGAGCGTGGTCACGACCAGGCCCTGGGTCTCGCCGCGGGTGAACAGGGCCGAGCCGTGGGCGCGGGGCAGCACGCCGACTTCGGCGACGATGTTGCGCACGGTCTTGCTGTCACGGCCGTCGATGCGCTTGCCGGTGTCGAGGATGTTCCAGCGAACGATCTTGGCTTCCAGCTCCTTGAACACCGCAGCGACGCGGAGCTTGTCGTATTTCGGCTCCTGCCCTTCGGGGAAATAGTGAGCGATCACCTTTTCCTTGACCTTGCCGACCGCGGCGTAGCGATCCTGCTTGACCGGAATGGCGTAGGCGGCGCGCAGCTCCTGCTCGACGAGGCCGAGCATCTCCTTCTCGAGCGCCTCATTGTCGATCACGGTGACTTCGCGCGGCTCCTTGGCGGCCTTCTCGGCGAGCTCGATGATCGCGTTGATGACCGGCTGGAAGTGGCGGTGACCGAACATCACGGCGCCGAGCATGATGTCTTCGTTCAGCTCCTTGGCTTCCGATTCCACCATCAGCACGGCGTCGGCGGTGCCGGCGACGACCAGGTCGAGCTGGGTGTCGACCATCTCGTCGAGCGTCGGGTTGAGGATGAACTCGTCATTGGCGAAGCCGACGCGCGCGGCGCCGATCGGGCCCTTGAACGGCGCGCCGGAGAGGGTCAGCGCAGCCGACGATGCCACCAGCGCGACGATATCAGGATCGTTCTCCATGTCGTGCGACAGCACGGTGGCGATCACCTGGGTCTCGTTGCGCCAGCCGTCGACGAACAGCGGACGGATCGGACGGTCGATCAGGCGGGAGACCAGCGTCTCCTTCTCGGTCGGACGGCCCTCGCGCTTGAAATAGCCGCCGGGAATGCGGCCCGCGGCGTAGGTCTTCTCCTGGTAGTCGACGGTCAGCGGCAGGAAGTCGACGCCTTCGCGCGGCGCCTTCGCCGCGACGACGGTGGCGAGCACCACGGTCTCGCCATAGGTGGCGATGACGGCACCGTCGGCCTGACGGGCGATCTTGCCGGTTTCGAGCTTGAGAGGGCGTCCGCCCCAGTCGATCTCGACTGAATGCTTAGTGAACATAGAGGTCTTCTTTCATGGGTTCTCGAAAGAAGGGACGCTTCGAAAAACAAAAACCATGCGCAAGATTGCGGGACGCTGATCGGAGCGGATGATCAGCGTCCTGCGATCCTGCCATGGTTTTTGGATGTCGGATGGCGTCCATCCTTTCGGGTCATACGGGCGCCTTGCCCGTTATGCCCAGCCGCCGGATTGCTGCTGGACTGTCAGTCGGCACGAACGCGAACACCGAACCGCGGTCTTCGGTCATGCCCGGATGCGAGTGGTTGTTGGCCCGCATCCGACGCGCACGCAGCCTCGATCAAAAACCTTCAAATAAGTGCTTTCGTTCGAAAACTACGCGCAAAAACGCGCGCCGGTGGCGCGCGCAGGAACCGTTAGCGACGAATGTTGTGCTTCTCGAGCAGCGCCTTGTAGCGCGCCTCGTCCCTCTTCTTGAGGTAGTCGAGGAGCGAGCGGCGGGTCGAGACCAGCTTCAAGAGGCCGCGACGCGAATGGTTGTCCTTCACGTGGGTCTTGAAATGGTTGGTGAGGTTGTTGATGCGTTCCGACAGGATCGCGACCTGAACCTCGGGCGAGCCGGTGTCGCCGGCCTTGGTGGCATTCGTCTTGATGACTTCCGCTTTGCGTTCTGCGGCAATCGACATCGTCAATTTCTCTCGTTGCGACCGGGGCTGGCAGTCAGGCCGGTCAGGTTGAACACACGCTTGGGGATGATTTCGCCATTGCCAACTTCGGCAAGCGCCAAAAGACGGCCTGCCACCGTGACATAGACTGTGCCGCTACAAGTGGGCGCATCCCGTCCGCGCAACAAAACGGCTTGGCCCCGATGGAGCCTTGCCGCATCAGCCCGAGTGACGGCCAGTGCCGGGATGTCGTCCAGCGCGGTCTCAACGGGCAAAAGCGCGTCGGCGAGGCTGCCCTCGCCGGACGCGGCTCTATCGCATAAAGCCTCCAACTGATCCAGCGGAATCATGTCGTTTTCGCCAAATGGGCCGACCAGGGTCCGCCGGAGCGCGCAGATATGGCCGTAAGTGCCGAGAATCCGGCCCATATCGCGGGCGAGCGCGCGGACATAGGTGCCCTTGCCGCATTCTGCCTCGAATACGGCCCGGTCGGTATCTGGTTGATCTACAAGGGCTAAATGGTGAATCTCGACCGGGCGGGGGGCCAGCTCCACGACCTCGCCGTCGCGGGCGAGGTCATAGGCGCGCTCGCCCTGGACCTTGATCGCCGAATAGCGCGGCGGGATCTGCTCGATCACCCCGGTGAAGCGGGGCAGGAGGGCCAGGATGGCCTCCCGGGTCGGACGCTGGTCCGAGGTCGCGGTCACCCGGCCCTCGATGTCGTCGGTGTCGCGCTCCTCGCCCCAGCACACGGTGAACTGGTAGCGCTTGCGGCCGTCCATCACAAAGGGAACCGTCTTGGTGGCCTCTCCGAGCGCGATCGGCAGGCCGCCGGAGGCGAGCGGGTCAAGCGTGCCGGCGTGTCCCGCACGCTTGGCATTGAACAGGCGCTTGAGCACGGCAACCGCCTGCGTCGAGGTCATGCCGATCGGCTTGTCGAGCACGACCCAGCCATGGACGTCGCGGCGGTCGCGCCGAACCTGATTGCCCTTCTGCTGCTTGGCGCGCGGGTCGTTGTTGACGCGGCGCGGCTCCTGATGCGGCTCGGAATTGCCGCCGATCTCCGCAAAATTATTTTTCTGCACATCGCGCTGATCGGCGTCGTTGCCGCCGATCGTGCCGTGAGCCGGGTCCATCGTCATTGCTCTTCTTCCCGATCCGTATCCGGATCCTGTTCCAAGTCCTGTTCGAGATCCTTCTGCACCGCAGGTGTTCGCAAAAGCTTCTCGATCCGTTCCGCTTCGTCGAATCGTTCGTCGACGCGGAAACGAATGTCAGGTGCAAATTTCAGGTTAACGCGCCGCGCGACTTCGCCGCGCAGGAATTTCTTGTTGCGCTCGAGCGCAGCGATGACGACCTCGGTGTCGCGGCCACCGAGCGGCATCACGTAGATTGTCGCGAGCTTCAGGTCGGGCGACATCCGTACCTCCGGCACGGTGATGATGTGGCCTTCCAGATCCGCATCATGCACGTTGCCTTGCGCCAGAATCTCGGCCATCGCATGGCGAACCTGCTCGCCGACGCGCAACTGACGCTGCGAGCCGCCGGGCGCGGAACTTTTTTTCTGGTGGTGGCGGGGCATGGTCGAAAATCACCTCGTCGTGCCCGCGTTTGGGACACGAGCATTGTCATTTGTCCTGTTGAAACGAATGAGGCGTGGATGGCCGGAAAAATCCGGCCATCGCACTCCTGCAATTTCAGCTCAAAAAGATCCAGGCGCTTCGGTAAGATTTGGACTTACAGGGAGCGCTGGATCGTCTCCACGCGATAACACTCGATCACGTCACCCGCACGCATGTCGTGATAGCTCTCGAAGGCCATGCCGCATTCCTGACCGGACTGGACTTCCTTCACCTCGTCCTTGAAGCGCTTCAGCGTCGACAGCTTGCCTTCGTGCACGACGACGTTGTCGCGGATCAGGCGCACATTGGCGCCGCGTTCCACGGTGCCGTCGGTGACGCGGCAACCGGCGACCTTGCCGACCTTGGAGATGTTGAAGATCTCCAAAATCTCGGCATTGCCCAGCATGGTCTCGCGCAGGGTCGGCGCGAGCAGGCCGCTCATCGCCTTCTTCACGTCGTCCACGAGGTCGTAGATGATGTTGTAGTAGCGGATCTCGATGCCGTTGCGCTTGGCGGCCGCAGCGGCCTCCTTGTTGGCACGAACCGAGAAGCCGATGATCGCGGCGTTGAAGCCTTCCGCGAGCGTCACGTCGGATTCCGAGATGCCGCCGACGCCGGCATGCAGGATGCGGGCGGCGACTTCGTCGGTGCCGAGCTTTTCCAGCGAGCCGAGGATGGCTTCCAGCGAGCCCTGCACGTCGGCCTTGACGATCAGCGGGAATTCCTTGCGGCCCGCCGTCTTCAATTGCGACATCATCTGCTCGAGCGAGCCGCGCATGCCGGAGATCGAGGCAGCCGCGTTCTCGCGCTTCTGGTGCGCGCGGTAGCTGGTGATCTGGCGGGCGCGGGCTTCGTTCTCGACCACGGCGAGACGATCGCCGGCTTCCGGCGGACCGTTGAAGCCGAGCACTTCGACCGGCACCGAGGGGCCTGCCTCCTGCACCGTCTCGCCCTGATCCGAGATCAGCGCGCGGACGCGGCCCATCTCGGCGCCGGCGACGATGATGTCGCCGACACGGAGCGTGCCGCGCTGGACCAGCACGGTCGCGACCGGACCACGGCCGCGGTCGAGCTTGGCTTCGATCACGGTGCCTTCGGCCGGACGCTCCGAATTGGTCTTCAGGTCGAGGATTTCGGCCTGCAGCGCGATCATCTCGAGCAGCTTGTCGAGATTGGTCTTGTTCTTGGCGGACACCTCGACGTCGACGACCTCGCCGCCGAAGGATTCCACCTGCACCTCGTGCTGGAGCAGCTCGGTGCGCACGCGCTCGGGCTTGGCATCGGGCTTGTCGATCTTGTTGATGGCAACGATGATCGGCACGCCTGCCGCCTTGGCGTGATTGATGGCTTCGACCGTCTGCGGCATCACGCCGTCATCGGCCGCGACCACCAGCACGACGATGTCGGTGACCTTGGCGCCGCGGGCGCGCATCGCGGTGAACGCGGCGTGGCCGGGCGTGTCGATGAAAGTGATCTTCTTGCCGCTCTCGGGCGACAGCACCTGATAGGCGCCGATATGCTGGGTGATGCCGCCGGCTTCGCCGGAGACCACGTTGGCGTGACGAAGCGCGTCGAGCAGCGAGGTCTTGCCGTGGTCGACGTGGCCCATCACGGTCACGACCGGCGAACGGGTCTCGGTGTCGGTGGAATCGTCGACCTGGTCGAACAGGCCTTCTTCGACGTCGGAGGCGGCAACGCGCTTGACGGTGTGACCGAGCTCTTCGGCGATCAGCTGCGCGGTGTCGGCGTCGATCACGTCGGTGATCTTGTGCATCGCGCCCTGCTTCATCAGCATGCGGATGACGTCCACCGCGCGCTCGGCCATGCGGTTGGCGAGCTCCTGGATGGTGATCGCTTCCGGAATGACCACCTCGCGGATGAGCTTTTCCTTCGGCTCATTCGAGGCATGGCCCTTCAGGCGCTGGGTGCGGCGACGGAACGAGGCGATCGAGCGCTCGCGCACCTCGTCGGCATTGAGCGCGGTGACGACGGTCAGGCGGCCGCGTTCCTTCTGCGGGCCGGGCTTGTGGGTGGTCTTGGGGGCTGCCGCAGGACGCGCAGCGCCGCCGGGACCGCGGCGGATTTGGCGCGGACCATCGTCCTCGTCCGGTCCGGCTGCGACTGCCGGAGTACGACCCAGCGGGCCGCCGCCGGCCGGCCGTTGCGTGGTCGTTCCGGGGCGCGCGGTCGTTGTTCCCGGACGTGCCGTCGCGGGGGCGCCGGGACGCGCTGCGGGCGCGCTGGTGGGACGCGGCGCGGGAGCGGCCGGTGCCGCCGCAGCGGGACGCGGAGCGGATTGCGGCTGCTCGCCTTCGCCGAAACGCTTCTTGGCCTCGGTCTCGGCCTTCCGCTTGGCTTCGTCCTCGTGACGGTGGCGCTCTTCCTCGGCCTTGCGGCGCGACTCGGCGGCCTCGCGCTCGGCGCGTTCGGCGGCCTCGCGGACGGCGCGGCGCTGGGCCTCTTCCTCGGCCTGGCGGCGCTCTTCGACTTCGCGCACCTTGGCATCGGCCAGCGCGCTGGCACGGGCCGAGCGCTCATCCTCGGTCAGGGTGCGCAGGACCACGCCGGAACCGGCATTGCGCGGCGGGGGCGGCGGCGCGGGGCGCGACGGAGCGGGCGCAGCCGGAGCCGGCTTTGCAGCTACCTCAGGCGCGTGCGGCTCGGGGCCGTCACCAATGCGGCGCTTGCCGCGCTTCTCGACCACGACCTGCTTGCTGCGGCCATGGCTGAAGCTCTGGCGCACGGTACCCGTTTCGACGCGCGGCTTGAGCGATAGCGTCTTGCTCGGAACGCTCAGCTTCTTGTCGCCAGGGGTCTTGGTATCAACCATTCAGCAGTCCTAATCCTGATTTATCAGTGTTGTGCGTTGCCGCACCGTCAGATCGGTTCGTCGGTGTCTCTCAGAAATCCTGGCCGTGCTTTTCGGCAGTCTTGTCATCGTCCGCCATCCGGTATCGGACCAGCATCTGGCTACGTGACAGGAATGACCTGCTCGCCGGGCCCGCGAGCAGCGCAGCATGTATCACATTTGATCGGGTCAGTGCCAAATCCAATTCTAACGATTTCAGTGCAGTGACGACGGGAATCGGCGGTTTGGCACCGCGATTTCCGGCATTTTGACGCGCCAGCATGTCCAATTTGCGGATTCCGTCCGCAGCCCCGTCACTGGCGTGGATCAGGACCTCGGCCGTGCCTTCCCGCAGGGCGCTCTCGACCTTGCCGAAGCCGGCCACGACCTGGCCCGCCTTGGCAGCAATCCCAAGGGCTTCCGTCACGCTCCTGACGAGGAGCGCCTCAATATCGGCGGGAAGCGTCTGGGGAACGCGCAGCTCGCGCTTGAAGGCTTTGTTAAATTGGTGACGCCGCACGGCTTCCGCAACCACCTCGCGTGAGGCGGTGACCCACATGCCGCGTCCGGGCAGCTTGCGCTTGAGGTCGGGAACTATGTCGCCTTGCGGCGAGACGACGAAGCGGATCAGCTCGTCGATCGGCCGGACCTGCCGGGTGACCGCGCACATCCGCATGGTCGCGGACCTTTCGGTCCGCGGTCCATGGTCGAGTTCGCTGTCCGTGCTGGCGAGCATCCGGGCGACATCCTCCGTCGCCCTTAAGCCGGCTGATCTTCGGTCGCTTCAGCCTCTTCGGCGGGCTTGGCGAGATCGGCCTCGGTGATCCAGCCGGCCTTGACGCGGGCCTGCATGATCATCGCCTCGGCATCGTCACGGGAGATCTCGATACCGTCGAGTGCACCCGGATACTTGGTCTGCTCGCCGCCTTCCTTGCGCTCGGTCCAGCCGACCAGATCGTCGGTGGCACAGCCAGCGAGGTCGTCGACGGTCTTGATGTCGTTCTCGCCGAACTTCACCAGCATCTTGGAGGTGACGCCTGGCACGTCCTTGAGGGCGTCCTCGACGCCGAGTTCCTTGCGCCGTGCCTCGAGCTCGGCTTCCTGCTGCTCGAGATATTCGCGGGCGCGGTTCTGGAGCTCCTGTGCGGTCTCCTCGTCGAAGCCCTCGATGCCGGCGAGCTCCTTGACGTCCACCATCGCGAGCTCCTCGACCGAGGTGAAGCCTTCGGACGCCAGCAGCTGGCCGACCACCTCGTCGACGTTGAGCGATTCCATGAAGACGCGGGTGGAGTTCTCGAAGTCGGCCTGGCGGCGCTCCGATTCCTCCTGCTCGGTCAGGATGTCGATGTCCCAGCCGGTCAGCTGCGAGGCCAGACGCACATTCTGGCCGCGGCGGCCGATCGCCAGCGAGAGCTGGTTGTTGGTGTCGGGCACCACGACCTCGATGCGCTCGCGGTCTTCGTCGATGACGACCTTGGAGACTTCGGCCGGCGCCAGTGCGTTGACCACGAAGGTCGCGATGTCGGGCGACCAGGGAATGATGTCGATCTTCTCGCCCTGCAGCTCGTTCACCACGGCCTGCACGCGCGAGCCGCGCATACCGACGCAGGCGCCGACCGGATCGACCGAGGAATCGCGGGAAATCACGCCGATTTTCGCGCGCGAGCCCGGATCGCGGGCCACCGCCTTGATCTCGACGATGCCGTCATAGATTTCCGGCACTTCCTGCGCGAACAGCTTCGCCATGAACTGCGGATGGGTGCGGGAGAGGAAGATCTGCGGGCCGCGGGTCTCGCGGCGGACGTCGAAGATATAGGCGCGGACGCGGTCGCCGTTGCGGAACACTTCGCGCGGCAGCATCTCGTCGCGGCGGATGATGGCTTCACCGCGGCCGAGATCGACGATCACGCTGCCATATTCGACGCGCTTGACGACGCCGTTGACGATGTCGCCGATGCGATCCTTGAATTCCTGATACTGCCGGTCGCGCTCGGCCTCGCGCACCTTCTGCACGATCACCTGCTTGGCCGACTGCGCGGCGATGCGGCCATATTCCAGCGGCGGCAGGGTGTCGGCGATGGTGTCGCCGACCTGGGCGCCGGGATTGGCGCGCTGCGCATCGACCAGCGAGATCTGGTTGGAATGATTTTCGACCTTGTCGACGACCAGCATGTGGCGCGACAGCCGCAGCTCGCCCTTCTTCGGGTCGATCTCGGCGTGAACGTCAGTCTCGCTGCCGTAACGGGCCCGCGCGGCCTTGGCGATGGCGTCCTCCATCGCCGCGATGACGATGCCGCGGTCGATCGATTTCTCGCGGGCAACGGCATCGGCGATCTGAAGCAATTCAAGTCGATTGGCGCTGACTGCCATGGCTAGTCTCCTTGGTCAGGCTCGATCTCGCCGCGCCGCGCGCGTTCGGCGGCAAGGCGATGTTTCTTGGTATTGGTCGGGGCCGGCTTCTTTTTCGGCTTGGTGTTCTTGGTGGTTTTTTCGCTGATTTTCGCGTGCGGCGCCTGCGGCGGTTCCAGGCCGAGATCGCGCCGCATCTGGCGCTCTTCGGCCTTGCCGCGGCGCATGGATTCGGCGATCAGCTCGTCGGTCAGCACCAGGCGGGCCTCGCCGATATCCTCCATCGTCAAGAGAACGTCGGCATCGTCGCCCGCCTTGACGTCGTCGCGATGCAGATGCACGCGGTCGCCCTCGACGGCACCCAGCGTGCCACGGAACCGCTTGCGCCCCTCATGGGCGACGGCCATGTCGACCTTCACGAGATGCCCGGAATAGCGCTCGAAATCGGAACGGCGCACCAGCGGCCGGTCGATGCCCGGCGAGGAGATCTCCAGCCGATAGGCGCGGTCGATGGGGTCGGCGACGTCGAGCACGGGCGACAGCGCCCGCGAGATCGCCTCGCAATCCTCGAGCTGCATCGAACCGTCCGGCCGTTCGGCCATGATCTGCACGGTGCAGCCGGCTTCCCCGGAGATGCGGATCCGGACCAGGCGGTAGCCCATGCCCTCGAGCACGGGAGCTGCGACCGCAGACACCCGCGCCGCCACGCCAGGCTCGACCACGAGCCTCGGCTCGGCCAGCAGTTCGGCATCGGTGGAACCAGTGTTCGGTTCGGTCATATCAGCGGTCAAGGCGCTCGTTGGTTAACGCTTGGGTTAAGGCTTGGTTAAGACTTCAAAGCCCGCTTCGGAACTCTCCCGACAGCGCGTCGGGCCGGATCTTCCGCCAACCCGCGTTCAGGTAATAAAAAAGAGCGGGTCCTTTCGGGCCCACTCTCACTACGCGGATCGTATGAGAAGATGAATTGGCGCTGATATAGCCCTTTCCGCCCTCCCGGACAAGGCCCATCGGAGGCCGGACGAGGCTTTTTGCGCCCGATTCGCGGCTCCCCGCGCAACGCTTCCTTCATTTCCGAGGCCTAAATTCCTTGATTGTGGGGCGGCTTGGACCGAGGGCGCGCCCGCGGCGTGCCCTGTACGAGTTTGTGTTTTCATGACCGCTGCCACGTCGCTCATTCCCGGACTGGACGCCATCGTCAAACGCGGCGACCCTCGCCGTCGCGGCGAGATCGCGCGCGCCATCGCCGACCTCTACTTCCAGGATCCCGCGAAACTCCGTCCCGAGCTCATCGATCTCTTCGACAATCTCCTGATCGATCTCGTCCCGCATGCCGAGCTCGGCTCGCGCGTCGATCTCGCCGAGCGCTTCTCCCGCCTGAACAATGCGCCGCCGCATCTGGTCAATCAGCTGGCGCGCGAAAACGAGATCATGGTCGCAGGTCCCGTGCTGCGCCGCTCGCCCGTGCTCGATGATGCCGCGCTGGTCGAGATCGCGCGGCTGAAAGGACAGGGTCATCTGCTGGCGATGACGGAACGTCCCGTCCTGCCGGCCGTCGTCACCGACGTGCTGGTTGAGCGCGGCGATCGCGATGTCGTGCGCCGCGCCGCGGGCAATGCCGGCGCAGTGTTTTCGCCTGCCAGTTATTCCGAGCTGATCAAGCGTTCCGCGCAGGATGGCGTGCTGACGCTCAAGATCGGCCAGCGCAGCGATCTCTCCGGCGAACACCTGAAACAGCTTCTCGACGGCACGCTCGACGTCATCCGCCGCCGTCTCTCCACCGTGGTCAATCCCGTGCGCCAGGTCGAGATCAAGCGCGCCATGGCCGCGATCGAGGAGGCCGCGCTGCCGCCGGGGCCGCGACGCGATTTCTCCGCGGCCCAGCGCACGGTGCTCACCTTGCATCGCGAGGGCCATCTCGGCGAGAGCGCGCTGCTCGGCTTTGCCAAGGCACACAAATACGAGGAGTCGATCGCCTCGCTCTCGGCGATGGCTGGTATCCGCATCTCGATTCTCGACCGCCTGATCGCGGGCGACCGTTACGATCCGATCCTGATCCTCGGCCGTGTGCTCAATCTCGGCTGGCCCACGGTGCGCGCGCTGATCCTGCTCTGGTACGGCCCCAATCGCACGCCCGCCGATGCCGACCTCGAGGCCGCTCGCATGAACTTCGCGCGCCTGATGCCGACGACGGCCGAGCGCGTCGTGAATTTCTGGCGCAACCGGCAGACGATCTAACGTCACACTCCGTCATTGCGAGCGAAGCGAAGCAATCCAGAAATCCCTCCGCGAAAGCGCTCTGGATTGCTTCGTCGCTTCGCTCCTCGCAATGACGGCTAACCCACCCGTCTGAACCGCAAATAAGCCGCCTTGCGGCCTTCGCGCGCCGCCTTCCGGCCGTAGCGCGTCATGGTGTAGCCGGCCCATGGTTGCCGGAAATCGTCGGCGCGTTCCGCGAGCCATTTGAAGTCCGGCGAGCGCACAAGATGCGACAGCGTCCAGGCGCAGTAGTCGTCGATGTCGCAGACGAAGCGGAATTCACCATTCGGCTTGAGCACGCGCGCCATCGCGGCGATCGTCCTGTCCTGGACGAAGCGCCGCTTCCAGTGCCGCCGCTTCGGCCAGGGATCCGGATGGATCAGGTCGATCCGCGATAGCGAGGCCTTCGGCAGCCAGGCCAGCAGCTCGGCAGCATCGCCGGCGAACAGGCGGATGTTGCCGATGTTCGCGGCTTCGATCTGCGCGAGGATTTTCGCCATGCCGTTGACATAGGGCTCGCAGCCGATGAAGCCGGTCGTGGCGAAGGCCTGCGCCTCGGCCGCGAGATGCTCGCCGCCGCCAAAGCCGATCTCGAGCCGCACGTCATCCGCTGCGGGATCGAAGATCTCGCGCGCATCCGCCGGCTTCTCGCCCTCGATGTCGAGTGCAAGATGCGGCAGCAGATTGTCGATCAGGTCGGCCTGATGCTGCCTGAGCTTGTGGCCCTTGCGGCGTCCGAAGAACGCGCGCTCGCTGTCGTCGCGATCGGGGTCTGACTTGCGCTCGCTCATCGCAGTGTCTGATACAGCCGATAGAGCAGCCGCGCGCGCGGTTCGAGCGACGAGACATAGAGCTGCTCATAATGGGTGTGCGCGCCCTTGCCGTCGACGCCGAGCCCGTCGAGCGTGGCGGTGTGGGGCGCGGTGAAATTGCCGTCCGAGCCGCCGCCGGTATAGGTGTCGATCAGCTCGAAGCCGATCTCGGTGGCGAGCGTCCTGGCGTGCTCGTAGAGTGAGGCGCCCGCATTGCCCTTCTCGTAAGGCGGACGATTGAGCTCGCCGGTGACCGTGACGGTGACGCCGTCCGTCTTCGATGTCAGCCCGAGGATCTTGCCGACGAACTCGTCCGCGTCGGTGAAGCTCGGAACGCGCAGGTCGATTTCGGCATAAGCCTCTTCCGGCGTCACGTTCGGGCGCGTGCCGCCGCGCACCACGCCGACATTGACGGTGACGCCGCGCTTCAGGTCGTTCATTCCCTCCAGCGCGTGGATGATGTTGGCGAGCTCGCGGATGGCGCTGCGGCCGTCTTCGGGCCGCGAGCCGGCATGCGCCGGCGCGCCCTTGATGAACACCTCGAAGCGTCCGACGCCCTTGCGTCCGGTGACGATCTTGCCGCCGTCGCGCGCCGGCTCCGTCACCAGCACGTACTTGGCTTTGCGTCCCTCTTTCTCGATCAGCGCGCGCGAGGTGGGGCTGCCGATCTCCTCGTCGGAGGTGAACATGTGGGTGATGCCGAGCGGCGAACGCTTGCCGTCGGCGCAGAGTGCAGCGAATGCATGATGGGCCACGTAGGCGCCGCCCTTCATGTCGTAGATGCCGGGACCGAACGCGCTGTCGCCCTCGACCCTGAACGGCAGGCGCTCGATGAAGCCCAGGGGGTGCACGGTATCGAGGTGGCTCAGCACCAGGATGCCCGGCTGCTCCTGACCCCAGGTCGAGCGGGCCAGAAGGTGATCGCCGCAGCCGTCGACGCCGGCGACGCGCTCGAGCGTGACGGGCAGATCGCGGTGTTGATCCGCGACCAGCGACACGAGTTTGTTGACCTGCTCAGGCGCCTCTGTCGGCGTCTCGATCTCCACCCAGCGCCGGATGCCGTCGAGAATGGTTTGGGTATCGAACCAGTTGGAGTTCGTCATGGGCGCATCTATGCCTTTGAATCGCATCATCTGGGAGGGCGCGCGTCAACGCGCGGCCGCAAATGACGACATAGGCCAGATTTGGCGCAGCCTCAAATCGGATTGCGCTGGCGTCAGCGCTTGTCGGGGCCTTCGCGGGCCGCGATCTGCTCGACGAGATCGACGATGGAGCGGCGCATCTTCGAATCGGTGATTCGGGTGAACGCCTTGGTCAGAGCGAGACCTTCGGAGGTCGCGAGGAAGTCGGAAACATAAGAGGGCGAAGCACCTTCAGCGAAGCCGTCCGGGCCGGCCACGCCGCTCGGGCCGCCTTCGAACAGGAACGACACCGGCACCTGCAAAATCTCGGCAATCTGCTGGATGCGGCTCGCGCCGACCCTATTCGTGCCCTTCTCGTATTTCTGAATCTGCTGGAATGTCAGGCCCAAAGCTTCACCGAGCTTTTCCTGACTCATGCCCAACATGATGCGGCGCATACGCACGCGGCTGCCGACATATTTGTCAACAGGGTTGGGCGCTTTCGACATTTCCTCAGCCTCCAAACACCACCCTCAGCGCAATCGACCGGAATGCCTCAGGTGCCAGCAGCGTAAAAATCAAACCCTGTTATTGGGAAACATTGCGGAGAAATTTAGCAACGCCCACTGTCTTTCGCAGCGGGTGCAGAATGAGGAACCCGCGTGCAATCTGTCAACCGTGGGACTACGGTTGTCAAAGGATTCCGGCCACCTCGGCGGCGACGACGCGATCAGGGGTGCCGTTTGGCAACACGCCGGCGGACCGCGAGCATCACGCCGAGCGCGACGAGCATGGCTGCGGGCACGTCGCCCAGCCGCGCGTAGACGGTCGGCGGGATTGCGGCGGGCAGGTTTGCATCCAAAATGCCTTCGATGCCGAGACCCAGGCTGGCGACGGTTCGTCCGACCGGATCGATCACCGCGGAGATTCCGGTATTGGCGGAGCGGACCAGCGGCAATCCGAGCTCGATCGCGCGCATGCGTGCCTGCTCCAGATGCTGATAGGGGCCGGTCGAGATGCCGAACCAGCCGTCATTGGTGAGGTTCACGATCCAGCCCGGACGTTCGTTGCGTCCTGCCACCTCACCGGGAAAGATGGCCTCATAGCAGATCAGAGGCAGCGCCGATGGTGCGGTGGGGACCGGCAGCGCATGCCGCACGCTGCCGGCGATGAAGCCGCCGCGCACACGCGTCAGCTGCTCGAAACCGAGCTTCTCCATCAGCTCCTGGTAGGGAAGAAATTCGCCGAACGGCACGAGATGCAGCTTGTCGTAGACCGCGAGCACGCTGCCGTCGTGATCGATCACGTAGATCGAATTGTAGGCGCGTGTGATCGGCGTTCCCCGCGGCAGGTCGGGCGCGCGCACCGAGCCCGTGATCAGCACCGTGCCCTTCGGCAACAGGTCGGCGATTTGCGCCATCGCGTCGGCTTCGCGGGTCAGGAAGAACGGGAACGCGGATTCCGGCCAGATCAGGATGGTGGCATCGCGCACGCCGGTCGATTGCGGCCCGGAGGCGCGGTCCGACAGCGCGAGGTATTTCTTCATCACCTCGGCCTTGGCGGCGTAGTTGAACTTCGCGTCCTGCTGCAGGTTCGGTTGCATCAGGCGCAGCTTGGCGCCAGCGACCATCGCGGTCGGATGCAGTGACAGGCGGATCGCGCCGAAGATGCCCATGACAATCAGAAGCGCGATTGCCGCGGCTGACGCGCGCCACTCCACGCGGCGATCGGGCGTGCGGTCAATCAGCGTCGCCGGGCTCGCAAAGATCGCAACCGTCAGGAAGGTCATGCCCCACAGGCCGATCAGCGAGGCCGTCTGCGCCAGCGGCAGCGGCTCGGACAGCGCATAGCCGAATGCGTTCCAGGGAAAGCCGGTCAGCGCATGACCGCGCAGCCATTCGGCGATGGTGAGGCTTGCCGCGAGCGCGAGCACGCGCGTGGCGTTCTTGGTCCAGAGCAGGCGCGCCAGCGCACATCCGATCGCCGTGAAGATGGAGAGATAGGCCGGCAGGCCCAGCACGGCGAACGGTGTCAGCCAGGCGAAGATGTCGGCGTCGACGAAGAAGGCGTAGCCGATCCAGTAGAGGCCGGGAACGAAATAGCCGAGCCCGAACCAGTAGCCGGTCAGCGCCGCGGCGGGGACGCCGCCATATCGTCCGGCGCCGGTGCCGTCGATCAGCCAGACCAGCACCGGAAAGGTGATGAACAGCACCGGGAAGAGGTTGAATGGCGCCAGCGCCAGCACCGACAGCGCGCCGGCGGCCATGGCGATGACGGCGCGCTTCCAGCCCCAGGTGAGGATGATGGCGAGCGCGATCTGACGAAGTCGCTGCAATGCGTTCACTGCGGGCCGGTCCCGTCGCTCGGCGGCGGGGTCGGCGTGTCACTGGCCGGCGGCGGGCTGCTCTCCGGCGCGGCCTCGCGGCGTCGGCTCTCGCGCTGGCTGCGCGGCGCCGGACGTTCCTTCCGCGTCGAGATGCGCAGCCGCTTGACGCGGCGCGGATCGGCATCGAGCACCTCGACCTCGTAATTGCCGGGACCCGAGATCACCTCGCCGCGCACCGGCAGGCGTCCGACGAAGCTGACGAGATAGCCGCCGAGCGTCTCGACCTCCTCACCGGCCTCGCCGGTGACGAAGTCCGCGCCGATCACGGTGCGGACGTCGTCGAGGCTGGCGCGGGCATCGGCGATGAAGGCGTTGTCCGGCAGGCGCACGATCGAGGGCGGCTCGTCGCTGTCGTGCTCGTCGTCGATCTCGCCGACGATCTGCTCGACGATGTCCTCGATCGAGACCAGCCCGTCGCTGCCGCCATATTCGTCGACGACCAGCGCCAGATGAATGCGCGTGGCCTGCATCTGCGCGAGCAGGTCGATCGCCCGCATCGACGGCGGCACGTAGAGCAGCTTGCGGATGATGCGGGCGTCCTCGAGCGGCATCGCCAGATCGACCGCGCGCAGATCGAGGCCGGCCGGCAGCGGCTTCTTGCGCTTGGTCTTGGTGGCCTCCGACACCCGCGCCCGCACGGTCATGAAAGCGAGCAGATCGCGGATGTGGACGATGCCGACGGGATCGTCGAGCGTCTCGTTGTAGACGACGAGGCGGGAATGGCCGGCGCTCTCGAAGCGGTCCATCAATTCGCCGAGCGGGATGTCGCGCTTCACGGCGATGATGTCGGCGCGATGCACCATGACGTCGGCGATGCGGCGCTCGTGCAGGCCGAGGATGTTGCGCAGCATGGTGCGCTCGACCGCGGAGAAGCCGGTGTCGTCGGGCGTCGTGGCGTCGAGCACGACCTGGAGATCGTCGCGCACCGATCCCGCCTTCCAGCCGAACAGCGTGCGGATGGCGCGCAGCAGCCAGCTCTCGGCGGTCGGGCGCAGCACCTCGCCCGGTGTCACCACGGCCGGCAGGTTGGGCGTGTTGCGCGGATTGTCGTGGGTTGGCTCGGAATCCGGCATCTCAGTGCGTCCCCGGGCGGTCGGCATAGGGGTCGGGGATGCCGAGATGGGCGAGGATCTCAGTTTCCAGCGCTTCCATCTCCTTGGCGTCGGCGTCGTTCTCGTGGTCGTAGCCGATCAAATGCAGGAAGCCGTGCACGGCGAGGTGGCTCAAATGATGGTCGAACGGCTTGTGCTCCTCGTCCGCCTCGCGCCGCATGGTCTCGTAGGCGATCGCGATGTCGCCGAGCATGCGCGGCGCATCGCCTTCCTTCCATTCGCCCTCCGGCTGGGGCGCGGGAAACGACAGCACGTTGGTCGGCTTGTCGATGCCGCGCCAGTTGCCGTTGAGAGTGCGGATGCCGGCATCATCGGTCAGCATCACCGCCACTTCCGCGTCGGCAACATCTTCGTCGACGCTCTCGGCGGCGGCGGCGACCGCGCGCTGGATCACGGCTTCGGAATCGGGCTCGCGCTGCCAGCAATCGGCAACGACGAGGACCTCGGTCATGGGAAGGTTCGGATGTGACATTGTCTTTGTTCGGAACGATCAGGCGCCGCGTTCGCGCCCGTCTGGTCCGGCTGTTGTCCCGTCAGGATTTATCGGCGGCCGGCCGCTGCGGCGAACCTTCATAGGCGGCGACGATCCGCGCCACGAGCTCATGGCGGATCACGTCCTCGGCTTTGAAATGAACTTGGGCAATGCCTTCGACGCCGCCGAGCAGGCGCGTTGCCTCGGCAAGACCCGAGGTCTGGCCGTTCGGCAGGTCGATCTGCGAGGGGTCGCCCGTCACGATCATGCGGCTGTTCTCGCCGAGACGCGTCAGGAACATCTTCATCTGCATCGACGTGGTGTTCTGCGCCTCGTCCAGGATGATGGCGGCATTGGTGAGGGTGCGGCCGCGCATGAAGGCGAGCGGCGCGATCTCGATCTCGCCGGTCTGCAGCGCGCGCTCGACGATGCGCGCGTCCATGAGATCATAAAGCGCGTCGTAGATCGGGCGCAGATACGGATCGACCTTCTCGCGGAGGTCGCCGGGCAGGAAGCCGAGGCGCTCGCCGGCCTCCACCGCCGGGCGCGACAGGATGATCTTGTCGACCTCCTTGCGCTCGAACAGCTGGGCGGCATGCGCGACTGCGAGCCAGGTCTTGCCGGTGCCGGCGGGGCCGATGCCGAACACCAGCTCGTGGCGCTTCAGCGCGCGGATGTAGGAGTCCTGCGCGGCGGTGCGCGCGCGCACCGGGCGCTTGCGCAGGTTGATGCTGTCGAAGGTCGATTTCGCCGACTTCGCGTCGAACTCGAACAGCGATCCCTGCGCGATCACGGCGCGGATCGCGCCTTCGACCTCGCCCTGGTCGAGGTCCTGCCCTTTCAAGGCCTGCGCGTAGAGCATCTCCACCACGCGGCGGGCGGCGTCGCAGCCGTCGCGAGTGCCGCCGATGGTGATGTGGTTGCCCTTGGAGTCGACGACGACTCCGAGCCGTCGTTCGATCTGCGCGAGATTCTGACCATAAGGGCCGACCAGCGCGGAAGCGGCGCGGTTGTCGTCGAGGTCGATGACGACCTGGGTCTCGGGCGGAACTTGCATGTCGCGGTCAAATTTGCGGCTGGGAGCGATAGAAGACGAATCCGATGCGCTTTTTGGCAAGGGTTCAGGCTCCAGTGGCTTGCGATAAAGCGGGCTCGCGCGCGGTGTGCGCGGTCGCGAGCTCGCCGAGGAAGCTGTAGCGCTCGAGGCTGTCGATCCTGACAGGCAGGATCTGTCCGATGATGTCGGGCGAGGCCATCACGTGCGCGGGCTGGAGAAAAGCGGTGCGGCCGACGATCTGGCCGTCCTTGCGCGCCGGACGCTCGAACAGCACATCGACCGTCGAGCCAATCGCGGCCCTGTTGAAGGCCGATTGCTGGCTGTCGATCAGTTCCTGGAGCCGCTCCAATCGCTGGTCCATCTCGGCGGGGGACACCGTCTCCTGCATGTCCGCGGCCGGCGTTCCCGGCCGGGCGGAGTATTTGAACGAATAAGCCGCAGCGTAACCGATTTGCGTGACAAGCGCGAGGGTGGCGAGAAAATCTTGCTCGCTTTCGCCGGGGAAGCCGACGATGAAATCTGATGAAAAAGCAATGTCTTGGCGCGCGGTACGAAAACGGTCGATGACACGCCGATAATCATCGGCGGTATGTTTCCGGTTCATGGCGGCAAGAATCCGGTCCGAGCCCGACTGCACCGGCAGGTGCACGAACGGCATCAGGGCATCGAGATCGCGATGGGCCGCGATCAAACTGTCATCGACGTCGCGGGGGTGGCTGGTCGAATAGCGCAGCCGCGCGATCCCCGGGATCGCCGCCAGATGCTCGAGCAGCCGGCCGAGCGGCCAGGTTTTTCCGTCCGGCCCCTCGCCGTGATAGGCGTTGACGTTCTGCCCGATCAGCGTGAGCTCGCGCACGCCGTTGTCGGCGAGCCGCTTCACATCGTCGACGATCTTCGCCACGGGGCGCGAGACTTCCGAGCCCCGCGTGTAGGGCACGACGCAGAAGGTGCAGAACTTGTCGCAGCCTTCCTGCACCGTGACGAAGGCGGAAATGCCGCGCGCGCGGATCGCGGCGGGCTTCGGCTGGGCCAGGAAGCCGAACTTGTCCTCGGCGGGGAATTCGGTCTCGATCGCACGGCCTTCGCTGCCGGCGCGCTTCAGGAGCTCCGGCAGATGATGATAGCTCTGCGGTCCGACTACGACGTCGACGACAGGCGCCCGCCGCACGATCTCCTCGCCCTCGGCCTGTGCCACGCAGCCGGCAACCGCGATCTGCATCGCGCGGCCCCCGCGCGCCGCCTCGTCCTTGGCGACGCGTAAGCGCCCGAGCTCAGAATAGACCTTTTCCGAGGCCTTCTCGCGGATATGGCAGGTGTTGAGGATGACGAGGTCGGCGTCCTCGGCGCTCGCCGTCTCCACGAATCCTTCCGGAGCCAGCGTGTCCACCATGCGCTGGGCATCGTAGACGTTCATCTGGCAGCCATATGATTTGATGTGCAGCTTGCGCGGCGGCGTCATGGAACCCGAAAATGGCGGTGGAGGACGGCCCTCAGATATAGGCTGGAGGGCCGAAAATCCAGCGAATGGGCGGCCTGAACCCGTCATTCCGGGGCGCGACGCAGTCGCGAACCCGGAATCTCGAGCTAATTCCTCCAGATTCCGGGTTCACGCGCGCTGCGCGTGCCCTGGAATGACTGCGAGGGGATAGAATCAGCCCGCCAAGGCCTCGGCCTCGACCCGCCGGACCAGTTCCGGGAGCTGGTGCATATCGGCAAAGGTCAGATTGGCGCCGGCCTGGCGCAGGGTCTCGGCATGGCCGTCCCCGCAATGGCTGCCGCCGTAGAAGCCGAACACGATCATACCGGCCGCCCGGGCGCCGGCGATGCCGGCCAGGCTGTCCTCGATGACGACGCAGCGCTCGGGCGGAACGCCCATTTCGCGCGCGGCGAACAGGAAGAGGTCCGGTGCCGGCTTGCCGTTCGTCACCTGCGACGACGAGAAGATGTTCGGGGCGAGGCGTTCGTAGAGTCCCGTGCTTCCGAGGCTCACCTGCATGCGTGAATGCGAACCGCTCGAGGCAACGCAGACGCGTTGCGTCACGACGTCGAGCACGTCGTGGATGCCGCGGATCGCCTCGAGGTCGGCTTCGAATGCGCGAAACAGCTCGTCCTGCAGATCGCCGTGATAGGCCTCGGGCAGCTTGCGGCCGAGTTCGGTTTCGATCTCGAGGTTGGCCTGTTTTGTCGAGCGGCCAAGGAAGCGCTCGGACACCTGCTCCGACGTGATCGGATAGCCGTGCCGGGTCAGCACATCCGCATGCGCGCGACAGGAGATCACCTCGCTGTCCACGAGCACGCCGTCGCAATCGAAGATGATGAGATCGATGGGCACTAAGGCATGATCCGGAAAAGTGTGGAGCGGTTTTCCGACAAGATCATGCCACTTAAGACGTCGGCTTGTCGTCGTCGAGCGGAACGCAATAGAGCTCGAGCCGGTGGTCGACCAGCTTGTAGCCGAGCTTGCGGGCGATCTCCGCCTGAAGCTTCTCGATCTCTTCGGAGGTGAATTCGATCACCTTGCCGTCGCGCAGATTGATGAGGTGGTCGTGGTGGCTGTCGCGCATCGTCTCATAGCGCGCGCGGCCCTCGCGAAAATCATGGCGTTCGATGATACCGGCGTCCTCGAACAGCTTGACGGTGCGATACACGGTCGAGATCGAGATCTTGTCGTCGACGGCAACGCAGCGCCGGTACAATTCCTCGACGTCGGGATGATCGACCGCCTCCGCGAGCACGCGGGCGATGACGCGGCGCTGCTCGGTCATGCGCATGCCGGTGGCGGCACAGCGCGCCTCGATGCCGGACGCCTTGGATGCGGAGGAGGGTTTCAGTGCGGTCATGATCGGTCTGCCTGAGGGGCGCTTTCTGCCATCGATGTTACGACAAGTCACGTCGCATCAGAAGGGCGTTCAATTGTTCCCCATTGGGCTGCTTATAGTAGCGTTCGCGGCGTCCGACCACCATGAATCCGGCCCGGTCGTAGAGCCGCCGCGCCGGCTGGTTATTTTCCTCAACTTCGAGAAATATCGTGCGTACGCCGCGCCCCGCGAGATGACCGAGATGGGTCATCAGCAGCGTGCGGGACAGGCCGCGGCCGCGATGGGCCTGGTCGACCGCGACCGAGAGGATCTCCGCCTCGTCCGCGCCGATCCGCGAGACGGCAAAGCCGATGATCCTGCGACCGAGGCGCAACCGATGCACGAGCGTGTTGCGCTCGCTGATCATGCTCTCGAACTCGCCTTCGCCCCAGCCCTGCGCAAAGGAGGCGCCGTGAAGCTGCGCCAGCCGCGCGGCATCGCGCAAGGAAACCGGCTCGACGGCGGCCGTGCCGCCGCGCCACCATTCCGACAGCCATCTCATCATGAGCTTGCGGCTTGTGCGAGCGGCGGAGTTGCGGCCGGTTTTGCGTCGGGCGCCTTCAGATAGAACGGCCGCGCCGGATTCGTCTCGGGATCGACCGCAGCGCCGAGCCATGCGACCCAGCCGATGTCGGGCGCGGGCTGCGCGTCGACCGCGACGGGCGGCGGCGCATCCTTCGGCCAGCGATCGGCGAGGATGTTCGCGGCATTGCCGACCAGATGCGGCGCGCCGAATTGCGAGGCCGCAATCGCATCATTGATGGGCGCGATGCCCGGCTGCACCAAGAGGCTGCCGTCGCCGGCGACGATCTGGAAATAGACGTGATCGTGCCGCGCATCGATGGCGGAGATCACCGGCGCCGTTCCGCTCTGGCCGACGACGGTGGCCGCATAGGCCGACAGCGTCGTCAGCCCGACCGCCGGCCGTTTCGCCGCAAGCGCAAGGCCGCGCGCCGCCGAGATGCCGACGCGCAGGCCGGTGAAGCTGCCCGGGCCGACCGTGACGGCGACGCGGTCGAGCGATGTGAAGGCGAGATTGGCCGACTGCATCACCCGCGCGATCATCGGCATCAGCGCTTCGGCATGGCCGCGCTTCATGAGAAGCTGCTCCTGCGCAAGGAGCTCGCCGGCGTCGGTGTCGAGCACGGCCGCCGCGCACGCCTCGAGCGCAGTATCGATGGCAAGGATCAGCATGGAAGAGCGAATGACGAGTGGCGAATGGAAAGCAGTCTAGCGAACCGAGCGCCTATCCGCCATTCATCGCGCACGATTTGCAGACCCCCAAATGCCTTACTTAGTAGGGTGGGCAAAGGCGCTCTTGCGCCGTGCCCACCAACCTGTCTTTACGAGCAGAAGAGGTGGGCACGCTTCGCTTTGCCCACCCTACGACAGCTCGCCTACATCGGCCGGACTTCGACCACGTCGGGCACGAAGTGTTTGAGCAGGTTCTGGATACCGTGCTGGAGCGTTGCGGTCGACGACGGGCAGCCGGAGCAGGCGCCCTTCATGTTGAGATAGACGATGCCGTCCTTGAAGCCGCGGAAGGTGATGTCGCCGCCGTCATTGGCGACCGCCGGCCGCACGCGGGTCTCGATCAGGTCCTTGATCATGTCGACCGTCTCGGCATCGGCCTCGTCGAAGAACTCGTCCTCGTCGTCGAGATCGGCATCGCTGTGCGCTTCGCCGCCGGCGAGCAGCGGCGCGCCGGACATGTAGTGCTCCATGATGGCGCCGAGGATCGCGGGCTTGAGCTGCTGCCATTCACCGCTCGCCTTGGTCACGGTGATGAAGTCCGATCCGTAGAACACGCCGGTGACGCCGGGCACCTCGAACAGCTTTTCGGCCAGCGGCGAGCGCGCGGCCGATTCGCGGCTCGCAAACTCCATCGGGCTGCCGTCGACCACGACGCGGCCGGGAATGAACTTCAGCGTGGCGGGATTGGGGGTGGCTTCGGTTTGAATGAACATGGTTTTCTCCAGACGTCGCCGGTTCAAGGCCGGCGCGTGCTCTATCACCTAGCAGATGGCGACGGGGAACGCACGGTCAAGGGGAGGAAAGGGCGTTCCGCAGTTATATCAGCGGGTTAGGTGCTTTCTTACCCTCCCCTGGAGGGGAGGGTCGATCGCGCGCAGCGCGAGCGGGGTGGGGTGATCTCTCCCCACGGGCAGCGTTCGAGGTGGAGAGACCGTCACCCCACCCCGGCTCATGTCTCGCTTCGCTCGACATGAGCTGACCCTCCCCCTCCAGGGGAGGGTAAGTGGCAGCTACGACAGCGAATCCACGCTTTGGTCGCTCAGCGCGCCGGAGATGATCGTCACCGGCACCGGGAATGTGCCGAGCTCATGCGCGAGCAGCGCGACCAGAGGTCCCGGGCCCTCCGCGCCGGGACTGGCGGCGAGCACCAGCATGGCGATGTCAGGATCCTCGTCGATGACAGCGAGCAGTTGTTCCATCGCGGCGCCCTCGCGGATCACCCGTTCCGGCGTGATCGCGGCGATGCCGTTGGCTCTCCCGGCGGCGCGGTCGAGCGCTGCCTCCGCCTCCTCCTGCGCCTCGGCGCGCATGATGTCGGCGACCCCCAGCCATTCCTGGGTCTGCTCCTCCGGCTCGATGATGCGCAGCATCACCACGCCGCCGCCGGCTCGGATCGCCCAGCGGCTGGCGTAATAGACCGCGCGATCCCATTCGGCGCTGTCGTCGACGACGACGAGGCATTTGGGCTTGTGACCCGGCTCGAAGCAAAGTCGCTTGCTGGTCATGCATGTCCCGGCATGTGCACGGCTGGCATGCTGCCACACTCCCGCAATGTTTGGGAGAGGCGAAGCGGCCGGCGCTGCAGCGCCAGCCGGTGTTGCGATCGCGCCTTAGCGCCGGCGGATGAAGCCGACGATGTCCTTCGAGAGCTTCATGGTCTCGTCGGCGATGGCGCGGGCCCGGTCGGAACCGTCGTTCAGGATCGTGTCGATATGGCCGGGGTCGGCGACGAGGCGCTTCATCTCGCCGGCGATCGGCGCGAGTTTCGTCACGCACAGCTCCGCCAGCGCGTTCTTGAAGCTGGAGAACTGGCCGCCGCCGAAATCGCGGAGCACGTCGGCCTTGGGCCGGCCGGAGAGCGCGGCGAAGATGCCGACGAGATTGTCGGCTTCGGGGCGGGCTTCCAGGCCCTTTTCCTCTGACGGCAGCGGCTCCGGATCGGTCTTCGCCTTGCGGATCTTCTGCGCGATGGTGTCGGCGTCGTCGGTGAGGTTGATACGCGAATTGTCGGAGGCATCCGACTTCGACATCTTCTTGGTGCCGTCGCGCAAGCTCATCACGCGCGTCGCCGGGCCCGTGATCAAGGGTTCCGGCAGCGGGAAGAACAGGCCGTCATTGGCGCCGTGGCTGCGGATCGAGTCGCCGAAATCGTTGTTGAACTTCTGCGCGATGTCGCGCGAGAGCTCGAGATGCTGCTTCTGGTCCTCGCCCACTGGAACGTGGGTGGCGCGGTAGAGCAGGATGTCGGCGGCCATCAGCACGGGATAGTCGAACAGACCCACGGACGCGTTCTCGCGGTCCTTGCCCGCTTTCTCCTTGAACTGGGTCATGCGGCCGAGCCAGCCCATGCGCGCGACGCAGTTGAAGATCCAGGCGAGCTCGGCGTGTCCCGAGACCTGGCTCTGGTTGAACACGATGTGCTTGTTCGGGTCGATGCCGCTGGCGATGAACGCCGCCGTCACCTCGCGGGTGTTGCGCGCGAGCTCGACCGGTCCGCCCCAGACGTCCACGCCTTGCGTGATCGCGTGCATGTCGACGACGCAATAGATGCAGTTGTGGGTTTCCTGCATCTTCACGAAGTTGACGATCGCGCCGAGATAATTGCCGAGGTGCAGATTGCCCGTCGGCTGGACGCCCGAAAAGACCCGTTCAACGAATGGCATGGTCAGCCTTCCCAAAGGTATTTGGCCGTCGTTTCCAACAGCGGCGCTGCTCCGTCAAGGGTAATTCGCTTGTCCCACCCGCTAGGCCGGCCGTTTCAAGGCCGCAGCCGCCTCGCGCCAGGAGGCGGCGCCGAAGGTTTGCAGCAACAGGCCGTAGACCGCGATCCCGGCAGCGATCTGCACGCCCAGCACGATGAAGCGGATCAGGCCATGCGCCTCGGCGGGCATCAGAGCCGCGGACAGCCAGAGCAGGGCGCCCATCGCGGCCGCGGCGAGCACGATCCGCGGCAGCCGTTTTCGTGCGGCGGCATCCACCGAGAAGCCGAATTCGCTGGTGCCTTTCCGGAGCAGCGAGATCGCAATGCTCCAGGCGCCGGCCGCGATGCTCGCCGCGATCCCGCTGGCGCCGAAGAAATGCCCGAGCAGGACGGCGAGCGCGATTGCGACCACAAATCCTTTGGCCGTGGCCATGAGCGGCGTCATCGTGTCGCTGCGGGCATAGAACGCCGGCGACAGCGCCTTGATCAGCACATGGGCCGGCAGGCCCAGCGCCAGCCACATCAATGCATGCGCAGTCGCCGCGCTGTCGTCCGCGCCGAAGGCGCCGTGCTCGAACAATAGCCGCACGATCGGCTCGGCCAGCACGACCAGGCCGAGCGTCGCCGGCAGCGCCAGCCCGGCCGCAAGCTCCAGCGCGCGCGACTCCGCGTGTGCCACGGCCTCGCGGTCGCCGCTGGTGACGGCGCGCGTCAGCTCCGGCACCAGCACCGTGCCCATGGCGACGCCGACGATGCCGAGCGGCAGCTCGATCAGGCGGTTGGCGAAATAGAGCCAGGACACCGCGGACGGCGTGGCCGACGCAATGATCGCGCCCGCGACCATCAGCCATTGCGGGCCCGAGCTTGCGATCATGCCGGGAACGGCCTTGGCGAAGAAGCCGCGCATCTCCTTGTCAAAACTGACGCGCAATGGTGTCGCAAGATCCGCACTGCGCTGCGACAGCAGCATCAGCAGTTGCAGCAGCCCGGCGATGCCGACGGTGGCCGCCAGCATCCATGCCGCGAGGGTCGCGTCGGCATGCCCGGCGAGCAGCGCCGCGATCGCGATGATCAGCGCGATGTTGAACAGCAGCGGCGAGAAGGCGGCCAGTGCAAAGCGCGCTTGCGCGTTCAGCAGTCCCATCAGCACCGTGACGGGCCCGGCGAAGGCGAGATAGGGCAGCATCAGCCGCGCGTTCGCGACGGCGAGATCGAGCGTGCTGCTCCCGAGAAAGCCCGGCGCGATGACCGTGATGATCAGCGGCATCACCAGCGCGATGACGATCGAGATCGCGATCAGCGCCACGCTGACAGTGCCGAGCACGCGCCCCGCGAAGGCGGATGCCGCCGCTTCGCCGTCGCGGTCACGCACGCGCAGCCAGGCCGGGATCAGGGCCGCATTGAGTGCCCCCTCGCTGAGCAACCGTCGCACCACGTTGACTAGCTGGAACGCCGCCAGAAACGCATCCGCCACCGCGCCGGTGCCGAGCAGTGCGGCAATCATGGAATCGCGCGCAAAGCCGAGCAGGCGCGAGGCCAGTGTTCCCGTCGAAACTGTCAGGAAGGAGCGGATCATCGGACGATATACCATAGCGTTTTCGAGCGAAGTGGTCCCGGTTCGCGTAAAGAAAACGCGTCAGAAGACAACGCTCGTTGCTTGCCCGCGAAGGCCCGGTCGTGATAGGCCGCGAGCCAGATTTCAGACCGACAGGAAGCGGATTTCCGCAGGGATCGCAATCCGCCAAACAGGATCAAGGTGAATGGCTGACGTGAAATATGACGTTCTCGGGATCGGCAACGCGCTGTTCGACGTGCTGGTCAGGACCGACGAGGCCTTTTTGGCCAAGCACGGCATGACCAAGGGCAGCATGTCCCTGATCGACGAGGCGCGCGCCGCCGCCATTTACAAGGACATGGGGCCGGCGACGGAAGTCTCGGGCGGATCTGCCGCCAACACCATCGTCGGCATCGGCAGCCTGGGGGCACGCGCCGCCTATGTCGGCAAGGTCAAGGACGACCAGATCGGCAAGCTCTACGTCCACGACATCCGCGCCGCCGGCGTCGCCTTCAACACCCCCGCCGCGACGGACGGCCCCGCCACCGGCTGCTCCTACATCCTCGTCACCGATGACGGCGAGCGCACCATGAACACCTATCTCGGCGCCGCGCAGGATTTGTCGCCCGCCGACATCGACCCGGCCGAGATCGCGAGCGCCGGCATCGTCTATCTCGAAGGCTATCTCTGGGACCCCAAGAACGCCAAGGACGCCTTCGTCAAGGCGGCCAAGATCGCCCATGATGCCAAGCGCAAGGTTGCGCTGACGCTGTCGGATTCCTTCTGCGTCGATCGCTATCGCGACGAGTTTCTCTCACTTATGCGCAACGGCACCGTCGACATCGTCTTCGCCAACGAGTCCGAGCTGCATTCGCTCTACACGACCTCGGATTTCGACACCGCGCTGAAGCAGCTGCGCAATGACGTCAATCTCGGCGTCGTCACCCGCAGCGAGAAGGGCTGCATGGTGGTGTCGTCGGAAGACGCCGTGGCGGCGCCGGCCTTCCCGGTCGACAAGGTCGTCGACACCACCGGCGCCGGCGACCTCTTCGCCGCGGGCTTCCTCTACGGTCTCGCGCGCAATCTTGCGTACAAGCAGTGCGGCGAGCTCGGCGCGCTCGCGGCCGCCGAAGTGATCCAGCACATCGGCGCCCGTCCGCTGGTGTCCCTGAAGCAGCTCGCCGGCCAGCGCGGGCTGACGGTTTAGTCCTCGCTCTCTCCGCCGTCATTGCGAGCGAAGCGAAGCAATCCAGAATCCCTCCGCCGAGACAGGCTGGATTGCTTCGCTACGCTCGCAATGACGAGTTTGTGGCGCGCGCTTCCCTCACTCTCCACTGTCATCGCCCGCTCCTGTGCGCAATTGCGCACAAGGCGGGGAATGACAGTCGTCGCGCGGTGAGAGGCGTGCTAGCTCACGCCGCCTTCTGCCCGCTCCCCGCATCGAGCCCGGCATAGACCCCGCGCTCGAAGGCCGCGAACGCCTCCAGGCACTTGCCATCCGCGAACGGCAGCAGCTGCATCAGGATCACGCCGGTGACGTCGCGCGAGGGATCGATCCAGTAATAGGTGTTGGCGAGGCCCGCCCAGGCGAGGCTGTTGGCGCTGCGGCCCTCGGGTGTCTTGGCGGTGTTGATGAGGAAGCTGAGGCCCCATTTCTTCACCTGGTCCGGATAGAGGTCGACATCGTTGGTGTACATCGGCGCCACCGAGGTCATCTTGGTGACGTTGAGATCGCCGATGTGGTTCTGTCCCATCGTCGCGACAGTATCGGCCTTGAGGACCTGATTGCCGTTGCCGCGGCCCTTGTTCAGGATCATCTGGGTGAACTTGATGTAGTCGGCCGCGGTCGAATAGAGGCCGCCGCCGCCCATGCAGAATTCCGGGTTCTGCTCGAGCTCGAACGGCATCGCGCCAAGCTGGCCGCCCTCGCCGCGCGCGTGCATGCCGACCAGCCGCTTGCGCATGTCGTCGGTGATCTTGAAGCCGGTGTCAGACATTCCGAGTGGAGCAAAAAGATTGTCGCGCAGATAGGCGTCGAGCCGCTTGCCGCTGGCGGCTTCCACCGCCTTGCCGACGAAATCGATATTGGTGCCGTATTCCCAGCGCGTGCCGGGGTCGGACGCGATCGGCGTCTTCAGCGCGGCATTCTGGCAGGTGATGATCCCGGGCGTTCCGGTCTTCTCGAGATAGGCGCCGATGTCGCCGTTCCACATGTCGTAGCAGAAGCCGGCGGTGTGGGTCATCAGCTGGCGCAGCGTGATCGCGCCCTTGGCCGGCCGCAGCTTCGGTTCGCCCTTGGCATCAAAGCCCTCGAGCACCTGCGGCTTGGCGAGATCGGGCAGCACGTCGCCGATCGGCTTATCCAGCGACAGCTTGCCCTGTTCGACCAGCTGCATCGCGCCTGCCGATGTCACGGCCTTCGTCATCGAGGCGATCCAGAACACGCTGTCCAGCGTCATCGCATCGGGCTTGGAGAGGTCGCGCTTGCCGAACGCGCCCTGATACAGCACGTCGCTACCGCTCGCGGCGATCGCGACCACGCCGGGAATCTCCTTGGCATCGCTGGTCTTGCGCAGAACCTCGTCGATCTGGGCCTGGCTTTGCATGCGCGTTTCCTCCGGTTTGATTATTGTTGGAAGTGATCGATTGTCCTCCCGCAGGTCGCGCGCGGCAAGCGCCTCCACCTTCGCCCCGGTCGCGATGTCGTGACTTGACGGCCTGCGCCCCACGCAGGACGACAAGGCGGCTGGACGGCAACACTCCGTCACAATCTGCGGTGGATGGCCGCAACGAGCCGTGACCATGGATGGGTCCTGGCGATATGTTTTGCGTGTTTGGAAGCACTTGAAACATTTTGTGCGTTGCGACGTTCAGCACTCGGCCAATCGACGGCCGACGTTAAGACTTGATGCAAATTTGGCGGCCGGCTCCCGGCCGCGGGGGACCTCAAATGATTTCGACCTGGAGCGAATGGAAGCGCTATCCCCGTCCCGGACGGGGCGACAACCTCGAGGCGCCGATCGCGCCCGGTATTTATGAGGTTCGTGTCGCCGGCACCGGCGCGCTCTATTCCTTCGGCGCGGTGGACAATCTGGCGCAGGCGCTGGCGCTGCTGCCGGTCGGCTCGAAGAGCTGGTTCGGCCGCCGCGACACCTCCGACGTTCCCGATCTCGAATACCGGACGTGCGCGACCTCTTCGAAGGCTGACGCCAAGGCCGCCGCCGAGCGCATGATCGGCCGGCGCGAGACCTATATGAGCGGCGCGGCGTAACCCCACCGACCCGAATTTAGCTCCCATCAGCTGTGCGTTGCGGGGCGGTGCATTGCGCATCGTCTCTCCCTATATTCCGGGCCAATCCGATCGCCCTGAGGGAGAACGCCATGACCCCGACTGCCGCCGCCCGCGCCACGCAAGCCACCGCCACCCTGCGCGACCGGTTGAAGGACCCCTCGCTGCTGAAGGAGGCCTGCTACATCGACGGCGCCTGGGTCGGCACGCCGGTCTTCGCGGTGAACAATCCCGCCACCGGCGTCGAGCTCGCAAAGGTTCCGCAGCTTGGTGCGGCCGAGACCACCAAGGCGGTTGAAGCCGCCGAGCGCGCCTTTCCGGCCTGGGCCAAGCACACCGCCAAGCAGCGCTCCAACATCCTGCGCAAATGGTTCGAGCTGATTACGGCCAACCGTGAGGACCTCGCGCTGATCCTCACCTCCGAGCAGGGCAAGCCGCTCTCCGAGGCGCTCGGTGAGGTCGACATCGGCGCCGCCTATATCGAGTTCTTCGCCGAGGAAGCCCGCCGCGTCTATGGCGAGACCATTCCGAGCCAGCGCCCCGATGCGCGCCTGCTCGCCATCAAGCAGCCGATCGGCGTCTGCGGCGCGATCACGCCGTGGAATTTCCCGAACTCGATGATCACGCGAAAAGTCTCGCCGGCGCTGGCGGCCGGCTGCACCGTGGTGCTCAAGCCCGCCAACGAGACGCCGCTGTCGGCGCTGGCGCTGGCCGTGCTCGCCGAGAAGGCCGGCATCCCCAAGGGCGTGCTCAACATCATCACCGGCGATGCGCCGCCGATCGGCAAGGTGCTGTGCGAGCATCCCGCGGTGCGCTTCGTCGGCTTCACCGGCTCGACGGCGGTCGGCAAGATCCTCTACCAGCAGGCTTCCGTCGGCGTGAAGCGGCTTGGCCTCGAGCTCGGCGGCAACGCCCCGTTCATCGTGTTCGACGACGCCGACATCGACGCCGCGGTCGAGGGCGCCATCGTCTCGAAGTACCGCAACATGGGCCAGACCTGCGTCTGCGCCAACCGCATCTACGCCCAGGACAAGATCTACGACGAGTTCGTGCAGAAGCTGTCGAAGAAGGTCGCGGCGATGAAGATCGGCGACGGCACCGAGAGCGGCGTCACGCAGGGGCCGCTGATCAACATGAAGGCGATCGACAAGGTCGAGCGGCACATCGCGGATGCCGTGAAGCGCGGCGCCAAGGTCGTCACCGGCGGCAAGCGCAGCGAGCTCGGACGCTCCTTCTTCGAGCCGACCGTGCTCGCCGACGTCAAGCCGGACTCGCTGGTGTCGCAGGAGGAAACCTTCGGCCCGCTCGCGCCTGTCATCCGCTTCAAGGATGAAGCCGACGTGATCGCGATGTGCAACGCCTCGCCGTTCGGTCTTGCCTCCTACTTCTACTCCCGCGATCTCGGCCGCGTCTGGCGCGTCGCCGAAGCGCTGGAGTCGGGCATGGTCGGCGTCAACACCGGCCTGATCACCACGGAAGTCGCGCCCTTCGGCGGCGTCAAGGAAAGCGGCCTCGGACGCGAAGGCTCGCGTCACGGCATGGAAGAATATGTCGAGATCAAATACGTGATGATGGCGGGGGTTTAGGCCCGGCTCTCACTCCACGTCGTTGCGAGCGAAGCGAAGCAATCCAGGAAAGTCTCCGCGGAGACAGTCTGGATTGCTTCGTCGCTTCGCTCCTCGCAATGACGGGGGCTAACTTCGTAGCCCGGATGAGCGTAGCGACATCCGGGGCCTCAAGTCCCGCATATCGCTTCGCTCATGCGGGCTACGGCCTACCGCCGCAGCACCGCAATCGTCCTGTTCGCAAAGCTCAGCCGCTCGGCCATGACCGACACGAAATAGGTCAGCAGCTTGTGGCTTAGCGCGGGATCCTCGGCCTTGATGGCGTCGAACTGGTGGATATTGAGCACGTAGAGCACGCTGTCGACCTCGGCCTGGATCGTGGCGCTGCGCGGCGTATTCGACACCAGGCCCATCTCGCCGATCGTGGTGTAGCGGCCGAGGCTGCGCACGCGCGTGGTGCGGTCGTCTTCGGCGGGGACCATGATGCCGACGCGGCCGTCGAGAATGAAATGCATGGAATCGGCGGGATCGCCGGCCTGCACGATGATCTCGCCGGCCTCGACCTCGATGCGCTGGCAGCGGCGGATCAACTCGTCGGCGTTGTCCTCGCTGTCGAGGATGCGCGTGAACCAGTCGCGTAAGGAGGCTTCTTCCTGCGCCAGGCCCTGATGCTGCGAGATGATCTCGTTCTCGCACCATTCCAGTGCGTGATCGAGCTCGCCGATGATGATGACGCCTTCGCCGATGAAATCGCTGGAGCGCAGCACTTTCTCGGCACTCGCCGACAGATGCACCAGAATCAGCTCGACACCGAGATCGGCGGCGCTGCGCTTGATCTGCGCGAAGCTGTAGGCGGCCGACGAATCGACGCCAGTGACGAGCTTGAAGTCGAACAGCAGATAGCGGCACGCCGGGCGCTCTTGGAGCAGTCGCTTGACGTGCTGGTAAAGCCGGTTGGCGGAGCCGAAGAACAGATAGCTCTGCAGGTTGAGGCCCTGGATCTTGCCGCCATGGGCCAGCAGCACTTCCTGGTCGTCGCGCGAGCGGTCGAGCGAGGAGCGATATTCCGAGCCGTCGAAACTGTACTTGATCGATTCCACCCGCGCCGCGCTGAAGGCGAAGGTGGCGCAGCCGATGATCACGCCGATCAGGATGCCCGGCACGAAGCCCCAGACCACGATGATCGCGATGATGGCGATCAGCGAGAGATATTCGAGCTTCGACAGCCGCTTGCGCGACTCGATGATCCATTTGTGCAGCTGGTCGGCGCCGAGATAGAGCAAGAGGCCGCCGAGCACGAATTTCGGAATGAAGCCGAGCAATTGCGGTGCGACCACGAGCATCAGCAGCGACATCGCCGCGACCGTGAGGCCGGACAGGCGGCCGCCGCTGCTGAAGTTCAGGATCGAGCGGCTGACCGAGATGCAGCCGGCATAGCCGCCGAGCACGCCGGTCAGCATGTTGGCGGTGCCGGTGACGTTCAGCTCGCGCTCCAGATTGGCCTCGCGATGAACGGCGACCTCGATGCCGGTGGTGTTGAACAGCGTGCTCGACGCGGTGACGAAAATCACGGCGACGAGATTGCCGAGCAGGTCCGGCACGGCGAACCAGGGATAGTGGACGAGGCCGTCGGTGTGCCAGGGCACCATGAAGGCTGCCTGCGGCGGCGGCTGGAATGTCCAGCCCAGGCTGCGGGCTTCGCCGAGCGAGATGCCCGTGATCCAGAACGCCAGATGCGCCGTGAGCACGCCGCCGACCAGGATGATCGGCAGCCCGAACGGGCTGCGCGAGCGATGCCAGGTCAGATACAGCACCAGCGCCATGGCGCATGCGGCACCGAGCTCCAGCAGCGTGGTGCCGTTGGTGAAATGCAGCACCGTCGCAAATTGCACGGGGTGATCGGTAATGACCCTGATCGCACCCATGACGATCAGGAGCCCGGTGGCGCCGAGGAAGCCGCCGACCACGGGGTAGGGCACGTAGCGGATGGCACGGCCCATCCGCGTCAGGCCCAGTCCGCACAGCGCCACGCCGGTCAGCACCGTCGACAGACCGAGCGTGATCAGGACCGGTGACAACAACGGCGCCGACGGGCTCGCCGCCTCGATCCGTTCGACCAGCGAGGCTGCCAGGATTCCCGTCACCGCCGCGGTCGAGCTGTCGGGGGCGGCGACCGCGAAGGGCAGGGAGCTGCCCAGCGCGACGATCGCCGCAAGCACCGCAGAGCTGATGAAGGTCGCCGTGATCGCATAGGACAGATAGGGCGACAGGGGGCCTGCGAAGATCAGCAGCGCGTAGGAGAGCCCGAACGTGACGGTCAGGACGCTGGCGGCGCTGCCGCCCAATATGTCATTCAGCGCACGCTTGAGCGTCGGATTGAACCGCGGAGCCGGACTGAAGGTAATCGCTGGATCGGTCACGCCGTTGCGCTCGCTCCTTGGGAAACTCCGTCCGAGACGTAGACGATTGGAGGCTTAGCGCAACAGGATTCGTGGAACTATGAAGTATCCGACAGTTTTTGCGGGCACTGCCGCTCACGGCGTGTGAACGCTCAATCATATGGTGGACGGGAAAAACCGAAGCCATCGCCTTCATCGTCGTCCTGGCGAAAGCCAGGACGACGAGTTGCGGTTGACGGTGCAGCCCCATACTCAACCGTCGTCCCGGCGAAGGCCGGGAGCCATAACCACAGGGAGAAGTTTGACGAAGACTTGCAGTGAAATGGTCGGTACCGGGACCGAGCTTTATCGATAGATTCCGCGGTATGGTCCCGGCTTTCGCCGGGACGACGAGGAACACCGACCTCTCCACGTCATTGCGAGCGTAGCGAAGCAATCCAGTCTGTCTCCGCGAAAGGACACTGGATTGCTTCGCTACGCTCGCAATGACGGAGCGAGAGGCGAGGCCGAAGTCTAAATCTTCAGCTCCGTCCCTGTCACGCGCCGATACGCTTCCAGATACCGCTTGCTGGTCGCCTCCACCACGCTCGCCGGCAGCGGCGGCGGCGGGGCGTCGCCGTTCCAGCGGCCGGCGCGGCGCTCGACATCGAGATAGTCGCGCAGCGGCTGCTTGTCGAAGCTCGCCTGCGGCTGGCCGGGCTTGTAGGCATCGACCGCCCAGAAGCGCGAGGAATCCGGTGTCATCACCTCGTCGATCAGGATGATGCGGCCGTCCTTGTCGCGCCCGAACTCGAACTTGGTGTCGGCGATGATGATGCCCTGCTCGCGCGCCAGCTCCTCGCCGAGCGTGTAGATCGCGCGCGTCATGCTCTCGAGCGTGTAGGCGACCTCGTCGCCCACCACTTCGCGCATCTTCGCGATGGTGATGTTCTCGTCATGGCCGGTCTCGGCCTTGGTCGCCGGGCTGAAGATCGAAGGCTCCAGCTTCTCGCTTTCGACGAGGCCCGGTTTCAGCTTCTCGCCGGCAAGCGTGCCGGAGCCGGCATATTCCTTCCAGGCCGAGCCCGAGAGATAGCCGCGGATCACGCATTCGATCGGAAACACGGTGGTGCGGCGGGACAGCATGGCGCGGCCGAGGATCTCGGCGCGGTGCGGCTTCAAGGCCGGCACGGCCGCGATGATCTCGTCGGTGTCGGCGCTGATCATGTGATGCGGCACCACGCCCTCGAGCTTGCCAAACCAGAACGCGCTGATTTGCGTCAGCACCGCGCCCTTCATCGGAATGGTCTCGCCCATCACGACGTCAAAGGCGCTGATGCGATCGGTGGTCAGCAGCAGCAGGCGATCATCGTCGACGGCGTAGATATCGCGCACCTTGCCGCGGCCGATCTTGGTCAGGGGCAGGTCGCTGGAGAGCATGGCGGTCATCGGCAGAGCTTTCGGGCAGAAGGCTGAAGACAGGACATCCGGCCGCGCCTGATGGCACGGCCGGAGACCGGATTAGCCTATTCCGGCAGCGGAATGAACTCATGTTCCTGCGGAACCGCGGCGAAGCGGCCGGTTTTCCAGTCCTGCTTGGCCTGCTCGATCCGCTCCTTGCTGGAGGAGACGAAATTCCACCAGATGTGGCGCGGGCCTTCCAATGCATCGCCACCGAGAAACATCATCCGCGTCGCCTTGAGTGCCTTCACGGTGATGCGGTCGCCGGGCCGGAAGATCAGCAGCCGCGGCCCCTCATAGCGCTCGTTCGCAATCTCGACCTCGCCGTCGACGATGTAAATCGCGCGTTCCTCATGGTCGGGGTCGAGCGGCACGCTCGCGCCCTGGGCCGCCGTGACCTCGGTGTAGAACCAGGGCGACACCATCGACACGGGCGAGGCGATGCCGAAGGACGAGCCCGCGATCACGCGAGCGGTAAAATCGCGCTCGGAGATCATCGGCAGATCGCCCGCCGCATAATGCTGGAACGACGGCACGATCTCTTCGGACCCGGCCGGCAGTGCGATCCAGCTTTGCAGGCCCAGCATCTTCTGGCCCGAGGCGCGCTGCGCATCCGGCGTGCGTTCGGAATGCGCGATGCCGCGCCCGGCCGTCATCAGGTTCATCGCGCCGGGCGCGATCTCCTGGACATTGCCTTCGCTGTCGCGATGCATGATCGCGCCGTCGAACAAATACGTGACGGTGGCGAGCCCGATATGCGGATGCGGCCGCACGTCCATGCCCTTGCCGGAGACGAACTGCACCGGGCCGAAATGATCGAAGAAGATGAAAGGTCCGACCATCTGCCGCTTGCCATGCGGCAGCGCGCGCCGCACCGCAAAGCCATCGCCGAGGTCGCGGGTGCGCGGCACGATGACGAGGTCGAGCGCGTCGCAGGATTTGGGATCGCCGAGCACGGGATCGTTGTCGGGCATCCAGCTCATGGGTTGGCTCCTTTTTGACTTTCTTGGCCGCGATGGTAGCAGGAATTCGCATCGCCGTCGCGAGAAAGGCTCCGTTGTCATGCCCCGCGGCATCCAGCCGTAGGGTGGGCAAAGGCGCGTCAGCGCCGTGCCCACCATCTTTCTCCGATCGAGAAGAACGGTGGGCACGCTTCGCTTTGCCCACCCTACGATCTATGAAACCGGGCGATGACAGTTGTGGATGCGGATGGTCCTTGAAAAAATGATCCCAACGACCGATGTTCGGCTGATTTCAACCGCGACCAATCGCATCGCCCGATGACACTCGCCGCAACCGAGCTTGCCTTTCGCGCCGCGTCCGTCGCGCTGCTGCTGATGCTGGCGGCGTCGCTGTTGCAGGACTTTCGCAAAGTGCTCACAGCTCGTCTCGCCGCGGCGTTCGCGCTGGGCTCGGCCGCGCACGCGGCGAGCTATTCGGTGGACGTCACGTCACCGATCCCGCTCCTGCATGCACCGCTGATCGCCTTGTCGACCGGCGGCATCGTGGTGTTCTGGCTGTTCACACGCTCCCTGTTCGACGACGAGTTTCGCCTCCGCTGGTGGCACGGATGGGTCTGGGCGCTGGTGACGGCCTTCAGCTTCGCAGGCTGCGTCTGGATCGCACCCAGCGGCCATGTGCGGTTCTCGGTGACGGTGGTCAATCTGATCGTGCTCGGTTTCATCGCGCTTGCGGTCGGGCAGATGATCGCCTCCTGGCCGGCCGATCTGGTCGAGCGCCGCCGCCGCGTTCGCGTCTTCATCGTCTGCGCAACCGCGCTCTATGGCGGGCTGAACGCGGTGCTCCAGATCGCCGTCGCCGGCCACCACGTCGGCGATGTCGCCGAAACCATCAATGCCGGCGTGCTCGCCTGCATCGTCGCGGCGATCGTCTATGCCATGATGCGTGTTGACGGGGCGGATCTGTTTCCAGCCGCGGCGGAGCCGGCGCCGCCGATTGTTTTCAGTCAGCCCGTGGCCGAGGACGCCGCCGACCAGAAACTCATCGATGCCCTGATGCGGCTGATGGCGGACGAGCGGATCTATCGCCAGGAGAACATCACCATCGGCGTGCTGGCTGGCCGGCTGAAAATTCCCGAATACCGGTTGCGGCGGCTGATCAACCAGCGGCTCGGCTATCGCAACTTCAATGTGTTCCTAAACAACCACCGGATCGAGGAAGCCAAGGCCGCGCTCGCCGATCCCGCCCAGGCCGAGGTCCCTGTCATCACCATCGCCATGGACGCCGGCTTCCAGTCGCTGGGGCCGTTCAACCGCGCCTTCAAGGCGGTCACCGGCGTGACGCCGACGGAGTACCGGCGGCTCAATATCGGCGCGGCTTGAGGCCTCTTAACCTCTCCCCGCCTGCGGGGAGAGGTCGGATTGCATCGAAGATGCAATCCGGGTGAGGGGGTACAGGTCTCACTGCCGTCTCATGCGCGGAGAGAGGCCCCTCACCCCGACCCTCTCCCCGTAAGAACGGGGCGAGGGAGCTCACTGCAACTGCGGCGGCATTTTCGTATTGCTTTGAAATAACTGACCTATTCCAAAATCAACCAGCCCGCGCCCAATTCCGGCCAGCCGTTTTCCAAATCCGGCGAGCATCCACCGTCCGCATCCCGCTTCCTCCCGCCACACCTCTCGAAGCCGGAGAAAGCCCGTGACCCGCCGCCGCAAGATCGTCCTCCTCACCGCCACCATCGCCGCTGCCGGCCTCGCGCTCGGCGTCGCCCGGGCCCGCGACGTGCCGAAGGTGGCCACCGGCTTCGTCGCCGACATCCTCTGCTCCGAGACGTTCGTCTCCGGCCTCGATCCCAGGCGCAACTTCACCGAGACCACCGACGCCATGCCCGGGACCAACCTGATCACCTGGGCGATGGAGTACAGGGTCGATCGCGTGCGCAAGGACGTCACGGTGACGCTGTTCGGCCTTGGCCGCAGCCATGCCGTCTATCGCGAGGGGCTCGGCTGCACGCTTGAGCACGGCGAGCCGCTGACCGATGTCATGGGGCCGGCGAACGACAGGCAGCCGGCGTTGTTGCCCGAGATCGCCGCACCCTCGATCGTGCCGCCGCAAAGCCCCGAGCTGGCTGCCGCGCTCGACCGTGCCTTCACCGAACCCGCGCAGCCGCCATACCGCCGCACCCGCGCGGTCGTCGTGATGAAGGCCGGCCGCGTCATCGCCGAGCGCTACGCCGACGGCATCGGACCTGAGACGCCGCTGCTCGGCTTCTCCATGACGAAATCGGTGGTCTCCGCTCTGATCGGCGTGCTGGTGCGGCAGGGCCGGCTGAAGCTCGACGGCCCCGCGCCGGTCGCTGCCTGGACAAGTCCGGATGAGCCGCGCCATGCCATCACCGTCGATCAGCTGCTGCGCCACACCGCGGGTCTCGCGCTCGGCAGCTCATTGGAGGCCTCGCTCGGCTCGATCTTCGAGCCGGTCAACCGGATGAAGTTCGTGGAGACGGACATGGCCGCTTATGCCGAGACCATCCCGCTCGAGACCACGCCCGGCACCGCGTGGAACTATCACGACGGCAATAGCCTCATCCTCTCGCATCTCATCCGCATTGCCGCCGGCGGCACACCCGAAGCCGCGCTGCGCTTCGCGCGCCGCGAATTGTTCGCGCCGCTTGGCATGCGCCATGTCGTCCTTCAGCTCGATGGCTCCGGCACGATCGAAGGATCAGGCGAGATGCTCGCCTCCGCACGCGACTGGGCGCGCTTCGGCCAGCTCTATCTCGATGACGGCGTCGCCGGCGGCAAGCGCATCCTCCCCGAGGGCTGGGTGAATTACACCGCTACGCCCACGCCGAACGCGTGGGTCGGTATCGGCGCGGGCTTCTGGACCAATCAAGGCAACAGCTTTGGCGCAAAATTTCGCGTCGAACACGGCTGGCCGCGCGATGCCTTCTTCGCCAAGGGCACCATCGGGCAGTACACCATCGTGATCCCGTCGGAGAAGCTGGTGATCGTTCGGCTCGGCCGCTCGCCGAACTGGCCGCCGCAAGCCGACGGCGTGTTCGATCTCGTGCGCGATGTGGTGGCGGCGACGCGCGAGAAGGGCAAGCTGGCAGGGATGAATTGAGGTCTTTCTTACCCTCCCCTGGAGGGGGAGGGTCGATCGCGCGCAGCGCGAGCGGGGTGGGTGACGGTCTCTCCGCGACGAACACTGCCCGAGTGGAGAGATCACCCCACCCCGTCACGCAATCTCGCTTTGCTCGATCACGTGCCGACCCTCCCCCTCCAGGGGAGGGTAGGAAACGGCCGCGGCTCTCCTACCTCCCCAATTCCGTCGCCTTGGCCACGCGATCGAACCGCTCCAGTGTCATGATCGCATCGGCGAACTTCTCCGCGCGCGCGTTCAGCACCGGGCGGGCCAGCGTCAAAAACTTCTGCTGCATCGCCTGCGTATCCGGGAACGAATTCGGCTCTCCGGACGGATCGGCATAGAGCCGCTCATGCACGCCGTCATCCGTGGTGATACTCACCCGCGCGCCGAAGGGATGGGTGCGGCCGACCTCGAGGCGGTCGTCCTGCACCACGTCGAACTTGTCGGCGAGCGCGTCGATGGCGGCGTCACCAAGGCGGCCGTAGTCGTCCCAGCCGAACGAGCCCTGGTCGAGCGCGAGCGCACCGGTGAAGAACATCGAGAACTGGCCGCCGACGATCGAGCGCGGGCGCCGCTTGGTGGCGGCATCGCCGGTGAGCGTGATGCCGTTGCGGTGCAGGCCGATCTCGACGCGCTTGACCTGGTCGGGCGTCAGATTGTGCTCGCGGCGCATCGCGATCAGCGCATCGATCGCGGCATGGGTGTAGCGGCAGCTCGGATAGGGTTTTACGCCGATCTTCATGGTCTCGTAGGTCCTGCCGAGCTCGGCGACGGCCTTGTCCGGATGCGCATCGTCGGTGTAGCCGGCGAGCAGGCCGTGCTTGCCCTCGACCGATTCGATCGCGCCGACGAAATCGTTGCGCGCCAGCGTCGCGGCGATCACGCCGTTCATCGCGGCGGCGCCGACCTGGTAGCGCTTGTTCCAGGCGCCGTTGACCAGGAACTGCAGCGAGCCCGCGGCCTGGCTGCCGGAGACTCCGAACGCGGCGATCAGCTGCTGCTCGGACAGGCCGAACAGCTTGCCGGCCGCCGCGGCCGCGCCATAGGTGCCGGCGGTCGCGGTCGGATGGAAGCCGCGCGCATAATGCGAGGTCGGGTCGAGCGCATTGCCGAGCCGGCAGCAGACCTCATAGCCCGCGACGATCGCGGTCAGCACGTCGCGGCCCGACGCGCCGACCATCTCGCCGACGGCGAAGGCGGCCGGAACCACCGGCGCGCTCGGATGCAGCGAGGAATCGGCGTGGGTGTCGTCGAAGTCGAGGGAGTGGCCGAGCGCGCCGTTGAGGAGCGCCGCGACCGCGGGCGTCCAGGTCTTGGCATCGCCGAACACGGTGGACTCGCCCTTGGTGTCGAGCGCCAGCGCCTCCAGCATCTTCAGCATCGACGGGGTCGATTCCGCCTCGCGCCGTGCCCGGATCGCGCTGCCGAGGAAGTCCAGCGTCAGCACTTTTGCCCGCTCCAGCACCTCCGCCGGAATATCCTGGTATTTCAGATTGAAGACGTAGGCGGCGAGCGTTGCGGTTTCGTGGGCCATCGTGTTTCCTCGTTTTGGCGGGCAAGTTAGGCGGGCTGATTTGGCCTTTCAAGCGGCCTTGCGGCCGCGGGCATCAGCTATGCTTTTGCTTGGGCGTATGAGGATCGGACCGGGGTAGTCGAGCATGGCATTCGCAGGAAAGGTGTTCGAGCGGATCCGGTCGCGGCGAACGCAAATAGGGCTCGCGATCCGGGTCACGGTGGCCGCGGTCGCCGCCTATGCGATCGCCAGCGCGCTGCATCTGCTATTGCCGCTCTGGGCGGTGCTGACCTCGCTGATCGTGACCCAGATGAGCGTCGGCCGCTCGCTGAAGGCGACGCGCGACTACGTGCTCGGCACCATCGGCGGCGCCATCTATGGCGGCGCCATCGCGATCCTGATCCCTTATTCGACCGAGGCGGGCCTGCTGGGGCTGCTGGTGCTTGCGGTCGCGCCGCTGGCCTTTGTCGCCGCGATCAACCCAAGTCTCAACGCGGCGACGGTGACTGCGATCATCGTGCTGCTCGTCCCGACCATGCACCACTCCGATCCCATGACCTCGGCGATCGACCGCGTCAGCGAGGTCGGCGTCGGCGCCATCACGGGCCTCCTGGTCTCGTTCCTGGTGCTGCCCTCGCGCGCCGTACGGCAGATCCGTGCCGCCGCGGCCGCGCTGCTCGAACTGATCGCGGATGCCTTGACCGAACTGCTTGCAGGCCTGACGCGCGGCCGCGACAACGACGCGCTGCACCGGATCCAGGACGGCATCGGCACGGCCATGGTCGGCATGAATGCCATCGGCGCCGAAGCCGAGCGCGAGCGCGCCGCGCGGCTGTCGAGCGGACCCGACACCGGCCCGCTGCTGCGCACCGTGCTGCGGCTCCGCCATGACGTCGTGATGATCGGCCGCGCCACGGTGGTGCCGCTGCCGGTCGAGGTGCAGATGCGGTTGGCTGCGCCCCTGACGGAAGTCTCGACCGTGATCGCGCGCTTCCTGCGCTCGGCAGCTAGCGCCTTGCGCGAAGGCGCGGGCGCACCGCCGATCCATCCCGTGCACGTCGCGCTCCAGCATTACGCCGAGGCGGTCGCGTCCGTCCGTCATGACGGCCTGATCCGCGGCCAGCCCGGCGACACCGCCGAGCGCTTCTTCGCGCTCGGCTTCTCCCTGGAGCAGATGCACCAGAATCTCTGCGATCTCGACCGCGTCGTCGGCGAATGGTCGGAGGCCACGAGCGACAAGTCCGTGCGCGTGGCGGAATGATTCTCTAGAGATCGAAAAACGCGAGCTGCGTTGCATCGCGCCGCTCGATGCCGTCCGTCAGCGCTTTCAGCGCGACGTCGAAACTCGGCTGCTTCTGCTCCAGCTCCCAGGCGCCGTCGTGATCCCATTGGAAGCACCAGCCGTAGCGCTCGCCGGGCTCGAGATGGAGCAGCAGGCAGCGGGTGAGCTGCGAGGGTTCGGCGATCGGAATCAGGTGCTTCAATGAAACGCCGTACGCCTTCCGGAAATAGGCGCAGGCCTCTTCGAGCTCGTCCTCTGAATAGGCGATGAAGTCGAGGACTTTGCGCTGCTGCGTGGCGAGCTCGCCCGGCGCATAGAACCGCAGTTCGGAGGAGGATTCGGGCAGGCGAACCAGCAGTTCGGTCTCGCCCCGGGTCCGCAGGAAGTCGCGATAGTCGTCGGGCAGCCGGACGCCGAGCGTCTGCTCCGCGGCGCTGATGTCCGCGTCGTTGATCGGTGTGGCGGGCCTCCAGCGCCAGCCCTTGGCCGATGCCCCCGCCTTGCGCCGCGCTACATATTCCGCATATTCGGGAAACAGCAGGATGACGTCGTAGCCGCCGAAGCGCGACCATTGATAGGCGTCGTCGAAGGCCTCCTCCCGCCGTTCGGGAAAGAAGCCGCAGAGAAGCTCGGCACGCTGGCGAATGCGATCATGGCTCGGGGCGGTCCGGCACAAATGCTCGATGATCGCCAGCGAAGCGGCCGGGTTGCTGGCGAGAAGATAGAGGCCGCTCAGCAATTCCAGAATCTCTCCCTCGAGCTCTTGCTCTGTGATGGACCATGCATAATGCGCCTGTCCGGAAGCCCGCCGTGCGTTGAGCGCTTCGCGCGCCTGCTCGGCATAGCGCAGGGTCTGCGCGAAGTCCTCGCCTGCGGTCTTGCCGTGATCGGCGGCGAGCAACAGATAAAGCGGCTCGTGCTCGGCAGGCGTGCCCCTGAGCGCTGCGATCTGCTTCGCCTGCTCAGCCAGCGGCGCGCCGAGCGCCAGTATCATCAGCTCATCGAGGCCCTTCTGCCAGCCCGGCTTGGCCTGAGGATCAGGTCCGAGGTCGCGCAGCGTGTAGTTGGTATGGCTGGTCTCGACATAGCCGGACGCAACGAGCTCGGCGGCATGGCGGCGGAAGGCCGCGGCGGCGTCGTCAATGTCGGAAAATTCCTCGCGCAGATATTGCTCCGAGTCCGGGTCGTCCTCCCGGTTCATGCGGACGCCGATCACCCTGGGATCGCCGCCCGGGATCAGCACCAGCTCGCGATCGTCGTCGCCGGGCGGGCGATGGAAGAATTTTGCCAGTTGCATGCGACCTCCAGAGGCGCCGCCGGCATCGGGGCACCACGTCTCAGTCGCTCGCTCGAAGAAACCGGTTCACGTCAGCCGGGCTGGCGCCGCGCGAGTCCCTTGCCCTGCATGCGCCAGACCAGCAAATCGATGCGGTCCTGACCGAAGAACGGCTCGCTCTCGAACACGAAGGTCGGCACGCCCCAATGGCCTGACGCGGCATGGTCCTTCTCGTTCTCCGCGATCACCTGCTCATAGCGATCCGGATCGGCGGTGATCGCTTCATCCATCGCGGCGAGATCGAAGCCGGCTTTCTCGGCCGCGCGCGCGAGGTGATCGCCCTCGTTCCACCCCAAGACCGAACCGTCCCATAGCACGCGCGCGATCGCGTCGGTGAAGGCGAGCGAGCGTCCCTCGAGCTGCGCCATCGCGCCCAGACGGGTCAGGCGGTGGATGTAGGGCTGCTCGGCCGCGACATCGAGCGTCATCATGTCCTGCACGATCGGATCGGGCCGGGGAAAGCGGAACGGAATGCCTTCGTGCTGCGCCACGCGCGTGCTGTCGAGCACCACGTAGCGAATGAAGTTCGGGCTGGCCTTCTTGAAGAATCCGGGCACGCGGACCGCGAGCGGATAGACCGGCCGCAAATTCACCGCGAGGTCGTACTCCGCGACGAGCTTCAGTGTCTTGGGCAGGGCCAGATAGCTGAAGGGACTGCGGTAGGAGTAGAAGAGGTCGACGGACAGCGTCATCGCGCCGGCTCCACGATGCGTCCCATCATGCCGCGGACCACGATCTTGTGGAAGGGCATGATGAGGGTGAGATAGGTGCGGCCGAGCAGATTATGCGTGCGCACCAGCGTGGTCGAGGTCACCTGGCGGCTGGCGGCATCGCCCGCGACATCGACGACGAGGCGGAAGTCGAGATGAGAATCGTTGAAGCCGGCGACCAGCCGCTCGGGCGTCTCGCTCACCACCGGAAACAGGCCGATCAGGCCGTGCGGCGCCGGCGCGCCTTCGCCCGATGTCTTCAGCCCGAACGGTGTCACCAGAATGTTGCGGAGGCGCAGCAGCACGTCGATCCAGCGCGGGCCGTGCAGCACCATGCGGACGCAGGCCTCGCGGGCGCTGACTGTCGCCGTGCCGATCTCGACGCGAAACGCATCGATGAACTGCGCGCCTGCCAGCACCGCACCGGCGTCGACATTGGGGGTGACTTCGCGGACCGTCCCGATCATCCCGCCAGTTTGCGCGTCAGCATCCGGAAGCGCAAGATCAGAAGGCCGGCATAGACGAACGAGCCGATCGAGAATCCGATCCAGACCCCGACTGCGCCAAGGTGGGCGTTGAAGGCCAGCACCCAGCCGATGGGGAAAGCGACGCACCAATAGCCGATCGCCGCGAACACCAGCGTCATTCGTGTGTCGTTGATGCCGCGCAGCGCGCCGCCCATGATGGTCTGCAGGCCGTCGGCGATGAAGAAGCTCGCGCCGACCAGCAGCAGCGTCGCCGTCAGCTCGACCGTTGCCGCGCTGGCCTCGCTGCGGCCGAAGAACAGCCGTCCGAGCTCGTAGCGGCCGAGAACGATCGCGACGGTCAGGGCCGAGACGAAGGCGATCCCGAGCACGGCTGCGACGAGCCCCGCGCGCCTCACCGCGACCATGTCGTCGCGGCCGAAGGCATGGCCGATCCGCACCGTGGCCGCCATGCCGATGCCGAGCGGCACCATGAACAGCACGGCGGTGACCTGGAGCGCGATCTGGTGCGCGGCGAGCGCCGCAGTCGAGATCAGCCCCATCAGCAGCGCGGCCGAGGAGAACAGGCCATATTCCAGCAGCAGGGAGAACGAGATCGGCGCGCCGACCGCGACGAGCTGGCGCATCAAGGGCCAATCGATCCGCCAGAGACGGGCAAGCGGATGATAGTCGGCGAACGGTTTGCGCAGTCCTGCGATGGCAAGCGCTGCGAGGAAGGTGCCGAGATTGACCAGCGTGGTCGCGAGGCCCGCGCCGAACAGGCCGAGCTCCGGCAGCCCGAACAGGCCGTGGATCAGCGCATAGACCAGCGCGGCATTGATCGGGATCGCCGCCACCGTGATCCACAGCGGCGCCTGCGGACGGTTCACCGCGCTCATCATGCTGCGCAGCGCGATGAAACCGAGCGCCGGCGCGATGCCCCAGGCGAGACCGTTCAGGTAGCGCTGCGCCAACGCGGCCGATTGCGGCACCTGGCCGAGCGCAAGCAGGATCTGCTCGCCATAGAGCGGCGAAGCCATCATCGGCAGCGAGATCAGCAGCGCGGCCCACAGCCCGACGCGCAGGGAACGGCGGATCCGTCCGACATCGCCGGCGCCGAACGCCTGCGCGGCCAGCGGCGACACCGCGGACATCAGCCCGAGCCCGAAGGTGAAGCTGACGAAATAGACCGTATGTGCCAGCGCGGCCGCGGCGACCGCGCTCTCGCCGAGGTGTCCGATCATCGCGAGATCGGTCGTGATCATCGCGATCTGCCCGAGCTGCGTCAGCATCATCGGCACGGCCAGCCGCAGCGTCTCGCCGAACTCGTCGGCGAGATGGCCCTGCGGCACGCCGGCTTGCGGCTGCGCACGATGTTGGACGGTGTCGAGCATGGCGGCTCATTAGCACAGCCACACGTCGAAAACATGGCCCCGGCTCTCTCCGCTTGCTCGATATCGTAGGGTGGGCAAAGGCGCGCTTGCGCCGTGCCCACGTCCTCTCCAATATTGCAACAGAAGCGTGGGCACGCTTCGCTTTGCCCACCCTACGATACTGTGCGAGGTGCGGCTTTCCCTCTCCCCTTGTACAAGGGGAGAAGGAAGAAAGAGCCTCAGCTCTTCCTTTCAGGCACGCGCTTGATCTTGGCGCCCAGCGCGTTCAGCCGTTCCTCGATGCGCTCATAGCCGCGCTCGATCTGGTCGGCATTGTTGATCGTGGAGGTGCCCTCGGCACAGACCGCGGCGAGCAGCATCGCCATGCCGGCGCGGATGTCGGGCGAAATCATCGAGGCGCCGCGCAGACGGCTCGGGCCTGCGATGATGGCGCGGTGCGGGTCGCACAGCACGATGCGCGCGCCCATCGCGATCAGCTTGTCGACGAAGAACATCCTGGATTCGAACATCTTCTCGAACATCAGGATCACGCCCTCGCATTGCGTGGCGGTGACGATCGCGATCGACATCAAATCGGCCGGGAAGGCCGGCCAGGGCTGGTCCTCCAGCTTCGGCACGTGGCCGCCGAAATCGTCCTGGATCTTCAATGTCTGGTTCGAGGGCACGATGAGATCGTCGCCCTCGACGCGGCAGACGATGCCGAGCCGCTCAAAGCCCATGCGGATCGAGCGCAGATGCTCGACGCCTGATCGTACGATGCGCAGCTGTGAGCGCGTCACGGCGGCAAGGCCGATCAGCGAGCCGACCTCGATGTGGTCGGGCTGGATCCGGTAGGTCGCTTCTCCCAGTGTCGCCGGACCATGGATAACCATGGTGTTGGTGCCGATGCCCTCGATTCTGGCGCCGAGCGCGACCAGGAAGTTGGCGAGGTCCTGCACATGCGGCTCGGACGCCGCGTTGCGCAAAATGGTGACGCCGTCCGCGGCGACCGCCGCCACCAGCGCGTTCTCGGTCGCGGTTACGCTCGGTTCGTCCAGGAACACGTCGGCGCCGGCGAGCCTGGCCGCGCGGAATTCGAGCCTGTCGGTCGCGGTGACCTTGGCGCCGAGCTGCTCGAGCGCCAGCACATGGGTGTCCAGCCGTCGCCGGCCGATGACGTCGCCACCGGGCGGCGGCAGCATCACTTCGCCGCAGCGGGCCAGCAGGGGACCCGCGAGCAGGATCGAGGCCCGGATACGGACGCACAGCTCGGGGTCGAGGTCGGCGGCGCGGATGCTCTTGGCGTGAATGTGAAGCGTGTTGCGCCCGGTCCATTCCGCGGACGCACCGACCGAGCGGATCAGCTCGACCAGCGTCTCGGTATCGCGGATCCGCGGCACGTTCTCCAGCGTCACCGGATGCTCGGTGAGCAGGGCGGCGGCGATGATCGGCAGCGCCGAGTTCTTGTTGCCGGACGGCTCGATCGAGCCCGAGAGCCGGTGACCGCCCTCGACGATGTACTGGATGGGCGCCAAATGGATTCTCGCTGTCCTGATGGGTGGGCGGGCTGTTTCGGGCGGAAACTACAGAGATTTGAGCAGGGGAGCAATTCTGCACTTGTCGCGGCGGAACGCCACTCGTCGGCCGAAGAAGCCCTTTCGGACCGGCGTTTAGAACAGACCGATGATATTCGCCACCACATAAAGGATGACGATCAGCATCAGCACGCCCATGGCCAGGAAGGAGATTTCGACGGCAATGGCACCGGCCCCAAGCGCGGCCGCGGCGCCTGCCAGGAGCCTCTCCTCGCGAAACACGAGGGCCAGGACCGAGAGCAGGATGGCAAGCAGGCCGAGCGAGATCGCACCGATGGAGGACGCTTCCCTCAGCTGGCTCCCCGTCGACTTCTCCCGCGGTGGGGCCTGGTACTCGACGCCCTTGACGCGCGCGATCAGGCGATCCTTCAGGCGATGGCCGGTGTCGACGATCACCTTGTCCGCCGGCGGTGGCGGGTAGATCACCGGGATGACCCAGTGCGGCAACACAGCCGCGATCAGCGCCAGCACACCGACGATGCTACCGATCACGCCGAGACGGCGGGAGGGGAGGGCAGGGCTGGCAGTTGCGGAACTGGTCATGGCGTGGCGCTGTCCCGGCCGGAATTGGCCGCTGGGTTCATGCCATTTGGTCGTGATGGCGGAGGGTGAGGTTCAGGAGCCTACGGCTCTAGCCCGCGAGGGTGCTCGGTGTCGCCGCGACGGTGATCTGCTCCCTCCCCCGCTTGCGGGGAGGGGTGGGCAAGCAGGAGAGGTTACACCGCGTTTCAATTGCGGAACAAATTGATTGCGCCGCCCTCGCCTTTGACTTCGAAGTACATGAGATCGATGTAGATCGCAGCTGCGAGAACCAGCGCTCGCTCATCTTCTGTCAGGCTGCGTTCCAAATACTCCACCAGAAAATTATCGCGGTCGGTGAAAAGTTCAGCGCCGAGGCCGGACCATTTTTTCGCAACGCGCGCGTGTTCTCGCCCTCCGCGCATGAACGGAAAGGTCCATACGCGCCAAAATGGCGAACTGACTTCGAGCACCACTCTCCCCTGTGCGTCGTGCACGTGGAAGGTCTTGGTGAGAATCGAGAACTGGCGCTCGATGGTTCCGATGAGGCGGCCGTCGCGCGAACGCAGCTCCAGACATTGAAAGAACCAGCGGAAGGGATGAATCCCGCGCATGACCGGCTGTCGGGCGCCGTCGAAAAAATGAACCTCGAAAGAGCGCCAATGCCCGAATGCCTGGCGTCCCAGGAAGCCGAGAATTCCCTTTTGCTGTTCGGCCGCATAGAGCAGATCGCGGCCATTTTCATCGCGGATGCGATACTTGTTGCGGGTTTCGAAGCCGAAGAGTTCGGCCATTTCGAAGACCTGCTGCACGTACATTTGGCGCTGCTCAGCTAGAATCGGCAACATGTCGCTCGGACCTCTTCCAAGATCTGCCTTCAGATCCATCGCGCCGGCTCTCACCTTGGCTCCGGCGCTCTCGTCCAGCGAGCTGCGTGAAATTCGCGTCGGCAACGCGGCAGGCGGCCGATGTGGCACGCTACTTCGTCGCGATAGCGGGTGGGGAGGTTCAGGGGAGTGATGTTTGCCGCGAAGGTGGTGTGCCGCCTCCCCCGCTTGCGGGGGAGGGCCGGGGAGAGGGTGTCTCCGCGATGGGATCGTCGAATTTTACGGAGAATATCCCCAAGCGGTGAAAGCCCTCACCCGGCGCTACGCGCCGACCTCTCCCGCAAGCGGGAGAGGTTGCACCGAGGATGACGCCCCATCGGGGGTCAACCAGCCTCAGATATCGATCGTCGCGCTCAGCGAATGTTCCTGGATGAAATCGCGGCGGGGCTCGACCACGTCGCCCATCAGCTTGGTGAAGATGTCGTCGGCCTCGTCGACCTCCTTGACCTTCACCTGCAGCAGCGAGCGCACCTCGGTGTCGAGCGTGGTCTCCCACAGCTGCTCCGGGTTCATCTCGCCGAGGCCTTTGTAGCGCTGCAGCGTGATGCCCTTGCGGCCGGAATCGGTCACCGCCTCGAACAGGTCGGACGGGCCGTGGACCACGTGCTCGCTGTCCTTCCGCCGCAGCTTGCCGGAGCGCGCATAGACGTCCTGAAGCTTGGTCGTGTACTCGTCGAGCTTGCGGGCCTCGGCGGAGCCGAGCAGCGCATCGTCGATCATGGCCGCTTCCTTGACGCCGCGCACGGTGCGCTCGAACAGGAAACCCTGGCCCTCGACGAATTGGCCCACCCAGCCGCGTTCGACTTCCTCGGCCTGGTTGTCCAGCCGGCTCGCGATGTATTGCGCGGCGGCCGCGGCATTCTCCGGATTGCCGTAGATCGACTTGTTCAGCACGCCGGTGATGGCGGCCTGCTCGACCACCTTGCGGTTATAGCGGCTGTGCAGATTGCGCAGGATGCTGCGGACCACGCGGGCATCGTCGACCAGCGCGCGCAGATCGCGCCCCGAGCGGTCGCCGCCGGTGCCGGGGATGTACACGCAGTCATCGAGCCCGGCGTCGATCAGATAGTCTTCCAGCGCGCGCTCGTCCTTCAGATACTGCTCGGACTTGCCGCGCGAGACCTTATAGAGCGGCGGCTGGGCGATATAGAGATAGCCGCCGTCGATGATGTCGCGCATCTGCCGGTAGAAGAAGGTCAGCAGCAGCGTGCGGATGTGGGCGCCGTCGACGTCGGCGTCCGTCATCACGATGATCTTGTGATAGCGCAGCTTCTCGACCGAGAAATCGTCGCTGATGCCGGTGCCGAGCGCGGTGATCAGCGTGCCGATCTGCTCCGATGACAGCATCTTGTCGGGGCGGACGCGTTCGACGTTGAGGATCTTGCCGCGCAGCGGCAGCACCGCCTGGAATTCGCGGTTGCGGCCCTGCTTGGCGCTGCCGCCTGCCGAGTCACCCTCGACGATGAACAGCTCGGACTTGGCCGGATCCTTTTCCTGACAGTCGGCGAGCTTGCCGGGCAGCGAGGAGACCGACAGCGGGCTCTTGCGCGTCAACTCGCGCGCCTTTCGCGCCGCTTCGCGCGCCGCGGCGGCCTGGATCACCTTGCCGACGATCATCTTGGCCTCGGACGGGTGCTCCTCGAACCAGGCCTGGAGTGCCTCGTTGAGGACGTTCTCGACCACGGGACGCACTTCCGAGGACACCAGCTTGTCCTTGGTCTGCGACGAGAACTTCGGATCGGGCACTTTCACCGACAGCACTGCGGTGAGGCCTTCGCGGCAGTCGTCGCCGGTCAGCGCGATCTTTTCCTTCTTCGCATTGGCCTCGGCATAACCGTTGACCTGGCGCGTCAGTGCGCCGCGGAAGCCGGCGAGGTGGGTGCCGCCGTCACGTTGCGGGATGTTGTTGGTGAAGCACAGCACGTTCTCGTGGTAGCTGTCGTTCCACCACAAAGCGGCCTCGACGCCGATGCCGTTGGCTTCCGAGCGCACCATGATGGGCGTCGGCACCAGCGCCTTCTTGTTGCGGTCGAGATATTTGACGAACTCCTCGACGCCGCCGGAATAGTGCATCTCCTCGCGCTTCTCGACCGCGTGACGCATGTCGGAGAGGGCGATGTTGACGCCGGAATTGAGGAAGGCGAGCTCACGCAGACGATGCTCGAGCGTCGCGAAATCATATTCGATGTTCTTGAAGGTCTCGGTCGAGGCGAGGAACGTCACCTCGGTGCCGCGCTTGCCCGGCGCATCGCCGACCACGACCAGCGGTGCGACCGCATCGCCGTGGGCGAACTCGATGTAGTGCTCCTTGTCGTCGCGCCAGATCCGCAAGCCCAGCTTGCTCGACAGCGCGTTGACGACGGAGACGCCGACGCCGTGCAGGCCGCCGGAGACCTTGTAGGAGTTCTGGTCGAACTTACCGCCGGCGTGCAGCTGGGTCATGATGACCTCGGCCGCCGAGATGCCTTCGCCCTTGTGGATGTCGACGGGAATGCCGCGGCCGTCGTCGCGCACGGTGACGGAATTGTCGGCATTGAGGATCACGTCGACGCGCGAGGCGTGGCCCGCGAGCGCTTCGTCGATCGCGTTGTCGACGACCTCGTACACCATGTGGTGCAGGCCCGAGCCGTCGTCGGTGTCGCCGATATACATGCCGGGGCGCTTGCGGACGGCATCGAGACCCTTGAGCACGCGGATCGATTCCGCACCGTATTCGCTCGGATTGGAGGGCTCGTTTTCGGCAGCGGGCTGCCGAGCAGGTTCTGTCATGAGAGGCCTTCGAAATGTCGCCCGAATCAGCGGCGCAAAAGGCGCTGATTTGCGAGGCTATTTGTGCCATGAAAGACCGCTTGCGCCTAGCGCAAAGTATCTTCCGGCAACCCTTTGAGCAGATAGGGTTTTTCTGCCAGTTTTCAAGGCGTGTGAAGGCCGATTCCGAGGCTCGCGAAAAGCCCGATTCGAGACCCTGTTTTTGGCCCTTGAAGGCGTGGATTTTGCGGGGGGTAAGGAGCGTGTTCCGAGGCGCCATGGCGCCCCGGAATTGGCCTCCGGGGTCAGTAGATCTGGGACGGCTTCTTGTCGTCGCTGAGGCTCCAGGCCTCGCCTGAGGCCAGGGTGACGGTATCGGTGCGCAGCAGAAGGCCCCACGCGCGCAGCTCGTAGGAATACGTGCCGGGCGGCAGATCCAGCGTTTGGGGATGATTTTCGCCGCCCGCGATCTTGATGGTTTGATCGTTGATCGTGAGCGTAGCTACGTCCGGCACGAGATAGCCGAATATCAGCCGCGCTTGTCCTGGCATCGGCAGGAAATTGGCCTTGGCCACAGCCTCCGTATTCCGTTGCACCAGGTCGACTGTGGTCTCGCCCTTCGCGCGGCCGAGCTCCAGGGTGGCCGGCCCCTTCGGGGAAACGAAGGCGAGCCGGGCGTGATCTGCAGCAACCACAGCGCCATCAGGCTTTTCCTCCCAGCCGCGCCTTGCGAGCTCCGTGCGGTAGAAGGCGAGCACGGCGCTGAGCTCGGCCGGCACATGGGCTTCGAGTCCGACCCGCAGCGGGATTTCGATGCCGGTCACATGGGTGGTGTTGGAACTGGAGGAGTTGTGTTGCTTCGGCACCGGCAGGTCGGCGTTGGGATCCGCCGGTGTGAGTGCGGTCGAAGTTTGCGGTGATGGATGCGGCATCCATCCGCCGGCGCTTGCGGCGACCAGACCGCCCGCGAGAAGAGCGAGGCCGCACAGCGGCAGCAACCACCGTGCCGGACCTCTCATCACACGCCTTACCGTCGTCATCTTCGTATTCCGTATCAGGGCCGTGTGGATCAATACATCTGCAGCGGAAGCACCTCGCCGGTCGGACCCACCATCAGGCCCCAGGCATCGCCGGCGGCGACCGTGAGGGTCTCGGTGCGGGCCGGGCGCCCCGGCATGCGCAGCGCGTACTGGTACGTCCCGGGCGCGAGATCAAGCATCGGGCCTTTCGGCGATTGCGGGCCGCCGGCGCCGGCCGCGATCTTGATGGTCCGCTTGTTGATCGTGAGCGATGCGTCCTTCGGCCCGATATTGCCGAGCATGACCCTGGCCTGGCCCGGCTTGGGCATGATGTCCGCCTTGGTCGCGGCCTCCGGATTCTTCTGCGCCAGATTGACAATGGTCTCGCCCTTGGCGCGGTCGAGCTTGAGCACGGCCGGGCCCTGCGGCGAGGTGAAGTCGATCTGCGCAAGCTCCGCGGAGACCGTCGCGCCCTCGGCCTTCTCCTGCCAGCCGAGCTTGCCGAGCTCGGTGCGGTAGAACGCCAGCACGTCGCCGAGCGGGGCGGGGATGCTCGCTTCCAGCTCGCGGCGGAACGGGGTCTCCGTGCCCGGCAGTTTTGTGGTCGCGAGCGAGGTCGACGACCGCTGCGTCGGCACCGGCAGCTGGGATTCGGTGTCGGGCTTGAGCGGCTCGGACGACCTGGCCTGCATCTCCGCAGGCTTATCCGCAGGCTTGGCGGCGGCGACCTTGAGGCCCGTTCCCTCGGCGCTGACCCTCACCTTGGGGCCCATCTGCAGCACGGTGAAGGAGATCGATTTGCCGCCCTTGGCAAATTCCAGCATCGCCATGTTGGGCTGGTTGATGACCGAAGGCCGCTCGGTCCAGCCCAATGGTTTCAGCGAGGCGCGGTAGAACGCGGTCAGCGCCTTCACGCTCGATGTCGACGAGAATTCGAGGCTGCCGTCACTGGCTTCGAACTTCACGCCCTCGGCGTTCTCCGGCAGCGGCACGGGCGTCTTGCTGCCCGCAAGCGCATTGAGCGGCGCATCGGACAGCGCGGCCGCCTGCACCTTGCGCCGCGCTTCGTCGGCAGCGATGAGCTGCTTGGCTGCACCTAGCGCATCCCCAAGGAACTTCTCGTCGGCTTCCTTCTTCGCCTTGGCCCGGGCGGCGAGCGCGGATTCCTTCACCTGCGCGGTCAGGCTGACCATGGTGAAATCGTATTTGCGGCCGAGCCGCAGCACGCCGGTTTCATCAGTGTTGGAGATCTTGATCGCCACCTCGTCGCCGGGCGCGAGCGGCGCGCTGCCGTCCTCCTGCCAGCCGCGCGCGGCGAGCTCGCGATGATAGAAGGCGAGCACCGCGGGCAGCTCGGCCATCGCGGCCGCCGACATCTCGCGCTTGTTGGAGCTTGCGCTGCCGAGGCTCTTGGCCGTCTTGGTCGGATTCGGCCGCGGCAGGCCGGCAAGATCGTCATCGGCCTTGAGCTCGCTGGGCAAGGCGAACGGCGCGACGCGGATGTCGACATTGGTCTTTCCGTCGTCACGGCGCGTCAGCGTCAGCATGACGGGCTTCTGCCTGTAGAAGCCGGTGGCCTCGCTGTCGGCATGCTCAAAGAACGTGCGGACGCCGTTCGGAACGGTCTCATCCAGGCTGTTCGTCCAGCGCGCGGCCGTCTCGGGCGGGAGCTTGCGCCAGCCGATCGCATCCATCTGGCTCTTGTAGAAGTCCGCCGTCGCATCGAGCGCGCTGGGCGCGATGCAGCCGAGATAGGGCCTCGTGCCGTCGAACACGATGTCGCTGGCGCCTTCTGGAAACGGCACGTTCGAATAGATCCGGTCGGTCGAGTAATAGACCACGGACTGGTCGGGCCGGCCGAGGGCTTGCGTGAAATGAACGGACAGGCCCTGCCGTCCCTTCCTAAAATTCAGCGTGGTGCTCTTCTCCTCCAGCGGGCGCACATAGGGCACCCAGCCGGCCGCGCTGAGGAGCTTCTTCACCGCCGGCGATGTCACGGATTCTGGCGTCGGCATGCGATATTCGACGCGGTAGGGATCGGGCCGCGACGTATTCTCCACCGCGCCTTCGAGCTGCGGCAGCGCGTGGACGTCGACGATGCCGTCGTCGGCGCGCGCCGGCAGCGAAGCGCTCGCCATCAGCAGAAGGCCGCAGGCAAGCAGCCGCCAGCGTGCCGGGACCTGCGTCCCGCGCTTGATCATCGACATCGCCAAAACTCCTGGATTTCGCGCGGGTCGACCCCTCGCGCAATTGCAGGCTGCGACACCGTCGGCGCGGCCTCGGATGAGAAGTCGCGGCAGGAACCGGGCAGGTTCAACCGGGTACCCTGGTAGCGGGCGGGGAGGGCTGACCGAGAGCAGGCAGCTCAATAAAGATGAAGCGGTGACCACGCATCGCCGTCGCGTCCGACCGTGAGCTCCCAGGTATCTCCGGCCGCGATGACGAGGGTGTTGGTATGGGCCGCATGCCCCGGCACGTTCACTTCGTATGGATATTTGCCGGGCGGCAGATCCAGTGCGACGGCGTTGGCGCCACCGGCGCGCGTGATGGTCCGCGCGTCGATCGTGAGCGCGGCATCCGTCTCGCCGATATTGGAGAACACCACCTTGGCCTGGCCTGGTTCGGGCATGACGTTCGCCCTGGTCGCCGTATCCGAATTCTTCTGCACCAGCTCGACCGCGGTGCTGCTGTCCTTGCGGTGGAGCTCCAGCAGTGCCGGTCCCAGCGGGGAGGCGAAGGCGAGCTGGACGCGATCGGCGGCGATCACCGCGCCGTCGTGCTGCTCCTGCCAGCCGAGCTTGCCGAGTTCGGTGCGGTAGAAGGCGAGCACGTCGCCGAGATCGGCGGGCACGGTCGCCTCCAGCCTGGTGCGGAGCGGGGCTTCGATGCCGCTCACCACGGTGGTGTGGATGCCCCTGTAGCTGTAACGGGTCGGCGCGGGCAGTTTTGTCTCGGGATCCGGCGTGAGCTCGGCCGAGAACAGCACGGAGATTTGCGGCGCCCAGGCGCTGGCGGTTGCCGCAAGCAGGCAGCTTGCGAGGAAAACGAGGCCGCACGCAAACGCTCGCCATCGTGCCGGGGCGTGCGCCCCGGACCTTACCGTTCGCATCTCACTCTCCAAGAGATTGCGCGTCATCTGATCGCGCGGTAACGGCTGCGACACCGTCGGCGCGGCCTCTGGCAGCTAGTCGCTGACGGAACCGGGCGGGTTCAATGCGGCGGCTAGCGCCGGGCCGATACGCGTCCGCTCTCGACGTCAAACACTTCGCCGCCGGCGCCAATCTCGGCGAAGGCGGCGGGGTCCGCGCCGGTCAGCCAGACCTGCGCGCCGAGCTTGCGCAGCTCGTCGAACAGCGCGGCGCGCCGGTTCGGATCGAGATGGGCGACGACCTCGTCGAGCAGCAGCAGCGGCACGATGCCGGTCATCTCGGCGACCAGAGTGGCGTGCGCCAGCACGAGGCCGATCAGCAGCGCCTTCTGCTCGCCCGTGGATGCGTCGCGCGCGGGCATGCTCTTCGGCGCGTAGATCACCTGGAGATCGGTGAGATGCGGGCCGTCGGTGGTGCGGCCGGCGATGGCATCGCGCGGACGGTTGTCGCGCAGGATCTGGCGATAGCGGTCCTCGACCGAGGTCGCGGTCTCCTGGAGCAGCGCGTTCTCCATCCAGCCGTCGAGCGCGATCTGCGCCGACGGGAATGCGGAGGCTTGCGCGCGTGTGTTGAGCATGCCGGTCAGCCGCGCCGCGGTCTGGCCGCGTGTTGCGGCGACCGCGACGGCGAGCTCGGCGGTCTCGCGCTCGATCGCGTCACACCAATGGTCGTCGTAATTGCGCGTCTCGAGCAGGCGGTTGCGCGAGCGCAGGGAACGTTCGAGCGCGTTGATGCGGCTGGAATGCTCGTTGTCGATGGCGAGCACCAGGCGGTCGAAGAAGCGCCGCCGCTCGGACGCCGCGCCCATGAACAGCCCGTCCATCGCCGGCGTCAGCCACACCATGCGGATATGGTCGCCGAAGCTGGCGGCGGAATTGACCGGCTCGCGGTCGATGCGGCAGCGCCGGCTGACGGCGCTGTCGGCATGTGGCGCATCGATGCCGGTGCCGAGCGTCGCCAGCCCCAGCGCGCCCTCGACCTGCGCCGACACCGCCCAGGAGCCGTCGCTCTGGTTGTCGGCGACGTCTTCCAGCGTGGCGCGCCGCAAGCCGCGGCCCGGCGACAGGAACGAGATCGCCTCGATGCAATTGGTCTTGCCCGCCCCATTCGGCCCAACCAGCGCCACCATGTCAGCCGCCGTCTCGAGCCCCGCCGCCCGGTAATTGCGAAAATGCGTCAGCGTCAGGCGATGAATACGGGAGGGGGTCATGTTCTATTCGTCATGGGCGCGCGCTCTCCCCTTTGCGGGAGCATGCCGTAGGGTGGGCAAAGGCGCGCTCTGCGCGCGCCGTGCCCACGTCTCGCCGCGATTCGTGCCGCTGCATGGTGGGCACGCATTCGCCTTCGCTCTTCGAGCTACGGCGCAAGCTTTGCCCACCCTACGGCTCCGATGGGTGGTCGAGGGACCACGTCCCTCACACCCGCATCGGCATCAGCACGTACAGCGCGCTCTTGTCGTCGCGGTCCTGGACCAGGGTGGGCGAGCCGGGATCGGCGAGTCGGAGCGTTGCGACGTCGCCTTCGATCTGGGCGGCGATGTCGAGGAGGTAGCGGGAGTTGAAGCCGATATCGAGGGCGTCGGAGGCGTATTCGACCTCGAGCTCTTCGGTCGCGCTGCCCGAGTCCGGATTGGTCACCGACAGCACCAGCTTGCCCGCCGACAGCGACAGTTTTACCGCGCGGCCGCGTTCGCTGGAGATCGTGGAAACGCGATCGACCGCGTTCTCAAAATCCTTCTTGTCGACGACGAGCTCCTTGTCGTTGCCCTGCGGAATGACGCGGCCATAGTCGGGGAAGGTGCCGTCGATCAGTTTCGAGGTCAGCACCACGTTGCCGATGGTGAAGCGGATCTTGGCCTGCGACAGCTCGATCGTCATCTCGGCGTCGGTATCCTCGATCAGGCGCTGAACCTCGCCGACAGTCTTGCGCGGCACGATCACGCCGGGCATGCCCTCGGCGCCCTTGGGCTGCACCAGGTCGAGCTGGGCGAGGCGGTGGCCGTCGGTGGCAACGCCGCGCAGGGTGGCGGCCTTGGCGGTGCCGGCGGCATGCAGATAGATGCCGTTGAGATAGTAGCGCGTCTCTTCGGTCGAGATCGCGAACTGGGTGCGGTCGATCAGCCGCTTGACGTCCTTGGCGGCCAGCGAGAACGAATGCGACATGTCGCCGGCGGCCAGATCCGGGAAATCATTCTCCGGCAGCGTCTGCAGCGTGAAGCGCGAGCGGCCGGCGCGGATCGCCAGCACGGCGCGGTCGCCGTCGGCTTCCAGCACGATCTGCGAGCCGTCAGGCAGCTTGCGCACGATGTCGTAGAACATGTGCGCCGGCACGGTGGTGGAACCGGCGGTCGCGGTTTCCGCCGCGAGCGTTTCCGTCACCTCGAGGTCGAGGTCGGTCGCCTTCAGCGACAATTTGGCGTTCTCGGCCCGGACCAGCACGTTGCCGAGGATCGGGATCGTGTTGCGGCGCTCGACCACGCGGTGGACATGGCCCAGTGACTTCAGGAGTTGCGCGCGTTCGACCGTAACCTTCATTGCACTACTCGCCCGATCCCCAAGATGAGAAGGCCGGGCGGCGGGACGCGCGCCACGGCACCGAAGACCCCGAAAAGCCGGGTCATCCAGCCGATATGACCAAAGCCGTCAGGGTCGCGCAAGGTGTCTCGGATGGCCCCCGGATTCAAGGGTTGGGGGGCAGTTCCCCACGATTTACAGGCAGAAGCGTAACCGTCGCCCAGACACAGGTGCGCTCCCTCGCCCCGTTCTTACGGGGAGAGGGTTGGGGTGAGGGGCCTCTCTCCGCGGGTGAGCCTGCCGATGGACCTGTACCCCCTCACCCGGATCGCAAGGGCGATCCGACCTCTCCCCGCAAGCGGGGAGAGGTGAAAAGAAGAAATAGGCCTTTATTCCTGAAGCTGGCGCTTCAGCGACTCCACTTCCTCCGACAGCGCGGTGTCCTTGGAGACCAGCGCCTCGATCTTGCGCACGGCATGCAGCACCGTGGTGTGATCGCGTCCGCCGAAGCGGCGGCCGATCTCGGGCAGCGAGCGCAGGGTCAGCGTCTTGGCGAGGTACATCGCCACCTGGCGCGGGCGGACCACGTTGGCGGTGCGGCGCGAGGACAGGAGGTCGGAGCGGCTGACGTTGTACTGCCGGGCCACCACGCGCTGGATGTCCTCGATCTTGATCCGCTTCGGCTCCTGCGGCCGGACCAGGTCGCGCACCTCGCGCTCGGCCATCTCCAGCGTCACCGGCTGGTTGTTGAGCTTGGAGTGCGCCAAGAGGCGGTTGATCGCGCCTTCGAGATCCCTGCCGTTATGGGTGATGGTGCGCGCGAGATAATGCAGCACCTCCTCCGGCACGTCGAAGGTCGCGTGATGGGCGCGGGCCGCGGCGACGCGCGACTTGAGAATGCCGTGGCGCAGCTCCTCGCCGAGCGAGCCCATCTCGACCACGAGGCCGCCGGCAAGGCGCGAGCGCACGCGATCATCCAGGCTCTCGAGATCGGACGGCGGACGATCAGCCGCGATCACGACCTGGCGGCCGGCATCGATCAGCGCGTTCAGCGTGTGACAGAACTCGGCCTGCGTCGACTTGCCCTGCAGGAACTGCAGATCGTCGATGACGAGCACGTCGATGCCGCGCAGCGCTTCCTTGAAGGCCAGCGCCGTCTGCGTCTTCAGCGCGGCGACGAAGCCGTACATGAATTTCTCGGCCGTGAGATACAGCACCTTGCGCTCGTTGCCGGAATTGCCGGCCCAGGTCACGGCCTGGAGCAGATGCGTCTTGCCGAGGCCAACACCGGCATGGATGTAGAGCGGGTTGAACATGACGGGGTCGCCGCGGCGTCCCTCGGCGACCTGGCGCGCGGCCGCATGGGCCAGCGTGTTGGAGCGGCCGACGACGAAGCTCGCAAAGGTCAGGCGCGGATCGAGCGGCGAGCCGCCGAGCGCATCATGATTGGCCGAGACCGGTGCGGTCGCGGTCGAACGCAGCTCCGGCGCAGGCGCGCGGCGCGCCTCGACCGGCGCGGGCGCTTCCTTCGGCGGCGCCACCGGGCGCACCGCGGAGCGAACGGTGAGATCGATACGATGCACTTCCGGCATCTCGGCCTGCCAGCACGACAGCACGCGCTCGGCATAATGGGCCTGGATCCAGCTCTTCAGGAAGCGGGTCGGCACCGAGAGCCGCACGCTCTCCTCCTGCACGCCTTCGAGATCCATGCGTGCAAACCAGCTGGTATAGACGTCTTCGCCAACGCTCGAGCGCAGCCGACCCTTCACGCGTGACCAGCGATCCTGTTCCGATGTGTTCAT